>CAWGTR010000013.1:0-233516 GCA_963825545.1 uncultured Chloroflexia bacterium | reverse complement strand
ATCCGCGCCGGCGACACGGTCCACACGCCGCCCGGCGAATGGCACTGGCACGGCGCCGCGCCCGACCGGTTCATGACCCACCTCGCCATCTGGGAGGCGCCCGCCGAGGGCCCCGAGAGCCAGTGGGGCGAGCTGGTCAGCGACGACGAGTACGGCGCAGCCGAGCCGGACCAGCCGGCATGAGCGGATGGACCCCGGAGGAGCTCGATCGGATCGGTCGGGCCGAGGAGATCGGGCTCGCCTCGCGACGCGCCGACGGCTCGCTGCGGCGGTTCGTCACGATCTGGGTGGCGCGCCTCGGGGACGAGATCTACGTGCGCTCGGCGTACGGTCCCGACAACGGCTGGTTCCGTACGGGCGCAGGCCGCGGGCGAGGGTCGGATCCGGGGCGCGGGGAGTGGAGCGTGACGTGACCTTCGCCGAGCCCGATCACGCTCATCGACGCCGAGCTCTCCGACGCCTACCACGCGAAATACGACCGCCACGGAGCGCGGATGGTGGGGCACCGTGGTATCGCCCGCGGCTGCCCGATCGACGCTGTGGGTTGTGCCGCGGCTGACCGCCCTCGGCGACGGCTAGACTTCTGAACCTCGCCCCGCTCCTCGAGGTCCCGATGCGCTCGTTCGAGATCGGCGTCGTGCTCAGCACCTGGCGGTCGACGACCGACGGGTCAACGGTCGGCTGGGCGGAGCACCGCGATCTCGCCGTCCGCGCCGAGGCGATGGGCTTCGACACCGTCTGGACGCCCGACGAGCTGATCGGGCGGATGGTCAAGGACGGGCCGCGCTACGGATTCTGGGACGGCGTCGCGATCCCGGCCGCGATCGCCGCCGTCGACGTCGCGGATCAAGATCGGGACCTGGGTCCTCTCGTCGCTCCATCGCAACCCCGGGATCACCGCGAAGGCGGCCGCGACGATCGACGAGATCAGCGGCGGGCCGGTTCGTCCTCGGGCTCGGGGCCGGCCACGCGGGCAGCGGCGCTCGTGCCTTCGGGCTGCCCGAGGACCACGTCTACGACCGGTTCGAGGAGGCGCTCCAGATCGTCGTCCCGCTGCTCGCGGCAGGGCCGCGCCGACTTCGAGGGCAACTACCACGTCGCGCGCGACCTGGCGCAGCTCCCGCCGGGTCCGCGTCCGAACGCGATCCCGATCGTGCTCGCCGGCCACGGACCGAAGGGCTACCGCCACGCCGCCCGTCTCGCCGACGTGTGGAGCTGCTACGCCGAGGAGGCGAGTGCCGTCAGCGAGCTCGGTCCGCGGGTCGCGGCGTTCGAGGAGGCGTGCGCCGAGGTCGGCCGCGACCCGGGGTCGGTCGGCCGCTCGGCCGGAGTGGTCGTCGCGCCGCTCGAACCCGCGGGGGCGACCGGGATGTTCGGCGCGATGATCGGCGGCTCGGCCGAGCAGATCGCCGACGCGCTCCGAACCGTTCCGGGCGGCCGGCTTCACCCAGCTCGAGCTCCTGCTCCACCCCCAGACGCCCGGCTCGCTCGAGGCGATGGCCCCCGTGCTCGAGCTGCTCGACGCCGACTGACCAACCGGTCCCGGCGGGCCCCGCACCGAGGGGTGGTCGTGCGGCCCCGAGTCACAAGCGGCTGGAACGGTGTCATGATTTACTTGGTGCTTCGGGCAGCTGCCCGTGCCGGTGACCGGTAGGCTGGGCGGCTCGGTGGCGGTCGCGCCAAGGCGAGCACCGCCGAAGTGAAGGCCGCGTTCGGCATGGCCGAGCCGCCGCAGGCCGCGTGACCCAGATTGGAGAGTTCCAGGATGACGGATGAGACCTCCCAGCCAACCGATGACGTCGTGGTCGTCGCCGGCACAGGTCGCGGACGAGAAGGGTGTCGTGGCCGAGGGCCTCGTCGCCGCCGAAGGCGATCATGCCCTGATCGTGGCGCGCTTCGCCGACACCCAGTCGGCGATCGCGATCTACGACCGGCTGCTCGCGGCCGAGATCGACGGCTCGCTCCACATCGATGGCGTCCTCGTGGCGAAGGGCGACCGAGGACGGGCAAGATCCACATCCAGAAGATGACCGAGCACAGCACCCGCAAGGGCCTCAAGTGGGGCATCGTCGGTGGGGTCGTGGCCGGGATCTTCCTGCCGGCGACGATCGTCGCCGGTGCGGTGACGCTCGGCGTGGCCGGGGCCGCCGCCGGCAAGGCGCGCAACCTGTACCACCGGGTCGAGGTCGAGAAGGAGCTCGCCGAGGTCATCACGCCCGGCACGTCGGGCATCCTGTGCCTCGTCTGCGGCGACGCAGGCCGAGGACGTCCGACTGAAGATGCCCGACGCCCAGGAGGTCAAGACCGTACCGGTCGACGAGGAGACCGCCGGCGCGATCAAGGCGGCCGCCGTCGCCGCGGACTCCGGCGCTGCGGCGGCCGACTCCACCGGGCCGGCCACCGACACCGGGACGACGCCCGCCGGGTGATTAGGAACACGATAGCCGGCGACCCAGCGTGCCGAAACGCTTTGTCGCCGTTGACGATCCGGTTCAGCCGATCGCGACCGTGGTCGTCCGGCGAGCGAGCGTATGCCGGGCCGTGGCGGCCGCCCACAGCGCGATCGTCACCGCGACGAGGATCGTGAGGGTATTGCCGGTCGCCTGGGCGACAGTCAGGACGCCACAGGTGAGCGCGACGGCTCCGCCGAGGGACGCGAGGGCCAGGTAGAGCCTCGATCCCGACAGGAGCGCGGCGAATCCCGGCACGACCGCAGACGCGGATGCCACGAAACCGAGGGTGAGGACGACCATCGCGATCGAGCCCGCGGTGAGCCCGCCGAGTGGACCGACGAGCCAGAGACCATAGACGAGGGTCGCAGTCACGACCAGTACGGTCGCGATCCGGTCCCGCAGCGAGATGGACATCTCGACCTCCTAGTTGGTGCGCGCGAACGACGCGCCAGCCGAACCTCGCTGGGTCCGGTACAGGGCACCGAGGATCAAGGTCAGGCCAAGCACGATCAGGACGAGTGGGCCGACCGCCGTCGTAAGCCCGGCGACGGTGAAGATCCCGGCTGCAAGGGCGACGATGCCGATGACGATCGTCAGGCCCCAGAGCGGCAGGTGGAGCCATGCCCGGACGGCGCTCGCGCCGAGCATCGCGAGCCCAGCCACGATCAGCCATGCGCCGTCCGGCATCGATGGCATGAGGCTCACGGCGCCGGTCGCGACGAAGAGCAGGCCCCATCCGATAGTGTCGACGCGGTGGCTGAGCTCGGTCCTGGCCGCGTTGTTGTGGATCGTCATCACATCTGGCCCTCAATGCGGATCTCGATGACGTTATCCTGAACGATGGTTCAGTTTCTTTGCAGTGCCATCTGGCACATTTACATGAACCGGTGATGGGGTCATCATGAGTGAGCAGTCGTTCAGCTTTATAGGACGCTCCAATGCCCAAGATCAGCGCTCGGCGGGAGGAGGCGACGCGAAACTCGATCCTCCACGCCGCTCGCGACGTGTTCGTCGCGAAGGGCTTCCACGAGGCGACAACGCACGACGTGGCTCGCGCGGCGGGGCTCTCGGTCGGGTCGATCTACACCTACTACGCGAGCAAAGACGAACTCATCCGCGAATGCGTGCTCGCGGCCAACAAGGCCGAGAGCGACGCCGTCCTCGCTGAGGTCCGGTCCGATGGCTCGGTCCGCACCAAGTTGACCCGCGCGATCGCGGGCTGGTACCGCTACACGATCGAGGCTCCCGGGGTGCCGGCCTTCCTGGCCGAGGCATGGGCGGCAGCGTCGCGCAAGCCGGCAATTCGCGACGCGGTCGCCCGCCGGCGGGAGAGGATCGTGGGCGTCGCGTCGGTCGTCCTCCAGGAAGGCCTGGCCGACGGCGAGGTCGGAGCAGACATGGACGTCGACGCAACCGCCCGGGCCTTGGGCGCGCTGCTTGACGGGGTCGTCCTCGAGTATGTCGCGTCGGGTTCGCCCCCGTCTCGGGCCGACGTCGGGCGACGCGCCTTGCTGCTCATCGGGCCGGTTCGCGCCCGCGCGACGGAGGCGACAAGGAGATCCTAGCCACCACTACCAGCTCTGTCTGGCTAGTGGCCCGTCCCGAACTGGCGGTCGCCGGCGTCGCCCAGGCCGGGCACGATGTAGCCCTGCTCGTTGAGCTGCCGGTCCAGCGCCGCGCGTAGATCGGCACGTCGGGGTGGGCCGCCGTCACGGCGGCGACGCCCTCCGGCGCGGCGATCAGGTTGACGAGCTTGATCCGCGTGGCGCCCCAGCGCTTGAGGACCTCGATCGCGGCCGTGGCCGAGCCGCCGGTCGCGAGCATCGGATCCAGGATCAGGCAGACCTCCACGGTCGCCGAGTCGGGCAGCTTGTTGTAGTACTCGACCGGTCGGAGCGTCCGCTCGTCGCGGAACAGGCCCAGGTGCCAGACCTCGGCCGTCGGCATCAGTTCCAGCATCGCGTCGACCATGCCCAGGCCGGCGCGCAGGATCGGCACGAGCCCGATCCGGTCGGCCAGCTCGTGCGCCGCGATCGTCTCGAGCGGCGTCTCGACCGTGACGGCCGACCCGGCCGTCGGCCAGCGCCTCGTAGCCCAGCAGCCACGAGAGCTCCCGGACCAGCTCGCGGAACTTCTTCGGCTCCGTGTACGTCGCGCAGCAACGCCAGCTTGTGGTGCACGGCCGGATGCGTCGAGACGTGCAGGCTCGGCAAGCTCGCGAGGTGCGATGGCTGGGTCACCGGGGCTCCTCCGGGGCGGACCGGCGGCTCCCGGCATCGTAGCACCGGGTCGCGGCCCGTCGGCCCGGCGTGCGCCCGGCCGCGGCGCGGTATCCTCGCCTTCCGCGAGCCGTGCCGGAGGACCGCATCAGCACGTGACCGTCGACCGCGATCCGCCGCCGCACGCTCCCGGCCGACGCCGGCCCGGCCGTCGCGCGCCGGCCCGCCGGCGGCGCCCCGCCGGTCCTCGTCCGCCAGATCCGCGGCCGCATCGTCGAGAGCGAGCATCGCGGTCACATCGTCGAGGCCGACGCGGACGGCCGGCTCGTGCGCCTCCTCGGCGACGCCGACCGGATGGTCACGCTCCGCTCGTGCATCAAGCCGTTCGGCCTGGTCGCGCTGATCGAGGCGGGCGGGATCGAGGCGTTCGACCTCTCCCCGGCCGAGATCGCGGTCATGGCCAGCAGCCACTCCGGCGAGGACCTCCACGTCCGGACGCTCCAGGGGATCTTCCGGCGGGCCGGCGTCAGCCAGACGCGTCCTCGCCTGCGGCGCCGAGGGCATGCCGCTCGACGCGCTGACCGCCGCCCGGCTGGCCCGCGACGGCGAGAGGCCCAGTCCGATCCGCCACATGTGCTCGGGCCAGCACGCGTCGATCCTCCTGCTGGCGCGGCTGCGCGGCTGGCCGCTCGAGACCTACTGGCAGGACGACCATCCGGCGCAGGTCGCCTACCGGCGCGCGGTCGCGCGCGGCTTCGGAACGACGCCCGACCGCCTGTCGCCGCGATCGACGGCTGCGGCGTGCCGACCTACGCGTTCCCGCTGCGGGAGTCGCGCGGGCCTACGCGTTCCTGGCCGACCCGTCGGCCATCCCCGCGATCGGACCCGCGCGCGAGCGGTGCGCCGGCCCTGACGATCATCCGCGACGCGATGCTCGCCAACCCCGAGATGGTCGCCGGGACGCGCGAACGGCTCGACACGTCGCTGATGAAGGCCGTCCCCGGCCGGATCGTCAGCAAGGGCGGCAAGGAGGCCTGCGGGCTCGCGATCCTGGCCGGCGCGCGGCCCGGCAACGGCCGCTCGGCGCGACCGCGGCCACGGGCATGGCGTCAAGATCGAGGACGGCGGCGGCCACGAGCGCGCGTCCTGGGCGGCGACGGTCGAGGCGCTTCGCCAGGCCGGCGTCCTCGACGGCGCAGCCCCTCCGCGAGCTCGCGCGCTATCACCGGCCGGCGGTCGCTCGATCCGCACGGCCGGACGGCGCCGAGGCGATCCCGGAGTTCGAGCTCGCGCCCGTCGGCGAGCTGATCGGCTGAGGCGACCTCGGCATCGACCGGAGCTGACGACCGCAGCGATCGATCACGGCGATCCGTACCGGACGCTCGGTCTGCCGCCCGGCGCCAGCCAGGTCGAGATCAAGCGCGCCTACCGCCAGCTGGCCAAGCTCTACCACCCGGACTCGGCCGGCGAGGCGCCCTGCCGCGGTTCCTGGCGATCCAGGCGGCCTACGAGATGCTGATCGACGAGCGGGGCCGTGGCCGCGGCGATCGTCGGCCGAGCGCCGGCGACCCGCCCGGCGCCGCCGCCGGCCGCGCCGTGGCAGGCCGATGCGTCCCGGCGCCCGGGCCACGCGCGAGGCGAACCGGGCCCGGACGCGCCGGCCCGGCCGGCGAGCGGTGGACCGGCCGGTCCGCGGCTCCGGCCCGCGACCTGGCGGGCCATCGACGGCCAGCCCGGGCTCCACGGCCGACCGGCGCCGAACGACGGGTGGGGCCGGTGCGGCCGACGGGCCGGACCGACCGGTCGCCGGCTGGGCCGATCCGGCCGCCGGATCGACCGGGCGCCGGTCCGAGCGCGACCGGCGGGACGGCCGGTCGACGATCGCGCCGAGTCGCGGGCCGAAGGCGACGATCGGCTCGACGAGCTACGACGGCGCCGACAAGAACCGCGATCCGGCCTGGGAGGGCGCGACCTGGTACGGCGGCCGGCAGGGCACGTACTGGACGATCAACCCGAAGGAATACGCCGATCCGCGGAAGCACGGCCCGGAATACCTCGCCCGCTCGCGGCGGGGCGTCGGCGGCGCGGCCGTCCCGGCCGGTCCGGCCGAGCGCAACGCGACCCGGCACCCGACCCGGACGCGACGCCCGACGACGGGAGCTCGGGCCGCCGGTGCGACCATCCGATCGAGCGGCCGCCGGCCGCGCGCCGAGCCCAGGCAGCCCTCCGGACGCGGCCCGAGCCTCGACCGCCACGTCGGCCACGCGACCCGCCGGAACCGGCGCCGGGCCGATCGGCTCACCGGGAGGGCCGCCGCAGCGGCGGGCGGCCCGCCGACCGGTCCGGCGATCGGCGTCGGACCGGCCGCCGGCCGTCCGGCTCGACCGCCGGCGACGGGCGCTGGGATCCGACCGGCGCGGTCGGCCGGACCGCGACCGCCGGCGGACCCGGTGCACCGTCCGGCCCACCGGTCGCCAACTCCGCGGCTTCGTCCCGCCATCGAGCGCGGGGCTGCGCGTCGCGCGGCCATCCGACGCTGCCCGGTCGCAGCCGTGCTGGCTGTCCTCGGCTGGATCCCGATCGGCGTCGGCCTGGCGATCCTGACCGAGCTCATGCCCGCCTGCTCCGGGGTCCAGCCTCGTCTGCGCCGATCCGCTCAAGGCCGGGATCTGGCCGATCCACCTGCTGATCATCGGCCTGCTCGCCGGCCGTCCCGCGGCTGGCGCTCATCGCGCGCCTACGGGTCCGGCGCGTTCCTCGCCGTCGGCCTCCTGGCCACGCCCGTCCTCATCGCGGTCGGGGGCGCGCAGACCCCGGACGGCACGGCTGCCGTCTTGAGGATCGTGCTCGCGGCCGCCTGGCTGGGCGGGATCTGGATCGCCCTGAGCGGCCGCGTGGAGCTCCCGCCGTGGCGCGGCCGTCGCGTACGATGAGGCCGTGACCCGGCGGACCGACACGGCGAACGAGATCTCGGCGGCGGCCCAGGAGTATCTCCTCGCGCTGCGGGTCATGGCCGTCGACGGCACCGGGTGACCGCCGCGCAGGTCGGCCGGCATCTCGGCGTCTCCACCCAGGCGGCGAGCGAGATGTTCCGGCGGCTGACGGCCGACGGGCTCGTCGCCCAGTCGGCGGGACCGGCGGCCGCGATCTCGTCCTGACCGACCCCGGGCCGCGCCGCGGCCGACGCGATCTTCCGACGCCACGCGCTGCTCGAGTGGCTCCTGACCGCGGTCGTGGGCCTCGGCTGGGCCGAGTCGGACGAGGAGGCGGCCCGGCTCCAGGGCGCGATCTCGCCCCGCGTCGAGGCCCGGCTCGACGAGATGCTCGGCCACCCCGAGACGTGCCCGCACGGCAACCCGATCGACGCCGCGAGGCCCGGCGCCGCCCGCCCGGCATCCCGCTGAGCGCGACTCGAAGCGGGCGAGCACGCCACGATCTACCGGATCACCGAGGAGGCCGAGGAGGACACGGCGCTGCTGTCGTACCTCGAGGCGCGCGCCCTGACGCCGGGCGCCCACATCACGGTCCTCGCCCGGTCCGAGTCGCTCGACTCGATCACGCTCGAGGGCCCGCGCGGCCGGGCGACGCTGGGCCTTCGGCCGGCCGCCTCATCCAGACCCTGCCGGGCGAAGCCGATCCGGCGCTGTTCCACCAGGTGCCGGCGCGAGCGACGGACTGACCGCGTCGAGCCCGTCGTCGCCTCGGATCGCCGGGCTACCATCGGCCGGCTGACCGAGCAGCCAGCTCGTAAACGCATGACCGCACCGATCCGCGGGACCGCGTCCGGGTTCGGATCGCGCCGAGCCCGACCGGGCCCGCTCCACATCGGCACGGCCCGGACCGCGCTCTTCAATTTCCTGTTCGCGCGCACTCGGGCGGCATGTTCGTCCTGCGGCTCGAGGACACCGACCAGGCGCGCGGGTCGATCGCCTACGAGAAGGACATCCTCGACGGCCTGCACTGGCTCGGGCTCACCTGGGACGAGGGTCCGGCGGTCGCGGGCGAGGATGCCCGCGGGCCGTACGCGCCCGTACCGCCAGATGGAGCGCCTGCCGCTGTACGAGGAGGCCGCCGACCGACTTCTCGCGCGCGACCTCGCCTATCCGTGCTACTGCACGCCGAGGAGCTCGAGGCGGACCGGCAGCCGGCCGAGGCCGAGCATCGGCCGCCCCGCTACGTCGGTCGCTGCGCCCATCTGACGCCCGACGGAGCGCGCCGCGCGCGAGGCCGAGGGTCGCCGGCCGGCGCTCCGCTTCCGCGTCGGCGGAGGGCGTGATCGCCTTCGACGACCTCGTCCGCGGCCGCGTCGAGATCAACACCGACGCCCTCGGCGGCGACTTCGTCATCGTCCGCGCCGACGGGACGCCGCTGTACCACTTCACGGTCTGCGTCGACGACGCGGCGATGCAGATCACCCACGTCATCCGGGGCGAGGACCACCTGTCCAACACGCCCAAGCACATCCTGCTGTTCCGGGCGCTCGGCCACGAGCTGCCGCAGTTCGCGCATCTGCCGCTGATCCTCAACCCGGATCGCACGAAGATGAGCAAGCGCAAGAGCCAGACGTCGCGTCGCCGACTACCTCGACCGAGGGCTTCGTCCGCGAGGCCTTCGTCAACTACCTGGCGCTGCTCGGCTGGTCCACCGGCACCGAGGAGGAGATCCTCGGGCTCGACGAGCTCGTCGCCCGTTTCGAGCTCGACGCACGTCCAGAAGAGCGGCGCGGTCTTCGACCGCGAGCGCCTCGAGTGGCTCAACGGCCAGTGGATCCGCCGGCTCTCGCCGGACCAGCTCGTCGAGCGGCTGCGGCCGTTCCTCGAGCGCAGCCTCGCGGGACGCATCGACCGCATGCCGTCCGACGAGGAGATCCGCGCCCTCGTGCCGCTCGTGCAGGAGCGCCTGCCGACGCTCGGCGCGATCGGCGACCTCGTCGGCTTCCTCTTCGTCGAGCGTGCTCGACTCGACGCGATGCTCGTCCCGAAGCGCTGGGACCGCCCACGACCCGTCGCCGGGCTGGCCGCCGCGCGCGAGGTCGATCGCCGACGTCGGTCGCGTCAGCTTCGAGGCCGACGAGCTGGAGCCGCCGCTGCGGCGCCTCGCCGAGGAGCGCGGCTGGAAGGCCGGCGACCTGTTCATGGCGATCCGCGTCGCGGTCACCGGCCGAACGGCCACGCCGCCGCTCTTCGACACGCTCGTCGCGCTCGGCCACGAGCGCACGCTGGCGCGCCTGGACGCGGCGATCGCCGCGCTCGACGCGGCCCCTGATCGCGAGCTCCTAGGCCGCGCCGGGCTCGAGGCCCGGCTCCGAGACCGACCAGCCGGCTCGGCGCCCGGCTCCAGGCGAGCCCGAGCACTGGATCAGTGGACGCGCTTGAGGAAGCCCCGCGGGTTCAGGGTCAGCATGAACCGCTCGCGATCCGGATCGGACGCGAACGCGTCGGTCGTCGGCAGCCAGTCGACGAGGGCCGCCATCGGACCCGGATCCTCGTCCTGCCAGACCGGGTTGCCGCCCATGTCCGTGTCGTCGACGATCAGGTAGCAGCCCGACGCTCACGAGCTCGGGGTAGATCTCGAGCTCCTTGCGGACGTGGGCCGCCGAGTGGTCGGAGTCGAGGATCACGATCGTCCGCCGGCCCTTCGCCGCCGCGCGGACCGAGGCGACGACGTCCGGGTCGACCGACGATCCGGCGACATAGCGGATCCGGGGATGGACCGGTCGCTTCGGGGTGGTGTCGGTGTCGATCGTGAGCACCTCGCCGGGGCCGCCGATGAGGTCGAACAGCGAGGCGAGGAACAACGCGCCTCCGCCGTAACGCGTGCCGCACTCGACGATGAGCTCCGGCCGCGTCGCCGTCACGATCTCCTGGTAGGTCCACAGGTCGAACGGGTTCTTGAACATCGGCCAGCCCAGCCACGACAGGATCACCGTCCGTCGCCCGTCGACGCGCTGCTCGTAGTAGAGCCGGTGGAAGTCGTCGACGACGGCCTGCTGGTGCTCGGTCAGCGGCTCGAACCCGGTCGGCGGGCGGGACGGCCCGATCTTGATGGCCGCAGCCGGGCGGGGTCCGGAAGGCGCGGGCCGCGCTGCGGACCCGCCGCGCCAGGCGGCGCGCGGAGCCAGCGGCACGATCGACGAACTCGCTCGCCCATGTGGTCAGCTCCGCCCTCCTTCAACGCAGGCGCCTCGGAGATAGCCGCCCGGGTTCAGCGTGAGCAGGAACCGCTCCCGCGATCGGTCGACCTCGAATGCCGTCGGTCGTGGCGAGGAAGGCCTGGATGCCTCCCAGGGGCCCGGACCGAACTCTGGCCGGGCGGGGTGGCCGTTGATGTCGGTGTCCTCGACGATGAGGTAGCAGCCGACGCTGACGATGTCCCTGGTAGGCCGCCAGCTCGGCCTCGACGTGCGCCTGCGAGTGATCCGAGTCGAGGATCACCATCGTCCGGCCGCCCTTCGTCTCCGTCCGGATCCGGTCGAGGATCGCGGGGTCGACGGACGACCCGGAGACGTACTCGATCCGCGGATGGCGCGGGGAGCTTGCCGCGCTTCTCGGTGTCGATCGACAGGATCCGGCCGTGTCCCAGCGCGTCGAGCACGGTCGCCAGGTAGAGCGCGCTGCCACCGAAGGCGGTGCCCGACTCGACGATCACGTCTGGCCGGGTGTCGACGATGATCTCCTGGTAGGTCCACAGGTCGAACGGGCACTTGAGCGTGCGATGGCCGAACCACGAGCAGGTCGATGGTGCCCTTGCCCGTCCGCCAGGTCTGGTAGTACAGGCGATGGAAGGCATCGATCGTCTCCCGATCGGCCTCCGGCAGCTCGGCCGCGGGTCCCCCGGCCGGTACTTGCCGACCGGCAGGGAGCGGCGACCCATGCGCGTGGCGAACCAGGACAACGCTCTCCTCCTCCGCCGGCGAAGTCTAGCGTTCCCGCTGGTGTCGCGTCCTCGCACCGGCGGCTCGTCTCGCGTCCTCTCTCCACCGCCGGCCTCGCGTCTCCGCACCGGCGTCGTCGCGCGCTCGCACCGCTCGGCGTCGCGTCCTAGCACCGGCGTTGACCGATTGTTAACGGCGGCGGGTTACCATCCGTTCAGATGGCACGCACGATCCTCGTCGTCGACGACGAGCCGACCCTCAGCGAGACCCTGGCCGACGCCTCGAGTTGAGGGCTTCCGGTCGTGACCGCGGCCGACGGCCGGAGGCGCTGGACCCAGTTCCTCGCCGCCCCGGATCGCGATCTTCTCGAACTGATGCTCCCGGAGCTGCCGGGCGTCGAGGTCTGTCGGATCGTGCTCGCCGATCGCCCGTCCGATCCTGATGCTCACCGCCGGATTCCGAGGTCGACAAGGTCGTTGGACTCGAGCTCGGCGCCGACGACTACGTGACGAAACCGTTAGCCTACGCGAACTGATTGCCCGGATCCGGGCCCTCATGCGGCGGACCGAACTCGGGCGCCGAGAGGAGGCACCGCGGGGTCGAGCTCGGTCGCGTCCAGGTGGACCTCGCCGGCCACCGGATCCTGCGCGACGGGCGGGCCGCTCCGGTGAAGCCGAAGGCCTTCGAGCTGCTGGCATTCCTGCTCCGTCACCCGGGGCAGGTATTCACACGGGACCAGGTGCTCGAGCACGTCTGGGGTTACGACTATGCGGGCGAGATCGCGGACGGTCGACGTCCACATCCACTGGCTGCGCGGCCAGATCGAGGCCGATCCCCGACCCCGACGTTCCTCCACACCGTCCGCGGCGTCGGATATGTGTTCCGCCGCCCGACCTGATCGCGGAACGTCGCGCCGATCGGACGTCGCGGGCGACGGCCGGCCCTTCCTTTCCGCTATGCGCCTGAGCAAGCTGTTCTTCACCTCGCTCCGCGACGACCCGGCCGATGCCGAGATGCCGTCCCATCGCCTCCTGGTCCGGGCCGGCTACGTCCGCCAGCTCGGCTCCGGGCATCTACTCGCTGCTGCCGCTCGGGCTTCCGGGTCACGACGCAGGTCGAGCAGATCATCCGCGAGGAGATGGACGCGATCGGCTGCCAGGAGCTCTCGATGCCGGTCGTCCAGCCGGCGGACGTGTGGCAGGAGACCGGCGCTACGACGCCGATCGGCCCGGAGCTCGCCCGGTTCAAGGACCGCGCCGGCCGCGACATGGTCCTGGCGATGACGCACGAGGAGGTCGTTACCGACCTGCTGCGCGACATCGTCGTCCTACCGCCAGCTGCCGATCGATGCGTCTACCACTTCCAGACCAAGTTCCGCGACGAGCCGCGTCCGCGGCGGGCTGATCCGGGTCCGCGAGTTCATGATGAAGGACGCCTACTGCTGCGACCTCGACGAGGCCGGGCTCGACGCGAGCTACCAGCTCCATCGGGGCCTACGCCCGGATCTTCGCGCGCTTCGGGCTCGAGGCGATCGCGGTCGCGCTCCGACGTCGGGATGATGGGCGGCACCGGGCGCACGAGTTCATGGTCCTGAACCCGGCCGGCGAGGACGTCCTGGTCCTGTGCGAACGTGCGGCTACGCGGCGAACCGCCAGGTCGCTGCGGTCACGCCGGCCAGCCGGCGCGCAGACGGAGCCGCTGCCGGTCGAGGAGGTCGCGACGCCGGACACGACGACAATCGCCGCGCTGGCGGCCTTCCTGCGGATCGATGCCTGCGCGAGACGCCAAGGCCGCTTCTTCGTGACGGCGACGGCCGGCTCGTCTCGGCGATCGTGCGCGGCGACCACGAGGTCAACGAGACCAAGCTCGCCAACGCCGTCAAGGCCGCGGCGGCCTGCGGCCGGCGCACGGACGAGGAAATCCGGCGCTGCCGGCATGGAGCCGGGATATGGGTCGCCGATCGGGGCGCCAGCGACGCACGATCGTGGTCGACGATGTTGGCGGCGCGCTCGCCGAATCTCGTCGCCGGCGCGAACCGCGACGGCTTCCACCTGCGCAACGTCAACCTCGGCCGCGACTTCATGCCCGACTCGTCGCCGACATCGGGAACGCGCGGGAGGGCGACGCCTGCCCGATCTGCGGCGCGCGCTCGTCCTGCGCAACGGCATCGAGGTCGGCAACATCTTCAAGCTCGGGACGAAGTACACGCGAGCCGTTCGGTGCGACGCTACCTCGGCGACGCCGGCGCAGGAGCACCCGATCGTGATGGGTTCGTACGGGATCGGCGCTCGGGCGGAACGTGCCTGCATCGTCGAAGCGCACCACGACGACAAGGGGATCGTCTGGCCGGCCAGGTCGCACCGTACGCGGCACACCTCGTCGTCGTTGGGCGCGAAGCGACCCCCAGGTCGACCGAGGTGGCCGAGGCGCTCCACGACGGCGCGGGCCGCCGGGCGCGAGCTCCTTTACGACGATCGCGACGAATCGCCGGGCGTCAAGTTCACCGACGCCGAGCTGCTCGGGTTGCCCTGGATCTGACGGTCAGCCCGCGCTCGCTGGCGGCCGGCGGCGTCGAGGTCACGGCGCGCGACGGGCGAGCGGTCGATCCGGCCGATCGCGGACGTCGAGGCCTGGCTGACGGGCCCGAGCTCCGGCTAGGCCTCCGCCAGTGCGTCGGCGGCTGAGCTTCGACGCCCGAGCCGTCGGCGGCCTCGAGGTCGAGGACGACCGTCCCGTCGAGGGACACGATCTCCATGCGAGTCGCCAGCCCGCGCCGCGCAGGAACGATCGTCGGAAGTCATGAGGTTTTCCGGCCGCCGCGTGTGCGATGCTCAGCGCGTGGACGCGCTCGCGATCGGGATCATCGTCGTCGGAGCCGGGACGCTCGTGGTCGCGGTCTGGGCCGCCGCTCGCCGCGGCCGCACCGTCGCCGACATTCGGCGCTCGCTCGACGCAGCCGAGGCGTCGAGCGGCGAGGGTGACGTCGATGAGGAGATCCGTCGCCTCGTCCAGCGATCGCTGGCCAGTGGGCCCGGCGGCAGCGGTCGAGGGTGACCGGACGACCGTGCTCGACATCATCGGGATCGGCATCGTCCGCCTCGACGACGACCTGCAAATCGTTGTCGCCAACGCGGTCGCTCACCAGTTCCTCGGCAAGGCGCCCGGCTCGCTCGTCGGACGAAGCGCGATCGAGGCGTTCATCGACCCGACGATCGAGGGCGTCGCCGAGACCGCCCGCGAGCTCGGCGCCGCGAACGGCGAGCTGACCCTCCGACGCGACGACGGCCCGACGCTCGTCGTGCGCGCCCGCCGCTCTCCGGTCCGGGGCGTGTGGCTGATGATGCAGGACGTGTCGGAGCTGCGCCGGCTCCAGCGCATCCGGGCCGAGTTCATCGACAACCTGTCGCACGAGCTGCGGACGCCGCTTACGACGGTGAGCCTGTTGGCCGAGACGCTCGTGCGCGAGGCTGACGGGGCGGGGGAGTCCATCCCGCCGCGGATGCGCGACCGGATCGCCAAGATCGAGGTCGAGACCGATCATCTCGTCCAGATGGTCGAGGAGCTGCTCGACCTGTCGCGGATCGAGTCGGGCGGTCCGCTCGTGATGGTCGACGAGGTCGACCTCGGACGTCTCGCGGTCGCCTCCGTCGAGCGGCTACGACTGTTCGCCGAGCGCCAGGGCGTCGAGCTCCGGACCGACGTGCCGGACGCCGTCCCACCGGTGCGCGGGGCAGAGGACCGGCTCGGGCAGGTGATGGTCAACCTCCTCCACAATGCGGTGAAGTTCAGCCCCGACGGCGGCGAGGTGACGGTCCGGGTGCGACCGGCAGCAGAGGAGGTGGTGGTGTCCGTGGAGGACCACGGGATCGGGATCCCCAAGGCCGACCAGGCCCGGGTCTTCGAGCGCTTCTACAAGGCCGACAAGGCGCGCCGCCGGGGCGGCGGGACGGGACTCGGGCTGTCGATCGCGCGGCACGTCGTCGAGGCTCACGGCGGACGGATCCGGGTCGAGTCGGAGGAGGGTCGTGGGTCGACCTTCTCGTTCGCCCTGCCGGTCCTTGACGCCGACGCGGCCTGAGATGGATCGCCTCCACGTCGCCACGCTCAACATCCTCAACCTGGCCGACCGCTGGGACGAACGGCTGCCGCTCCTGCTGGCCGATTTCGCCGCGCTCCAGCCGGACCTCATCGGGCTCCAGGAGGTCGTCTACGTCCTCCAGCAGGACCGGGTCATCGGGGCGGCCGGGGCGGCCGAGTACCGCGCGATCCGCGGCTGGGCCGGGCGTCCCGAGTACGGCAACGCGATGCTCGTGCGCGCCGGTCTCGAGACGAGCGACCCGGAGCGGCTCGATCTCGGCCTCAGCCGGGCCGCGCACCGGGTCGTCGTCGGGCTGCCGGGTGGCTCACGCGTCCAGTTCGCCGTGACCCACCTCCACCACGAAGTGCCCGCGGCGGTGGAACGCGACCGGCAGGCCGAGGCGCTCCTCAACTGGCTGATGGTCGCCCCAGAGGTCGACGCCCAGATCGTGGTCGGCGACTTCAACGCTGATCCGCAGGAGCCGGCCTACGCCCGGATGCTCGCCGCCGGCTTCCGCTCGGCCCATCACGAGGCGAACGGCAGCGAGCCCCTGGTGACCTGGCCGTCGGGCCTCCAGGCACCGGCGATGGACACCGACGGGGACCCGGACTGCCTCGACTACATCTGGGTCCGCGGCACCGTGAAGGTCGACGACTGCCGGCTCGTCTTCGACCGCCCGGCGGCCGACGACCCGACCCTCTACCCGTCCGACCACCGCGGACTGGCGGCCCACCTGCGGGTCGGCTGATGGCCCCCGAGCGAACCCTCCGGCTGGCCCATCGCGGCGACCACCGATCCGAGCCCGAGAACAGCCTCGCGGCGCTCGTGGCGGCCACCGAGCTGCCCGGCTGCGACGGGGTCGAGTTCGACGTCCGGGCGGCGGCGGACGGCGTGCCGGTCGTCGTCCACGACGCGACGCTCGCCCGCGTCCAGGGCCGCCCGGAGCCCGTCGGCGAGGTCGGCGCTGCCGAGCTCGAGGGGCTCGGCGTCCCGCGGCTGGCCGACGTCCTCGTGGCGCTGCCGCGCCGGGCGTTCCTCGACGTTGAGCTCAAGGAGCCGTTCGGCCGCGAGCTCATCGAGGTGCTCGCCGCGGGCCGCGGCCCGGAGCTCCACGGCGCGGTGATCTCGTCGTTCGATCCCGCGGCCATCGGTCGCGTGCGCGACCTCGTCCCGGGCTGGCCGTGCTGGCTCAACGCCCGGGACCTCGCCCCCGAAACGATCGCCGCCGCGACCGAGCTCGGCTGCGTCGGCGTCTCGGTGGTCGCGTCGGCCGTCGGCGTCCGCACGCTCCGCGCCGCGCGGGCTGCGGGCCTCGAGGTGGCCGCCTGGACGGTGACCAGGCGGTCCGTGTTCCGCCGGCTCGTTGAGCTCGGCGTCACCGCGGTCTGCGTCGAGGGCGACGCCCTGCTGGACTGACGGGAGGTCGCGGTGGTGGGACGAGAGCGAGCCGACGTGGTGGTCGTTGGAGCCGGGACGATCGGCGGCTGGGCGGCCACGTTTCTCGCCGAGGCGGGCGCCGGCCGAGTCGTCGTGGTCGAGCGTAGCCTCGCCGGCCAGGGTGCCAGCAGTCGCGCCGCCGGCATCGTCCGAGCGCAGGGCGGGACGCCGGCCACCGTGGCCCTCGGGCGCTGGACCGTCGACTTCTATCGCTTCCAGCAGAGCCGCTACGGGACGGACTCGGGCTTCCGCGAGCTCGGCTACCTGATCATCGCGATCACGGCCAGCGACGAGCGCGAGGGACGGGCGCGCGTCGCGATGCAGCAGGCCCAGGGCCTGCCCGTCCGCTGGCTCACTTCGAGCGAGGCCTGTGCGGTCAACCCGACCCTCAGCCCCGACGGCCATCGCGGCGGGAGCTATCTCGATAGCGACGGGGCGATCGACCCACCGCGCAACGTGCGGGCGTATTCGCTGGCGATGGTCGCGGCCGGCGTGAAGCTGCGCGAGCGGACCGCCGTGACCGCCATTCGCACGGTCCGCGGCCGGGTGGTCGGGGTGGACACGACGGCCGGCCCGATCGAGGCCGGCCAGGTGCTTCTGACCGGCGGCCCGATGCTCCGTGACGTCGGCCGCCTGGCCGGGCTGCGCATCCCCGCCGGCGCCGTCCGCCACCAGGTCGCCGTGACCGAGCCCGCGCCGGCCTTCGACGTCGTGCGCCAGCCGATGGTGTTCGACCTGGCCCGCGGCCTGTACTGGCGGCTCGAGGAGGGCGGCCTCCTGTTCGGCATGAGCAACCCGGATGAGCCGCCGGGAACGGCCCGCGAGATCGATTGGCCGTACCTGCGCCGGATGCGCCGGCGCCTCGATCGGCTCGTCCCGGCCGCGCGCGGCCTCGGCCTGCGCCGCGCCTGGGCAGCGACGATCGACTTCACCCCGGACCACCTGCCGATCCTCGGCGCCGGGCCTGCTGCCGAGCGGCGACCGGATCGACGGCCTGTGGGTGGCGTCGCCGGGCGGTCACGGAATGATGTGGGGACCCGCCGTCTCGCGCGTCGCGGCCGATCTCCTGCTGACTGGGCGGACCGAGCTCATCGATCCCTCGGGACTCGGCCTCGACCGCTTCGACGCCGAGGGTCGGAGCCGGGCGGCCAGCGACCCGATCGCGCTCCCGTTCCCGGTCGCGGCGGGCGACTGACATGGCCCAGCCGCCGCGCCTCAGCCGCGCTCGGGGGGCACCAGCTCCGGCGGCAGCAGCCAGCGCAGGACGCCGTTGCCGACCGCGATGGGCCGGACGATGTCCACCCGGGCGATGGCGCCCTTGCGCATCGGCATTTCGGAGGTCCCGACGAGCAGCGCCAGCAGCTCACTGAAGTCGGGGTCGTGGCCGACGAGGACCGGCCGGGCCGGGTTGCCGGCGTCCCGGATCAGGGCCTCGACGGTCTGCGGGGACAACGGCAGGCCGAGTCGATCGTCGATCACCACCTCGCGGCCGAGCCGACCCGCGACGAGCTCGGCGGTCTGCCGGGCGCGAGCCTTGGGCGAGCTGATGATCGCGTCGGTATCGAAGCCGGCCTTGGCCAGGAGCGAGCCCAGCCGTTCGGCCTGCTCGCGCCCCTTCGCCGACAACGGTCTGACGTCGTCGTCGCCACGCCACTTCGCCGGATCGCCGGCGTGGGCGTGGCGGAGGAGGTGGAGCTCGATGGTGGCCATCGCCGTCCAGTGTGATGCTTCGACGGTCGGCGACGCAATCGCTCCCCCGGCCGGTCGCCGCCAGACGAGGCCGACGTTTGGCCCTGCGAGAGGTGACCGACGGCCCTCGTTACCTCAGCGTTCGTTGACACAATGAAGGTTGAGATGTCGACGAAGCACCGCGAGCTCCCGATGCTGCCCGAACTACGCCTCAACCTCGCGACGCCAAGGGTCGACGAGGCGGTCGCGGCAGCCGCGCTGATCGGTGACCGGACTCGGGCGGGGATCCTGCGAATCCTCGCCGACGGGCCGCATTGCGTGTGCGAGATGGCCGCGGCGCTCGGTGAGCGGCAGAACAACGTCTCGATGCACCTCGCCCGCCTGCGCGACGGCGGCCTCGTCCGCGCGAGCCGACACCGGGCGGACGCCCGTTGGGTGTACTACGAGCTCGATGAGACGGCCGTGCGCCTCGGCCGTGAGGGCGATCGGCGCCCTGCTCGGATGACGACCGTCGCTCTGCGCTCGAGCCGGCTGCCATTCCCCGCGGTCGTTGGCGCGGCCGTCATCGGCTGGCTGGTCGCCTGGTTCGCTGCCGCTCCGGTCGCCGCGTGGTTCGCCTTCGACCTCCTTGGTCTTCAGCCTGGGACCCACGTCGGCGAGGCCGTGGCGTTCTTCCTCTATGACGTGCCCAAGGTTCTCCTGCTCCTCCTGGGGATCGTCACGCTCGTCACCCTGATCCGCGGCTTCTTCCCGCCCGAGCGCGTGCGCGGAACCCTTGCCGGGCGCGGGGAGTTCGCCGGCACGGTCGGCGCCGCGTCGCTGGGCATCGTGACCCCGTTCTGCTCCTGTTCGGCCGTTCCGCTTTTCATCGGCTTCGTCGAGGCAGGTGTGCCGCTTGGAGTGACGTTTGCCTTCCTGATCAGCTCGCCGATGGTCAACGAGGTTGCCCTGGTGCTCCTGTGGGGTCTGTTCGGCCCTGGTATCGCCCTTGTCTACATGGCGGCCGGCCTGACCGTGGCGATCGTCGGCGGGCTCGCAATCGGGAAGCTCCACATGGAGCGTTACGTCGAGGAATACGTCTGGGCGCTCCAGGGCACGGCCGGGACGTCGATCGAGATGAGGCTCACCCCTGAGGATCGGGTCCGCGACGCCTGGGCCTACACCACGGACCTCGTGCGCCGGATCCTGCCCTACATCCTCGTCGGGATCGGGATCGGCGCCTTCATCCACGGCTTCGTGCCGACCGAACTCGTGGTGGCGATCGGCGGACCCGGCAATCCGTTGGCGGTGCCGCTCGTCGTGCTCCTCGCGATCCCGCTCTACTCGAACGCCGCCGGCACGATCCCGATCGTTCAGGCCCTGCTCGGCAAGGGTATGGCCGTCGGCACGACGCTCGCGTTCATGATGGCCATGACCGCGATCAGCCTGCCCGAGTTCGTCATCCTCAAGAAGGTCATCAAGACGCCGCTCATCGCCGTCTTCGCAACGATCGTCACGATCGGGATCCTGATGATCGGCTACCTGTTCAACTTCCTCATCTACTGACCCAGCGCGCTATCGACGCTCGGACAATGGAGGCAACGCAATCATGAAGACCATCGAAGTCCTCGGTCCCGGATGTAACAACTGCAAGCGGCTCGAAGCGAACGCTCGTGAAGCCGTCGCGATCGCCGGCGTCGACGCCGAGGTCGTGCAAGGTCACCGACTACGCCGAGATCATGACGTACGGGATCATGAGCACCCCGGGGCTCGTGATCGACGGCAAGGTCATGTCCTACGGGCGGATCCCGTCCGCTCGGCGACATCGCCGTGTGGCTGTCTCAATGATCGTTCCGCGACCCCGCGCGAGAGCAC
The DNA here is from genome assembly GCA_963825545.1 of uncultured Chloroflexia bacterium. Taxonomy (GTDB): domain Bacteria; phylum Chloroflexota; class Limnocylindria; order Limnocylindrales; family CSP1-4; genus Chersky-267. The sequence continues at coordinate 212,912 of CAWGTR010000013.1, read as the reverse complement.
GGCACGCCTCATCCACCCGGATGTGGCGTCAGGGACACCCGACCGCTTGACCTTCAAGCCACTCGAAGCCCTAGACTCGACGATGATGCGCTCTCGTGCCGCTGTCGATGGGACTGGGCGATGACCGTCCGGGTCCTCGCTCGGCTGGAGGACTTCCGGCTGTTGCCGGTGTTTGTCGTCGTGAGCATGGCGATCGGCATCGCCATCGGGAACGTGCTGTCCATCTCGGACTTCGCCCTGACGCCGCCCATTGACGCGCTGAAGGCGATCGCGGGCGGGACGTTCGAACCGACGGTCGCGAACGCGATCAGCCTCGGAGTCCCGATCGGCCTGTTCCTCATGATGTACCCGGCGATGACGAACGTGCGCATCACCGAGATCGGGCAGGCCTTCCGCTCGCCCCGTCAGCTCGGCGTCGTCCTCTTCTTCAACTTCCTGGTAGCGCCGTTCTTCATGGTCCTGTTGGCGACCATCTTCGTCGCTGACCCCGAGCTGCGGACCGGGCTCGTCCTGTACGGCTTGGCGCCCTGCATCGCCATGGTGATCATCTTCACCTACCTCGCCAAGGGCAACGTTCCGATGGCGCTCGTCTTCGTGGCCCTGAACTCGGTCATCCAGATGATCCTCATCCCCGTTTACGCCCGTCTGCTCATCGGGGACGTCCGTTTCGACGTCTCCGTCGTCGCCCAGAGCGTCGTGCTGTACCTGGGGCTGCCCCTCGTGGCGGGCGTGCTCACTCGCCAGGCTGTTGTACGGCATGGGGGCGAGGCCGCGATGGAACGCCTGAAGCCCGGTCTCAGCGCGCTGTCCATCCTGGGGTTGCTCTTCACGCTGATCGTGATGTTCGCGCTGAAAGGCGACCTCATCCTCCGCCGTCCGCAGATCGTCCTCGAGATGGCCGTCCCGATGGCGATCTTCTTCTTCACGATGTTCAGCGTCGTCTACATCGTCAGCGCGAGGCTGGGCTTCTCGCTACGAGGACGCCGTCGCCGTCGCCTTCAACTCGACGGGGCGCGACTTCGAGATCGCGATCGCGATTGCGATCACCGCCTTCAGTCCCGACCGTCGCGCTCGCAACCGTCGTCGGGCCGCTGATCGAGGTCCCGGTGATGCTGACCCTCGTCTGGGGAGCGATCCGGCTCCGGCCCCGCCTCTTCGGCCCGAGATCAGCCGGGCCGGTCCGTCGCCCGGTCCAGCCGCGCCTGGAGCACGGGTAGCGATCCCCTTGGTCGCCTGGCCGGCCGGCGAGGGCCGCCACGCGGTTCGCCCGTGAGCGCCTACCCGCACCGACGGGCCGTCACCCCGCCATGATCGATGCCCGGCTGCGACCGGCGGCGCGAAGTGCGACCTCGACGAACGGCCGGATCCGGCCGACGAGCTCGAGCTCGGTTCGCTTGAACGCGGCGAGCTTCGCGGCATCCGATCCCTCGACCTCGGCCGGATCGTCGAGGCCCCAGTGGAGCGAGTTGTGCTGGCCGGGAAAGACCGGGCAGGACTGCCGGGCGCGATCGCAGACGGTGATGACGTAGTCGAACGGCTGGTCGAGGAACTCGTCGACCGACTTGCTGCGGGCCGAGGACCAGTCGATACCCGAGTCGGCCAGCACGCGGACCGTGTACGGGTTCACGCCCTTCGGGCTCGTCCCCGCCGAGAACACGGCGAAGTCGTCGCCGCCTAGCCGCTCGAGGAGGGCCTCGGCGAGCTGGCTGCGGGCGCTGTTGCCCGTGCACACGAACAGCACCCGGATCGGCGCATCGGTCATGGCAGTGGTCCTCCGTGCGGTCCGGCTCCGGCCAGCGGCCGCGATCGTGTCCTCGAGGTCGACGAGCTCGGCGTCGAGCCGATCGAGCTCGAGCCGCTGGCGCACGATCGCCGCGCGTTGCTCGGCGATGAACGGCGCGAGTTCGAGATCGACCGAGCCGCGCTCGAGGCACAGCCTGGCCACCCGCCCGGCGTCGATCGGACCGAGGCCGAGGCGTCGCAGGCTGACGACCAGCCGCAGCCGGGCGAGGTCGTCCGCGCCGTACTGGCGGTAGCCGTTCGGCGAGCGGCTCGCGGCCGGCAGGACGCCTGCCGACTCGTACCAGCGCACCGCTGATGCGGCGATCCCGGCCCGCCGGGCGATCTCGGAGACATTCATGCCGCGAAGCCTACAGCTTCAAGTGACTTGAAGGTCAAGCGGCTGATCGTGAGGCCGAAGCCGGCTCGGCCGAGGGCGCGAGCCGCTGCCGGATGATGGCCAGCAGCGCGCCAAGGACCGTCACGACGCCGATCCACTGGCGCGGATCGAGCCGGTCCCCAAGGAGCAGCGCACCGGCGGCGACACCGACGATCGGAATGAGGTAGAACGCCGTGGCCGCGAGCGACGCCGGCACGGAACGCAGCGCTCCGAGGTAGAACCAGTAGGCGCCCGCGTAGTAGAGGGCACCCGATCCGATCGCGCTCGCGAGGCCCAACGGCGTCAGGGTGGCAGGTGCGATCGAGCCGCCGGCGAAGGCGAACAGGACGACGAGGACCAGCGCCAGGCCGAGCGCGTGCGCCTGTTGCGAGAGGACCACCTGGCTCGTCTCGGTCGCATCCGGGATGAACCGGCGGGTAATGACGGTGTATGCGGCGCAGCAGCCGATGCCCGCCAGGGTCAGCGCCACGCCGATGAGCCCGGCGGCGCCCATCGCCGGGTCGTACACGACGAGGCCCATCCCGCCGATGGCGACAAGGGAGAGGAGGACGAAGCCGGGGGTGATGCGCTCATGGAGGAACCACGCCGCCAGGAAGAGGATCATCAGCGGCTCGAGTGCCCAGAGCAGGACCGACAGGCTGGCGGTGATCGTCACGAGGCCGAGCAGACTGAGGGCGTAGGCGATCCCGGGGTTCAGGAGTCCGAGGCGCCCGAGCAGGGCTGGACCCCGGCTGCGGAGCGAGATACCCCGCAGGCGCATGGCGACCGTCAGGATCGCGAGGCTGGCCGCGAGCTGGACGGCGAGGAGGGTCAGCGGCGGGATCTCGTCGAGCGCAGCCTTGCTGACGACCGTGCCGAGACCCCAGCAGGTTGCCGCGAGGATCAGGCGGGCGAGGTCGCGCCGCGCGATGGGTCGAGCCCGCTCGATGCTCAACAGCAGCCCGCGCCGCCGCAGCAGCCGGCCTCGGCGATCGGGAGCTCGCGCCGCGCTGCGAGGTCGACGACCGGGCGCGCGTCGGCCGGCTTCGTCGCCTTGATGATCGCGCTGATCATCCCATCGGTGACCGCGTGCGACGGCGTGATCGACACGTCGGTCAGACCGACCGCCTCGAGGCCATCGCGGAACTCGGACACCGACAGCGCGCCGGCGATGCAGCCGGCGTACGAGCCGCGCTCGGCGCGCTCTGCCGGGCTCAACGTGTCCTCGGCGAGGATGTCGCTGATCCCGATCCGGCCACCGGGCCGGAGCACCCGGGCGATCTCGCGGAACACCGACGACTTGTCGGCGGCGAGGTTCACGACGCAGTTGCTGATCACGACGTCGATCGAATTGGCCGGCAGCGGGAGCGCCTCGATCTGGCCCTTGAGGAACTCGACGTTCGTGGCGCCGGCCTCGGCGGCGTTGTGCCGGGCGAGCGCGAGCATCTCGTCGGTCATGTCGACGCCGAACGCCCGACCGGTCGGGCCGACGCGCCGGGCCGAGAGCAGGACGTCGATCCCGCCGCCCGATCCCAGATCGAGAACACGCTCGCCCGGCAAGAGGTCGGCGACCGCCGTCGGGTTGCCGCAGCCAAGCGAGGCGAGGACCGCGGCGTCCGGCAGCTCGTCGCGCTCGAGCGCGGAGTAGAGGCCGGCCCCGATCGTCTCGGGTTCGTTGCAGCAGGACGAGCCCTGGGAGGCGCGGACGGCCGCCGCCGCGTAGTGCTCCCGGACGGTCTCGTGGATGGTCTCGGGTGTCAACGGTGTGGTCTCGGTGGTCCGCTGGATGGTCTCGCTGGTCATCGGGGTGCTCCTCGGGTCGCTTGGCGGACGCATCTCGGTTGTCTGCTGTATTGATACTTGTAATGATAGACACTTGTCAATACAATGGCCCCGTGAAACGCCAGACCGACCCCGACATCCGGCTCCTCCAGGCCGCCGCCGACCCCACCCGGCTCGCGATCCTGCGCGAGCTGAGCGACTCGACCGAGGTCTGCGCCTGCGCGTTCACGGCGTGCTGCGACGTCAGCCAGCCGACCGTTTCGCACCATCTCAAGGTGCTCCGGAACGCGGGCTGGATCGACGGGGAGCGGCGCGGGACATGGATCTACTACTCGCTCCGCCCGGCGGCCGTGGCCCGCTTCCGCGAGCTCGCCGGGCTGCTCGGCCCGAGTCTCGCGCCGCAGGCGCTGCCCTCCCGGCGGCTGCCGGTCGTGGAGGCGCGCGCCTAGCCGGGAGGCCTAGGGGTTGAGGTCCTCGATCTCGCCCGTCGCCAAGAAGACGATGTCCTCGGCGATGTTCGTGACCCGGTCGCCGATCCGCTCGAGGTAGTGGGCGGCGAACAGGATCCGCGTGCCCGGGTCCACGTTCGCGGGGTCGGCCCGCATGACCGCGAGGGTGTTCTCGAACACGCGGTGGTAGAGCCGGTCGACCTCGTCGTCACGGGCGGCGACGCGGCGGGCGGCGACCTCGTCGATGTCGACGAGCGCCCCGAGGATGCCGCGTACGAGCGACGCCGTCAGGCGGGCCATCTCCGGCAGCTCGACGTACGGTCCGAGCGGCGGGTGCGGGGCGAGCTTGCGCGCCTGCTTGGCCACGGATGCGGCGTGATCGCCCATCCGCTCGAGCTCATACGTGACGTGGTCGAGCGACAGCAGGAAGCGCAGGTCGCGGGCGACCGGCTGCTGGGTTGCGATCACCGTCGCGATGAGCGACGACAGGTGGAACTGCGCCTCGTTGATCCGGCGGTCCTCCTGGATCACCGTGAGCGCAGCCGCGGCGTCGTGATGAATGAGCGCGTCGAGCGCCGCCAGGATCGAATCCTCAACCAGGACGCCCATCCGCAACACGGCGTCCTTGATCTCGCGTTCGCCCCGGTCGAGCGACTCGCGGGCCTGCGGTCGCGCCTCGGCCACGATCGCCGATGCCTGGTCCTGGACGCCTCGCGTCGGAATCGCCGGCTCGTTGTCCAATGGCACGTCGGGTCTCCTCAGCCGAACCGACCCGAGACGTAATCCTCGGTCAGTCGTTCCTTGGGATTGGTGAAGATGTTGGTCGTGACATCCATCTCGACGAGGTACCCGCTGCGATCCTCGCCCATCGTAAGGAAGGCTGTCTGATCGCTCACGCGCGACGCTTGCTGCATGTTATGGGTCACGATGACGATGGTGTAGTCCCGCTTGAGCCTCGCCATCAGCTCTTCGACCTGAAGCGTGGCGATGGGGTCCAACGCCGAGCAGGGTTCGTCCATGAGGAGCAGGTCGGGCTCCAGGGCGAGCGCCCGAGCGATGCACAGGCGCTGCTGCTGTCCGCCGGACAGGGAGCTCCCGGACGCCCGGAGCTTGTCCTTGACCTCGTCCCAGAGGGCCGCCTGACGTAGGGACCGCTCGACGAGCTCGTTCTGGGCGGCCTTGCCCTTGACGAGGCCGTTGAACCTGGCGGGCGCGGCAACATTATCGAAGATCGACATCGTGGGGAACGGGTTCGGCTGCTGGAATACCATGCCGATCGTGCGGCGTACGGACACCGGATCGATGTCCTTCCCGTACAGATCGACTCCGTGATACTCGATTCGGCCCTCCACCCGCGCGCGTGGCGTCAGCTCGTGCATCCGGTCGATGCACCGAAGCAGGGTCGATTTGCCGCAGCCCGACGGGCCGATGATTGCCGTGATGGCGAGTCGCGGGACCCGCATCGTGATGTCGCGAACCGCTCGCCGCTCGCCGTAGTAGGCGCTGACCCTGTCCAGTCGAAGCGCGATCGCAGGCGTGGCCTCGGCCTCGGTGCTACTGCCGGGCGGTTGCATCACGACTGGGGCCGGCGCGTCCTGGCGGCGGCTCTCGGTGGGCGTCTGGGGTGGGGCTTGCACGTTCATGGCTCCAGTCAGGCTGCTGGCTCGAGGATCGTCGTTCATCGCGTCTGGCTCGGTCGAGCTCGGCCAGCCAGCCACTTACCCAGGAGATTGAATACGAGAACAATGAAGACGAGTGTCAGCGCAGCGCCCATTGCTCGGTCTCGAGCGGCCGGGAACGCCGAGTTCAGTGCGTTCCGATAGATCAGCAGCGGCAGGGCCGACATCGGCTCGTTCATATCCAGGGTGAAGAAGTTATTCCCGAGCGAGGTGAAGATCAACGGAGCTGTCTCGCCGATCGCGCGGGACACTGCCAGGAGGATCCCGGTGATGATCCCTGACATCGCCCCGGGAATGAACACCGCGAGGAAGGATCGCCACCGCCTGAGCCCAAGCGCCCGGGTCCCTTCGTCGATCCGCCGATCCGTCAGGCGGAGCATCTCGTCAGCCGTCACGACCACGATCGGCAGCTCGATCACAGCAAGTGAGATCGCCCCCGCATAGCCGGAGAAGTGACCGGTCGCCAGGACGATCAACGAGTAGACGAAGATCCCGACCACGATCGATGGCAGACCGGCCAGGACGTCGATGACGAACCGGCCGGCCGCCGCGGCCTTCCCGCCGACCTCGCGCGAGAACACCGCGAGCGCGATCCCGGTCGGGACGGCGATGAGGGTGGCGAGCCCGGTCATCATCAACGTCCCGATCAACGCGTTTCGGATCCCGCCTCCAGTCGCGTTCAGGTCGCCCGGCGGATCGCTCGTGAAGAACTCAAGGCTGATCGACCGGATGCCCTGGCTCAAGAGGAAGAAGAGGACCGCCGCGAGAGGGATCAGGGCGAGGAGCAGGGCGACGTAGCCGAAGCCGACGAACGACCGATCCTTCCAGCGACGGCTGCGCGATGTTGGCCGGAAGCGGATGGCTGAGCCTTCAGGCAACACGACCGGCTCCACTGGCGAACCGCTGTCGGATGAGGATCGCCGCCCCATTCACCACCGCCGATATCACAAGCAGGATCATGCCGAGTGCGATCAGCGACTCTGAGTGGAGCGGCTCGGTCGCTTCGTTGAACTCGTTCGCGATCACCGACGCCAGCGTGAATCCTGGGCTGAAGATCGAGGTCCCGATGCGCGCCGAGTTCCCGATGACCATAGTGACGGCGATGGTCTCGCCGATGGCCCGGGCGAGCCCGAGGATCGTCGCCGCGAGCACCCCGTTGCGCCCGATCGGCAAGACGACATTGCGCACCACCTCCCAGCGTGTTCCGCCCAGTGCCTGTACGGCCTCGCGCTGGAGGCGCGGGGTTGACGCAAACACCTCTCGACTGACAGCGGCGATGATCGGCACGATCATGATCGCCACGATGACCCCGGCGGCGAAGTAGCTCGGCCCAGGTGTTGGACCGGACAGGAACGGGATGTACTTGCCGATCGAGCCGGCGATCGCCGCCTCGAAGGGTCGGAGGATGGGGATGAGCACCAGGAGGCCCCACAGTCCGTAGATGACGGATGGAATCGCCGCCAGAAGGTCGACGGTCGTGCCCACGGTGGTGCGAACCCGGGCCGGCAGGACCTCAGTGATCAGCAGGGCGATGAGGATGGCGATCGGGACGGCGATGGCCATGGCGAGGACGGACGTCAGGATCGTCCCGTAGATGAACGGCAATGCCCCGTAGATCGCGAAGGATGGAGCCCATCGAAGGCCTGTTACGAAGCCGATGACTCCGAATTGCTGCCATACGACGATCGTCTGCTGGAAGCTTTCGATCATCATCCAGACGATCACGATCACGACCGCGAGGGCGAGGAGCCGCAGCACGACCCGGAACCACGTGTCGCTGGAGGCTCCTCGCGCCCGGGCGAGCCGGCTGGCAGGGAAGCTGGTGCTCGTCATGTCGTCGTCCGTTTCCGTAAACAGGGAAGCCACCCGGGAGTGTCTTCCCGGGTGGCCGCGCCCGTGAAAGCGATCAGGGAAGCAGCGGGGTGCCGGCCCAGTTCAGGGACCTTACTGCCGCCTCGTCCTGGGTCAGCAGATTCGACGGGATCGCCCCATAGAAGAGGGGTCCGGAGTCCTTCTGGCCATCGTGAATGGCCCACCAGAGGAAGTCGACGAGGGCATTCGCGCGATCCTGCGTCTTGAGCACCTTCGAAAGGTCCTTGTAGACGATGAGCCAGGTCGTCCCGGTGATCGGATAGCCTTGCGGGGAGTCGGTGTCGACCAGGTCGAACCGGAGGTCGGCCGGGTAGCTGGGCAGGTTCGCAGCCGCGGCGACTGAGTCGAGCGAAGCCACCACCGGGCTGCCCGACTTGTTCACCACGGTCGCAAACGGGATCTTGTTCGACAGTGCGTAGGCGAGCTCGATGTAGCCGACGCCCCCTGCGGTCTGGGTGATCCCCTGGGTCACGCCCTCGTTGCCCGACGCGCCGAGGCCGGTCGGCCATTCGACGGTCTTGCCCGCGGACTTCGTCGGGTCGCCGGCGCCCACGGTCGTGACCCAGTCCGGACTCACCTTCGTCAGGTACTTCGTGAAGATGCTCGTCGTCCCGGATCCATCGGACCGGTGGACGACGCTGATGTCCGTATCCGGCAGCTGGACGCCCGAGTTGGCGGCCGCAATCGCCGGGTCGTTCCACTTCGTGATCTTGCCCAGGAAGATGTTGGCGATGACGTCCGGCGTCATCACCAGTGGCTGCGACAGGGCCGGCAGGTTGTAGGCGACCACCACGGCTCCGAATGTCACCGGGATCTCGATCGGCTCGCCGTTCGCGGCGGCCGCCTGGATCTCGGAGTCCTGGAGGTAGGCGTCGGACGCACCGAAGTCGACGGTGTTGGTGGTCCAGGCCTTGACGCCGCCGCCCGAGCCGATGGACTGGTAGTTGAGCTTCACGGCGCACTTGGCGTTGTAGTCGTCGCCCATCTTCGAGAGGAGCGGGAAGATGAACGTCGAGCCGGCGCCGTTGAGCTGGCCGTCGCCCTTCGTGCAGCGATAGGTGACGGCGGCTGCCGAGCTCGACGCGGCGGTCGATGGCGCTGCCGACGCGCTGGCGGACGCAGTCGTCGGCGCGGTCGTCGGCGCCGTCGTCGGGGCGGTCGTCGAGCCTGCGCTCGAGCAGGCCGCGATCACGAATGCGGCGGCCATCGCCAGCGCGCCAAGGCGCTTCGTGGTGCTCATTGTCACCGGTGGGGTCCCTCCTTCACGGGATCGGTTCGTGCAGTCCATGCACTCTTGCCGGCCCAGCATCCGGGCGTGGGCGTCAACCTCCCTTTGGCATTGGGTTAACGCTGGATTACAGCGGCAGGGTGTCCAGGCGGTAGCCGACGCCGCGAACCGTGATCAAATGGGCCGGTCGCTCGGGGGTCGGCTCGATCTTCAGGCGGAGCCGCCGGATGTGGACGTCGAGCGTCGCGGGTCGACGACGGTCTCCACGCCCCATACGCGATCGAGCAGCTCGCGCCGCAGGCGGACGACCCCGGGCTCGCGCGCGAGCTCGCTGAGCAGCGCGAACTCCTTCGGCCGGAGCGGGATCCGCTGACCGTTCCGGAGCAGCTCGTGCGCGAGCAGGTCGAGCTGGTACGACGGCGCCACCGCGACCCGAGCGAGCGTCGGCCGCAGCGCTCCGGCCCGACCGGCGAGGAGGTCGAGCCGACCGGCCAGCTCGCGCGGCGCAATCGAGCCGGCGAACGCGTCGTCGAAGCCCGCGGCCAGCGCCGCCAGCCGCTCGCGGACGCGGGCGGGCGGATCCACGAGCACGACGCGGAGCTCCGGCCGGCGAACGCGCTCCGCGATGACCCAGGCGAGGTCGTCCGCGTCGGCGGGTGGGGCGCACACCACGGCGAGCATCGGTCGCGCGGCGAGCAGTCGCCCGCCGAACTGCCCGGGGTCGGCGACGACCTCCACCGACCAGCCGCTGAGCTCGGCTCGGAGCGCGCAGGCCGGTCCGCTCGACGCCAGGACCAGGCACAGGGGATCCGCCATGGACGCACGGTCGCCCCCGGCGATGAACGCCCGGTTCAGGTGCCGTTAACCCTGGCCGCATGGTTCGAACCGGGGCTGCCCGAGACTTTCCGGTCGGGCAGCGGGGCCGGTGCGTCCGGGCACCGCGGCCCAACCCGCCATCCGCGCCGCGGCTCCCGCATTCCCTCCGAAGGTGGCAGGATGGGGCGGTCAGCTGCAGTCTAGAGGCGATTGGCATGGCCAAGTCATCCGCGAAGCGTCGCCACGACGAAGCCGAGCGCACGTTCCGACGGGCCTGGAAGCTCCTCGACCGGATCGAGCGACGGCTCGAGCGCGCCCGTGCGGAGGAGCGCAAACGCCTGCGCCAGTACGGCGACGGGACCGGACCGGACGCCGCGCGACGGGCCGCCCAGCTCGAGGCGGCGCGATCGGAGATCAGCCAGATCGAAGGACTGCTGACCGAGCTGTCCGAGCTCATCTCGTCGAACGCACGCGCATCGGCCGGCCAGACCGTCAAGGATATGGCGTCGTCGGTGGCCGCCGAGATCCGGGACGAGGCGGCCGAGCCGCCGCAGCTGTCGACCCCGAGCCAGCGCCGCAACCGGCATCACCGGCCGCGTCGCCGGCCCGCCGACCAACGAGGCGGCCGGCTCCGCTTCCGCGGAGGTGGCCGACGCCGGCAGTGAGCCGGTCGCGCCCGAGGCTCCCGACACGGACGAGCGGATCGCGGTCGAGGAGCCGGCGGCCGACGGCGATGCCACGGGCGAGGACGCCGTGGCGAAGCGCCGCAACCGCCACCATCGCCCGCGCCGCCGAACGGCTGACACGCGGCGGCCGAGCCCGCTGCGCTCGAGGACGCGCCGGACGACGGCCGGGAGCTATCGGCCGCCGCGCCGGAGGCCGCGATCACCGACGTCGTCGGCGAAGACGAGGCCGGGATCGTGCCGCCGAAGCGCCGCAACCGCCACCATCGGCCGCATCGAACCCCGACGCCGCCGCCGTCACTCCCGAGTCCACACCCGAGCCGTCCGCCGCCCCGGAGGCGGAGGCCGCGTCGTCGAGCGACGCGGCGATCGCGGCGATCCCGCTGCCGCCACCGTCCCTCGGGGAATCGGTCCCGCCGGCGCCCGAGCCGGCTCCCGCCGCGCCCGCCGAACCCGCCGAACCCGTCGCGGAGCGTGCCACCAACGACGCGCCGCTGAGCTCGCCTGCCGAGCCGTCTCGGGCGCCCGAGACCGAGTGGATCGGTCACCCGGCCACGACCGACGAGCGCCCGGTCGAAGCGCCACCCTCCGCGTCGCCCGACGCCGGCCCAACGGCTCCGACCCCGCCGCCGTTGGATCCGCCCGTCAAGGCATTCGGCTCGTCGCCGGCTACGACCGACGGCTGGACCGAGAGCCACGCCCGCGCCCGAGCGGTCGAGTTCGGGGCGATCGTCGAGTCCACCGAGAAGCGAGAGGCGTGATCGAGGCGGATCGCGCGGCCGCCGTCGACGTCGGCTCGACATCGGTCCATCTGCTCGTCGGCGATCGCACCGGGGCCGAGGTCAGCGCGCTCCTCGATCAGTCCGAGCTGCTCGGGCTCGGCGCACGGGTCGCATCGGCCGGGTTCCTTGGCTCGGAAGCCCGGGCCGACGCTCGTCGCTGCGCTCGTCGAGTACGCCTCCGAGAGCCGTCGGCTGGGTGCGACCGCGACGGTCTTTGTCGGCACCGACCCGCTGCGGCATGCGGCCGACGCGGCCCGCGCGTGCATGGAGATCGAGGGTGCGACCGGCGTCCCGGTCCACGTGCTCGACCAGGACGAGGAGGGGGCCCTCACCCTGCTCGGGTTGACCGGCGGTGCGCCGCACGGCGATCTTGGGGTGATCGACATCGGCGGCGGCAGCACGGAGATCGTGGTCGCTGGACCCGAGGGCATTCGCCGGATCGTCGGGCTGCCCCTGGGCGCCGCGCGCCTGTCACGATCGTCGGCCTCGATGACCCACCGACGGTCGACCAGATTGCCGCCCTGCGACGCGAGGCGGACCGGATCGTGGCCCAGGCCCCGGAGCTCGAGCTTGGCGAGGCGTTCGCCGTCGGCGGGACCGCTTACGGCGTGGCGCGCGTCGCGACCGGCCCGGGGACCGGCGAGCGGCTGGTCGATGGGAACGGGATCGCGCTCGCCACGACGATCGCCGGCCGCGAGCGCGCCGAGCACGTCGCGGAGCTGTTCGGGCTCAATCCGCGTCGGGCGCGGATCCTGCCGGCGGGCGTGGCGATCCTCGCTTCGATCGTCGCGCGCTACCGGATCGATCAGATCCGGGTGTCTGAGCAGGGGATCCGCGAGGGCTTGATCCATGCCGTCCTCGACGACCCGATCGCCTGGCGAGACCGGCTTGCTCTCCCCGCCCGGCAGGCGCCCGGCGACTGATCAGAGGGCGGCGATCGTCCGGCCGAGGGCCCGCCGGAAGGTGAGCCCCGCCACGCTCCGCCACGGCACGCCCACGGTCCGCTTCAACCGGGCGACCTCACGCTCGCGGAACACGAGGTAGCGGCTGATCGCAGACGCCTCGACGTCGGTCAGCTCGCCAGCGTGCTCGACGAGGAAGCTGCGCGCCATGTGGGCCCCGATGTCGGCGTCGTTCATGGCCCCGAGGTGGTCCTGCAGCGCAACGACCCGCGAGATCAGGGCGGGAGCCTCGGGTCCGAGCGCCTCGCGTACGAACTCGAGGGTGTAGCGCAGCCGCTTGGCCTCGATCCGCAGCTGGTGGAGGGTCGTGACATCGGCCCACTTGAGGACGGATTCGTAGGCGCGGACCTGCTCGTAGGCGTCCCAGATCCGCGATCCCGCCGTGTCGCGGACCCGGTGCGGCGCCGTCGGATCGATCGGCCGGACCGCGGCGCCCGGGGACAGGACGAAGTCGCGGTAGTCCTCGACGAACCGCCGATGGCCGCCCGAGTCGAGCTCCTGGACGAGCAGCCGACGACCGCTCTCGCGCTGGTCGTGCCAGGCCGGCCAGGAGGGGCCCGAGGCCGTCGCGCTCGCCGGCCGGGCAGCGTCGCCGCGAAGGCCTCGGTCGCTTCGATCAACACGTCAAGATCGCGGACCGTGCCGAGCCGCGTCGCGACGACGCGCAGCCGGCGTCGGAACCGCCGTGTCCGCTCGGCGCGGAAGCCGTCGCCGAACACGCGCCAGGCGGCTCGCATCCGGCGTGTGGCAACGCGCATCGAGTGGAGCTCCTCGGGGTCCGAGCCCTCGCGCGTCCCCGGCTCGCGGGCGATCATCCGGGCCAGGTGGAAGCGGAGGACCTTCCGCCCCGCCTCCGCGTAGAGATCCTCGGCGGTCACCCCGGGGGTCTTGCCGATCGGGATCTCGCCGAGCAGCTCCGCGCTCGTCGGGCTGCCCAGGACGAGCGACTCGACGGCCTCGGCCTCGTCGATCAGCTCCGGCGTGTCCTCGAGCGCGTCGAGGTCGATGACCGGACCCTCGACGGGACCGTCCTCCGACGGCAGCTGTTCGGGCGCGGCCTCGGCGGATGCCTCCTGCTCGGCCGCGTCGCCGCGGACCGCTTCGGCGACCTCCGGCTCAGGTGCCTCCGCGGACGAGTCCGTGGCGGATCCCGCCTGCGGGACCGCAGCCACGCTCGGCGCGATCGCGTCCGGATCGATCGGCCCGACCGTGCTGCCCGCGGGCGGAGTCGTCGCCGGCTCGGCGGCGGCCTGCGGCGGATCCGCGGGCTCGGCGGCGGCCTGCACAGGCTCGGGCGACACGGCCGCGGGCTCGGGCGGCACGGCCGCGGGCTCGGGCGGCACGGCCGCGGGCTCGGGCGACACGGCCGCGGGCTCGGGCGGCACGGCCGCGGGCTCGGGCGGCACGGCCGCGGGCTCGGCGGTTGCCTTGGAGGGTTTGGCCGCGCTCTGCGAGGCTTGGCCCGCGGCTTCGGAGTCCGGAGCGGCTGCCGGCGAAGCCTCGGCGCTGGCCTTGGGTGTCGTGGCGCGCCCAGCGGCCGGCGAGGCCGGCTCGGTCGGTCGTGGGCCGGCGTGCCGGCCGGCGGTTGCCACCGCGCCGCACGGCGACGAGCGCTCGCTCGAGCTTCGAGCCCGCCGCCGGGGTCAGGCCGTGGTGGCCGTCGAGCAGCGCCTGGAGTGGCGCGAGGTCCGCCTGGCCGCCGCGGGTCAGCTCGAGCTCGAGCTCGAGGAACCGCTCGACGACCCTTCCGCGCGCGACCACGTCCACCTCGTCGAGGCTCAGCTCGACGGCGGCCTCGCCGGACGGCAGCTCGAGGTCACGCCGCCGCCGAAGCTGGCGGATCGTGACGAGCTCGACGAGCGGGGCGTCACCGCACAGCTCGAGGATCAGCGACCGGGCCGCGGAGGGCGGCCAGCCGGCAACGTCGGTGGTCCGGTCGGCGGGTCCCTCGAGCTCCTCCCGCCGGTGGAGCGAGCCCTCGCCGTCGTCCGTGATCGACTTGACGGTGACGATCGTGCCGGTTGCGGCGGTCCGCAACCGGGTGGCGAAGCCGGCCCGCGCCATCGCGCCGTCGGCCGAGTCCATGTAGCGGTCCTCGTGCTGCGTCGGCCGTGCGGCGCCCGTCGCGCGGAAGCCGGCGAGCGTCTCGGCGTTGAGCAGCCGCTCGCCGATGACGCGGTCCGCGACCGCGTACTTGAGCTCGATCTCGACCGGGCGTTCCACCGTCATGCGCGCGGATCCAGCGAGCCGATCCCCGCTCCGGGTCGATGCGGCGTGGCGGCCTCGCGCGTCGCCTCGAGAGCGCCGCGCTTCTGCTCCGCGAACGTGTCGATCGTGCCCTCGACACCCGTGAGCTCCTCCGTCCGACGCCACACGCCGTCGGTTCCGAGCTGCCACGAGCGGCGGTCATCGGCGAGCATGAGCTGGACGATCCCGGCGACATGCGCCGCGGCCTCGGGGTCCTCGAGCGGCACCACCGCCTCGACCCGCCGATCGAGGTTGCGCTCCATGAGGTCGGCCGATCCGATGTACCACTCCGGCTGGCCGCCATTGGCGAAGCCGAAGATCCGTGAGTGCTCGAGGAACTCGCCGACGATCGATCGGATGCGGACCCGATCCGAGAGGCCGGGGACCCCGGGCCGGACCGAGCAGATCCCGCGCACGATCAGGTCGACGTCGACGCCGGCCTGGCTCGCCCGGTAGATCGCCTCGATCGACTCCGGATCGACCACGGCGTTGACTTTGAACACGATGCGCGCCTCGCGGCCCGCCTGGGCATACGCGATCTCGCGCTCGATGAGGGTCAGGATCCGCGAGCGGAGGCTGTGCGGGGCGACGAGCAATCGCCGGAAGTCGACCTGCCGGGACAGCCCGGTCAGGACGTTGAACAGGTCGGTCGCGTCGGCACCCAGCTCTGGTCGGCAGGTCAGCAACCCGAGGTCGACGTAGCCGCGCGCCGTTCGCGGGTTGTAGTTGCCCGTCCCGATGTGGACGTAGCGGCGGAGGATCGTGCCCTCGCGTCGGACGACAAGGGCCAGCTTCGAGTGGGTCTTGAGGCCCATCAGGCCGTAGACGACGTGCGCGCCGGCCTGCTCGAGCTTGCGCGCCCAGACGATGTTCGCCTCCTCGTCGAAGCGGGCCTTGATCTCGACCAGGACGACGACCTGCTTCCCGCGTTCCGCGGCCCGGATGAGGTGGCGGACGATCGGCGAGTCGCCAGACGTGCGATACAGCGTCTGCTTGATGGTCAGGACCTCGGGGTCCTCGGCGGCCTGGGCGATGAACCGCTCGACGGACGCGGCGAACGAGTCATATGGGTGATGGACGAGGATGTCGCCCGCCCGGATCGCGGCGAACACGTCGACCGGCTCGTCCTCGTCGGGCGGGAGCAGGCGCGGCGGCACGACCGGGGTCCACGGTGGCAGCTGGAGGTCCGGCCGGTCGAGCCCCGCGATCGACGCGAGGCCGGTCAGGTCGAGCATCCCACTGATGTCGTAGCAGTCCTCTTCGCCGATCCGGATGCCGTCGAGGAGGATCCGCCGCGTCGCGGCCGGCATGCTCCGTTCGACCTCGAGGCGGACGGCCTCGCCGAAGCGCCGCCGGCGGAGCTCCTCCTCGATCGCCAGGAGCAGGTCGCCGGCCTCGTCCTCCTCGATCGCCAGGTCGGCGTTGCGGGTCACCCGGAACATGTGGGCGTCGGTGATCTCCATCCCGGTGAACAGGAGGTCGAGGTTGTTGGCGATGATCTGGTCGAGCAGGACCCAGGTTCCCGGCTCGACCTCGTACAGGCGGGGCAGCACCGGCGGGACCTTGACCCGCGCGAATTGGCGCTCGCCGCTGACGGGATCGCGCAACCCGACCGCGATCGACAGGCTCAGCGTGCTGATGTACGGGAACGGATGACCGGGGTCGACCGCGAGCGGCGTGAGGACGGGAAAGATCTCCTCGAGGAACCGCTCCCGGAGCCGCGCGTGATGCTGCGGGACCTTGCCGTACTTGACGATCGAGATGCCCTGCTCGACGAGGGACTTGCGAATCTCGGCGAAGGTGGCCGAGTGCTCGGCCATGAGGTGGCGGACCACCGGTCGGATGCGGTCGAGCTGCTCCGACGCGGACAGGCCATCAGGCGAGACATGGGCGGAGCGGGCGGCCGCCTGCTGGCGCAGGCCGGCGACCCGGACCTGGAAGAACTCGTCGAGGTTGTTGGCGAAGATCGCCAGGAAGCGCACTCGCTCGAGCAGGGGGTTCCGGGGGTCCTTCGCCTGGTACAGGACGCGGGCGTTCCAGTCGAGCCACGACAGCTCGCGATTGATGTAGCGCAGGCCGGCCTTGGTCGGCACGCGTCGAAGCCGGGGGGACGAGCTTCGGCTTGCGCGGACCGTGCGGCGGACATCGAACCTGGAACCCCCGTGGCGGCCAGTGACCCGGCGTTCCCTGCCCGGATCGTGCGTGTGACTGGCCGATTAGCGTAGCACGGGCCCTGCTCCGCCCCGCTCCGCCCCGGACGTCCCAATCGGGCCGGCCGTCAGTCCTCGGTCACGTACCGCCGCTCGCCGGTCCGCGGGTCCGCGAACACGCGCATCCGGCGCCGGCTGGCGGGATCGAGGAACACCTCAGCGGTCGGGCTGAAGCGCGGGTCCAGGGTTCCGGGCGGTTCGCCGCCGCCCGGGCCGATGACGTCGCCCGAACGCTCCGCGCCCTCCGAGCGGTAGCGCGTCCGTTCGAGCAGCAGGACGATGATCCCGCCACCGCCGAACAGGGTCAGGAGGAAGCCGCCCTCACCGGGGCCGGTGGAGGCGAGCGAGGCCACGCCGAAGACGAACAGCAGCGCGCACACGCCGAACAGGATCGACCGGCTGACCGCGTACAGGGCCGTCATCGACCGGTCACTCGAGGGTCGGAGCCGTCGCCGCGGCGTCGGGGACGATGACGACCGCGGTGCCGTAGGCGACGATCTCGGACATCGTTCCGCTCAGCTCGGACGAGTCGAAGCGCATCGAGATCACCGCGTTGGCGCCTGTGAGCGTGGCGTTGGCAACCATCCGGTCGATCGCCTGGCGCCGGGTGTCCTCGAGCAGGGTCGTGTACTCGTGGATCTCGCCGCCGACAAGCGAGCGGAGCCCGGCGGCGACGTTGCCGGCCAGGCCGCGGCTGCGGACGACGAGGCCGAACACGTGGCCCTTCGTCTCGGTCACGCGGTGGCCGGACACATACGGGGTCGTAGCGATGATCATCCTGGCTCTCCCGGGCTGTGGGCTCCATGGTCCGGCCGGCCGATCGTCGGTCGGCCGTCGGCAGCGCGCCGCGCCGTGCATGCCTCGCACGGGCACATCTCGCGGAGCAGGGTGAACGTGTAGTACCCGGTGTGGTGGCCGTCGCCCCAGGTCGGCGCGATCGCGTACTGGCCGACGAGCTGGAGGTCGACCAGGCGCGTCTGCTCAGCCGTCAGCTCCGGCGCCGAGTCGAGCCAGCCGGGCAGACCCGCTTCGCCGCGGCAGAACGCGCAGGGGCACAGCCAGCGGAGGGTCACCACGTCGTAGGTCGTGCGGTGGTCGTCCCGCCAGACGACCTCGAGGCGTCCCGCCGACCGGTCGGCGTGGATCGTGGCCGGGGCGCTGGATCCGGCCGGGTCGCCCGCGGGGCCGGCGACGGCAGTCGGTTGCTCGACGTTCACGGCTCGATTGTAGGCCCCGTGAGCGGGTCGGACGCCGGCCAGCCCACCTGGGCCGGCCGCGTGCGGTCCCGGGCCGCCGCTCCGATCGTCCCGGAGACGGCGCAGCGGGGTGGGGCTATCCTCCGGCGATGGCCCTCGTCGTCGACCGGCTCGTGAAACGGTTCGGCCCGGTCGTCGCCCTCGACGGGCTCGACTTCCGGGTCGAGCAGGGTGCCATCTTCGGCTTCCTCGGCGCGAACGGGGCCGGCAAGACGACGACGATCCGGATCATCCTCGACCTCCTCCGGCCCGATGCGGGGTCGACGAGCTGGCTCGGGCAGCCCACCGCCGGCCTGCCCCGCCGCACCTGGGGCTACTTGCCCGAGGAGCGCGGGCTGTACCCGCGGATGTCGGTCATCGACCAGCTCCGGTTCTTCGCCGGGCTGTACGGCGTCGAGCGGGACGAGGCGACCCGGACGATCCGCGAGTGGCTCGAGCGCCTGCGCATTCCCGATGCGGCCGACCGGCGAACCGACGAGCTCAGCAAGGGCAACCAGCAGAAGGTCCAGTTCATCGCCTCGATCGTCCACGACCCGGCGGTGCTGATCATGGACGAGCCCTTCAGCGGGCTCGACCCGGTCAACTCGTCGATCCTCCGGGCGGCCTTCCTCGAGATGCGCGCCCGGGGCAAGACGCTGATCTTCTCGACTCACCAGATGGAGACCGTCGAGGCGCTGTGCGAGTCGATCGTGATCGTCGATCGCGGCCGGGTCGTCGTCGGTGGCGCCCTGCGCGACGTGAAGCGCGCCTCCGGCCGCCAGGTCGTCCGGATGGCCCTCGATGGCGACGGCCGGGCGGACGGCCCACTCCGGCTGGGCTGGCTCGACGCGTTCCCGGGCGTCCGGCTGACCCGTCCCGGCGCCGACTACGTCGAGCTGACGGTGCCCCGCGAGGTCGATCCCCAGGCGATCCTCCACGCCGCGATCGAGCGTGGCGAGCGCGTCGCCCGGTTCGAGATCGCGGACCCGTCGCTCGAGGAGATCTTCATCGAGCGGGTCGGCGTCCGGCCCGGCGACGCCGAGGACCTCGCCCCGACCGCGGCCGCGCAACCGGCGCAGGTGACCTCGTGACGGACCGGGAGGGCGGGCCCCGGGCGGCCGGCAGCCTGCGACGCAACGCGGGCCTGATCGCCCGCCGCGAGTACCTCGACCGGGTCCGGACGCGGACCTTCCTTGCGGCCACGCTCGTGCTGGCGGTCGTGGCCGTCGGCCTGGCGCTCGCGCCGATCGGGCTGCGCTACCTCGACCGGGGAACCGTCGTCCGGATCGGGGTCGTGGCCGAATTCGGAGCCGGCGCTCGTCGGCTCCACGATCGAGCTCCTGGAGGCGTCGCTGAACCGGGCCCCGAGCGGGGCCGATCCGGCCACCTGGGAGCGGCCCTACCGGTTCGAACCGGTCGCCAGTGCGGAGGCCGGTCGAGCGGCGGTCGACCAGGGCTCGCTGCGCGGCCTGCTGACGATCGCGCGGGCGACGGACGGCGGTCTCGACTTCCGCTACGTGACGTCGGGCTCGGCGGCCAGCGACAGCAGCCTCGGCCTGCAGTACGCCACGTTCGGCGCCGGCGTGATCGACTGGACGACCCGGGCGCCGAAGGGCCAGTCCGTGCCGTTCCGCATGCCGACCTACGAGGTCATCTCGACCACCGGGGCAACGGAGGCCGGCCAGCCCATCGATCCGCAAGCGGCCGCCAGCCGCTCGGTCCTCGCGACGATCCTGATCGTCCTGATCTTCGTGACCCTGACCGTCTATGGGATGTGGGTCGCGACGAGCGTGGCCGCCGAGAAGAGCACCCGGGTCATGGAGCTGCTCATCAGCGCGGCGAGCCCGCGCGAGCTCCTCGTCGGCAAGGTTCTCGGGGTCGGCGGCGCGGGGCTTACCCAGTACACGGCGATCATCGTCCCGGCCGCGCTCGTCGTCCTGTTCCAGGACCGGCTGGCCAGCCTGTTCCTCGGCCCGGCCCCGGTCGGCGGCGAGGCGCCGCTCGAGGGGCTGACCCTGCCGATCCTCGGCGCGTTCCTGCTGTTCTTCGTCCTCGGCTTCATCCTCTACGCGTTGCTCTACGCGGCGGCCGGCTCGCTGGTCAGCCGCCAGGAGGACGTCCAGCAGCTGGCCCTGCCGCTGAGCCTGATCTCGATGGGCAGCTACATCGCAGCCGTCGCCGGGCTCGGGTCGATGGGCTCGACGCTCGTCGTCGTCCTGTCGTTCGTCCCGTTCTCGAGCCCCTTCGTGATGCTGTCCCGGATCATGCTCGGGCGGGTGGCGCCGATCGAGGTCGCACTGTCCGTCGCGATCCTCGTCGCGTCGAGCCTGCTCATCCTCCGGCTGGCGTCGAGGATCTACGCGACGGGGGTGGTCCTGTACGGCCAGCGGCCCGGGTTCCGCGACTTCGTCCGCGCCGCCCGGGCGGCGATCGACTAGCGCCGGCCTCAGTCTCCCGGGTCGAGCGGCAGGCGCTGGATCAGGGCCAGGATCGGGACGGTCCCGCCGGCGGCCGGGGTCGGAGCCGACGCTTCGGTCGGCGTCGCCGGCTCGCCGCTCGAGGTCGTGGCGACGAGCCGCCACAGCCGGCTGCGGACGCCGGGCAGGTACGGGCTCCGGCGGTGGCGGCCGACTACCGCCGGGATGCCCTGCGCTGCCGCGGCGGCGTGGAGTGCCCGGCCCTCGACGGCGATCGCCGGCACGACGAGCACCGAGCCGCCGGGCTCGACGATCCGCTCGAGCCGGTCGCGCCGGCGCTCCAGCGGCTCGGCGACGAGCGGCACGCCGTCGAGCGCGACGATGTCGAAGGCGAGGTACACGACCAGGCCTCCGGCGCCGCCGGCCAGCCGCTCGGCCAGCGCGTCGGGGTCCGGCCGGCCGAGCGCGTCGACCACCACGAGCGACCCGTCGAGCACCGCGCTGTGGCCGCCGAGCCGCCCGACGAGCCCGCCGGTCCCGGTCAGCTCGGGCAGCACCGCGGCACGGTCGCGACCGCGCCGGTCGACCACCCGGACCGAGCCCGCGCCGGTTGCGGGGTCGACCTCGACGAAGACGAGCGCCCGCTCGCCGCCCCACCACGGCTCGAAGAGGTGATCCGGATCGTCGAACGGCTCGGCGACCGTGCGCGGGAGCATCGGTCGCAGCGACCGCGGATGGCCGGGCCGGTCGGCGTCGAGGCGGAGGCTGAGCTGGTCCGCGGTCACGGGCGGTCCGTCCGGATGCGGAGCGCAGCGCCCGGATCTCTTTCCCGGTCAGCTCCGGACGCGGCGGATGAGCGTCGATCGGCCATCGTCGGGCGATGGTAGCCGTTAGACTCCCGGCGATGGCAGAACGCAACCTCCGGTCCCCGCGCCCGGACGACCTCTACGCCTTCCGCATCGCGACCGACCCCCGTCTGTCACCCGCCGGCGACCGGGTCGTGTTCACGCTCCAGTCCGTCGCCCCCACCAAGGACGGCTACCGCCGGGTGATCTGGAGCGTGCCGGCGGACGGCTCCGCGCCGGCCCAGCGCCTCACGATCGGGCCCAAGCAGGACCGCCACCCGCGGTTCGCGCCCGATGGCCGCACGCTCGCGTTCCTGTCTGACCGCCGCCTGGCCGTCGAGGAGCTGCCGGGCGCCCCGGAGGATCGCGAGGACGGCGTCCAGGTCCATCTGTTGCCGCTCGACGGTCCCGGCGAGGCGCGTCGCCTGACCGACCTGCCGCGCGGCGTCGACGGCTTCGCCTGGTCACCGGACGGTCGCCGGCTCGCGGTGCTGAGCTCCTCCCGCGGGGCGACCCGGAAGGACGACCTCGCCCGGCGCGGGAAGGCCGGCCCGAAGCGCGAGCCGGGTTCGCCGCCCGAGTCGGACTACCACTACATCGACCGCCTCCAGTCGATGTTCAACGGTGCCGGGTTCATCTACCACCATGTCCCGCAGCTGTGGGTCGTCGACGTCGAGACCGGCGAGGCACGCCGGCTGACCGACCTCGCGTCCCGGGTCGAGCAGCCGGCCTGGTCGCCCGACGGGACACGCATCGCGTTCGCCTCGAACCCGGCGGCCGACCGAGACCTCGTCTGGCGCGGCGACGTCTTCGTGGTCGACGTCACGACTGGCGAACGGACCCGGATCACCGGCGGGCGTGGAATTTCTCGCTGCCGGCCTGGCTGCCCGACGGGCGGACGCTCGCCGTGGCCGGCCATCGCTTCCCCGCCGGCGCGGGGAGCCGCGCCGACATCTGGCTGTTCGCCGCCGACGGCTCGGAGGCCGGTCCGCGCGATGGGCGGAACCTGTCGGCGAGGCACGACCGGATGCCTGGCGCGGCGATGAACAGCGACCTCACGATCGGCGAGGAAGCGCACCTGTGGGTCGGTCCCGACGGCCGGTCGATCCTGTTCAGCGCCCCGATCGAGGGTGCGTACGAGCTGTGGCGCATCAGCCTCGAGGACGGGGCGCTCGAACGGCTGACCGAAGGCCAGCACTACCTCTCGGGCTGGGACGCAGTCGCGAGCCGGGCCGGGGCGACCCGGGTCGCGGTCATCCGGTCGGCCCCGACGGCACTGCCCGACGTCCACCTGCTCGACGTCCCGGCGCGGCGGGTCACGCGTCCGCTCGCGCTGCGCCAGCTCAGCGAGCTCAACCGCGAGGCCCTCGAGGGGATCGCCCTCGTCGAGCCGGCGACCCGCTGGACCACGACCGACGGCCACCGCGTCCAGGGCTGGCACGTGCCGGCGGCCGATCCGGCCAGGCCGGGCCGGCCGGCACGTGGGCGGACGCCGATCGTGCTCGAGATCCACGGTGGCCCGCAGACCCTGTACGGCTGGTCGCCGTCGTGGGAGTTCCAGTGCCTGGCCGGGGCGGGCATCGGCGTGCTCTACACGAACCCGCGCGGATCGGAGGGCTACGGCCAGGCGTTCTGCGCCGCGAACTACCGCGACTGGGGCCCGGGCCCGACGCGCGATGTCCTGGCCGCGCTCGACGACCTCGTCGGCGCGGGGATCGCCGATCCCGATCGCCTCGGCGTGACTGGTGGCTCGTACGGGGGGTACCTGACGAGCTGGATCGTCGGTCACGACCAGCGCTTCAAAGCCGCGATCACCTGCCGCTCGGTGAACGACCTGGTGAGCCAGATGACCACCGGCGATATCGCCGGACCCGACTTCGGCCGGCTCGAGTTCGGCGCGGCGCCGTGGGAGGACGTCGAGCTGTACCGCGAGCAGTCGCCGCTCACCTACGCCCGCGACATCCGCACCCCGCTCCTGATCCAGCACGCCGAGAAGGACCTGCGCACGCCGATCGGCCAGGGCGAGCAGCTATTCACGGTCCTGCGCTCGATGCGCCGGCCGGTGCGGATGATGCGCGTGCCCGACGAGACCCACGAGCTCACCCGGTCGGGGACGCCGTTCCGGCGGGTGGAGAACCTCGTCCAGGTCGGCGCCTGGTTCCGCCACTACCTCGTCAACGGGCGGCGCGGCCTGCCGCCCCTGCCGAGGGTCCGCGCGGGGCGCTGACGCCCCGTTCGCCCACGAGCGGCGATCCGGCCATGGTCGAGGCATCCGCCGATGGCCGGGCGTCCGGTCCGCGCGGCCGCCCCCGCGGGACCGCCCTCCTGAGCGCGACGACGCTCGCCGCCGTGGGCGTCGCGACGGTCGCCATGATCGTCTACCTCCGGACCATGCTCCGGGGCTCGAGCTTCGGCGACTGGGGCGAGATGCAGCTCATCCTCGGCCAGCTCGGCGTGCCGCACCCGACGGGCTACCCACTGTACATGGCGCTGGGCAAGGCCTTCGACCTCCTGCCGATCGGCACGCCCGCCTACCGGGCCACCCTCCTGTCGGCGGTCGCGGCCGCCGGAGCCGTCGGGGTGGTCGTCCTGATCGCGGCGCGCCTCGGCGTCCGCGCGTCGATCGCGGCGATCGCCGGCCTCACGCTGGCCGTCAGCGGCACCCTGTGGCTCGAGGCGACATTCCCCGAGATGAACGGGCTCCACCTGCTGCTGGTCGCCCTGCTCATCCACCGCGCGCTCGTCTGGCGCGCCGAGCGCCGTGACCGCGACCTCCGGATCGGCGCACTCCTGGCCGGCCTGTCACTCGCCAACCACCTGCTCGCGATCACCGTGGTCCCGATCGTGCTGGCGTTCGTCCTCGTACTTGCGTGGCGGCGCTTGCGAGAACGGCCGGTCCTGGTGGTCCAGTCGGCGTTGTTGTTCCTGATCGGTCCCGCGCTCTATTCGCTGATCCCGATCCGGGCCCTCTTCGGACCGCCCGAGGTGTACGCCGGGCTGCTGACGTGGGACGGCGTGTCGAGCCTGATCAGCGGCGCGCAATTCCGGAGCGACATGCATTTCGGCTCGGTCGAGAGCCTGGTGGTCGCCGTTCGGGCCATTCCGGGGGTCGCGGCGCAGGTCGTGGAACGTTCGGACCTCGTCGTCCTTGCCGGCGGCCTGGCCGGCGCCGTCGTCCTGCTCGTGCGCGACCGCTGGGCGGGTCTGCTGTTCGCCCTCATCGCGGCGGTCAACGTCTACTTCTACGCCGGCTACCTGGGCGACCTCGACCACTATCTCCTCGTCGGCTGGCTGGTCCTGTCAGTCTGGCTGGCGGTCGCCGCGGAGGCCCTCGTGACCCGGATCGGGGAGCGGCCATTGGTTCGGGCCGTGGCCCTCGGCCTCCTGTGCCTGGTGCCGCTGTCGATCGCTGTTGGCGGTTGGACCGACCACGACCAGAGCGCCAACCGGGTCGGCGACGACTTCTCGGCGACGGTTTTCGGCCAGCTTCCGCCGAACGCCGTCCTGCTCACCTACTGGGACGCCCTCACCAACCTCAGCTACGCCCACTGCATCGACGGCCAGCGTCCCGATCTCGAGCTCCGCGCCTACGACCCCGCGGCGCGCGTGACCTGCGACCGCGCCGACGACCCGCTCGGGGCCCTCGCGACCGGGCGCCCGGTCTACGCGCTGTTCGCATTCGACAGCGAGCTCGAGCCGCTGCGCGGGTCGTTCGACCTCGTCCCTGGACCCACCCTCGCCCTGCCGTACGGCGGTCGCGGGCTCGATCACAGCGGCGTCCTCTACCGGCTCGAGCCGAAGGCCGCCACCCCGTAGGACCGGTCGACGAGCATGCGGCCTGTCGTCCTCCCGACACCTCGTCCCGTGGGCGTCCCAATCCGTCGCGGTTGGTCGTCTCCACGCTCGTCCGACGACCATGACGAAGCTCGCCCGAACCGATCGGGCAAACCGCGATCGCCGACCGTCGGAATCACAACGGGGGAACCGATGCACCGCCTGAACCGCCGCCGATGGATCGTCGTCCTGGCCGCCTTCTTCCTCGCCGCGTGCTCCGGCGGCGCACCGTCGACGGGTCCGACGACGACGCCGGGCCCAACCGCAACGGCGCCCACGGCCCCGGCCGGCCAACCGGCCCCGACCGGCCCGACCGCCACGCTGTCGCCCGTGCTCAGCCCGACGCCATCGCCCGGCGCCTCGCCGG
The DNA here is from genome assembly GCA_963825545.1 of uncultured Chloroflexia bacterium. Lineage (GTDB taxonomy): Bacteria > Chloroflexota > Limnocylindria > Limnocylindrales > CSP1-4 > Chersky-267. Next base: position 187,346 of record CAWGTR010000013.1, on the reverse strand, counting down.
TCGGCGCGGCTCCGCCCAGGCCGGCCCACACGACCTACAAGCTGGTCAAGCAGGTCACGGCCAAGGACGGGTTCACGACCACCTCGACGTACCGTGCGACCTGGAGCGAGCCCGCCGGCGCGGCGACGCGGTTCACGGTCTACGGCGTCAACGAATGCACGCGCTACGCCGCGGCTTACGACAACCAGCCCTGCGTCGTCCAGGGGATGCAGGTGCCGGCCGACCAGCTCGAGGTCCTGGCGACTGCCACCGGGACGAAGCGGTCCGTGCTCGTGCGCTGGACCCGCAAGGACGAGGAGGGCCCCGACCCGTACTGGGCGATCCTGCTGAGCGCCTCGAACCAGTACGGTGAATCGCGCTCGGCGATTCTCTTCAGTGGGCTCGTCTGCTTCGAGTGCGTCTACTGACCGCGTCGCTGCCGACGGGCCTGCCACGGCCCGTCGGAGCAGCGGGGCGGCCGGTGTATCCTGACCGCCCCATGACGACGATCCACGGTCAGGACCGCCTCGCCCGCGAGCGCGCCCACGAGCTCATCCGGGCCTTCGACGGGCGGGCCGGCTCGCTCGGCGGCCTGCTCGGACGGGTCAGCCCGGTCGACCAGGTCGGGGTCGACGAGCGGGTCGACGCGCTCAAGAAGCGCTCGATCAAGAAGCAGTCGAAGCTGTGGGCGCTCGACCTGGCGATCCGGATGATGGATCTCACGACGCTCGAGGGGAAGGACACCCCAGGCAAGATCCGCGCGCTCTGCGCGAAGGCGATGCACCCCCAGCCGGGCGACGCCACGATCCCGCACGTCGCCGCCGTGTGTGTCTATCCGGCGCTCGTGACGGAGGCCCGCGAGGCGCTCGGCTCGTCGGGCGTCCTGGTGGCCAGCGTCGCGACCGGCTTCCCGAGCGGCCAGACCTTCCTCGACGTGAAGGTCGCCGAGACGCGCCAGGCCGTGGAGGCGGGCGCCGACGAGATCGACATGGTCATCGACCGCTCGGCCTTCCTCGCCGGCGACTACCTGGCCGTCTTCGAGGAGATCGTGGCGGTCAAGGACGCCGCCGCCGGTAGCCACCTCAAGGTCATTCTCGAGACGGGTGAGCTCGAGACCTACGACAACGTCCGGCGGGCGTCGATCCTGGCCATGGCGGCCGGGGCCGACTTCATCAAGACCTCGACCGGCAAGGTGACCCCGGCTGCGACGCTCCCGGTGACGCTCGTGATGCTGGAGGCGATCCGCGACTTCGAGCGGGGCACCGGCCAGGCGGTCGGGATGAAGCCGGCCGGCGGGATCCGGATGGCCAAGGAGGCGATCCAGTACCTCGTGGTCCTGTACGAGACCCTGGGACCGCGCTGGATGACGCCCGAGCGGTTCCGCTTCGGTGCGTCGTCGCTGCTGAACGACGTCCTGATGCAGATCGAGAAGGAGCGGACGGGCCACTACCAGGGCCCGGACCACTTCACGATCGACTGACCGCACCTCGGCGCGGCCGATGAGGACGCCGCGAGCGCGGGCTCGTCCTCGTGCCTCTAGGCCCGCGCAAGCCGGGCCTCGTGGTACCACGGGATGACCAGCCGCTCGATCGCCCCGACGAGCAGCCACAGCGCCAGCGTGAGGACCGCGGTGACGAGGATCGCCGCGAAGACGAGGTCGGTCCGGAACAGGTTCTTCGACAGCACGATCCAGATCCCCAGCCCGTCGACCGCCCCGACCGCCTCGCCGAAGATCGCGCCGATCACGGCATAGGTCACGGCGATCCGAAGACCGGTGAACAGCCGCGGCAGCGCGCCGGGAAGCCGGAGCTTGAACAGCTGCTGGCTCCGGCTGGCGCCCATCGAGGTGAGCAGGTCCGTCGCGTCGCGATCCGTGCCGGCGAGCCCGTCGAGCAGGGCCACGGTGATCGGGAAGAACGTGACGAGGACGACGACGAGCACCTTGGGCAGGAGGCCGATCCCGAACCACAGCACGAACAGGGGCGCGATCGCCACGATCGGGATCGTCTGCGACGCCACGAGCAGCGGGTAGACTGCCCGGCGGACCGCGGGGATCGAATCCATCGCCAGGGCCGTCAGGACGGCGAACACGACGGACACGCCGAACCCGACGATCGTCTCGCCGAGCGTGGTGGCGGCGTGCCCGGCCGCGACCTCACGGTTGTCCCACAGGGCGGTCAGGATGCGCGACGGTGTCGGGAGCGTCAGCGGGTCGACCGACAGCAGCCGGCAGCCGAGCTCCCAGGTCACGACGAGCAGCGCGACGAGCCCGACCGCGGGGCCGATCCTGCGCCAGGCCGACGTCGCCGCCGGCGTGTCGTTCACGGCAGGAAGTCGTTCGTGAAGTACGTCCCGAAGTCGGGTCGCGTCGGCAGCGGCTTGCCGTCCGGTCCGGCCAGCAGGCCGGTGTCGAAGAGGAACCCGGAGAAGGCCGTCCACTGCGCCGCGGTCTGCCGGCCGACGCTCCCGGCGGTCCCGTAGAGCTGGTTCGAGGCCAGATAGCGAGCCGAGTCGAGCGGCAGCGCGGGGTTGGCGTCGAACACGCCCGGGTTCGCGGCCACGAGCTTATTGGCCGCCGCGTCGGGGTCCGCCGCCGCGGCCTCGAAGCCGGCCGTCGTGGCGGCCAGGAACCGCTTCGCGACGTCGCCGTGGGCGGCCAGCCAGGCATCGTTGCAGACGAGGACGACGGCGTACGAGTCGGGCATCCCGTAGTCGGTGAACGCGAACGTCCGGAGCTTGATCTGGCGCTCCCTCGCCTCGATGCCCTCCCAGGCATTGAAAATGATCGTGAAGTCGGCCTTGCCGTCGTACAGCGCCTCGTACGCCGAGGTGTCGAGCGTCGCGGTCCGGAACGCGCCCTTCCCGCCGTCGGCGCGGATGACCGCCTGCAGCTCGGGCACCTCTTGCGGCAGGCCAAAGCCCGCGTAGAGCTTGCCGTCGAGCTGGCGCGGCCGGGTGATCGCCCCGTCGTCGCGCACGGCGATCGCCGTCGCGGTATGGGCCAGGATCGCCAGCACCGAACGCTCCTTGGCCCCGGCGGCGATCGCGAACGTCGCGCCCTCCTGGGTGCTGATCCCACATTCGGCGGCGCCGGACGACACGAGGATCTCGGGACTCGTGCTGGCGTAGGGCAGGAACTTGAGGTCGATTGCCTCGGCCGCGTAGCCGCCGTCCTGCTGGGCGACGTAGAACCCGATGTGGTTCGTGTTCGGGGTCCAGTCGAGCGCGAGCCGGACCGTCGCCGTGGCCGGTCGCGCGGTCGTCGATGCTGTGCCCGCCGATCCCGCCGCGCTCGGGGCGCTCGTTGCCGTCGACTGCACGGTGGGGCTTGCCCCGGTCGACGGGCTCGAGCCTGCCGCGCACGCCGTGGCGAGGACCGCGCCGAGGGCGAGCGCGACGATGAGCCTGGACGACTTCACGCTGACCGGACCTCCGACTCGAACGAAGAACGCCGTCCCGGTGACCGGGAACGGCGTCGAGTCGGTGATCAGCCTGCTTCCTACACCGGTACGAGCCGGATCAGGTTCGGCGGGTCTGTGGCCTGCGCCACACTCTCAGCGCGTTCGCGCTCCCCGGAGGCGTATTCGGTTGTCGAGCGATCTTACGCCCCTTCGCCGTCGGGTGCCCCGAGCACGAGCGCCGCGTTCAGGCCGCCGAACCCGAACGAGGTCGACAGGACGCGGCGATACGTCCCCGGCCGGCCGGTCCGCAGGAGCCCGGGCAGGAGCGCGCCGACGACCGGGTCGACGGTCTCCAGGTTGACCGACGGCGGCGCCCAGCCGTCCCGGATCGCGAGGGCGCAGATCGCGGCCTCGATCGCGCCCGACGCCCCGAGGGGATGACCGTATAGCGCCTTCGTGCCGCTCACCGGCACCGTCGCGGCGCGCTCGCCGAGCGCCCCGGCAATCGCCCGGGCCTCGGCCACGTCCCCGATCGGCGTCGAGGAAGCGTGGGCGTTGACGTAGTCGATCTCGTCCGGGCAGGACGCCCCCGTCGCGCAGCGCCTGGCCGGCGGCCCGCGCCGCATCGACGCCGTCGGGCCGCGGCTGGACCATGTGGTGCGCGTCCGAGCTGGCCCCGTATCCCAGGACCTCGGCGTACGGGCGGGCGCCCCGCCGTGCCGCGACGTCGGCCGCCTCGAGCACGAGCAACGCCGCGCCCTCGCCCATGACGAACCCGTCGCGCCCGACGTCGAACGGGCGGGCGGCCTCGACCGGCCGGTCGTTCCAGCCGGCCGACAGGGCGTGGATGATGTCGAACGCGCCGAAGGCGAGCGGGCTCAGCGGCACCTCGGCGCCGCCCGCCACGGCGGTGTCAATCTCGCCGGACCGGATCGCCCCGAGCGCCTCGCCGATCGCCACGGCGCCCGACGCACACGAGTTCGCGGTCGACAGGATCGGTCCGTGGACGCCGAGCGCGATCCCGAGGTTGGCCGGGGCCGCGCCGCCGAACACGGCCAGCGCGAGCGTCGGGCTGACCGACCGGATGCCGCGGTCGAGGTAGCGCTCGTGCTGCTCCTCGGCGAAGGCGATCCCACCGAGCGCGCTGCCGACGTAGATCCCGATGCGGTCGGGGTCGGCCGCCCCATCCTCGCCGGGCCTGAGCGCGGCGTCGGCGAGCGCCTGGCGTCCGGTGACGAGCCCGAACTGGCTGAACCGGTCGAGCTGGCGCGCCGTCTTCGCGTCCATGAAGTCGAGCGGGTCGAACTGGTCGACCTGCGCGGCGACCTGCGAGCGGAACGCGGACGGGTCGAAGCGATCGATCCGTCGGACCGGCGAGCGCCCGGCGCGGAGCCCGGCACCGAACGCATCGACGCCGATCCCGATCGCGGTGATCACGCCGATCCCGGTGATCCAGACGCTCCGGTCGGTCCCGGTCGTCGCGCGGCCGGTCACCGGGGATCCGTCCCGGCAGGACCGGTCCCGGCGCCGTCGTCGGCCGCGAGCGCCTCGGCGAGCGCTCGGAAGGTCGCCAGGGTCCGCCCAGCGATCGGCTGGACGAACAGCCGGTCGACGATCATCGGAACGCCGTCGTCGCCGAGCGCGCGGCCGATCAGCGGGAGCCCGAGCGGCCGGCGGAAGTCGTGCTCGATCGAGACGCGGCAGCCCACCGGTGTCGGCTCGATCCGCCAGGTGACCCGCATGCCGGCCGTAGCGCCGCCGACGTGCTGGAAGTGGAGTCGCAGCGCCCCGGGGTCGGACCACGTTCGGGCCCGCCAGACGACCGGGATCCCCAGGCCGAGGACGCCGACAAGCGGTCGCCGGGCGACCATCTCGGCGAGCGGGCGGTCCCCGTCGGGGTCGATCACCCGGACGCGCACGTAGTGCGGCAGCAGGCGTGGCCAGCGCTCGACGTCGCGGGCGAGCCGGAAGACGAGCTCAGGTGGGGCGCCGATGTCGATCGCCGTCGTGGAGCGCATCAGGCGGCCCGGTGGTGCGGACCGGCTCGGCACCGGCGCGTCATGGGGCGAGGAGCGCGGCGAGGAACCTCGGATCGAGCGCCCGCTCGGCGGGCACGAGGTCGCCCATGACCAGGCCGACCGTGTCGCGCAGGGCCCTCCGCGTGGCCAGCCGGCGCGCCGCGTACTCGAACAGGACCGGCCGGCCGAGGAACGCCTGGACGAGCGTGCTGACTCGATCCTTGGACCGGAAGCGCGCCTGCATCGCCCGCTCGTAGCCGGCCGCAGCGGACGCCGAGCCGTCGAGCGTCGCCTCGACGGCCTCGGCTGCCAGCTCGGCCGAGACGAGCGCCCGGTGGATGCCCTCGCCGGTGAACGGGTCGACGAAGCCGGCCGCGTCGCCGACCAGGAACCAGCCCGGCCCCGCCCGCCGCGCGACGCGATTCCCGATTGGCGCCGCGCCGGCGACCGCGTCCCGACGCTCGCCGTCCCGCCAGCCGGCTGGGTCGTCGGGGCTGGCCGCGATGGCTGTCACGATGTCCCGGGTGAGGCGCTCGGCTCCGTCCGCGGCCAGCCGGCGGCGCCAGCTCGAGCCCAGCACGATCCCGACGTTCACCCGACCGCCCGGGACCGGGGCGATCCCGACGTAGCCGTCGCGCAGGACGATCATCCGCGCGTCGCGTGGCCCCGAACCGCTCGGGTCGGCGAGGTGGAACGTGAGCCCGACCCGATCGGCGAACGGCGGTGCGCGGCGGACCCCCAGGGAGCGCGCCACCACCGAGCGGATGCCGTCCGCGCCGACCACGATCCGGGCGCGAAGGGTGGCGGAGGCGTCGCCCGCGCTGCCGGCATCGCGCGCCTCGACGAGCAGTGGTTCCGGCGCCCGTCCGACGACGGCCACGCGCTCGACCGAGACCCCCGTCCGCAGCTCGGCGCCGGCGGCCGCAGCCAGCGTCCGGAGCGCCGGGTCGAGCCGTTCCCGGTCGAGCCCGACCGCCGCGCTGGCGAGCGAGCCGTCGTCGCCGTAGGTCAGCCGGAAGCGCACGCCGCGCCGGGTCTCGACCCGCATCGCGGGGGTCGGCCGGGCGACCGATCCGAGGACGTCGTCGGGCAGGCCGATCGACCGGAGCGCGGCCACGGACGCCGGCGACGTGAACACCCCGCCGGCGTGCCAGCGATAGCCCGGCACGCGCTCGAGAACGACGACCTCCCGTCCCGCCCGCGCCAGCAGGGTTGCCACGACGGAGCCGGCGAGCCCGCCACCGACCACGGCGACATCGACGGTGGGCTGGGTCACGGTCGCGGTCCGGCGACGGCCGCGATCGCGTAGCGGTGGCCGAACCGGCCGCGGAATCGGGCGATCGGGCGGAGCCCGGCGGCGACGAGCAGCGCCTCGAGCTCGGCCAGCGTGTACGCACGACGGACCGACAGCGGGGCGTCGTAGCGGGTGAACCGGCTGCGGGTGAGGAGATGGCTGATCAGCCACGCGCCGATCCAGTTGAGCCGGCTCCGGATGAGGTCGTTGACGATCACCCCGCGCGCCCCGACCCGGGCCATCTCGCGCAGGAACGCAACCGCGTCATCCGGTTCGAGGTGGTGGATCACGAGCGAGGCATGGACGACGTGACGGCTCCGATCGGGGTCCGCGAGGGCGCGCCCGTCGCCGACGGCCAGGCGCAGCCCGGGGGTCTCGACGAGCTCGGGCGTCGTCGCAATCGCTTCGCTGAGGATCTCCGCGCGGCTGTCGATCGCGGTGACCTCGAGCTGCCAGCCCGAGCGTCCGGCCCGGTCGATCAGGGCGACCGGAATGTCGACCCCGCCGGCCCCGACGTCGAGGAGCGTGATCGGCTCGCCGTCGCTGGGCCGACCGGCCGGGGCGCCGTCGCCGACGAGCGCGGCAAGCGCGCGCCAGCTCAGGTCGACGCCGCCCATGACCCGGTTGATCCGGCGCAGGTCGCGCAGGTTCGCGCTGACGGCCCGTCGATCGTCGAGCGGCCCGTCGAGGAGCTCCAGGGTGTTGGCGAGTCGGTCCATCAGGGGGCAATCCAGACCGGCGCGAGCGGACACGGCAAGGCTACACCGGCACCGGGTTCCAGATCGCGCCGTCGGACTGGAACCCGGGCCCGCCCCTGCTATCGTCGGCTGATGTCGGATGTCCATCGAACGGTTGGCTGGGCGAAGGCCGACGCGTACGGACATGAGGTCGCCGACGTCACGATCGGGTCGGGCACACTCCGGGCGCGCGGTGTCGCGATCGGCGTCACGCCGGTCCTCTATCGACTGGAGTACGAGCTGGAGACCGGCCCGGATTTCGTGACCCGACGCCTGTCGGCGACGACCAACGGCGCGGGCTGGTCGTGCTCGATCGAGCTCAGCCGCAGTCCGGGCGGGACGTGGACGTGCGCAACGCGAGCGGATGGTGTCCTCGTCCTCGAGCGCGCCGGCGACGGTACCGAGGGATCCGTCGCCACCGTGCCCGGGGGCGACCTCGACGCGGTCCGGGGTGCGCTTGACTGCGACCTCCACATGTCGCCGCTCACCAACACGATGCCGGTCCTCCGCCACGGCATGCTCGCCGGCGGGCCGGCACACGACTTCCAGATGGCCTGGGTCGCCCTCCCAACGCTGTCGGTCGTGCCGTCGCGCCAGCGCTACGTGCCGCTGGGCCCGCTGCCGGCGGGCGGCCGGACGATCCGCTACGAATTGCTCGACAGCGACTTCCGGGCGGACGTGTCGTTCGACGCGGACGGCCTGGTGATCGACTACCCGGAGCTCGGCTGGCGGGTCGGGTGAGGGGATCCCTGCCGCGAACGGGTGACGCGATCCACGCCACCGGAGCGGGCGGTCGTTGAGATCACTCAGACCGCGTGACCGACCAGTCCGAGGCGGTGCTCGATCTCGGCGGCCTCCGATCGCTCGACGTCCGTCGCGGCGTCGATCCGCTCCAGGGTTCGCAGCGCCCGGGCGATCCACCACGCGGCACCGATCTCGCGGAGCGGCCCGAGCGCGGCCCGGGCGAGCGCGGCAGCGGCCGCCGGGTCGCCACCGGCCGCCTCCGTCGCGGCTGCCTCGACGCCGATTGCGCCCTCGGCCAGCGTCGAGCGGGTGTTCGCCCGTCGGTGTGCGTCGAGGATGCCCTCGAGCGCGTCGCGACAGTCGTCGATCCGATCGGCCGATCGCCACGTGCCGAGGATCGCCGCCACGCACGCCAGCCAGGCCGGACCGGACGGCTCGAGCCGCAGCCCGTCGCCGAGAAAGCCGGGATCGGGCAACCGGACGGGGACGAGGCCAGCGGCCGCGAACCACGCCGCGGCGGACGCGTGGAGCACGCGGCCGTAGGGGGAGTCCGGAAGGGATCGCTGGGCGGCCCGCTCATACCAGGCGTGGGCCCGGGCGACGACGTCATGCCGTCCACGGAGGCTCGCCATGGGCAGGAGCGCACTGAGGGTCCGGACGGCGACCCGGTGGAACGATCGGGCCTCGCCGAGGTCGAACGCCCGCAGGCCGGCGTCGACGCCGCGCTCCCAGTCGCCCGTCACGAGCATCGCCTCGCATTCGCTGTCGTCGACCCAGGCGAGCCGCTCGGTCAGGCCCCAGGCCTCGGCCAGGGAGCGGGCGGGCGCGAGAGCGGCCGGGACCTCCGCCGGCCGCTCGTCGACGAGATACCTGGCGGCGTTGATGGTCGCCCGGATCGTCACGTCGTGATCGCCGAGCTCCCCGGCGAGCGCGGCGATCGCCCGCCAGTCGTCGGCGTCGGCCAGGCCGGCCTCGCTGCGGGCGCCCGTCAGTGACAGCATCGCCTCGAGCTCGAGCCGACGGTCCGCGGCTGCCCGGGAGGTCGCCACGACCGCAGTCGCGTCCGCGATCCACGGGTCGGTCTCGTTCGTCTCGCCGGCCCGGCTCATCGCGCGGACCATGACCAGGAGCGCCGCATCGACGTCGTCCGGCGGACCGATCTCTGCCAGCAGGCGATCGGCGAGCTGCCAGGCCTCGAGGAAGCGGAGCTGCTCGTACGTGAGCTGGGCGAGCGCGGACCCGCGCTCGCGATGGCCGACCGGGCGGCGCGTCGGTCGGGGGGAGGCCTCGTCGGGCCCCCCGGCATGAACGGCCCGCGCCAGCACCAGGGACCGCTCGAGCGCCGCGACTGCCTCGTCGGCCTTGCCCGCTCGACGCAGCGCGCGCCCGAGCTCCAGCCAGCGCCTCGCCGCATCGAGCGGCCGATCGTTGGGCGTCAGCTCGATCGCCCGTCGCTGCAGGTCGGCCGACGCGTCGTGCGCGGCCTGGCGCCCGGCGTGGGCCGCGGCTCGTTCGAGCCAGTCGGCGGCCGCGACGCGGCCGCGGTCGCCCGATTCAGGTCCGGGGCGACCGTCGCCGCCAGCGCGGGCGCCGCGGCGAGGGCGGCCTCGTAGTGACCGCCGATCGACTCCGCGACCTCGTCGACACGACGGCCCCCGGTCGCCTCCAGCCAGCCCGCGAGCGCCGCATGGAGGACGGCCCGTTCGGCCCGGGCGAGGCTCGCGTAGGCCGCGTCGCGGAGCAGCGCGTGCCGGTAGGCGTAGCCCGGCACCGACGACCGGCAGCTCGGCCGGCCCGCTGATCAGCGAGCGTCGATCGAGGCTGGCGAGGGCATCCGTCGGATCGGCCACGCCGAGGCCGGGCAGGGCCGCCACCGGGAACCGCCGGCCGGCCACGGCCGCGCGACGGGCAGCCAGCCGGGCGGCCGGCGGGAGGTCGTCGAGCTGGGCGCCGTAGACCGCGTGGACCGTCGACGGGACCGCGAGCGCGGCGCCGGACGAGGTCATCCGCCACGTGGCGTCGTCGCGGACGAGGACGCCCGAGGCTTACCCAGGTCCGGAGCAGCTCCTCGATGAACAGGCAGTTGCCGTCCGAGGCCGTCGGCGACCCGGGCGACGAGCTCGTCGGGGATGGCGTCGCCCGACGAGGGCGCGGACGAGCGCCTCCGCCGATCCCGCCGTGAGCCCGGCGAGGTCGACCCGGCCGACACCCGGACCCACCGCACACCAGTCCGGCTCGCGCTCGAGGAGCGACGGCCGAGCCGACACGACGAGCAGTCGTCCACCACGCGCCGGCCGACGGCCGACCGCGTCGAGGAACGCGAGGGCGTCACCGCCCGCCCAGTGGGCATCCTCGACGATCCATAGCTCGCCGCCACGCTCAGCCAATGCGTCGATCCCGTCGATCCACGCCTCGAACCGCGCGTCGCGATCGACCTGCCTTGTCTCGGTAGCGGCCCGGCCGGCCGAGCCCTGCGGTTCCGCGGCCCGCCGGGTCCGCGCCGGCGGGCGCAGCGTCCGCCTCCAGCGTCCGCGTCCGCCCGCGAGCTCGGCGAGCGCCGCGGCGACCACGGCCGCCCGTCCGTGGGCGAGTCCGGCCGCCCGAAGCCGCCCCACGAGGTCCCGGCCCGCGAGGTCCCGACCCGCAGGGCGCCCGCGAGCTCGGCGATCGCACCGAACGGTCTCGGGTCATCGGACCGGAACCGGGCGCGTCGGACCGTCACGGCGCTCCGGCCGTCGCCGCGCCAGCTCCTCCAGGAGTCGCGTCTTGCCGGTTCCCGGCGGGGCCACGACGAGCCATCGCTCGGTCGTCTGCTCGCGGCGGACGCGCTCGAGCGCCCCGAGCAGCTCGCCGAGCTCGTCCTCGCGGCCGAGCGTCGCCGCCCGGAGATCGCCCATCGCGACCTCGCGCGACCGGATCGCGCGCGTCCCGAGGGCCACGCGAGCGCGAACCCTCTCCGCCTTTCCCTTGAGCTCGAGCGCCTAGCGGCGGCCCGAGCTCGACCACCTCCTCCACGGCGAGCGCCGTGGCCTCCGAGATGAGGACGCCGGCGGGCGCCGCCGCGGTCTGGAGCCGTGCGGCGAGGTTGACCGTGTCGCCTGTCACCCGGCCGGCGTCGGGGCCGGCCTCGGCGTGGACGACCTCGCCGGTCGCGACGCCGACCCTGACCGCGATCACGCCCGGCTCCAGGTCGAGCTCCGCGTCGAGCCGCTCGACGGCCGCGACGATCGCCAGGCCGCAGCGCACGGCCCGCTCCGCGTCGTCGTCCAGCGTCCGCGGCACGCCGAAGGCGGCCATGGCGGCATCGCCGATGAACTTCTCGAGCCGCCCCCCGTAGCGCTCGACCGCCTGGCGGACCGCGGCGAAGTAGCGGTCCTGGATGGCGGCGACGTCCTCGGGATCGAGGAGCTCGCCGAGCGACGTGAACCCGACCAGGTCCGCGAAGAGGACGCTGACGATCCGGCGCTCGTAAGCCACCGGCGGATCGGTCGGCGACATGCGGTGACTCTAGTGGCTCGGCGTGGCCCCGGCGAGCGCCGCGCCGTCGCCCGTTTCCGCGGTCGTTCCGCGGGTCCGCGGGTCCACGACCGCATCCGCCGCGCTCGTGCTCCGGGGCGGACGAGCCCGGGTGCCATAATGGCCCGGCGATGACGACCGAGACCGACCGCCCGTCGGGCAGCACCACCGACGCCAAGGCAGACGCCACGACCGACGCCACGGCCGAGGTCTCGGCCGCCGGCGCCGTGGCCACCACGACCAGCCGGGCGCCGAACAGCTGGGGGCTCGGGGACGGCCAGGCGATCCCGTGGGAGTACGCGCCGGCGCCCGAGTCGCGCGACATCGTGCGGATCCGGGCGCGCTATGGCCTGTTCATCGGTGGGCGCGAGGTGCCGGCCTCGGACGGCGCACGTTCACGACGGTCGATCCGGCGACCGAGCAGCCGCTGGCGGAGGTGGCCCGCGCGACGGAGGCCGATGTCGACAAGGCGATCCGGTCCGCGCGCCGGGCCACCGGCAAGAGCTGGGGCCAGCTCCCCGGCCGCGAGCGGGCGAAATACCTGTTCCGGATCGCCCGGATCCTCCAGGAGCGGAGCCGCGAGTTCGCCGTGCTCGAGAGCATGGACTCGGGCAAGCCGATCAAGGAGAGCCGCGACGTCGACGTCCCGCTCGCGGCGGCCCACTTCTGGTACTACGCCGGCTGGGCCGACAAGCTCGACTATGCCTTCCCCGGCCGGGTCGCCCGGCCGCTCGGCGTCGCGGCCCAGGTGATCCCCTGGAACTTCCCGCTGCTCATGCTCGCCTGGAAGATCGCGCCCGCGCTGGCGGCCGGCAACACGGTCGTGCTGAAGCCGGCGAGCACGACGCCCCTCACCGCGCTCCTGTTCGCCGACGTCTGCCGTCAGGCCGACCTGCCGGCCGGCGTCGTCAACATCGTGACCGGCCCGGGCGAGATCGGGATGGCCTCGTCCGGCACGAGGGCGTGGACAAGGTGGCCTTCACCGGCTCGACCTCCGTCGGCAAGCTGATCGCGAAGGGGATCGCCGGCCAGGGCAAGGCGCTCACCCTCGAGCTGGGCGGCAAGGCGGCCAACATCGTCTTCGACGACGCCCCGCTCGACCAGGCGGTCGAGGGCATCGTCAACGGGATCTACTTCAACCAGGGCGAGGTGTGCTGCGCGGGTTCGCGGCTGCTCGTCCAGGAGTCGATCGCGGGGCCGCTCATCGACAAGCTCAAGGACCGGCTGGCGACGATCCGGGTCGGCGATCCGCTCGACAAGAACACCGACGTCGGCGCGATCAACTCGAAGGCCCAGCTCGACAAGATCACCGAGCTCGTCGCCGCGGGCGTGGCCGAGGGCGCCGAGCTCTACCAGCCGGCCTGCGACCTCCCGGGGGGGCTTCTTCTTCCGGCCGACCCTGTTCACGAACGTCGCCCAGAGCACCGGATCGCGCGCGAGGAGATCTTCGGCCCCGTCCTCTCAACGCTACCTTCCGCACGCCCGAAGAGGCGATCGAGAAGGCGAACAACACCGCCGTACGGCCTGTCGGCCGGGATCTGGACCGACAAGGGCAGCCGGATCCTCATGATGGCCCAGCGGATGCGGGCCGGCGTCGTCTGGGCGAACACCTTCAACCGGTTCGACCCGCGCGAGCCCGTTCGGCGGCTACAAGGAGTCGGGCTACGGCCGCGAAGGCGGCCTCCACGGGCTGCTCCGCCTACGTTGCCTGGAGGACCGCTGACCGCGCCCTCGGTCCGCCTCGGGTTCCGGCCCCAGCCCAGAATCGACGTCCGCAAGACCTACAAGTGTACATCGGCGGCGCGTTCCACGGAGCGAATCGCGGCCGGCATGTAATTCGTCGACGCCGTCCGGCGAAGCCTGCTTGGCGAACGCCTGCCGTGCGTCGCGGCAGGCGATCTCCGGGACGCGGTCCGGGCCGCGGGCAAGGCCTTCGAGCCGTGGGCCGCCCGATCGGCCATGAACCGTGGCCAGATCCTGTACCGCGTCGGGAGCCACTGGAGGGCCGGCGCGACCAGTTCGTTGCCGAGATCGGCTGCCGGCGAGGGGCTCACCGCGGAACGGCGTGCCCGCGATGCTGTTGACCGCGCGATCGACCGCTGGGTCTGCGGACGCAGGCTGGGCCGACAAGCTCGGCCAGGTGCCCGGCAACTCGAACCCGTCAGGGTTCGTACTTCAACTTCACGATCCCCGAGCCGAGCGGCGTCGTCGGGATCGTCGCCCCGGAGCCGATCCTCGCTGCTCGGCCTGACCAGCCGGCTCGCGCCGGCCGCTCGTCAGCGGCAACGTGACCGTCGTGCTCGCCTCGTTTGAAAGCTCGGCCGCTCGCCGCGGTCACCTTGACCGAGGTCCTCGCCACCCCGAGACGTCCCCGGCGGCGTGGTCAACCTCCTGACCGGTCTCAAGGCGGAGCTCGTGCCCGTGCTCGCAGGTCCACGTCGACGTCGACGCGATCGACACCTGGGGCGTCGCCCCGAGTGCCCAGGCGGAGGTCGAGTTCACCGCCCGCCGACAGCGTCAAGCGGAATCGCCCGCCGTCCGCGCGGAATCGTCGACGAGCAGCTTCGACTGGTCCGCACTACTGGCCTGCCCAGCGCCCGGAGTGGATCGCCGCCTTCCTCGAGATGAAGACGGTCTGGCACCCGATCGGCGCCTGACCCCGCTCGGCCGCCCGTAGCGAGCGCACCGACGGTCGTCGAAGCGGCGGACGACGTCAAGGCCGACCCCGCGGATCGTCTGGACGACCCTCCACGACCCGGCCGCCCAGGACGCGCCTGCACCCGACGTCGTCTCGGTCCGGCGGCGCCGAGCTGGCCGGCCGCGGGCGCCAGACCCGTTCGGCGCGGCTCCGGCTCGGGCTCCTCCGGGCGAGCGTCCGGATCGAGAGCCTCGAGGCGCGACCCGAGAACCCGCTTCCGGACGATCATCGTGGGCGACGGGATCCGGCTCTCCAGCGGAGCTGGACGATCGAGCCGGTGGTGGCGGCACGCGCCTCGTCGAGACCGCGCTCACCTCGCCGGTGAACGCGGCCCGCTGGGTCGGGCTGCTGCTCCAGCTCGGACGCGGGTCCGCCCGCCACGCTGGTCGACGATGAGCTGCCGGATCCTGAAGCTGCACGGCCGATACAGGGGCGGCGGGCCGCCGACGCCGGGCGCGTTCCCGTCCTGCCCGATCCGCGTAGCCGCGCTCCACGCCGGCTGGAAGATCCCGCTGAATACCGCCGACGACCCGTCCGGACGGCGGGTGGGGGATGTATCGTCGGGCCGGGGTCTGTCCCGGCCGGGATCGTCGGCTGGCTGGCGATCGGCCGCCCGCCGATCCCGACCAGGCCCTGGCTCCTGGCGCTGATCTCGGGTCTTCTCGAGGCGATTTACTTCTCGCTGCTCTCGGCGCCGATGCCCGCGGCGACCTGTCGCTCGTCTACCCGATCGCGCGGGGGACCGCGCCGTCCTGTCGGTCTCGTCGGGATCGTGTTCCTGGGCGAGCGGCTCGGACCGGTCGGCGCGCTCGGCGTCGGCCTGCCTGCTCGCGGGGATCCTGTCCCTCCAGCGCCCGTGGGCGGTCCTGGGCCGATCCAACGCGCCTCCCGGCAGGCCCGCGAGGCGGCCTGGCTCGCGGTCGCGACCGGCTGGTCGATCGCGGGCTATTCCGCGGTCGACCGGGTCGGCGCCCGGACTCCCGCCCTGGCTCTATGCGACCTTGATCTGGACCTTCACCGCCGTCTTCCTGTCGGCGGCATCGCGTCGTCGACCGGCGGGGCGGGCCGGGTTCGAGCGCGCTTGACTCGGCCGCGGCGAGTCACCGGGATCGGGCGGCCGACGCGGCGTCGAGCCTGCCACCCGACGGCGCACCGACCGCCACCGGATCCGGGCGCTCGGCTCGGGGCCGGGATCGGCGGCATCGTCACGGTGGTCTCGCCTACCTGCTCGTCCTCGTCGCCTACGTCTACGCCCCGCTGTCCGTCGTCGCGCCGGTTCGCGAGTCGGCCATCGTCCTCGTATCGGGCTGGGGCTCGTTCCGGCTCGGCGAGGCCGCCACGCGTCGGGTCGGCCTGAGCCGGTTGGCCGCCGCCGCGGTGATCGTGGTGGGTGCCTTCCTGCTGGCCGTCGAGGGCTGACGGCGGCCGCTCGGGCTGCGCCTCAGGCCTGCGGCGAGGCCTCGACGCCGGGCTCGGGTGCCGCCCGGCCGAACAGGCGCCGCGCGCCGCGTCGGCTGTTCACCAGCCCGACCCCGCCGAGGATGATCGCCGTCCCGGCGATCGTGCGCAGGTCGATCGTCTCGTCCAGCACGAGCACGCCGAGCACGATCCCGACGATCGGCATCACGTACGTGATCAGCGACATCCGGGTCGGCGCCCAGGACGTGGACGCAGCCGGAAGTAGATCAGGTAGGCCAGCGACGAGCCGAAGACGCCGAGCCCAGGTCACCGCGAACAGCGCGCGTCGGCGTGTCCGGCAGCTGGACCGGCGACTCGAGCGACGACCGCCAGCGCGGTCGGTGATGACCAGCGCGATCGACACCTGGAAGAAGGCCGGAACGGTCGGGTGGAGGCCGCGCATGTTGACCCGGACGAAGCACGGCCCCCGCCGGCGTACGACAGGCCGACGACAGGATCGAGCGCGATCTCGCCCGGCAGCGAGCTCGTCGAGCGCCGGTCAGCCCGTGGCTGAACAGGACGACGACACCGAGAAGCCAGACGATCAGCCCGAGGAGCCGGTCGAGCGTGATCGCCTCCTCCGCCAGCGCCGAGCGAGGCGATGATGCAATGGGCGGTGGAACAGCGGCGTGGTCTGGCCTGCGAGGATCGCCGCCAGACGACGGTAGCCTCGATGTAGCGCTCGCCCCAGGTGATCAGGCTGAAGCGGGATTAATGACGTCGGCACGCAGCGCCGTCGCGGCGAGCTTCCCGTCGAGGTCGCCCTGGTCGCGCCGGATCGCCGCGCGCGCGACCAGCAGCGCCGCGCCGAGGACGAGGCTGCCGAAGCAGAGAGCGTCTGGCTCCTGCGTGTCAGGGTGAGCGGCGAGAGCAGTCGATCTCGATCTTGATGAACAGGTAGCTGCTGCCCCAGAAGAACGAGATCAGGCCGAGACAGGAACCAGTCGCGGGTCGTTTGGGTCGGGACGCCATGGCGGGCATCATAGCCGGTATTGGCCCTAGGCCGATAGGCCAATGTAGGTACGGCTCGCTGGCCTAGCCGGGGCCGTCCCGATCGGGACGCCGGGTCATGCCCGATTGTGCGCCGCCACAACCCGGTCATCCACCGTCATGTAGCCGTCGTGATCCGGACCTCGACGCGCGGCCGCAGGCCGCTCCGGGGCCGCTCGCGGGCTACGATGGCGGCCGATCGACGAGAGGCCGCCCCGAGCGTCTCGCCAGGGCTTTGTCGACTACCGTGGGAGACCAGCCTGAGCGAACCCGACCGCCCCCGCGTCGCCGCTCCCGGCCCGGGTGACCTGGCGACCGGATCGCTCGCGTTGGCGTTCGCAGCGGCATTCGGTGCGCCCGCACCCGGCTCGACGATCGACGTCGTCCGGGCCCCGGGTCGGGTGAACCTCATCGGCGAGCACACGGATTACAACCAAGGGTCTCGTCCTCCCGGTTGCGATCGACCTCGAGATCCGGATCGCCCGGTGCGACCGCGCTCGGACGGGCGGTGTCCGACTGGTCCTCGTCGCCGACGGCGTTAGCGGCGAGCTCCGACCTCGGCCAGATCGGCCCGCCGAACGGTGGCTGGCTGGACTACGTAGCCGGGACCGCGTTCGAGGTGGCGGCCGCCGGTCTCCCCACGACCGGCTTCGACGGAGTCCTCGCCTCGACGATCCCGGTCGCATCGGGGCTGTCGTCCTCGGCTGCCCTCGAGCTCGCCTCGGCCTGGGCGCTCCTCGGGCCCCGCCGGCCCCGAACGCCGATCCGCTCGAGCTCGCCCGGATCTGCCAGCGTGCCGAGAACACCTACGTCGGCGTCCCAGTGCGGGCTCATGGATCAGTTCGCGTCGGCCTGCGGGATCCCCCGGCGCCGCCGTCCTCCTCGACTGCCGGTCGCTCGAACACCACCCCGTGCCACTACCGGCGGGCATCGCCCTCGTCGTCCGCCCACACGGGGATCGCCGCGGTCCCTCGGCGCCTCCGAGTACAACGCCCGCCGGGCCGACTGCGAGCGGGCGGCCGCCCTGTTGGCGGCCGTGGAGCCCACGGTCCACTCGCTGCGCGATGCCGACCGGGCGATCGCTCGCCCGGCACGCCGGACGACTGGATCCGGTCGCCCTCCGCCGGGCGGAGCACATCGTCGACGAGAACGAGCGCGTGATCGCGACCGAGACGGCGTTGCGGAGCGGGGACCTCGAGGCCCTCGGGCGGATCTTCGCGGCGAGCCACGCCTTGCTCCGCGACCGCTTCGAGGTGAGCTCGCCGGAACTCGACGCGATGGTCGAGATCGCGGCGGGCGTGCCGGGGGTGATCGCCTCGCGGATGACCGGCGCCGGCTTCGGCGGCTGCACGATCACCCTCGCCCGGCGGGAGGCCGTGGCTGAGCTCGAGATGCGGATCCTCCGCGATTACCCGGTCCGCACCGGCCATCAGCCGTGGGGTTGGCTCGTTCGGGCCGTCGACGGCGCCGGGTCCGCCCCCGTACCGCACGCTCGATCCCGCCGACCGCCTCGGCCTGGGCCGGCCGCTCGTGGCTGACGCGACCGTCGCACCGCCCGCCACCGAGACGCCCGCCCAAGACGGCGACACCGCCGACCTGCTGACCCAGCCGCACCGCCGCTACAACCCGCTCACCGACGAGTGGATCCTGGTCTCGACCCACCGGATCCAGCGTCCGCTCGCAGGGCCGCAGCCGGGATGCCCGCCGGGCCGATCCATCTCATGGCCCACGACCCGGGCTGCTACCTGTGCCCGGGCAACGTCCGGGCGAGCGGGGAATGGAACCGGCCTACAGCCGAGCACGTTCGTGTTCACCAACGACTTCGCGGCACTCCCGCCCGACTCCTCCGGACGCCCGCTCGAGATCGGCCTCCTCCGCCGCCGAGGGCTAATGCGGGGACCTGCCGGGTCATCTGCTTCTCGCCCCGCCACGACCTGACGCATGGCCCGGATGTCGCCGGGCGCCGGTCCGCTTCCATCGTCGACCTCTGGGCGGACCAGACCACCGAGCTCGGCCGGCCGTCCGCTGGGTCCAGGTGTTCGAGAACCGGGGCGAGACCATGGGCGCCTCGAACCCGCACCCGCACGGCCAGATCTGGGCCGGCACGGCCCTGCCCGTCCAGGCCGCCCGGGAGGACGCGGCCCAGCGCCGCCACCTCGAGCGGACCGGCCGCCGCCTGCTGCTCGACTACGTCGCCCAGGACGCGCCGGTCCGCGGGTCGTGGACGGAGGACGACGATTGGCTCGTCGTCGTTCCGTTCTGGGCCGCCTGGCCGTTCGAGACGCTCGTCGTCGCCCAGCGACCGGTGACCCGCCTCGCCGACCTGGACCCCCGGCCGCGCGTGGCGCGCTGCGCGGTCGCCTGATCGAGCTGCTGCAGCCGCTACGACAACCTGTTCCAGCACCCGTTCCCGTACTCGATGGGCTGGCACCAGGCGCCGTTCGATGGCGAGGGCGGACGATCACTGGCAGCTCCACGCCCATTTCTTCCCGCCGCTCCTGCGGTCGGACGTCCGCAAGTTCATGGTCGGCTACGAGCTGCTGGCCGAACCGCAGCGTGACCTACTCCCGAGGAAGCCGCCGAACGGCTGCGGGCGGTCGGTGCCGTCCACGACGGGTCGCGGCGAGGTCCCGCGCCGGCGACCTGAGCGATCCGCGCCGGCTCGACACCTCCCGGGCGGCCGCTACGATGGGCGACCCACGTACGGAGGGTCGGATGCAGCTCTGGGGCGGCCGGTTCAGCGAGGCGAACGACGCCCGGGTCGCGGACTTCACCCGGTCGATCGACATCGACGGGGCGCTCGCCCTCGACGACCTCGGCGGCTCAATCGCCCATGTGCACGGGCTCGAGCGGGCCGGGCCTGTGACGCGGACGAGGCCGGACGCTCGTCGAGGGCTCGCGGCCTGCGAGGAGGTCGAGGCGGGGACGCTCGCCCGGGACCCGGCCCTCGAGGACGTCCACCTCAACCTCGAGGTGGCCCTCGCGGCGCGGATCGGGCCGGTCGCCGGCAAGCTCCACACCGGCCGGTCGCGCAACGACCAGGTGGCGACCGACCTGCGGCTCTGGCTGCGACGGACGATCGACGGCCTCGATGCCGCGTGTCGAGCTCGAGCGCGCGCTGGTCGGCCTGGCCGAACGCGATGGCGACGCCGTCCTGCCCGGCACGACCCACATCCAGCCCGCCCAGCCGGTCCTGCTCGCCCACCACCTGCTCGCCTACGTCGAGATGCTCGAGCGCGACCGTGGCCGACTGGCGGACTGCCGCCGGCGGACGAACGTCTCGCCGCTCGGTGCCGGCGCCCTGGCCGGTGCCGGCTACCCGCTCGACCGCGAGGCGACGGCGCGTGAGCTGGGCTTCGACGGCGTGACGGCGAACTCACTCGACGCGGTCTCGACCGCGACTTCGTCGGTGGAGTTCGTGGCGGCGGCGGCGCTCGCGATGGTCCACCTCAGCCGGTTCGCCGAGGAGCTGACCTGGTGGTCGAACCCGGCGCTTCGGCTTCGTCCGCCTGTCGGATGCGTTCTCGACCGGCAGCTCGATGATGCCGAACAAGAAGAACCCCGACCCGGCCGAGCTGGTCCGCGGCCGGCCGCGCGGGTCATCGGCGCGCTCGCCGGGCTGCTCGCCCTGGTCAAGGGCCTGCCGCTCGCCTACCAGCGAGACCTCCAGGAGGACAAGCCGCCGCTGTTCGAGGCGGCCGCGACGCTGGAGGCGTCGCTCGACGTCATGACCGGGCTCGTCGCGCGCTCGCGTCGACCGCGACCGGATGCGCGCGGCCGCCGCCGAGGCTTCATCACCGCGACCGCCGTCGCCGACGCGCTCGTCCGGCGGGGGGTCGCCTTCCGGGCCGCCCACCACGTCGTCGGCGCGCTCGTTGCCGCCGCCGAGGCGAGGGCATCGGGCTCGACGCGGCAGCCGACGCCGCGATCCGCGGCCAGCCTCAGGCCGCCGACGACCCGGTCGCGCGGAGCCTGGCCGCAGAGCCCGGGATCGCCGCCGAGCTGCGCGGCGCGGCCGGCATCGACGCCGCGCTCGCCTCGGCGGACGTGATCGGCGGGCACGGCGCCGAAGCGGGTCGCGGCCGCGGTAGCCGCCGCACGGGCGCGCCTCGACGCCGCGGAGGGCTGACCGGGGCGCCGACCGCCGCTTGCCGGCTGCGCGCCCGAGCCGCCGCCCGTCCGGGGGACGCCCGCCGGGAGCCGCCGGCTCCGCGCGCCCGAGCCGCCGCCCGCCGGCTCAGATCTCGGTCGTCGAGCAGACCGTGACGTCCCGGACCAGGTGGGGGTCGCGGTTCCACGCCCGGGCGAGGATCACGTGGAACTTCGCGTCGGCCCGGCCGTGCGGGAGCTCGATCGTCGGCAGGTACGTCGCGGGGACGTCGCCGCGGAATGCGACGACCTGCGAGGCGCCGCCGAACGGAACGGGCCCCACGATCTGCCCGGTCCACAGCGTCAGCTCCTCCTTCTTCCCGCTGGACACGGTCGCACGGACCTGGACCCGGATCTCGGCGCGGATCTCCTCGAGGTCGAGCTGGCCGCTCGTCTCCATCGTCAGCCGTCCGTCGAACGGCGCCCCGACGCAGATCGGCATCGGCTTGATCTCGACCGTCCCGCGGGCGACGTCGGTCGCGGAGTCGGCCGCCTCGTAGAGCGCGAACTCGGCGACGTCGACGACGCCGGCCCGAAGGAGCGCCGTCGGCTGGAGGACGCGGACGGGCACGACGATCGACGAGTCGACATCGTTCCGCCGGTCGAGCTTGATCTCGAGGTCCCAGGTCAGCCGGCTGACGGTCGCCTCCAGGGTGGCCGGGCCCAGCGGCGGGACGGGGACCTGAATGGGAGCTCGCGGCGTTCGCCGCGCTCGAGGCTGACCTGTCCCGCGAGCTGGACGGGGAGCCGCTGGAGCTCGACCGTCTTCGTCACCGTGTGGCTGCTCGGCCGGCCCTGCATGTCGGTCGTGGTCTCGTCGAACCGCCACTGCTCGGTGGCGATGAGCGAGGCGATCACGCCGCGTCCATCCGCGCCGTGCGCCGCCGTGAGCGCGACGGTGCCCCTGGCGGTCGTGCCCGGGAGGAGGCCGTCGCGGTCGAGCTGGAGCTCCCAGTCGACCCCATGGCTCGAGGCTCGGGCGACGATTGGGGTCACGGAGCGGACCTCGGGGAGGTGGTGGGCTCCGCGCCCGCCGCGTGACGGCGAGCGAGCGCGGAGCGGAGGTCCGGCTACTCGAAGTAGCCCGACAGGTCGAGGATGAGTTGGGCCGTCTTGCCCGCCGACGCCTTGTACACGAACGAGCTCTGGCCGCTCCCGTTGAGCGGTGCCACGATCCCGTTGCCGATCGTGTCGCCGAGCGGGAAGTTGAGCGTGGAGGTGGTCGGGGTGGCGGTCGGATCGGGGGTCGCCGACACATAGCCGGCCGCCTTCTGGCCGGTGACGGTCAGGTTGCCGGTCACCGCCTGGGCGGTGCTTGGCACGCCCCAGTGGCCCTGGACCTCGAGGGTCTTGGGGGCGCTCGAGGTGAAGGCGCCGGTGATCCCCGACAGGACCGCCGTGGAGCGACTGTCCATGATCCGGGACGGGGCCAGCGGGACGAACCGCAGGCCGGCCGTGCCGGGCTCGAAATAGCCGGTGATGTCGAGGACGACGTCGGTCGTCGCCCCGGCGGCCGGCCTTGTAGACGATCGACAGCGCATGGTTCGCGTCGAGCGGCGCGAAGACCCCGTTGGCCCGGACGGCGCCGGTCGGGAAGTTGATCGTCGAGGTCGCCGGGGTCGCGGTCGGATCCTGGGTCACCGACGCGTAGCCGGCCTTGGACGGCTTGACGATCGCCAGGTTGCCGGTCACCGCGGTCGCGGTCGTGGGCACGCCCGACGTCCCGCCGCCGATGACGAGGGTCCTGGGCATGTTCGCGACGAACTTGCCGGGCAGCCCGACGCCCGTGCCCGTGCTCAGCACCCGGACCGGGCTCGCCAGGGGCGTGAACGTCGCCCCCGAGTCATCGGCCAGGAAGTAGCCGGTGACGTCGAACACGAGCTGGGTCTTCTTGCCCGGCGCCGGACTTGAACACCGCGGACAGCTTGCCCGCCGACGACAGTGCGCTCGTGACGTTGTTGGCTCGAACGTCCCCGCTCGGGAAGTTGATCGTCGAGGACGGCGGCGAGTTCGTCGGGGTGACCGTGACCGAGACGTAGCCGGCCGCCGTCTGGCCGGTGACCGCGAGGTTGCCGGTGACCGCGACGGCCTCGTCCGGGATCGTCGGTCCCGTTCGTGACCTGCCAGGACCGGGCCGAGTTCGCGCTGAACGGCCCGGACAGCCCGGTGCCGCCCGCCTGCGTGTCGAGCACCCGGACCGCCGCGATCGGCACGTAGGTCGTGCCGGCCGTCCGGAGCGGGGTGATCTTCGTCAGCCACTCGGTACCGCCGGAGTACTGGTTGCCGTTCCAGACCTGGCTCGGGACCTGCGGGTCCTGGGCCACGCCGACGTAGTCGCCCCAGCGCTCGCCCGTGTACGGGCCGGTCCCGGCGGCGAGCAGCTCGGCCGGACTGATCGAGTTGGCCGCATCGCCGATCGATTGGTGGGCGGTGTACGACGACGGGATCGTCGCTCGCGGACGAGCGCGTCCAGGCGACGTGGAGGGTGCCGTTCCCGGCGAGCCCGATCCCGCCCATGAAGACGTCCTTGCCCGACTCCTGGACGAGGAAGTCCTGGGTCACGGTGGGTCGGGACGGTATCGGTGACACCGGCGGTTCCGAGCTCGGTGACCCGGACGCAGTCGCGTGGCCCGGTGCCGCATGGATACGTCGACACGGTGACCAGCCGATCGGCCTGCCAGAGCGCGTCGGTCGGGCGGCCGTCCACGGCGCGAGTCGATCGTGTCCGGTCCCGTCCTGGACGGGCTGGGGCGGATCGAGCCATGGGGCCACGACCTCGTCGCCGGTCAGGTCCGACGACGCTCCGAAATCGATGGTGTTGGCGGCGAGCGTCCCGACGATCGTGAAGTAGATCGCTCCGATGGCCCCGCCCCCGGCGTCGTAGCCGAAGAGCTGCTGGAGCGCCGCGCTCGTCGCCGGCGCCTGGACGGCGACGCGCGGGCTGAACGTCGCCACTCCCGAGCGGAAGCTCGGCCGCGTCGAACGCCCCGCCGTCGATCAGGTCGGGCCAGTCCATGTAGACGATGTCGCCCTGGTCGAGGGTGGCGCCCGTGAGGCAGTCGCCCGCCCCGGGCGACGTCTCGCCCTGGGTCATGTTGTAGAGGTTGCTGGCGATCGCGACCTTGTCGGTCGAGGTCCCCGGCGCCGGGCCGTTGGGGAGCTGGTCCGGCAAGTAGAAGAAGCCGTGGTTCCAGGTCCCGGTCGGATCGGCGGTCTGCGAGACGGCGAAGTCGATGTAGCCGGTGCCGAAGAGGCCCCCGAACGACGTATCGCAATCCCAGCTGATCTCGGTCGCCACCCACCGGCCGTGGAGGCTGTCGTAGATCACGTGCGGGGTCCGCGTTGTAGGTCGGGATGTCGGTCGGCAGCAGGAAGAAGTCGGCCAGCGCCACCGACAGCGGATCGCGCGCCCTGGCGATCCGTGATGTTCATCGTCAGGTTGACCGTCTGGACGACGTGCTCGGGCCCGACCGCGACCCATGGATCGGGCGGCTCCACGTTCGTTGGTGGCGTGGCTCGATCGGCTCATGCCGTCGAAGCCGGTGAGGGCCGCCGGATCGCCACTGTTCGTCGTCGCGTCGACCGGAGCCGGCGCGGCGGCGAGGGCCGCCTTCGGGCCGCTGCCGGACGGCTCGGGCGCGCGCGCCGGTCGTGCGACCCAGCACCGGCAGGCTGCGGACCGGCCGGACGGTGGGCTTCCGCGCGGCGAGCCGTCGGACGTTGTTGGGCGCCCGTCGCCCGACGGTCCGGGGAACGAAGTGAGGATCGAACTTCTTGACGGCCGGCGACGCGGCGGCGGGCGCGCCCGCGCCGAGCGGCCGTGGCCGACCCGGCTCTCGGGGTCGCGGCGGTCGCGCCGCTCGACACGGTCGCAGCGATGAGCAGGCCAGCCAGGAGCGACGCGCTCGATCGCATCGTCGGGCGACGGACAGACATCCCAACCCTCCAGGTCCGGGAGCGGCCGAGACGCCAATTCGACGTCTCCGAGACGCGGCGACCGTATCACGTCGGCGAGGACTGTCCAGATACGAATCGGTCAGGGTCATGGAGACCCATTCGGCGCGCTAGCATCCCACCATGACGATCCCGTTCGAGACGATCCGGCGGGCGCCCAAGGTCCTCCTCCACGACCACCTCGACGGCGGGCTCCGGCCGAGGACGATCGTCGAGCTGGCCGCCGAGACCGGCTACGGCGGGCTGCCGACCGACGGATGCCGACGAGCTGGCCAGCCTGGATCCGGCGCGGGGCCGACCGGAAGTCGCTCGAGCTCTATCTCGAGACGTTCGCCCACACCGTCGGGGTCATGCAGACGCCGGCCGCCATCGCCCGGGTCGCCGCCGAGTGCGCCGAGGACCTCGCCGCGGATGGCGTCGTGTATGCCGAGGTCCGCTACGCGCCGGAGCTGTCGACGACCGGCGGGCTCGGGCTCGATGCGGTCGTCGACGCCGTGACCGCCGGGTTCCGGACCGGGATGGATCGAGCGACCGCGGCCGGGCAGCCGATCATCGTCCGGTCGCTGGCGACCGCGATGCGGCAGGAGGACCGTGCGCTCGAGATCGCCGAGCTGGCGCTCCGGCATCGGGACGACGGTGTGGTCGGCTTCGACATCGCCGGGCCGGAGGCGGGCTATCCGCCCGGCCGGTTCGCCGACGCGTTCCACCGGCTCGTCCACGCGAGCTTCCACCTCACGCTCCATGCGGGCGAGGGCTACGGCCTGCCGTCGATCCGCGAGGCGCTCGACTCTCGGCGCGGAGCGGCTCGGCCACGGCGTCCGGATCGTCGACGACATCGAGGTCGAGCCGGGCGGCAAGGCGCGCCTCGGCCGGCTGGCCGCCTACGTCCGCGACCGGCGCATCCCGCTCGAGCTGTGTCCCACCTCGAACGTCCACACCGGTCTGGCCGCCTCGATCGCCGACCATCCGATCGACCTGCTCCGCCGGCTCCGGTTCCGGATCACCGTCAACACCGACAACCGGCTCATGAGCGACGTCACGCTGTCGAGCGAGTTCGCCGCGCTCGATGCCGCGTTCGGGATCGGTCTCGGCGAGATGGAGTGGCTGACGCTCAACGCGATGAAGTCGGCCTTCCTCCCGTTCGACGAGCGGCTGCGACTCATCGACGAGGTGATCAAGCCCGGCTATGCCCGGCTGCGCCGCGAGGCCGCGGGCTAGCCGGTCGGGCGCCGATGATCGTCCGGAGATGTAGAGGCGCGAACCGCAACGCCGACACCGCGGCCTACGACCACTAACTTTTTTATACCTTTATCCCCGTAAACGAACCTACCCCCTACAATTTTATAACTATACTATTATACCATTTTCACTACTAATAATAATATAATCTCATCATGTCGTGGTGGGACTAGCACGAGGCCGTCAGCCGCGGTCGCCGGCGACGACATCGCCACGGCCGTGTTCTACTCGGCCGACGAACGCTCCCTGGACGACGGCGATCGTCTAGGCGTTCCTCTCGCAGATCGGCCTCCGGGCGTCGCGGCGCGGACTTTTTCGTCTTTCCACCTACTTCGCCTCCCTACTTTTCTACTCGTCTTTTTTTTTTTTTTTTTTTTTTTTTTTTTTTTCATCCGCTTTTTCCGCGTGTAGGGTGTGTGATGGACCAGGACTCCGGCATCCGAACCGACCCGACGACGGTCCGGACAGGCGATCACCGATCTCGACCGATGCACGTGACGAAGGCTCGTTGGTCGTTCGGTCGCCGGTGGGCGCGGCCAGCGGCTACGCGTTCTCAGTGTCGCTCGTCTGCCTTCGTTCTTCGCTTTCGCGGCGTAGCCGCTGCCTCGGCGACCGTCGAGCGGCACGAGACGGACAGCGCCTACGCGCACGCCGGCTCGTCTCGCGGTCGTCATCGTCTACGCGTTCGTCCCTGGCCGGCCTCGTCGACAGACGCTCCTGCGGCGGTGACGTCGCCTGACCGACTGAGCCGATCGACGAGTTTCTCAGGCTCTACCGCGGAGCTGTTCTCTTCCTTTTTCATCTTCTACTTCTTCTTTTTTTTTTTTTTTTTTTTTTTTTTTTTTTTTTTTATTCCTCTTTCTCTTCTCTCTTACCTTTTTATCATTCTATTCTTTCCTTCATACCTTATAACTCCACTATCTTAACACCTTACCCACACTCTAACCCCTCCCCAGACCACCCCACGTCCCGGCCGCCGAGGTCAGGCGGGGCCGCTCGGCCGATTCGACGGTCGTCGGCAGCGAGTCGAGGAGCGGGTCGGTCCACGACCAGGCCGCCCCGTGATGGCGGCCGACTGCACCGTGGCGGGCCGCCTCGACCCGGAGCGGCAGCCCGAAGATCTCGATGAACCCGACCGCCGCGGCGTGGTCGAACGCGTCCCCTTCGTCGTAGGTCGCCAGGCTCTTGTCGTACAGGGACAGCGGCGAACGCCGCCCGACGACGATCGCCGAGCCGTGGTCGAGCCGGATCCGGGCATCGCCGCTGACGACCCGCTGCGATGACGCCACGTAGCCGCGCAGGTCGCGGTGGAGGGCGCTGAACCACAGCCCGTCGTAGGTCAGCCGGGCGAGCTCGTCGGCGACGAGCCGGTCGAACCGGAGCGTGTCCTTCGACAGCGTCAGCCCCTCGAGCGCGCGATGCGCGGCATGGAGGATCGTCGCGGCCGGTGCCTCGTAGATCTCGCGGCTCTTGATCCCGACCAGGCGGTCCTCGACGTGGTCGATCCGGCCGACGCCGTGGGCGCCCCCGAGCTCGTGGAGTCGATCGATGAGCTCGACCGGCGGGAGCCGTTCCCCGTCGAGCGCGACCGGGACGCCGCCCTCGAAGGCGATGACGATCTCGACCGGCGGCGGCGCGGCGCTCGGCTCGACCGTCCATTCGTAGGCGTCGGCCGGCGGGCTGACCCACGGGTCCTCGAGGACGCCGGTCTCGCACGAGCGACCCCACAGGTTGACGTCGATCGAGTACGGGCGACGCCTTCGTGATCGGGATCTCGATCCCGCGCTCGTTGGCGTAGTCGATCTCCTGGTCGCGCGACAGGCCCATCCCGACCCGCATCGGGGCGACGACCTCGAGCCCGGGATCCAGCGCGTGGACGGCGACGTCGAACCGGACCTGGTCGTTGCCCTTGCCCGTGCAGCCGTGGGCGACCGCGTCGGCACCCTCGCGCGCCGCGACCTCGACCAGGAGCTGGGCGATCAACGGCCGGGCGAGGGCCGTGGCCAGCGGATAGGCGCCCTGGTAGAGGGCGTTCGCCTGGAGATGCGGCCAGACGAAGTCGGTGACGAACCGCTCGCGGGCGTCGACGACGTAGGCCTTGGCGGCGCCGGCGCTCATCGCCCGGCGTTCGACGCCCTCGCGCAGCGAGCCGCCGCCGACGTCGACCGTCAGGGTCACGACCTCGACGCCGAACTGCTCGCGCAGCCAGGCGACCGCGACCGACGTGTCGAGCCCGCCCGAGTAGGCGAGGACGACCTTGTTCATGACGTGGCCTCCGACGGTGCGCTCACTTGGGCCTCGATCGCCCGGAACCGGTCGAGCCAGCGCTCGAGTCGCGTCTCGTCGGCGAACAGGACGAGGAGGGTATTGTCCCCGGCCAGCGTCCCCTCCTGCTCGGTCAGCGTCGAGTCGTCGATGGCCTGGGCGATCGTCGAGGCGGTCCCCGGCGTGCCGATCACGAGCAGGTGAGCCCGCTCCGGCCGATCGTGACGGGGATGTCGGCGAGGATCCGGCGGAGGCGCTCGTCCGACCGCGGCGGACGGACGGCCAGGTCCTCGGGTGCGACGTAGACGTGCCCAGCGCCGCGCGGGATCTTGACCAGGCCGAGCTCGGCCACGTCGCGCGACACGGTCGCCTGGGTGACCGCGTAGCCGCGCCGGCCGAGCTGGACCGCGAGCTCGCCCTGGCTGCCGATCGGCATCCGCGTGATGAGCTCGCGGATGGCGCGTTGGCGGTCGACCCGCGTCCCGGCCGTGGTCCCGTTGCGCATCGTCGTCTCCTCAGGCCGCCCCGACCCGGGGCGAGCGGCTGGCGGTCAGGCGGGTCCCGAACGTCGGGTCGTCGAGGGCTCGGGTCAGGGCGTCCGGCGCCGAGGCATCGGCGATGATCGCCTCGGCCCCGTCCCAGTCGAGTGCGGCGAGCGCGGCCCGGATCTTCGGGACCATCCCGCCGGCGATCGTGCCGGCCTCGATGAGCGCCTCCGCCTCACCGGCGGTCAGCGTGTCGAGCCGCCGGCCGTCGGCGTCGCGGACGCCGTCGACGTCGGTCAGGAGGACCAGCTGTCGGGCGCCGAGGCCGGCCGCGATCCCGGCCGCGACGTCGTCGGCGTTGACGTTGCAGACGACGCCGTCCTCGTCCCGGGCGAGCGGCGCGACGACCGGCACCTGGCCGCCGACGAGCAGCGAGTCGAGGAGGTCGCGCCGGAGCCCGACGACGTGGGCCACGAGGCCCATCCCGGACACCCGCTCGGCGATGAGCATCCCGCCGTCGACCCCGGACAGGCCGACCGCGTCGACGCCGAGGTCGCGCAGCCCCGCGACGAGCTCGCTGTTGACGACGCCGCGCAGGACGGCCGCCGCGACCTCGAGCGAGGCGGCGTCGGTCACGCGCAGCCCGCCCTCGAACGTCGACGGGACGCCGAGCCGGTCGAGCCACTCGGTGATCCGCTTGCCGCCGCCGTGGACGAGCACGACGGGACGCTGGCGGGCGACCGCCGCGACCTCGCCGAGCACCTGGCGCCTGGTCGGCGATCGTCGTCCCGCCGAGCTTGACGACGAGGATCTCGCTCACGTCGTGTACTCCGCGTTCTCGATGACGTACGCCTCGGTCAGGTCGCAGCCGAAGGCCTCGCCGGTCCCGTCGCCCAGGCCGAGATCGAGCCGGATGAGGACCTCGGGCGCGTCCATGGCCGCCCGCGCCGCGGCGCGGTCGAAGGTGACCGGGCCACCGGCCGGACCGTCGAATACGGCGTGGCCGGCGATCGCGACCCGCAGCCGATCGGGCTCGACATCGGCCGGCCGGCCGGCCCGTCGTTCCGCCTCGGCGCTGGGCAGCCCGGCGGCCGCGAGGACCGCGGCGTCCGCCAGCCGGGCGTTCCCGGCGGCGCCGACGATCCGGCCCCAGTTCGGGTCGCGGCCGTGGACCGCGGCCTTGACCAGGCTGCTCGACACGACGGCTCGGGCGACCGCCCGGGCATCGGCGTCGTCGACCGCCCCGGATACCTGGCAGGTGAGCAGGGTCGTCGCGCCCTCGCCGTCGGCGGCCTGCTGCCGGGCGAGATCGCGCGCGACCGCCTCGATCGCGGCGCCGAGCCGGGCCGCCGGGTCGCCGCCGGCCGTCACCGGCGCCGTGCCGGCGGCGCCCGAGGCCAGCAGGAAGACCGTGTCGTTCGTGCTCGTGTCGCCGTCGACGCTGAGCTGGTCCCACGTCCGCGCGGCGGCCGGCCGGAGCAGCCCATGGAGGACGGCCGGGTCGACGGTCGCGTCGGTGAGCACGATGGCCAGCATCGTCGCCATCCGCGGATGGATCATCCCCACGCCCTTGGCGATGCCGCTGACCGTGACCGCGACCGGGGCGCCGTCGGGTCCGGGCAGCTCGAGCGGCGACGGTCGCGAGCTTCGTGCGCGAGTCGGTCGTCCGGAGTGCCGCCGCGACCGCCTCGAGTGCGTCGTCGGTCGCGCGGAGCCCGTCGCCGACCACCGTCTGCGATGCCGGCCGCCACCTTGGTCGAGCGGGAGGCGGGTCCCGATGACCCCCGTCGAGAGCAGGAGCGTCAGGTCGGCCGGGACCCGGAGCGCCGCGGCGAGCACGGCGGCCACCTCGGCCTGGTCGGCGTCGCCGGCGAGTCCGGTCGCGGCATTGGCGCAGCCGCTCGTCGACACGATCGCCCGCGCCCACCCGTAGCGCCCGTCGCCGGCCGGCTCCGTCCCGGCGAGATGCGCCTGGGACAGCCGGACCGGGGCCGCGGCGAATGCGTTCGGGGTGAAGACCGCGGCCGCGGCAGCCGGACCGTCGGTGGCGACCACGATCGCGAGGTCCGGCCGCCCCGAGGCCTTGATCCCGGCCGCCGTCGCGCCGGCCGCGAACCCGGCCGGCAGGCGGCCCGCCGCTCGACGGCCGGCAGGCCCGTCGGCAGCGCGCGAGCAGCTCGATCCGGCGGCCGGGCTGCCGGCCGCTGCCGTGCGCGTGCCCAGCCCGCCGTCATGGCGCCACCGGCAGCTGCTCGAGCCCGAGCGTCTCGGGCAGGCCGTGGACGATGTTGAACGCCTGGACGCCCTGGCCCGCGGCGCCCTTGACCAGGTTGTCGATGACGCCGAAGGCCAGGATCCGGCCGGTCCGCTCGTCGAGCCGGACGTGGACCCGGGCGAAGTTGCTGCCGTGGACGTGGCGGGTCGCCGGCGCGCTCGCCACGACCTCGACGAACGGCTCGTCGGCGTACGCGTCGGCATACAGCCGATCGAGCTCGTCCTGGCCGACCGGCCGGGTCGGCCGGACGTGGCAGGTCGCCAGGATCCCGCGGTTCATCGGGATGAGGTGGGGCAGGAAGTCGACCGCGGCCGCACCCGGGTTCGCGCCGGCCGGCCGGCCGGCAGCGACGCCGATCGCCGCGAGCTCCTGCTCGATCTCGGCGACGTGGCGATGGCCGCCGACGCCATAGGCCCGGACGCTCTCGTTGACCTCGCCGAACGTGGAGCTCGGCCTTCGGCTCGCGACCGGCCCCCGACACGCCGCTCTTCGCGTCGACGACGAGATCGCCGATGAGCCCCGCCCGGGCGAGCGGGGCGAGCGCGAGCAGGGTGGCGGTGGGATAGCAGCCGGGTGCCCCGACGATCCGGACCGGCTCGTCGCGGAGCGCCTCGAGGGCCGGCCGATGGAGCTCGGGCAGCCCGTAGACGGCGGTCGCGAGCAGCTCCGGATGCGGATGCTCGAAGCCGTACCAGCGCGGGTAGTCGGCCGGGTCGCGGAGCCGGAAGTCGGGCCCCAGGTCGATCGCCGTGGCCCCGTCGGCCACGATCCCCGGGACGAGCTCGGCGGCCGAGCCGTGGGGCAGGGCCAGGAAGACGGCGTCGGCGGTCGGCAGATCGGCGTCCACGAGATGTGGCGTCGTGGCCAGGTGGGGGTGGATCCCGCCGACCGGCTCGTCGTCGCGACCGCGACCGACGAGCCCGACGATCGTGACCGCGGGATGGCGGTCGAGCAGACGGACCAGCTCGGCCCCGACGTACCCGGTCGCGCCGACGACGGCGACCCGGATGGGCGCCGAGGTGCCAGGCCGGCGATCCGCCTCGGCCGCCGTCTCGAGACGCGCGCTCACGGACGCGCGAGGCCACTCGCCGGTGGCCGTCTCGATCGGTAGTCGGGGTGGATCGCCGCCATGGACGCATGACTATACAACTTGACGCATAGTCATGCAACCTTGGCGTGACCCTGGCGCGACCGTGGCGCACCGCGTCGACCCCGGGCCGCCGACCTAGTCGGGCTGGGCCTCCGGTCGCAGGTACGGGCCGGTCACCACGACCTCGCCGCTCTCGTCGAACGGCTCCGGGCCGGTGCCGATCGACCCGGAAGCGATGGTGGACCTCGGTCTCGCCGGCCGACAGCATCGCGTTGACCGGGCAGTACTTCAGCGCCGACAGCTCGATGCAGCGCCGGATGGCGTCGACGCTGACCTTCGGCCCCTCGACCTCGTGGAGCACATCGACCCGGGACAGCACCTGCGGGTAGGCGTCGCGCTGGACCGCCTCGACCCGGACCTCGTAGCGGTCGAAGGCCTGGCGCTTCTTGAGCGCGACCGATACGACGTCCATCGCGCTGCAGGCGGCGAGCGCCGCGACCACCAGCTCCATCGGGCTGTGCTCGGCGATGTCCGGCCGGTCGCCGAAGATCGGCTCGCGGCCGGTACCGGTGACGGCCACGAAGCGGTTCCCACCCTCGTGCCGGAGCGTCGCCGAGCGGTGGGTCGTCATCCGGCGACGAGCTCCGGTCTCGGCGGTCTCGAACTGCTCGCGGTAGAGCGTCGCGTACAGGCCGCCCGCGGCGAGCAGCTCGGCGTGGGTGCCCTGCTCGACGATCCGGCCCCGTTCGTAGACGAGGATCCGGTCGGCGCGCAGGATCGTCGACAGCCGGTGGGCGATGGCGATCGTCGTCCGCCCCTCCATCAGCCGCTCGAGGGCCGCCTGGATCAGCCGCTCGCTGACGGTGTCGAGCGCCGAGGTCGCCTCGTCGAGGATCAGGATCCGGGGGTCCTTGAGCAGGACCCGGGCGATCGCGATCCGCTGCTTCTCGCCGCCCGACAGCTTGTAGCCCCGCTCGCCGACCATCGTGTCGTAGCCGTCGGGCAGCTCGGCGATCCGATCGTGCATCGCGGCCGCCGTGGCGGCGGTCTCGAGCTCGGCGTCGGTGGCGTCCGGCTTGGCGTAGCGCAGGTTGTCCCGGATCGACGAGTGGAACAGGTACGTCTCCTGGGTCACGAACCCGATGACCGTGCCGAGCGACTCGAGGCTGACCGATCGGATGTCGTGGCCGTCGATCTCGACCGCCCCCGAATCGACGTCGTACAGCCGCGGGATGAGGTAGGTCGTCGTCGTCTTGCCCGACCCGGATGGCCCGACCAGCGCGACGAGCTCGCCGGGCTGCGCATCGAAGTGATCCCGTCGAGCGCGAAGCCCCGGGCACGGTCCGACGGGCTGGTCGACCGCCGGTCCGCCGCCGACCGCGTCGAGCGCTTCGCGCCGGGCGGCCCACTCGTCCGACGCGTCGAGCGCGAACTCGGCGGCGTCGGCCGTCGCCCGCCTCGAGGACCGCATGCCCGCTTCTTCGACATCCTCCGTCGGCTCCGGCCGACCGTCGGCTCGCCGACCGCTCGCCGCCGCCTCGTCGAGCGCATCGCCGTCGCCGCCTCGTCGCCGTCGTCGGTCTCGCTTCGACCGGCCGCGGTGGGGGAGCCGGGTAGTGGAACGAGACGTCGCGGAGCGTGACGTGGCCCATGACCGTCGCCGGGTCGAGCACGACCGGGTCCGGTGGGTCGACGATCCCCGGCTCGAGGTCGAGGTATTCGAAGATCCGGTCGAACAGCGCGAGCGAGCCCTGGATCTCGACCTGGACGTTGAGCAGCGCGCCGAGCGGGAAGAACAGCCGGCTCTGGAGGGTCGTGAACGCGACGATCTGGCCGGCGGTCGGCGCGGTCGGGTCGCCGTTCATCGCCAGCGTCGCCGGCGAGCCAGTACACGAACGCCGGGGTGATGCTGAAGATCGTCCCGATGATCATGAAGAACCAGCGCCCGACCATCGCCTGGCGGATCTGGAGCGCGGCGAGCCGCCGGTTGAGGTCGCGGAAGCGGGTGATCGACGCGGCCTGCTGGCCGAAGGTCTTGCTCAGGAGGATCCCGCTGACGCTGAGCGTCTCCTCGGTGGCCGCCGACATCTCGGCGAGCGACTTCTGGGTCTCGGTGCTGACCGTCCGGCGGACCTTGCCGACCCGGAAGGTCAGGTACATGAAGAACGGGGTCACGGCCGAGCGACAGGAGCGTCAGCTGCCAGCTGATCAGGAACATCGCGACGATCGTGCTGATCGCCACGGCGACGTTGCTCGTGAGGTTCGCCGCGGTGTCGGTCACGACCGACTGGATCCCGCCGACGTCGTTGGCGAGCCGGCTCTGGATCTCGCCGGTCCGGGTCTCGGTGAAGAAGCGCAGCGGCATCCGCTGGAGATGGGCGTACAGCGCGTTGCGCAGGTCCTGCATCACGTTCTGCCCGACGACGTTGTTGAGGTACGCCTGGCCGACGCCGATGAGGCCCGGTGATGATCGGGATGACGATCATCAGCCCGACGTACAGGTTCAGGTGGGTGTAGTCCTTGCCGACGATGACCTGGTCGACGAGGACGCCGAGCAGCAGCGGGTTGATCAGGCCGAGCAGGCTCGTCGCGAGGATCGCGACCACGACGACCGCGACCTGCAGGCGGTACGGCCGGAAGAACGCGGCGATCCGGCGGACCGTCCGCGCCGCGGCGCTCCTTCGGGATCGGGGCGCTCCCTCGGGTCGGCGCCCCGAAGCGCCGCGACCGCGGCCTCGACCGCCGTGCCGCGCGCCGCGAAGCCCATCCGCGACCGCCCGACCGGCTCACCAGGCGGTGGCGGTGCTCGCCTCGGTGATGCCCTCGCTCTCGAGCCAGCGCTCGGCGTCGATGGCCGCGCGGCAGCCGTCGCCGGCGGCGGTCACCGCCTGCCGGTAGCGATGGTCGTGGACGTCGCCGGCGACGAACACGCCCGGGATCTTCGTCGCGGTGTGGTCGTGGACCACGAGATAGCCCTTCGCGTCCAGGTCGAGCCAGTCGCGGAACACGTCGCTGTCGGGCTTGTGGCCGATCGCCACGAAGAGGCCCTCGGCGGGCATCGTCCGCTGCTCGCCGGTGACCGTGTCGCGGAGCTTGAGGGCCTCGACGTGGCTGTCGCCGACGACCTCGTCGACGACCGTGTTCGTGTGGATCTCGATCTTCGGGTTCGCCGCGGCCCGGTCGATCATGATCTTGCTGCCGCGGAACTCGTCGCGCCGGTGGAGGAGGTGGACGCGGCGTCGCGAAGCGGGTCAGGAAGTTGGCCTCCTCGAGCGCCGTGTCGCCGCCGCCGACGACCGCGATCTCCTTGTCCCGGAAGAAGAACCCGTCGCACGTGGCGCAGGCGCTGACGCCGCGGCCGCGCAGCCGGGTCTCGCTCTCGAGGCCGAGCCAGATCGCGCTCGCCCCGGTCGCCACGATCACCGACTCGGCGCGGTACTCGACGCCGCGGGCCCACAGCCGGAACGGACGCCCGGACAGGTCGACCTGCTCGACGTCGACGTCGACGATGTGGGTCCCGAACCGGATCGCCTGCTCGCGGAAGCGGGCCATCAGGTCGGGCCCCTGGATCCCCTCGGGGAAGCCGGGGTAGTTCTCGACGTCGCTCGTGAGCATCAGCTGGCCGCCGGCGCGGAGCCGGCGAGAACGATCGGGGCGAGATTGGCCCGCGCGGCGTAGATCGCGGCCGTCAGCCCGGCCGGTCCGGAGCCGACGATCACGACCTTCGACTCGGTCCGGCTGCCGGAGTCTTCCCCCTCGACCGGGCCGCCGGGAGTCGGGATCGTGGCGGCCTCGGACCCGAACGCGATCGGCGCGACACCGCCGAGCGGGGACGCGCCACCGAGCGGCACGGCGCCGGCGGACCCGCCGAAGTCGATCGCCAGCCCGCCGAACGGGTTGCCGCCGGGATCCGATCCGTTCCGGTCGGTCGCTGGCGGGGTCTTGGGCGTTTCGTCGGTCATCTGCTGGAGGGGTCCCTGCGCCGTGGCGCGATCGGTGGATGTGAGCCCAAGCATCGTAGCACGGGGGCGATACTCCTGGGGGGTATGCCGGGAGCGACCCAATCGGCACGACGCGTCAGCTCCGCTCGATCACCCCGTCGTCGGGCGGCTCGAGCGACTCCTTCTTCAGCTCGCCGATCCTGCGGCCGAGCCGCTCGCGCGCACCCGGCGAGCTCGGCACCCGGTCGTACGCGACACGGTGATGCGCGGCCGGACCGGACGCCCGGCTGCCCCAAACGTGGCCTGGAACTCGCGCAGCCACAAGCCACGGAACACCTCCAGCCGGTCGTACAGGCCATTGATCCACAAGCATCCCGAGGATCACGAACTCGTCACCACCATCGCGGATCGCCCGGCTCGCCGGGATCCGCGCCAGCGCGCGGCCGAACGCGCCGATCACCTCGTCGCCCTTCGCCTGGCCGTGCTCCGTGTTGAAGATCCCGAACCCGGCGAGGTCGACGAAGGCGATGTCCCAATCGCCCCGGCCAGGCCCGGCATCTCGGACACGCTGCGCACGACATCGGCGAACCAGGCGTACGTCGGCAGCCGGGTCCGCCGATCGAGGTCGATCTTCAGTGCCCCAGGCCAGCGGAACCGATCCACCGCCGGGCCCGTGGCGCGGGTGAGCCAGTCGACGATCGCCGACGTGAGCCACGGAACCTCCGGCCCGAGGGCGCGCCACCAGCCCGCCGTCCTCCTGGGCCCGGGCGAACCAGCTGATCGTCGGTCTGCGGATCGAAGGTCGGGTCGAGAGCCAGCAGCAGGTCGGCGGCCATGAGCGTCGTCAGCACGTCCGACGGCTGTCCCTGGGTCCGCCCAGCCGCCGTCCGCCGCGGCGCTGTCGGACACGAAGCGCGAGCAGCTCCGGCACGAGCGACGGGTACGTCCGGAGCTGCCACAGGATCGAGCCGAGCGCGGCGCTCGCCGACACGAGCTGCTCACCGTCGAAGAAGCCCGTCCCGATGACCGGACCCGCCACCCTTCCGGGACAGCGAGCCGTATCGGAAGGCGATGGCGATCGCGAGATACCACAGTCGTTGAGCGTGGCCGGGGCCCGGCGTCAGGAGCCACAGCGCGAACAGGTCGCGCCACGGGTCGTCGGCGGCAACGTGGAGCGCGAAGTCCGTCCTCCATCGAGCGGCAGCAGCGTCGCCCGGATCGGCGCCGCTGCCTCACCCTGCGTGTCGCTCCGCTCGGCGAGCTCGGCCAGCAGCTCGAGCACCTCGATCTGGGCGATCGGTTCGACAAGCCAGCGGGCGTATCCGAGCGGATCTGCCGCGAGCCGCTGGCGGTCGCGCGGTCGCCAGTGGGTCGTCGCTGCCCGCGCTCAGCCACGTAGAGCTGCGAGCCCGGACCGCCGCCCAGCTCAAGGCCCACGGGAACCCAGCCCCGCGCCCGGCGCGATGTCGCCCGGCGTACGCCGCGAGGAGCTGCGGGACGTTCACCCACTCGACACGGCGCGCGGGCAACCGGTACGCCGAGGCGATGATCGGGTCGCTCAGCTCCTTCTTGCCGATGTTCTCGCCGAGGCCGAGCATCGCCGTCGTCGCCGCCTCGATGGCGTCCCGCCTGACATCGCCGCGGCGGGTCCGCCGAGCGCGTCGCGGGGCATCGCGGTCGAGCGCTCGGTACGACGAGCAGGCGCCGATCTCGGTACGGCCGGGGTCGATCGGGCTGTCGACGCCCGCCCACTGGCGTGGTGGAGCACGTGTCGGACGGTCGGTTCCGGATCGCCGGTCGCGTCGGCGCCGGATCGGCGGATCCCCCCAGCCTTCATATGCCCGAAGTGTCGATGGGACTACTCGGTGCGCCATGGGCCGAAGTACCGTTGGCGTTCGCGGCGGCGCACCTGGTGTCGTCGCCGTCAGCTCCGCTCGATCACCCCGTCGTCGGGCGGCTCGAGCGACTCCTTCTTGAGCTCGCCGATCCGCCGGCCGAGCCGCTCGCGCGCGGCGACGAGCTCCGACCCGCGCGTCCGCGACACGGTGATCCGCGGCCGGACCGGCTGGGAGAGGTCACCGAAGGTCCCCCGGAACTCCTCCAGCCAGCTGCCGCGGAAGGCGTCGAGCCGGTTGTACAGGCCCTCGTCGCCGGGGGCGCCCACGACAATGAACTCGTCACCGCCATCGCGCACCGCGCGGCTGCCGGGGATCTGCCCGAGCGCCCGGCCGAATGCGCCGATGACCTCGTCGCCCTTGGCCTGGCCGTACTCCGTGTTGAAGGCCCCGAACCCGGCGAGGTCGATGAACGCGATGTCCCAGTCGGCGGCCGCCAGACCCGGCAGCTCCGCCGCGCTGCGGACCATGTCGGCGAACCAGGCGTACGTCGGCAGCTGGGTGCGCCGGTCCAGATCGAGCTTGAGCGTCCCCGGCCAGCGGAACCGGGCGACGACGGGTCCCGTCGCGCGGACGAGCCAGTCGACGATCGCCGCGGTGAGCCACGGTGCCTCGGGTCCGAGCGCTCGCCACCAGCCACCCTCCTCCTGCGCACGGGCGAACCAGCCGATCGTCGGGGTCGGGTCGAAGGTCGGGTCGAGGGCGAGCAGGAGATCGGCTGCGGCGAGCGTGGTCAGCACGTCCGTCGGCTGGCCGGGATCGGCCCAGCCGCCGTCCGGGGCGGCGTTGTGGGCGACGAAGCCGACGAGCTCCGGCACGAGCGTTGCGTACACCCGGAGGTGCCACAGGACCGACCCGAGCGAGGCGCTCGCGGACACCAGCTGCTCGCCGCGGAACGCGCCCGTTCCGACGACCGGGCCGGCCACCCGCCGGGCGCGGCTGGCATAGCGATAGGCGATCGCGGTCGCCAGGTACCACAGGTCGTTGAGCGTATGCGGCGCGCGGGTCAGCAGCCACAGAGCGAACAGGTCGCGCCATGGATCGTCGGCCGCGACGTGCAGGGCGAAGCCGCCCTCGATCGACGGCAGGAGCGCGTTGCGGATCGGACCCGCGGCATCGCCCTGGGGGTCGTCCTGGCGGGCGATCTCGGCGAGCAGCTCGAGCACCTGGACCTGGGCGATCGGCTCGACGAACCAGCGCGCGTAGCCCTCGGGGTCCGCCAGCAGCCGCCCGCGGTCACGCGGGCGCCAGTGGACCGGCTCCGCGTCGAGGTCGTCCGAGAGCGGTGAGCCGGGTCCGCCACCCGGCTCGAAGGCCCACGGGAAGCCTTCGTGACGATCGGCCCGGTCGGCCGCCTCCGCGTAGGCGACGAGCAGCCGCGGCACGTTGACCGGCACGCCGCGACTGCGCGCGAAGCGATAGGCGGCGGCGATCACCGGGTCGGTCAGCTCCTGCGGGCCGATCGTCTCCCCGAGCCGGAGCAGGGCGGCGCTGCCAGCGGCGATCGCCTCGGGCCCCAGGTCGGCGCTCGATCCGAGCCGCCGGTAGCGGGCCGCCTGGCGCGTCCACAGCCAGTCGTGAAGCGGCGTCGGCTGGCTGTCGAGCGGCCGGCCGTCGGTGTCGGAGCGCGCGCCGCGGCTGAGGATCCCGACCGCGGTCGGACCCGCCGGGCCCGGGTCGATCGGGCTGTCAAAGCGGCTCGGTCCCACCGCATGGGACCCGCGACGAACGAGCGGGTCATCGCGCCGACGGATCGGCGGATCGCCCCATGCCTTCATATGCTCGAAGTGTCGGTACGCGATCCCGCGCCGGCCATGGGCCGAATGTCCTGGGGCCGCCTCAGAGCGAGCGGAGCTGCGGGATCACGTCG
The DNA here is from genome assembly GCA_963825545.1 of uncultured Chloroflexia bacterium. Classification (GTDB taxonomy): domain Bacteria; phylum Chloroflexota; class Limnocylindria; order Limnocylindrales; family CSP1-4; genus Chersky-267. Next base: position 147,348 of record CAWGTR010000013.1, on the reverse strand, counting down.
CGCCCGACGATCTCGAGGCTCCGCTCGTCGTGGACGTCACGGAGGCTGAAGATGACGTGCTGGGCGCCGGCATCGGCGAGCTCCCCGAACCGGTCCACGACCCGGGCGGCCGGCTCCCCCCGCGAGGCGCCGTCGAGGCGGATGTCGACGTCCTGGTTGGTCGTCCGCTCGATCTCGTCGAAGTCGCGCCCGATCCGCTCGCAGTGCTCGCGCAGGACCGCGTACTTGTGGGCGATCCGCGGCCCGTCGCCGAACACGTTCGTGGCGTCGGCGTACTCGGCCACCAGGCGGAGCGTCTTCTGCTCGCCCCCGCCGCCAACGAGGATCGGCACCCGCGGGCGCGAGATCGACTGGGGCGAGTTGAGCAGCCGCGTCGCGAGGTAGTGCCGCCCCTCGAAGCGCTCCTCGCTGCCGCGCTCGCCCTGCCACATCCCGCGGGCGATCCGGAGCGTGTCCTCGAGCAGCTCGAAGCGCACGCCCAGCGGCGGGAACGGGAACCCGAGGGCCCGGCTCTCGCTCTCGTTCCAGGCCGCGCCGATCCCGAGCCAGGCCCGCCCCCCGGACACCACGTCGAGCGTGGTGGTCGCCTTGACCCACAGCCCGGGATGGCGGTAGTGGACACCGCCGACCATCAGCCCGAGGCGGACCCGGCGGGTCAGGCCGGCCAGGTAGCCGAGAGATGTCATTCCCTCGAGCATCGGCTCCTCTTCCCGACCGATGCTCCGGATCTGGAAGAAGTGGTCCATCACCCAGACCGAGTCCAGCCCGACGTCCTCGGCGGTCCGGGCGATCCGGGCGAGGGTCGGCCCGATCGCCTCGGGGCCGCCCGGCCAGGTGAACGAGCTGATCTGCAGTCCGAGCTTCACGGCGTCGTGGCTTCCTCTTCCGCGGGCCGGTCGCGCGCCGGTTCCGGACCGGTGCAGCGTAGACGAGTCAGCGGAAGAGATCGGACTCGGACGGGATGAGCGCTTCGCGGATCGTGGCCTCGCCGCGCAGCGGCCGGGCGCCGCGGACCAGGGCGGCAGGACGGCCGGCGATCTTGCCCAGGGCGAGCTCGGCCGCCGAGGCGATCTCGTCGGCGACGGCCCGCACGGTCGAGCGCATCACCCGGCCGTCGGCGTCGGGCGTTCCGCGCAGGTCGTCGAGCGGCGCAAGCCCGGACACCCCGATCGCGACGTCCACGATGCCCCACCGCCAGGGGCGCCCGAACGAGTCGGAGATCACGACCGGGAGGTCGATCCCGGTCCGGGCGCGGACAGCCTCCCGGATCCGGCGCGCCGAACCGTCCGGATCGACCGGCAGGAGGGTCACGACGGAGCCGCTGTCCGGCCCAACGTTGCTCGCGTCGACGCCGCCGTTGGCGCACACGAAGCCGTGCGTCGTCTCGGTGATCAGGACGCCGTTGGCCATGCGGACGACGCGGCGCGCCTCGCGCAGGACGACCTCGACCTGGCGCGGATCGCGGTCCCAGCGCTCGGCGAAGGCCAGCGCCTCGGGTCGTGGCTCGATCGTCGTGAGGTCGACGAGCGCGCCCTCGGCCTTGGACACCACCTTCTGGGTGACCACCAGGACGTCGTCGTCCCGGAGCGGTCCGATGCCGCTCGCGGCCAGTTCCGCCAGCCGGGCCGCAAGCAGGCCCGGCAGGTCGTCGCCGGGACGGATCTCGGGGATCCAGTCGAGGGCGACGACGGTCAGCCGGCCGTCGCCCTCAGCCGACATGGGCCGGGTCGAGCAGCCCGAGCTCCTCGGCCATGATCACGTCGGCCGGCAGGTCGAGGTCGAGCGAGAGCGGACCGTCCAGCTCGACCGTCACGGCGGCGACGCCGGCGGCCGCGGCCCGGTGGCTCGCGCGGCTGTCTGCCCCGAACTGGAATGGGATCGCGTCAGGCGGGCTGACGAGCAGGGCGTTCGTGCCCCGCCCGTGGCGGTCGGCGACGATCGCGACGAAGGGCCGGGCCGGATCGAGCTGCTCCGCGGCGGCCTGCACGACGGCCGCGATCGTGGGCGCCGAGATCGCCGGCAGGTCGGCCGCGACGACGAGCACCGCCGTTGCCCCATCGGCGGCGGCCCAGCGCGCCGCCGCGGTGAGGCCTTCGTTGAGCCCGCGATCGGCCTGGAGCACCGGGGTCGCCCCCTGCGCGCTGGCCGCCCGGAGAACGGTCGGGTCGGGGCTCACCACGACGACCGAGGCGATCGCCGGGACGCCGTCGGCCGCGGCCACCGTCCGCGCCAGCAGGGCGAGGACGAGTGCCTGGCGCTCCTCGGGGTCGAGACGGTCCCCGAGACGTGACTTGGCGCCCTCGAGCGAGGCGACCGGGACGAGCGCGACAAGGCGGCTCAGGTCGGCCTGGGGGGGTTGGGCGGTCATGGCGGACATCGTATCGGGCACGTGGCGGGAGAGGCGCCCCAGATTCGGCCGGCCGAGCGGTCACGACGGGCGGCGCAGCCGCTCCGCGAACGCCAGCATGTCGGTGGCGAGCCGGGCCCGGGCGGCGTCGTCGGTCATCACCGTGTCGGTCACGAGCGTCCGCAACCCGAGCGCCTCAACCGCCGGCGCGAGGTCGGCGTCGATCATGTCGAGCACGAAGCCGTCGACCAGCCCGGCGTACAGCCGGGCGACCCCCAGCGCACTGGCCTCGTGACCGAGTGAGGTGAGCATCCGGTCGGCCGGCCCCTTGAGTGCCCGGCCGCCGACGATGCCGGACACGGCCACGATCGGCGTGCCTGCCCCGCGGGCCGCCGCCAGCGCCTCGGTCATCCCGGGCACGGCGAGGATCGGTCCGATGGACACGAGCGGGTTGGACGGCGCGAGGAGGATCGCCCGGGCCGACGCGAGCGCGGCCGCGACTTCGGGGGAAGGACGGGCGACCGCGATCCCGTCGAACCGGACCTCGTGGACGGTCGGCTCCTGGTGGCGATGAACGAAGTACTCCTGGAAGTCGAGCCAGCCGTCGTCGGTCCGGACCTCGGTCCGCACCGGTTCGTCCGTCATCGGCAGGATGCGGGCGACGAGCCCAAGCGACCGCTGGATGCCGATGGCCACCTCGGCCGGCCGCCCGCCGGCCCGGATCCGGGCCGTCCGGACGATATGCGCCGCCAGATCGCGGTCCCCGAGCCGGAACCAGGTGTCCTCGCCGTAGACGGCGAGCTGCGTCGCCACGGCGTACGTCTCGCCGACGATGCCCCAGCCCTGCTCGCGGTCGGCGATCCCGGCGAGCGTGTAGAGGACGGTGTCGTGATCCGGCCAGACGAGCAGCCCGTGACGCTCGACGTCGTCGCCCGTGTTGACGACGACCGCCAGCTCGGACCCGACGCTCGCCTGGACACCGTGGGCCAGCTTCGCGCCGCCGACGCCCCCGGCGAGGACGACGACGGTCACCCGGCTCGGTCGCGCGGGGCGAGCTCGTCGAGCGCTGAGCGAACCTCGCCGATCCGGGCGATCGTCTCGGCGTCGTAGGGTGCCGGCAGCCGGACGATCACGGTCTCGAAGCCGAGGCGACGGTAGGGCAGGAGCTCGGCCGCGATCGAGGCGGGCGAGCCGAGGAGGACGGGGATGCCCATGGCGGCCGCCCCACCCTCGACGCCGTTGTGGTCGAGCAGGGCCTGGAACGCGGATGCCGCCTCGGCGGGGCGATCGCGAACCACGATCGGGAAGCTGACCGTGCGCTCGATCGTGTCCGGGTCGCGACCGACGGCCGCGCAATGCTCGCGCAGGATCGCGTCGCGCGCGGCAACTTCCTCGATCGTCCCGGCCGTGTTCCACGCATCGCCCAGGCGGGCGACGGTGCGCAGGGTCTTCCTCGGCCCGGAGCCACCGACGAGGATCGGCAGGTGGGCCTGGACCGGCCGCGGCAGCTGCTGGGCATCGTGGAACCGGTACGCGCCCTCGTGGTCGACCGTCTCGCCGTCGAGCAGCCGGCGGATCAGCCCAACCGCCTCGTCGAACCGGTCGAGGCGCTCGCCGACGCTCGACCCGAAGTCGATCCCGAACGCATCGTGCTCGCGCTCGAACCAGGCGCCGCCGATGCCGAGGACCGCCCGGCCGTCGCTGATGTGGTCGAGCGTCGTCGCGAGTTTCGCCGTCAGCCCGGGGTTGCGGAACGTGTTCGCGCCGACCATCAGCCCGAGCCGGATCCGGGTCGTCGACGCCGCGCACGCCGCGAGGGCGAGCCAGCCCTCGACGATCGGCTGGCGCCACGGGCCCTGGATGGCCAGCAGGTGGTCCCACGTCCAGAGTGAGTCCCAGCCCGAGCCCTCGGCCGCGAGGGCGGCCCCTCGGAACCCCGGCCAGTCGGTCGCCTGCGACCAGAGCTGGGCGCCGAACTTCGTGGTCACAGGTCCTCGGCCACGCGCTCGGGCCGGATCCGGAAGCTGACCCGGTGCTGCTTCGTGAACCGATCGCGGATCAGCCGGTCCGCCTCGTCACCCTCGTCGGCGTGGTAGCGCCGGGCCATCTCGGCGATGTCCGCCTGGGCGATCGTCTGGTCGTCGATGACCGCCGCGACGCGGCCGCGGACCTGGACGTAGCGGTAGCCGTCCTCGACCGTGAGGTCGATCCGCGGGTCGCGCCGCAGGTTGGCCGGCCAGCGGCGCCCGTCCGCCGAGTTGACCACGAGCGCGTCGCCGTCCAGCCGGTACCAGACGACGGCCTGGTGAGGCGCCCCGTCGGGGTCGATCGTGGCGATCACGGCGAAGCGATTCGCCGCCAGGAACTCCCGGGCGGCGGGGGTCATCGCCGCCGCGTCGCCGGCGGCCGGTCGGGCTCCCATGGCCTGATGGTACGCGGCCTGCGGCACCGATCGCGAGGCGCGCGTCGCGAACCGATCACCGAGCGTTGCCAGGGCGTTCACACGAGTCTCTTGACGTGGCATACCGTGCGGCTGCAACAATGCGTCCGACGCGGGTCCCCCGGCCGGTCGCTGGACCTCGTCGCCTGCCGCGGAGCACCGTTCCGGGCCATCAAGGAGGAGGCGTCCACGGCCCTCCGCTCACCAGGGCAGGCGTCCACGGACGAGCTCGGACAGGGCTCGCAGACATACTTGGGAGACATCGAGTTGCCAAACCAGCGCGCATTCCGGTTGCTGGCCCTCGGGGCCACGGCCATCCTTCTCGTGGCGGCCTGCAGCTCAACGGGCAGCAGTCCGTCAGCCACCACGGCGCCGACGACGGCGCCGACCACCGCGCCGAGCACCGGGGCCAGCGCGCCCGCGAGCGCGGCCGCGTCCTCTGGCGCGGACATGACCGCCCTGATCGCCGCGGCAAAGGCCGAGGGCGGTCTCACGACGGTCGCCCTGCCGCATTCGTGGTGTGGGTACGGGGACCTGCTGTCGGGCTTCACCGCGAAGTACGGCATCCCGATCAACGAGCTCAACCCGGATGGCAGCTCACAGCAGGAGCTGGACGCCATCACGGCGAACAAGGCCAACAAGGGCCCCGCCGCGCCGGACGTCATCGACATCGGCCTCGGCCTCGTGACGCCCGCCAAGACCCAGGGCCTGATCGCCCCCTACAAGGTGTCGACCTGGGACGACATCCCCGCCGCGGCCAAGGATGCCGACGGGTACTGGTACGGCGACTACTACGGCGTCCTGTCGTTCGAGATCAACACGGCCGTCGTGACGACCGAGCCGAAGGACTGGTCCGACCTGCTCAACCCGATCTACAAGAACCAGGTCGCGCTGGCCGGTGACCCGACCGGCTCGAACCAGGCCATCTCGGCCGTCTGGGCTGCGGCGCTCGCCAACGGCGGCTCGCTCGACAACGCCCAGCCGGGTCTCGACTGGTTCAAGAAGCTCAACGACGCCGGGAACTTCGTCCCGGTCATCGGCAAGACGGCGACCGTCGCCCAGGGTGAGACCCCGATCCGCATCGCCTGGACGTACAACGCCCTCGCCGACAAGGACTCGCTCAAGGGCAATCCGAACATCGACGTCGTCGTGCCGACCTCGGGCCGGTTCGGTGGCATGTACGCGCAGGCGATCAGCGCCTTCGCGCCGCATCCGAACGCCGCCAAGCTCTGGGAGGAGTACCTCTACTCCGACGAGGGCCAGATCGGCTGGCTGAAGGGCTACTGCACTCCGGTGCGGATGGATGCACTGACCAAGTCGAACGCGATCCCGGCCGACGTCGCGGCCAAGCTGCCCGACACGAGCGGGACGCAGCTACCGACCCTCGACCAGATCACCACGGCCACCAACGTCATCACCACCGGCTGGCCGACCACCGTCGGCGTGACCGTCAAGTAGGGACCGGCGAGACGATCGCCGACCCGGAGTGACGGTGAGCACCACCGTCGCCGCAGTGGATGCCCGGACCGCGCCTCCAGCGCGGGCCGGGCGTTCACGATTCCGCTGGACGTGGCTCGGGGTGGTCCCGTTCTTCGTCTTCGCCTTCCTGTTCCTGGTGGTCCCGACCTGGTCGCTCATCCAGGGCAGCTTCCAGAACGCCCAAGGGGAGTTCACCCTCCAGAACTACGCCCACCTGACCGGGCCGACGACCGCCAACGCGTACATCGTCAGCCTCCAGATCAGCATCGTCTCGGCCGTCCTCGGCGGGCTGTTCGGCTTCCTGCTGGCCTACGCCGTGATCGCCGGCGGGCTGCCGGCGCCGATCCGGACGGGGATCATGACCTTCTCGGGCGTCGCGGCGAACTTCGCCGGCATCCCGCTCGCCCTGGCCTTCGTGTTCACGATCGGGCGCCTGGGGTTCATCACGGTCTTCCTCAAGCAGTTCCTGGGCTGGGACATCTACAGCGGCGGCTTCACGATCTACTCGCGGCTCGGACTGATCATCGTGTACCTCTACTTCCAGCTGCCGCTCATGGTCCTGATCATCGCGCCCGCGATCGACGGACTGCGCAGGGACTGGCGCGAGGCCGCCGAGAACATGGGCGCGAGCACCTGGCAGTACTGGCGGCACATTGCGCTGCCGATCCTCATGCCTTCGATTCTGGGCTCGATGGTCCTCATGTTCGGGAACGCCTTCGGAGCGCAGGCCACCGCCTTCGCGCTGACCGGCGGGTTCATTCCGCTGGTCACGATCCTCATCGGCAGCCAGCTGTCCGGTGACGTGCTCAAGGACCAGAATCTCGGCTACGCCCTGGCCATGGGCATGGTCGGGATCATGGGCGTGACCCTGCTTGCCTACACCTGGCTCTCCCGGCGCGCCGAGCGGTGGCAGCGATGACGAGCGAGGTCGATCGTCTCCACAACGAGCTCGAGGCGCTGTCAGGGCCATCCGAGAGCGCCGTCGCCCCGGCCGGCCGGGGGCTCCAGGGCAAGACCGTCGGCTCGTGGATCTTCCTGTTCCTCAGCCTGGCCTACTTCTTCCTGCCCCTGATCGGGACCCTGCTGTTCTCGCTGCGTGCTCAGCCGTTCCTGTCGGCCTACACCGACATGATCAACGACCCGCAGGTCTGGAAGACGCTCGGCTACTCGTTCGTGATCGGCGTCATCACGATCATCGTGAGCATGGGCCTGCTCGTCCCGACCGCGTTCTGGGTCCGGCTCCGGCTGCCGCGGCTGCGCCCGGTCGTCGAGTTCGTGACGTTGTTGCCGTTCGTCGTCCCGCCGATCATCCTTGTGTTCGGCCTCATCACCCGGTACAGCCAGCCGCCGCTCCCGCTCACGGGTTCGAACCTCGGCAGCGACGCGCTCCTCGTGTGCGCCTACGTGGTGCTGTCGTTCCCATACATGTACCGGGCCGTGGACACCGGCCTGCGGTCGATCGACATCCGGTCGCTCACGGAGGCCTCGCAGAGCCTCGGCGCCGGCTGGGCGACGATCCTCTGGCGGGTGATCCTGCCGAACCTCCGGGTGTCCATCCTCAGCGGCGCGTTCCTGACCCTGGCGATCGTGATCGGCGAGTTCACGATCGCGAACTTCCTCGCCCGGCCGATGTTCGCCACCTACCTCCAGCTGATCTCGGGCAACCTGGCCTACCAGCCCGCCGCCGTGGCGCTGATGAGCTTCGCCATCACCTGGGCCGCGATGGGCGCCATCAGCCTCGTGGGCCGCGGCGGGCGGGCCAAGATCCAGATCGGCGGCACCCGATGACCAATCGCCCGCTCACCGTGCGCCGGGCCGTCCGTAGCGAGGTCGACTGATCGATGGCCTTCCTCAGCCTGAGCGGGATCAAGAAGCTGTTCCCCGGCGGCAACGTCGCGGTCGAGAACTTCAACCTCGACGTCGACAAGGGCGAGTTCGTGTCCTTCCTCGGCCCGAGCGGCTGCGGCAAGACCACCACCCTGCGGATGATCGCCGGGTTCGAGCAGCCGACCGCCGGCGCGATCACGATCGACGGCAAGGACATCACCGGGCGCTCGCCGAACCAGCGCAACATCGGAATGGTCTTCCAGTCGTACGCCCTCTTCCCGAACATGAACGTGGCCAACAACATCGGGTTCGGGCTGCGGGTGCGGAAGCAGCCGAAGCAGAAGATCGACCAGAAGGTCGGCGAGCTGCTCGAGCTCATCCACCTGAGCGGTCGCGAGACCAAGTACCCGTACGAGCTGTCCGGCGGGATGCAGCAGCGCGTCGCCCTCGCCCGGGCGCTGGCGATCGAGCCTCAGCTGCTCCTCCTCGACGAGCCGCTGTCCGCCCTCGACGCCAAGATCCGGATCTCGCTGCGCAACGAGATCCGGACGATCCAGCGCCAGCTCGGGATCACCACGGTCTACGTCACCCACGACCAGGAGGAGGCCCTGTCGCTGTCCGACCGGGTGGTCGTGATGAGCGAGGGCCACATGGAGCAGGTCGGCACCCCGTTCGAGATCTACAACTTCCCGACCACCTCGTTCGTGGCCAAGTTCGTCGGGACCCTCAACGTCGTGGTCGCCACGATCGTCGACGGGCCGGCGGGCACGCTGGCGGTCGACGGCCAGCAGATCCAGTCGGCCAAGCCGGTGTCCGGGGCCGCCGGGACGCAGGTGTCGCTCGCCCTGCGCCCCGAGCGCGTCCACCTCGACGAGGGCCCGGCCGGCTACAACCACGTCGCTGGGACGATCCACGACATCACGTTCCTGGGCTCCGTCGTCCGGATCCGGATGCTGCTCGGGGACGGCACCCTCGTGATGTTCGACACGTTCAACAACCCGCGCCTGGCGGTGCCCCAGTACGGCGACTCGGTCCGGGTGTCGTTCGCCCGCGAGGCGTGCCTCGTCCTCGACCAGCCGCCGGACGAGCCCGAACCGGATCCGGTCGAAGCCGAGGAGTGACCCGGGGCGCACCGGACCGGCCCCCCGGGGCGAGCCTCGACGGCATCGACCTCGTCGTCTTCGACAAGGACGGCACGCTGATCGACTTCGACCGGATGTGGAGCGGTTGGTCGGCTGAGCTCGTGGCGAAGGTCGCCCAGGCCACCGATCCCGCGCTCGCCGGACGGCTCGGCGACGCCCTCGGGCTCGACCGGGCATCCGGCCGCGTCGTGCCGGGCGGGCCGCTTTCAGCGACGCCGATGGGTCACCTCCGCGCCCTCACGATCGCCACGCTGCGGGAGGCCGGTCTCACGTCCGAGGCGGCAGAGACGGCCGTCGCACGCAGCTGGGACCCGCCCGATCCGGTCGCCCTGGCGCACCCGCTGACGGACCTGGTGGCGCTATTCGGGCGTCTGCGCGGCAGCGGCCGGCGCATCGGCGTGGTGACGTCCGACGATCGCGGCCCGACCGAGGCGACCCTGGCCGGCCTCGGCGTCGCGGGGCTCGTGGACGCGATCGTGTGCGCCGACGACGGGCTGCCGGTCAAGCCCGCGCCGAACGCCCTGCTCCACGTGGGCCGGCAGGTAGGGATCGCGGCGGACCGCACGGCGATGATCGGCGACTCACGGGCCGACCTCGCGATGGGCCGGGCGGCGGGGGCGCGGCTCGTCGTCGGCGTCCTGTCCGGAGTCGGCGACCGCCGCGAGCTCGAGCGCGACGCCGACCTGATCCTCCCGTCGATCGCCGACCTTATGGGCTGACGATCGAGAAGTCACCGCCGGCGCAGCAGCCGGTCGAGGAGACTGGGCCGGCTGGGGCGTGCGGCACGACCTGTCTGCGCCCGCTCGAGCTCGGCCAGCTCCTTCTCGTCCAGCGTCGCCTGGTGGTCCTGCGAATCGAGGGCCCGAAGCCTCCGCGCCTCGTCGGGATGGAGTGACTCGAGCGTGAGGCGGTCTCGGCCAGGAACGAACCCCGCCATCCACGTCTCCTTCGCTTGGCGCGCGTCGTAGACGTCCATCTTGGCGGCCGAGGTCACGGCGTCAAGAGTCCGATGGCAGTGCATCCCCCATGCTCCCCAGCAGTGGACATCGTGTGGGATGAATCCGCGTGGGACCGCAAGCGGCCACAGGCTCTCAGCTCATCCGCTCGCCGGCCTCGATCCGCAGGTCGAGGCGGTTCTCGGGCGGCGCGAGGGGGCAGGCCCACTGCGGGTCGAACGCGCACGACGGCTGGTAGGCGAAGTTGAAGTCGAGGATCATCGTGCCGCGAACGGGGTCGCCGCCCAGGTCGGCACTCTTGGCGGCGTCGAGCAGGTAGCGGCCGGCGCCGTACGTCTCGGTCCCGTTCGTCCCGTCGCGGAAGGCGAGGAAGAGCCCGCCGGCATAGCCCTCCATCCAGAACGTGCTCAGGCGTCGGTCGCCCCCCGCGAACGGGATCGTGACGCTCCCGATCCGGTGGAATGCGAGCACGTCCGCGCCGCTGTTCGGCAGGGTCAGGCCGAGCCCGCCGAGCCCGCCGGCCGGCTCCGGCGGCTCGGTCTCGAGCGCCACCTCGAACCGGAACGCCTGGTCGTACGGCCAGTAGCGCGCGCGGAAGCCGTCCCGGTCCCCCGCCGGGACGGGCGACTGCGGGTGCGTCCGGAAGAGCTCCTCACGCGTCGCCACCCACTGGCGCCAGGCGGCCTCCGGCTCCGTGGCGCTCACGCGCCGGACGTCGGCGTAGAGCTCGGCGACGCGGCGTCGCCAGTCGGCAAGCTCGAGCTCGGCACCTGCTTCGACGGCCATGCGTCGAGTATCGGTCCGTGATCGGTGGTCCGTCTACGATGATCGCGACGACGACGAGGCGGCGGAGGAGGGTGGCGTGGCAGGCCAGGCGGAGATCGGGGTGTTCGGCGGCTCGGGGTTCTACTCGCTCCTCGACGACGTGCGCGAGATCAAGGTCGACACGCCGTACGGCGCCCCGTCCGACAGCCTGTTCCTGGCCGACGTCGGCGGGCGCGCCGTCGCCTTCCTGCCACGGCACGGGCGACGCCACACCATCCCACCCCACCGGATCAACTTCCGGGCCAACGTCTGGGCGATGAAGGCGCTTGGCGTGAAGGCCGTCATCAGCCCATGCGCGGCCGGCAGCCTCCAGGTCGCCGTCGCCCCGGGCGACTTCGTGGTGGCCGACCAGTTCGTGGATCGCACCTCGGGTCGGGCGGACACCTTCTACGACGGCCCGATCGTGAGCCACGTCAGCTCCGCCGAGATCTACGACCCGGAGCTGCGCCGGATCGCGATCGAGGTGATCCGCGAGCACGACATCCCGGTCCACGAGCGAGGCACGGTGGTCGTCATCCAGGGCCCGCGCTTCTCGACGAAGAGCGAGTCGAAATGGTTCAGCGACGCGGGCTGGGAGGTCATCAACATGACCCAGTACCCGGAGGCATACCTCTGTCGCGAGCTCGGGATGGCGGTCGTCAACATCAGCCTGATCACCGATTACGACGCCGGGGTCCACGAGGGCACCGAAGCGGTCAACGCAATGAGCGTGCTCGAGGTGTTCGAGCTCAACGCGGCGCGCATCCAGAAGGTCGTCGTCGACATGATCCGGCGCTTCCCGGCCGACCTCGACGCGCTCGGGGCGGGGGACATGCTCCGGTTCACCCGCGGGGACGGCCACACGATCGCGGCCGAGGACATCCGGCTGTTCGAGACGGGCCTCTAGGGTGGCGGCGCGCCTGCCGATCGGGGTCTCGATCCGGACGATCCGCTCGACGCCCGGCTGGTGGCTCGAGAGCGCCCGGCGGCTCGACGAGGCCGGCTACGCCGGGGTCTGGGCCTGGGACCATTTCGTCGGCAAGGGCGACCGGACGGTCCCGGTCGTCGAGTGCTGGACGATCCTCAGCGCCGCCGCGACGGTGACGAAGGGTGCGACGGTCGGCAGCTTCGTGATCAACGTGATGAACCGCCATCCAGCGGTCCTCGCACGGATGGCGACGACGCTCCAGACCGTGAGCGGCGGCCGGCTCGTGCTCGGGATCGGGATCGGTGGCCACCCGGCTGAGCACGAGGCGTTCGGCATCCCGTTCCCCGACGCCCCGGAGCGGGTCGCCCGCATGGAGGAGACGATCGCGGTCCTGCGCGCCCTGTGGACCGGTGAGCCGGTCACCCGGCCGTCGCCGTTCTACCCGCTCGAGGACGCCGTGGCCAACGTCGGCGAGTACCCGCCGCCGCCGATCATCATCGGCGGCGAGACGGCGCGCGGGGCGCGGATCGCAGCCCGGATCGCCGACGGCTGGAGCGCGTTCGAGCGCCAGTTCGACGCCCACCTGCCGGCCTACCTCGAGGCGCTCGACGAGAGCGGGCGGAGCCGGTCGGATCAGCGCCTCCTCGTGAGCTTCGAGGGCACCGATTGGCTGAGCGACGAGCGACTGGCCGATTCCGACTGGCTGCGCGCCCCGGCCGAGACCTGGGCGCGCTGGCGCGAGCGTGGCGCTGACGGCGCGATCGTGACCGTGCGGACGACCGAGGACGTCGACGCGCTGGTCGACGCCGCCGGACGCTGGTAGGCGGGGGTACGTCCCGGCCGTCCCTTCGGGCGCTCCGTGGCACCATGCGCAGGTGACCCGTCCCGCCCCGCTCGCCACCACCGAGCTGACCCAGGGCTGCGTCCGCTGCGGCGCCACCGTCCCGCTTGGGACGTCGATGTGCGAGCGCTGCAACCCGCTCGGCCTCAAGCAGCCGGCACCGACCCAGGCCCACGGCACGGTGTTCCTGGCGATCGTCGGCGGGGTGATCGGGCTGGCGGTCCTCGGACGGCTCGCCCTCAGCGGCATCGGCCCGTTCCAGGGCTCCGTCGGGAACATCGTGTCGGTGCCACCGGGGCTCGCGGTGACGCTGACCGTGAAGAACCTCGGCACGACCGCCGGCTCGACGACCTGCCGGGTCTACGACCCGAGCTCGCCCGGTCTCGGCCCCGACGCCGAGTTCATCGTCAGCCCCCGGATCGACCCGGGCAGGACGGTATCATTCTCGAAGGAGATCACGGCGCTCGGGAGCACCGTCCGCCAGCTCGCCGTGGAGTGCACTGGCCCGTGATCGAGGACCCCCCGGCGGAATCGCGCGACCGGGCGACCGAGCTCGCGTTCGCGACCGAGCTGGCCGTCCGGGCCGGCGAGCTGCTCGTCGATCGGCTCGGCCGGGTCGGGCCGGTCCGCCACAAGAGCCCGAAGGACGTCGTGACCGAGGTCGACCACCTCAGCGAGGCGCTGATCCTCGACGCGATCCGGGCCACGTTTCCCGATGACGGCGTGCTCGCCGAGGAGTCCGGGCTCGCGGCCGGCGCGTCCGGACGGGTGTGGGTCGTCGACCCGCTCGACGGCACGATCAACTACGCGAACGGGATCCCGATCTTCTGCGTGTCGATCGGGCTCGTCGTCGACGGCGTCCCGTCGGTCGGGGTGGTCCGCGACCCCGTCCGGGGCGAGACGTTCGCGGCCGGCCCTGTGGGACCGGCGACGGTCAACGACATGCCGATCGGGGCGAGCACGAAGGCCGCGCTGTCCGACTTCGTGATCAGCCTGACGCTCGATGGCCCGCGCCTGGCGGAGCGGCTCGGCTCGATCGGTGACGCGATCCGGGTCACCCGCCGGCTTGGCTCGTCCGCCCTCGCCCTGGCGTACGTCGGTGCCGGACGGTTCGACGGGTTCGCCCAGACCTTTGGGCTGTCGTCGTGGGACGTCGCCGCGGCGGGGCTGATCGCGGAGCGGGCCGGTGCCCGGCTCACGGACCCGGACGGCGGTCCGTGGTTCGACCTCGCTCGCGGGACCCGCACGTTCGGCCTGATCGCCGCCCCGCCGGCTCATCACGCCCGGCTCCTGGAGCTCGTCCGCGCCCCCGGCTGATTCAGTCGCCGGTCTCGTCCAGCCAGCGGTGGGGCCGCGCCCGCAGCCGGGCCAGGCCGATCTCGTCGCAGAACGCCTCCCAGCGGGCGCGCGGCGCACCGCGCCAGCGCAGGTCGTCGGGGGTCCGCTCGGACAGCGGCACATCCGTGCGCAGGCGGGCCAGCGTGCGGTAGAGGTACACCTCCTCGCGCCGGTCGCGGAGCGTCGCCGCGAGCGCCGGCGCGCTCCGGACCGGGATGTCCCAGTCCGAGGCGTGAGCCGGGATGTCCTCGAGCGCGCCGTAGCGGAGGAGGACCGCGGCGGCCGACTTCGCGCCCCAGCCCGGCAGCCCCGGGTAGCCGTCGGCGGCGTCTCCGACGAGCGCCAGCAGATCGGGGATCGAGCCCGGCCGGACGCCCCACTTGGCGATGACCCCGGCCTCGTCGTAGGTGATCCGGCGGCGCCGATCGAGGAGCACCACCCGCTCGTCGCGGACGCACTGGGCGAGGTCCTTGTCGGGCGAGCAGATGACGACCTGCTCGACCGCCGGATCGTCCGCCCAGCGGGCGACGGCCGCGGCGATGGCATCGTCGGCCTCGAACGCGACCATGGGCCAGAGCCGGATCCCGAGCGCCTCGATCGCGGCCTCGGCGATCGGGAACTGGGCCATCAGCACCGGATCGACCCCGACCCCGGTCTTGTAGCCGCCGTAGAGGTCGTTCCGGAACGACTCGATGACCCGGTCGGTGGCGGCTCCGAGATGGGTCGCGCCCTCGTCGCGAAGGATCGACAGCAGGTTCTCGACGAGGCCCCAGGTGGCGGTCAGGTCGCGGCCGTCGGCGGCAAGCACCGCCGGGCGCGGGGCGTAGAAGGCCCGGAACAGCTCGTAGGTGGCGTCGACGAGGTGGAGCTTCGTCGGTCAGTCCGCCGGCGTCGTGCCGTGACCGTTCGTGGGTCGCCCGGCGGGAGCGAGCGGGACGACCGACGTCCCGCGGTCGCCGGCCCCACGGGCGACGACCAGCTCGCTCCGGGCGGCCTCAATCAAGCCCTTGAGGCGGTCGAGATCGGCCTGGAAGACGCGACCCAGGATCGGCGCCTGGAGGAGCGAACCGAGGTTCGGCAGGAGCGGCGGGACGAGCGTCTCGGCCCATTCGACCCGCGTCCGCCGACCGCCGTCGAGCGTGTCGAGCGTGATCAGGCCGGTCCCGCCGAACCGGCCGTCGTGGCGGATCGCGTAGCGATGGGGCGGCTGGAACTCCACGATCTCGACGGGGTCGTCGATCGGGATGCCGAGGATCCGGACGGTGCCCTCGGCGCGCGTTCCCACGCCGATCGGCCCGGGGGTCACGAGCCGGACGGCCTTGAGGTCGGTCATCCACTCGGGCTGACGTTCGACGTCGGCGATGCGCGCCCACACGTCCGCGATCGGCGCATCGATCTCGACGCGCGACCGGATCGGGACGCGGACCGGGTGACCCTCCTCGTCGAGGGACACGCCGCCGAGCCAGCGATCGGCGAGGACGGCGGCGGCCAGGCCGCCGAGCGCCGTGGCGACGGTCCGTCGGATCATCGAGCTTCCTCCTCGAGCGGTTGGACGCCGGCCGCGACCATCTCAATGACTGCCCGGTCGCCGTCGCCGGCGGCCAGGTCGACGGGGCGGATCGCCGCGGTCAGGAGCGCGGTCGGGTGGCCCAGCGCGACGGCATCGAGCGCCGTCGCCCGGACGCAGTAGTCGGTTGCCAGCCCGCCGACGACGACGCGTCGGATGCCGTTGGCGGCGAGCAGCGCCTCGAGCTCGGTCGGGACGGTGGCGCCCGAGCGTGGGTCACGCATCGTGAACCCGGAGTAGCCATCCTCGCCGTGGGTGCCCTTGCGCACGACCGGCCCGGCCACGATGAGCGCCGGGTGGAGCTCCGCGCCCCACGTCCCGGCCACGCAGTGGACCGGCCAGGTCCCGCCGTCGCGAGCGAAGTGCGGGGTGTGCTCCGGGTGCCAGTCCTGGGTGTAGACGACGAGGCTCCCGGCGGCCCTCGCCCGGGCGATCTCGCGGTTGAGCACCGGGACGACCTCCGCGCCCCCGGCCACGCTCAACCCGCCGACCGGGTCCGCGAAGTCGTTCTGGACGTCGACCACGACGAGCGCCGTTTCCGGGTCATAGCTCGCCCACGGTTCGGTCGGGTCGACAGGTTCGGGGTCCACGCCCGGAGGCTACCGCACCCGACCGTCGTCGGCGAGGGGCCGGCCCTCGGGGGGGACGCGCCCGCCGCCAGCCGCGTCACGGAGCGCGCGGTCGAGCAGGTCGCCGCTCCGTCGCCAGGTGAAGTTCTGCTCGACGAACGTCCGCTCGTCCGGGGACGGGCGCGGATCCGCGGCCGACGCCCGCAGCCGCTCGACGACCGCGGCCGCGAACCGATCGGGTTCGCGGGCGGACGCGACCGTCAGCGGCGGCCGGATCCCCTCGGTCGTCACGAGCCCGGCCGCGCCGTTCGGGCTGACAACCGTCGGAACGCCCATCGCGAGCGCCTCGAGAATCTTGTTCTGGATGCCGGCTCCGAACCGGAGCGGAGCGGCGAACACGGCTGCCCCCGCGAGGTACGGCCGGACGTCCGGGACGAGCCCCGTCACGGTGACACCGTCGGCGGCCCCTGCGCGGACCAGCGCCGGCACCGGGTCGCGGCCGACGATCGAGAGGTGGGCCGTCGGGATCTCCCGGCGGACCCGGGGCAGGACCTCGCGGATGAGGTACAGGGCCGCGTCGGTGTTCGGCGGGTAGTCCATCGCCCCGGTGAACACGATCTCGTCGCGGCCCAGCGGCAGCTCGTCCGGGCGGCGCCAGAACGCGAGATCGACCCCGTTCGGGAGCACGGTCGCCCGGTCCCGCTGCCCCTCGCCGAGGAGCGCGTCGCGATCGCGCACGCTGGCGAACAGCAGGTGGGCCGCCCGGCGGACGAGCGCGCGCTCAATCCGCCGCACCTCGACGTATTCGGCCAGCAGGAGTGGGAACCGGCGGATCGAGGCGTAGCGGAGGTTGCCCCGGATCCGGCTCGACGTCGCATCGCACACGTCCGCGACGACCGGGAGGCCGGCGGCCGCGCCGAGCGCCGGATAGGTCCGCTTGCCGCTGAACAGGACGACGTCGTGCGGCTCCGCGCTGAGCAGCTCGACGACCTCGTCGCGCAGCCGCCGGGCGGCGCTCTCGCCGACGGAGATCGCGCCGAGCCGGCGCTGGGCGCGGTGGCGGAGCGAGCGGCTCCCGCGCTGCGACGGGACGGTCACGATCCGCTCAGTGAACGGCTCGAGGGCGGCCCGGTCGGCCGGTTCGAAGTCGGCGGCCACGATCGCGAGCAGGCTGATCCGGTGACCGCGAGCGGTGAGCTCGCGGATCATGTGGTAGTGGCGGAGGTAGCCGCTCGTCAGCGGCCACGGGAAGCCGTTGACGAGGTACAGCACGCGCGGCCCGCTGCGCGCGCCGGCCGCGACGGACGTCGACGACAGCTCGCCGCCGGAGGGCATGGGCACGGACGCGGGCGCCGGCGCGTCGTCAGTCATGGGTCGCCCAGTCGATCGAGGCGGCGCCGTCCACGACCCGGCGCCAGATGGCGTGGTAGCGATGCCCCCGGAGCAGCTCGGCGGCCTCGTCCGGAGCCGCGTCGAGGCGCGCCGCCACGCTCGTCAGGGCGCGGGTCCAGGTCGCCACGAGGAGCGGACCGAGCAGGGCCGGATCGATGCCCTCGGCGACGGCCTGCCGCACGGCGGCGCGCGCGGCCCAGGGGTCCGGTCCGCCGAACGCGCCCACCACGAGACCGGCCTGCTCGTCGGCGGGGATGACGCCCCGGTCGCGCTGCCGTCCGGCGGTCGCGACGGCGACGTAGCCGAGGAAGAACAGGAAGTCGCCGAGCGGCCAGCCGGCGGGCTCGCCGAGCTCCCAGTCGATCGCCGCGATCCGCGGCTCGGGTCCGTCGGTGAGCCGGACGAGGTTCGGGTGGCCGAGGTCGCCGTGCTCGATCGCGAGCGGCAGCTTGGAAGCCCGGAGAGGAGCGGCCAGCTCTCGAGCGCGGGCGACCCGCGCACTGTCGGCCGGATCGGCCGCCAGGGCACGCTCGAGCCGTCCGAGCGCCGGCTCGAGCAACCGCTCCCAGCGGTCGTCGGGCTGCGCCGGTGGATCCGGGCGGCGCAGCCCAGCGACCCACGCGCCGACGCGTCCGATCGCTCCGGGCCGGTCCCGCCGCACCTCGGGCGGGTCGAGCGGACGCCAGTCGAGGGCGGTCTCGGCGAGGGCCGCGTGCCCGGCGATCGGCTCGTCCGACAGCAGCCGCGGGCCTCGTGAGGCGCCGCCCGGCCCGAGCTCGGCCACGGCCCGGAGCACACCCGCCTCGGCGGCGAGGCTGCGCGCCGGCCCGGCGAGCCGCTGGAGCTTGACGACGACCGCGGGCCGACCCGAGTCGACCGGGGCGACGAGCCCGACGACGTGCGCCGACGCCTGGAATCGCGGGGTCAGGAGCAGGCTCCCGAGCCGTCCCATCCCGAGGCCGGCGACCCCCAGCCGGACCCGGTTCGCCGAGACGAACGCGTCGATCGCGGGCCGGCCCAGCATTCCGCTCGGGTCGACGATCGGTCCGGCCCGTCGGGCGACGATCGTGACCGCGGGGACGATCGCAGCCTCGAGCCCGATCCGGAACAGGATCCCGGCGCCGAATGCCTTGAACCGGGCGCGGCGGCTCGCCCGGCGCCGGGCGAGGGACAGCCGGACCAGCGCCGGCTCGTCGAGCGGGATGATCTCGAGACAGCTTGCGTGGTCGGGCCAGGCCCAGTATGTCGCGACGTCGACGAAGCCGTCCTGGCGGAGCCGCTGGCCGAGCGCCTCGATCGAGCCGGAAGTCAGCGTGGCGTTCTTGCGTCCGGGACGCCACCGCTCGACGAGCTCGATCACGATCCAGCCGCTCGGACCGACGCGCTCGGCCGCCGCCCGGAGCTCGGAAGCGGTCGGGGCGTGGGCGACGACGACATCGGCCCGGTCGAGCTCGTTGCGAATCACCTCGTCTGCGAACGCCTCGACCGCGGCGACGAGCGCGTCGTCGGGCCGGCCGGCGAGGAGCACCCGGCCGAGCGCCGGGTCGGACAGCAGGAACCGCCAGTCAAGCCGCCGGGCGAGCGCGAGGGACCCGGATCGCGGGGCGGTCACGGGTGCGGCCTCGGTCACAGGAAGTAGCGGCCGAGCGGCAGCTTGGCGAGCTCCGGGAAGGTCTCGCCGAGCCGGAGCGAGCGCCGGTTGAGGACGAGGACGGCGAGGCTCGCCAGTCCGGCGAGGAGGACCTGGACGATGAGCGGCGGGTGGACCATCGTCGTGGAGAGCGCCAGGAGGATCGTGACGACGCCGATGATCACGTAGACCCGGGCGTGGTGGCGGTCGAAGACGCTGATCCCCGTCCCAAAGGCCAGCCCGAGCTGCTTGAACACGTTGAACGCGACGAGGGTCAGCGTCGTCCCGATCGCGGCGCCGAGCGGACCGAGCGGCGGGATGAGCAGCAGGTTGAGCACGATGTTCACCACCGCTGACAGCCCGTTGATCACGACGATGAACTTGGCGATCCCAAAGATCCGGAGGGTCAGCCCGTTGAATCCGAGAGCGGTGCTGAAGTAGTAGCCGAACGACAGCAGCGCCATGTAGATCGCCGACGACTCGTAGCGGTGGCCGTACAGGGTCAGGGTGACCACGTCGGCCAGCCCGAACGTCAGCGCGAACAGCGGGTACGAGATCACGGCCATCCAGATCGCGGTCCGCCAGTAGAGGTCGCCGACGCCCTCCCGGTCGTTGCGCGCGAACAGCCGGGCGGCCGCCGGCGTGAACAGGAGGGCGAAGCTCTGCATGACGACCTGGTTGAGACCGGCCGCCGGCTGGACGACCCGCCAGGCCGCCACCGCGTCGAGCCCCTTGAAGTGCTCGAGGAGGATCGCGTCGGACGTGTTCATGAAGGCGTACACGATGTCGGTCGTCACGAGCGGGATGGCGAAAACGAGGATCTCCTTGCCCGGGATCCGCATCCGCGCCGAGCGGAGCTTCTTGAGCATTCCGCGCCGCTCGAGGACCTGCCACAGGATCACGACATACAGCGCGATCCCGACGGCGCCCGCCGCCACGTAGCCGACAGCCAGGAACCACACCCCGGTCCCGGCCAGGATGAGCCCCACGACGACGGCCAGGCGGAGGAGCGGGGCGAGGATGTACTTCCGGAAGAAGATCGAGCGCGGGCTGGCGAACACCGTCAGCAACCCGGTCAGGAGCTGATCGAACGCCTGGATCGGCGCCAGCAGGATCATGATCAGGAGGATCTGCAGCGCGTTCGGGCCCTGCGTCAGGGTCCCCGCGATGACGCCCTGGAAGAGGTACACGCCAATCACGAGCAACGTGCCCAGCCCGAGGATGATCCCGCTCACCCCGACGAGCGTCCCGAGCAGCCGGTCGTGGTCCTCCTGCTCCTCGTACATCGACAGGAAGCGCGACGCCCCCCGATCGAGCCCGAGGGTGATCACCATCTGCCCGAGGGCCACGATCGACAGCGCGTAGGAGAACGCGCCGTAGTCCGTCTTCGTCAACGCGCGGACGATGAGCACCTGGGTCAGGAAGTTGATCCCAAGCGAGATCGAGCGGCCGATCAGGAGCAGGCTCGAGCCGCGGATCTGGCGGGTGGTCTCGCGCTCGGCGTGCGTCTTCCCGAGCTGGTCGATCGGGGCAACGGCGTCGTCGGCGTCGATCGCCTCGGCGTCGATCGCCTCGGCGCCGGTCGTCCCCGCAGCGTCGATCGCCGAGGCGGCCTCGCTCGTCCCCGCGGCCGCATCGCTCACCGATCTCGCGACGGCCGCGCCGTCCTCCGGGCCGGGCTGGATCATCGGGCCATCGCCCGGGCCGCATGCGCCGCCCAGATCGCGCCGACGGCCCGGCGGCGGACGGTCTCGGCGTCGGCCGCGGCGTCGATCACGGCAGCGCCGGGAAGCCGCTCCGCCAGCTCGAGGTAGCGGCCCCGCTGGCGCTCGAGGCTCGCCGGGTCGTGCTCGCCCTTGCGTCGGAAGAGCTCGTCGCCCGGCACGTCGAGGATCAGGGTCAGGTCCGGACGCGGGCAGCTGCGGAGCAGGAGCGAGCGCCGCAGGCGAGCCTTCCGCCCGCCGCCGGGCGGAGCGACCGCGAGGTCGAGGACGTGCCGATCGAACACGACGATCCGTCCGCGCGCCTCCTCCCCACGCGCGCCAAGCCAGCGCCGCCAGATCCAGGCCAGCCGGCCGGGAAGCCCGAACCGGCCGCCCGGGCCGCGCGAGTGGGCGTCGGATCCGTGGCCGTACAGCCCGAGGTACACGCGCCGGACGGGGACCGGGAACGAGGTTTCGAGCGATGCCGCGAGGGTCGACTTCCCGGCGCCGTCCGGAGCCAGGAGCGCCACCCCGAGCCCGCGTCCGCGGACGGCCCGGTGCAGCGGGGTCAGCCGTCGGGCAACACGTCCACGAACGCCGCGACCGATGACCACAGCCAGCCTGCGCCGTAGCCACTGCCGGCGCAGGCCGCGGGCGAGCCGGGCGAGTCGAGCCGGATCAGCCGCACGGGCCGCGGCGATCACCCGGGACGGATCCCAGCCGCGCGGCAGGAGCGGCGCGACGGCCAGGCTGCCCGGAGCGTCCGCACGGGCGACCGCCGCGCGTTCGCGGAGGACGGCGAGGTCGTCCGGGCGGACCTCGGCCCGATCGAGGAGCGCGTGGAGGAGGAACGCCCAGAAGGCGTCGTCGGGGTCCAGGCGGGCCGGGCGGGCCGCGCCGTCGCGGCGCTCGAGCCAGGCGGCCGCAAGATCGGTCGGCAGCTCACCGTAGCGGCCGAAGGCGAGCTCGGTCACGACGTCGAGCTTGACCCAGCGATCGCTCTCCGGGTCGTAGGCGTGGTGGAAGCGATGGCTGCCGCGGCCCCAGCTCGGGAGCGGGACGAAGCCGGCTGCGAGCAGGGCCCGCTCGGCAGCCGGCCGGGCCGACCCGGCCACCAGGACGTCGACGTCGCCGCCGTCCGCCGCGAGCTCGCTCTCGCCGCGCAGGAGGGTCCACGGCACGCCGGCGCGGTCGAGGGCGTCGAACGCCGCGCCGATGAGGGCGGGAACGCCGTCCGGAACCGTCCGCTCTCCAGCCTGGGTCGCCGGCGGCGTCGCCGTCGCGTGCGTCACGGTGTGGCCTGGTCTCCCCTTGGACTTCCCCGTCCGACGGTCACGGCCTCGGCGCTGCGTGCCGGAGGAGGCAACCCGTTCGCCGTCGGAGTGGCGAGGATACAGGGTATCCCCGGCCCCGGCGCCCGATCGGCCGTCGCGCCGGTGACGCGTCGCACCGCCGGACGATGGCGACGCGGCTCGTTCCGGACGCAACCGCCCCGCTCGCCGCTCGGCCGGTCGCCGCCCCGAAGGTTGCGGGACGGTCCGGTCGAATCGGATTACAGTGCCCTCCGGCCGGTCCGAGCCGCGACCGGTCGCCCAGAGGGAGCCGTCCCAGCCGATGTACTTCGACGAGTTCAAGCACCAGCTGCCCGACATCGACGAGCGCGAGACCTCGGAATGGCTCGAGTCGCTCGACCAGGTCGTCGGCGACGAGGGCGAGAACCGGGCCCGGTTCCTGATGTTCAAGCTCCTCAAGCGGGCGCGCCAGCTCCACGTCGGGCTGCCGCCGCTCACCCAGACCCGCTACATCAACACGATCAGCCCGGAGCAAGAGCCGTTCTTCCCCGGCGACGAGGAGCTCGAGCGGCGGATCCGTCGGCTGGTTCGCTGGAACGCCGTCGCGATGGTCCTGCGGGCGAACACGAAGTACGCCGGGATCGGCGGCCACCTCGCGACGTACGCCTCGGCCGCCTCGCTCTACGAGGTCGGCTTCAACCACTTCTTCCGGGGCAAGGACGACGGTCCCGGCGACCAGATCTACTACCAGGGTCACGCCGCGCCGGGGATCTACGCGCGGGCGTTCCTCGAGGGCCGGCTCACGGAGGACCAGCTCGACCACTTCCGGCGCGAGGTCGTGCCGGGGCAGGGATTGAGCTCGTACCCACATCCCCGGCTGATGCCCGACTTCTGGGAGTTCCCGACGGTCTCGATGGGGATCGGCCCGATCAGCGCCATCTACCAGGCCCGTTTCAATCGCTACCTCCAGAACCGCGGCCTGAAGGACACCTCGGGATCCCGGGTCTGGGCGTTTCTCGGTGACGGCGAGATGGACGAGCCCGAGTCGATCGCCGGGCTGTCGCTCGCGGCGCGCGAGGGCCTCGACAACCTGACCTTCGTCGTCAACTGCAACCTGCAGCGGCTCGACGGTCCGGTCCGCGGCAACGGCAAGATCATTCAGGAGCTCGAGGGGCTCTTCCGCGGCGCCGGCTGGAATGTGATCAAGGTCATCTGGGGCCGCGAATGGGACGACCTCCTCGCCCGCGACGTCGACGGCGTGCTCGTCGAGAAGATGAACGAGACGCTCGACGGCGAGTTCCAGAAGTTCTCGGTGGCCGGTGGGGCATACATCCGCGAGCACTTCTTCGGGCCCGACCCGCGCCTGCGCAGGCTCGTCGAGCACCTGACCGACGACGACCTGGCCAAGCTCCGCCGCGGCGGCCACGACTACCGCAAGGTCTTCGCCGCGTATAAGGCGGCAACCGAGTACCGCGGTGCACCGACGGTGATCCTGGCCCACACGATCAAGGGCTGGACGCTCGGACCGGGGGTCGAGGCGCGCAACATCACCCACCAGGCGAAGAAGCTGTCGGAGACGGAGCTCAAGATCTTCCGCGACCGGCTCGAGCTGCCGATCCCGGATTCAGCGCTCAAGGAGGCGCCGTACTACCACCCGGGCCCCGATTTGGAGGAGGTCCGCTACCTCACGGAGCGACGTGCCGCGCTCGGCGGGTCGCTGCCGAAGCGGATCGTCCGGGCGAAGCTCTTCCCCGCGGTCGGACCCGAGTTCGACGCCGAGTTCGCGGCCGGGAGCCCCACCCCGGTTTCGACGACGATGGTCTTCGCCCGGATCCTGCGCAACCTCATCCGCGACAAGGAGCTCGGCCCGCGGATCGTCCCGATCGTCCCCGACGAGGCCCGCACGTTCGGGCTCGACCCGCTGTTCAAGGAGGTCGGCATCTACGCCGCGCTCGGCCAGCGCTACGAGCCGGTCGATTCGGAGCTCGTCCTGAGCTACCGCGAGGCGCGCGACGGGCAGGTCCTCGAGGAGGGCATCACCGAGGCCGGTTCGATGGCCAGCTTCACCGCCGCCGCCACGGCCTACTCGACCCAGGGCGTGGCGATGATCCCGTTCTACATCTTCTACTCGATGTTCGGCTTCCAGCGGACGGGCGACCAGGCCTGGGCCCTCGGGGATGCCCGTGGCCGCGGGTTCATGATGGGTGCGACCGCCGGCCGGACCACCCTCCACGGCGAGGGGCTCCAGCACGACGACGGCCACAGCCACCTGCTCGCCTCGACGGTGCCGCCGGTCCGGGCCTACGACCCCGCCTACGCCTTCGAGCTGGCCGCCGTGATCCGCGACGGGATCGAGCGGATGTACGTCCAGGGTGACGACGTCTACTACTACGTGACGATCTACAACGAGAACTACCCGATGGCACCCAAGCCCGCTGACGTCGACGCGGGGATCGTCCGCGGGATCTACCGCTTCTCCGCCGCGCCCGACGGCGTCGCCGGGGCCGGCGGGCGAGTTCGCCTCGTCGGCAGCGGGTCGATCCTCCAGCAGGTCGTCGAGGCGCAGCGGATCCTGGGCGAACGGTTCGACATCGCGGCCGAGGTCTACAGCGCCCCCTCGTTCCAGCAGCTCCGCCGGGACGCGATCGGGATCGAGCGCTGGAACCGGCTCCATCCGGACAAGAAGGCCCGGGTGCCGTACGTCGCCGAGGTCCTCGGGGCCGACGGCGGCCCCGTCGTGATCGCGTCGGACTGGCTCAAGGCAGTGCCCGACCTCGTCCGGCCGTGGCTGCCCGCGGGCACGATCACGCTGGGCACCGACGGATACGGTCGGAGCGACGACCGCGAGGCCCTGCGGGCCCTGTTCGAGATCGACGCACCGAGCATCGCGGCCGGCGCCCTGAGCGGTCTGGCACGGACCGGCGGACTCGACCCGAAGACGGCGGCGAAGGGCATCCGCGCGCTCGGGATCGACCCGAACAAGACGGATCCGCTCGCGCTCTGACCCGGACGGCCGCCGCCGCGGCGCGCTCCGCCGGGTCGGGCCCGACATCGACACCGAGCCGCTTCGGGGCCGCGGCGCCGGAGCACCCGAGGAGGAATCGCGATGAAGCGCACGATCACGGTCCGGGGCGTCGGCCATTCGACGACGACGCCCGACGTCGCCGACGTCCGGCTGGGCGTGGCGGTGACCCGGACCACGGTCGCCGAGGCGCGCATCGCTGCGGCGGACAAGGCGGCGCGGATCGTCGAGGCGGTCACCGCCGCCGGCGTCGGCGCGGCCGACGTCCGAACGGCGTCGCTCGTGGTCCAGCCGGAGTACGACTACAAGGATGGCGTCCAGTCCCTCCGGGGCCAGTCGGTGAGCCACCAGTTCGCGATCGTCGTGCGCGATCTCGACCAGATCGGCCAGGTCGTCGACGGCGGCCTGGCCGCCGGGGCGACCACGCTCGACGGCGTGACGCTGCGGACCGCCGATCCGGCACCGGCGGCCGAGGCCGCACGACTGGACGCGTTCCGCGACGCCCGGGCGCGCGCCGCGTCGCTCGCGGCCGAGGCCGGGGTGAGGCTCGGAAAGGTCCTCGCGATCGCGGAGGCGGATCCGGGCGGGCTGCCACGTCCGATGGCCGTGGGCAAGGTCGCCCTGGCAGCGGACGCGTCGCCCACGCCGATCCAAGTCGGGGAGACGGACGTCGTCATCGCCCTGTCGGTCGTCTTCGCGATCGCCTGATCCGGACGCCCGCGGCCGCTCCGCGGGCGGCGCCGTCGCAGGGATCCGTGCGCCAGGCCCGAGCAGCCCGGTGCGTGCTGCCACCGGGCGATGCGAGCGGCGGGAACCGCCGCCCGGCCGGCCACGTCTCACGGCCACGCGGCCACGCCATGACGGCCGCCGGAGCCGACGGAGCACACTCGATGCCGACCACCACGATCACCCTTCGCGTCCCCGGACCCCGCACCGGCTGGCTGGCCATCGGCCTCGCGACCGGAATCCTCGTCGCCGCGATCGCCAGCCCGGCCTTCGCGCCCCGTCCGATCCTGGGCGTGGGGAGCGGCGACACGGCCGCCGAGCACACGATCAGCGTGACCGGCACCGGCCGGGTCGTGATCAGCCCCGACGTCGCCGACCTGCGGATCGGCGTGAGCGTCAACCGGCCGTCGGTCAAGGCGGCACGAGAGGCGGCGGCCGAGTCGATGACCCGCGTCGTGGCCGCGCTCAAGAAGCTCGGGATCGCCGACGCCGACATCCAGACGACGATCCTGTCGCTCCAGCCGATCTACGACTACTCGACGAACACCAACCCGCCCCGCCTCACCGGCTACACCCTCGCCAACTCCGTGTCCGTGACGATCCGCAACCTCGACAACGTCGGTGACGCGATCGACAACTCGCTGGCGGCCGGCGCGACCACGTTCGACGGGGTGAGCTTCCGGGTCGACGACCCGGCGAAGGCCGAGGCGCAGGCCCGCGCTGCCGCGATGGCCCAGGCGAAGGCCAAGGCGGACACGCTCGCCAAGGGCGCCGGGGTGTCGATCGGTGGCGTGGCCTCGATCAGCGAGACGGCCGCCCCGATCCCGTACCCGATCGCCTACGACTCCGCGAGCGGCGCGGCTCGCGGCCCCGGACAAGAGCGTGCCGACCCCCGTCCAGGCCGGTACCAACGAGGTCACCGTCACGGTCGCCGTCAGCTTCCTGATCCAGTAGCCGCTACGGCTGCGGGACGATCTGGAAGAGGGTCCCCGACGCCAGGTCGGTGAGATAGAGCGCTCCCGACTCGTCCTCACCAAAGGACGAGATCATGTGGCCGGAGTCGAGCAGGCGCACCGGAGCCTGCCGCTCCGGCCGCGCCGCGTCGATGACCCAGATGTTCCCGGAGCAGTCGTCGCCGAACACGTACCCGCCGTAGAGCGCCGGTTCGGCGGGATCGCGGCCGACGTAGCCGCCGACGATCGCGCAGCCCTGGCCGTGGTCGTACTCGGCGACCGGGAGGACGAACCCGCGCCCGCTGCAGGTTGGCGAGACGTAGCAGTGCCGCCCCTCCATGACATTCCAGCCGAAGTTCGGGGCGGGGTTGATCGGATCGGTCGCCCGGAGGACGTCGACCTCCTCCCAGTTGCCCTGGCCGACGTCGCCGATCCACAGGTCGCCGGTGGCGCGGTCGAACGAGAGCCGCCACGGGTTGCGCAGGCCGTAGGCCAGGATCTCCGGCTTGCCCGAGGCACTCCCGGCGAACGGGTTGTCCGGGGGGATCGTGTAGGCGGGCCCGGACCCGTCGGCGGCGCCGGGACGGATGCGCAGGACCTTCGCGAGGAGCGTCGTCGTGCTCTGCCCATTGCCGAATGGATCGCCTCCTGACCCGCCGTCGCCCATCCCGATGTACAGGTCGCCGTCCGGCCCGAACGCGAGCGCCCCGCCGTTGTGGTTCGGGAACGGCTGGTCGATGTGGAGGAGGACCCGCTCGGTGGTCGCATCGGCCTGATCGGGCGTCGCGGCGGGGACGGTGAACGACGAGACCACTGTGTTCCCGCTCGTGTCGGTGTAGTCGACGAAGAACCGCGGATCGGCGGGGTAGCCCGGCGCGAACGCGAGCCCGAGCAGCCCGCGCTCCCCGCCGGAGCTGACCCGCGGGATGATGTTCAGGAACGGCTGGTCCACCAGGGCACCGTCGCGGACGATGCGGATCCGGCCGGGTTGCTCGACGACAAAGAGCCGGCCGCTGCCATCCCGGGCGCTGACGATGCCGAGCGGGCTGTTCAGGTTCGTCACGACCGGGTCCAGCCGGATCGACAGGCCGGCCGGGTCGAAGCTGCCGCTCGGCGGAGGGAGCGACGACACGCTCGGCGGCGCGCTGGGACCGACCGTGGATCCGGGGCTGGCGGAGACGGCCGGGCCCGGGCTCGACGGCGTGGCCGACGGGCCGTGCGTCGGGGTCGGACTGACGCTCGAGCCACAGGCGATGACGACGAGTAGACCGGCCGCTGCCAGGGCGGCGCGACGGACCGGCAGCGCGCCGGCACCGCGCGGACCATGGGTCATTCGGACAGGGTAGTCGAACGGCTATCGTTGGGCGCCGGACGACAAGACGGAGGACCTGCCGGGATGGACGCATTCGACCTCGCGAGCCTCGAGACCCGGCGCGCCACGGGCGGCCGGCCGTACCTCGAGTTCCTGCGCGTCCCGGCGCTCAGCGCCGGCCTCTACACGCTCGAGGCCGGGGCGGACGACGGCCAGTCGCCGCATACCGAGGACGAGGTCTACGTGGTGCTGGCCGGCCGGGCGCAGATCACCGTCGGCGACGAGGTCCGCGATGTCGGCCCGGGCTCGGTCGTGTACGTCGCGGCGACCGTGCCGCATTGCTTCCACGACATCGCCGAGCGGCTCGAGATCGTGGTCCTGTTCGCGCCGCCCGAATACTCGCTCGCGACGACCTAGATCCGCTCGGCCAGCGCCAGCGCGCGGCCCGGCGAGATGCCGGTCTCGTCGTGGCGGAAGAACGCATAGGCATCGACCCCGGCATCGAGGAACGGGACGATCCGCGCGGCCCAGGCATCGAGCTCGTCGTCACGGTAGGCCGTGCGCCGGAGACGCAGGTAGAGGAAGGCGCCGGTCAGCCGGACGATCGGCGGCTCGTCCATCTCGTCGAGGTCGGTGGTACACAGGACGGCTCCATGCTCGCGGAGCAGGTCGAACGTCTCGTCGACGTGCCACGACCCATGCTGGAATTCGAGGGTCAGCCGGAACCGGGCGGGCCACAGCTCGAGCAGCCGCGCCAGCCGCTCGTGGCGCTCGTCGGTCCGGACGATCTCGCCGGGGACCCGGTAGAGGACCGTCCCGAGCCGGTCGCCGAAGCCGTCGAGGGGACGCGTCAGCCAGCCGACGCTCTCGGCCTGGTCGTCACCGAGCAGTGCCCGCGCGCTCCCGCCGCGCTGCGCCTTGACCGCGAACCGGAAGGTCTCCGGCGTCCGGGCCAGCCAGCCCCGGATCGCCGACTCGCTCGGCTGCCGGTAGAACGTGTTGTTGAGCTCGCACGCCGTCAGGCGCTCGGCGTACGCCCGCAGCAGGTCCTCGCCACGCAGGCCGGGCGGGTAGAACCGGGGGGCCCAGGCGGGATAGGCGAATCCACTCGTCCCGAATCGGAGGGTGCCACGCATCGTCGGCGCCACGATCTCACGCCGGGTCGAGGATCACCACCTGGCCAAGATGGCGGGGGGCGTCCGGGTCGCGACGCCGGGTGAGGGCCAGGGTCAGGGCCAGGGCCTGTGCCGGGTAGAGCAGCAGGGGCAGCCGGGCCCAGGGATGCAGTCCGCTGCCAACGAGCGAGATCCAGCCGGCGAGCCCGCGGTCGTCGGCGGCCTCACGCCCGACGAGCCAGGTCTCGGCGCCGAACCCGCCGGCCTCGCGCAGGACCCGGGCCTCCTCCATCGCTCCCGGCCCGCCGATGAGGCCGACCACGAGCACCCCGGGCTCGCACACCGAGATCGGCCCGTGACGGAACTCGAGCGGCTCGTAGGCGTCGGTCGGCACCTGGCTCGTCTCGGTCAGCTTGAGTGCCCACTCGGCCGCGATGCCGCGCGCCGGCCCACCGCCGAGGACGACGATGCGGCGATGGTCGACCGAGCCGAGCCGGTGGCCGACATCGGCCGCGGCGACGGCCTCAGGCCATCGCTCGAGCAGCCGATCGAGGTCCGCGGCGAGGACGCGGTCCCCGGCGGCACCCGCGATCGTCCGGAGGAGCAGGGCCAGCATGCTCGTGAACGAACGGGTCATCACGATCGCCGACTCGTCACCCGCCGGGGAGACGAGCACGCGCTCGGTCCGCCCGGCCAGCGGGCTGCGCGGACGGCAGGTGACCGCGATCGTCGGGTGTCCATCGGCGCGCGCCCGAGTGGCGACGTCGACCGCCTCCGACGTCGAGCCGGAGCGCGACACGATCACGATCGGCTGGCGGGCCGCCGGCCCGCCGAGGACGCCGCCCGGGCGGAGGAGCAGCTCGGACAGGGGAACGGCGGCCGCGACGCGGCCGCTGAGCTCGCGGGTCACCGCCGCGGCGACCTGGGCGAGGTAGTACGACGAGCCTGCCCCGGTGAACACGATCCGATCGGCCGCGCCGAGCACGGCCGCGAGGTCGCGCTCGGACGCCCGCGCCGCAACGAGCGCGGCCGCGATCGCCTCGTCCGACGTGGAGGCCTCGCGCCAGGTGCGGAGGTCGTCGAAGGTTGGGAGCGCCGAGCTCGCGACGGGCGGCCGTTCGGTCATCGGTCGCGACGCTCCAGGGTCCGTGGCTGGGGGAGGCTCGGCGGGCGCCGGGCGCTCCTATGCTAGCGCGGGCGACACCCGTCGGTGCGGCGCCGCCCCGTTGAGCGGAGGACGCGGACGATGGACCCCGCGCAGGACCTGCCGATCGGCCGGATCCGGGGGATCCGCGCCTGCGCGTCGGATCGGGGCGCGTTCGCGGTCCTCGCCCTCGACCACCGCCAGAACCTCCGGCGTGAGCTCGGACCGGACGATCCCGGGGCGGTCACGTTCGAGGCGATGGTCGACTTCAAGCGGGCCGTCGTCCGCGCGCTCGGCCACGTGGCGACCGGGGTCCTGCTCGATCCCGAGATCGGTGCCGCCCAGGCCGTCGTCGATGGGTCGCTCCCGCCTGGCTGCGGGCTGCTCGTGGCGATCGAGGCGACCGGCTTCGCCGGTCCGACCACCGCCCGGACAAGCCGGGTCCTCGACGGCTGGAGCGCGGCCAAGGCCAAGCGGATCGGTGCCTCGGCGGCCAAGCTGCTCGTCTACTACCACCCCGACGCCGCGACGGCGGACGACCAGGAGCGGCTCCTGGCGAGCGTGGCGGCCGACTGCCGCGCGGCCGACCTGGCGCTGTTCGTCGAGCCGCTGTCGTACTCGATCGACCCGGTCGTGCCCGCCCTGACCGGCGAGGCACGCCGGCGGGTGGTGGTCGAGACGGCGCGCCGGCTGGGGATGCTCGGCGGCGACATCCTGAAGGCCGAGTTCCCCTACGATCCGGGCGTGACCGACGAGGGACGCTGGCGCGACGCCTGCGCGGAGCTCGATGCGGCCTCGCCGATCCCGTGGGTGCTCCTCTCGGGCGGGGTCGACGACGCCACGTTCGAGGCCCAGGTCCGGGTCGCCTGTGAGGCCGGAGCGAGCGGCGTGGCCGCCGGCCGATCCGTGTGGGCCGAGGCCGCGACCCGACCCCCGGCCGAGCGAGACGGCTTCCTGCGCGGCACGGGGCGCGACCGGCTGGCCCGGCTCGCCCGGCTCGTGGACGAGGTCGGCCGGCCGTGGGACGCGCGACCGGGCCCGCTCAACCCGCCGCCCGAACCCGGCGAGGGCTGGTATCGCGAGTACGCCGGGTGACCGAGGCGCGCGCGTTCGACCTGCTCGTCGTCGGCGAGCTCAACCCCGACGTCCTGATCGTCGACCCGACCAGCGGCCCGGCGTTCGGCCAGGTCGAGACGATCGTCGACGACATCCGGCTCGAGATCGGGAGCTCGTCGGCGATCACGGCCTGCGGCGCGGCCCGGCTGGGGCTGCGGACCGCCTTCGTGGGTGTCGTCGGTGACGACGCGTTCGGCCGGTTCATGCTCGACGCGCTCGAGCGGCTCGGGATCGACGCCTCCGGCTGCCGGATCGACCCGGGCCTGCCGACCGGCGCCACGGTCATCGTGAGCCGTGGCGACGACCGGGCGAACATGACCGCGCTCGGGGCGATCACGGCGCTCCGCTGCGACGACGTCCCGCGCGACCTGCTGCGATCCGCCCGGCACCTGCACGTCGGGAGCACGTATCTCCAACCGGCGCTGGCCGCCGAGCTGCCGGAGCTGTTCGACGAGGCGGCCGGGCTCGGCCTGACGACCTCGTTCGACTCGAACTGGGACTCGAGCGACGCCTGGGACGGATCAATCGATCGGCTCCTGCGCAGCGCCGACGTCTTCCTGCCCAACCTCGAGGAGGCCCGCCGGATCACGGCCCGGACGTCGGCCCCTGCCGCGGCGGGCGAGCTCATCCGGCGGGCGACCGACGGGCGGGCGCCGGGGCGGCCATTCACGCTGGCCGTGAAGCACGGGGCGGGCGGCGCCATGGCGATGCGCGGGAGCTGGGAGTACGAGGTCGCCGAGGTCGGCGCGCTGCCGGTCGACGTCCGCGACACGACCGGAGCGGGCGATTCGTTCGACGCGGGGTTCCTGTATGGGACGCTGGCCGGCTGGTCACTCCGTGACGCGCTCGACCTGGGCGTCGCGTGCGGTTCGCTGTCCTGCGCCGGGGTCGGCGGGACCGCGGCGCAGCCGACGCTCGAGCAGGCCCAGGCGGCGCTCGCCGCGGCGGGTCGCTAGCGGCCGTGCGCCTCGTCACGGTCGCCCCCAACCCTGCGATCGACCGCCTCTACGAGCTCGACCGGCTCGTCCGGGATGCCGTCAACCGGCCAGTCCGCGAGACGTGGGTCGCCGGCGGAAAGGGGCTGAACGTGGCCCGCGTCGCCCGGGCCCTCGGCGCGGAGGTGACGTCCGTGGCCCTCCTCGCCGGTCACGCCGGACACTGGATGGCGGACACCCTTGCGGGGGAGGGGATCCCGACGCGGATCGCCTGGGCGTCCGGCGAGACCCGGACGTGCCTGGCGATCTACGATGCCGCCGACGGGACCCTGACCGAGCTCAACGAGGCCGGGCCGACGGTCTCGCCGACGGAATGGACCGGCCTCGAGGACGCGGTCCGGGCCGAGCTGGCGAGTGGTGACGCCGGCCTGTTGACGATCTCCGGCAGCCTGCCGCCCGGTGCCCCCGACGACGCGATCGCCCGGATTGCCCGCCTCGCGGTCGAGGCCGGTGTACCGGTGGCGCTCGACGGATCGGGGCCAGCCCTGCTGGCGGCACTCGCGACGTCACCCTGGCTCGTCAAGCTGAACGCGGCGGAGGCCGCGACGACGCTTGGCCGGCCGGTCGCCACCGATGACGCTGCCGCCGAGCTCCTCGCTCGTGCGCTGGTCGACGCCGGCGGGGGAACCGTCGTCCTCACGCGCGGTGCCGCCGGCGCGCTGGCGGTCGATGCCGGCGGGCACGGGTTCGTCGTCTCCCCGCCGGCGGTGCGTGGACCGTTCCCCGTCGGGAGCGGTGACGCCTTCCTGGCCGGGCTGGCGGCCGGCCGGCTGCGCGGCGATCGGTTCGACGACGCGCTGCGGCTGGCGGCGGCTGCGGCGGCCGCCAACGCAGCGGTGCGTGGGGCCGGCCGGCTCGATCCCGGCGCGGTGGAGGGCCTCATGGCGGAGGTCGTCGTCACCGAGATCGCCGCCTGAGGCGGACCCCCGGCGGCGGCCGAGGGCTGTCGGTCAGGCGGGCCGGCGCTCCGGTTCGGATCCCGGGTCGGCGACCGCCGGGGCGACGCGATCGCAGTTGCGGACCTGGTCGCCGATCGCGTCGCACGAGCGCTGGATGGCCGGAAGGTCGTCGGCGTCGACGCCCCCGATGAAGTAGGTCTCGATCCCGCGGAGGTGCGTCCGGCTCGCCTGGCGAAGGCGGCCCAGCCCGAGGTCGGTCAGGACCGCCTCGGCGCCCCGGCCGTCGGTGGCGCAGTGGCTCCGGTCGACGAGCCTGTCGGCGACGAGGCGGTCGATCAGCCGGGTCACCCCGCTGCGGCTGAGGAAGACGCTGTCCGCGAGCTGGTTCATCCGGAGCCGCCGGCCCGGCGCCTCGGCCAGCTGGAGCAGGGCCGAGTACTCGGCGAGCGTGAGCTGGTGTTCGGCGCGCAGGTCGTCGTCGAGACGCCGGCTGAGCAGGGCATGCGCGGTCAGGAACGCCCGCCACGGCCCCAGGCGGGGGTCCCGGGCGGTCAGGGGCCGGGCCGACACGGGAGCCCCGGAGGGCTCGGAGGTGGATCGCATTGCAGGGCATCATACCCTGCGCCGCAACTCGTTGACAAGGCAATCACTCGGACGGTATAGTTGATTGCACAAGCAACGAACGGATGCGCCAAGCCCGGCGACGTCCGGATGCGAAGGGGAACTGGACAGCAATGAGCACCTGGACGATCGATCCGGCCCACACCGACGTCGCCTTCTCGGCGAAGCACATGATGGTCACCACGGTCCGTGGCAAGTTCGACCGGGTCGAGGGCGAGCTCCGCCTCGACGAGGACGACCCGACGTCCGCGAGCGGCGAGATCCGCGTGGCGGCCGAGAGCCTGTCGACCGGCTTCGACGCCCGCGACCAGCACCTTCGCTCGGCCGACTTCTTCGACGCCGAGTCGAACCCGTGGATCGTCGCGCGCGTCAGCCGCGTCACCCGCAAGGGCAAGAACTACGCCGTCACCGCCGACGTCACGATCCGGGGCATCACCCGACCGGTGACCTTCGACGCCGAGTTCAACGGCATCGTCCAGGGGATGCATGGGGAGCGCCATGCCGGCTTCCACCTCAGCGGCACCGTCAACCGCGAGGACTGGGGTCTGAACTGGAACGTCGCCCTCGAGGCCGGCGGGTGGCTCGTGGGTCGCGACATCAGGCTCGACATCGACGTCGCGGCGAACGAGGTCGCGGTCGCCGCCGAGACGCCCTCCCGGGCCGTCGCCTGACCCGCCACCCCATGCGCGACAGTCGTCGCCGAAATTCCCATCTTCCCGCAGTCGGATGACGCGCCTATCATGCCCGGAACGATCGCCGAATGGCGACGCCGATCTGTCGGGAGCTGCATGGCTCGTCCCGTCCCGATCGGGAGCCCCCACCTCGGACCCGTCGGCCGCCTGATCGTCCTGACCGTGTGTGCCGCCGCCCTCATTGGCGCGTGCGGCGAGACGGCCGGGGCCGCGGGCGAGGGCGGCAACGGTGGCGGCGCAGCCAACCCCGCCTACGACACCGTGATCGCCAAGATCGGCACCGACTTCGGAACGGCCATGATCTCGGCGGAGGCCCAGGGCAATAACCTGAAGATCACGATGGTCAACGGGGCGGGGACCGGGATGGCCGGGCTGTTCATGTGCGCCTACGTCGAGCCGGACCTCCAGGCGGCCGGCCTGGACACCACGACCAAGGTGGTGATCGTCGACCAGACGGGGGCGCAGCTCGCGACCGAGGCGGTCTGCAAGCACTGACTGACCGGCTCAGCCTCGCTGCGGTGGCCGGTCCGGATCCTCGGTCGCACCCTCCGCGTCGTCGCCGGGCACGGCGTCGTCACCCCGGAGTGGCAGGCGGACGGTCAGTCCGCCGTCGGCCCCCAGCCCGACCGTCTCGCTGCCGCCCTTGACCAGCTCCTCGACCCGCGGGATGTCGCGGAAGATCTGGCGATCCATCTCGAGCAATGCGTTCCCGAGAGCGGCCCCCGGGCGACGATCCGGGCCCGGGCGAGGTCCCGTCCAGGCCTCGACGGCGGACGCCGTCAGGGCCGCCAGTCCCTGCTCGAGCTCGTTCGGTGTCGGCCAGCCGAACCCGAGCCGGAAGTGGCGCCGTGGCTGGTCGAACCAGTGGCCCGGCCCCACCACGGTCCCGTACCGCTCCAGCAGGATCCGGTAGAACGCGTCGAGGTCGACCGGCACGTCGCGCCGGAAGCGCGGGAAGCCGACGACGCCGCCAAGCGGCTCGACCCACTCGAACAGCTCCTGATCGGCGAGCCATGCCCGGACGGTCGCGAGCGCGGCGTCGGTGCCCGCGCGGATCCGCGGCAGCCGCTCGGGGCGCCGCTCCAGGGCCACCTCGGCGATCGCCTCGTCGACGACGGATCCGGTGATGAGGATCTGCTCCTTGGCGGCCAGACAGCGCTCGAGGATGGCGTCGTCCCGCGTCATCAGCCAGCCGATCCGGATCCCCGGCAGGCCGTCCGCCTTCGACAGCGAGGAGACCCCGATCGCCCGCTCGGACAGCGTCGCCGCGGGAGGCAGCGGCTCGTCGTAGGCCATCTCGCGGTACGTCTCGTCGACCAGCAGGCGCGCGATCGGATGGGCCTCGACGAGATCGACGATCCGCTGGAGGGTGTCGCGGGAGAGGACCTGGCCCGTCGGGTTGTGCGGCGTCGTCACCGACACCAGCCTCGTCTTCGGGGTGACGAGGCCGGCCAGCCGGTCGGCGTCGAGCGCCCAGCCCTCCTCGTGGCGGAGGTCGAGGGAGCGGACGGTGGCGCCGATGGCCCGCGGGGTCTCGAGGTTCGTGGCGTAGTTCGGCCGGACGACGACGAGCTCGTCGCCGGGCCCGAGGAGCGCGGTGTGGACGATGAACAGCGCCGCCGCGGCGCCCGGGGTGACGAGAACGTGGTCGGGTCCGATCCCTGCGGCGCCCGCCGCGATCGCCGCGCGCAGGCCCGGCCGGCCGCGGTGGTCGCCGTACTGGAGGACGAGCCCGTCGAGCTCGACGCCGAGCTCGCCCAGCGGCGTGTCGGCGACCGAGCTCTCGGCGAGGTTCGCCCGGATCCGGGCGTAGCCCAGCTCCTCGGGCGACTCGGCCTCGATCGGCATCCGTCGGTAGTCCATGTGTCTCGGCCTCGATCGGCTCGACCCAGCTCTCCGGCCGGCCGCCCTCAGCCGGCCGTCACCAGCGGTCGGGCGAAGGCTGCGGCCTCCTCGACCGCCTCGACATGAGTCTGGTACGGATCCTCGTTCTCGATGGACAGCGCCCCGTCGTAGCCGACGGCCCGGAGCTCGGTCACGAACGACCGCCAGAACGTCGGACCGTGCGCCCGGCCGATCGTCCGGAAGACCCAGGCTCGTGCCGCCGGGTCGTCGAAGGCGCGCTGGTCGAGGACCCCGGCCAGGGCCACCTGGTCGGCCACGACCTCCGTGTCCTTGAGATGGACGTGGTGGATCGCCGGGCCGAGAACCCGGATCACGGCCAGCGGGTCCATCTGCTGCCAGAACAGGTGCGACGGATCGAGGTTGGCGCCGATGACCGGACCGACGGCGCTCCGCATCCGCTCCAGGGTCGGGACGTTGTAGACGAGGTGCAGAGGATGGAGCTCGAACGCGATCCGCCGGACGCCGTTCGCCGCCGCGAGCTCGGCGATCTCCTGCCAGAACGGGACCGCCGTTCCCCACTGGCGTTCCACCAGGGCGACGGCATCGGCCGGCCACGGGTAGAACAGCCAGTCGATGGTCGACCCGCCTGGGCCGTCCCCCGGGCAGCCGGACATTGACACCACGCGGTCCACGCCCAGCTCGCCGGCCAGCCGGATCGTGTCCCGGATAAGCTGCTCGTCGGCCGCGCCGCGGACCGGATGGAACGGCCAGGCCGAGCAGTTGAGCGCCGCGATCTTCAGCCCGCGCCGGGTGATGGCGTCCAGGAACGAGCGTCGCCGGCCGGCGTGTCCGAGCAGCTCGGCGAGCCGGAGGTGGGGCGCGGAGGACTGTCCACCGGTGGCGATCTCGATTGCGCTGCAGCCCGTGCGAGCGGCGAGGTCGAGCGCCGCTTCGAACGACAGCTCGGGCACCGAGTCGGTGTACAGGCACAGATCCATCGGCGGCTCCAGCACGGTCTCGTGGGCGGTCGGGTCAGGATATGCTGCCGGCCGTGTCGAGCGTCAGTCGGTCGATCGTCCCGGACGTCGTCGTCATCGGCGGCGGGATCGTGGGAACGGCGGCCGCGGTCGTTCTGGCCGAGGCCGGCGCGGTGGTCACGCTGGTCGAGCGGACGGGCATCGGCGCCGGGGCATCCGGGCGCAACTCGGGAGTCGTCCAGCACCCATTCGACCGCGCGCTGCGCGACCTCCATCTCGAGTCCGTGGCCGCCTACCGCGGCCTCGCGGCGGACGCGGACCTCGGGTTCGCGTTCCCCGCCGAGCCGGCCGGGCTCCTGCTCGTGGGGCTCGATCCGGGCGGTCCACGCCGCGTGACCGCGGACCTCGCCGCGACGTGGCCCGAGCTCCGGCCGACCTTTCTCGATGTCGCCGCCCTCAGCCGGCTCGAGCCCGCCCTTGCCGCCGACGTGTCCGCCTGCCGGCTCGAGCTCGGCTACCCGGTCCCGCCCGCGGCCGCGACACGGGCGATGGCGCGGCTGGCCGAGCGGCACGGCGCACGGCTGCTCGTCGGGCAGGCGGCGACCGGCATCCTCCGCGTGGGCAACCGCACCACGGGCGTCCGGCTGGCCGATCGCACGAGCGTCCCCGCCGGGGCGGTCCTCGTGGCAGCCGGGCCATGGTCACCGGAGCTCGTCGACCCGACCGGTGCCTGGCGGCCGATCCGGCCGGTGTGGGGCGTCGTGGTCGACGTCGGGCTCGGCGCGCCGCCACGGCACGTGCTCGAGGAGGCCGACATGGACGAGGCACTCGGCGACGTCGCGTCGAGCACCCCGGGCCGTGGCGGTGCCGCCGGTGGTGCCGCCGACGGCTTCGGCGACGGGCCCGACGCCGCCGGCGATCGACCCGAGTTCAGCCTGGTCACGGCCGCCGGTCGGTCGACCTTGGGCTCGACGTTCCTCGAGCGGGAGCCCGATCCGGCGTTGTGGCTGCCGCGGCTGCTCGCCCGGGGCCGCCGGTTCGTGCCCGCCCTGGCCGAGGCGCCGCTGGGCGCAGCGCGAGTCTGCGCGCGCCCGGTTGCGATCGACGGCCGCCCGCTCATCGGCCGTGTTCCCGGTCTGGATGGGGCGTTCATCGCCGCCGGCCACGGCCCGTGGGGGATCTCGACGGGCCCGGCGTCGGGGCGTCGCGTGGCCGACCTGGTCCTCGGCCGGGGCGCCGCGGTGCCGCACGAGCTCGACCCGGCCCGCTTCGGGGTGATACCCGGATGACGGCGTGCCGGGATGACCAAGCGTCGCAAGCGTCCGGCCGCAGCGCACCGGAGCCGCTGCGCTACGATCGCGCCCCCACGGGAGACGCCGATGACCGACCCTGACGTCGCCGCGCTGCGTCGCGAGTTCCCCGCCCTCGCTCTCGAGCAGGACGGCCGGCCGATGGCGTTCTTCGACGGGCCCGGCGGGACCCAGGTGCCGCAGCGTGTGATCGACGCGGTGGTCGACTACTACCGGACCTCGAACGCCAACGACGGCGGGGCGTTCGCGACGAGCGAGCGGAGCATGGCCATCGTGGCCGACGGTCACCTGGCGATCGCGGATCTCCTCAATGCCGGGTCCGCCGAGGAGGTCAAGTTCGGCCCCAACATGACCAGCCTGACCCTCCATGCCAGCCGCTCGATCGGCGCGTCGCTCGGCCCCGACGACGAGGTCCTGGTCACGACGCTCGATCACGAGGCGAACGTGGGGCCGTGGCGCTCGATGGCGGGCGATCGGGGCCTGACCGTCCGGACGGTCGACATCGTCGACGAGGACGGGACGCTGGACCTCGAGGACCTCGGCGCGAAGCTGACCTCGCGGACTCGGCTCGTGGCCGTCGGCTACGCCTCCAATGCGATCGGCACGGTCAACCCGGTCGGCGAGATCGTCCGGATGGCCCACGAGGTCGGGGCGCTGACGTATGTCGACGCCGTCCACTGGGCGCCGCACGGTCCGATCGACGTTCAGGCGCTCGGGACGGACTTCCTCGCCTGCTCCGTGTACAAGTTCTTCGGGCCACACCTCGGCGTCCTGTACGGCCGGGCCGAGGTCCTCGACCGGCTGCCGAGCTACAAGATCCGGCCAGCGCACGACCGCTACGAGACCGGGACCCAGAACTTCGAGGGGATCGCCGGAGCGCGCGCCGCGGTCGGCTACCTGGCCTCGATCGGCGAGCGCTTCGGCCGTCGCGATCCGGCCGAACCGGCCGGCTGGTCCGGCCGCCGGCGGGACGTCCACGCCGGGATGCGGGCGGTCCGGAGCTACGAGATCGACCTGTTCCGGCGGCTCCTGGCCGGCCTCGAGCGGATCCCGTCGATCCGGCTGTGGGGGATCGCCGACCCGGGCCGCTTGGCCGAGCGGACGCCGACCGCCGCCCTGACGATCGCGGGGACGACCCCGCGAGCCGCCGCCGAGGCCCTCGGGCGACAGGGCATCACCGCCTGGGACGGCGACTTCTATGCCACGGGCCTGATCGAGCGGTTCGGGCTGGCCGAACAGGGCGGCGTCCTGCGGATCGGCCTGACCCACTACAACACGACCGACGAGGTTGACCGCCTGCTCGAGGCGCTGGCAGCGATCGCCCGGGCCGGAGCGGCGGCCGTTCGCCGCTAGGAGCCTCGGGCCGTCGCCACGTCTCGCGTTCGAGCGGCGGTTCTCGCGCTCGACCGGCCTTCGCGACGGCTATCCTGCAGGCGATGGAGACGACCGCCGACGCGCTTGCCGCCTACGGGGCGCAGAGCATGACCGACCCGCTCCTCGAGGTGCTCGTCAAGCGGCCGGGTCCGGCCTTCGGCCGGGCGTTCGCCGATCCCGCCCACGGCTTCCGCCATCCGGTCGACCTCGCGGTCGCCCGCCGCGAGCACGACGCCTTCACGGAGCTTCTCGCGAGCCTCGGACCGACGGTCTACGAGCTCGAGGCGGAGAGCGAGTCGCCCGACCTCGTCTACCCGTTCGACCCGCTTCTCGTCACGGACCGCGGCGCGATCCCGCTCCGGCCGGGCAAGCCGAACCGGCGCGGCGAGGAGCTGCTCGTCGAGGCCTGGCTCAACGCCCGCGGCGTCCCGACGGTCGCCCGGATCGAGGAGCCCGGCACGATCGAGGGCGGCGACACGCTCTGGCTGCGGCCGGACCTGCTGTGCATCGGGCGGACGCTTCGAACGAACGGCGAGGGCGCCCGCCAGCTGGACGCGATCGTCCAGGGCGACGTACGCACGTTCGACCTCCCGTACTGGAAGGGCTCGGCCGTGCTGGTCCACCTCCTGTCTGTCATCTCGCCGGTCGCCGACGACCTCGCGGTGATCTACCCGCCGCTCCTGCCGGTCGGGCTGTGGGAGCTCCTCGGCGACCTCGAGATCGAGACGATCGCGGTTCCCGACGAGGAGTTCCCGACCCTCGGCTGCAACGTCCTCGCCGTCGAGCCCGGAGTGGTGATCGTGGCCGACGGCAACCCGCGCACCGCCGCCGCCCTGGCCGCGGCCGGCTGCGAGGTCCACGCCTACACCGCGACCGAGATCGGGATCAACGGCTCGGGCGGGCCCACATGCCTGACCCGACCGATCCGGCGCGAACCCGCCGGATGACGGCGCCGGGGGACGGGGAACCCCGCCGCCGCGAGACGGCCTTCTACGCCCGCCCCAGCCTTCACGTCGAGATCTACGACGTGCTCCAGCGCGAGATCCCCGGCGGTGACGACATCGCCTTCTTCCGCCGGCTCGCAGCCACGACGAGCGACCCGATCCTCGAACTCGGTTGCGGGACCGGACGAGTGACGGTCCCGCTCGCCGAGGCGGGGCACACGATCGTCGGGCTCGACCGCTCGACCGCCATGCTCGCGGTCGCCAAGCGACGCCGCCGTGCCCTTCCGGCCGACGTCCGCCGGCGCCTTCGGTTCGTCGAGGGGGACATGGTCGACTTTGCCCTCGGGCGCCGGTTCGGGCTTGTCTTCGCCACGTTCCGGGTGTTCATGGCGCTGCCCGATCCCGAGCGCCAGCGGGCTGCACTGGCACGGGTCCGTCGACACCTCCGCCCGGGCGGCCTGCTCGCAATCGACGTCTTCGACCCGTTGCTCGATCGGATGACGCCGGAAGGCTGGCCGGGTCGCGAGATCGACGAGGTGCGCCATCCGGAAACCGGCCACCTCGTTCGGGTTGCAGCGCTCGAT
Organism: uncultured Chloroflexia bacterium; assembly: GCA_963825545.1. Classification (GTDB taxonomy): domain Bacteria; phylum Chloroflexota; class Limnocylindria; order Limnocylindrales; family CSP1-4; genus Chersky-267. The sequence continues at coordinate 105,464 of CAWGTR010000013.1, read as the reverse complement.
CGCACCAACGACCCGGTCGCCCAGCGGTTCACCGAGCACTGGCGCTTCGCCGAGCTCGACGACGGCGGGAACGTGACCCGCGAGGAGGTCGAGACGCTCGTGCTCCGCTGGACGTATCGCCACGAGCTCCGGCACCTGCTCGAGCTCAGCGGGTTCGAGCCGATCGCCGAGTACGGCGACTATGCCGAATCCCCGCCGGCGTACGGTGGCGAGATCGTGGTCGTCGCGCGCCGGGCGGGCCGGTCCCGGTGAGCGCCGGACCGTCCGCCAGCGCGGGCGTGGATCCGGATCGCCTCGTCGAGGACCTGCGGGCGCTCGTGCGCATCCAGAGCGTGACCGGCTCGGAGGAGGCCGTCGCGGACTGGCTGGCGGGCGCGCTCGACGCGATCCCGGGAGTGGCCGTCGAGCGGCTGGAGCCCGATGTCGCGATGGTCCGCTCCGATCCCGACTGGCCGGGCGAGGAGATGCCGCGGACCCGGCTGCCGATCATCGTCGGCCGGCTCGGGCGACCGGGCGGCCGCCGAATCCTGCTCGTCGGGCACACCGACGTCGTCCCGCCGGGTGATCCGGCGACGTGGTCGGTCGACCCATGGGCGGGCGAGGTTCGCGACGGCGTGCTGTTCGGTCGCGGCGCCTGCGATATGAAAGGTGGAGTGGCCGCGATCCTCGGTGCCGTCCGGGCCCTGGCCGCGTCCGAGGCGGTTACCGGGCTTGCCGGTGAGGTCGTCGTCGCGTTCGTCCCGTCCGAGGAGGACGGCGGCCAGGGCATGCTCGCCGCGATCCGGGCCGGCATCACCGGTGACCTCGCCGTCATCACCGAGCCGTCGAACCTCGACGTCGTGGTCGCTCACGCCGGGGCGCTGACGTTTCGGCTGACCGTCCCGGGCCGGGCGGCCCATGCCTCGCAACGGCGCGAGGGGGTCTCCGCGCTCGACAAGCTGTGGGTCCTTGCCCATGCGCTCGAGGCGGACGAGACGCGTCGCAACGCGGCCGAAAACGATCCGCTCATGACGGATCTCGGGCTGCCGTATCCGACGATCCTGGGGATCGTCCGCGGCGGCGACTGGGCGTCGACCGTCATCGACCGGATCGTCGCCGACGGGCGCTACGGCGTCCGGCTCGGCCAGACGCCCGGCGACGCCGAGGCCGAGCTCGGCGCCTGCATCGCGGCGGCCTGCGCGGACGACCCGTTCCTGCGCGACCATCCGGCGACCGTGGAGATCGTCGGGGGCCGGTTCGGTTCGGCCCGGGTCCCGTCGGACCACCGCCTCGCCACGGGGCTCGCCCGCGCGGTGGAAGCCGTCACCGGCCGGCGGCCGACGCTCCTGGGCGAGCCATACGGCGCCGACATGCGGCTGCTCGTCAACGAGGGCCGGACGCCCACGGTGATCTTCGGGCCGGGCGACGTTCGCGTGGCGCACAGTGCCGACGAACGCGTCCCGCTCGCCGAGGTCGAGGCGTGCGCCAGGGTCCTCGCGACCTGGGTGTCCGATGAGCTCGGACAAGCCTAAGCCGGCGTCGTCCGTCGCGGCGCCGTCGTCGCTCCGGCAGGGGTTGCCCGCGGAGCTCGTCGGCCGGTCGGTGGTCGTCGTCCCCGTCGCGACAGAGCACATCGAGGCCCTCGTCCGGATCCTTGCCGAGCCGTCGGTGGCGCGCTGGTGGAACGAGCCGCCGGACGCGGCTCGGGCCTGGCTTGCCGACCCGGACGAGAGTGAGATCGGCTTCGCCATCCTCGACGCCGGAAGCCGCGAGGTCATCGGCTACATCCAGGCCGCCGAGGAGGCTACCCCGATGTACCGCCATGCCGGGATCGACCTGTTCCTCACGACCGGGCGCCAGGCACAGGGGATCGGTCCCGAGGCGATCCACCTGATCGCTCGCTGGCTGATCGAGGGGCGCGGCCACCACCGGCTCACCATCGACCCCGCGACGGACAACCAACGAGCGATCCGGGCCTACGAGAAGCTCGGCTTCCGACGGGTCGGGATCATGCGCCAGTACGAGCGCGGACCCGACGGGACGTGGCACGACGGGTTGCTCATGGACCTGCTGGCCGGTGAGCTGAGGCCGGGCTGAGCTCGACGGGTGCCGCCGGGCGTCAGCCGGTCGCCAATTCCTGTTCCTCGGCGACCTCGACGAGCCTGCAGAACGCGTTCACGAGCTTCATCTGCTCGGCGGTCCGGCAGGCCACGGTGAGCAGCTCGGGGCTCGACACGACGATCGCCAGCCCGCGGGCCCGCGACACCGCGACGTTGAGCCGGTTGCCCGAGTAGAGGAACTCCATGTCCCGCGGCAGCTCGTCGGGGCTCGACGTCGCGGTCGAGAAGATCGACACCGGGGCCTCCTGGCCCTGGAACTTGTCGACCGTCCCGACCCGCAGCCGGCTGCCGATCCGGCGCTCGATCGCGGCATGGATCTCGGCCACGTGGGCGTTGTACGGGGCGACGATCACGACGTCCTCGCCCATCAGCGGCCGGGTCACCCCGCGCTTGTCCGTCCACGGCTGGCCGATGAGCCCGGCGACGAGCTCGGCCACCTCCTCCGCCTCGAGCGTCGAGCGGGACGCATCGCCGGGGTGATCGACCGGCCGGTAGCGGATCCCGGTCCCGGACCCGCCGATCGCCTGGGTCGCGTTGGCCGGGTCGGTCTCCAGGCGGCCGTCGTAGAACAGCTCCGACACGAACGCGTTGACCCGCGGGTGCATCCGGTAGGTGACCGGCAGGAACAGGCCGCGTTCGGGCGGGAGCGTGCGGTCGGTCCCCAGGACGTGCTCCAGCGCCGACGCCCCGGCGCCGTCCGGGTGGACGCCCTGGCTGACCTGGGGCAGCTGGTTCGGGTCGCCGAGCAGGACGATTGCCCGGGCCGCCGTCGCCCCCGCAACCGCGTTCGCCAGCGACTGTTGGCCGGCCTCGTCGACGAACAGGACGTCGAGCGTCCGGTCGAGCTCGGGCCGGGCGAACAGCCAGCTCGTGCCGGCGACGACGTCGACGGTGCCGGCCGTGAGGGCCGCGGCGATCTCGGCGTTCGATGCCTCGGCCACCTCGGCGAGCCGATCCGCGCCGTCGCCATCGATCCGCTGGAGCGCCCGGATCGGGACGCCCGCCGCCCGCGCGGCGAGCACGGTCTCGACGAGCAGGTTGGTGATCGCCTTGTGGGCCTGGGCCGACACGCCGACCCGGTGACCCGTCCGGACCAGCTCGACGATCATCCGGGCGCCGGTCCAGGTCTTGCCGGTTCCGGGCGGTCCCTGGATGGCCAGCACCCCCTCGGCGTCGGGCAGCGCTCGCGCGAGCCGGAGCGCCGCGTCGAGGACGGGCTCGCCGGCCCCGACCAGGCCCGGGCCATCGGCCGGGGCCAGGGCGGGCGCCCGGCGGCGCAGCAGGTCGCGGATGGCGCGATAGGGACCCGGGCCATCGAGGCCGCCCTCGATCACCACGTCGGCGACCCGGCCCAGGGCGTCGCGCAGGGCCTTCGCGTCGACCGGCCCGCCGCGGAGCAGCGCCTTCGGCGGAGGGGCGGTGCTCTTCTTGCCGCGGGCGATCAGGAGCACGCCGTGCTCGTCGTCGACGTCGACGATGGTGACTCCCCGCCCGGCGTCGTCCTGCCAGTTGTCCGCCCCGCGGCTGACCTTGTGGTCCTGCGGCGGGAACCTGAGCCGGTGGACGAGCGACTGCTTGATCGCATCGACCACGCGGTCGTACTCGAGCCCGCCGAGCGGCTCCGACTCCGCGATCAGGTCGTCCAGCGGGAGCTCGCGGAGGCGGAAGTACTCCCACCAGGCCTGGCGTGCGTCGCGCCGGTGCCAGTCCAGCAGGGCCGCCAGGAGCCAGCGGGCCGCCTCGTCGCTCGACCGGCGCGCCGGGTCGACGGTCAGACCGGCGGTCAGCGCAGTCACCCGCTGCTCGGTCTCGGAAGCGATGGCGACCTGCGCCTCGCCCGGCAGCCCCGACCCGATCGGCGGCCGCTCGAAGACCTCGCCGAACTGGCGCTCGGCGTCGCGCCGGCGATCCTCGAGCCAGTCGCGCAGGCCGCGCGTTGAGACGCAGTCGTCGCGGTTGTAGTCGGCAAGATCGCGCAGGTGCTGCGCGTCGCCGTCGCCGAGCCAGCGCTCGTACTCGACCACGCTGAACCCGGCCCGCGTGATCGGGCCCTCGCGCTGGGCGAGGTAGAACCGCTCGATCCGCTTGATCGAGTACGAGTCCACCGAGGCACGCAGGCCCTGGCGGACGACCTGGTAGAGGTCGACGAGAACGCCGGCCCGGAGGATCCGGTCGACCTCGTCCTCGCGGGTGGCGTAGCGAGTCATCAACCGGCGGAGCGCCGTCTTCTCGTACGCGGCGTAGTGGTAGACGTGCATCGCCGGGTCGCGGTCGAGCCGGGCGATCACCTGGTCGATGAAGCGCTCGAAGGCCGCCTTCTCGGCGTCACGGTCGTGCGCCCAGATCGGGTGGTAGCCGTCGACGCCCTCGACGACCTCGGACCAGCCGAGCAGGTACTCGAGGCCGGCGTCGCCGATCCACGGGTCGGCCTCGATGTCGAAGAACACGTCGAGCGGCGACGGCTCGGGCAGGGCCGCCAGACCGTGCGTCGGTTGGTCGGGATCGGGCTCGAGGAGCTCGTACAGCAGCTGATCCGTCTGGCGCCCGGCGAGCTGCAGGGCGGCCTGGCCGCGCAGCCGCGCGAACGTCGCCGGGCTGAGGTCGCGTGCGCCGGCCCAGGGCGCCGTCTCGCCGAGCTGTGCGAGCGTGCGGATCCCGTCGCCCATCAGCCGCTCGGTCGCCGTCCGCGTCATGCCCGCGACGAGCGACAGGTGGTCGTCCGCCTCGCGCCGCGCGATGCAGGTCGGCCACCAGCCGCACACCCGGCAGTGATCGACCGGGTCGGGGTAGGTCGGCGCGCGTGCGAGGTCCCCGAACACGCGCTCCTCGAACCGCGTCTTCACGAGCCGGTGGAACGCGGCGAAGTCAGCGAAGCGGAAGCCGTGGCCAGCGCCGTCGCCGGTCACCACGGTCAGCGTCTCCGGCGCGACGCCCTGGAGGGCACGCAGCAGGTCCGCATAGACGCACATCTGGACCAGGGCGCTCGCCTTGACGTGGCGGGCGAGCTTCGTGTCCGCGACGTCGTAGCTCCAGGCGCCGAGCCGGCTCGGCCGGTCGGCCCGGACGAGGAAGTCGGCGTGGCCGCGCCAGCGCCCGTCGAAGAAGGTCGCCTGGAACACGACATCGGCTCCGTCGCGCATGGCCGTCTCGGTGGCCGCCGCCGCGGCGCGCAGCTCGTCCGGGGTTCGGGCGGACCGCAGCTCGGGCGCGATCTCCACGATCGATCGGCCCTCGGCCCGCAACCGCTCGAGGTGGTCGTGCTCGTGGCGGTCGCCCCGCTCCTGGAGGAGCTCGAGCTCCGGGTCGTAGCGCACCGGCTTGTCGCGCAGCCCGGCGATTCGCTCCAGCTCGAGCGTGAGGAGATGGTCGCAGGCGAGATACCCGACGAGGTCCGTGGCGCTGACGACGATCGTCCCGTCGAGGTGTTTCTGCATCGACCCTCCGGAGCTGGACTGTCGTGTCCAGCCTAGCCGGTGGCCGTGCCAGGTCGGGTGTCAATGGCCAGTTCGGGTACGATGAGACCGTGACTCGGCCGGCCGGACGATCGCTCCGCGCGCTGCTCCTTCCCAGTCTGCTCGGTCTGGTCGTGGCGGGGTGCGCCGGCGGGCTGCCGAGCCTGCCGCCGCTGCCCACCGGGCTGCCGAGCCTTCCGCCCGTGCCGACGAGCCTGCCGAGCGTCCCGAGCCTGCCGAGCGTCCCGAGCCTGCCGCCGCGGCCCAGCCCGACCGCTACAGAGGCACCGACGGAGGCACCGACGGAAGCGCCCACGCCGAGCCCGACCGTCGAGCCTGCACCGACGGCCACGCCGAAACCAACCCCGACCGCGGCGCCCGCGACCCCGACTCCGACGCCCGCCCCGACGGCCACGCCCGCTCCGACCGCGAGCCCGACCCCCGCAGCGACGGCCAGCCCGACCCCGGCGCCGACCGCCTCACCGACGCCGACCGCGACCGCGAGCCCATCGCCGGCGCCGAGCGCCTCTCCCTCGCCGACGTCAGGGCCGTCCGCGTCGCCGGCTCCGACCCCGGCGCCGACAGAAGGCGGCGGTCCGTCGCTCCTCGTGATCCTGTTGCTGATCGCGGCAGCGGTGGCCGGCGGAGCGCTCGTGTACTACGCCTGGACGCAGCGCAACGCGGGTCCTGGCGGACCGCCACCCGCCGGAGGCGCGACCCCGGGCGGCGACGTCCCGGAGAGCCCGACCGAGGTGGCGCCGGGTGCGCCCGCCGAGGCAGGGCCGCCCGACGTCACCCCGCCGGACGAGGGAGGGTCGCCCCCGCTCGGGAGCTGAGGCCGAGCGGTCGGGCGCCCTCAGCGGGCGGCGATCACCTCGACCTCGATGCGGAAGGGCGGCACGAGCCCGGCCACGGCGACGGTCGCCCGCGTCGGGGGATCGCTGGGAAAGAGCTCCCGGAAGACATCGTTGTAGGCGGTCCAGTCGGCCATGTCGGCGAGGAAGACCGTCGCTTTGACGATATCGGCGAGTCCGAGCCCGACCGCGGCCAGGCAGCGCTCGACGTTCGCGAACATCGCCCGCGTCTCGGCTTCGATCCCGCCCGACGGGACGTCGCCCGTCTTCTTGTCGTCTCCGACCTGGCCCGCCACGAAGACGAGCCCGTTGGCCTCGACCACCTGGCTGTACGCCGAGCTCGACGGCTGGATCCCGGGCAGCACCGGGACGTGCTTCGGCATGGCACTCTCCTCGCAGACAACGTTTGGATCGATCGGTCTCCGGCCGGGTCGCCGGTCGGCGCCGGGCGCTCGATCGTAATCCGTTCGAGTCACGAGGACGTACCGCTGTCCATGTCGAGACCACCACACGTCGTGCCGGCCGCGATCGCCGGCGCCATGTTCGTCGTCCTCGCGCTTGCCGGGGCCGGCGCGCCGGTCCTTGGGGCCGGCCATGCGGTCAGGATCGTCGACACCGGCGGATACAACTCGGCCTTCAGCCCGCGCTCGATCTCGATCCGGGCGGGCGATCGCGTGACCTGGACGAACGACAGCCTGACCCAGCACAACGTGACCTTCTCGTCGTTCGGGAGCCCGACCTACATGGAGCCGGGGGACCACTACGGGCACACCTTCTCCAGGCCCGGGACGTTCCACTACACCTGCACCCTCCACGGGTTCACGGGCACGGTCGTGGTCACGGGATCGGCAGCAACACCGAAGCCGACCGCGAAGCCGACGCCCAAGCCCACACCGAAACCGGCGGCCAAGGCGACCGCCGCCCCGACCGCGACGCCGGCCGCCCCGAGCGCGGCGCCGGCCGCCACGCCCTCACCGACAAGCGTGCCGTCGCCCGAGCCGTCGGCGAGCCCATCGGCTGTCGCCGTCGCGGCGACCGCAGCGCCGGGCGCGTCACCGGGACCCACCCCAAGCCCTTCCTCGCCGGCGAGCAGCGGCGATTCGACGCTCCCGCTGCTTCTCCTGTTCGGGCTCGTCGCGGCCGGCATCGTGGGGCTCGCCGTCTTCGCCAGACGACGAACCTGACATCGCCTCCGCCGGGCGGCTAGCCGAAGAGCTCGTCGACCGCGGCCGCGAAGATCTCCGTATGGCGATCCACGTCGGCTTCCGTCGTGGCCGGGCACATCAGGGCCATGTTGTGGAACGGCGTCATGAGGATCCGCCGGTTCATCGCGTAGAGATGGAGGAACCGCTCGAGCTCGACGTCACCGGCCGCGAACTGCTCCGCGCCGTTGCGCGGTACGGTCGGCATGAAGTGGTACTCCGCCCGGCAACCGAGCTGCGTCACGTGCCACGGGATGCGTCGTGAGGAGATGACGTCGGCCACGCCGGCCGTCCAGCGGTCGCCGAGCCGGATCATCCGCTCGAACGCGGCGTCGGTCAGCACCTCGGTCAGGGTCGCCCGCACGGCGGTCATCGAGAGGGCGTAGCCGGCCAGCGTGCCGCCCACGCCGCCGACGTCCGAATCCTCGATCGCGATGCTCGAGGAGATCCGTCGCCCGACCTCCTCCGTGAAGCCGTAGGTGCCGACCGGGATGCCGCCGCCGATCGTCTTGCCGATGACCAGCATGTCCGGGTCGAGCCCCCAGGCGCGGGTCGCCCCACCGGGCCCGGCACAGATCGTGTGGGTCTCGTCGATGATCAGGATGGTCCCGGTGTCGCGGGTGAGCCGGCGGAGCGCTTCGTGGTAGCCCGGATCAGGCAGGACGATCCCGACATTCGTCAGCGCCGGCTCGACGAGCACCGCCGCGACGTCGCGATCGGCGAGGGCGCGCTCGAGCGCGGCGACGTCGTTGAACGGGACCACCCGCGTGGTGAGCGCCGGATCGACGGCCGGGCCGGTGTTGCCCTGGCTCGGGACGACCGCCCCGAGCTCGTCGAGCGAGGCAAACGTCTCGTCGACCGAGCCGTGGTAGTTGTGGTCGTGGACGACGATCTTCGATCGACCCGAGATATGGCGGGCCAGTCGCAGCGCGAACCGGTTGGCGTCGGTGGCCGTGATCGTGAACTGCCACCACGGCAGGCCGAACCGTCGGCGCAGCTCCTCGCCCGCCGCGATCGCGTCCTCGATCGGCAGCATGAGGGTGATGCCGCGCCCGAGCTGGCGCTCAACGGCGGCCACGGTCGGGACCGGCGAATGGCCGGCCATCGCCCCGGTGTCGCCGAGACAGAAGTCGACGTAATCGTGTCCGTCGACGTCCTGGAAGTGCGCTCCGCTCGCCCGATCGACGAAGAGCGGAAAGCCGCCCGCCCACTTGACCATCCAGTTCATCGGGACGCCATCGAGGAGCGAACCCTTCGCGCGCTCGTGGAGCGCCATCGAGCGCGGGTTGTCGGAGGCGAACGTCGCGAGCTCGCGATCCATCAGGCGCGCGAGCCGTGAGCGATCGAGCGTCGGGGCGGCCGGCACGGGCACCTCCGTGATCGGGGGATGGCCGGACCCGCTGTCCCGCCGGACGACATCTTGCGCCCGGCGCGGCGGACGCATCGCGCCGGGTCGTGGGTCGGAACGGGAGCCGCTCCGGCCGCGCCGGATCGCCGGGTCAGTTCACCCGGCGGGTGAAGCCACAGATCGGGCAGGTCGCGAGACTCGCGGCCGGATCGAGCTCGAGGAAGCTGGCGCAGCCGTTCGTCGAGCAGAAGATGCGGCCGGCATTGGCGGCGGCGGCCGCGCTGGTCCGCCGGCGCATCCGGCGGATCGACCCGGCACGAGCCGAGGTCGAATGGGTCATGGATCGGGAAAGCATGGTTCCTTCGGATGTTCTCGGGCGTCGCACGGACCCTTCTGGTCCGGCGCCGTCCCGCTGGGCCACCCGGCGCAGGATGCGCGGGATCGGGCGGCTGGTGGTTTGGATCGCCTGGCGCGTCGCGGGAGCGGAGGTTTCGGATGCTCTGACCTGCGACGCCGCACGGGCGTTTGACCAAACGATCATGAACCAGAACGGTTGTTCTGTCAACCGGCCGATCGGCTGCCTGCCACGCCCGATGGTAGGCTCCCGCCGATGATCGCCAATCCGCCGCCGGCCGCAACGCGCTCCCCGGAGCCGGCTCCGAAGCCGCGCCGTCGCCGGTCCGACCGCGAGATCGTCCTGTTCGCGCTCGGGCTCCTGGCCGTGGCGGCCATCCTGGTGGTGCTGCCCGATCTCGCGCCGCCCGAGGCCAAGGGCCTCGTCTCGGAGCGGATCCACGCCCGGATCGTCGCCCTCCAGCCGGTGACCGACCAGCAGGCCCCCACCGCGACGGTCGAGTTCCTCGAGGGTCCCCGGCGCGGCGAGCAGGAAACGGCCGACCTCGAGGGGCCGTCCGGGCAGCCTGCAGCTGCCCGACTACGGCGCCGGCGACGAGGTCGTCGTGGCGATCGACACGCAGCCGGACGGCACGATCTCGTTCTCGGTCATCGACCGCTGGCGCCTGCCGCTGATCGGCGGCCTGGCCCTGCTGTTCGCGCTCGTGACGATCGGCGTGGCCGGCTGGCGCGGCCTCCGCTCGCTGGTTGCGCTGGGTCTGTCCCTCGTCCTGGCGATCCGCGTGCTGATCCCGCTCCTGCTCGCCGGCTGGAACCCGCTCGTCCTGGCGATCGGGCTCGGCGTGACGGTCACGATTGTGTCGTTCGTGCTCACCCAGGGCCTCACCCGGACCACGGCGTCGGCGATCACCGGGACGATGGCCGGGCTGCTCATCACCGGCGTGCTCGCAGCCGTCGTGACGGAGCTGGCCCGGTTCACCCCAGCCCAGGGCTCGGAGGAGGTGCTGGCCATCGGCCAGCTGGCGGGGAACACGATCGACCTGTCCGGCCTGCTGCTGGCCGGCGTCGTGTTCGGCGGCCTGGGGGTGCTGAACGACGTCGCCATCAGCCAGGCGGCGACCGTCGAGGAGATTCGCGCCGTGGATCCAACGATCGGTCGCCGGGCACTGTTCGGGCGGACGATGAACGTCGGGATCGCCCACCTCGGGGCGACGGTGAACACGCTCGTGTTCGCGTATCTCGGCTCGGCGCTGCCGCTGCTCGTCCTGTTCTCGATCCAGGTCCGCGGCCTCGGGTTCCCGCTCAACGAGGAGATCATCGCGGTCGAGGTCGTCCGGACGCTCGTGGGCAGCATCGGGATCGTGCTCACCGTCCCGATCACCACCGCGATCGCCGTGCGCTTCGTCGGCTCCGACGCGGCCAATGCGCGGTTGCAGCGGGCGCGCACGACGGGGGATCGGATCGCCGGTCGCGCGACGCGAACGATGCGGCGCGTGTCGGACACTCGTGGCGGAGCGTCGGACGCCGCTCCGGACGATGTCACCGGCCCGGCGCCCGGCGGATCGATCGAACCGCGGTCGGCGGCATCCGGTGACGGCGACCCGGGCTCGACAACCCTCGGCCTGTAAACCCGGCGGCGGTCAGCCGGCGGCCTCCTCCGCCGCGACGACGGCGATGAGCTCGTCGCCGTAGCGATCCAGCTTGGTTGGCCCGATCCCCGGGATCGTGGCGAGATCGGCGAGGTCCCGGGGACGGCGCTCGGCGACCGCCGTCAGCGTGCTGTCGTGCAAGATCACGTACGGCGGCACGGCGTCGGCCCGCGCCCGCTCGAGCCGCCATGCCCGAAGCGCCTCGAAGAGCCCGGGCGGACCGTCCGCCCCGAGCACCGCGGCCGCCCCCGCCGCCTCACGCGGTCGCACGCCCGGCCCGACGGGGATGGGCGAGCGGCCCGGCGCGTCCCCACGGCGCGCGGCGCTCGGCGCGCCCGCCGGGCGGGCCGCACCGGCGACCTCGAGCAGGAAGCGGGAGCGGCGGCGATCGGTCGACTTCCCGTCCCGCCGGCGGGACGACGAGAGCCACAGGTGGGCGCGGGCACGGGTGATCCCGACGTACAGCAGCCGGCGTTCCTCCTCGATCTCGGCCGGCTCCGTTGCCTGGCGGATCGGAAGGATGCCTTCCTCGAGCGCGGGCAGGAACACAGCGTCCCATTCGAGCCCCTTCGCCCGGTGGAACGTCAGCAGCTCGACCCCCGAGCCGGGCGCGCCCTCGGCCTCCGCCGCCGTCCGCCGTTCGACCTCGGCGAGGAAGCCGTCCAGGCCGGCCCCCGGGTCGGCCGCCTCGACCTCACGACCGACCTCGAGCAGCGCGAGCAGGCTGGCGTGGCGCTGGCGCGCCTCCTCGCCCGGCGGGACCTCCTCGGGTCGGAAGTCGAGCGCTCGCTCCCAGGCAGCGGCCAGCCGAGCGGTCAGGCCGGGGGCGTCGGTCGTCGTGGGCTCGGTCGCCCGCCGGGCTGCCCGCACCGCCGCGACCGCGCGCCGGATCTCGGGGCGGGCGAAGAACCGTTCGCCGCGGAGCTGGAAGGGGATCCGCTCGAAGCGGAGGGCGGCCTCGAACCCCACGAGCTGGCCGTTCGTCCGGACGAGCACGGCGATCGACTCGGCGGGGATCCCGCCGGCGATGAGCCGGCCGGCCTCGGTCGCGATGGCGCGCTCCTCGTCGAGCCCGGTCGCGAACTGGCGGATCACCGGAGGCGGGCCGTCCGGCCGGGTCGCGACGAGTCGCTTCGGAGGCCCCGGTGTCGGCCTCGTCCCGCGCGCCAGGAGGCGGTTGGCGAGCTCGAGGACCTGCCGGCTCGAGCGGTAGTTCGTCTCGAGCCGGATCACCCGGGCGTCGGGATAGCGCCCCGTGAAGCCCGTGAGCCAGGCGCTCGATGCGCCGGTGAACGTGTAGATCGTCTGGTCCTCGTCGCCGACGACGGCGAGGTCCTCGCGGCCGCCGAGCCAGGCGTCGAGGAGCGCCTGCTGCAGCGCGTTCGTGTCCTGGTACTCGTCGACGCTGAACCAGCGATAGCGGTCCCGGACCTGGGCGGCGACGGCGGCCTCGTCCTCGATGAGCCGGACCGTCATCTCGAGCATGTCCTCGAAGTCGATCCGGCCGGCGCGGGCCTTCGTCGCCTCGTAGCGGCGATAGAGCGGGGCGAACAGCCGGGCCGGGAGCGGCCCGTCGTGGCCCTCCGTCTCGACGGACGCCTCATAGGCGGCCGGGCCGATCCGCCGGGCCTTGGCCCACTCGATCTCGGCGGCGAGGTCTCGGACCGCGACGTAGCGGTAGCCGCCGGGCAGTGACCGGGCCAGGTCCACGAGCAGGGCGACCTTCGACTCGAGGACCCCGGGCAGGTCGTCGCCGGTCACCCGCGGCCAGAAGTGGCGGAGCTGGCGGAGCGCGGCGGCGTGAAAGGTCGAGGCGGCGATCCCAGGCTGGCCGAGGGCCGCCAGCCGCTCGCGCATCTCGCCGGCCGCCTTGTCGGTGAACGTGACGACGAGGACGTGCCGGGCGGCCACGTCGCCTTCCGCCACGGCATAGGCGACGCGATGCGAGATCGCCCGGGTCTTGCCGGTCCCCGCTCCGGCCAGGATGCAGACCGGCCCACGGGTCGCGAGGACCGCCTCGCGCTGCGCGGAATCGAGGTCGGCGAGCAGGTCGTCGGACGCTTCGGGCACCCGGCCATCGTAGTCGGCCCGGCTCATCGCCGGCTTCGCGACGCCGGGCGCGCGATGCGCGAGGGCGCCGGCCCACGACGCACGACCGAACCCGGCCCCCGCACGATCCGTCGACGTCGGCTATGCTGCGCACCTCGTGCTCGACGGGCGCCGCCGGTCTGCGCCATCTGTTTCCCACCGTCCGATCCCGATCCACCCCATGCCCTGACCGGGCCCCGCAACCGATGCGGGAGGGCCCGCCAGGAGCATCACTGTGTCATTCGCCCCCCTCGGGCTCGCGCCCGAGCTTCTCCGCGCCGTGGCCGACGAGGGCTACGTCGTCCCGACCCCGGTCCAGGCCGAGTCCATTCCGCTCGTCCTCGAGGGGCGTGACGTGCTCGCCGGCGCGCAGACCGGGACCGGCAAGACGGCCGCATTCGTGCTGCCGATCCTGCAGCGCCTCCACGAGCGACGACCCGCGACCACCACGCCGGCCGGCGTCGCGGCGGCCCACGGATCGCCGACCCGGCCGGGCCGCGGCGTGGGCCGTGCCCCGATCCGCTGCCTCATCCTGGCCCCGACGCGTGAGCTCGCGATCCAGGTCGAGGAGAGCGTCCGGACGTACGGCCGTCATCGCCCCATCCGCTCTACGGTCATCTATGGCGGCGTCGGCTACGACGCCCAGGTCCGGGCCCTGCGCGCGGGTCCGGAGATCGTGGTCGCCACGCCCGGACGACTCCTCGACCATGTCGGGCAGCGGACGATCGACCTCGGGCAGGTCGAGATCCTCGTCCTCGACGAGGCGGACCGGATGCTCGACATGGGCTTCATCCGGGACATCCGCCGGGTCCTCGAGCTGCTGCCGGTCCGCCGCCAGACGCTGCTCTTCAGCGCGACCTTCTCGACCGAGATCCGGCGCCTCGCGGACGGGATCCTCGATCGACCCGTGCACGTCCAGGTGACGCCGCGGAACACGACCGTCGAGCTCGTCAGGCAGGTCGTCCACCCGGTGGACCGCGAGCGCAAGCGTGAGCTCCTGAGCCACCTCATCCGGAGCGGCCGGATCGACCAGGCGCTCGTGTTCACCCGCACGAAGCACGGCGCCAACCGGCTCGCCGAGCAGCTCGCCCGGGACGGGATCGCGGCCGCCGCGATCCACGGCAACCGGAGCCAGTCGCAGCGCGTCCGGGCGCTGGCCGACTTCAAGGCGGGCCGCGTGGCGATCCTCGTCGCGACCGACATCGCGGCGCGCGGGATCGACATCGACTCGTTGCCCCACGTCGTCAACTTCGAGCTGCCGATGGCGCCCGAGGACTACCTCCATCGGATCGGCCGGACTGCCCGCGCCGGTCTCGACGGCGACGCGATCTCGCTCGTCTGCGTCGACGAGTCGAAGCTCCTCTGGCAGATCGAGTCCCTCCTGCGGACGACGATCGCGGTCGAGGTCGTCGAGGGCTTCGCGCCCGACCGGTCGATCCGGCCGCAGCCGATCCTCCTGCGCCAGGGCGCCGGCCGACCGCAGCCGGCCCGGGGCTACGCGCCGCAGCTCGGTCGCGGTCCAGCGCCACAGCGGCCCAACCGTCCGGCAGACCGGCGCGCGCCCGCCGCTGGTCGTCATGCGCAGCCGGCGGCCCACCGCCAGCCGGCCGGTCCCCGGCGCCAGTCTGCCGACGACCGGTGGGGCCACTTCGGGCCGCGCGACGACCGCGGGCCCGGCCGGTCGGCCCAGCGCTCCGGCCCACCGTCACGACCGGCGGGCCAGCGGCCGGCAGGCCCGCGTCCGGCGGGTCAGCGACCGTCCGGTCCGCATCCGTCCGGCCATCGGCCGCCGGTGGCCTTGCCGGGCGAGCGGCTGGCCCGCCACGGCGGGCGATCGGACGGCGACCCCAGCGAGGGCTGACGGCGCATCATCGGCGGATGTCCCGGTTCTGGACCGCCGTCTGGCCTCGCTTCTATTGCCTCCTCCGGGTCATGGAGCCGCTCATCCGTGGCCTGACCCGTCGTCTTGGCCTGGGCGACACCGTCGAGGTGACCATCCGCCGCCGGCGGAGCGGAGCCGCCCGTCCCGTGCTGCTCGGCCTGCTCCGCATCCGCGGTGACTGGTACATCGGCCACCCGAACGGGGAGTGCGGCTGGACGCGCGATCTCGACGCGGCCGGCGGCCAGGCGTCGGTGGCCGCCGCGTGGCTCGGTCCGACGCTCGTCCGGGCGATCCTCCTGCCACCCGGCGACGAGCGCTCCGAGGTCGTCGCGGCGACCTACCGCCAGCACCCGTTCCCGGGGACGGTGCTGTACTGGCTGGCGCGGCGTCACGTCCGCGCCGTCGGGCGGTACTACCGGTTGGAGGTCGTTCCGCCGGCGGACGCCGGCACGTCGCTCAGCGGCGGTGGTAGCGCTCCAGGAGCGCACTGACCGCGTCACGCGCCTCGCGCCACTCCGCCTGGTCGCCGACCACGGAGCTCGCCGCGGAGCCCCAGCGCGCCAGCTGGGTCATCGCGTTCACGACCGCGTCGTGCTGGAACGTCCGCCGCCGCCCCCCGTCAAGCGCGCCGGTCACGAAGTAGCGCCGGACGAGGTCGAACGGCGCGTACCAGCGGCCGACCCGGATCCGGTCGCCCTCGCGGAGCGACTCGAGCCAGGCGTCGTCGCCGACCGGATGGCGATCGTGCTCCGCGATGTGCTCGGCGATCGCGACCCGCCGGCCGCTCCCCGTGAGCGACAGGAGAAGGCCGTCGTCGGGAACGGTCGTGTAGCAGACCGGACAGGTCGGCAGCTCGGCATCGGCGCGGGGCGCCTCGCCGAACGGGATCCCGCACCGGCCGCAGATCGTCGCCCCGGGCCGGCTGGGCCCGCGCCCGCACTGCCGGCAGGTCAGCGGCGCCGGCGTCGGACCCGGATCGCGGCGCGTGATCAACACCGGACGGGGGCCTCGGCGGGAGTCGGCCGATGCACGGTGCTGGGGGTCGGAGACGGGGCGAGCGGCGGCATCGTCAGGACCGTAGCCGCCGGCCCGTGGACGCGGCATCCCCCGTTCGGGGGTCCGCGTCCGGCCGTTCGTCCGGTCACTCCCTGGTCGAGCCGGCGGAGGCCGGTCACGGGCCGCCGGAAGGACCGTCGGGGACCGACCGGCGGCGCTACGGCTGGGCCGTCGCGGCGCCCTGCCGGACGTAGACGGCGACCTGCCAGATCCGACCCCGATCGATGACCCGGCGCTCGAACCCGGCGGCCCGGATGAGGCGATCCATCTCCGGCTCGGGGTGGACGTAGAACCGGAATGTGTTGCGCAACAGGCGCGACACGAGGTTGCCCAGCCGGGCCCCCGTTCGGGTCCACCAGGCATCGCGCGGGTAGACGATCCCGAGGATCCGCCGGGCGTGGTCGGCCGACCGACCGACGAGCTCGGGCATCGCCGGGTAGCAGCACACGACGCGGACGAGCGTGACGACGTCGGCCGGCGGCACCGCCTCGGCGAGGGCCACGAAGTCGCCCTGTCGCTGGGCGATCCGATCCCCGAGGCCGCGGCGCTCGGCTTCGTCACGGGCCACCGCGAGGAACGCCGGCGAGGCGTCGACCGACTCGGCCGAGCCGACGCCCGACCCGAGGAGCTCGAGCTGGATCACCCCGACCCCGGCCCCGATGTCGAGCAGCGTCGCGCCGTCGACGCCCTCGGCCACGATCGCGTCCGCGAGGATCCGCGTCGGGCGGTCCGCGCCCTCCCGCCGGTAGCGACGGAGCTCGTCGCGAGCGGTGCGCTCGGTGAAGACGTTGCCGGGGCCGGCGCAGTCGCAGTCGGGCATCGCGCCCAGTCTAGCCAGCCGTCGCGTCGCTCGACGCCGGCGTCGATGGGGCACCATTGACGCATGGCCCGACGCTGGAACGGCTGGGGTGACGAGGCGGTCAAGCCGACCGTCCCGCGCGAAGCGGTTGCCCATCTCGAGGGGCTCGTGGGTCCGGGCCGACCCACGCCGAGCGCCGTTCTCGCGGACGTGGTCGGGGTGATCCCAGCCGGCCGCCTGCCCGCCCATCCCCTCGTCTCGGTGGACGCGGAGGACCGGGTCCGTCATGCACGTGGCCAAAGCCTCGGCGACTGGATCGCTCTGCGGAGCGGCCTGCTTGGGCGGGTCCCCGACGGGATCGCCCGGCCGACGACGCCGGAGGAGGTCCGCGGGCTGCTGGGCTACGCCCGGGCCGTCGGAGCGCGGGTCGTTCCGTACGGCGGTGGCACGAACGTCGTTGGCGGCCTGTCCCCCGCGGATCTCGGGCCGCCGGCGGGCGGCGATCCTGCGGTCCTCGTCGTCGACCTCGAACGGATGGCCGCAGTGCACGACCTGGACGAGACGAGCGGGCTCGCCACGTTCGGCGCCGGGGTCACCGGGCCGGCGCTCGAGGCCGCGCTCCGGGCCCGCGGCCGGATCCTTGGTCACGAGCCGCAGTCGTGGGAGTACTCGACGCTCGGCGGCTGGGTCGTCACCCGCTCGTCCGGACAGCGCTCGCTCGGGTTCGGGCGGATCGAGGCGCTCTTCGCCGGGGGCCGGCTGGAGTCGCCGGCCGGAACGCTCGAGCTGCCGACCAGCCCGGCGTCGGCGGCCGGTCCCGACCTGCGCCAGCTCGTCCTCGGGTCCGAGGGCCGCCTCGGGATCCTCGTCGAGGCGACGGTGCGCTCGGTTCCCATCCCCGACTACGAGCGCACGAACGCACTGTTCATTCCCGACTGGGAGCGCGGTCTCGCGGCGGTCCGCGAGCTGAGCGCCGCCCGGCTGCCGCTGTCGATGGTCCGCCTGTCGACGCCGGCGGAGACCCAGATCACGCTCGCGCTCGCCGGCCAGCGGCGGCGCCTCGGCCTGGCGATGGGCTGGATCCGACGGCGCGGTGCGGGCGCCGATCCGTGCCTCCTGCTCGTCGGGCTGGCAGGGCGGACGCGGCTCGCCGAGGCGACCAGCGGCGAGGCGACGAAGATCCTGCGCAAGCACGGCGCGGTGACCGCCCCGGCCGCCTTCGGCCATGGCTGGGATGCCAGCCGGTTCCGCCAGCCCTACCTGCGCAACGGTCTGTGGGAGGCGGGCTACGCCGTCGACACGCTCGAGACCGCGATCGACTGGAGTCGCGCGCCGGGCCTGGCCGCGGCGCTCGTCCAGACGCTCGACGCCGGGCTCGAGGGCGAGAACGAGCGGGTCCACGCGTTCGCCCACCTGTCGCACGTGTACTCGTCGGGGACCGGGATCTACGTGACTTACGTGTTCCGCCAGTCGACGCGACCGGAGGGCACCCACCGGCGCTGGCTGGCGCTCAAGACGGCCGCGAGCCGCGTGATCGTCGAGCACGGCGGCACGATCAGCCACCAGCACGGCGTCGGGCGCGACCACGTGCCCTACCTCGCGGTCGAGAAGGGCGAGCTCGGGATGGCGGCCCTCCGCGACGTGGCCGCCCGGTTCGATCCCGCCGGGCTGATGGACCCCGACGTGCTGCTCGGACGCCCGGCAGGGGACGCGCCGACGTCGTGAGCGGCGCCGCCAACCACGTCCTCGCGATCGACTGCGGGACGCAGAGCCTCCGCGCGGCGGTCGTCGATCCGCGCGGCGCCATCGTCGCCGTCGCCCGGGTCCGCTACGAGCCGTACGCGTCGCCCCAGCCGGGCTGGGCGGAGCAGGACGCCGAGGTCTGGTGGCGCGCCCTCGGCGAGGCGTGCCGCCGCGTCCTGGCCGACCCGGCGGTACGTCGCGACGCCGTCGCCGGGGTTGCCCTGACCGCCCAGCGCGCGTCGATCGTCGTCGTCGACGCGAAGGGCGATCCGCTGCGCCCGGCGATTGTCTGGCTCGATCAGCGCCGGACCGAGGGCCTGCCGCCGATCGGCGGCGCGAAGGGGATCGTGTTTCGCGCGCTCGGCGTCCGTGAGACCGTGGCGGCGTTCCAGGCCGACGCCGAGGTCAACTGGATCCGCCGCTTCGAGCCCGAGACCTGGGCCCGGACCGCTGGCTACCTGTTCACCTCCGGCTTCCTCACCCGCCGGCTCGTGGGCCGGGCGGTCGACTCGATCGGCGCGCAGGTGGGCTACGTGCCGTTCGACGCGCGGCATCTCGCCTGGGCGGCGGCGGGGGACTGGAAGTGGCAGGTCGCTCCCGTCGACCGGGCGATGCTGCCCGAGCTCGTCCCGCCCGGGGACGCCCTGGGCGAGATCACGGCCGCGGCCGCGGAGGCCACGGGGATCCCGGCCGGCCTGCCACTGATCGCGGCCGGGGCGGACAAGGCCTGCGAGGTTCTCGGGGTGGGCGCGCTCGAGCCGTCGATCGGGGCGCTGTCGTACGGGACGACCGCGACGCTGAACACCACCCAGCGCCGCTACGTCGAGGCGATCCCGCTCG
Source organism: uncultured Chloroflexia bacterium (assembly GCA_963825545.1). Lineage (GTDB taxonomy): Bacteria > Chloroflexota > Limnocylindria > Limnocylindrales > CSP1-4 > Chersky-267. The sequence continues at coordinate 86,098 of CAWGTR010000013.1, read as the reverse complement.
TGCCGCCCTATCCGGCCGCCGTGCCCGGCGCGTGGAGCCTGGAGATCCAGGTCATGCGCGGGTACTGGATGGTCGAATGGTTCAAGCGCGAGTTCGGCGACCGCGAGGTGGCGCTGGCCGGCGACCGCGGGGTCGAGCCCGAGGTCCTGTTCGACGACCTCGTCCGCGCCGTCCCACCCGGCTCGATGGGCCTCACCCTCCAGCCGTACTGGTCGCCGGGGGTCCGGATCCCCGGACCGGAGGCCAAGGGCGCAATCATCGGCTGGGGCGACGTCCACACCCGGGCCCACCTCTACCGGGCGATCCTCGAGGGTCTCGCCTACGCGCTCCGCGAGGGCGCCGAGCGGACCGAGCGCCGGACGAAGACGCGGATCACCGAGCTGCGCGTGTCCGGGGGCGGGTCACAGAGCCCCGCGGCGGTCCAGCTCACGGCCGACATCTTCGGCCTGCCGACCGGCCGGCCGCACACGTCCGAGACCTCCGCCCTCGGGGCGGCGATCGACGCCGCGGTCGGCCTGGGGATCCATCCGTCGTTCGAGGTCGCGGTCGCCGAGATGACCCGGCTGGCCGAGGTACGCGATCCGGACCCGGCGAACCACGCGATCTACGACGCGCTATACCGGGAGGTCTATCGCCGGATGTACCCGGCGCTCCGACCGCTCTACGCGTCGATCCGCCGGATCACCGGCTATCCGCCGCCGGTCTGAGCGGTGGCCGGGGCGGGCTCGGCGGCGGGCACGGACGTGGGCGCCGCGGCCGGCGCGGCCTGGCCCGGCTCGGTCCCGCCGGGGACGTAGGTGTCCTGGACGATCACCGACTCGGCGCCCGGAAAGAAGAACCCGAGCTCGAGGTCGCTCTCGACCCGCTCGACGACGTAGCGATTGACCCACGCCAGGCCGTGCTCGATCGAGCCGCCGTCCGGATCCTGGGCGAGCGCGAGCTCGACGTGGTCGAGCAGGACGAACGAGCCGGTCGGCCTCGCGAGCGCGCGGGCCGGATCGAAGCCCGGCATGGTCGGCATCCGCCCGGTGACCAGGTAGGGTCCGGCGATCAGGCGGACGTCGTGCCAGGCCGGGTGGACGATGACCGGGGTGTCGGCCGGCGCGACGACGACGAACAGGTCGTCGGTCGCGAGCGGGATGCCGCCTGGCGGGTCGGCGACGGGCAAGGAGCCGTTGAGCGGGGCGAGATGGCCCGACGTCACGCGGACCTCGCGCTCGACCTCGATGATGTCGCCAAGACGGGCTTCGCCGTCGACGACTCCCCGCCGAACCCCCTCTGACGTGTAGGCCTCGAACCGGATCGGCACTTCCCACTCCCGGGCGTGGCGTCACGCTCCCACGGATGGGGGACCGGGACCAGACCCCCGCCGTACCAGGCTCGGCGATCCGTTCGTACCCGGGTCGCAGGCGTCAGTACGGCGGCCACGGGACGGCCGGCCAGTCGGGCGACGGCATCGGGAAGCGGGCCGAGTCGAGGAGCGCGTCGAGTCGTGCGCCGGTCGCCGCGACCTCGGCCGGGTCGAGCAGCTCCCCGAGCGCGCTGCCGAGCGCGTCGTCGAGCGCCGCGCGGAGTCGGCCGAGGACGTCGAGCTCGATCGGCTCGATCGGCTCGTTGCGCCACGCCCAGAGGACCGTCCGGAGCTTCGGATCGGTGGAGAAGCACACGCCATGGTCGACGCCGTAGAGGTGGACGTCGAGCCCGTCCCGGACCGGTACGATGTGGCCGCCCTTCCGATCCGTGTTGTTGAGGACGGCGTCGAGCAGGGCCATCGGCCGGAGCCGCGGGTCGGCGGTCTCGACGAGCTCCCAGGCGTCGGTCGTCGCGTCCTCGTCGAGCCACAGCTGGACCATGCCCGGTCCGGCCGGCCCGTCCCGAAGAACGGTCGGCGGGACGATCCGCCAGCCGGTCGCCTCCGACGCGAGGTAGGCCGCCACCTCGCGATGGGCGAGCGTCCCGTCGGGGAAGTCCCACAGCGGGCGCTCGAACGCGATCGGCTTGTAGACGACCGCCGCGATGACCTGGCCGGGCTCGGGTTCCGCTTCGCCGAGGAGTTGATCGAGGAGCCCGCCGGGACCGCCGAGCCGACGGTCGGGCTCACCGGCAGGGGTCGCGAGGGCGATCGTGCCGACGAGCGCGGCATTCGACGAGACCGTGAGCCGGCCCCGGACCTCGAGCTCGCCCTCGCGGAGGAGCGCGAGCGCGTCCGGGCTTCGTTCGGGAAGGCCGGCCCCGCGCGTGAATGGTGGATCGTGCATCACGAACTGCTGAAATCCAAACCCGTTGAGTGCCGTGGCCCGCGGCCTCGGTCGGGCGTGATGGAGGCGCCCGGCTGCAGCCTAGCGTGGCAGCCCCGGCCGGGCTGTGGCAACGAGTGCTTCGCGTCGACGCGCGATCCGGTCGTCGCGATCTTCAAACCTTCTCGCCATTCCTCGACTCATGATGGGTGACACGTCCCACACGGGGCGTGCGGACGGGGGAGTGGCAGAGTGGACCGGACCCTCATAGAGGCGGCACGGTCCGGGGACGAAGAGGCATTCGCCTCGATCGCCCGTGGCTCGGCTGATCGGCTCTTCGCCGTTGCGCATCGGATCCTGCGTGACGTCGGGCGGGCCGAGGATGCCGTGCAGCAGACTCTCGTCACGGCCTGGCGGCAGCTTCCGGAGCTCCGCGAGGTCGATCGGTTCGAGGCCTGGATCCACCGGATCCTGGTTCACGCCTGCTACGCCGAGGCAAAGCGGGCGCGGCGCTGGTCCGCCAACGTCCGGATGCTGTCGGTCGACGGGCCGGCAACACCCGATACGACCCTAGGCGTCGCGACGCGCGACGCGCTCGACCGCGGCTTCCGGCGACTGCCGCCGGAGCAATGCGCCGTTTTCGTGCTTCACCACTACCTCGGTTGGCCGCTCGGCGAGATCGCCGAAACGCTCGGCATTCCGCTGGGGACGGTCAAATCGAGGCTCCACTACGCAACGTCGAGCTTGCGCGCGGCCCTCGAGGCCGACGCCCGGACCCCGACACCAGCCTCGCGGGAGCGGATGGCATGACCGAGAACGACTTCGACCGGACGGCACGGCTCTGGCTCGAGGATGGGCCGACCGAGATGTCCGATCGAGCGCTCCAGGCCGCCCTCGACGAGATCCATGTCACCCGACAGCGCCGTGCCTCGTGGCCGGTGCGGAGGTTCTCTTCCATGAGTGTTCCGATCCGCCTTGCGGCGGGGGTGGCGGCGATCCTCGTCGTCGCCTTCGTCGGCATCAATCTGATTCCATCGGGGAACAGTCGCATCGGAGGCCCGGCCCCGACGCCGAGCCCGACGCCGACGCCGACCCCGCTCGCGCTAAGCGTTGGCTCGGTTCCGAGATCGCTGGAGCCCGGAACCTACGCCATTGCCGACCCATTCCTCGTGCCGGTCAACGTCTCGGTGCCGGCTGGCTGGAACGGGAATATCGGAGGCCCGTACTTCGTGGATCTGGAGCCTTCCTCTGGCCAGGGCGTGTTCTTCTCGATCTTCGACACGGTGTACGCCGATCCGTGTCACTACGACAAGGGGTTCCTCAGCCCGCTCCCGGGACCGACGGTGGACGATCTCGCGACCGCTCTTGCGAACATACCAGGCCTCCACGCGACGACGCCAACCGACGTCACAGTGGCTGGCTACCAGGGGAAGTACGTCACGTTGACGGCGCCCGCCAGCTTCGCCGGCTGCACGTTGTCGCCGGACGGGTACCTCGTCTGGGAGCTTCCACTGGGCGGGAGGGACGCCCTCGGCCCCAATGAACGCGACCGAGTGTGGATCCTCGACGTCAATGGCCAACGGCTCGTGATCGACACACGGGACTCCGCGGGCCAGACCGCGCAGGACGCGGCTGAGGTCCAGGGCGTCCTGGACTCCCTGCGATTCGCCCCCGCAAGGGTGACGCCCAGCGCGACCCCGTGAAGGGGCTAGGCCGGCGCTTCACCTTCCGACCCGGGTGTCGCCTTCTTCTGCCGGGCGCTTAGTTCAGGTAGGCGTTCGGTCGGACGCAGATGTGGCCCTGGGGGTCGAGCGGCTCACCGCAGCGCGGGCAGAGCGGCCGACCGGCGGCGACCACGCGGGCCGCCCGGGCGACGAACGCGCGGGCGGTCGGTCCGTCGATCCGGATCCGGACGAGATCGGGTCCGTCCATGGCGGATGGCTCGACCTCGGATGTGTCGGCCGCGTCGTCGTCGGCGTCCTCCTCGGCGATGGCCGCCGCCTCGATGACCACGCGATCGTCGTCGCCGTCCCAGGCGAGCGCCATCTCGCCGACCCGGAACGCCTCGACCAGCGGCTCGCCGAGCGGGCCGTCGTCGGCAGTCGCCGGGTCGGCCTCGGCCGGGATGCTCTCGATTCCGCGGTCGGCGAGGATGTCGAGCAGCGCGTCGAGCTGCTGTGCGAGAACCGCCACCTGGGTCTTCTCGAGCACGACCGAGACCACGTCGCCACCCTTGCGCGCCTGGAGGAAGAACGTGCGGCTGCCGGGCTCGCCGATCGTGCCGGCGACGAACCGGTCCGGGGCATCGAAGGTGTAGACGCGACGGGACATGGCCTGACTCTACGACATCTGGCCGGGACGACCCTGGCGGGTGCTGCTCGAACCCGAGCGTCGCCCCGGTACTCTCCTCTTCGTCGCCAGCAGGTCGGTCGGATCGCCGCCGGCGTCGTTGACCCGGAGGACGGTGGCGCCGCCCGGGCCGTAGCGGATGACGCTCAGCGACGCCGGGCCCACGACCAGCCGGAGGTAGCCGGCGAAGGCGAGTCCGAGGGCGTCGGCGAGGACCGCCCGGATCGGGTCGGCGTGGCTGGCGACGAGGTACGTCGCGTCGGGACCGAGGCGCTCGTTCCAGTCGCGGACGGCGGCCACCGAGCGGGCGCCCATCTCGTGGAGCGCCTCCCCGCCCGGGAACCGGAACGCCGACGGATCGCGATGGATCGCCTTCCACAACGGGTCGCGGTGGAGCTCCTTGAACGTCCGGCCGGTCCAATCCCCGTAGCGAACGTCGGCCAGCCGCTCGTCGAGCTCGAACCGCGGCGCCGGATCCCGGTCGGCGGCGACCAGCTCCGCGGTCTGCCGGCAACGCTCGAGCGGCGAGCTGACGATCGCGTCGAGGGCGACCGAGCGCAGGCGGGCGGCGAGGGCCGAGGCCTGGGCCCGACCGGTGTCGTCGAGCGGGACGCCCGGGGTCCAGCCGAGGAGCGTCGTGCTGGTGAGCGCGGTGAGACCGTGGCGGACGAGGAGGACGGTGGTCACGGGCGGCCATCATAGTGCGCGCGGCGGCGGTGATCGCGAGGCGGTATGGTCGAGCGCGTGAACGGGTGGCGGACTCGCTGGCTGCTCCCGGTCGCGTTCGCGGCGGTCCTCGTCGCGGGCTGCGACGGCGGGACGGCCGGCCCGACCTCGGCGGACGGCCCGGCCGCCACCGGGGCCGGTGCAGGCACGACCCCCGCGAGCGGGGTGGGCGCGGGCGCTCCGGCATCCGGCCCGGACTCGGGGTTCCGGCCGACCGGGCCGACCGAGACGGCGCCGGTCGTCCGGGTCGTCGACGGGGACACGATCATCGTCCGGATCGGCGGTCGCGACGAGCGCCTCCGCTACATCGGGATGGACACGCCCGAGACGGTCAAGCCGGACACGCCCGTCCAGTGGATGGGTCCCGAGGCGAGCCGGGCGAATGCCGCCCTCGTCGCCGGGCGGACCGTCGTCCTCGAGAAGGATGTCTCGGAGACCGACCAGTACGGACGGCTCCTGCGCTACGTCTGGCTCGACGATGGGGGCAGGTGGACGCTTGTCGACCTCGAGCTCGTCGCCCGCGGCTTCGCCCAGGTCGAGACCGATCCGCCGGACGTGAAGTACGCCGACCGGTTCGTCGCCGCCGAACGAGCCGCCCGGTCCGCCGGGCTCGGGCTGTGGGGTGCCGGGCCGTCGGCCGGTCCATAGCGTCGGGGCGCCGTCCCGCGGCGTGCGCCGTATCATCGGTCCGATGACCTTCGCGGCGTCCCAGCGGTCGGCACGCGTCCTGGGGGCGATCCGGTTCCTCCTGCTCGCGGTCGGCTGCCTCGCGGTGGCCCACGATGCCGTCTTCGCCGCGGAGTACGGGCTGGGCGGCGGGTTTGTCCGTGCGATGAGTCAGGGCGGCCATGACGGCTACTGGCCGGTGTTCACCGTCGTGGCGACGTCCGCGCTGACGCTCCTCGGCCTGTGGTCGGCGGTCCGGATCGGCCGCCTCGTCGTCTCGAGCGGGCCCTCGCGGCCGTCCGTCGGCAGCGCCGAAGCCGTGAGATCGCACGCGCACCGGAGCGCGCCGGCGTACCGAACCGAGCTGCGCCGGTTGTGGCTCGCCCTGTTCGCGCTGACCACGACCGCCTTCGCGGTCCAGGAGAACGTGGAGCACCTGGCCGGCCATCACCATCTCATCGGGCTCGGAGCGCTGGTCGGGCCGGAGTACCCGCTCGCGCTTCCGGTGATCGGACTGGTGACCTTCGCCGCCGCCGCGATCGGGGCCGCGGTCCGCTGGCGGATCGCCGTCCTTGAGCACCGGCTCGCCGGGCGGCTCCATCGACCGCTCCAGCGAGGCCTGGCCGCCCGGCATCCGGCGCCGGGCTGGCTGGATGTCGCGGCGGCCGTCGCCCACGGCCGCATCCTCGTCCGGCTCGATGCCGGTCGTGCGCCGCCCGACCTCGCCTGACCGCCAGGCGAGCGCGGCCTGCCCCGACGGGCAGGCGGCTCGTCCCATCGCGGCGTCGCCTGAAATGGCATCGCCGCCCAGGGAGTCCCATCGATGGATCTTCGATCCGTGCCCCGCCGGAGCGCGCTCCGGCGGCTCGGTGCCGCCGGCCTCGCCGGCCTGCTCGTCGGGCTCGTCACGGCGCCGGTGCTCGCCCACGAGGAGCGCGACGTGGGCGACTACTCGCTCGAGGTCGGCTTCATCGCGGAGCCGGTGTACGTCGGCGAGCGAAGCGGCCTCGAGTTCCATGTCACGAAGGCCGATCAGCCGGTCTCGGGCCTCGACAAGACGGTCAAGGCGGAGGTCATCTACGGATCGGCGACGCGCGACCTCCCGCTGACGGAGCGCGAGGATGAGCCGGGCTGGTACGAGTCGGTGTTCATCCCGACTGCCGCCGGGAAGTACACGTTCCATCTCACGGGGATGCTCGAAGGCACGGCCCTGGACGAGTCGTTCACGTCGAGCCCGTCCGGGTTCGACGAGGTCCAGGAGGCGACTGCCGGGCAGTTCCCGTCGACGCTCCCGACGATCGCCGAGCTCTCCGCCGCGGCCAACAAAGGCGCCGACGCGGCCGGCCAGGTCACAGTCGCGCTCCTGCTCGGCGGCGCCGGGCTCGTGGTCGGGTTGCTGGCGCTCGGCATCGCCCTCGCCGGTCGACGCCGGCCGACCGGGTGACGGCGCCCGCCATGCGGCGTCCACCCGTCGCCTCACCGGCGCTGCTGGCGCTGGGGCTGGCCGCCGGCGTCCTGCTCGGCGCTCCGATCTTGGCCGGATCGGCCGTGGATCGATCCGCCGGGTTCGTCGCGCTCGGCCACTCGCAGCTCGTCTCGAGCGAGCCGGGCGCCGGGGAGACCCTGGCCGCGCCGCCGACCGAGATCCGGCTCGTGTTCAGCGAGCCGATCGACCCGCGCTACACCTCGCTTGACCTGCTCGACGGCACCGGCCGGGCCGTCCTCGTCGGCGCCGGGGCGCCGGACCCGGCCGACCAGCGGATCCTCGTGGCCCCGATCCCAGCCGGGACCGCGATGCCCGCCGACACGCTGTACACGGTGAACTGGCGGGCGCTGTCGGCGGCCGACGGGCATACCACCCAGGGCTTCCTGACGTTCGGCGTCGGCAACGCGTCGGTGGCCGGCGGCGCCGCCGGGGGCCCGGGGGCCGCGGGTTCGTCGAGCGGCGACCTGCACGGCGGCCATTCGGGCGGGGCCGCCGCGGCCGAGATCCAGGGCAAGGTCCTCGCCTACGGCGGGTCGATGCTCGCGTTCGGGCTCGCGATCCTGGCCTGGCTCGTCCTCGGCCCGGCGCTCGGACGGATCCCGCGGGGCGCGGCCTACGGCGCCGGGATCGCTCTCGTCGCGGGCGCTGCGGGCTGCGTCCTGCTGCTCGTCGTGGGTGCCGACTCGGTGCCCGCCGCCATCGGACCGTCGGGCGCGACCGACTACCTCGGCTTTGCCGGCGGGACGCGCATCGGACAGCTCCTGACGGCCCGGGTCGCCGTCGGAGCCATCGGCGGGCTGGTGGTGCTCATCGTCGCCCGGTTCGGCGGCGTCCGTGCACCCACCGCCGCGTTGGCCGTGGCCGGTGCCGCCGGTCTCGCGGGCCTCGTCCTCACGGCCGCCGGCGGCCACGCATCCGCGTTCAGCTCGCCGATCCCGCTCGCCATGGACGTCGTTCATCTCATGGCCGCGAGCATCTGGCTGGCCGGCCTGGTGATGCTCGGTGCGCTGACCGACTTCGGCGGCAAGAGCCGGCTGGAGCCCGGGGCGCTGGGCCGGGTCGTGCCCCGCTTCTCGGCCCTCGCGCTCGTGTCCGTCGCCCTCATCGCGCTGACCGGGATCTATGGCGACTGGGTCGAGACGCGCGACCTGCTCGGGTTCGACACGCCGTACGGGATCAACCTGCTGGTCAAGATCCTCGTCTTCGTCCTCGCCCTTGCTGTGGGGCTCGTGAACTACCTCGACGGGGGCCGCGACGGGATCCGCCGGCTCGGCCTGTCGCGGCGCCTGCTCGTCGAGCTCGTCCTCGGCGTCTCGGTCCTGGCCATCACGGCCAACCTCACGAGCGGCTCGCCGACCGGGTCCGACCGGCCGGTGGCGATCGCGCCCGCACCGAGCACCGTCGTCTCGGCCGAGCCGGCAACGCTCGCGCTGCTCCCCGGCCGTCCCGGGCCGAACGGCTTCGAGGCAGGCCTCCCGACGGCGCCTCCGCAGGGCTCCTCGGTCGAGCTCGTGCTGCTCCGCCTCGACCAGGACGTCGGGAGCTCGCGGACGACGATGCGACCCGACTTCGAGCGCGCCACCCCGCAGTTCGTCACCGACGCGACCCTCCCGCCGGGGTCGCGCTGGGACGCCACGGTCATCGCGACGGACCCGTCGGGGTCCGAGATGGCCCGCCAGCGGTTCGTGTTCGCCCTCGACAGCGCCGGGATCTCGGAGGGTCGCGCGACGCCGCCGCTCGACCCGGGTCTGCTCGCCGCGGTGCTCCTGCTCGTCCTCGGCGTGGTCGGCATCGGGTTCGCCATCGGCGGCGGGACCCTGCCGCGGACCCTGCCCGACGCGTCTCGCCCGGCGGTCCTCGGGGCGAGCACCGCGGGGATCGTCCTCGGCCTGGCCGCGCTCGTCCTCGGGGGACCACGATGATCCCCGCCGGGCCGCTCCTCTCGGCGTCGCCGGTGACGCCGGGCGGCGGGATCACCGTCGGGCTCGTTGTCGGGATCCAGCTGGCCGCGGTCGCCATCCTGCTCGGAGGCATCGCCTGGTACCTCCGCCTGCGCCGGCCCGGCGCCGCGAGCATTGCGCGGATCGGGGCGGTGCTCAGCGGCGTCGCCGGTCTCGTGCTCCTGCTCGCCGCGGTCCTCGGGCCGAGCGGGTCGGACGGCGTCGGGGCCAACCCGATCCCCGACACCGTCGCCTCGGTCGATGCCGGAGCGGTCCTCTACCAGGCGAACTGCGCGCGCTGCCACGGCGTCGACGCGCTCGGCGGCGGGCCCGACGCCGGCACGACCCAGCTCCCGCCGGCCAACCTGCGGAGCGGCCACCTGCTGACCCACAGCGACGCCGACATCTTCACCTGGATCTCCGACGGGATCCCGGGCGGGATGCCGGCCTGGGCCGCCCAGCTGTCGGAGACGGACCGCTGGAACCTGGTCAACTACCTGCGCGGGATCGACGGCCATGGCCCTTCACCCGCACCGAGCGCGGCGGGTCCACCCGAGATCGCCGGCGTCGGCGTGGCCGGGCTGCTCGGCGCGGTCCTCGTCGGCTGGCTGAGCCTCGGCCTGCGCGGCGACCGCCGGTCCCGCCGCCGGCGCGGCCCGCGGCCCGGTCCGCGTCAGACGCGGCGGTAGGCGCGGACGGCGAGCGGGACGAAGACCACCAGGATGAGCGCGATCCAGAACAGCGGCGGGAGGATCGTGTCGATGGTGGCCGTCCCGGTCAGCAGCGTCCGGCAGGCGTTGACGGTCACCGTCACCGGGTTGATCTCGGCGATCGGCTGGAGCCAGGACGGGAACGTCGCGACCGGCACGAAGGCGCTCGACACGAACGTCAGCGGGAAGATCCAGATGAACCCGGCGGCCTGGACCGACTCGGTGTCCTTGACCAGCAGGCCGATGAGCGCCGAGATCCAGCTGAACGCGTAGCCGAACAGGACGACGATCACCAGGAGCAGCAGGTAGGCGGGCAGGCCGCCGCTGAGCGGCGCGAAGCCGACCAGGACGCCGACCACGGTCATGAGCAGGACGACGAAGGCATTCCGGATCAGGTCGGCGAAGGTCCGTCCCGCGAGCACCGCCGAGCGCGCCATCGGCAGCGACCGGAAGCGGTCGATCATTCCGCGCCCGAGGTCCTCCGCAAGCCCGACCCCGGTCGCGGTCGCCCCGAAGACGGCGGTCTGGACGAAGATCCCGGGCATCAGGAAGTTGACGTAGTTCCCGCCGGGGACCGACGCGGCGATGGCACCGCCGAACACGAACACGAACAGGAGCACGAACATCACCGGCTGGATCGTCGAGAACACGAGCAGCTGTGGGATGCGGACGTACTGGAGCAGGTTCCGCTGGGTGACCGCGGCCGAGTCGGCGAAGGTCCAGTAGATGGGCGCCCGCCGGGGCCGTGACGCGACCGGCCGGGTCGTCGCGCTCACGTCGGGGTCCCCCCGGGACGCGGACCGCGGCGGTCGATCGGCCGGCCGGCCGGACCCACCGGTCCGCCGGGCTCGGCGCCGTTCCCGGGCTCGGCACCGCCCTCGGCGTGGTGGCCGGTCAGGGTCAGGAACACGTCGTCGAGCGTCGGTCGGTGGAGGCTCAGCTCGCTGACCGCCAGCCCGGCGCCGTCGAGCCGGCGGACGGCCTCGGCGAGGATCGACGCGCCGCCCTCGACCGGGAGGCGGATCGCGTGCGCCTCGTGATCGAGGATCGGCTCCGCCGAGGCGAGATCGCGCAGCAGTCCGAGGACTCGATCGAGGTCCCCGGCCCGGTCGGCGACCTTCGTCAGGCCGATCTCGACGACCTCGCCGCCGATCATCGACTTGAGCTCGTCCTGGGTGCCCTCGGCGATCACCTTGCCGAGGTCGATGACCGCGATCTTGTCGGCCAGCCGGTCGGCCTCCTCGAGGTACTGGGTCGTGAGCAGGATCGTGGTCCCCTCGGCGACGAGGCCGGCGATGACATCCCACAGGGCGATCCGGCTACGAGGGTCGAGACCGGTCGTCGGCTCGTCGAGGAACAGCACCCGCGGGTGGCCGACCAGGCTCGCGGCCAGGTCGAGCCGGCGCTTCATCCCGCCCGAGTAGGTCCGGGCCGGCCGGTCGGCGGCCTCGCTCAGCTCGAACCGCTCGAGGAGGTCGGCGGCCCGGGTCCGCACCTCGGCGACGTCCATGTGGTACAGCCGGCCGACCAGGACGAGGTTCTCGCGCCCGGTCAGGTTGCCGTCGATGGCGGCGAACTGGCCGGTCAGGCCGATCACGCTGCGCAGCGCGCTCGACTCGCGGATGACGTCGTAGCCGGCGACGGTCGCCCGGCCGCCGTCCGGCGACAGGAGCGTGGTCAGGATCCGAACCGCGGTCGTCTTCCCGGCGCCGTTCGGGCCGAGCAACCCGAGGACGGTGCCTTCCTCGACGCTGAGGTCGATCCCGGCGAGGGCATGGACGGAGCCGTACGACTTCGTGAGGCCGACGGCTTCGATGGCGAGGGGCATGGAACCTCCGTCTGGGCCCGGAGCGGGGAGGGGCATGGTACCAGCCGACCGAGATCCGGGGGGCCGTCGCGGTCGCGGCGGGTCGGTCCGGGTACGCTTGGGCAATGACCGACCGAGCCTTCGCCCGACCGGGCAGCGAGGCGCCCTGGCAGCCGTCGGCGACGGACCTGGCCGACGCCCGGTTGGCCCGGTTCGTGCGCTCGGCGCTCGCCGCCGAGACCGGCACCCGGACCGCGGGCGACCCGAGCCGGGACGGCCTCGAGCAGGTCCAGGCGCGCGCGGTCGAGGACCCCGGCTGGTTCTGGGGCGCCGCGGCCGACGACCTCGCGATCGCCTGGCAGCGGCGGCCGACTGCGACGCTCGACCTGGCCGGCGGACCCGCCCGCGCCCGCTGGTGGTCGGGCGGCGCGTTCAACCACGCCGTCGCGGCCACCGAGCCGTGGGCCGCCACGCGACCCGCCGACGCGGCGATGGACTGGGAGGGAGAGGACGGGGTCGTCCGGCGTTACACCTGGGCTGAGCTCGACCGGGCGGTCCGGGTCGCCGCCCGGCACCTCGCGGAGCTCGGCGTGGGGCAGGGATCCCGGGTCGGGATCCTCCTGCCGATGCTGCCCGAGACGGCGATCGCGGTCCTCGCCCTCGGCCGGCTCCGGGCGATCTTCACGCCGATCTTCAGCGGCTACGCTGCGCCGGCGATCGCCGCCCGGTTGGAAGCGTTCGAGGCGACCCATCTGATCACCGCCGACGGCTTCCTGAGGCGCGGGGCGATCGTTCCGCTCAAGGCGATCGCCGACGAGGCGGTCGACGGCGCGCCAAGTGTGCGCACGGTCGTCGTGGTCCGCCGGCTCGGCCAGGCGGTGCTCGCGACGACGGACCGGGCCGGGCGGGACGTCGACTGGGCCGCCGCGACCGCGGACGTGCCGCCCGATCCCGAGGCGGCGGCCGCCGACGCTGCGCCCGTCCCGGCCACCGACCCCGAGGCGCCGTACATGGTGATCTACACCTCGGGCACCACCGGCCAGCCGAAGGGCACGGTCCACGTCCACGGCGGCTTCCCGATCAAGGCGGCGCAGGACCTGGCCCACACCTTCGACCTGCGCGCCGGCGACGCGCTGTGCTGGTTCACCGACCTCGGCTGGATGATGGGCCCGTGGGCGATCAGCGGAGCGCTCCTCCTCGGATCCCGGCTGGTCATGTACGAGGGCGCGCCCGACTGGCCCGACGCCGGCCGCCTGTGGTCGCTGGTGGCGCGTCATCGGATCACCCACTTCGGCGTGAGCCCGACGCTCATCCGCGCGCTCCGGGTCCACGGCGAGGCGCCCGTGCGGGACCACGACCTCGGCTCGCTCCGAGTCATCGGGTCGACCGGCGAGCCCTGGAACCCCGACCCGTGGCGCTGGTGCTTCGACGTCGTCGGGGGCGGCCGGCTGCCGATTGTCAACTACTCGGGCGGGACAGAGATCGGCGGCGGGATCGTCGGCTGCTCGCTCCTCCGGCCGATCCGCCCGACGAGCTTCAACGGCCCGTGCATCGGGATGGCCGCCGACATCGTCGACCCGGCCGGGCGGTCCATTCGCGGGGCGGTCGGCGAGCTCGCGCTGCGGGCCCCGTGGCCGGGCATCACCCGCGGCTTCTGGGGGGAGCCCGGGGACGAGCGCTACCTCGAGACCTACTGGAGCCGGCACGCCGGCATGTGGATCCACGGCGACTGGGCGGCGACCGACGCGGACGGCTTCTGGTACATCCACGGCCGGTCCGACGACACGCTCAAGGTGGCCGGCAAGCGGGTCGGCCCGGCGGAGGTCGAGGCCTGCGCCGTCGCCCATCCGGCGGTCGCCGCCGCGGCCGCCATCGGGGTCCCCGACGAGCTCAAGGGCGAGGCGATCGTCGTCCTGTGCGTGCCCCGGCCGGGATCCGCCTGGGACGAGACGATCGCGCGCGAGGTCGCCCAGCTCGTCGTCCACGACCTGGGCAAGCCGGTGCGCCCGAAGACCGTCGTCGCGGTACCCGACCTGCCACGGACCCGGAGCGGCAAGGTCATGCGCCGGGTCGCCCGCGCCGCCTGGCTCGGACTTGACCCGGGCGACACGTCCGCCCTCGAGAACCCATTGGCCGTCGACGCGATCAGGGCAGCCGGAGCGGTCGGCTAGACCGCTCCACGCCCCGTGGGGCGACATTGAACGTTTCCCGACGCGGCGGCTCCATACTCGGTGAGGCGGTCAGACGGCCACCCCTGGGATGGGGCCCAGATGCAGTCCGATCTCGTAGAGCGGGCGAGTCGAGGTGACGAAGACGCCTTCGCCACGCTCGCCGCCGCGCACGTCGATCGCTGTTACGCCCTCGCCTACCGGATCCTGCGTGACGTCCATCGGGCACAGGACGCCACGCAGCGGGCGCTCCTCGGAGCGTGGCGCGACCTGCCGAGACTCCGTGATCCTGACCGATTCGAGGCCTGGCTCTATCGCCTGGTCGTCCATGCCTGCTACGCGGAGGCACGGGGCGACCGGCGTTGGGTGGGTCGGGTGCGCCTGATCGCGCCAAACGTATCGACCGAACCGGACATGGCGATCGCACTCGCCGACCGCGACGAGCTCGAGCGTGGCTTCCGGCGGTTGACTCCGGAGCAGCGGACCGTCGTCGTGCTCCACCACTACCTCGGGTATCCGCTCACCGAAGTCGCCGCGACCCTCGGGATCCCCGTCGGGACCGCCAGGTCCCGGCTGCACTACGCGACGCGGCAGCTACGTGTCGCCCTCGAGGCCGATGCGCGTCCGAGGACATCCAAGGAGTGGACCGCATGACCACCCGTACGGCGTTCGAGGAGCGCCTCGCGGATTGGCTTGAGGAGGGCCCGACCGCGGCGTCGGATGAGATCCTCGCCTCGGTCCTGGCCGCCTTCCCGGCCATCCCCCAACGACGGGCCGTCGCTCGCATCCCGCGGATGACCCGGCCGGCGCATGCGTCACCTCGTCTGCTCGCGGGAGTCGCGGCTCTGGTCGCGATCGTCGTCGGCCTGGCCTATCTCGTCCCGATCGTCAGTCCGGCCATCGTGGGCGGTCCGCCAAGTCCGTTGCGCAGCGTCGCGGCCAGCGCATCGCCATCCACCTCGCCTTCAACCAGCCCCTCACCGACGATCAGCGGCAACGGGCTTCCGTCGCATGATCGGATCGCCTTCGGCATGTCGTTCGGGAAGACAGGAAACAACAGCAATATCCTGACGATCGAGCCCGACGGTACCGGCCTGCGCATGCTCACCGACGTCGTCAGCGGGTGTGAGCAGGACCCAGCGTGGACGCCGTCCGGCGACCGGGTCGTCTTCGACGAGTCGCTTCCGAACGGCAGCTCCTGTGTGAACGCGACCGCGAGTCACCTGGTCGCAATGAGCCCGGACGGGGGGTCCATCGACGAGCTCGCGCCGCCTCCTGCCCACGTCTTCGACGGCGATCCGGTGGTGTCGCCCGATGGCTCGCGGATCGCGTTCGATCGGTTCGACCCGACCGGACGGCTGACGGGGATCTGGATCATGGGCGCCGATGGGACCCACGTCACCCGCGTGACCACGGCGGCGCGATCTGCGACCGGCGGCGATCGCTCGCCTGACTTCTCGCCGGACGGTTCGATGCTCGTCTTCGAGCGAGACCCGACCGATCAAGGCGGCGGAGCGATCCAGGTCGTTGGCATCGACGGCCATGGCCAGCGCCAGGTGACCCCGGCGTCCAGCCATGCCCAGCGGCCACGTTGGTCGCCCGACGGATCGCAGATCGTGTTCGGGACAGGCGACCTCCCGGGATCCGAGATTGGCCGCAACATCCGCGTCGTCAACGTGGATGGCAGCGGCTCGGTCGCTCTGACCCACGAGATCGGCCCCGACACCGCCGGCGATCCCGCGTGGTCACCCGACGGAACCATGATCGTGTTCAGCCAGTTCCACGGCGGTGACGCCTTCGTGGCCCTCGTCGCGATTCGGTCGGATGGCTCCCATCCGGTCCTGATCTGGCACCCGACGCCCGCCACCGACAACTTCCCGCAGGCCGCGAGATGGGGGATGGCGCCATGAAGATCGAGCGAAGGCGTGGTGGCGCAGGGATCGGGTCGCTGCTCGCGATCGTCGTGGCCGGTTGTGCCGCGACGACGAGCTCAGCACCCGCGCCGTCGGTTCCATCGCAGCCCGCGACGCCGAGCGCAGCCTCGAGCTCGACGGCGAGTCCGATCCCGACGACGGCCGCGTCCTCCGCCCCCTCGTCCTCGCTCGCCTTGCTGCCGGCGCACGGGAGGATCGCGTTCAATCTCGCATCCGGCCCGACCGGCAACATCTCCACGAACATCGACACGATCGAGCCGGATGGAACGGGCCTCGTCGAGGTGACCCACCTCACGGCCGGTTGCGAACGTGACCCAGCCTGGACGCCATCGGGCGATCGGATGGTCCTCGGCGTCGGGCTGCCGGCGCGGGCCGGCTGCGATGACTCGACCTCGCAGTACGTCGCGTCGATGGACTCGAGCGGTGGCTCGATACAGCGCCTGACGACGGTCTCCCGCGGCATCTTCGACGACTCACCCGTCGTCTCCCCGGACGGCAAGCGCATCGCGTTCAGTCGGTTCGACGTCAGCGGTCGCCTCACGGGGATCTGGATCATGAATGCCGATGGCGGTCAGCTCAGGCGAGTCACCAGCACGCCTCGAGCCTTCTCGGCGGGCGGCGACCAGTCACCGGCGTTCTCGCCGGACGGGACGAAGCTGGTCTTCGCCCGAGATCGCGGCGACAACGCGCAGGGCGCCCTCGAGATCGTGGGGGTCGACGGCCACGGACTCCGTGAGATCGTGCCGGAGTCCGTCGACCCGGCGGGGCCGCACTGGTCTCCGGACGGCTCGAAGATCGTGTTCGGCAGTCTCGATACCGCGAGTGCCGCGATCGGCCACAACATCCATGTCGTGAACGCGGACGGGAGCGGATTGGCGTCCCTCACCGACGAGACCAGCCCGAGTGGCGATGGGGGACCGACCTGGTCGCCCGACGGGACGCGGATCACGTTCACCCAGTACCACGCGGGTGAGCATTTCGTGTCGGTCGTCGTGATGAACGCCGACGGGTCCGATCCGGTCGTGATCTGGCACCCGATCTCGGGCACGGACAACTTCCCGGGCAGTCCCGCGTGGGGCACGGCACCCTGAGACCGGCATGAGCGCGTGGTGTCTGGACTCGGACGCCACGTCCCGCGAACCCGAGTGGGGGCTCGCTGCCCGGCCCGGTGTTCAGTAACCGGGCCGGGCAGCCGTGTTGGTATTGGCCCGAGCTCGCGGCCTACGGCCCGTACAGCCAGTCGGTGAAGCCGATGGCCCGGCCCATGCCGGACGCGGCCGTCGGCAGGCTGAGCCCATACCGCTTGTTGAGCAGCCACGGCATCTGCCGGGCGGGTAGCGTGCCGTTCCAGCCGGCTCCTCCGGAGGCACCGGACCGGGTCACGATCCCGGCCATCCGCTTCAGCGCGCTCGACGCCCAGGTCCACGCGGTGGTGTAGCCGGCCTGGTAGAGGAGCTCGACCTGAAGTCCGAGCCCCTGGATCGCATCGAGCTGGTATGGGATTCCGGGATCGGCCGGCGGCCATCGCAGCGAGCCGCCGCGACTGATGTCCGAGACGACGGCCCCGTCCACGTTGATGCCGCTCTTCACGCAGGCCGGGTTCACCGGCGTGTAGGTCGTGACGCTCCCGGAGCACGACCAGGACAGCTTCTCCGAGCTCAGGTTCTTGTTGAACCCCGCGTAGACCGCGTGATCGCCGAGGAAGCCATGGGTGACCTTGCTCGCCGCCACGAGGTCGGTCGTGTCACCGAGGTAGCGATCCGCGGCGATCCGTGCGGCGCCGGCGTAGGCACCCCAGTTGTTCGGCGAGTTCTCGTGGGTGTACTTGAGCGACGTCCAGATCGAGTGCCCGCCGATCTTCTTCGTGCGGATCGCAGACAGCCAGCTGGCGAACGCCGGTCCGTTGCCCGTCAGCCGCATCCCTGACAGGTCGGCGGCCAGGACGTAGGCGGTGAGCTGCCGACCGAGCGACAGGACGGCATTCGAGCAACCGACGACCTGGGTCGGCAGCGCCGCCATGATCGCGGCCCGGGCCTTCGTGCCATACGAGACGACGCCGGTCCGGGCGAAGACGAGCGCCGCGGCGAGCGTCTGGAGATGATGGGTAGAGTTCTGGTTGCACAGATTCGGCTTGCTGAACGTGCTGTCGGCGACGGCCTTGAGGGCCGTCCAGGCCGAGCCGGACGTCGGGCGGGCCATCAGCTCCGACTTCGGCATCACCAGGTAGTCGCCGGTCGCTGCGCTGGCGGGTTCCGCGGACCACGGGCCGAACGCCGCCACGGCGGCGATCAGGGTCACTGCAATGCTTCCCGCGGCGCGCACGCGCCGCCGAGGCGATCGCGCCGGCAGACGGATTGGCCGGGAGCGAAGGGGGAGCCGCGGTGGGATCCGCGGGCGAGGGGGTCGCGAGGTCGCGAGACGCCCGTTGGGCGCCAATGGCTACCGCCGACATGGTGCTCCTTCCTACCTGGACGCCGCCTGGGGACGGCGAACGACGGCATCGCCTCGCATCGCATGGGGCAACCTGGTGGATGGCGCGAGGACGACGCTGGGGGATCCGCGGAAGGACCGCGGTTGGGGGACGCTCCCGGACGTCCCGGCCGGTTCTAAGTGTGCCCCCATCCGCGATCGCCTGCAGGCGACGGGGCGACGGGGGCCCGCTCAGCCGCTGACCGGCACGATCAGGGTCACCGTAAGGCCATCGGCCACCGACCCGGTCACGGTCCCCAGCTCGTGGATGCCGCCGTCGTCGCCGAACACCATGTCGGACGCCAGGCTGACCTGGCCCAGGTTCGTCACGCTCTGGGCGTAGCCGTCGGTCGCGTAGACGGTGTCGCAGGCGTCCTTGGGCAGCGCGATCTGCGAGGTCGCGACCTTGTTCGCCT
Source organism: uncultured Chloroflexia bacterium (assembly GCA_963825545.1). Lineage (GTDB taxonomy): Bacteria > Chloroflexota > Limnocylindria > Limnocylindrales > CSP1-4 > Chersky-267. The sequence goes on along the minus strand of CAWGTR010000013.1, from coordinate 67,190 downwards.
CGTCGGTCGCCATGGCGAGACTCGGGTAGACCTCGAAGTGGATGTGCGGCCAGCGCCCCGAGTAGCAGGCCGGGAAGATGCTCTGGAAGGTGACGAGGCCGTTCGCGTCGGCGGCCTGTACGCCGCGCAGGTAGTTCTCGTTCGCCGCCGCCTGCGAGTAGAGCGAGTAGTTGCCGTCGCGATCGCAGTGCCACAGGTAGACCGCCGCGCCGGCCAGCGGCTTGCAGCTGGCCGCGTCCTGGATCGCGAGCTTGATCGTCAGCGGGATGCCCTCGGCGACCGTCGTCGACGACCCGAAGCTCGACCGGATGTCCTGTCGAACGACGCCGCTCTGGTTGAGCACGTTCGGCCCGTTGGTCCCATCGCCGGGGAAGGGCCCCGCGGTCTCCTCGGGGATCACCGCGCAGCTCGCTCCGACCGCGGTCCCCGACGCGCCCGGAGTCGCCGCCGCCGACGCCGCCGCTCCCGGCGTGCACCCGGCGATGACGAACAGGCTGGCGCTCACGCCGCCGAAGCCGAGCAGCTTGAGGAGCTGGCGCCGATCGAGCGTCGCCAGGTCGTAGACGAGGCCACGGTCGTGCTCGTCGAGCTCGTCGAGCTCGTCGAGCACGTCGTCGGCGGCCGGCGTCCCTGGGTCCCGGTGGGTGATCATCGAACCGTCTCCGTCGGGCTGCGTCTCGATCGTCGCCGCGCCATCGACGCGACGTCCGAAGCCTGCGGGCGGCCGTCTTGCGGTTTCATGACGTCGGCTCGGGGCTGGGGTCGCCGTCTGACCGGGGGCGATGCGCCAACGGCGCTCGACGGCCGACCCGAGTCGACGGCCTTTCTCGCCATCTACCAATCGGGGTGGTGGTAAGCGTCTCCCCCGATCGGAAGCAGGCCCCGACCGGGCCGCACCGAGCGTGGTCCAGGCCGGCTGATCGGCGAAACCGGCCGGATCCGCGCGTACGACCACGGGGGTTGGTAGGCCGCAACCTGCGGGCGCTGGCCAGGGCGACGTCGGCTCGGGGCTCGGGTCGCCGCCGATCCTTGCGATGCGCCAACGGCGGTCGACGGCTCACGTCCCTGGCGCCGCCGGCTAGATCGTCCGGACCGCGTCCGCCTCACGGTCGTCGACGACGACCGAGCAGGTCGGGCAGTACCAGCGGGCCTCGAGCGCCGTCCCGCAGGTTGCGTGACGGACCGGCTCGTGGCCGCCTGCGCGACCGTGCCGGGCGCCCCAGTCGGCGAGCAGCCGCAGCGCGCTCGCCAGGTCGCGGCCCTCGGCGGTGAGCGAGTACTCCATGCGCGGTGGCCGCCGGCTGTACGGCGCGGCCCGGACGATCCCCTCCCGTTCGAGCCGCCGGAGCCGGTCGGACAGGATGTTCGCGGCGATGCCGGGCAGCGCCTCGCTCAGCTCGTTGAACCGGCGCGACCCCTCGAGGAGGACCTCGACGAGGAGCAGGCTCCAGCGATCGCCGACGCGATCCAGCGCGATCGCGAGCGACGTTCCGGGCTCGAGCTCGGAGGGTTCGGCCATGGGGGCCATGGTAGGCCAGGGGATGCGGCGCACGAGGACTTGTCAACCTGCGATGTGAGTAGTAACTTGCAAGTCACTAGTCTATACGCCGATGCCAGCCGCACCGGCATCCAGCATCGAGTCCGGAGTGAGCAACCACATGAGCGCGATCGAGGAACTCCAGGCCGCCATCCAGGGCGTCGCCACCAAGGTCGGACCGGCGGTCGTCGGGATCGGCCGTCACCAGCGCGGGTCGGGCGTCGTCGTCGCCGACGGCCGGGTCGTGACCAACGCCCACAACGTGCGGGGCGAGCAGGTCACCGTGACGTTCGCCGATGGACGTTCGGCGGCCGGCCGGCTGGCCGGGATCGACGTCGACGGCGATCTCGCCGTGATCGAGGTCGACACCACCGGCGCCACGCCGCTCGCCTGGGGCGCCGGTGACGAGCTGGCGACCGGCGCCGCCATCTTCGGCGCCGCGGCCTCGCCGACGGGCGGCACGCGGGTCACCTTCGGGACGGTGTCGGCGGTCGCCCGCGCGTTCCGCGGGCCCGGCGGCCGGCGCATCGGCGGCAGCGTCGAGCACACGGCGCCGCTCGCCCCCGGCTCGTCCGGCGGTCCGATCGTCGACGCCGAAGGCCGGTTCCTCGGCCTGAACACGAACCGCCTCGGCGAGGGCTTCTACCTGGCCCTGCCGGCGGACGCTGCGCTCAAGTCGCGCGTCGAGGCGCTCGGCAGCGGCGAGCGGGTCGAGCGCCCGCGACTCGGGGTGGCGATCGCGCCGGCGCACGTCGCGCGGCGGCTGCGCCGCTCCGTCGGCCTGCCCGAGCGGGACGGTCTCCTGGTGCGCGACGTCGAGGACGACAGCCCGGCCGCCCGGGCCGGGATCGCCCAGGGCGATCTGATCGTCGGCGTGGCGGGCAAGGCGGTGACCGACCCCGACGAGCTGCTCGAGGCGATCGCGGCAGCCACGCCGCCGTACGAGGTCCGGATCGTGCGCGGCACCGAGGAGCGCACGGTGACGGTCGGCGGCGCCGCCGCGACCGGCGAGGCATAGGGTTCGACCGATGGTCACCGACCAGGCCAGCCGACCTGACGCCGCCGACGCCCCAGCGGGCCGGGCCGACGCCTCGCCGCCCGGCGACGACGAGATCGCGGCGCGGGTGCTCGAGAGCGAGGTCCTCGATGCCTACTCCCGGGCGGTCAGCTCCGTCGCCGAGCGGCTCATCCCGTCGGTCGCGAGCCTCCGCGTCGGCCGGTCGGGGGCCGGCTGGCAGGGAACGGGTTCCGGCTCCGCGGTCGCGTTCACGCCCGACGGCTACCTTGTCACGTCCGCCCACGTCGTGGCCGGCGCCGACACGGGCAGCGCCACGTTCGTCGACGGCGCCGAGCGCGCGTTCCGGGTCGTCGGCCGGGACCCGCTCTCGGACCTCGCCGTCGTGCGGGTGGACGGGGCGACGATCGCGGCACCGTTCGGCGACGCGTCGCGCCTCCGGGTCGGACAGCTTGTGATCGCGATCGGCAACCCGCTCGGCTTCTCGGGCACCGTGACCGCCGGGGTCGTGTCCGCGCTCGGGCGGTCGATGGCCTCGCGCGACGGACGGGCGAGCCGGCTGGTCGAGAACGTCATCCAGACGGACGCCGCGCTCAACCCGGGCAACTCCGGCGGGGCGCTCGCCGACTCGGCCGGCCGGGTCGTCGGGATCAACACGGCGATCGCCGGGATCGGGCTCGGACTGGCCGTCCCGATCGACCCGACGACCGAGCGGATCCTCGCCTCGCTCGTCCACGACGGGCGGGTGCGCCGAGCGTTCCTCGGGGTCGTCGGCGGAACCCGGCCGTTGCCTCCGGCCCTGGCCAACGAGCTCGGCCGGGCCCGCGCCCTCGAGGTCGTCCAGCTGCTCGACGGCAGTCCGGCCGCGGCCGGCGGGCTGCACACGGGCGATCTCATCGTCGAGCTGGACGGTCGTCCGATCGAGGGCGTCGCGGACCTCCAGCGCCTGCTCGACGACCGGCTCGTCGGCCGGCCGGTCCGGGTTCGCATCGCGCGCGAAGGGCGCTCGGTCGAGCTCGACCTGGTCCCGGCCGAGCTCGACGGCTGAGCTCGCCGGCTGAGCGGCGCCGGTCGCCCGGTCCCGCCGGGGCCGGTACGACTGGGCGATGGCGCCCGCTGCCTCGGCGGCCCACCATCGAGGCATGATCTGGAAGACGCTCGACCGGATCGCCTCGCCGCTCGACGAACTCGACGGGCTGACCAAGCTCGATCACCCCTTCGGGATCCCCATCGAGCAACTGGACGAGCCGGCCGACGTGCCAGCCGCCACGGCTCGGGTGGAGCTCATCGGGACGCACCTCCGGGCCGAGGGATCCGTCGACCTCGGGCACTTCATCCGCCTGTCCGACTACGTGAACGTCCTCGACGGGTTCTTCACGATCCACGACGTGGTCCTGCTGTCGCGGCTGGGTGACCCGACCCGGATCACGTTCCCCGACTTCCGGGTCCGGCTCGACGACATCGCGATCGTCGGCCAGAGCTTCGACGCCGATCCGCACTCCGAGGAGCGGATGATCCCGAAGCAGCGCCGCCGGCTGGTGGTCACCACGGGCGCCCACATCATCTACGGCTACGCCTACATGCACGAGGAGGCGTCGCTGACGGCGTTCGTCGACTCGAACGATCCCGAGTTCATGCCGATGACGAACGTCCGGGTCCGCTGGCTGGCCGACCGGCGGCTGGCCGGCCGCTTCCCGTTCGCGCTCATCCAACGACGCAAGATCATCGGCGTCGCCACCGAAGTCAGCGGCGGGCTGTCGCTGCTCCGCGGCCGGCGCGCCGCGCACCCGACGCTCTGACCATCAGGCTGCGGCCGGCGCTCCGCCGGCGCCGATCGTCGCTCCGGCTCGCAAGCTCGCGCCTGAGCCACACGCCGAATCCGAGCGCCCCGATCGCCGGGACCGCGAACCAGACCGCGAGCAGGGCAAGAGCGAGCCGGACGATCCCGATCAGGTCCGCGAGGCTCGACTCGATCTCGCCCGACCCGAGGACGTCGTTGACCTGGCGCAGCTGCCCGGCCAGGGCGGACAGGCTGGTCCCGAGCGCGGCCAGGTTCGTCGTGTTGGCCGACAGGTTCGCGCCGAGCGTGCTCACCTCGCCCTGCAGGACCGCCAGCTGGTCGGCGATCCGGCCGAAGCGGTCCGACAGCGAGGCGAGTGGCGTCTGGCCGAGGATGGTCAGCGTGGCGCTCGTCGCTTGGAGATCGTGCAGGGTGGTCACCACCTCGCCGAGCGACGTGTCGACCTGCTGGAGCGTCGGGGCGGCCTGCGACACGGTCGTCGAGAAGCTCGTCGAGGTCGCCGCCGCGTCGTCGAGGACGGCGGCGGTCTTGTCGAGGGTCTGCGAGATCGTGTCGAGCCGGCCGGTGAGCCGGCCGGCCACCGCGTCGAGCCGGTTGCTGATCGCCACGACCGCTCCCAGCAGGACGACCGCGAGGACGATCCCGACGACGCCGTAGGCGATCAGGCCCATCGCCGCGGTGCGCAACGACCGCAGGGTTCGCTCGTCCATCGGATCTCCCTTAGTGGACGGGTCTCGTCGGGCTGATGGTGCCAGTATCCTGACCGACGTGTCTGCCCCGGCGCCGTCCACCGCCGCCGCCTCGGCCGCCTTCCTGGCCGAGGTCCGGTCGGCCCTGCCCGGGCTCCGGCTCCTGACCGACGAGATCGACCGGGAGTCGTACCGCCGCGACGAGACCGCCTATCTCGAGCCGCCACTGCCGATCGCAGTCGCCCTGCCGACGACGACGACCGAGGTGGCGGAGCTCGTCCGGCTGGCGGCCGGCCATCGCGTGCCGGTCGTGCCCCGAGGAGCCGGAACCGGCCTGAGCGGGGGAGCCGCGGGCGTGGCCGGCGGCTTGACGATCGCCTTCGGGCGGATGAACCGGATCCTCGAGATCGACCGCCGGAACCTGGTCGTCGTCACCCAGCCGGGGATCGTCAACGCCGAGCTCAAGGCCGCCGTGGCCGCCGAGGGCCTGTTCTACGCCCCCGACCCGGCCAGCTACGAGACCTGCACGATCGGCGGCAACCTCGGGACCAACGCCGGCGGGCTGTGCTGCATCAAGTACGGCGTGACCCGCGACTCGGTCGTCGGACTCGAGGTCGTGACGGCGGCCGGCAGCGTGGTCCGGCTCGGCGGGCGGACGACGAAGGACGTCGCCGGATACGGACTCATCCCGCTCATCGTCGGCAGCCAGGGAACCCTCGCGATCGTGACCGAGGCAACCCTGCGCGTCCGTCCGAGCCCCGCCGCCGAAGGCGACCCTGATCGCCTTCTTCCCGAGCCTCGATGCCGCCGGTCGCGCGGTGTCGGCCATCTCGGACGCCGGCGTCGAGCCGTGCACCCTCGAGCTGATGGACGGCCGGACGATCCGCGCCGTCGACGACGTCCATCGGCTCGGGCTCGACCGCGACGCGGCCGCGATGCTGCTGATCGAGTCGGACCTGCCCGGCGGTGCGGCGGCCGCGGCGCTTGGAACGGCCGCGGCGGCGTGCGACGGGGCCGGCGCCTCGGCGACCCTGATCGCCGCCGACGAGCAGGAGGCCGACTGGCTGCGCCAGGGCCGGCGGATGGCGTTCCACGCGATGGAGAAGCTCGGCGTGGCGCGCATGGAGGACGTCGGCGTCCCGCGCGGCCGGGTGCCCGAGCTCCTCGCCGCGATCGAGCGGATCGCCGACGAGCAGGGCCTCCTGATCGCGACGTTCGGCCACGTCGGCGACGGGAACCTCCACCCGAACATCATCCTCGACCGGGACGACCCGGACGGGGAGGCGCGGCTGGGACGAGCGACGGACGCGCTGTACCGGGCGGCCATCGACCTCGGTGGCACCGTGACCGCCGAGCACGGCATCGGGCTCTCCCGGCGTGACTACCTGGCCCTCCAACGGGGCGACGGGGCGGTCGCGATGATGCGCGCGATCAAGACGGCGCTCGACCCGCTCGGGATCCTCAACCCGGGCAAGGTCCTGCCCGACGCCTGAAACCGGCGCGCGGCGTCGCGCCGCCCGTCAGGCGAGGAGCGCGTCCACCCTCGGCGTCCAGACCGAGCGATGCGCCGCGGTGATCGCAAACGCGCCGTAGCCGGGGTGATCGTGGACCCAGGCCGGTCCGTCGAGGCCCATCGCGAACGCCGCCGTCGCGTAGGCGTCGGCGTAGGTCAGGCTCGGGCCGACGACGGTCAGGCTCAGCAGGTCGCGCGGCGGCCGGCCGGTGTGCGGATCGACGATGTGCTCGCCGCGCTCGTAGCCGCCCGACGTCGCGACGGCGAGGTCGCGCACCTCGAGCACCGACGCGATCCGGTCGGCGCGCTCGGGATGGCGGATGCCCACCCGCCAGGCCCGGCCGGGCTCGGGCGCGCCACGGGCGAGGATGTCGCCCCCGGCATTGATCGCGTAGTCGGTCGCGCCGGCGGCGTCGAGGAGCAGCGAGGCTTCCTCGATCGCCCAGCCCTTGACCAGGCCGGTCGGGTCGGGTCGTCCGTCGGGCCGGTGACGCCGGATGTCGAAGTAGCCGAAGCTCGTCCGGCGCAGGTCCTCGCACAACCCGAGGATCGCCCGGAGGTCGGGCGCGAGCTCGTCGTCGGCCAGCTCGCCCCGGATCAGCCGGCTGACCTCGCTGTCCGGCCGGTAGGTGCTGAACCGCGCGTCGACGTCGCGGAGGAGCGCGTAGGCGGCCTCGACGACGGCCGGCGCGACCCCGGCGGAGCGCACGTCGATCCCGATCGCCGTGCCCATGATCTGCTCGACCCGCCGCAGGCCCGATCCGACCGGACCCACCGGTCCGGCGTGAACGCCGGGATCGAGTCGGCAGCCGCCGGCTGCGACCCCATGCCGATCACCTCAGCCACCGGCCTGGTCGAGCGCCGACTGGAGCGACCGGGAGTAGGCGTCGCTCGTGTAGGTCGCCCCGGACACGAGGTCGATCTGCGCGCTCTGGGCCTGGAGCGCCTCGCTCCGGAGGATCGGCTCGACGTACTGGCTGATCGCCTCAGACCGCGGGTGGTCGGACGGCAGCTGGAGCGCCTGGACGTCGGTGATCCGACCGCCCTGGATGGTGACCGCGACCTGCACCGGCCCGTAGCGGGTGTCGACCTGCTGGCCCTGGACCGTCCCGTCGCGGAGCCCTCCACCGGCCGGAGCCGGGGTCGCGGCCGGGGCCTGCGTCGGCGCCGGCGTGGACCGTCCGCCACCCGTGGTTCCCCGGCCCGGGCTGGGCGTCGGTTGGACGACCGGAGACGGCGTGGCCGCTCCGCCGGGCGTCGTCACGAACCGACCACGTGCTCCGCCGAGAGCGGTCAGCCCGGCATCGTCGGGGGTCTTGAAGCTGAACAGCAGGATCAGGCCGAGGGCGGTGGCGGAGAGCGCGACGATGGCGCGTCTTGGCATCGGCAGGTTCCCGTCTAGAAACTGAAGCGTTCGGAATGGATCTGGGCGGTCGGGACGCCGAGGATGCCCAGTGCGCGGCGAGTCGACTCCATCATCGGGAGGGGACCGCACAGGTAGACGTCGCGATCGCGGACGTCGGGAACGAGGCCGGCCAGCGATGCCGGCCCGAGGGGATCGCCCTGGACGTCGTTGCTGCCGCGCCGGCCGACCAGGTAGTGCACGACCGCGCCGTTCGCACGCGCAATCGCGTCGAGCTCGTCGCGGAAGACGAGGTCCTTGGGGTGGCGAGCCCGGTAGACCAGGGTCAGGTCGCCGGGTCTCGCCGGGAGGTCCTCGAGGAGCGCGCGGAGCGGGGTGATCCCGATCCCGCCGGCGATGAGCAGGACGCGGGCCTTCGTCCGCCGGGCTCCGGTCAGGGCACCGTACGGACCCTCGATGAACACGGCCGTCCCGACCGGGATCGCCTGCAGTCGTCCGCTGTCGTCGCCGAGCTCCTTGACCGTGATCCGGAGCCACTCGCCGTTCGGTGCCGCGGAGATCGAGAAGGGGTGGCCGCGCCACCAGTCGTCGCGGGTCAGGAAGCGGCAGACGAGGTACTGGCCGGAGCGGATGGCGAGCCGGTCGAGCTCGCGCCCGGTCAGGTAGATCGACACGACGCCCGGCCCCTCGCGAACGACGTTGGCGACCCGCAGCCGGTGGCGCAGCGAGAGCCGGATCGGCTGGCCGAAGCGGAAGGCCAGGATCGTGCCGGCGGCGATCGCGTACAGCCCGATCCAGTACAGCCGGGCGATCGGGTCGTCGGCGAAGTCCGCCCCCACGACGAGCTGATGGGCGAACGTCAGTGCGATCGCCAGGTAGGCGTACAGGTGGATGGCGTGCCAGCTCTCGTACGACAGGCGTTCGCGCGCGGCGCGCATCGAGCTGATCCGCGACCATCACGAAGAGGCCCATGCCGGCGACGGCCCACAGCACGAACGGGTACGTCGTCGACCAGTGTTACGGCCTCGGCGACGACCGAGCTGCCGTCGCCGAGCGCGTAGCCGACCGTCGTGGTGATCCCGTGGGCGACGAGCAGCCAGATGGCGGCAAAACCGACCCAGCGATGGGCCGCCGCCAGCCGGTCCATCCCGAACAGCTGGTCGAGCCACGGGCTGCGTGACATGAGGATCAGCTCGATCAGGACGAGGTAGGTGCCGTAGAGCGCGGTGAGCTGGCCGACGGCGGTCAGGATCCCGCCGGGGGAGCCGAGCTCGGCCAGCCCGCCGTGCCGGACCCACATGCCGGCGATCAGCAGCCCATTGCCGACCACGACCGCGACCACGTCGCTCGCGCGGAGCGACCAGAGGCGGGGTCGGGCAACTCGTCGGCTGGTTCGGGCAGGCTGATTCAGCAAGGCGTCGACGCTCATGTCAGCAGGATGTCGATGTTCGCTTAGATCACGATGAGAGGCCAGCCTACTGGCGGGGAAGGATCCGTGAAGGTTTCTTCATCCGCTCCACAGTCGCTTCTCAGGACCGTCTCACGCCACGCTGCGTCTACTGGTGGCCCGCCCTCGGTCGCGTGCCGCCGGTGGGTGCCTGGACCAGCGGACTGTGAGGCGGAACGGAATGAGATGGAAAGGGCCGGCGGCCGTGGTGCTGCTGGCGGTCGGTGCGGGGGCGGTCGTACTGGCGGTGACCGGCGGGCCGGGCGGCAGCCGGGCAACCGGCTCGCAGTACCTCACGGCGACCGCGCAGACCGCCGACATCGCGGACACCGTGGTGGCGACGGGCAACCTCGCCCGGGCCACCACGTACGACCTCAACTTCGGCGTGCAGCCGGCGGTCGAGGACGCCAGCGGGAGCAGCAGCGGTGGTGCGAGCGGGAGCTGGTCGGTCCTGACCGTCAAGACCGCCGTCGGCGACACGGTCAAGAAGGGGGCGGTCCTGGCGACCGCCGACACGAGCTCGCTCCGACGGAGCCTGTCGAGCGCCCTGAACAGCCTGGCCGCGGCCAAGTCCCAGCGCACGATCGCCAAGGAGAACTACGACGCCGCCACCACGACCGACACCCGGCGCCAGACCCGGATCGCCTACGACCAGGCGACGTCGTCCTACACGCAGGCCGAGGGCCAGGTCATCGACCTCAAGGACCAGATCGCCCGCGCGACGATCGTCGCCCCGGCCGATGGCACGGTGGTGACGGTCAACGCGGTCGCCGGCACGAGCCTCTCGAGCGGCCCGGCGATCAGCCTCGCCAGCGGTCCGCTCCAGGCGGTCGCCGACTTCACCGAGTCGGACCTCCCGTCGCTCAAGACCGGCCAGCCGGCCAGCGTGACCGTCCAGGCCATCGGGGCATCGATCAGCGGCATGGTCGTCGCGATCGCCCCGTCGACGACCAGCTCGTCGGGTGGCAGCAGCGTCGTGACGTATCCGGTGACGATCGACCTGACCGGCGCCCCCGACACGGCTCGGGCCGGCATGAGCGCCCAGGCCTCGGTGACGATCGCCTCGGCGAACAACGTGCTCACCATCCCGTCGGTCGCCCTCAACGGGTCGGCCCTCGGCTACACCGTCACGGTCCTCGGGGCCGACGGCGCGGCTCAGTCACGCGACGTGACCGTCGGGCTGGTGACCTCGACGCAGGCCGAGATCCAGAGCGGGCTCCAGCCCGGTGACGCGGTCGTCGTCGGCACCACGGCGACCCAGACCACGACCACGGGCGGCGGCGGGTTCGGGTTCCCCGGCACGGGTGGCTTCCAGCGCGGCGGGAACGGCGGCGGCACCCGCAACGGCAACGGCGGAGGCGCCCAGCCATGATCGTGCCGCCTGGCGTCCCGTCGGCGGATCCGCTCATCCGGCTCGAGGCGATCAGTCGGGTCTACCAAACCGGGCGGATCGACGTCCGGGCGCTCGACGGCGTCGACCTCGTCGTCGAGCGCGGAGAGTTCCTCGCGGTCGTCGGACCGTCGGGCTCGGGCAAGTCGACGCTCATGAACATCGTCGGCTGCCTCGATCGGCCGACGAGCGGCCGCTATGTGCTCGACGGCACGGCGGTTGAGGACCTCGACGACGACGGGCTGGCCGAGGTCCGCAGCCGGTCGATCGGCTTCGTCTTCCAGTCCTACAACCTGCTCCCGCGGACGACGGCGCTCGACAACGTCGCGACGGCGCTCGCCTACCAGGGCCTCGGCCGCAAGGACCGAACCCGCCGCGCGACCGAGGCGCTCGAGCGGCTTGGTCTCGGCGACCGGCTCGATCACGAGCCGACCGAGCTGTCCGGCGGCCAGCAGCAGCGGGTGGCCATCGCGAGGGCCCTGGTCACCGAACCGGCGCTCCTCCTGGCCGACGAGCCAACCGGCAACCTCGACACCCACAGCGGGGCGGAGGTGATGGACCTCCTCCGCGAGCTCCACCGAACGGGTCGGACGATCGTCCTGATCACCCACGACGTCGACGTCGCGTCGGGTGCGGACCGCCAGGTCCACGTCCGCGACGGGAGGCTCGTGGCGTGACCCCGCTCGACCTCATCCGCCTCGCCCTGGCACGTCTCCAGTCGAGCCGCCTGCGGGCGGCGCTGACGATGCTCGGCGTGATCATCGGTGTCGGCTCCGTCGTCGCCCTCGTCGCCGTCGGCCAGGGTGCCACGAGCGGGATCACGAACCAGCTCGAGAGCCTCGGCACGAACCTGCTGACGATCAACCCGGGCGGTGCGACGAGCTTCGGCACGCGCGGCGCCGCGGGCTCGGCGACGACGCTCACCGTCGACGACGCCACGGCCGTGGCCGCGATCCCGGGGGTCGCCCAGGTCGCTCCGGAGCTGTCGACCCAGAAGCTGGTCGTCGCCGGAGACCTGAACACGACGACGTCGATCGTCGGGACGACCTCGCCGTACGTCGGCGTCCATAACGATGCGATCTGGCAGGGCTCGTTCCTGACCGGACCGGCGAACGACCAGCGGATGCGGGTCGCCGTCCTCGGGGCGACGACCGCGTCGGACCTCGGGCTCGGGGCGTCGGCGGTCGGCACCGACATCACGATCGGCGGCATCCCGTTCCGCGTGATCGGGATCCTGCAGTCGAAGGGCGGCACCGGGCCGCTCAACCAGGACGACATGATCCTCGTCCCGCTCAACACGGTGCGCGCCAACTTCGTGTCGGGGCAGTCGGTCCGCTCGATCGGCGTCAGCGTGGCGACAGCCGGCCAGATGCCGCTCGTCGAGGCCGAGATCACCACGCTGCTCAAGTCGCGCCACGGGCTCGGGGCGAGCGACACGGCCGACTTCAGCGTGTTCGACCAGGCGCAGCTGCTGACGACGGTGAACTCGATCACCGGCCTGCTCACGGCGCTGCTGGCCGGGATCGCCTCGATCTCGCTCATCGTGGGCGGGATCGGGATCATGAACATCATGCTCGTGTCGGTGCGCGAGCGGACCCGCGAGATCGGGATCCGCAAGGCGATCGGCGCCAAGAGCCGGGACATCCTGTTCCAGTTCCTCATCGAGGCCCTCGTGCTGTCCCTCCTCGGCGGGATCATCGGGATCCTCGTCGGCCTCGTCGCGACCGCCGTCATCGGCGCGATCGCCGGCTGGGGCTTCGCGTTCAGTCCAGTCACCCTCGTCGTCGCGGTGCTGTTCAGCCTCGCGGTCGGCGTGATCTTCGGCGTGTGGCCCGCGCGGCAGGCGGCACGTCTCGACCCCATCGCCGCACTGCGCTACGAGTAGGAGATCTCGACGATGACCCAGCCGACCGATCCGACCGGAACGACGCCACCGCAGTGGTCGGCGCCGGCCGAGGGACCGACCGAGCCCGTTCCGACCACGCCCCCGACGGCCCCGGCCGGCGGACCTGCCCCGGCCCCGGCGCCTCAGCCGGTCGCCCCGGCGCCACCTCCGGCGCCCCAGGCGTTCGCACCCATCGCCGCGCCAACGCCCGTGCCGGCGGCACCCGTCGCCGTCCGTACCTCGTCACGGAAGCGTGGCGTGGTCGACATCGTCCTCGTCGTCGCGGCCGTCTTCGCAGTCGGCGGGATCGGCTTCGCCGCCGGCCGGGTCACCGCACCCACGAGCAATGCGGTTGCCGGCGCCAACCGGATCCCGGGCGGGAACGGCGGGACCGGCCAGTTCGGGAACGGTGGCGCTCCGGGCGGCGGCTTCGGCGGCGCGTTCGGCGGTGGCTTCGGCGGCGGCGGCGCCGGGATCACGATCCGCGGCGAGGTCGTCAGCGTGACGGCCGACCAGCTCACCCTCAAGCTCGCCTCCGGGCAGACGGTCCAGATCCCGCTCAGCGGCTCCACCACGTACCACACCGCGACGACGGCCAGCGCGTCGGACGTCACGACCGGAAGCACCGTCCAGGTCCAGGTCACCCGCGGCACCGGCAACGGCGGCACCGGCAACGGCGGCACCGGCAACGGCGGAACGGGCAACGGCGGCGGCACCGGCAACGGCGGAACGGGTAACGGCGGGACCGGCGGGGGTCGGTTCAACCTGGGCGCCGCGTCCGACGTGACGGTCGTCCCGCAGTGACCGCGGGCGCGGCTCGGCCGGTGCCGGCCGGCCGAGCGCGACGCCCGCCGGCCGGGTAGCGTTCCGGCCGTGCACCTGCTCGTCGTCGAGGACGATCCCCGGCTCGGCCGGCTGCTCCGCCGCCTGCTCGAGGAGGATCGGCATGTCGTCGAGCTCGCCGTCGACGTCCGGTCGGCGCTCGAGCTGGCGACCGAGGTCGGGGGGATCGAGGCGATCATCCTCGACATCGGCCTGCCCGACGGCTCCGGGCTCGACGTGGCCCGCCGGCTGCGCGCCGACGGGTCCGCCGTGCCGATCCTCATCCTCACCGCCCGGGACACCGTCGTCGATCGGGTCACCGGCCTCGACGCCGGGGCCGACGACTACCTCGTCAAGCCGTTCGCGTTCGAGGAGCTGGCGGCCCGCTTGCGTGCCCTTGCACGGCGTGCCGGCGGGCCCGACGCCCTGCGCGCCGGCAACCGGCTCGAGGTCGGCGAGATCGCGCTCGACGAGGCGCGTCGCGAGGTCACCGCGCGCGGTCGCCGGGTCGAGCTCAGCCCGCGCGAGTTCTCGCTCCTCGAGTACTTCCTGCGCCATCCCGGCGAGGCGCTGACCCGCGACCGGCTGCTCGACCACGTCTGGCCGTCCGGTGTGGCCGTGACGCCGAACGCCGTCGACGCCTACGTCCACTACCTGCGCGAGAAGCTCGGACCGGCGGGCGAGCGGATCCGCACGCTCCGCGGGATCGGCTACCGGCTCGAGGACACGGCGTGACCAGCGCCCAGGCGAGCGACGCCCGCCTGCTCCGCCGCGTCCGCCGCCAGCTCGTCGCCTGGAGCGGCGGCGTCGTGCTGGTCGTGCTCGTCGCGCTCGGGATCGTGCTGTCGGTCGCCGTGGCACGCTCGCTCGAGGCGACCGGGGTCGACCAGCTCGATCGGCGGGCCGATGCGCTGGGCCGCTTCATCTCGGGCGGGCCGGATCGGTCCGGGCCGGGCCGGTTCCCGGTCGGTCTCGCGTTCGGCGGGCCGTCGTCGGGGACGTTCGCCTTCGTCCAGGCGCCCGGCGGGGAGGTGCTCGGACCGCCCGGGCTCGACCTGCCGGCCGGGCTGCCCGACGACGCCGCGATGACCGCCGCCCGGACCAGCGGGTCGACCGACATCCGGACGCTCGACGTCGGCGGCACGCCGGTGCGGATCCTCAGCCAGCCGGTCGAGCGCGCGGGCGTCGTCTACGTCCTCCAGGTCGGCCAGGACATCACGGCCGAGCGGAACACGATCAACACCCTGATCGCGGTGCTCGCCGTCGGCGGGTTCGTGGCGATCCTGGCGGCCCTCGCGGCCGGCGAGCTCAACGCGCGCCGGGCGCTCGTCCCGATCCGCGATGCGCTCCGCCGACAGCGCGAGTTCGCGGCCGACGCGAGCCACGAGCTGCGGACGCCGCTCGCCGTCGTCCGGGCGAGCGCCGAGCACCTCCGGCGCAACCCGGACAAGAAGGTGATCGAGGTCGGAACCGCGGTCGACGACATCACCGCCGAGGTCGACCACCTGACCGCGCTCGTCGACGACCTGCTGCTGCTCGCCCGGAGCGACTCCGGGGCGGTCGAGCTGGCGCGCGAGCCGGTCGACCTGGCCGACGTCGCCGCCGATGCGACCGGCGCGCTGTCGGGCCTGGCCGCCACGTCGGACGTGACGATCGCGCTCGACCCGGTGCCCGTGCGCGTCGTGGGCGACCCGGCGCGGCTCCGTCAGCTGGTCACGATCCTCGTCGACAACGGGATCCACCACGGCCCGACCGGCGGGACTGTCCGGGTGACCGTCGGCAGCGAGGCGAAGGACGCGCTGCTCACCGTCGACGACGACGGCCCGGGGATCCCGGCCGCCGACCGTCAGCGGGTGTTCGACCGGTTCTGGCGGGCGCCCAACGCGCGGCCCGGCGGAACCGGGCTCGGACTGGCGATCGGGGCCTGGATCGTCGACCAGCACGGCGGGACGATCGTCGCCACCGAGCGACCGGGCGGCGGCTCGCGGTTCGTCGTCCGCCTCCCGGCGAGCGGAACCGCCTGATCAGGCGGCGACGACGAGATCGCGCCCGGCGGCCTTGGCCATGGCCAGGCCGACATCGGCCGCGGTGAACAGGTCTTCCGCGGTCATGGCGCTGTTCTCGAGCCGGGCGCAGCCGGCCGAGACCGTGGCGTGCAGCAGCTCCCCGTCGACCCCGTTGAAGGTCCGCTCGGCCCAGGCCAGGCGGACCTCGTTGGCGATCCGGACCGCGTCGTCGAGGCTGGCGCCCTCGAGGACGGCCACGAACTCCTCGCCGCCGTAGCGGGCGACCAGGTCGCTCGCCCGGAAGCGCTCGAGGAGCAGGTCGCCGAAGCCGCGCAGCACGATGTCGCCGACCCGATGACCGTGGCGCTTGTTGAACGCACCGAAGTGGTCGAGGTCGAACAGGATCACTGCGGCCGGCTGGCGCTTCTTCGGATCCAGCCGCCGCCGGGCGGCCAGGAACCGATCGATCGACGCATCGAGGTGGCGCCGGTTGAACAGCCCGGTCAGCGGGTCACGGACGGACGCCTCGAGGACGTCGCTGTGGAGGAACGTGTTCGTCACGGCCAGCGCGACCTGGTGCCCGAGGACCTCGCTCGCCTCCCGCTCGATGCGGCTGAACGGCCGGCTGACGTCCCAGCGGGTAACGCTCAGCGCGCCCACCACGACCCCGTCGCGGATGAGCGGGACGCCCATGGCCGTCATCAGATCGGCGACCTTCGCGTCGCGGACCCCCTCCGGGAATTGGTCGCGGCTGTACTGCTCGTCGATGGCCGTCGTCCGGTCGCGGATGGCCCGCCCCGCCACGCCCTCACCGGCCCGGATCTCTGCACCGGTGAAGCTCATGTCGGCGGCCCCGCTCATGGCCCGGATGAAGTAGCGCCCGGTCGAACGCTCGAGGACGGTCAGGACGGCGATGTCGGAGTCCAGGACCTTGCACACGCCGTCGACGATCGCCGGGTAGAGCGTCTCCGCGTCGAGACTGCCGGTGACGGCCGCACCGAACGCCGTCAGCCGCTGGAACAGGTCGGCGCGCTCGGCCAACGAGCGACGCTCGCGGGCCAGCGCGAGGGCCGAGGCGAGCCGGTCGGCCACGAGCTGCACCGAGGCGTAGTCGGTGTCGTCGAGGATCCCGTGCAACGTCTCCACGTTGACGACCCCGAGCAGCTGATCGTCGACGAGCAGCGGGGCGCAGATCTCACCGGTCACGGCGCCGGCCACGTCGAGGAAGTCGGGGTCGTTGTGGGGGTCGCTCACCAGTTCGGGACGACGCGTCCGGATGACCCGCCCGATCACCCCGCTCGTGCCGTCGAAGACCTCGATCGGGTGCTCGTAGCCGCGCTGGTCGCCGAGCCGCAGCCGGTCGCCGTCGACGAGGTAGATCGAGACGTGGCTGTAACCCAGCTTGTCGTGCAGGAGGTCCATGACCTGGCCGAGCGCCTCGGCATCCGGGCCACGGGTCGCGAGAGCCCGCCCGACGGCCTCGACGGCCTCGACCTGGCGGCTCCGGCGACGCGCGTCGCCCATCGTCTGGCGCAGCCGGTGGAGCGCCTGCTCGAGCGACGAGATCGTCCGCCGGGTGCCCACGATCAGCATGATCGAGACCGAGGCGAGGACCAGCCCGCGCTGCACCGCCGTGTCGAGATGCTCGCCGGTCAGCAGCGCCGGGCCGAGGTAGCCGAGCGCCGCCAGGCCGCCCACGATGAGCGCCTCGCGACCGCCGAATGCGGCCGCCATCGTGACCACCGGGATGTACAGCCCGGTCAGCGGGCGAAAAGCCGCAGACCCGGTCTGGTTGGTGACCGCCGTCACGAAGAGGACGGCCAGGATCAGTCGCGGCAGCGGGCGGGCGAGCCGGCCGATCCGGGCCCCGAGGGCCGGCGCGGTCGCGAGGATCGTCTGGACGAGCACGTACAGCAGCGAGAGGGCGATGACGGCTGCCGTCTCGGGCGCCCGGAGGCCGAGATGGACGGCGATCGTCGGCAGTGCCAGTCCGATGGCCAGCAGGACGTGCGGATCGGCGGCCGCCCGGCTGGCGACACGGCGGAGGGTCCGCGCGGTACGGGGGATGTGGGCGCGTTCGGCCCCCGCGATCATCGTCGACATCGCCCCGCGAGTGTCTGCGTCAGTCGCGCCTGCCGGCCATCACCCGTTCGGCGGCCCGGATGGGGCATTTGCACTATGTCGTCGTCGCGCGCCGCTGCACGGTGACGGCCTAGCTGGCACGGCCTTCGGGTACGCTTGACGTCGATGGTCATCCTGCGCGCGGACCCGTGGAGCCCCGACTACGGCGGTGACGTCGAGGCGACCCTGGCGGCGAGCGAAGGGACCGAGATCCAGGTCGATCCGACGATCGAGACGACCGACTGGTCGGAGGCGCTGCGACCGTCCGGCGGGCCTGGTGGACCGCTGCTGTTCGTCGACGGCGTGCGCCGCGTCGAGCTGCGCGTGCTCGCCGACGACGGCGCGCAGCGGGCGTGGGGGCTCGCCGGCTCCTACGCGGTCGGTGCGGTCCGCAGCGACGGCCGGGCAAGCTTCGAGCGCGCCGTCGTGGGGCGGATCCTGGCCATCGGCGGCGCGATCGCCGCGCCGGACCTCGTGGTCCGCGTCGGGTCGGGCGAGCCGATCGCCTATCGGGCGATCGCGGTTCCCGGGGACGACCCGGATGCCCCGCTCCAGGTCCTCCAGAACGAGATGCGCGAGGCCGAGGGCCGGCTCGCTGCCGAGCTCGCGCCGAGCGGGCTCGTCCTGGCCGACGGGCCGCTCCACTACCCCCACGGGCCGGAATCGGCGGTGGTCGGGATCGCCAAGCGGATGGTCACCACCTACCTCGTCGACGCGCCGGCGGCGCTCCTGCCCCGACTGCGACCGGGCGAGCGGACGCCGCTGTTCGCGCTCGGGCGGCAGGTCCTCGATCGGTTCGCCTGGTACCAGCGCCTCATCGACCTCCGCGAGCCGTGGCACGACCTGTCGGGTCTCGTCCGCTGCGAGGTGCGGATGGCGGTCGGGATAAGGCGCGCGCGCGACCTGGCCGACCGGGTCGCGGTCGAGCTGCCGCGCTATGCCGGCCGCCCGGGGATCGATCCGCGAGCCCCCCAGAACCTGACCCCGGTCGGCGCGCTCGAGGCCGAGCTCCGCCGCCGGATGGGCCATCCGGAGCTCCTGCGCCGGGCCCTCCAGGCCGAGCTCTATCGGGCGGTGGCCGCGTGATCGAGGATCGGCCGCTCCCGCCGCCGGTCGGCGCCGACGACGCGCCCGGGGCGCCGGCCGAGGATCCCGAGCGGCTCGGGCCAACGACTGTCTCGGAGCCCGTGGGGCTGGTGCTCGGGACGGAGGACTCGACCCCGCTCCAGTTCTGGGTCGGCGTGGGGGCCGGCTCGTACCTCCAGCTCGACGACGCGGTGATCCTCGAGACCGAGGTCCCCGGCGTCGGCGTGGTCCGGATCAGCGGGATCGTCCAGGAGGTCCGCGCCCGACACGAGGGCCTCGCGTTCGATTCGGACGCCTTCCTCGTCGAGCGCGGCATCCTGCCGGCCGAGACGGCCCAGGCGGCGCTCGTCGTGGCCACCCGGTTCGAACCCGAGGTGTTCGTCCCGCCGCTGCCCGGCCGGCCGGCCAAGCGGGCGCGCGGCCGGGACCGCGACGAGGCGCTCTACTTCGACCGCATGACCCGGCGCCTGCCGGCCGGCCTGTCGCGCGACGGCGAGCCGGTCTACCTCGACGTCGACTTCCTGGACGGGACCCGCGGCGCCCACGTCAACATCTCGGGGATCAGCGGCGTCGCCACGAAGACCACCTACGCCCTGTTCCTGCTCTACGCCCTGTTTCATTCCGAGGCCCTCGGGGCGTACGCCGACGAACACGAAGGCGCTCGTCTTCAACGTCAAGGGCGAGGACCTGCTGTGGCTCGACCGCCCGAACACGCAGCTCGACGAGAAGGCGCGCGCCGAGTACGAGCGACTCGGGCTGCCGACCGGGCCGTTCGCCTCGGTCGGGCTGTGGGCGCCGCCGCGGGCCGGCGCGGCCGGCTCGGGCGGGGCCGGTGCTCCCGGCGGCGCCGCGATCCCCCAGGTCGAGGGCCGGACCGAGGGCGTCACGGCCTACTACTGGACGATCCGCGAGTTCGTCCGCGAGCGCTACCTGCGGTTCCTGTTCGCCGAGGGCGACGACGAGCGGTCCCAGATCGCCGACCTCGTCGCCCGGGTCGAGTCGCTCCTCGATCGCTGGTGCCAGGACGATCCCGAGGCCCCGGCGACGGTCCGCCTCGACGGGGTCCGGATCGGCTCGTTCGAGGAGCTGTGCGACGCGATCGCGCTCAAGCTCGATGACGACGACGCCGGCTGGCGTGGCCGGCTGGCCGAGGGCACGGTCGCCGCCTTCCAGCGCCGGCTCGAGGCGGCCCGCCATCGGGTCGGCCACCTGATCTGGGGCACCGCCGCCGAGGATCCCGCTCGCCACCGGATCGACTGGGAGGCGAACCAGGTCACCGTCATCGACATCCACAACCTCCACGACCGGGCGAAGCGGTTCGTGACCGGGGTGATGATCAAGCGCCTCTTCGAGCACAAGGAGCGGATGGGCCGCCGCGAGCCGCTCCACTTCCTCGTCCTCGACGAGCTCAACCGGTACGCCCCGCGCGAGGGCTGGAGCCCGATCAAGGAGGTCCTGCTCGACGTCGCCGAGCGCGGGCGCAGCCTCGGCATCATCCTCGTCGGCGCCGAGCAGACCGCCTCGGAGGTCGAGCGCCGGGTGATCGCCAACTCGGCGTTCCGGGTCGTCGGCCGGCTCGACATGGCCGAGGCGCAGCGATCCGAGTACGGCTTCCTCCCGGCCGTGACCCGGGCCCGGGCGGGCATCCTCAAGCCGGGCTCGGTGATCGTCCAGCAGCCGTCGATCCCGACGCCGCTCCAGGTCCGCTTCCCGTTCCCGTGCTGGGCGACGCGGGCCGAGGAGGCGGCGCCGTCCGGTGGCGATCCGTTCGCCGCATTCGAGGCCGACTAGCGGGTGACGATCCGGCTCCTGCACACCTCGGACTGGCATCTCGGCCGGACGATCCGCAACCGGCCCCGGACCGACGAGTTCGCGGCCGTCCTCGACGAGCTCGTCCGGATCGCGGTCGACGAGCGGGTCGACGGCGTCCTCGTCGCCGGCGACCTGTACGACTCGCGGGCTCCCGGGCCGGAGGCCGACGCCATCCTCGTCGAGACGCTCGTCCACCTCCACGAGGCGGGCATCCCGGTCGTCGCGATCGGCGGCAACCACGACTCCGCCCAGCGGCTCGAGGCGTTCGCCCCGCTGTTCGCGGCGGTCGGGGCGACCGTCGTCGGCAACATCCGCCGCCCGGCCGAGGGAGGAGTCGCCGAGCTGCGCTCGCGCGACGGCGCGACGACCGCGCTGATCGCCTGCGTCCCGTTCGTGCCCGAACGACGCTTCGCCTCGACGGCCGCCCTGTTCGATGCGCCCGAGAGCTGGTACGCCACCTACGCCGACGGGATGGGCAACCTCCTCGACGCCTTCGCCACGGCGTTCCGCCCCGACCGGGTCAACGTCCTGCTGGCCCACCTCTACGCCGATGGATCGCTCCTCGGCGGCGGCGAGCGCGAGGTGACCGTCGGGCTCGAGTACGCCGTGTCGCCTGCGCGGCTGCCGTCGACCGCCGGCTACCTCGCCCTGGGCCACATCCACCGCCCCCAGCGGATCGCCGGCTCGGCCGCGCCGGGCCGCTACTCGGGCTCGCTCCTCCAGCTCGACTTCGGCGAGACCGAGCAGGGCAAGTCGGTCGCCCTCGTCGAGGCCGCGCCGGGAACCCCGGCGGTGGTCCGCGAGATCCCGCTCACGGCCGGTCGGCGCCTGGTCGACCTGCGCGGGTCGCTCGACGCCGTGGCGGCGGCCGGCGACACGGTCGGTGACGCCTGGCTGCGCGTCTTCGTGGAGACCGACGGCCCGGTCCCCGGGATCGCCGATCGCGTCCGCGAGGCGCTGCCGAACGCCCTCGACGTCAAGCTGGTGTACGACCGGTCGGCCGACGACGAGCCGGCCGCGCGGTCGGCGGGCGTCGGGGCGCTCGGGCCGCGCGACCAGTTCGCGGCGTACGAGCGGATGACCCACGGGGTCGACGCCGATCCGGCCCTCCTGGCCGCGTTCGACGAGGTCCTCGCCCTCGTCCGCGACGGGGACGACTGAGCGATGCGGCCGATCCGTCTCGAGATCCGGGGCTTCACGGCCTTCCGCGAGCCGCAGGTCGTCGACTTCGACGGGCTCGAGCTGTTCGCGATCACCGGCCCGACCGGATCGGGCAAGAGCTCGATCCTCGATGCCCTGACCTTCGCGCTGTACGGGCGGGCCGAGCGGGTCGGCGACGGGGTCCGCCAGCTCGTCAGCCAGGGCCAGCCGCGGGCGGCGGTCGTCCTCGAGTTCGAGGCGGGTGGCGGTCGATACCGGGTCGCCCGGAGCGTGACCGCCGACGCCAGGACGAAGATCCTGGTCGAGCGCTCGGACGCGTCGACCGAGACGGGCTGGCGCCAGGCCGGCGACGGAGCCGACCGAGTCCGCGATGCGGACGCGACGCTCGAACGGCTCGTCGGGCTCGACTATGCCGGCTTCACCCGGGCCGTCCTCCTGCCCCAGGGCCGGTTCGCCGAGTTCCTGGCCGGTGACGCGAAGACACGCCGGCGGATCCTGGCCGACCTGCTCGACCTCGGGCTGTTCGAGCGGATCGCGGCCCGCTCGGGCGAGCTGGCGCGGGCGCACGGTGGCGAGGTCACCGCCCGGGTCGGGATCCTCGAAGCGGAGTACGCCGATGCGACGCCCGATGGGCTCGAGGCAGCCCGCCTGGAGCACGCCGAGGCCGAGGCCCTCGCCGCCCGGCTGGCCACGGCCCGCGAAACCGTCGCCGGACTGGTCGCCCGATCGGGGGCCCTCGACCGCGAGCTCGAGGAGCTCGAGCGGCTGCGGGCCGAGGCGGCCCGCCACGCCGAGACGGCGCGCTCGGCCGGCACCGCGATCGGCGGCCTGTCGCAGGCGCTGGCACGGGCGGAGGAGGGTCGCGTCGCGGCCGAGGAGACCGCCCATCGCGACGCCCAGCTCGCTGCCGCCGCCGCGGGCGCCGTCGCCGATGCCGAGGTCGCCTGGGGGGACGCGGCCGTGCTCGCCGGGCGGCTTGGAGCGCGCGCGCGTGCTCATTGCGGGCCGGATCGCGCTCGCCGCACGACGCGACCAGGCCGCCGGCGCCGCGTCGGCGATCGGAGCCGGTCGAGGCCGAGGCGGCTACGGCCGCGGGCGCGGCGGTCGCAGCCACGGAGCGAGAAGCGGCCGCCGCCGCAGCCGAGCGCGCCGCCGCCGAGGCCCTCGAGGCCGCGCGGGCGGCCGACCGCGTCGCCGCGATCGTGGCCGGCCTCGCGGTCGGCGACCCGTGCCCGGTCTGCGGGCGACCCATCGAGACGCTTGCCGACCGGCATGGCGCACCCGAGCTGACGGCCGCGACCGCCGCCCTCGAGCTCGCCCGCGCCTCGGCCGCGGAGGCCGCGGCGGCCTGCCGGGCGGCCGAGCGGACGGCGGCCGAGGCGGCCGGACGCCTGGAGCGCGAGCGCGACCGGATCGCCCACGCCGCGGCCACGCTCGACGACGAGGCAAGTCGGCTGGACGAGGCCGAGGGAGTGCTGGCGGCCGACTTCGGAGGCCGGCTGCCGGCCGATCCGGTCGCCGAGCTCGAGCGTCGGACGGCCGAGCTCGGCGCGCTGATCGCCGACCAGACCGCCAAACGGGCGGCGGCCGGGGCCGCGGACGAGGCGCTCCGGGCGATGGACCGGCTCCTGGGCGAGGCGCGCGGCGAGCTGGCGACCGAGCGGGCCCGGCTCGCGGCGCTGCCCGTCGCCGATCTCGTCGCGCGGGCCGAACCGGTCGGCGTCCTGGTCACGGTCGGCGCTCCCGGAGCCGGCGCTCGCGGGACCGGCCGGCGGAGCGGTGCGTCCGACGTCGCGACGGCCGAGCCGGCACTGGCCGTCGATCACGACGATCCTGTCGGACTGGCGGTGGCCGCGACGGCCATCGCCGAGCGGCTCGAGACGATCGCGACCGGCTGTGCCGAGGTGGCGGCGGAGCGGGCCGCGACGGCCGGGGGGCTGCTCGTCGAGGCCCTGGCGGCGACCGGCGATCTCGTGCCGCCGGCGCCGGACCTCCCCGCGCTCGGACGGTCGATCGACGCCGCCCACGGCGCCGCCATCGGCCAGGCCGCCGTCGCCGGCCGGCGGATCACCGACCTCGAGGCCCGGATCGCCCGGCGCGCCGAGCTCGAGGCGGAGGTCGCCGAGCTGCGCGAGCGGGGCGCCCGGTTCAAGCAGCTCGCCCTGGAGCTCCGCCAGGACCGGATCGTGGCGTTCCTCCAGGAAGAGGCGCTGGTCACGCTGGCGACCGCCGGCAGCGTCCATCTCGAGGAGTTGTCGAGCGGTCGCTACCGGCTCGAGGTGGTCGACGACGAGTTCCTCGTGGTCGATACGTGGAACGGCGAGGAGCGGCGGAGCGTGAAGACGCTGTCCGGCGGCGAGTCGTTCCTGGCCTCGCTGGCGCTCGCCCTGGCGCTTAGCGAGCAGGTCCCGTCGCTGGCCGCCGGCGCGCGGACTCGGTTGTCGAGCCTGTTCCTCGACGAGGGCTTCGGGACGCTCGACGAGGAGACACTGCAGGTCGTGATCGGGGCCGTCGAGGTCCTCGGCGGCGACGACCGGATGGTCGGCGTGGTCACCCACGTGGTCGAGTTGGCCGAGCGGCTCCCTGCCCGGATCGTGGTCGAGAAGTCGCCGCGCGGGAGTCGGATCTCGCGCGCCTGACCCCGCGGCCTGGCACTCGTCAGCGGACGGGGATCGCGATCTCGTCCGGGAGAGGGAACCAGCGCAGCGTCTCGAAGTCGTCGTCGACCACCGGGTGCTCGGGCGGGGCCGGCGGCGGCGGCGGGTCGGCGAGGAGGCGCCGGGCTTCGGCCAGGTAGCCGGCCAGCGCCGTCTCGGGCTCGGTCCGGCGGTGCGACGGCCAGGACATGCGGCCGTCGTCGTAGCGCACGTCGCGCAGGCTCATCGGCGGCTCGACGGTGCCGGCGGCGTGGTGCCACAGCCCGGTCTCCGGCTCGAACCGGTAGTGGGGGAGAAGCCGCCAGCCGTCGCTCGCCACGAGCTCCACCGCCTCGAGGATGAACGCGAACACCGCCTCGCTGATGAAGTAGTTGAAGTTGACCCGGACCCAGCCGGGCTTGATCCCCTCGCAGCCGCGCCCGATCTCGCGCTCGAACTCGTGGCTCGTGTCGAGGTCGATCCCGAGCAGCCGATGGCCGTACGGCCCGGCGCACGAGCAGCCGCCGCGCGACTGGATCCCGAACAGGTCGTTGAGCAGGGCGACGACGTAGTTGTGGTGGAGGTAGCGGTGGCCGCCGTGGCCCATCGCGCCGCGACCGGCATCGGGCATCCGCACGACGAACGACACGATCGACAGCCGGTCGAGGGCCGGGTTGCCGAGGATCTCCAGGTTCGGGTTGCGCGACCAGCGCTCGATCGCCCGGTGGATGAACGACTCCTCCCGCTCGCGGATCGCGTCCGTCCCGACCGCCTCCTTCAGCCCGAACACGAGCCCCGCCCGGATCGACTCGACGATGGCCGGGGTGCCGCCCTCCTCGCGGTGCTCGATGTCGGTCAGGTAGACGTGCTCCGACGGGTTGACGTAGGCGACGGTCCCGCCGCCCGGCACCGACGGGACCCGATTGCGGAACAGCTCTCGCCGGGCGACGAGCACGCCGGGGGTTCCCGGCCCGCCGATGAACTTGTGGGGCGAGATGAAGATCGCGTCCTTGTAGGCGAGTGGGTCGGTCTCGCGTCCGGCCGCCGGTCTCGGCGAACGGTCCCATCTCGATCGAGACGTACGGCGCCGCGGCGGCGAAGTCCCAGAACGACAGCGCACCGTGGCGGTGGAGCAGGATCGAGATCGCCCGGACGTCGCTGATCACCCCGGTCACGTTCGACGCCGCCGAGAACGAGCCGATCTTGAGCGGCCGATCGGCATGAGCGGTCAGCTCGGCGTCGAGCCGGGCGAGGTCGATCCGGCCGTCGTGGTCCTCGGGGATGACCACGACGTCGGCCAGCGACTCGCGCCACGGCAGCTCGTTGCTGTGGTGCTCGTACGGCCCGATGAACACCACCGGCCGCTCGCCTGGCGGGACCCGCGAACGCAGGTCGTAGCGATCGTCGAGGTCGGCCGGCAGGCGGATCTCGAGACAGTCGAGCAGCTTGTCGATCGCCCCGGTCGAGCCCGAGCCGGCGAACAGCACGACGTGGTCGCGCTCGCTGCCGCCGACCGCCTCGCGGATGGCCCGCCGGGCATCCTCGCGGAAGCGGGTGGTCTGGAGCCCGGTCCCCGACGACTCGGTATGGGTGTTGGCGTAGAGCGGCAGGACCGCCTGGCGGATGAAGTCCTCGATGAACGAGAGCGAGCGACCGGATGCCGTGTAGTCGGCATAGGTGACCCGGCGCAGCCCGAACGGGCCCGGCACCGCCTCGTCGTCGCCGATGACGTTCGCCCGGATCAGCTCGATGAGCGCCGAGGTCCGATCCATGGCTGCCATCCTAGTCGCCCGCCATCCGCCGACGTCAGCTCGACTGCGTCACCCGGATGTCGTCGAGCTCGACCTCCAGGAGGTTATCGGGGCCGCCGTCCGCCGCCTCGAACCGGAGGTGGATGGTCTGGCCCGCCCAGGCGTCGAGCAGCGTCGAGGAGGGCCGCCAGCGACCGTCGGCGTCCGAGGCGCTCCCGCGCGCGATGGCCACGACGGTCTGCGTCCCGTCGCTCGTCTCGACGATCGCCTTGAGCGTGTCCGCCGAGGACGAGCGCGCGTCATGGGCGAAGACATAGCGGAACGTCAGCCGCTGGCCGGCTCCGGCCGGCAGCGTGATGGCGGGGGAACGGATCGTCGTCGTGCCGTCGAGGTCGTAGGCGCTCGCCCGCGGTCCGGCCTTCAGGCCCGTCACGAAGGCCGCGCGACCGGACGGGGTCGTCCCGAGCTGCTTCGCCCCGAGGCTCGCGGTCGCCTGCGGGTCGCCGCGGGCGAACCGGTCGAGCGCCGGCGCGGTGTCGGTGCCGTCCGGGTTGACCGTCCAGCCGCGGGCGACCTCGAGGTCGTCGTCGAAGGCGCCGCAGCGCGCGATCCGGGAGGCGACCCCGAGGACGGAATACGGGCAACCGGCGTGCTCCATCAAGTAGAGCACCGCTTGCTTGTTGCGGCCGGTCTCGGACCGGATCTTCGAGTCGTCGGGGTAGTCCTTGATCGACAGCTCGAAGGTGTAGGCCATGATCCGGTACACGCCGTACTCGTAGTCGTGGGTGCTGCCCGAGGTGATGTACAGGTCGCTGGCCTGCTCGGGCCGGTAGCCGTTCGTGGCGGCCATGCTGCGACCGATCCTGGCCATGACCGCCTGGTCGGTCGCGGTCATGTCGGCGGGCACGTTCTTCTTCGTGTAGCCGTACGACCACATCACCAGGCGGCCGTACTCGTGGAACGAGATCGCCATCCGGATCTGCTGACGGCCGTCGACGACCCGGCTGGCCAGGAAGTCGCGCATCGCGCGGTCCTCGGGCGACGAGAACGGACGCGGGCCGCGGTAGGTGATCGCCTGCGGGTTCGAGCTCGTCCGCCCGCCGCCGCCCCACTTGTAGCCGTAGTTCCGGTTGAGGTCGGTCCCGATCGACCGCGTTCCCGGCGTCGGCTGGCGGTTCTTGCGCCAGAAGTGGAAGCGTCCGCCCGAGATGTCGTACTCGGCGCCGTCCGGGTTGACCATGAACACGATCCAGATCTCGCGGCTGTTGACGATGTTCGTGATCCGCGGGTCGACGCCGTAGCCGTCGACGAGCCAGTGGAAGATGCGGAGGGTCATCTCGACCCCCATGTGCTCGTCGGAGTGCGTGCCGCCGTCGAACAGGACCTCGGGCTCCGGCTCGTCGACGTTGACGTTGTCCGACACCTTGGCCGCCCACAGCTCGCGGCCCTTGTAGCTCTTGCCGATCGAGAACACCTTGACGATGTCCGGGTGCGCGGCGGCGACATTGGCGATCTCGGTCGTCAGCTCGGTGTAGCTGTGGAATCCCTCCCAGCCCTTCGGGAACTCGGAGGCCGTGGCTCCACCGGCGGTGCCGGCGAGCAGGGCCCCGGCGATGACGAGGGCGGGGACGAGCCCGACGAGGCGGCGCGGTCGATCGATCATGGCGGCCAGTCTGCGCTCTGGCCGCGCCGGATGCCAGCCGTCCCATCGGCCCACGCCGGGGCGCGGATCGTCCGATGCCCGTAACGTTCCCGAAAGACGGCCCCCGGCAGGCTGCCGGCATGCACCTCGACGGCCTGGACGCGATCGCTCGACGCGCCGGCAGCGCTCGAACGATGAGGAGGGATCGATGACCGGGGATACCCGAAGGACCGTGGTCGGCGCAGCGATCGTGGTGATCGTGGTGGCGCTCGTGCTCGCCGGAGCCTACGGCCTGTGGTACCTCTTCTTCCGCCCCGCCGGCCCGGCCGCCGTCGACGCGTCGAACCTCGCCCTGCCGTCGAGCGTGGCATCGTCCGCCCCGCTCACCGGTGGCATCGACGGGACGTGGAAGGTCGACACCTCGATCGGGTCGTTCGCCGACAACACCTCCTCGTTCGTCGGGTATCGCGTCCAGGAGCAGCTGGCGAGCATCGGCGGGAACACGGCGGTCGGCCGGACGCCGGACGTCAGCGGGACGATGACGATCTCGGGGACGAAGGTGACGGCGGCGACGATCCAGGCCGACCTGACGTCGCTCCAGAGCGACGATCCGCGGCGGGACGGCCAGCTGGCCCGCCAGGGCATCCAGACGAGTCAGTTCCCGACCGCGACCTTCACGCTCACCTCGCCGATCGACCTGGGCTCGGTGCCGGTCGACGGCCAGCAAGTGACCGTGACCGCCACCGGACAGCTGACGCTCCACGGCCAGACGAAGGACGTCCAGATCCCGCTCACCGCGAGGCTGTCGGGCAGCGTGATCGTCGTGACCGGCTCGCTGCCGATCGTGTGGACCGACTACGGCATGACGAAGCCGAACTCGTTCGCGGTCGTCTCGGTCGCCGACGAGGCCACGATGGAGCTCCAGCTCTTCTTCACGAAGGGCTGACCGGCGGCCGGCTTGACACCGGCCAACTCGCGGCCAAAGGTTCGGGACGCGAGGCGACGGCGCACCGGCGGCGCGCCAGCCCCGATCGCGGAGGCGGACCGTGGCGGACGACTTTCCCCGGGGCGAGCACGCCGTGCCGTTCGAGGGCCTCGACTATCTCTACATGCCGAGCGCCGACGTGGCGGCCGACATGCGCCACTTCGTCGACGTCCTCGGCGCCCGGCTCGTGTTCGCGATCGACGCGATGGGAACCCGGGTGGCGATGGTCGCGCTGACCGACGGGCCGCCGCGAATCCTGCTCACCGACCACCTCGTCGGCGAGCGACCGATCCTGATCTTCCGGGTCAGCGACCTCGAGCGCTCGCTCGACCACCTCGCCGAGCGGGGCTGGGAGCGCGGGCCGGTGCTCGAGATCCCGCCCGGCCCGTGCTCCTCGTTCCGGACGCCGGGTGGGCAGCGGATCGCCGTGTACGAGCGGTCGCGGCCGGAGGTGGAGGACCACTTCGCCGGCCGGCACGACTTCTGAGGCCGGCATGCGAGCCGCCCGGCGGCCTCGGCCCGCCACGCTGCAACACCACCGCAACGAGGCCGCTGGTCAGGGGATGACGGCTGGAGTGTCGGCCGGGGAAACTGCCGTCATCCGCGCAGAGGAGGCCCGATGCTCCGCCACCGCATGCCGACATGAGACCGGCCCCGACGACGCCCGTCGAGGCGGCAGCAGGCATCCCGACGGCCCCTGATCCCATGCCGCCTCCGGGACATCCGTTCGCCACCGAGATCGACGCCGAGCGCCGTGGCTGGTACGAGCTGACCGCGCTCATCCGCCGGCTCGAGCCCGAGGAGTGCCTGGTCCCGGGCTACTACGTCGACCCGGACTGGACGGTGCGCGACCTCGTGGCCCACGTCGGGACCTGGCTCGCCCAGGCCGAGGTCGAGCTCGCCCGCATCAACGCGGGCACGTACGAGGGTCACGAGGTCGACATCGACGCGCTCAACGCGGCATTCCTCGAAGC
Source organism: uncultured Chloroflexia bacterium (assembly GCA_963825545.1). GTDB lineage: Bacteria > Chloroflexota > Limnocylindria > Limnocylindrales > CSP1-4 > Chersky-267. The sequence goes on along the minus strand of CAWGTR010000013.1, from coordinate 37,554 downwards.
CATGCGCGACCAGCCATGGAACGTCGCGTGGGCCCAGGCCCACAGTGCGCGGACCCGGATGCTCCAGGAGTGGTTCGCGCTCACTGCCGCGAGCGACGAGGCGGCCTGGTGGATCCGCAAGTCGGGGCCGGAGCACTACGCCGAGCACCGTGACCGCCTCGCCGAGTGGGTCGCCGAGCTCGTCGCGCGCCGGCCGGCCGAACCCGAACCGGCGTGAGCCGAACCGACGCGACGCGCGGACCGGCGGCCGGCCAGCCCATCACCGAGTCCGACCCAACCCAGCAGGAGGAATCGCCATGCCGACGAAGACCCACGTAGCCCGAAGCTCCCGGTCCTCGAACGGCCGGACCGGCCGTCGGTCGCCGAACACGAAGCTCGCCCCGCTCGGGGTCGAGATCCAGCGCTTCGGCGCCCTTCGCCTGATGCCGATCGCCCTGGCGGCCGAAGCGCGGTCGGACAGCTGCGCAGTGCTGAACGAGATCCTCGCCGACACGATGGTCCTCTACGCCCTGTACAAGAAGCACCACTGGCTCGTCGCCGGCCCGACGTTCTATCAGCTCCACCTCCTGTTCGACAAGCACGCCGAGGAGCAGGCCGAGCTGGTCGACCTGCTCGCCGAGCGCGTCCAGAGCCTGGGCGGGATCGCCGTCGGCGACCCGCGCCACGCGGCCGAGCTGACAACGATCGAGCGGCCGCCCGACGGCGCCGAGGAGGTCCCGGCCATGATCCACCGGCTGCTCGATGCGCACGAGACGATCGTCGAGAAGGTCCGCCGGGGGATCGAGCGGACGGAGAAGAACGGCGACTGGGGCACGAACGACCTGCTCATGGGCGACGTGCTCCGACGCCACGAGCTGCAGACCTGGTTCATCGCGTCGCACGTGGTCGACGAGCCGCTCGTCGAGGGCTGACCGGGTTCGGACCACCGGCACGGCCGGCGGATCAGAGCGTCTGGTTCGCCAGCCGGATGTGGTGGCGCGTGTAGCGCTCCAGGTCCCGGCCCTGGCGCTCGGCCAGCCGTTCGCAGACCCAGCCCCAGTGGAGCGACACGAGATCGCCCGGGGCGAGCTCGGTGACGAAGCCGCGCCCGTCGACGAGTCGGGTGACATAGACCCGCTTCGCGGCGCCGAGGCCGAGCTTGCCGCCGCGCAGGACGAGCGGTGGCCGGTCGACGCCGATCGTCGTCCCGTCGACCGAGACGACGCGTCCCCAGCTGACCCGGCAGTTGTCGAGGGTGGACAGGACGTTGCCGTCGAGGCGGCCCACCCGGAGCCACACGTCGAAGACGTGGAAGCTGTGATGGGGCAGGGCGCCGGCCGGGATCTTGTCCGCGACCAGGTCCATGATCTTGGGCGGGAGCTGTGACCTGAACCGCTCGCGCAGGGCCGCGTAGAGCTCCTTGGAGGCGAACCGCTCGAGCAGGTCGTTGCCGATCCAGTACGCCTCGACGACCCGGTCGTCGAACGGGTCGGCGAGGTCGGACCCGGCCGCGATCGCCCGGAGGTAGGGCAGGGGACCGAGGAACTTGGCCAGCGACGGGATCAGCGAGGCATCGGCCTGGCCGGCGACGCCGTGGTCGAACAGGCGCCGGTTGTCGTCGGGGCCGCAGTAGCCGAGCCGGTTGGGCATGAACCCGTAGTGGATGAAGCGGAGGATCCCGGCCTGCGACGCGGGCGGCAGCTCGATCGATCGTCGGCCGCGAGGGCCCGTCGCTGAAGGCGTGTCCGGCATCGTGTCGCGAGTCTAGGCGAACCGGCGACTGCGGGCGCCGCGCCAAGGCGACGGTCGACTGCTCCGCCCCCGGGCGGTCGGGCCGACGGCTCGTCCTACAGCGTCGTGCCGAGCGGGACCACGTCGATTCCGTCGGGGACGAACAGGTACCCGCGGGCCCGCCCGGGCCGGTCAGTGTGCCCGTACTGCCAGACGATCCGCCGGGTCCTCGGGTCGATGATCACGACGCGATGGCGGAAGTCGTCGTTCACGGCGATCGTCCCGTCAGGCAGCAGGATGGCGAGGCTCGGGTGATCGAGCCGCCCTGGTCCCGATGTCACCCGATATCGCCACAGCACGTGGCCGTGCGGACTCACTTCCAGGACCGACCCGATCGCGGAATAGTCGACCACCAGGACGTTGCCGTTCGGATCGAGCTGGGCGTCGGATGGGTACGCAACCGGGACGTGAATGTCGAAGCGGACCTGGCCGCGGGCCCCGAGCCGGATGACCCGCGAGCCGCCGATCTCGGTGATCAGCATGCCCCCGTCGGCGAGTGGCGTATCACCGTTCGGATCGCTCAAGCTCCGTGGCGGATGATCGGTGCAACGGCCGGGGCGACCCCATTCGTGGACGATCCGCCTGGCCCGCGAGATCTCGAGGATGCGGCAGTTCCGGATGTCGGCCACGGTGATGTCTCCGTTCGCGAGCGGGTAGGCGTCGTCGGGCGTGTGGAGGTAGCCGCGCGCGGATCCTGCCCGGGCGTAGGTGCCGTACTGCCAGATCACTCGGTGGCTCACGATGTCGATCCGATCGACGACTTGATGCGCCTCGTCGTTCGCAACGATCGTTCGGCCGTCGGCGGCCACGAAGGCGTCGTCGGCCGAGAACGCCTGGCCTCGCGGCAGGCTGCCCTTGATCGGGAACCGCCACAGCGTGCGACCGGCCTGGTTCACGATGAGCAGCCGCCCATTGCCGCGATCGGCGATGAGGAGGCCAAGCCCGAGGTGCCCGGCGATCGGGGCCGCCAGGATCGGACCAGGCCCTTGCCCCAGGTTCGCCGGCGATGCAGCTGGTGGGCCGGACGTCGCCGGTGCCGCCGTGCCATCGCCCGTCGGCGCTGCCGATCCGGTCACCGGACCGCCGATGGCGGGCGACCGCGTGTCCTGCCAGGCGGACGGTACCGGCGCGGGGCTCATCCCGAGGCCGACGGCGGTGCCCAGCGCGCCGATGGCCGCCCCGCCCGGCCCGGCCAGGGCGGCGTACCCCAGGACGGCCGCCAGGGCACCGGTCGCGAGCCTGGTGAGCGGCAGCCGGCGGCTGGCCGGTCGATGAGCGTGGGGCGGGCGGCGTCCGGGTCGAGGGCGGCCCTGCATTCGACCATCCAACCGGACGAGCATTAGACCCTGATGAAAGGAGGCCGCCCCGCGGTCCTGTGGCCGGCCGGCGACGCCGGTCAGTCGCTCCGTGCCGGAACGGCCGCCGCGGCGTAGTCGCCGAGCAGGTCGTCGGCGGTCGAGCCGGTGAGCACGTCGAGGAGCCGGATCGCCTCTGCCGCCTCGTCGTCGGTCAGGCGCTCGAGGGCGAAGCCCAGCTGGATCACGACCCAGTCACCGGGCTTCGGCGGCTCCCCGTCGAGCAGGGCGAGGCTGACCGTCCGGTTCGTGCCCTGGACGGCCACGGTCGCGGTCTCCGCGCGACCCGCGATGTCGACCACCTGCCCGGGGATCCCGATGCACATTCCCAACCCCTGCCGCGGATGCGATCCGGGCCGTGCGATCGGCCCACGGCCCATTCAACCACGCCACCACGTCGCAAGGCATCGCGGCCGAGCCCGCAGTTCGTGCCGGAGGCCACGTCAAGTTGGTCGCCTTGGCCCTTCGGAAGGACCGCGACCCTCGGCCGGGATCGCGCCTCAGCGATACGCGCCGACCGATCGGCGGATCGGATCGGCACCGACCAGCCGGTTGAGTCGATCGACGAGCTGACCATCGGTCAGCGGCCCGGCGGGCCGGCACCGGATCGTCCGCCTCCGATGGCGATGCTCATCCGCCTCGCGGAGGCTGCGCTCGAGGTGCTGTCGGACGGTTCCGGGCCCGATGATCAGGACGTCCGCGTCCTCGGGCAGGTGCTCCGCGACGGTGTCCAGGTACCGTGCGAGGTGCTCGATGCGACGCGGCTCACCGGCCGTCTGCTTGGGTCCGCCACCGCCGTGACGGTTCATCGGATCGTGCCGAACGTGGCCGGTCGACCGATGATCGGGCCGGGACATCCGACCGCACGCGGTCGATCCGTGCCCCGCTCGCAAGCCAGCGGCAGATCGTGGCGCCCTTCGAGTCGACCCATACCACGACCCAAGGCCGGCCGGTCGGCTCCACCGTGGCCGTCTCGGGTCGATCCGGTCCTGAAGCCGCGCCCATCAGCGTGCCCAGGCTGGCACGTCCCCACGCTGGACGAGATCGACGTAGATCACAGCGCCGGCGCGCTCCCAGGCCTGGCGATCGACGCGCACGGCGAAGCGATGCGTCCCGGCGTTGAAGCTGATCTCGTCGTCGTCCTCCACCGCGTAGTCGGCATAGGTCGGCAGGCCGAACAGCTCACCGACCGCGGGGATGGCCCCGACCTCGCAATCCGGCGCCAGCGCAGCGAGCTCGCTCTCCGTCAGCAGGCGCACTGACTCGTGGCCGAGCGCCACCCGCGCCTTGGCCAGGTCGACCTGATCGGTCGCGTCGATGACGAGCAACGCGTCGCGGTCGTCGACGACGTGCACGCCGACGACCTTGGCGAACGTCCGCGGGTCGACCCTCTCGGCCCGGGCCGTCTGCCGGGCGGTCTGGGTCCGCCGATGTTCGTGGAGCTCGTGGTCGACGTCGTGGGCGCTCAGCCAGGCGACGAGCCCCGGGTGCGGTCCAACGACCGCCGAGACCGTATCCGTATTCATGGCAGCCTCCGTTCGACCAGCGTGTCCCGGGTGCACCCTCGCGACAACCGCCGTCCGGCTGCCTCGTCGCGTGCCGAACGTCCCGAACGACCGAACCCGGTCGTCGGTGCCCCCGCCGCAACGGTCGGCGGCCGCGCGTCTCAGTCGGTGCGCCGGCGCGCCCAAGCACCGGAGTCGGAACGGGACGGTCCGTTCCGCACTTGGCAGCCCGCGGGATCGGTCGATGATGGCATCGGCCTCCGGACCGACCCGGGGCCAGATCAGGAGGACCACATGGTCCGCGTTGGATCGCTGGCCCGATCCGTGACCCTCGTCGCGCTCGCCTCGATCGTCGTCGCCTGTGGATCGACCGCGGGCAGCATCCCGGCCTCCGCGTCCCCGGCGGCATCCAGCTCGCCATCGACGTCGATCGCCTCACCGAGCACGGAGCCGGCCGCCACCCCCACCGAAGCCCCCACGCCGACGGCCAGTCCGAGTCCCACGCCGACGGCCAGCCCGCAACCGACCGCGGCGTTCGCCTGCACGAAGCTGCCGTACGTCCGCGCCGGCGGCTCCCTGTCGGTGCGGATGTCCGACGTCCGCGTCGGGAGCCATCCGGGCTACGACCGGATCGTCTACGAGTTCGCGGCCGGCAAGCGGCCGTCGATCCGGATCACGTCCGTGGCGCCGCCGTTCAAGCTCGACCCGAGCGACCAGCCAGTGACCATCAACGGGACGGCGTTCGTCCAGATCAAGCTCACCAACGTCGCGGTCGAGACCGTCCCCGACGCCGCGAACGACATCAAGCCCGGCTACCCGACCCTGGTCGAGCTGCGCCAGATCGCGGGCTACGAGGGCGACGCGACCTGGATCGCCGGGCTCAATGGACCGGCGTGCGTTCGGGTCTCGATCCTCACCGCGCCGTCGCGCCTCGTCCTGGACGTCACGCCCACCAACCCCTGACGCGTCGCGGCTCGGGCCGCGCTGACGTGTCGCGGAGCTCGGTTCAGCTGGCGATCGCCCGCGCTCGCTCGGCCAGCGCCCACCGGTCGAGCGGCTCGGCCGGCTCGACCTCTACCAGCCGGTCCGGGCGGTGGAAGATCGTCACGTACTCGCGCTCGAGCGCCAGGCGGACCGGATCGGATCCCGAGATGACCAGGCGATCCTGGTCGCCGATCGCGTCGACGACCCGGGCAAGGTAGGTCGGATCCTGGCCGTCGCCGTGGGCGCGCACCTCGGTCAGGGCGACGTCGCCGGCGATCGACCGGGCGACGACGGCCGTGTGTCCGTCGATCCAGGCCACCGCGCTCGTCCGGGCGACGGTCGCCACGGGCGTCCTATGGGATCCGCGCATCGGATCACCTCCTGTCTGCAGGCTAGGGCGCGGGCGGCGCCGGGACCACGGCCATCCGGCTCGCACGGCGGGCCGAACGACTCGACTCACGGGGGCCGTCAGGCGTGGACCGGCTCGAGCGCCGCCAGTTGGTAGCCGCCGTCGAGCGCCTCGAGATCCGCGGCGACGAGCTCCGGGTGGTGGCGGCCAACGAGCTCGACCAGCGCCTCGCGGACGGTGTCGATCGCGAGGAACGGCCGGCGGGCGAGCAGGCCGCCGAGCGCGACCACGCTGACCAGCCGATCGTCGCCGGCGGTGCGGGCGATGGCGGTGCACGGCAGGCTCAGCAGCTCGACGTCGGTCCGGTGGGGCTCCGCCTCGATGAGCGAGCTGTTGACGACGAGCAGACCGCCCGGCGCAAGGAGCGCCTCGAACCGCGCCAGCGACGGGGGATTGAGCGCGATGACGGCGTCGGCGAGGTCGACGATCGGCGAGCCGATCGGCCGATCCGCGACGATCACCGTGCACGACGCGGTCCCACCGCGCATCTCCGGCCCGTACGACGGCATCCACGACACCTCGCGGCCCTCGATGACCGCCGCCTGCGCGAGCACCTGCCCGGCGAACAGGAGGCCCTGTCCGCCGAACCCGCCGAAGATCGTGGAGCGTTCCATCACGTTCGCTCGGCCGGCGACCCAGCCGCCTTCAGCCGGTCGACGAGCACGCCGAGCGGATAGGTCTCGACCACGTCGTTGGCCAGGTGGTCCATCGACTCGACCGGGGTCATCCCCCAGCCGACCGGGCAGTTCGAGAGCACCTCGACGATCGACAGACCGCCGTCCGCGAGCTGGACCTCGAAGGCCCGCCGGAGCATGGCCTTCGTCTTGCCGATCAGGCCGGCGTCGGCGACCGAGCCCCGGGCGGCGTAGCCGACCCCCGGGAGCAGGGCGAGCATCTCGGTGATCGGCAGCGGATAGCCCGCGGAACGGGCATCGCGCCCGGTCGGGCTCGAGGTCGTCCGCTGGCCGAGCAGCGTCGTCGGTGCCATCTGGCCGCCGGTCATCCCGTAGATCCCGTTGTTCACGAAGATGACACTGATTCGCTCGCCCCGCGCCGCGGCATGGACGATCTCGGCGGTGCCGATCGCCGCGAGGTCGCCGTCGCCCTGGTAGGTGAACACGAAGGCGTCGGGCCGGACGCGACGGACGCCGGTCGCCACGGCCGGCGCCCGGCCATGCGGCGACTCGACGAAGTCGATCGCGAGGTAGTCATAGGCGAACACGCTGCAGCCGACCGACGCCACCCCGATCGTTCGCGGCGCCAGCGCCATCTCGTCGAGGAGCTCGGCCACGAGCCGGTGGATGATCCCGTGCCCGCAGCCGGGGCAGTAGTGGGTTGACCGCTCGCTGAGCGCGGCCGGCCGGGCGTAGACCAGCCGCGGTTCGGCGGTCACGGCGGTCGCACTCATCGCCAGCCCTCCCGGAGCGATGCGGTTGGCGTCGCGCCCGGCCGCGGGGCGCCGGATCCCGGGCGGGCCGGAACGCTGGCGGCCCAGCTGTGGCGGAGCACCTCGAGCACCTCGCCGGGCGTCGGAACCATCCCCCCGGTCCGCCCGTGGAAGAAGACCGGGCAGAGGCTCCCCACGGCCAGCCGGACATCCTCGACCAGCTGACCGGCCGACAACTCGACGACCACCACGCCATGGAGCCGGAGCGCGGCCGCGCTCAGCGGGCCGGACGGGAACGGCCACAGGGTGATCGGCCGGAACAGCCCAACCCGCAGCCCGCTCTCGCGGGCCCGCTCGATGGCCGTCCGGGCCACCCGCGCGGCGGTCCCATAGGCCACCACCGCGATCTCGGCGTCGTCCAGCTGCTCCTCGGCCCAGCGCTCCTCGCGCTCGGCGATCTCGGCGTACGTCGCCTGGAGCCGCCGGTTGTGGGCCTCGAGCTCCTCCGGCGCCAGGTTGAGCGAGCGCAGGACGCGTGGCGGACGCCCGTCGGCCCCCGACAGCGACCAGTCGGCGGATCGCCGGGCGGGCGTTCGGTAGACCGGCACGACCGGCTCCATCGCCTGGCCCATGACCCCGTCGGCGAGGATCATGACCGGCGTCCGGTACTGCTCGGCGAGGTCGAAGGCGAGCGGGACGAGCTCGACGGCCTCGGCGATCGACGATGGCGCGAGGACCGGCACGCGGTAGTCGCCGTGCCCGTGGCCCTTGGTCGCCTGGAAGTAGTCGGACTGCGACGGACCGATGCTCCCGAGGCCCGGCCCGCCGCGCATCACGTTGACCACGACCACGGGCAGCCGCGAGCCGGCCATGTAGCTCATCGCCTCGGCCATGAGGCTGATCCCCGGGCTCGACGAGGACACCAGGACGCGCGCCCCACAGGCCGCGGCGCCGAGGGCCATGTTGATCGCCCCGAGCTCGCTCTCGGCCTGGACGAAGACGCGGCCGAGCTCGGGCATGCGGCGGGCCATCCACTCGAGCAACTCGGCCTGCGGCGTGATCGGATAGCCGAAGTAGGCATCGCAGCCGGCCTGGATCGCCGCCTCCGCGATCGCCTCGTTGCCCTTCATCAGGACGGGCCGAACCGGTCGCCCCGGCGCCGCAACGGGGGCTCGTCGTCGGGCGGTCCGGGCCGCCACCGCGCTCCCGGTCACGACCGGGCTCCCTTGGGCGGGGCGTACACGGTGAAGACCGCGTCCGGGCAGACCCGGGCACACAGCGCGCAGCTCGTGCAGCCGGTCGCGTCGGTCAGGCGGATCGGGTGGTAGCCGAGCCGGTTCACGATGCCCGGATCGACAGCGAGCACGTGCTGCGGGCAGGCATGGACGCAGAGCTCGCAACCCTTGCATCGGTCGGCGGCGACGACGAGGGGCTGGAACGCGGGACGCTCGTGGGTTGGAATCGCGGTCCGCGGGACGGCCAGGGCCATCGACCACCTCCGATCCAACCGTAGGTCGGGCCGCCGGACCGGGCGAGTGCCGAATGGCGCCCCCCGGCGGGCCGATCGGCGGCCGCAGCTGACGCCGTCGCGGTTGGTGACCTTCCGATCGGCGCATGGGGTCGTCCGGCCCTGCTGGCGGCGGGCCGAGGGATCCACGATCGGTCCAGGCGATCCGTCGTCTGGGCTCGCCGGAGTGCGTCCGGTGCCGTCGAACCGCAGAAGGGATCCCGAATGCACCGCCTCTCCTGGTCCGTCTCCAATCGGGCAGCGCTGACCGACGGGAAGGACAGCGTCCGCGACACCGCGCGCCGAGCGACCGGACCGGGCCGCCGCGCATCGTCGGCCCCCGTCGCCGTCCCAACCGCAAGTGGAGCGCTCCGGGTCACTCGTCGGGGCGCCGACCTGCTGGCCGACCCGTTGCTCAACAAGGACACGGCGTTCAGCGAGCGCGAGCGCGATGACTTCGGCGTGCGCGGCCTCCTCCCGCCCCACGTGGCCACGATCGACGAGCAGGTCGCCCTCGAGCTCGAGCACGTGCGCCGCAAGTCCGACGACCTCGAGCAGTACATCGGCCTCGCGGCGCTCCACGACCGGAACGAGACGCTCTTCTACCGGCTCCTCGTCGAGAACATCGAGGAGTTCATGCCGGTCGTCTATACGCCGACCGTCGGCCGAGCCTGCCAGGAGTTCAGCCACATCCTCCGGCGGCCGCGCGGGGTCTGGATCACGCCCGCCGACCTCGGCCGGATCCCGGACCTGCTCCGCTCCGCGGGGGAGGACGTCCGGCTGATCGTCGCGACCGACAACGAGCGGATCCTCGGGCTCGGCGACCAGGGGGCCGGCGGGATGGCGATCCCGGTCGGCAAGCTGGCTCTGTACAGCGCGGCGGCGGGGATCTACCCGGCCCGGACGCTGGCCGTGTCGCTCGACGTCGGGACCGATCGCGAGGACCTGCTGGCCGACCCGCTCTACCTCGGCTACCGCGCCCGGCGGCTCCGCGGCGAGGCCTACGACCAGGTCCTTCAGGCGTTCGTCGAGGCGGTCCGCGAGGTGTTCCCGCTCGCGATCCTCCAGTGGGAGGACTTCAAGCAGCACAACGCGATCCGGATCCTCGCCCGGTTCCGGCATCGCCTGCCGAGCTTCAACGACGACATCCAGGGCACGGCGGCGACGGTGCTGGCCGGGATCCTCACCGCGCGTCGCGCCGAAGGCGGGATCGACGCCGAGCGGTTCCTGTTCCTCGGCGCGGGTGCCGCTGCGCTCGGCATCGCGGACCTGATCGCCCATCGGCTCCGGCTCGACGGCCTCGACGAGGCCGCCGTGCGATCGTCGATCGTGATGGTCGACACCCACGGGCTGGTCCACGACGGGCGCTCCGATCTCGAGGCCGACAAGCGACCGTTCGCCGTTGACGCCGCCCGGCTCGAAGCCTGGGACCTCACCCCGGCCGAGCTGGCGGATCCAGCGGCGATCGCCCGCGCCGCCGGGTCGACGACGCTCATCGGGACGACCGGACAGGCGAATGCCTTCGACGAGACGCTCGTGCGCGCCGTGGCGGCCAACCACGAGCGGCCGATCGTCCTGCCGATGTCGAACCCGAGCAGCAAGACGGAGGCCACGCCGGAGGCGATCCTGGCCTGGTCCGACGGCCGAGCGGTGGTCGCCACCGGGAGCCCGTTCGGACGGGTCCGCTTCGACGGCCGCGAGGTGGTCGTCGGGCAGGCCAACAACGCCTTCGTCTTCCCGGGCGTCGGGCTAGGGGCGATCGTGGCCGAGGTCCGCGAAGTCACCGCCGAGCTGTTCCTCGTCGCCGCCGCCGAGCTGGCCGCCCAGGTTTCCGCCGAACGGTTCGCAAGCGGGGCGCTCTACCCGCCCGTGCGCGACCTGCGCGCCGTCACGCGGGCCATCGCGATCGCCGTGGTCCGGCGAGCCCGCGACACCGGCTACGGCCGCCAGTACCGCGACGAGGAGATCGAGCCTGCCGTCGACCGGGCGATCTGGCAGCCCGATACCGGACCTACGAGCCAGCCTGAAGCGGAGAACCGCACGCGTCGGACGTTCGTGCTCGCGGCCGTCGCCGCGGGTCTCGCTGCCGCCCGACGCGGCTGATTGGCCGGATCCGGCACGCACCTGCGACTGGACCAGCCCGCTGCTCCCGGTCACACTGTTCCTGATGGAGATCGGCGACTTCCCGATGAGCCGCCGCGAGCTGCTCAATATCCGGGGCCGGGCGGAGGCGATGGCCGCCGACCGCCGGTTCGAGCGGCCCGCCGCTGCCGCCTGACGGGCGCCGCGCCTTGGTAACGACCGTCGTCGACGGCCTGGCGATCCACGTCCTCGGTGCCGGGCCGCCGGTCCTGCTCGTGCCGAACCCGCAGGGCATGGTCGGCGAGCCGGAGGCGGACGGCCCGCTCGCGGCGCGACTGGTCGAGCTCGGTCGGACGGTCCTGACCTTCGACCCACCGGGCGCATTCGGGTCCGCCGGCCTGACGCCGAGGCTGACGCTCGACGAGATCGTCGACGGCGTGGAGGCGGCGATCGCGGCCACCGGGACGGCGACGCCGCTGCCCGTCGTGGGGCATAGCCAGGGATCCCTTGCCGCCCTGTACCTCGGGCTGGCCAGACCGCTCCTCGTCGAGCGGCTCGTGCTCGTCGGTGCGGTCGACGGGGGTGTCGGGGCCGTCCGTCGCGCCGGAGGGATGCCGTTCGGCTGGAACCTGTTCGAGCCCGACCGTTGGCGGTTCGCATGGCTCGGGCTCAAGCTCAGCCTGGGGCGCGGCTCACTGGCCGACCAGAAACGGCTCCGCCGGATCGTCGTCGGTCACTCGTTCGTCGACCCGCTGCTCGCGCCGGATGTCCCGATCGACCCAGGAGACGAACACCGGCTGCCGCCCCCACGCGCGCGCTGGCAGCGGGCGACGCGGTCCGTCGACCTCCTCCCGCGACTCGGCGAGATCGTGGTCCCGACCCTCGTGTGCTGCGGACGGCTTGACCCGCAGACGCCGGTGCGCGGCAACGCCGAGATCGCCGACGGCGTGCGGGACGGTCACCTCGTCGTGTTCGACCGGTGCGGCCACGACCCGTTCGTCGAGGCGGCGGACCGCTTCCGTGACGTCGTGGGCGCGTTCCTCGCCGGCGATCCGCTCCCGGCCTGGGCCGCGACCCGGCGACTGGCTGACGGCCGGCGCGGGGGTCGGCTATCGTGGCGCGCGAGACGGCGCCGTCGGGTTCGGTTCGTTGCCGGCCGAGCGGGCCGACGTCACCACGGAGGAGCGCGTGATCGCCGCGTGCAGTCGATGACCGAGCGCCGCCTTCCGCGCTGGTCGGAGCTCCAGCCGTACCTCCGGACCCGGCCGTTCCAGCGATCGGCGGTCGACCGGCGGCTGGCGACGGCCGCGACGATCGCCGACCTGCGCCGGATCGCCCGGCGGCACACGCCGCGGGCCGTGTTCGACTACGTCGACGGCGCCGCGGAGAGCGAGACGAGCCTGCGTCGCAGCCGCGACGCGTTCCGGCGGATCGAGTTCCTCCCGAACGTCCTCCGCGACGTCGCCGGCGCCGACCCGTCGACGACGATCCTCGGCCGGCCGGCGTCGCTGCCGCTGGCGTTCGCCCCGACGGGCTTCACCCGGCTCATGAACCACGAGGGCGAGGCGGCGGTCGCCCGCGTCGCCCAGCGGATGGGCATCCCGTACGCACTGTCGACGATGGGCACGACCTCGCCGGAGCGCGTGGCCGCGGCGGCGCCCGGGGCGGAGCACTGGTTCCAGCTCTACCTGTGGCGCGACCGGGACGCGAGCCTCGAGCTCATCCGACGGGCCGACCAGGCCGGTTTCGCCGCGCTCATGCTCACGGTCGACACGCCGGTCGCGGGCTCGCGGCTGCGCGACGTCCACAACGGGTTCACGATCCCGCCGACGATGACCCTCCGGACGCTGGCCGACATCGCGCTGCACCCGGGCTGGTGGTTCAACCTGCTGACGACCGAGCCGCTCACGTTCGCGTCGCTGACCGAGTTCCACGGCACGGTCGCGGAGATGATCGACCAGATGTTCGACCCGTCGGTCACGCTCGACGATCTCGGCTGGCTGCGCTCGGTCTGGCGGCGTCCGATCATCCTCAAGGGGATCCAGAACGTCGACGACGCGCGGGCCGTGGTCGAGCGCGGCGTCGACGCCATCGTCGTCTCGAACCACGGCGGCCGGCAGCTCGACCGCGCACCCGTCCCGCTCGAGCAGCTGCCCCGGATCGTCGAGGCCGTCGGCGGGCGGGCGGAGGTCTATCTCGACGGCGGGATCATGACCGGCGCGGACATCCTCGCCGCGGTCGCGCTGGGGGCCCGCGCCTGCCTCGTCGGGCGGGCCTACCTGTACGGCCTGATGGCCGGCGGCGAGCGCGGTGTCCAGCGGGCGGGCGACATCCTCCGGCGCGAGCTCGTGCGGACGATGCAGCTGACCGGCGTGACCGGCGTCGCCGAGCTGGCCCCCGAGCGGATCCGGATCCGCGATCCCCGCGACCGCTAGCCTGCGGCCTCGGCCGGCGGCATGACGAGCACGCCCGTCCCGTCCAGGCGGCCCTCGGCCAGCGCGGCGAGGGCCTCGTTCGCATCGTCGAGCGCGAATGGCTGGATCTCGGTCCGGATCGGGATCTCGGCGGCAAGGGCGAGGAACTCGCGGGCATCGGCCCGGGTGAAGTTGGCGACGCTGCGCAGGCTTCGCTCCCACCACAGCAGGTCGTACGGGAACTCGGGGACCCGGTCGAGATGGATGGCGTTGATCGCGACGGTCCCGCCCCGATCGAGGCTTCGCAGGGCCGTCACGACGACGTCGCCGGCCGGCGCGAACGTCACCGCCGCGTCGAGCGGGGGAGCCGGCTCGTCATAGCCCGCCGCGCTCGCGGCCCCGAACGCGAGGGCCCGCTCCTGCTCGCGTGGCGCCCGGGTCCGGATGTGGACCTCGCAGCCCCAGTGCCGGGCGACCTGGAGCGTCAGCAACGCCGACGCCCCGAAGCCGAACAGTCCGAGCCGCCCGCCGGGCTGGATCCCCGACACCTTCAGCGAGCGGTAGCCGATGACCCCGCCGCACAGGAGCGGCGCCGCGGCCAGGTCGTCGAAGCCGTCGGGCAGGCGCAGGGCGAAGTCGGCCCGGACCGCCACCCGCGTCGCGTAGCCACCGTCCCGGTCCCAGCCGGTGAACCGGGCATCCGGGCAGAGGTTCTCGCGGCCCGACCGGCAGAAGGCGCAGCGGCCGCAGGTCGAGGCGAGCCAGGCGACGCCGGCCCGGTCGCCGACGCGCCAGCCGGTGGCCTCCGCGCCCACCGCCACGACCCGGCCCACGGCCTGGTGTCCCGGCACGATCGGCAGCCGCCGGGCGGCGAGATCGCCCTCGGCCAGCTGAAGGTCCGTGCGGCAGACCGCGCAGGCGGCAACCGACAGCACGATCTCGTCCGCCGCCGGCGCTCGATCATCGCGATCCACCGCCACGAGGGGGCGCTGCGCCGCCGGCGCCGGGGACTGCAGCTCCATGGCGTGCAGCGGGCTGCCGGGTCCGTCGCTCGGCGTCACGTCCCGACCGGCGGGGCCGCGTCGGCCGCGGCCTCGGCTGCGTGGGCGAGCGTCTCCAATCCCCCCGGCTGCGTCCCGATCGCCTCGATGGCCGCGAACATCCGGGCGGGATCGACCGCGCCGGGGGCGATCGGCGCGTCGTCGGCCGGCCGGTACCAGGCCGGGACGTAGGCGGGTCCGACCCCGGCTCGCTCCGTCTGGCTCGAACCGGCCGAACGCTGGAGGAGCGCCTCGATCTCCGGTCGCAGTCCGAGCGCGACGCCCCATACGAGCACCTGATCGGGCGTCTCGAGCCAGGCCAGCCCGCTCGCCCCGACGACGTCGGTCATCGAGCGCGCCTGGCCGAACGTCAGCCGGAGGGTCCGCGCATAGGCCCGGAGCTGGGCGACCATCATCGCCCCGCTCGCCGTGCGCGCCGGCATCGCTGGGGCGACCAGCCAGGTGGCGACGCCACCGGCCCCGATCCCGACGCCGAGGGCGGTCGCGGTGTCGACCGTCCAGCCCCCGGCCGAGGCGATCAGCAGGCCGACGACGGCCTCGACCGCCCCGAGACCACGCCACTTCCAGCGCTCGACGAACGACAGGCCGCCGATCCAGCCGTGGCGCCGGGCGTAGCTCTCCACGAGCGAGGCGAATCCCAGCGGCGCGGGAAGGGCCCGGGCGAGCGCCGGGGCGATGTAGCGGCCCGCAGACGCGTCGCCTGCTGGCGTCGCCGTGCCGTCGCCGGCCGGAACCGCCGGCGCTGTGGGACTCGTGGCCGGCGCGGCGGGACTGGCGGCCGGCGTCGACGCCCGCTGGGCCAGCCACTGGCGGAGCCCGGCGTCCTGTTCTGGGGTGAGGTGGACCCCGCGCGCAGCGAGCTCCTGCTCGACCGCCGCCGGATCGGCGAACCGCCCGGGCTCCGCCATGATCGTGCTCGCGACCGACAGCATCCGGAGCCGGTCGAGCTGGGCGGCCGGCATAGGCGTGCCGTGCCGGCTCGTATAGGCGGCCGCCATCGCCTCTGGGTCGAGGGTCGCCCCGGCGAGCATCCCGCCGGCGTTGGCCGTGGTGCCGTCGCGCGTTCCGGAGCTAAACGCGGCGAGGCTGCCGAGCATCGCCATCATGCCCCCGGCCGCTGCCGCCTCGCCGCTCGGGCCCGCGCCGATCGCCGCCTCGAGCCGGAGCTGGCCGAGCAGCCAGGCCTCGCCCTCGCCGACCGGCCGACGCCGGTTCCGGAGGACGGTCGGGTCGGTGGACGACCCGCCGTGGATCTCGATCCCGACGGCGCCCGCGTCGGCTCCCGTTCCCTGCCGGAACGCGATCTCGTCCCGGCTCGCCAGGTCGAGCAGCGCGGCCTCGAAGGCAACCCGCGAGGACCCGCCGCCGACGATCGTCGCCGTGGCCGCGGTCATCTCCGGGGGCGGGGCGGCCTGCAGGATCGAGGCATCGTCGCCGTACTCCGGGTCGCGCCCATGGCGGAGCCACGACAGCGCCGCCCAGCCGGCGACGACCGCGAAGGCCGCGAGCCCGACCACGATCTCCATCGCCCATCCCACGCCCGGCGCCGACGACGCGTCGGATCGTCCGATCGCCGGAGTCTAGCCGGAAGGCGCCACAGGTCGCAGCGGCCACCCAGGGTCCGGTCGGGTCGGGGCTGGGCGGCCGGTCAGTAGAGGCGGGGAATGAACCGGCTCGTCCGTTCCCGATACCCCGGGTAGCCCGGGAACCGGTCCTCGAGCCAGGCCTCCTCGCGCCGTGACTTCGCGTCGAACAGGACGAGGAGGAGACCGGCCAGCGCGAGCGTCACGATCGACCCCGTGGCCACCGCCCAGCCGACCGCGGCCAGGACGATGCCGGCGTAGATGGGGTGACGAACCCATCGGAACGGACCAGTCTCGACCAGCGTCGCCCCGGCCGTCGGCCGCGGGAACGGGGTCAGGTTCGTCCGGAGCGTCCAGGAGGCGGACAGGACGACGACCCCACCCGCGACGATGGCGAGGGCTCCGACCACCTCGACCGGCCTCGGTCCGCCACCCGACCGGTCGGCGAGCGACAGGAACCCGGTGACGCCGATCGCCCCGAACAGCACGATCTGGGCCACGACCCAGCCTTCGCCGCGCGGTCCGAGGTCGGGCAGGTGCGACCGCATGGATCCTCCGGTGGCGATGACGCGAACCGGATTGAGGGTACGCCCGCGCAGCGTGGCCTCGAGTGACGGTCGGCATCATCACCGAGGCCGTGCGGCCCTATGCTCGGGGGGAGCCCCGCGACGACAGTCATCGCCTGGCCGGCAGGGTCAGCACAGAGGACGTCACATGACCGAGACCGCTCGGCTCCAGGTCGGCGACACGAGCCTGGAGCTCCCGATCGAGCACGGGACCGCGGGGCAGCCCGCCGTCAACGTCGGCAAGCTGCTGTCAGGCGCCGGCCTGACGACGCTCGACTACGGCTATGCCAACACCGCGCCGACGCGGAGCGCGATCACGTTCCTCGACGGCGAGGCCGGCATCCTGCGCTATCGGGGCTACCCGATCGAGCAGCTCGCCGAGGGGGCCACCTTCCTCGAAGTCGCCTACCTGCTGATCCACGGCGAGCTCCCGACGAGCGCGGAGCTGGGCCGCTGGAACGACGACGTCCGCCGCCACACCCTCCTCCACGAGGAGTTCAAGCGGATCTTCGACGGGTTCCCGAAGGACGCCCACCCGATGGCCATCCTCGCCTCCGCGGTGGCCGCCCTGTCGACGTTCTACCAGGCCGGCGACGACCCCGACGACCCGGCCGCCGTCGAGCTGCAGACGGTGCGGCTGCTGGCCAAGCTGCCGACGATCGCGGCGTACGCCTACAAGAAGTCGATCGGCCAGGCGTTCATCTACCCGGACAACGGGCTCGACTACGAGGCGAACTTCCTGCGCATGATGTTCGCCGTCCCATCGGAGCCCTACGTCGTCGATCCGAAGGCGAGCGCCGCGCTGCGGACGCTGCTCATCCTCCACGCCGACCACGAGCAGAACTGCTCGACCTCGACCGTCCGGCTGGTCGGCTCGTCCCACGCCAACCTGTACGTCTCGGTGTCGGCCGGGATCGCCGCCCTGTGGGGCCCGCTCCACGGCGGGGCGAACCAGGAGGTCCTCGAGATGCTCCAGGCGATCGCCGCGGAGGGCGGCGGCGTCGGCCGCTGGATCGACCGGGCGAAGGACCGCGACGACCCGTTCAAGCTCATGGGCTTCGGCCACCGGGTCTACCGGAACTACGATCCGCGAGCGCGGATCATCAAGGGCCAGGCCGACACGCTGCTCGCCGCCCTCGGTCGCCGGGACGAGCTGCTCGACATCGCGCGCGAGCTCGAGCAGGTCGCCCTGAGCGACGACTACTTCATCGAGCGGAAGCTCTACCCCAACGTCGACTTCTACTCGGGCCTGATCTACCGGGCGCTCGGCCTGCCGATCGAGATGTTCACCGTGATGTTCGCGATCGGCCGGCTGCCCG
This sequence comes from uncultured Chloroflexia bacterium, assembly GCA_963825545.1. Taxonomy (GTDB): domain Bacteria; phylum Chloroflexota; class Limnocylindria; order Limnocylindrales; family CSP1-4; genus Chersky-267. The sequence continues at coordinate 19,612 of CAWGTR010000013.1, read as the reverse complement.
GCTGGATCGCCCACTGGCGCGAGATGATGGCCGACCCGGAGACCCGGATCGGCCGGCCGCGCCAGCTCTACGTCGGACCGCCCGAGCGCAGCTTCGTGGCGGTCGTCGACCGCTGACCGCGCGGCCGGCCCGATCCGGCATTCGTCCCGCGGGTCGCCCGAGGCGGTAGCCCGCAACCCCCCGGTCGGTCACAATCGCGACCAGGAGCGGATGGTCCGCCGGGCACGGGGAGCAGGGCGATGGGATCAGCGGTCGATCGAATCCGGGGCGAGGACCCCAAGCGTCGTCAGCAGTTCATCGTCGACGCGTTCCTGGCCGCCTATCCCGAGCTGATCCAGGCGGATCCGGACGCCTGGCGTGGCAAGTTCCGGAAGATGGCGGCCAGCGCATTCGCGTTCTACCGCGGCAGCGCCGCGGTGTTCTACGCCGACATGGCCGGCGACACGGACGCGTTCAGCAACGAGCAGACGAGCCGCGTCTGGATCCAGGGCGACCTCCACGCCGCCAACTTCGGCACCTACATGAACAGCGAGGGCATCCTCGTCTTCGACGTCAACGACTACGACGAGGCCTACGTCGGCCCGTTCACCTGGGACCTCCGACGCCTCGCCGCCAGCCTGACCCTGCTCGGGTTCGAGAAGGCGCTGAGCGACGACGAGATCGGGGCCCTCATCGAGGCCGTCGCCCGGAGCTACGCCGACCAGGTCGCCCGGTTCGCCACGAAGCAGGCCGACAGCCACTTCGCCCTGACCCTGTCGAACACCGAGGGCAAGCTCCTCCAGGTCCTCCAGCAGGCACGGCTGTACAGCCGGATCGGGATGCTCGAGCCGATCACGACGATCGAGAACTACGAGCGCCAGTTCAAGCTCGATTCGTCGACTCGGTCGCTCGACGCGCCGACCCGTAAGAAGGTCGAGGAGGCGTTCGGCCGCTATCTCGACACGATCCCGCCGCGCAAGCGGTTCGACCGGATCAGCTACAACATCAAGGACGTCGTCGGCCGGCGGGGGATGGGGATCGGCAGCGCCGGGCTGCCGTCCTACAACGTCCTCGTCGAAGGCCGGACGCAGGCCCTCGAGAACGACATCGTCATCTACATGAAGCAGTCCGTGGCGGCGGCGCCCAGCCGGGCGGTCGACGACGCGGCGATCCGGTCGTACTTCATCCACGACGGCCAGCGAACGGTCGTCTCGCAGCGGGCGCTCCAGGCCTACGCCGATCCGTGGCTCGGCTACACCGACCTCGACGGCGTCGGCCAGCTCGTCGCGGAGGTCTCGCCGTACGCCGCCGACCTCGACTGGGGCGAGGTCAACGACATGGACGACGCGCTCCCGCTCGTCGCCTACCTCGGCCGGGCGGTGGCCAAGATCCATTGCGTCTCGGACGTCGACAGCGACCAGACGCTCGTCCCGTTCCCGGCCGACGAGGCGATCCACGCCGCGATCGCCGGCCGCGAGGATGCGTTCGTGGCCGATCTCCGCGCCTTCGGCCAGGCCTACGGATCGATCGTGCGCGACGACCACGAGCTGTTCGTCGACGCCTTCCGGAACAAGCTCTTCGCCGGGATCTGAGCCGGCCGTCCGGGTCGCCCTCGCAACCGACCGATCTCAGGCGGGCAGCGATCCCGTCAGGAACGTCGCGTAGCAGAACGGGCAGCGCCGGCGGGCCGGGATCCGCTCGATGTCGACCTGCAGGATGTAGCTCCGGCTCTCGCGCGCGAACGAGCGGCCGCAGGCGGCCAGGATGAGGCTGCCCCCACTCGACGGTCCCGGGGCGCTCGCGTCGATCAGGTGCCAGTCGTCGTCCGGTGGGAGGGTGATCCAGGTCCGCATCCGCTTCGGCCCGCACGATACTGCGTTTGTACCAGGCGCCATGGGCCGGATGGCCCGTTCGAGCGCGAATCCGCGACGCGCCGGTCCTCGAAACCTCAGCCGGCGAGCGTCATCGGGTGGTCGGGGCTAGTTGCCGGCCGGCTGCCACGGCTGCGCCGTGGACGCGCCGCGCTGGATGTCCACGAACTGGTTGGCCTTGACCGGCAGCCACGGCCCGGTCTCGCCATCCGGCCAGGTGACCCGGACCTCGGCGTCGGTCGCCGATCCGAGCCCGACGTGGACCCAGCCGAGCTGGCCTCCGACGTGGCCTCCGCCGACCGTCAGCTCGCGTTGCTGGACGACGTCGCCGGTCTTGACGTCGACCCAGGCGCCGATCGCGTCACGGTTCGGTCCGGGCTCGCCGACGCGCAGGCCCAGCCAGTTGCCCATCGCCGCCGGATGGGCGGCATCACCGGCCCCGACGTTGCGCCAGACCTTGACGGGATCGCCGAGGTTGACCTCGACGAGGTCGAGCAGTCCGTCGAGGTTGAAGTCGGCCAGCGCCGCCCCGCGACCCCGGGCGAAGCTGAGGATGCCGGCCTGGTCGGCGCCTTCGACGAACGTGCCGTCGGGCTGGCCGAGGAACAGGTCGCTCGGGTCCCGGGTCGCGTAGTCGGGCTGCGCATCGACGTTGCCCTTGGACACGAACAGGTCGATCAGCCCGTCGTTGTTGACGTCCTGGAACTCCGGATGCCAGGCTGTCGATGGCAGCGGGTCGCCGCCGGTGAACGGGTGCGACGAGACGACCCCGCGGGGGAGGGCGATGTCGCGGTAGGTCGGCACGGTCGGTCCGTCGGCGAGCGTCTGGAGCTTGTTGTCGCTCTGGCTCGTGAGGTACACCTCGGGATAACCGTCGCCGGTCAGGTCGTAGCTCGCGATGCCCATCCCCCACAGCCGCACGGCCACCCAGCCTTCGGCGGCGGTGTACAGCCTTGGCGGCTCACCCGGGGCAATCCGCCACAGCTGCTCCTGGCCGTCGCTCAGGTCGCTGTAGTAGTGGCGATCGTTGCTGACCCGCAGGTCGCGCCGGCCGGACCGATCCCAGTCGCTGAACAGCATCGACAGTGCGCACCAGGCTGGGGTGAGCGGGATCGCCGCGGCGTAGCGGCTCCCGCCGGTGGCCGGCCGGACCAGTTCGTTGTCCGAGCACAGGTGGTTGGGGTCGGGATGGTCGACGTCGGCGGCGTAGCTCCCGAACGCCAGCGTCGGCAGGGATTGGCCGGCTTCCCAGGTCGCGCTGAAGGCGGTCGTGAACCGGTCGCCGCCGTCGAGCCCGAACCGCTCGTTGGCCCGCTCGAACCGGCAGCCGCCGAGGCCGCGGAGCAGGACGTTCCCACCGCTTCTAAGGACCATCAGGTCGACCAGCCCGTCACCGTCGACGTCGAGCGGGTAGGCGCCGGTCACGTCGGGCAGGTCGGTCGCGGCGTCAGCGACCGGCTCGAAGCGCAGCGCGCCACCGACGGGGCTGACGTTCCGGTACAGGCGGGCGGGCGCGCTCCCGCCGGCCAGGTAGAGGTCCGGCCGTCCGTCCCCGTCGCAGTCGAGCACCGCGACGCCGCCGCCGACGGCGAACGGATACGGGCCGTCGTACGTCACGGCGACGCCCGAGGCCGAGGTCTCATCGACGAAGTGGGGCGCCCCGCGGGCGCCGCCGGCCGCCGGTCCGATCCGCAGGGCCGCGGCCCCGACCGCCCCGACCGCGACGAGGGCGACGACGACCAGCCCGGCCAGCAGCGCGACCGATCGCCGGCTCACAGCGGCAGCGGTCCGACGCGGCGGTTCGGCACGTCTCCTCCTCTTCGGCCGGCGCTGCCGGCCGCCCGCGCGAGCGCTATCCGGCCCGCACCGGGTTCGGGAGCCCGGCGTTCGCCCGGGCCGTCCGGTCCAGCTCGACGAGCGTCGCGATCGTACCGCGGCTCCAGGAAAGGTCGATCCGGGGCGGGCTGCCGTCGAGGATCGCGGCGGTCAGGTCCTCGACCTCGAGGTGGACCTGGTCGGCCACGGGGACGGCGATCGGTGTCGCCTCCCGGCCGATCCACCGGACGAGCGACGGCGGTGGCCCGTCGGGTTCGGTCAGGAACGGGCTGTCGAGGACGAGGGTCGCGTCGCCGCCGACGACCTCGAGCCGTTGCCGATCGGGCGCCGCGAACCCGCTGTCGAACTGGGCCAGCAGGCCACCCGGGAAGTGGAGCTGGCCGGTGAACGTCCGGTCGACCCCGTGCTCGTCGAAGCGGGCGAACGCGGCGATCCGGTCCGGTTCTTCGCCGGCCACCCTGCGGGCGAAGCTGACCGGGTAGCAGCCGACGTCCCACAGCGACCCGCCGCCCATCGCAAGGTCGATCCGGGGGTCGTTCGGGTAGGTCAGGAAGAACGAGAACGACCCATGGACGAGCTCGAGCGGGCCGAGGTCACCGCCGCGGGCGAGCTCGACGGCGCGGACGATCTGCGGGTGGTGGAGGTACATGAACGCTTCCACGGCGATCCGCCCGGCACGGCCGGCGGCGACGGCGATCCGGTCGACGTCCTCGACCGTCAGGGCGAGCGGCTTCTCGCACAGGACGTGCTTGCCGGCCTCGAGCGCGCGGATCGTCCAGTCGGCGTGGAGATGGTTCGGCAGCGAGACATAGACGACGTCGACCCCGGCATCGGCCAGGAGCGCGTCGTACGACGCGTACGACCGCGGGATCCCATGGGTCCGGGCGAACGCCGCGCTGCGCTCCAGGTCGCGGCTGGCGACCGCGACGAGCTCGCCCCGCGTGGTCTGCGACAGGGCGCGGACAAGCCGTGGCGCGATGCGCCCGGGTCCGAGGATGCCCCAGCCAAGCGTGGTCATGCCCGGCCGTCGAGTCCGTTCAGCGCGCTGCCTCCGCCTCGTCGACCCGTCAGCTGGACTCGCGGCTTGACACCGCCGGGGCCATGTAAGAGCCTAGCACACACATTTGAACGAGAGGAACACAAACCTCGTGGTCCTTGAGCTCGGCCAGCGCAGCGAGACCGTCCGGCGGGCGAACCTCAGCGCGATCGTCCGCGAGTTGCACGAGCGTGGACCCCTGTCGCGGTCCGAGCTGGTCACCCGGACAGGCCTCACCCGGAGCGCGATCCGCGGCCTTATCGTCGAGCTGGTCGCGGCCGGGCTGGTATCCGAGGAGCGGGCCGCACCGCTCGGGACCCCTGGCCGTCCGTCGCCGCTCGTCCGCCCGAACGCCGAGGACGCGGCCGTCCTGGCCCTCGAGATCGCCGTCGACTCGCTCGCGGTCGCGCTCATCGGGCTCGGCGGAGACGTGCTCGAGCTGGTCCGGGTGGACCGGCCGCAGGGCCATACCTCGATCGACCAGATCGCCGGCGACCTCGCCGACCTCGCAAACCTCGTTCGCGCCCGGCGCCCGGACGTCGACCCCCTGGCCGGTATCGGCGTGGCGATCGTAGGTCTCGTCCGGCGGATCGACGGCTGCGTCGCGATGGCGCCGAACCTCGGCTGGACCGACGTTCCGCTGGGCGAGCGCCTTGCCGAGGTCCTGGGGACGAGCGCCGCGATCACGGTGGCCAACGACGCCGACCTGGGCGCGCTGGCCGAGGTCCGGCGCGGCGCGGCCCGGGGTGCCGACAACGTCCTGTTCATCTCGGGTGAGGTCGGCGTGGGCGGCGGTCTCGTCGTCGACGGGAAGCCCATGACCGGGGTGGCTGGCTATGCCGGCGAGGTCGGGCACATCCCGGTCAACCCGGCCGGCAAGCCGTGTCGTTGCGGGTCCGTCGGCTGCTGGGAGACCGAGATCGGCGCGTACGCGCTGCTCCGCCACGCGGGCCATCCCGCCGACGGGGGTCGGGCCGAGCTCGATGCCGTGCTGCGCGAGGCGGAGGCCGAGGTGTCCGAGGCGCTGGCCGCGCTCGACGAGGTCGGCCGCTGGGTCGGCTTCGGGCTGGCCGGGCTGGTCAACGTCTTCAATCCGCGGCTGATCGTGCTCGGCGGGTTGCTCGGTCGGATCCACCCGTACATCGGCGAGGTCGTCGAGCGCGAGCTGGACCGGCTGACGCTGCCCGCGCCGCGCCGGCTCGCCCGGGTCGTGCCGGCCTCGCTCGGCGTCGACGCGCCGCTGCTCGGGGCCGCCGAGCTGGCGTTCGAGCCGCTGCTCGCCGACCCGGCCACGTGGATGGGTCCGCGCGGCAGCCTGTCGGACCTGGCGACCGCATGATCATCGACCGTTCGATCGGCGGCGGCGACCATCTGTCGAAGCGTGCACCCCACGGATCGTCCGGATGCGTCATGCTGCGTCCCCGCGCGCCGATCCGACCCGACCACGAATCGCTCTGAGGAGGGTGGTAGCCTAGCGCGGAACGTATGGAGCGCCCGGTGAGGCGTCGGCCGAGGCGTTCTCGGCCGACTCGGAATGCACAGGAGGAGAGACCGGATGTTGAACCGAAAGGCACTTGCCTTCGGCGCGGCCGCAGCGATCGTGCTCGCGGCTTGCTCGAGTACCGGGGCCACGACGGCGCCCACGACGGCGCCGACGACGGCCCCGAGCACGGCAGCATCGGGAGCCGAAAGCCCGGCCGGGTCCGCCGCAGGCGGTGCCGGCTGCAAGGTGGGCATCTCGTGGAACAACTTCCAGCAGCCGCGCTGGGCGGCAGCGGACAAGCCCTCGATGTTCAAGGCCATCCAGGATGGCGGCGGCACGGTCGTCGGCGATCCTGACGCCAACCTGGACAGCCAGCGACAGCTGTCGGACATCGACACTCTGATCTCGAAGGGCGCCCAGGTCCTCGTGATCCTCGCGCAGGACAACAAGGCGATCCTGCCCGCGGTCCAGAAGGCCAAGGACGCCGGGATCCCCGTCATCGCCTACGACCGGCTCATCGAGGACCCGAGCGGGAGCGTTCTCTACCTCTCGTTCGACAACGTCGCCGTGGGCAAGGCCGAGGCTGATGCGATCATCCAGAAGGTGCCGAAGGGCAACTACGTCCTGATCAAGGGCGATCCCGGAGACGCGAACGCCTCCACGTTCCTGCCACAGGGCTGGGACCTCGCCGGCCTGAAGGACAAGGTCGCCTCGGGTGACATCAAGATCATCGGTGACCCGAAGGGGACGTTCACCGATGCCTGGAAGACCGAGAAGGCCCAGGCCAACATGGAAGCCATCATCGACCAGGCGGTCTCGTCGAATCAGAAGATCGACGCGATCCTCGCCGAGAACGACAGCACGGCGCTCGGCGTCGCGGCCGCCCTCACGGCCAAGAACTACGGCTACCCGCCGCTGAGCGGTCAGGATGGTGACCCGGCCAACCTGAACAACCTGGCCCTCGGCAAGCAGTACGTCGACGTCTGGAAGAACGCCAACGAGCTGGGCAAGGCGGCCGGTCAGGCGGCTCTCCAGCTGTGCGCGAACAAGGACCTCTCGAAGGTCAGCGTCACGGTCGACCCGTCGGTCGCACCGGTGGCGGGCAACTCGCCGACCGACTACAAGACCCCGGGTGGCAACACCATGAAGTCGGTCTTCCTCCAGGTGACTCCGCTGACGGCCGACAAGCTCAACCTGGTGACGACCGGCTGGTACGCCACCAAGGACCAGATCTGCAAGGGCGTCGATTCGTCGAGCCCGGGCTACGCGGCCTGCAAGTAACGATCATCAAGCCGTGATTTGAGCGACCTGCGCCCGGACACCCCAGGCGCAGGTCGCTTGCCCGTTCCAGGTGCTTTTCCATCGGGGAAACTGGGCTAACCCATGACTGATCTCGCCACGACCGCCCCGGACCAGGTGCCCGCGGCACCACGTTTCTCTCTGCGTGGGGCGTTGGCCGCCGCGGAGATCGACGTTCGCCTGTTCGGCTTGTTGATGGCCCTAGTGGTCATCCTGCTCGGCTTCAATGTCGCGACGGGCGGCGAGTTCCTCCGACCCGCGAACATGACCACCCTGGCAGTCCAGGGTGTCGGCGTCGCGATACTCGCAACCGGGATGGTCCTGGTCATCGTCGCCCGCAACATCGACCTCTCGGTGGGGTCGGTGGTCGGGATCATCGCCATGAGCTACGCCCTGCTCATGACGGACTGGCTCCCAGAAACCATGCCGTTCCGCTGGCTGATCGCTCTGGCGCTCGGAATTGGCATTGGAGCGATCATCGGCGCCGTCCAGGGCTTCATCATCGCCTACGTCGGGGTGCCGTCCTTCATCGTCACCCTCGGGGGGCTGCTGTCGATCCGCGGCGCCATCTGGGTCCTCTCGCAGGGTGCCGCTGTCTCGGGGCTGGACCCGACATTCCAGCTCCTCGGCGGCAGCGCGCAGGGCTCGATTGGGGGGACCGCGACCTGGGGAGCAGCCATCGTTGGCTGCGTCGCCATCGTCGGTCTCCTGGCCTACAACCGGCGGCAGCGGCGACGCTTCGGCTTCCCGCTCCGGCCGATGTGGGCCGAGTTGATGCTTGCGCTGGTAGGTTGCGCGGTCGTCCTCGGTCTGGCCGCGTTCGCCAACGGCAACTACTGGCCACCGGGCGCCGCGACGCGGTACGCCCAGGAACACGGCATCGCCGAACCGCCCGGCGGTCTCAAGATCGCCGTGGGCTTTCCCTGGCCAGTCGTGATCCTGATCGGCGTCACGATCGTCATGACGTTCCTGGCCACCCGGCGTCGCTTCGGTCGGTACGTGTACGCCTACGGCGGCAACCCCGACGCGGCAGAGCTGGCCGGTATCAACACGCGCTGGACGCTGGTCAAGATCTACATCCTGATGGGCATCCTATGCGGCTTCTCGGCAGCGATCGCGGCCGCGCGGCTCAACGGCGCCACGTTGGACGTCGGGCAGAGCTACGAGCTCTACGTGATCGCCGCCGCGGTCGTCGGAGGCACCTCCTTCGCCGGCGGCATCGGGACGATCCCCGGCGCGATCATCGGGGCGTTCTTCATGGCAGCGCTGGCGTACGGTCTGGCCTTCATGGGGGTCAACTCGTCGATCCAGAACATCGTGGCAGGCGTCGTCCTCGTAATTGCCGTCGGCTTCGATACCCTCAATCGTCGCCGAGGCGGCGGCTCATGAGGGGAGCGTGAACATGGCGGTCGCGGAGCGCACGCCGCTCGTCGAGATGACTCATATCAACGTCGCGTTCGGCGGTGTCCACGCGGTGCGCGACGTGAATATCGACCTGTACGCGGGCGAGGTGATCGGGCTCGTCGGTGGCAACGGGGCGGGCAAGTCGACCCTGATGCGGGTGTTGTCGGGCGCCCACCCCGCGGACTCGGGGGAGATTCGGGTCGACGGCCAGCCCGTGTCGATCACCAACCCACGCGAAGCCAAGGCCTACAACATCGAGACGATCTACCAGACGCTGGCCCTGGCCGACAACGTCGATGCGCCCGCGAACGTCTTCCTTGGCCGCGAGCTCACCACCCGCTGGGGAACGCTGGACGACGGGTCCATGGAGGCTGCGACCCGCAAGGTCATGGGTCGCCTCAACCCGAACTTCACGAACTTCGTCCAGCCGGTGAAGTCCCTGTCGGGTGGCCAGCGGCAGGCGGTCGCGATCGCCCGGGCGGTCTACTTCAATGCCCGGATCCTGATCATGGACGAGCCCACCGCGGCGCTCGGACCGGCGGAGACGGCCCAGGTTCGCAACCTCGTGCGCCAGCTGAAGGAGGAGGGGATCGGCATCTTCCTCATCAGCCACGACATCCACGACGTCTTCGACCTGTCCGACCGGATCAGCGTCATGTACCACGGCCGGATCGTCGACACGGTGAACAAGGCCGACACCACGCCGGACGACGTCCTCGGCATGATCATCCTCGGCAAGAAGCCGGGTGATGTCAGCGAGAAGGAGATGGAGCTCCTCGAGCTGCGCTCCTAGGCGCGTCCGTCGCCGCCCCGGGGCGGTGGAAGGCCGGCGCGAGGGCCGGGTAGAGCTCGCGATAGATCGCGTGGAGCTCGGCGTATCGCCTCGTTTCCGGGCCTGGTGCGGCAACCGGGGTGGCGCTGACCAGCGCCCCTGAGGCGGCCTCGACGGTCGCGAACCAGCCGGCGCCGACGGCCGCCAGGACGGCCGCCCCGTAGGCCGCTCCCTCGGTCGTGCTGACGGTCGCGATCTCGGCGGCCAGGATGTCGGCGAGGATCTGCCGCCAGAGCGCGCTGGCGGTCCCACCGCCGGAGGCCCGGATCTGCGTCGGCGCCGGCATCCCGGCCGCGACCATCAGGTCGAGCCCGTCGCGCAGGCCGAAGGCGACGCCCTCCAGCACCGCCCGGGTCAGGTGACGACGATCGTGGCCCAGCGTGAGCCCGACGAAGGCGCCCCGTGCGAGCGGATCCGGATGCGGGCTGCGCTCGCCGGACAGGTAGGGCAGGAAGAGGAGGCCGTCGCTGCCGGCCGGGACCGCATCGGCCGCCGCGACGAGGTCGCCGAACTCGATGCCAGGCGCCACGGCGTCGCGGAACCAGCGCAGGCTGCCGGCGGCGGACAGCATCACCGACATCAGGTGCCAGCGCCCGGGGACGGCATGGCAGAACGCGTGGACGCGCCCGTGGGGCTCGATGACCGGCCGGTCGGTCGTGGCGAACACGACGCCCGACGTCCCGAGCGACAGGGCAACCACCCCCGGATCGACGGCACCGACCCCCACCGCGTTGGCCGCCTGGTCGCCACCCCCGGCGACGACCGGCGTGCCCGCCCGGAGTCCCGTGGCGTCGGCCGCCCGGGCCCTGATCGAGCCCGTGACCTGCGGTCCCTCGAAGGTCGGCGGGAGCCAGGCCGGGCTCGATGCCGAGCGCGGCCAGCACCTCGGTCGACCAGTCGCGCGCCGCCAGGTCGAACAGGATCGTGCCCGACCCATCGGCCTTGTCGAGCGCGTAGTCACCGGTCAGGCGGAGGCGGAGGTAGTCCTTCGGCAGGAGGACGTGGGCGACCCGGCGCCAGACGTCCGGCTCGTGGTCGCGGACCCAGACGAGCTTCGGCGCGGTGAAACCCGTCAGCGCGTCGTTGCCGGTGATCGCGATCAGCCGCTCGGCGCCGACGGCCCGCCGGATCTCGTCGCACTCCGCGGCCGTCCGCTGGTCGTTCCACAGGATCGCGGGGCGAAGGACCTCGCCGGCCGCGTCGAGCAGGACCGCGCCGTGCATCTGGCCGGTCAGTCCGACCGCCTCGACGTCGCCGCCGGCCAGGCCGCTCGATTCGAGCACCGATCGGATCGCGACTTGGGCGCCGTCCCACCACAGCACGGGGTCCTGCTCGCTCCACAGCGGCCGGGGTGCGCTGAACCCGTACTCCGCGACGCCGATCCCGCGGACCGCTCCGGACGGATCGATCAGGACGGCCTTGGTGGCCGTCGTCGAGACGTCGATCCCGAGGACGTGGCCCACCGGGGTCAGCGACCGGCGCCGGTCTTCACCCGTGCAGGATCGGTCGCCCAGATCGACCGGTTGACGATGTTCTCGAGCCGCTCCTGCTGACCGGACACCGGCCGCGGATCGATCTCCCCGGCCGCGACCCGGGCACCGAGCGACTCGAGGCTCTCCGTCCCCTCCAGGATCGCGGTCCCGAGCGTCTCGTCCCAGCCGGCGTAGCGCCGCGCCTTGAGGTCGGCCAGCTCGTTCCGTTCGACCAGGTCCGCCGCGACGAGGAGCGCCTGGGCGAGCGCGTCCATGGCGCCGATGTGGGCGTGGAAGAGGTCCGTCCGGTTCGTGCTCTGGCGGCGCAGCTTCGCGTCGAAGTTGAAGCCGCCCGGCGCGATGCCGCCGTGCCGGAGGATCTCGTACAGCGGGAGAACGAGGTCGTCGACCGAGTTGGGGAACTGGTCGGTGTCCCAGCCGTTCTGCGAGTCGCCCCGGTTCGCGTCGATGCTGCCGAGGATCCCGTTGGCGATCGCGACGGCCACCTCGTGATGGAAGCTGTGCCCCGCCAGCGTGGCGTGGTTGGCCTCGATGTTCACCCGGTACTCGTTCTCGAGGCCGTGGCTGACGAGGAAGCCGAAGACCGTCGACACGTCGAAGTCGTACTGGTGCTTGGTCGGCTCCATCGGCTTGGGCTCGATCAGGAGCTGACCGGTGAACCCGATCTTGTGCTTGTGCTCCGCGACGAGGTGGAGGAAGCGGGCGAGCTGAGCGCCCTCGCGTGCCAGGTCAGTGTTCAGCAGCGTGTCGTAGCCCTCGCGACCACCCCACAGCACGTAGTTCTCGCCGCCGAGCCGGAGCGTCACCTCGAGCATGTGCTTGACCTGGGCGGCGGCGTAGGCGAACACCTCCGGGTCGGGGTTCGTGGCGGCCCCGGCCTGGTAGCGCGGGTGGGTGAACAGGTTCGCCGTGCCCCACAGCAGGCGGACGCCCGTCCGGTCTTGGTAGCCGGCGGCATCGTCTGCCAGCGCGTCGAGGTTTGAACGGAACTCGGCGAAGCTGGCTCCCTCCGGGGCCACGTCGCGGTCGTGGAAGCAGTAGTAGGGAAGCCCGATCTTCGTGAAGAACTCGAAGGCAACGGCCATCTTCTGCCGCGCGGCGGCCATCGGATCGCCCTCGCCGGTCAGCCACGGACGATCGAGCGTGCCGCTGCCGAACATGTCGACGCCGGCCCAGGCGAACGAGTGCCAGAAGCAGACGCCGGGACGAAGGTGATCGACCATCCGCTGGCCGAGGACGAGGCGATCCGGCTCGTAGACCTTGAAGGCCAGGGCCTCGGTCGACTCGAGGCCGCCGAACGGGATCGGCCCCGGCACGTCAGAGAAGAAAACGTCGCTCACGCCCGGTCCTCCTGCGCCCGCTCGCCCGGGCAATCGTTCCGTGCCGCGACCGCCGGCCGGTAGTTGTGCGAGCGTAGCGCAAACGGTGTGTCCCACGACCACCGGCCATCTGGCGCTCGTCGTCCGGAGACGCTTCGCAGGGTCGCGGGCGCGGCGGTGCTAGCCGTGGGACGGCGTCCCCGGATCGAGTCGGTCGACCGGCAGGCCGGCGGCGGACCACGCCTCGAACCCACCGACCACGTCGGTGGCCCGGTCGAACCCCAGGCTGCGCAGCGTCGCCGCCGCGAGGCTCGACGAGTAGCCGTGGGCGCACACCAGGACGACCTGCCGGTCGAGGTCCGACAGGGCCGGGTCGTCGTGGCCGGACGCGGGGTCGAGCCGCCAGTAGAGCACCGACAACGGAACATGGACGGAGCCCGGGATGACGCCATCGTCACGGCGGAGCTCGGCGCAGCGCGTGTCGACGAGGAGGGCTCCGTCACGCTGGGCCGCGAGTGCAGCGGCCGGCTCGAGGCGCTCGAGCCCGTCACGGGCGGCCTCGAGCAGATCCCCGATGGTCCGTCGATCGGCCACGGCTCCTCCTCGCGTCTCGCGGTCGATCATCGCGCGACGCGTCAAGGGCCGGTTCCCGCTACTCGATGACGTGGATGCCGCGCGTCGCGCACATCTCCTTGAGCACCTCCGGCCACACGCTCACGCTGACCTCACCGAGGTGGGCCTTCTTGAGGAGGAGCATCTGGGTCCGTGACTGGCCGATCCCACCACCGATGCTCAGGGGCAGCTCGCCGCTCGTGATCCCGCGGTGATAGGGCAGCTTCAGCCAATCCAGCTGACCGGTGATCTCGAGCTGGCGGCGGAGCGTCGCCGCGTCGACCCGCACGCCCATCGACGTGAGCTCGTGACGGCGCTGCGTGACCGGGTTCCAGACGAGGATGTCCCCGTTCAGCCCGTGGGTGGCGCGGCCCTCGGCCGAGACCGTCTCGGTGGCCCAGTCGTCGTAGTCGGCGGCGCGCATCTCGTGCGGGTAGCCGTCCGCGAGCGTCCAGCCGATGCCGATGATGAAGACGGCCGGGATCTCCTGGAGGATCCGCGTCTCGCGCTGCTTGCGGGGCAGGTCGGGATAGCGGCCCAGCAGGTCCTCGGCGTGGATGAAGACCAGCTCCTCGGGGAGGTCCGGGTACCGGTCGGTCCGCAGCTGGGGGAGCAGCTCCTGGACGTGCCGCTCCGCGCCGCGGAGGACCCGCCAGATCGCCTGGACGGTCTGCTTCAGGTAGGCGAGATCGCGCTGATCGGCGGTGATGACCCGCTCCCAGTCCCACTGGTCGACGTAGACGCTGTGGTCGTGGTCGAGGAAGTAGTCCTTGCGGACGGCGCGCATGTCGGTGCACAGGCCCTCGCCCGGGGCGAACCCGAACTGCCGGAGGGCGACGCGCTTCCACTTCGTGGCCGCCTGGACGACCTGGGCGTCGATCGGGTGCTGGTCGTGATCGTTCGCGATGTGGAACGTGATCGGCGTCCGCGAACCGTCCCGATCGAGCATGTCGTTCACGCCCGACTCCGCGTCGACGATGAGCGGCACCTGGACCATCGTCAGGTTGAGCTCGCGACAGAGCTCCGCCTCGATGTAGCCCTTGACCGCGAAGATCGCCTGCTGGGTCTCGCGCGGTGTCAGGAGCGAGTGGTAGTCGGTCGGCAGGACGCGCTCGAGCTCGGCGTAGTCGCCGATGCCCGGACCCGCGAGGTCTGCTTCCTTGCTCGCCTGGAGTGCGGTTCCGACCATGACATCCCCTTTGCCGACACGATGAGGCGCGCGACCAACGATCCGCGCGTTGCCATGGTCGCCGGACCCGCAGGTTGTTCACGAGTGCCGATCAGCCCGCTTCGACGAGGCGGTCCGCCCCCAACCTGCATCCGGCCCGTGAACGGCCGGGAGGTCACGAAGGACCGCACGGTCCGTCCGGTCGGCCTGCCCGAAAGGGACCCCTCGGCCGTGGCCAGCCGCTGCGCAACGGTGCGATCGTCGTCCTCGACGGGGCGTAGCTAACCCAATGTCACGGAGGGCAGAAGACGATGGCGCTCGCGATCGACGGGCTGACGAAGCGGTTCGAATCGGTCCAGGCGCTCGACGGCGTGACGTTCCGCGTCGAGCGCGGCGAGATCCTTGGCTTCCTCGGGGCGAACGGCGCCGGCAAGACGACGACGATGCGGATCGTGCTCGGCTTCCTGCGCGCAGACGCCGGGACGGCGACCTGGAAGGATCGCGACACCCGGGACTGGCCGCGGCGGACCTGGGGCTACATGCCGGAGGAGCGCGGTCTCTACCTCCGGATGCCGGTCATCGATCAGCTCGTCTATTTCGGCTCGCTCTACGGCCTGAGCCGCCGCGAGGCACGCGACGTCGCTCTCCACTGGCTGGCCCGCTTCCGGATCGCCGAGCACGCCGGCCGCAAGGCCGAGAGCCTCTCGAAGGGCAATCAGCAGAAGGTCCAGTTCATCGCGACCGTCCTCCACGATCCGGACGTCCTGCTGATGGACGAGCCGTTCTCGGGGCTCGACCCGATCAACGTCGCGCTGCTCAAGGACGCCTTCCTCGAGCTGCGTGACCGCGGCAAGACCCTCATCTTCAGCACCCATCAGCTCGATCAGGCCGAGGAGCTGTGCGACTCCGTGGCGATCATCGACCACGGCCGCATCGTCACCGCCGGCCCGACTCGCGAAGTGAAGCGCTCGACCGGACACCAGGTGGTCCGGGTCACGACCTCGACGGACGGTGATCTGGCCTGGCTTCGGTCGCTGCCGCACGTGACGGTCACCCGTCCAGGACGCGACTTCACCGAGGTCCGCGTCGACGCCGGCGCCGACCCGCAGGCCGTCCTGCGAGCGGCGATGGCGAAGGGCGACGACATCCTCCGCTTCGAGGTTGCCGATCCGTCGCTCGAGGAGGTCTTCGTCGAGCGGGTCGGCGAGCTGGATGTCGAGGAGAAGCGGCTGGCGGCTCCGGAGGTGCAGGCATGAGCGCCATCTCGAACATCGGCGCCGTCGCCCGACGGGAATACACGGTCCGGATCCGGACCAGGAGCTTCCTCGTCGGCACCGTGATCCTGCTCCTGTCGGTCCTCGTGATCGCCTTCCTGCCGGTCATCATCCGCGAGATCGACCAGGGCACCCAGACCCGGATCGCCGTCCACGTGGCGGCGTCCGACGTCCCTGGCGATCCAGCGACGACCCTGGGAGCCCTGCTCAACGCCTCCACCAGCACGGGTAGCTCCGGTGCTGATCAGGCGCCTGACTTCGTCGTGGTCTCCGTGCCGGACCTGGCAGCCGCCCGGCAGGCGGCCGTGAAGGGCGACTACGCCGCCGTCGTCGAGATCGACCGGTCCGCCACCGGCGACCTCGACTTCACGCTCTACACGAACGACAACGCGGGCGGTCGCACGGCGGGGCTCATTCGCCAGGCATCGACCACGATCGCCATCGGGGACCGGCTGTCGAGGCTCGGGATCGCCCCGACCGACCAGGCCGGGATTTTCGCTCCGACGACCTTCTCGGTCGAATGGCCGGATCCCGCCCGGGTCTCTCGTCCGGCTCTCCGGAGAAGGAAAGACGGGCTGCGGCGACCGTCCCTACCATCCCCCGTGCGTCAGTTGTCGGTCCTCGACGGGGTGAAGCCGGAGCCCCCGTCCGAGTGAACCGATCGCGTGAACCACCGGTTCAGTGATCGATGAACCGACCCGCTGCTGACGATCATTGAGCTACCGAGGGCCCCGATGCGGCGGGCTCAACTGGAACGGCCAAGACGGGGCTCCCCGGGCGGCAGGGTTGAGCACCGGCAGTGAAGGGCGAACCCGTTGCGGCGAGTTCGCCCTCACTGTGTTTTCAGATGTTCCGAGCTTGTGCCATGGGAGGAAGATGGCTGGGTGGCGGGGCGTCGCGTAACCGCTAGAGGCTTGATGTGAAACGCGGGGCGGGTTCGCAGGGACCCGCCGCTGGACGAAGAAGGGCTTCCAGACCATGTGTCCCCTCGAGATTGGAGCTCGAGATGACGGATCTGGAAGCCCTTGTCGTTGCAGCCTACGTCTTCGCGGATGAGTATCGGGTCCCTGCGCGCTGCGGTCGGCCGCAGTCGACGACGGATGCGGAGCTGGTCGCGCTGGCGGTGGCGCAGGCGGCGATTGGGATCAGCTCTGACCGGCAGTTCCTCGGTCTGATTGGGCGGGTGCTGCCGGGCTGGTTCCCGCACCTGCCCGACCAGTCGCAGTACAACCGGCGTCTGCGTGGCCTGGTCGAGCTGATCTCGATCGTGCAGCAGCAGCTCGCCCGGCTGCTCGACGGCGGCGGTGTGCGGCTCGCCGACGGCAGCCAGCTGGCGGTCGCCAACTATCCCGGTTGCCAGCAGCGAAGCCACTTCGCCGGCTTCGCTCGCTACGGCTACGCGCGCTCGCAGCATCGCTTCATCTGGGGCGTCCGGCTCGTCCTCTTGACCGACGAACACGGCCTGCCGCTCGGGTACACGATCGTGCCCGCCAACGAGAAGGAGTACGAGCCGCTTGCCGACCTTTTGACTGGCGTCCCGGCCGAGGTCGTCATCGCCGACAAGGGTTTCTGGGGTCGCGGCTACCGCGAGCGGCTCGCCGCCGACGGCGTCACCCTGCTCACCCCCGACAAGACGCGCACCGCCGCCAATCTCGGCCGCGAGCGCGCACTCGCCTCGACGCGGCTGGTCATCGAGAGCGTCTTTGCGAACCTAAAAGGCCAGATGCGACTCGAGCAACACCTCGCGAAGACACCCGCCGGACTCGCCGCCCGAATCGGCCAGCGCATCCTCGCCCTCACCCTCGGGATGCTGCTCAACCGGATCGACGGCCGCCCAGCACGCGCTCTCGCCGCCTACGACGGCCGCTGAATCACATCAAGCCTCTAGCAGGCCACGGGACGCTCCAGCCGGGTCACTCCACGTTCGAACGACCAGCGACGGGAGAACGGCTCCTAGCGCTTCTCCCTTCAAGACTTCGGGCGGAGATGGACCCGGGGCCGGCGGTAGCGCTACCGGCTACCGCCGGCCCCGCGGAGGGTCTCAGTGGAGGGACCCGAAGCCAGTAGGCGGCTTACTCCGAGGGACTCTCGCGGGGGAGTGTTACACACCTTCTCGAGATTTGCGGGGGCCGCCCGGGCGTCCCCGATAGCCCATGCCCCGCGCGAGGCGAGGCACACCCACGTTCAGTGCCTCTCCGCTCCCGCGCGCTGGTTCGCCTGTTACGCACCCGTCGAGCTCGAGAACGACAGCTTCGACCTCGGCGTCGTGGTTTCAAGCCGCCGACGTTCATGAGTCTCCCGCGTACCCGATGACACGGATTAGGTCGCCGTCGCATTCCAAGACACGGTCGGCATTTCAGCGTTTGCTAGCCCATCCGTGGAACCAGGGTCGGCCGCACCGTCCTGAGCAGCGTGCGAGCAGCTCGACCGCTTCCTGCTGACCGTCGCCGAGCATCGCAAGAGCAGCGAGCGCGAACTGCAACTCGGTGAGCGTCA
The DNA here is from genome assembly GCA_963825545.1 of uncultured Chloroflexia bacterium. Lineage (GTDB taxonomy): Bacteria > Chloroflexota > Limnocylindria > Limnocylindrales > CSP1-4 > Chersky-267. Next base: position 1,510 of record CAWGTR010000013.1, on the reverse strand, counting down.
GCGTCAGCGCCTCGAGCTCGAGCCGACCGTGCCGGTGGACCGCCGCAGGATGGATTCGTTCGGGTGTTAAGTTCGGCCAGGAGCGCGAGGTAGACGAGCGCGACGAGCAGCGACGGCGAGCCCGCCTCCCGGAGGGCGAGGGCGAACTCGGCCTGGGGGTTAGGGCTCGAGAGACGCCTCCGGTGTCTGCACGCGAGCCGTTCCCGACGGGGTGGCTAGGTGAGCTGACGAGGTAGAGCTGCGCCCCGGAAAGCACCCTGGTACGGTCCGGCGATGGGACGTGGTTCACTCTCAAAACGGCGCTGGCGAAACGACAGGACAAGAGAAAGCTCGCGCGCGAAAAGCGAATGCATGAGCAGCAGAGCGCATCGCCACCGCGCCAGCGGTAAGCGCGTCGCTGATCGCGTCTATCCCCTCTTTCGGTTCACGCTTTGAGTCGGTAGGGGTGTGTCCTGTCGGGATGGTGAACCGATGAGTGTGCTCGATGGCTGGCAGCACTGCCCGTGCTGTGCGGCAGCGATCCGGCGTGAGCCAGGTCGGGCCATCTGCGCGGCGTGCGGGTTTGTCGGCTACGCGACCTCGGCCCCGATCGCGGCGGCCGTGATCACCGACGAGCAGGGCCGGGTTCTGCTCGCGCGTCGCGCGGTCGAGCCCGAGCAAGGCAAATGGGATCTCCCCGGCGGCTTCCTCCACGAAGGCGAAGACCCGATCGACGGTCTCCGCCGCGAACTGCGCGAAGAGACGGGTCTCGAGATCGAAGCAGTCGAGTTCCTCGGCGCCTGGATCGACCACTACGGCCCCGACCAAGGAGCAGTGGCCACCCTCAACCTCGCACCGGCTTGCCCGCGCCAACGGCACAAACCCGCAGCCGGCGGACGACGTCGCCGAACTGGCCTGGTACAGCCCAGACCAGCTCCCCGAGCTCGCCTTCCACGTCAACGCACTCGTGCTCGAGGCCTGGCGGCACAGGTCGGCACCTGAATGACGACGAGCCCCCATGGGCCCCTCGCCAACGCAGCGAGCACGAGCTGCGACTCCACGAGCGCTCCCGCCGCCGAACGATCTCTATGTCCCACCGGCGCTTCGGCCGCCGTCCGGGGCGCAGGTACGAAGGCCTCCGGCCGAGCTTTCGTATCCAAGAAGAGCTCGAGCGCCGAACGCCAACGCAAGGCTTCCGTGCTTCGGACGGATGAAGGCCGCCACGGGGCAGCGGTAGAACCCAGCTAGAAGGCTTCCCAACCAGACGAGACAACGTCCCGTCTCCAACCATGAGGAAGCTGGGCGGCCCTGGAGACCGAGTCCCCCATCGGTCTCCGGGCCGCTCGATTTCCGGGAGAACCTCGCCGTTCCGAGCAGGGCTGAGCGGACGGCCGTCCACAGCAGCCGTGTTGTCCCTCGTTTGGGCTACGACCAAAACAGCCAGCGGGGCGCACCGTCGGGTCGGGACGCAGGACGGATCAGCGAACAGAAACGGCCACGTGACCAGCGGGCGAACGTCACCCGTTGCGCG
>CAWGTR010000012.1:0-142127 GCA_963825545.1 uncultured Chloroflexia bacterium | reverse complement strand
CCGACCCGCCGATCGGCGAGGCCGATGAGGATCGCGTCTCCGGCGGGGTCCTCGCCCACCCGGCCGACGAGCTGGACCTCGCGACCCGCCGCCGCCGCGGCCATCGCGATGCCGGCTGCCAGACCGGCCACGTTGGGCGAACGGCCGTCGTCCGCGGGCCGATGAACGGGCGATCCGATCACGACAATCACCGCACGAGGGTAGCGCCTCGTCGAGCAGCCGGCCGGCCGGGCCGGCTCGGCGGTTCAGTCGTCGCCGCCGCCGCCGCTCCCACCGCCACCGCTCCCACCGCTACCGCCACCGCCGCCGCCGTCCGTCTCGGTCGGCTCGGGCGTCTGGCCGGGGTGCTCGGTTCCCGTCGGGCGCGACGTGCGGGTCGACTCCGGCGTCTCCGACGGCTCGGTTGTCTCCGTCGGCTCCGGTGTCTCCGTCGCCTGGGGCGGGTGGGTCGCGGCCGGCGGCCGGCTCGGCGGCTCGGCGGTCGGAGCGACCGGCGGCGTCACCGGCGGCGATGCGATCGGGGATCGCGCCGGAGCGAGCAGGTTCACGGCCCCGACGGCGGCGATCCCGCCGAGCGAGCCGACCGCCAGGATCACGACGATCACGAAGGCGGCGGCTTGCGCCCGCACGGCCAGCGGACGCCCACCGCTGAAAGCGACCCGCCAGCTGTCGGCGAGCGCGGCAACCATCGTCCCGAAGCGTCCGCGACGCATCGCCAGGCCCGCGGCGATCGCCGGCTGCGGGCGCGGCTCCTCGGCGATCGCGTCCATCACCCGGTCCGCGAAGCCGGCCGTCGGGTGGACGTCGCCGGCGGCCAGCTGGGCCTCGAGAAGCCGCGCCGTCGCCACGGTCTCGGCGAGCTCCGCCGACGTCGCCGGCGCCACGCCGGGACCGGACAGCTCGCTCGGATGGAAGGGCCGGCTCATCAGGCGGCCCCGTCGGCGGCAAGCGCGACCCGGAGCCGGGCCAGCCCGCGGAACAGATGGGTCTTGACCGTCCCGATCGGACGGTCCGTCTCGGTCGCGATCTCGGCCAGCGACAGCTCGGCATAGAACCGGAGCATGATCGTCTCGCGGTACGGCTCATCGAGGCGGCTCACGGCCCGCCGGACGTCGTCGGCGCGCTCCGCCCGCAGCGAGATGAGCGCGGGGTCGGTCGAGCCGGTCAGGCCGAGGGCGATGGCCGCGAGGCTCGCGCGGTCGGCACCGGAATCGGATCCGGGACCGGCCGGCCCGACGACGAGGTCCGGGTCGGTCGGGTCGATCCGCGCGGTCGGCCGGCGCGACTTCGCCCGGCGGACCGCGTTGCGCACGGCAATCCGTCCGAGCCAGGCCCCGAATGGGCCGTCGCCGCGCCAGCCCGCAAGCGACCGATAAGCGATCACGAAGGCCTCCTGGGCCGCATCCTCGGCCTCGTGGAGGTCCCCGAGGACGCGGTGGCAGGAGCGGATGACCGACGCCGATTCGCGCTCGACGAGGAAGCGGAACGCGTCCCGATCTCCCCCGAGGACGGCATCGACCGCCCGTCGGGCCTCGAGGTCCGTGGGTGGTCGAGCGTCCGTGAGGGCGAAGTCGGGCTGGATCGTTGTCGCTCCGGCTGGTCGGGCCTGCCGAGCCGTGGTGACCGGCGGCCCAGAGCCCGATGATGAGAGACCGGCGGTGCCATCGTCCCGGGTCCTTTGGTCACATCCGCGGGCCGAACGGCCGTCCGGACGCCGCTGGCGCCGCCGGATCGGTTAGTCGTCGCCGCCGTCATCGCCTCCGTCGTGGCCTCCCTGGCCGGCGTCGTGGCCGCTGGTGGCGCTCTGACCGCCGTCGTGCCCGCTCCGGCCGCCGTGGTCGTCCTTCTCGTTCTCGCCCTGCTCGTTCTGATCCTCACCGGCCTCGGGCGTTGCGCTGGGGTTCCGGGTCGCCTTCGGCTCCGCAGTCTCGGCCGGCTCCGGCGTCTCGGCCGGCTCGGGCGTCTCGGCGGCTTCGGGCGTCTCGGTGGCCTCGGGCGTCTCCGTCGGCTCGGCCGTCCCGGCTGCCGCCGGTGTCTCGTCGGCCGTCAGGACGACCGGATGGCTCGCGGTCGGCGGGCGGAGGATCGCGTCCGCGCCGAGCGCGACGCCGGCGACGAGGAAGACCGCGACGGCGCTCACGCCGAGGGCCTTGATCGGTCGGTTCGCATCCATCTGGTTGACTCGCTCCCGCTGGTTGCTGTCGTTGGGTCGACCGGGTGGTCACTCACATCGAGGCCGGCGGTCGGTCGGAAGTTTCAGCGGATGCACGCCCAGGCTGCGGCCACGCCGGGGCATGGTGCGGCGCGAGACGAGTCGGAGCACGGCCGAGCCGGCGTGCGGCGGGTCCGTCTGGGTTCGCGGTCGGGCGCGGGCCTCGCGCTCCTGTCCGGCCTCGCCGGCCGAGCGTCAGGCCTCGGCGGTCTCGTCGTCGTCGCGGATGACCTCGACCGGGCCGAAGCCGACGACCTCGAGGCTCGACGCGATGACCGAGGCGTCTCCGACGAGGACGGCGGCCGCCCGATCGACGTGGATGTGCGTGCGGGCGGCCTGGAGGACGTCGTCGACGCCGACCGCGTCGATGCGCTCGCGGTACGTCGCCAGCTCATCGTCGGGAAGGCCGTGCACGACCATGCCCGACAGCGCCTGGACGATCGGCCCGGGCGTCTCGAAGCGGAGCGGGAACACGCCGATGAGGAAGTCGCGCGCCGCCCGGAGCTCGGCCTCCGATACGCGCTCGCTGCGGATCCGGTCGAGCTCGGCGACGAGGTCGCTCAGGGCGGCGGCCGTCACCTCGGTGTTCACGGCGGCCCGGGCCGCGAAGGGACCGGCCGCGCGGCGGAGGTCGAACCCGGCGTGCGCGCCGTAGGTGTAGCCCTTCTCTTCGCGGAGCTTCATGTTGAGACGCGAGTTGAACAGCCCGCCGAGGATGGCGCCGAGGACCGACAGCGCATGGAAGTCCGGGATCCGCCGCGGGACCCCCACGTGGCCGACCCGGATCTCCGTCTGCGGCGCGCCCGGCTTGTCGACCAGGCGCAGGCGCCGGCCGCCGGCGGTTGCCCGGGCCGCGATCGGGCCCGGGTCGACGGCGCCCTCCGCCCGGGTCCAACCGGCCATCCGTGCCTCGATGAGGCGCACGGGGTCGATCCCCTCCAGGTCGCCGGCCAGGACCATCGTCGTCCGGCGCGGATCGAGCCCGCGCGACCAGGCACGGGCGAGCGCCGACTGGTCGAGCGGCGCCACCGTCGCCTTGGTCCCGCCGGACGGACGATGGTACGGCGACGTGTCGCGGTAGATCGTGGCCGCAAAGGCCTCGTCGGCCCGGCGGCGCGCGTCGGCGCGGGCCTGAAGCAGGTCGTTCAGCCGTTCGTCGCGGATCCGCTCGACCTCCTCCTCGGGGAAGGTCGGGTGGGTGACCACCTCGGCCAGCAGGTCGAGCGCCGGTTCGAGCCGCGTCCCCGGCACCTCCACGCCGACGGTGTAGGCGTCCCAGCTCGCGTCGGCGTGGAGCGACGCGCCGAGCCGCTCGGTGGCCTCGACGAGCGCGATCGCGTCGTACCGCTCGGTGCCCTCGGTGAGCGCGCGTGCCGACAGAACGGTCGCCCCACCCTCGGCGGCAGGCTCGTCCGCGGCGCCGTTGCGATAGACCAATTGGGCGCTGAGGAGCGGCCGGCCCGGCAGGTCGACGGTCAGGATCGACAGGCCGTTGGCCAGGACCGTGCGCTCGAAGGACGGAAACTGGTACGGCCGCGGTTCGCCCGGGGTCGGCCGGGTCGAGACGACGACCGGGTCCGGGCGTCGGGTCATGCCGCGGCTTCCTCGTCCGAGCCACCGACGTCGCTCGGCTCCGGGACGGCCGAGTCGAGCGGACCGGGCGCCTCCTCGGCCGGCGGCAGCGCCGGGATGTAGGTCATCACGACCCGGTTGTCAGGCCGGAACACCTCAGCCGCGGTCGCCTGGATCCGGTCGGGCGTCACCGACAGGTAGCGCTCGAGCATCCGGTTGATGAGGTCAGGATCGTCGAACAGGGTTGCGTACATCGACAGCCGGTCGGCCCGCTCCTCGACCCGCTGGAGCGCGCCGAGCTCCTCGGTCTCGATCAGCGCCCTGGCGCGCGCGAGCTCGTCGTCCGAGATCGGCTCCTGCCCGATCCGCTCCAGCTCCTCGAGGAACGCCTTCTCGACCCGCTCGATCGCCACGCCGGGCCGGACCGTCGCCCAGCCAGCCCAGATCGACGCACCGGCGACGAAGCCGAGGCTGAAGCCCACGACGTCCTGGGCGATTCGCTCGTCGCGCACGAGCCGGCGGTGCAGCCGGCTGCCCTTGCCGCCGGCGAGGACCTGCGTCCCGACGTCGATCGCGTCGAGCCGCTCGTCGCCGAGGGCCGGGGCACGGAAGCCGAAGAAGATCCGCGGCAGCGGGACCCGATCCTCGACGATCTCGCGGCGCTCCTCGCCGAGGATCGGCGGCAGGCTCGTGTCGCCGAGTGGCGGGATCGACGGGTTTGCCGGGATCCCCCCGAAGTAGCGCTCGGTCCAGCGCCGGGCGGCCGCGGGATCCACGTCGCCGACGATCGACAGGACGGCGTTGTTCGGGGCGTAGTAGGTCCGGAAGAAGGCCGAGACGTCCTCGACCGACGCCGCGTCGAGGTCCTCCATCGAGCCGATCGTCGGGTGGTGATAGGGATGCTCCGGCGGGTAGAGATGGGCCTGCAGCTTCTCCGACCAGCTGCCGTACGGTCGGTTGTCGTACGACCAGCGCTTCTCGTTCTTGACCACCTCGCGCTGGTTGTCGAGGTTCTCCTGCGAGAGGGCGTCGAGGAGCGTCGCCATGCGATCCGCCTCGAGCCACAGGGCGAGCTCGAGCTGGTGGGACGGCATCGTCTCGAAGTAGTTCGTCCGGTCGAGCCAGGTGGTCCCGTTCATCGTCCCGCCGGCGGCCTGGACGAGGGCGATGTGCTCGGCCTTGCCGACGTTCCGGCTGCCCTGGAACATGACGTGCTCGAACAGGTGGGCGAAGCCGGTCTTGCCCGGGACCTCGTGCTTCGAGCCGACGCCGTACCACACGTTGACCGCCACGACCGGCGCGAGGTGGTCCTCGGCGATGATGAGGCGCAGTCCGTTGGGGAGGCGCTCGTCGCTGAAGCGGACCACAGGGATCGACACGCGCCGATTGTAGGGGCCCGAGGTCGGGCGTCGCTCGGAACTTGACAGCCGCCGCGACCGTGTTAGATTGTCGTCTAACACCTGTTAGGAGACAGCTGCAAGGATGGCCCGAAGCCCGGTCCGAACCCGTCCCGTCGATGCGCCGGCGATCCCGAGCCGGGCCATCGTGCGCGACTTCTCCCGTCCCGCCGCGCCCCCCTACCAGGTCGAGTTCGACGTCCGGACGGTGTACGACTTCGTGTTCAGCCTGTCCGACGACGCCGGCTCCACCGACGACCTGCCGGCCGATGACCGCGCCTGGCTGACCGACGCCAAGGCGACCCTGCGGACCCGCGCCGCGAGCGAGCTCGAGCGGTACGGCAGCGAGCTGTGCGTCGTCCTCGCGGGGCTCGCGGTCGACCGCCCCGAGGTCCGCGATGCGGCGGCCTTCGCCGCCCTCGTCGATGGTCTCGACGACGATCTGATCGTCCGGGCGATCGTTGCCGAGGACCTGCGCGATCCCGCTCGCCGGGCGCAGACCGAACGGGCAATCGCGGGTGACGACGTCGCGGTCGACGAGCTGATGGTCAGCCTGTCCGACCACTACCCGACCGACAAGCTCGAGCGCTGGCGGGCGATCTTCCGCGCCCCGGCGTCGGTGATCGGCCCGGCCCGAACGGTCCTCGGCGAGTGGGTCGGGCTGTTCCAGCCGATCGAGGGTCGCGTCCGGACGATGATCCGGCGCGATGCCGATGCCCGCGCCGGCGACATCGCGACGCTTCGACCGACCGATCTCATCGAGCGCACGACCGGGGGCATCCGCTGGCTGGCCGAGGCGGGCGTCCGTCGGGTCGTGCTCGCCCCGTCGTACTTCGCCCGACCGTACAACTTCGTGCTCGGCGGCGACGACTGGCGGATGTTCGGCTACCCGATCGCTGACGACGCCCTCGACGCGGGCGACCCGCTGGCGCCGCCGGCGGCCGTCGTCCGGCTCCACCGGGCCCTCGGCGACGAGACCCGGCTGCGGATCCTCCGGCTGCTCGCGGGACGCGATCACTACCTGACCGAGATCGCCTCGGCGCTGGAGCTGTCCAAGCCGACGATCAAGCACCACCTCGCGCTCCTGCGCGCGGCCGGGCTGGTCACGCTGACCGAGGAGGGCGGCCTGTCCTACTACAGCCTCCGCCACGGCACCGTGGACGCCAGCGGAGTCGGGTTGATCGACTACCTAAGGACCTGATCGAGGCCGGTCGGGCCGCGACCGCTGCGGGTCGCGGCCTCTCTTCGGCCCACCGTGTTAGATGAACGACTTACAGGAGGGTGAGATGAGTAACACAGGACGGGACACGCTGAAGGAACACGAGGATCTCTTCGTCGTCCGGTCGCGGATCGCTGCGGACCACGACCGGGCACGGACCGAGACCCTCGCCCAGCAGGCCAGGGGCCCGGGTCGCGACTCCGGTCGCGGCAGCCGGCCCCTGGCCTGGCTGGGTCGCCGCCTCGTCGCGGTCGGCTCCGTCCTCGCCGACGACCCGGCGCCGGGAACGCACTCGAGGCCGACGAGCCGGCCCTGCTGAGCGGGGCCGGCTCGCCTCCTCGCATGGCCCGAACGTACCTCCGCCACTCCACCTGTCGGGCGATGGGAGGACACCACCCGGCCTGACAGGATCGGGCGGTGCCCCACGCCGCCTGCCGTCTGAACTCACGCCTCCTCGCGGTCCACGGGCCGCTTCCCCTCCTGCTCGCCGTCGTGCTCGGGCTGGCCATCGGCCTCGCCACCCCCGTGGCCCCGACCCTCGCCGCGGGACCGTCCGCCGCAACCGGTGAGTACGTGCCCCAGCGGGTCTGGCAGATGCACAACAACTGCGTCTGGGCGGCGGGCGAGATGCTCCTCGACAAGTGGACCCACGGGTCGGTCCGGATCCGGCAGAGCGTCCTCGAGCGAGCATCCGGCGACAAGAAGGGCGGGTCGAGCCTGTACGACCTGTCGCGCGCCGTCGCACGGCTGACCGGGCTGCACCTGCGCTTCTCGCCCGGCTACGGCGACACCATGAGCTGGTGGCAGCTCCTCGACCGGCTCGACCGCGGCGGCGGAGCGGTGCTCATCGGCGAGTACGGCCGGCTGCCGGCCCACTACACCCGCTGGGCCTCCGCGTTCGCCAACCGGCGCGACAGCGCGCATGCGGTCTACATCCAGAGCTACGACCGGGCGCGCGGCCGCGTCTGGTTCATGGATCCGTTGGCCGGCGGCGACTACCCGGGCGAGTGGATCCCGGTGGCCGCCCTCCATCGGTTCGCGACGTTCGAGCACGGCCGCGTGATGGCCGCGGCGACCCCGGCCCACGGACGGCCGACAGCCCCGCTGATCGACCACGCCTACCGGCTCGGACGGGTCAAGCTGAGCGGTCGCGCGGTCGCCGGATCGGCCATCGGCGTCCAGGTCGACCTGTCGATCCACGACGGCTTCCCCAAGCCGCCCGCCCAGCGGTTCGTCGCGCGCTGGATCCCGATCGTGGCGCCGGCGGCGCCCAGCACGCCCGTCCGCTCGCGGGCCGTGGTCGATACGGGGAGCGCTCCCGGCGTCGTGGCCCCGCCCGTGCCCGTGGCGGACACGACCGCCTCCGCGCCCGACCGGGCCGGCCGGCGCGGGTTCGCGGCGGCGATCGCCGTTCCGACCGTCCCCGGGCGATACGCCCTGTACCTGGGCCTGACCGAGGTCGGCCAGCGGACTCCGTCGCGACACGTTCCCGCCGGTCGTGGTCAACGTCCTGCCGCCCTACAATGCGGCGCTCGCCCTCCCGAAGGCCGTCGAGGCCGCGGCCGGCGCCGGCCGTGTCGATCCATCTCGTCGTCGCCAATATCGGGTCGTCGACTGGCGTCCACCGACCCAGCCTGCCGACGATCCGCATCCGGTCGTCCCCACCGCCCAGACGCTGGTCGTGCTCACCTGGCACGCCGCTGACGGGACCGACCTGCCCGGCGCGGAGGTCCCGATGGAGCTCGCCCCGGGTGCCATCTCCCGACGACGGTCGATCTCGTCGCGCCGAGCGATCCGGGGCGCTGGACGCTCGTCGGCGACATCGTGAACGTCGAGCGTGGGGCGCTGTCGTCGACCGGCTGGAGCGCCCCGTCGATGGCCGTCCTCGTCGACCCGATCGGGCTCTCCGCGGAGCACTGAGCCTCCGACCGCCGAGGCGGTAGACTCCCCGATCGTGATCTCCCGCCAGGCCGTCCGCCGCCATCGCGGACCCCGCGCGGGCCGAATGGCGGGGGTCGGCGGGCTCGTCGCGCTCGCCGCGCTGGCCGCTCCGGCGACGGCCGCGGCGCACCAGCTGACCGGCCGGTTCGCCTCGCCCATCCCGCTCGGCGCCTATCTCGTCGGCGCCGGGCTGGCGGTCGGCGCATCGTTCGCGATCGTCTTCTTCCGCGGCGGCGCGGCGGTCCCGGCCGTGGCCACGACCCCCGCCCGGATCGTCCGCGTGCCCGGCGCGGTCCGTGGCGGGCTCGATCGCGATCGGACTGCTCGCCTGGCTGCTGGTCGTGATCCAGCTCATCGTGGGCGAGCACGGCGAAGGCGACGCCGCGTCGCTCTTCCTGTGGACCTACGGCTGGGTCGGCGTCGCGCTCGTGTCCGCGTTCATCGGCCCGGCCTGGTATTGGCTCGATCCCGTTCGCCACGCTCCACGGCATCGGCGCTGCCGCCGCGGCCGGCTCGGCGTCAGCGGCGGGCGGCCTCGCCCTACCCGGAGCGGCTCGGCCTCTGGCCCGCCGTCGTCGGGTTTGCCGTGTTCATCTGGCTCGAGCTGGCGATGCCGGCGGCCGGAGCGCTGCCGGCGCTCGCCGTCGTGCTCGTCGCTACACCGTGGTCACGCTCGCGATGATGGCCCAGTTCGGGCGCGACACCTGGCGCCGCACGGCGAGGTCTTCTCGGTCTGGTTCGGCCTCGTCGGCCGGCTCGCGCCGCTCGCGACCGTCGGTCGAGCGACGACCCGGCGCTGCTCGACGGACGTCCCGGCGGCTGCGGATCCGCTCGTTCGCGAGCGGGCTGCTCGAGCCCGGTGGCGACCTCGAGAGCCTGACGCTCGCCGCGCTGTCGACGGCCGGGATCCTGTTCGACGGGCTGTCGCAGACCCAGCAGTTCTTCGACTGTTCGGCATCCCGGCGGTCCCCGAGCGACGCTCCTGCTGTTCGCGTTGCTCGGGCTGATCAGCCTGGCGCTCGGGGTCGCCCGGATCGTCGGCATCCGGCCGCTCGGTCGCCGGGCTCTCCCGATCGCGCTCGGCTACCTGATCGCCCACTACTTCACGGTCGTGCTGTTCGACGGCCAGCGGATCGTGCTCGCTCGTCACCGACCCGTTCAGGCTCGGCTGGGACCTCCTCGGCGTCGGCCGGCTTCGAGCCGGCGACCGGCTGCTGCCCGGCGCGGTCGTCTGGGCCTGCAGCTCGTCGCCGTGGTCGGCGGCCATGTCATCGGCGCCTGGGCGGGCCATGCCGTGGCCGTCCGCGAGGCCGCCGGCCCGGACGGCCGGTCAGCGCAGCCGAGGCGCGGGCAGTGCGGCTCCGCCAGGTCCCGCTCGCGCTGCTGATGGTCTTCGCTGACGGCGCTGACGCTCTGGTCGCTCGGCCAGAACGTCGTCGCCCCGCCGGACGAGCCGGCCGCTCGCGCCGTCGTGCCGCCCGGCGCGATCAGCCGCTGACGGCGCTCGGGATCCCGGCGGCGACCGGCGGACCGGGCACCCATTCCCCGAGCGGGCGCACCTCGGCCAGGCGGTCCGACGATCGCCGGGATCGAGCGCCTCGGCCGCGGCGACCGCGGTCTCGATCGCCGTCAGGCACAGGATCCCCTCGGCGGTCGCCGCGAGGCGGATCTCGGCCGCGTCGCGGACCGCGCCCGACTGCGGCGTCGGGGTGTTGACGACGAGGCGCACCTCGCCGGACGCGATCAGGTCCAGGATCGGCATCCCCTCGGCCTCGTCCGCGCGCGCCGACCTTGGAGACCGGCCGCGCGTCGTGACCCGAGCGCCGCGAGCGCCGCGCGCGTGCCGGCCGTCGCGGCCAGCCGGTAGCCGGCCCGGGCGAGCGCCGCGGCGAGCCGCCGCAGGAGCGCCTTGTCGCGGTCGGCGATCGACAGCAGCGCGAGCGCGCCGTCCGCGCCCGGGCCGCGGCGGCACGAGCGCCGCGCCGAGCAGCGCCTTGGCCAGCGCCACCGCGGGCTCGCGATGGATGCCGATGACCTCGCCGGTCGACTGCATCCCGGGCCCGACCGACGGGTCGACGCCGCGCAGCTTGGCCGTCGAGAAGGCCGGCGCCTTGACCGCCACGAGCGGCGGCTCGGGCAGCAGCCCGCCCGGCCAGCCCAGTCGCGCAGCGTCGCGCCGAGCGCGATCCGGACCGCCAGCTCGACCATCGGCACGCCGGTGACCTTGCGACAGGAACGGAACGGTGCGCGAGGCGCGCGGGTTGACCTCGATCAGGTAGACGCCGTCGTCGCGGACGATGAACTGGGCGTTGACGAGGCCGCGCGACGCCGAGGGCCAGCACGATCCGCTCCATCGTCGCGACGATCAGCTCCTGGTCGCCCGCGCGAGACCGTCTGCGGCGGGAAGACGCCGACCGAGTCGCCCGAGTGGACGCCCGCCCGCTCGACGTGCTCGAGCAGGCCCGGGATCAGGACGTCCTCCCGTCCGACACCGCGTCGACGTCGACCTCGACGCCCTCGAGGTAGCGGTCGATCCGGACCGGCCGGTCGGGGTCCACGACCGTCGCCACCGCCAGCTGCCGGACGAGGTCCGCGGGCGAGTAGGCGAAGTCGATCGCCAGGCCGCCGATGACGAACGATGGCCGGACGATGACCGGGTAGCCGATCCGGTCGGCGAGGGTGAGCGCCTCCTCGACGCTGTGGGCCATGCCGCCCTCGGGCTGGGGGATGCCCGAGCCGGTCGAGGAGCGCCGCGAAGCGCGTCCGCTCCTCGGACTGGTCGATCGCCTCGAGGTCCGCCGCCGAGCAGCGGCACGCCGGCCGCGGCGAGCGGCGCGGCGAGGTTGAGCGGCGTCTGGCCGCCGAACTGGACGAACGCCGGCAGGAGCGTCTCGCCGCGGCGCGTCTCGGCGTCGATGACGCCGCGGACCGCTCTCGGGGTCGAGCGGCTCGAAGTAGAGCCGGATGCTCGCGTCGAAGTCGGTCGACACGGTCTCCGGGTTCGAGTTGATCATCACGGCCGACCAGCCCGCGCCGGCGGAGCGTGTCCGCCGCCTGGACCGCGCAGTAGTCGAACTCGATCCCCTGCCCGATCCGGACGGGCCCGAGCCGATCACGAGCGCCGCCGGGCGCGGGACCGGCGGGAGCCTCGGGCGGCGACCCGGCGGCGGCGTAGGTCGAGTAGAAGTACGGCGTCTCGGCGGCGAACTCGGCGGCGCAGGTGTCGACCATCGCGTAGCCCGGCCGCAGCCCGAGCGCCAGCCGCGCCGCGCGGAGGTCCGCCCGGCGTCGACGCCGGCCAGGGCCGCCAGCTCGCGGTCGCCGAAGCCGGCGCGCTTGGCCGTCGCGAGCAGCGCCGCGGCCGTCGGCGTCGGCCGGGTCCGCCAGCCGCGCGCCGAGTCGGCGACGTCGCGCTCCAGGCCGACCGCCCGACCGAACTCGGCGAGGAACCACGGGTGCGATCCCGTCGCCTGGATGACCGCCTCGGGGACGCGGCGGCGGAGCAGCGCGAGGACCCGCCACAGCCGGGTGTCCGACGGGGCGAGGAAGCGCGCAGGACGATCGGCGCCGCCGCGCGCTCCGCGTGCCGGGTCGACTCGCAGGCTGCCCGTCGGCGTCGAGCCAGGCGATCGGCGCGTCGTCGCCAGCGGGCCGTCGTCGCCGGTCGACGTCCGGCGCGTCGTCGCCGCGGCCGTGGCGCGACACCGCGGCGAGGTAGTCGAGGCTCGCCGCCCAGGCCGGGTCCTCGGCCAGCGGCCCGACGCCCGCCTGCTCGAGACCGCGGAGCGCCTTGTTGAGCGCCGCGCCGAACGTCCGGTCGATCGCCATCACCTCGCCGGTCGCCTTCATCTGGCTGCCGAGCGAGCGGTCGGCGGTCGGGAACTTGTCGAACGGGAAGCGGGGCAGCTTGACGACCACGTAGTCGAGCGCGGGCTCGAACGCGGCGACGGTCGTGCCGGTCACGACGTTCGGGATCTCGGCCAGCCGCCGGCCGGCGGCGATCTGGGCGGCGACGCGGGCGATCGGATAGCCGGTCGCCTTGCTCGCCAGCGCCGACGAGCGGCTGACCCGCGGGATTGACCTCGATGACCGCGTAGTCCTCGTAGTCCGGGCTGAGCGCGAACTGGACGTTGCAGCCGCCCTCGACTCCGAGCGCCCGGATGATCGCCAGCGACGCGCTCCGGAGCCGCTGGTGGACCGGGTCGGGCAGGGTCTGGACCGGGGCCACGACGATCGAGTCGCCGGTGTGGACGCCGAGCGGGTCGACGTTCTCCATCGAGCAGACGGCGATGCACGTGTCGTCGGCGTCGCGCATGACCTCGTACTCGATCTCGCCCCAGCCGACGAGGCAGCGCTCGACCATGACCTGGCCGATCGGGCTCGCCCGGAGCCCGGCGCGGACGCGCTCCCGGTAGGCCGGCTCCGTCTCGACGATCCCGCCGCCGGTGCCGCCGAGCGTGAACGCGGGGCGGACGATCGCCGGCAGGCCGATCTCGCGGAGCGCCGCGTCGGCGGACGCCTCGCGCTCCGCCGCGGTGTCGCCCTCGACGATCCACGACGGGGCGTACGGCTGGCCGATCCGGTCGAGCAGCGCGCGGAAGCGCTCGCGGTCCTCGGCCATCTCGATCGCCTCGAGCGGCGTGCCGATGAGCCGGATGTCGTACCGCTCGAGCACTCCGGCGCGAGCCAGGGCGACGGCGAGGTTGAGCGCGGTCTGTCCGCCGAGCCCGGCGAGGAGCCCGTCAGGCCGCTCGCGGGCGATCACCGCCTCGATCGCCTCGACCGTCAGCGGCTCGAGGTAGACGACGTCGGCCACCGTCGGGTCGGTCATGATCGTGGCCGGGTTCGAGTTGACCAGGATCGTCCGCACCCCCTCGGCACGCAACGCCCGACAGGCCTGGGTGCCGGCGTAGTCGAACTCGGCGGCCTGGCCGATGACGACCGGCCCCGACCCGAGGATGAGCACCGACCGGGGCGCGACCGCCGTGGCGCTCACGCGGTCCCGGTCCGGCGGGCCGCGCACGCGGCGACGAACCGGTCGAACACGGCCAGCGCGTCGAGCGGACCGGGGGCGCCCTCGGGGTGGTACTGGACGGTCTCGATCGGGAGCTCGCGGTGGCGGAGCCCCTCGACCGACCCGTCGTTCAGGTTGACCTGGCTGACGTGGAAGCCGTCCGCCGGCCGGAGCGTGTCGCCGACGACCTGGACCTCGTGGTTCTGGGCCGTGACCTGGACCCGGCCGGTGTCGACGTCGCGGACCGGGTGGTTCGCCCCGTGATGCCCGAACCGCAGCCGGCACGTCTCGGCTCCGGCGGCGCGCCCGACGATCTGGTGGCCGAGACAGATCCCGAGCAGCGGGCGGCCGTCGGCGATCGCCGCCCGGGCGAGCGCCACCGGTCCTGCGAGCCGCGACGGGTCGCCGGGCCCGGGCGACAGGACCAGCCCGTCGACGTCGGCGGCCAGAACATCCGACGGATCGACCGTGTGCGGCAGGACGCGCACGCGGGCCCCGCGCCGGTTGAGCGAGCGGACGATGTTCGCCTTGAGCCCGTAGTCGACGATCGCCACGAGCGGTCCGCCGGGGACGCCGCCCACCTCGCGCGGCGCCTCGGGCGACACGAGATCGACGAAGTCCTGGTCCTCCCAGCGCGGCAGCGCCCGGGCGGCCGCCACGGCGCGGTCCGGGTCGACCTCGCCGGGCGCGGTGACGATCCCCCGGATCGAGCCGTTGGTCCGCAGGTGGCGCGCCAGCGCGCGCGTGTCGACCCCGGCGATCGCCGGGATCCCGTCGTCGCGGAGGAGCGCCGCGAGCTGCGCGGCGGCCGAGGCGACCGCCGCGGTGGCGTTGGCGACGACGAGTGCCCGGAGCCACGGCCGCTCCGACTGGTCGTCGTCGCGGAGCCGGCCGTAGTTGCCGATCAGCGGATACGTCATCGCCACGACCTGCCCGGCGTACGACGGGTCCGTGCAGACCTCCTGGTAGCCCGTCTGGCTCGTGTTCACCACGAGGTCGCCACCCGCCGCAAGCGGCGCACCGAAGGCGATCCCGGGGAAGACCGTCCCGTCGGCGAGGGCGAGGAGCGCCGGGCCGAGGTCCCCGATCCGCGGATCGACGATCGCGCTCGGGAGCGGCAGCGGCGGACGGATCATCCGGCCCGCCGGGCGGCCGCATGGATCGGCAACGGGAGGGCGATCGGGTCACGGCGAAGCGACGCGGACACGCTCGATCGAGCCTCCCTTCCGGCCTCACGGGACCGGTACGCCGGTCTCTCTGGACCGGCTTCAAGGACCGTCGAACAGGGTACCAGAGGCGGCCCCGGCGGGCCGGTCCGCCGGGACGCGCGGGCCCGTCGCCATCCGGCCGGGGACCGGTCGAGGCCGGCTACGGACCGGTCGATGTCGGCGTCGGAGTCGGCGGCGGCTCGGTGGCGGTCGGGGTCGGCGTCGGCGTCGGCTTGGGGGTCGGCTTCGGCGTCGGCTTGGGCGTCGGCTTCGGCTTGGGCCTGGGCTTCGGGGCGGCGGCGCAGCTCGGGGCCGGCTGGGCGGGGCCCTTGGCGACGCTCGTCGGCGGCTTGGCGGCGTACTTGTCGATCGGCCGGGTGCCAGCCGGCGTGAACATCGCCGCGCCGAGCGCCGCGATCTTGTCGAGGTTCGGCAGCTGGATCGAGCCGCGCGCGTCGAAGCCGGGTCGGACGAGCGGGTAGCTGACGACCGCCCGGTAGACGTCCTTCGGGCCGATCTCCGCGGCCAGCGGGGCGAGCTGCCGGACGACGCCCGGCGGGATGTTCGTCTGGATCGTCTGGCCGACCGCCCGCAGCAACCCGAGCGGATCGTTGAGGAAGCCGCCCTTGACCACCTTGTCCTTGAGCGCCACGACGACCTGCTGCTGGCGGGCCGCGCGGGTGAAGTCGCTCTCCCCCGCCGACTTCCTGATCCGGGCGTAGGCGAGGGCCTGGTTGCCGTTCATGTGGTGCCGGCCGGCGCCGATCGAGTAGCCGTCGAAGCCGTACTCGTTGTAGCGCGCGTCGCACATCGCGTGGTCGACGCTGACGTCGACGCCGCCGACGGCATTCACCGCCTGGACGAAGCCCTCGAGGTCGACCTGGGCGTAGTAGTCGATGTGCACCCCGAGCATCTTGCCCAGCGAGTAGGCGAGGACGGCCTGGCCGTGGCCGTTGTAGCCCGGGTAGTCGCCCGGGTTCCAGCGGACGTTGGCCACGAGCCCGTTGATCTTGGGGCTGAATGTCTTGCCCTTGGGCAGCGGCGCGTTGACCATGTCGCGCGGCACCGACACCATCGACACGGTCTTGGCGACCGGGTCGAGGCTAGCGACGATCATCGTGTCGGTCGCGGCCGTGTTCCGGCCCACGCCCGAGTCGACGCCGATGAGGAGCACGGTCACCCGCGGCGGCAGCGCACTCGAGGCGCTCGCCGATGGCTCGACCGACGGAAGGAACGAGTCGCCCGGGCTGAGCGATGGAGCGACCGACGAACCGGGGTCGTCGGACGGGAATGGCTCGTCGACGAACACGTTCGATTCGGCGGCCTGGGTCGCGCTCGTCAGCACGGCGATCCCCGCCTGCGGCAGGACCACCAGGGCGAGCACGACGAGCAGGCCGATCCCATCGCTGACCCGGAATCGCGGGAACGAGCGGTCGACCATCGACGAGACGACCGCCGCGACCCGCCAGACGAGGAACAGGACTTCGAGGACGAGAATCGCCCCGACGACCGACGGGTCGATGAGCGACGCGGCGAGCGACAGCGTGTTCTGGGTCAGGAACAGCCCGACGAGGACGAGCAGGGCCAGCACGACGGGGGCCAGGAAGAGCGCCGCCAGCCGTCGCCGGCCGGTGACGAGATGGCCGAGACCCGGGACGATCGCGCTCAGCAGCCCGGCCCCGAAGCGGGCCAGCCGGCCGTGCCGGGCGTCGGGTGCGTCCGGGATCGGCGGATCGCCGTCCCCGGCGTCGAAGCCGGCGGTCGCGAGCTCGCCTGGCAGCGTCGGGTCGGCGGGCACGGGCGCCCACTCGGGCCGGGCGTCGCCGTCGAGCGGCGGTTCGGGCAGGCCGGACCCGGGCTCGGGGTCGTCAGGGATCAGGGTCGGCTCCTCGTGATCGGCCGGTCGCTCCGCCGCGTGGCCTCTGGCCGTCGGCCCTCCTCGGACCGCGGGCGTCACGGATCCGCCTCCGCGACGTCGGCGGAAGCCTACAACAAGATCGGCCGACGGGCCGCCGGGGCCGGCCGACTGCCGGCCTCGTGGCGGGCCGGCCTAGGCGACGAGCGGCGGATCGAACGCCGGCCGCTCGTCGGCCTCGTCGTCGACCCTCTCCGGCGCGGCCGGACCGGCGTCCGGGGGTGTCGGCGCCTCCGGGGCGACCGATTCGAGCAGGCTCGTGAGGCGGGCCGCCGGCGAGACGGCGATCCAGGCCGCTCCGGCCAGGCCACAGACCGCCGCCGCCACGAGCGCCGCGCGCGGGCCGAACGCCCCGGCGAGCAGGCCGCCGGCGAGCGAGCCCGACCGGCAACGGACCCCAGTCGATGAACAGGAAGGTCGCGTTGACCCGGCCCATGATCGCGTCCCCGACGCGGGCCTGGCGCAGGCTGAGCGCGTTGACGTTGAACAGCGGCGTGGCTGCCGCGCCGATGAACCGGCCAAGCAGCAGCAGGGCCACGCCTGGGCCGCCGCCAGCCAGCGCGATGAGGACCATCGCGATCGCCGTCACGTAGGTCGACCAGGCGAACGTCCGGCCGATCCCGAGCCGGCTCGTGAGGACGCCGACGGACAGGGCGCCGAGGAGGAACCCGAGGTTGCCCAGGCCGTAGACGATTCCGAAGCCGGCGGCGTCGAGCCCGACCTCCGTCGTGGCGAACAGGACGACCACCGCGAGAAGCATGCCGCTCCCGAGATTGAGCAGGGCCGTGGAGGCGGCGAGGTCGCGCAGGATCCGATCACCGGAGACTCGGCGGAGCCCCTCGGCGATCCCCGCTCGCAGGCCGATATGCGGGCTGGGCTCGAGCGGGACGTCCCGCTGCGGGGGCCGCGAGCCGAAGATCGCGACGGCCGAGACGACATACGACGCCCCGTCGAGCGCGGCCGCCGCGGCCCCACCCGCCAGCTGGAGGATCGTCCCGCCGATCGTCGGACCGACGACCTGGGCCGCCGACTCGGACAGCTCGAGACGCTGGTTACCGGCGACGAGCCGGTCCGCCACCAGGAGCGTGGCCACGTAGCTCGTGTAGGCGACCGAGAAGAACACGCTCGATGAGCCGACGATGAGCGCGACGGCGCACAGCAGCCCGATCGAGCCCGCCCCGGCCGCGAGCGCAAGCGCGGTCCCGAGCAGCGCGACGGCGCGGATGACGTCGCAGGCGATCATCGTCCGTCGCCGATCGGCCCGGTCGACGAACACGCCCGCCGGGAGCGACAGGACGAGGTACGGGATCGTCTCGAGGGCGGCCAGCACGCCGAGCTCGAGCGCCGTCGCGTGCAGGACGAGGACCGCGATAAGCGGCAGCGCGACCATCGAGACCTGCGTGCCGAGCGCCGAGACCGTCTGACCGAACCAGAGCGCCTCGAAGGCGCGACCGTGGACGCCCAGCCGGGCCGGCGCCCTCATGCCGCGTCCTCCGCCCCGGCCGGGCCGGAAGGGGTCGCGGAAACGCTGGAGGCTCGCTCGGACTGGCTCGTCGCATCGTCGACGCGGAGGCGGCCGTCGAGCAGCAGCCCGAGCGTGGCCGCGACGACGGCGGGATCCCACTGCCGGCCCGCTCCGGCCCGGAACCGCTCGATCGCCTCCTCGACCGACAGCGCGCGCCGGTACGGGCGGTCGGAGGTCATCGCGTCGAGGGCGTCGGCGACAGCCACGACCCGGGCGCCGAGCGGGATCGCGTCGCCGACCAACCCGCGCGGGTAGCCCGACCCGTCGAACGCCTCGTGGTGGTACAGGACGATGTCGGCACCCGACCGGAACAGGTTGAACTGGCGGAGGATCCGCGCCCCGATCTCGGTGTGCAGCCACATCGTGACCTGCTCGTCCGCGGTCAGCGGACCGGGTTTCAGGAGGACCCTGTCCGGGACGCCGATCTTGCCGAGGTCATGGACCGAGGCGGCCTGGTCGATGAGCTCGACCAGGTCGTGGTCGAGATCGAGCTCCTCGGCGATGGTTACCGCGTACCGGGCGACCCGCTCCGAGTGGTGGAAGGTCGACGGGTCGCGATCGTCGACCACCTGGGCGAGGCTGGCGACGGCCGACCGGGTTTCGCGCTCGAGCTGGCGGATGTACTGGAGCGCCCGGGCGATGACCGCACCGGGGATGGCCAGCAGCGTGGTCCACAGCGGTTCGATGGTCCAGATCAGGGCGAACAGGACACCGACCATCCCCGCGCCGGCCTCCGCGAGGATCGTGCTCCGGCCCGTGGTCCGGACGAGGTAGAGGAGCGAGCGTCCGCTGGCCAGCGCCATGATCGCGCTCGTCAGCACGTCGTTGACGAGGTGGTAGACGAGGCTGACGACGATGACCAGGGTCACGAGCTGGAGGTGGTCGTGCCCGAGGACGAGCGCCCGAGGGTCGCCGATCAGCGTGACGGCCAGCGACGCCAGCGAGATCGTCAGGACGTGGCAGGCGGTGTTGAATGCGATCCGCTGGACGGGGCGCCGATGGACGAGCTCCTCGACGAGGACCGCGAAGCCGACCGAGATCGCGGCAAACGGAGCCGGCACGAGCAGGATCGTGGCGATGTGGCCGATGGTCGCGAGCGACACGATCCCGCCCTGCGGCAGCTCGACGGCCACGAACTCCAGGACGATCGACAGGAGGGTCAGCACCACGAAGGCGGACATCCACGACAGATCGGGACCGATCGGCGCGCGCGGCACGAAGAGGCTGGCGAAGGCGGCTGCGCTCAGGACGGCGATGAACCGATCGACGTCCAGCCGGACATGCGAGCGGAGCCAGCCGGCCAGCCGGTCGGCCGGCGACGGCGCGGCACGTCCGGCGGCTCGGGCCGTTTCGTGCGAGACGCTCAACCACCACCTCGAGGTCGCCGCCCGGAGCCGGCGGACGATCGACCTCGCCGGCGCTGCGAGCCGGTCCATTGGACCGTTTCGCGTCCCGGTCGGGCTCCCCCACGAAAGTCCCAGTCGGGCACGATCCCGAGATCGGGGTGGTGCGCGGAGGCCCCACCGGCAGGCCGATCGCGCGATCGGGACGTACGATCGGTGCCTCAGCGGACCGGCGCCGTCGGCGCCGCCCGCCGGGACGCCGGCGTCACGCCG
The DNA here is from genome assembly GCA_963825545.1 of uncultured Chloroflexia bacterium. Classification (GTDB taxonomy): domain Bacteria; phylum Chloroflexota; class Limnocylindria; order Limnocylindrales; family CSP1-4; genus Chersky-267. Next base: position 122,508 of record CAWGTR010000012.1, on the reverse strand, counting down.
CGACGAACCAGCCCGTCGGGGGTCCGATGATCGGAGCGTTCCTCAACTCGACCCCGTGGTTCTGGCCGGCGCTCGCGCTGGCGGTCTCGGCCAGCCTCGTGGCCTGCCGGCCGCTCGCCGGAGCGCTCCGCACCTCGCCGCTCGTCGCGTTCCTGCTCGTGCTCAGCCTCGGCGGGATCGTCGCGCTCACGCTGACGCCGGGCGAGGATGCGTTCTTGCCGCTTAACCGCTCGTTCTGCTTCATCGACGCCGTCGGACCCATCGGAGTCGGGCGCGTGCTCAACCTCGGCGAGCGGGGACTGAACGTGCTCCTGTTCCTGCCGCTCGGCGCGTCCATCGCGGTACTGCCGGGGTCGCGGGCCAAGGCGGCGCTGATCGCGGGGTCGCTCGTCCTCCCGTTCCTCGTCGAAGGGATCCAGTACGTGCTGCCGGCATTCGGCCGGAGCTGCTCGTCGGTCGACGTGGTCGACAACCTGACCGGGCTGCTCGTCGGCTTTGCCGTCGGTGGGCTCGTCCGGCTTGGGATCGCGCTTGCTGGGCGCCGACCGGGAACGCTCGGCCCGTCACCGACGCCTGGAGACGGGCCCGGCTGAATGGCTAGGAGCGCGCCTGCGCCGGCGTCTCGTACTCCTTGGGGTGATCGGCGACGTCCTTGGCCTTCGTCCGCTCGATGATCTCGAACGTCTCGGCCACGGAGCGCCGATTCTCGTCGGCGGCGCGCTTCACGTCCTCGTAGGTGATGTTCGACTCGCCCATCTCGAGGTGGGCATCCATGCAGCCGCAGGTCAGGCACATGGCGAGGCCTCCTTCGGTTCACGCGTCCGGCAGCAGGGCGCGTCGCCGTCGATCATAGGGCGATCGCCAGGGCCGTCCGATCGGCCGGCGGGCCTCGCGGGTTGCAGATCCGCGACAACCGCCCGGGATGCGGCCCCGAAACGGGCGCTCGCCACCACGGGAACGACGAACCCCCTCCGCTCGGGGAGGGGGTCCTGGCGTGTTGCGCAGGTGGTGAGCCGGGCGAGGGTCGAACTCGCAACCTAGGGATTAAGAGTCCCTTGCTCTGCCATTGAGCTACCGGCCCGCGGGCAGTCTAGCAGCCGGGTCCCGATCCGGCCGCCCGTCAACCGGGCTGGTTGTCGATCTGCGCCTTCTGGAGCCGGCCGCTGAAGTCGACATAGATCGACTTCCACTCGGTATAGGTCTCGAGGGCGGCGTGGCCCGCCTCGCGGTGGCCGTTGCCGGTCTGCTTGATGCCACCGAACGGGAGATGCGTCTCGGCGCCGATCGTGCCGGCGTTGACGTAGACGATCCCGGTCTCGAAGTCGCGCATCGCCCGGAAGGCCACGTTCACGTCGCGGGTGAAGATCGACGAGGACAGGCCGTAGCGGGTCTGGTTGAGCGCCGTAACCGCGGCCGGGTAGTCCGGCACGGCGATGACCGACAGCACCGGCCCGAAGATCTCCTCCTGGGCGATCCGGTCCATCGGCTTGACCCCACGGACGATCGTCGGCTCGAAGAAGTGCCCGTGCTCGAGCCCCGGTCCGCTGGCCCGGTCGCCCCCGACGACGACGTCGCCCTCGCGACGCCCGATCTCGACGTACGACGCGACCTTGTCGACGGCGGCCGCGTTGACCAGCGGGCCGACCTCGGTCGCGGGCTCGAGACCGGAGCCGAGGCGGAGCGATCGCGCCCGGTCGTGCAGCCGCTGGAGGAGTGGCTCGACGACCGCAGCCTCGACGATGACCCTCGAGCAGGCCGTGCAGCGCTGGCCGGTGGTCCCGAAGGCCGACCAGACGACGCCATCCGTCGCCAGGTCGAGGTCGGCGTCGCGGAGGACGACGATCCCGTTCTTGCCGCCGAGCTCGAGGCTGACCCGCTTCAGCCGGCGGGCGGCCAGCTCGGCGATCCGGCGGCCCGTCGCCGTGTTGCCGGTGAAGCTGATCACCGGGACGTCCGGGTTCGTCACGAGCGCGTCGCCGACCTCCGCACCGGGGCCGGTGACGAGGTTGACAGTTCCGGGCGGGAAGCCGGCCTCGGCCATCAGCTCGACGAGGAGGGTGGCGCACAGCGGCGTATCGCTCGAGGGCTTGAAGACGACCGTGTTGCCGGTCACCAGCGCCGGCATCATCTTCCAGCACGGGATCGCCATGGGGAAGTTCCAGGGCGTGATGATCCCGGCCACGCCGATCGGCGCGCGAATGCTCATGGCCCACTTGTCGGGCAGCTCCGACGGGGTGGTGTCGCCGAACATCCGGCGCCCCTCGCCCGCCATCAGGAAGGCGATGTCGATCCCCTCCTGGACGTCGCCGCGGGCCTCGGCCAGCACCTTGCCCATCTCGCGGGTCATCGCCCTGGCGAGCCGCTCCTTGTGCTCGGCCATGAGCGCCCCGAAGCGATAGAGGACCTCGCCGCGCTTCGGCGCCGGCGTGGCGCGCCAACCGGCGAAGGCCGCGTCGGCGGCCGCGACGGCCCGGGCGACGTCGGCGGCGGACGCGGCCTGGAAGCGGCCGACCACCTCGCGGGTGTCGGCCGGGTTCACCGAGTCGAAGGTCCGGCCGGTCGTGGCGTCCTGCCACTCCCCACCGATGAACAGTCCGTGGAGCGGTGGCTCGGCGGTCGTGGCGGCGGGCACGCTCGATGCCGTATCGGTCATGTCAGACCGCGCTCACGACGAAGACGGCGTCGTTCTTCGAGCACTGCTGTCGGTCGGTCACGTGTCGAATCTACGCCGTCCGACCGTTCGATCGGACGGCCAACCGATTCAGGCCCAGACCGGCGCACCCGTTCGGGCCGCCGGGCGAGCGTACGATAGGCCCGTGGCCGACCCCCGCGCCGCCGGCGCGCCGCACCCGCCCGACCCGGCCGAGCCCGCCGCGCTGGCCCTGCTGCGCGGCCTCGCCGCGTCCGCCGACGACGCCATCATCGTCACCGACCCCGAGGACCGGGTGCTCGTCTGGAACGGCGCCGCCGAGCGGCTCTACGGGATCGACCCGCGCGATGCCATCGGCCGGCCCATCGTCGAGCTGACCGAGGCGACGATCGTCGGCGATGTCGACGTCCCGACCTGGCTGCCACGCGAGATCGCGCTGGCCACCGGCGCCTGGCGCGGCCGGGTGATCGAGCGCCCGACGACCGGGCGGCTGGCTGGCCGCGAGGTGGTCGTCGAGGCGGCGCTCAGCAGGCTGGCCGACGATCAGGGCACGGTGACCGGCGTGCTCAATGTCAAGCGCGACATCACCGCGTCGTACCGGCTCGAGCGCGAGCTGGCCACCCTCGGGTCGCTGGCGACCGTAACCGGTACGGCCCGATCCCGCGCGGAGATCGCGCAGGCGGCGGTCGACGTGCTCTGCTCGGCCTCGAGCGCCGAGTTCGGGGTGATCCTCCGGTTCGCGGAGGATCGGACGACGATCGATGCCGCTCACGGTCTCGAACCCGGGATGCCCGACCAGGTGGCGGTCCTCGGCCAGCGTCGCCGGCCGGTGTTCGCTCTCATCGAGCAGCGCGGCAAGGTCGTCGTCGGGCCGATCGAGACGCTTCCGGTGTCGCCCGAGGGTCGGACCTGGCTCGAGGCCACGGGGGTCGGGGCCCTGGCCGTCGTCGGGATCCACCGCGGCGAGCAGCTCGTCGGGGCAATGCTCATGGGCTGGCTCGACGCCGACCACCCGCGACCGTCGTCGGCGACGCTGCTCCAGGCGGGCGAGCACGTCGGCCGCGCGCTCGAGAACGCCGACCTGGTCGAGGAGATCACCCGCCGTGCCCAGGCGGAGCAGGCGCTCGTCCGACGCCTGGCCGTGCTCGACGAGCTCAGCCGGCTGGGGGCGTCCGTCGCCAGCGCGGACGAGCTGGCTGACCGGTCGGCCCGTCTCGTCGGGCGGGCACTCGGCGCGAGCGGCACGGGCTACGGCCTGTTCGCGGCCGACGGCTCCGGCTACGACACCTCGACCACCGTCGGCATCCGCAAGCCGATCGCCGAATGGCTCGCCAGCGCGGTGCCGGCCGAACGCCGGGCCATCAAGGCGTGGCGCGCCGGTGGTGGCAGCATCCTCGAGCGGTTCGAGCCGGACGTGGTGACCGACGAGGCGCTGGCGGTCGCCCGGGCCGCCGGCGTCGCCGCCTATGCCGCGATCCCCATTCGCGCAGACGGCGAGCTCGTCGGCGGAATCGTCGCCTACTTCGACGAGGTGCCCGACGAGCTGGTCGTCAACGAGGCGATCCTCGACTCGGTCGCCCGGATCGTCGGCGTGTCGCTGGCGAGCTTCCGCCATCGGCGCCGGTTCGAGGGTTCCGAGGCCCGCTACCGCACGCTCTTCGAGGCGTCCGCCGACGCGTACCTGCTGGCCGACCTCGACGGCCGGATCGTCGAGTCGAACGGAGCCGCCGACCGCCTGCACGGCGCACCGCTCGTGGGCGGCTCGATCGCCGCGTTCCTGGAGAGCGATCCGGCCGACGCCGGGCAGCGGCGGGCGGCGCTGGAGCGTGGCGGACGCGTCCGCGAGGCCGGCCTCGCCCGCCGCGCCGACGGGTCCCGCTTCCCACGAGAGAGCGAGGCGATCCGGGTCCGGATCGGCGACGAGGACCGCGAGCTCATCGTCGTCCGCGACCTGACCGAGCGCCAGCGGCTCCAGGCCGAGCTCGTCCAGGCGCAGAAGATGGAGACCGTCGGGATCCTGGTCTCGGGAGTCGCCCACGAGCTCAACAACCCGATTGCCTCGATCATCGGGCTGAGCACCCTGATCCGGCGCGACCCGAGCCTGTCGACGGACCTGCGCGAGAGCGCCGCACTCCTGGTCGACGAGGCCCAGCGTGCCGGCCAGATCGTGCGGACGTTCCTGGACTTCGTTCGCTCGCGACCACCGGAACGCCACCCGACGGCCCTCGGCCCGCTTATCGACGCGGTCCGCGAGCTCCAGTCGTTCTCGCAGACGAGCGGCATCGAGTGGGTCGTCGACATCGAGCCCGGGCTCCCGCGGGTCCCGATCGACCGCAGCCAGATCCAGCAGGTCCTGCTCAACCTGACCTCGAACGCGATCCAGGCGATCCTGTCCGATCGGCCGACCGGCCGGCTCGAGATCACCGCCCGGCGCGGGCCGCGGGCCAACGGGCGGCCGGTCGTCCGGATCACGGTGACCGACGATGGCCCCGGCGTCCCGGCGTCGGACCGCACGAAGCTGTTCGTGCCGTTCTTCACGACCAAAGCCCCCGGCGAGGGGACCGGTCTCGGGCTGCCGGTCTCGTTCGACATCGTTCGGCGCCACGACGGCCGGCTGCGCTTCGAGCCGGCCCCCGGCGGTCGTGGCGCTCGCTTCGTGATCGACCTGCCGACCGAGCTCCCGCCAGGGAACGCCGCTGTCGGGGCCGGCAACGGAGCGTCCGCCGCCGCGGACGATGCGTCCGTCTCGGCGCCGCGGGCGCGGTCGGGGTCGGGCCGGACGGGCCGGCGGCGGGTCGGCAGGCCGGCGACGCCCGTCGGACCGGGGTCGCGACGGCCGCGGGCGCTCGTCCTCGACGACGAGGAATTGATCCGAACCTTCCTGCGCAAGGCGCTCGGGTCGGCCGGCTACGAGGCGATCGTCGTCGGCGACGGGGAGACCGCCGTCGGCGAGGTCCGCCGGGCCCCGGTCGACGTCGCGCTCGTGGACCACCGGATGCCGGGCATGACCGGGATCGACGCCTATGAGGCGGCCGTGGCGATCCAGCCGGCCCTCGCCGAGCGCTGGATCTTCATGAGCGGCGACGTCCTCAACCCGGACCTCGATGCCTTCGCCGAGGCGCGCAGCATCCCGATCATCGCCAAGCCGTTCGATCTGGCCACGGTCACCGCGGCGATCGGCGACGTCGTCGACCGACTGGGCCTCGCCGACTGACCGCGACCGGGCGCCGAGGGCGCCGGCCAGGGTCAGCGTGGGTAGCGGTAGAACCCGCGCCCCGTCTTCTGGCCCAGGTGACCCGCGGCGACGAGCTCCTCGAGCGTGCGCGGCGGTCGGAACTGCTCGCCGCCGAGCCCGTCGTGGAGGACGCGCATGATCCCGAGGCACACGTCGAGGCCGATGAAGTCGGCCAGCTCGAGCGGACCCATCGGGTGGTTGAGCCCGACCTTTGCCCCGGTGTCGATATCCTCGGCCGTGCCGACGCCTTCCTCGAAGGCCCGCATTGCCTCGCCGAGCAGCGGCATCAGGATTCGATTGACGAGGAAGCCCGGACGATCGGCGCTGACGATGACCTGCTTGCCCAGCTCGCCAGCCAACGTTCGGATCGCCGCCTCCGTCACTGCGTCCGTCGCGGCGCCGCGGATCAGCTCGACGAGCGGCATCACCGGGACCGGGCTGAAGAAGTGCATCCCGACGAACCGCGGGCGGCGCGCGGCGTCGACGGCAGCCGGCCAGCAGGTCGATCGAGATCGAGCTCGTGTTCGAGGCGAAGATCGCCCCCGGCGGCGCGACCCGGTCGAGCTCGGACCACAGCCGCGTCTTGACGGCGACGTCCTCGAACACGGCCTCGACGGCGAGGTCTGCACCGGTCGCCGCGGCGAGGTCGTCCGTCGGCACGACCCGCTCGAGCGTCGCAGCGCGGTCGGCCGGCTCGAGGCGTCCCTTGGCCACGGCCCGGTCGAGGTTGCCGGCGATCCGGTCGCGACCGGCGACGGCGCGACCGAGCTCCGGCTCGTAGAGCCAGACCCGCCTTCCCGATCGCCGCATGGACCTGGGCGATCCCGTGGCCCATCAGCCCGGCGCCGGCGACGAACACCCGATCGATCGTCATGGGGCGTTCTCCTCCCGTCCGATCGCGGCCGAGCAGGCGGTCGGCCGCCGCGAACGGGTCGAGCTCGTGGTCGGCGACCGCACGGAGCGTCGCTTCGGCCTCGCCGGCCAGCGGCGCCGCCCGCAGCCGGTCGACGACCCGCTCGGCGACGATCGCCCGGACCTGGGCGTCGGCGCGGGCCAGGCGCGCCGCGCTCGTCGTCCCGGCGGCCTCCGCCGCGTCGCGGACCGCGCGGTGGCGGTCGAGCGCGGCCAGCAGCTCGGGAATGCCGGCACCGGTCATCGCCGTCGTGATCATGACCTCCGGGCGCTTCGGGCCACGGCGCGCACCACCGACCGCCGGCGGACGCACCGTCCATCCGGGCGGTCGCGGCCGGCACCGCGACGAGCATGGCCCGCAACTGCGACGCGGTCCGGGCGGCGCCGGGCCGATCGCCCTTGTTCACGACCACGATGTCGGCGACCTCGAGCAGGCCGGCCTTGATCGCCTGGACCTCGTCGCCCATCTCGGGCGCCTCGAGGACGACGGTCGTGTCGGCGGACGAGGCGACCTCCACCTCGGACTGGCCGGTCCCGACGGTCTCGACGAGGACGAGGTCGAAGCCCACGGCGTCGAGGACGGCGCATGCCGCGCCGGTCGTCGACGCGAGCCCGCCGGCATGCCCGCGCGCGGCCATCGACCGGATGAACACGTCGCGGTCGCCCGCATACGCCTGCATCCGCACCCGGTCGCCGAGGATGGCGCCGCCGGTGATCGGGCTCGACGGGTCGACGGCGACCACCGCGACGGACCGGCCCGCCCGGCGGACCTCGGCGATGAGCGCCGCGACCAGCGTGGACTTGCCCGAGCCGGGCGGTCCCGTGACGCCCACGAGGTGCGCCCGCCCGGCGGCCGGATAGAGCCTGCGGAGGGCGGCCTCGGCGACCCGCGTGCGGTTCTCGATCGCGGTCAGCAGGCGGGCGAGCGAGCGGCGGTCCCCGGCGAGGGCCGCGTCCGCGAGCTCGGCCGCGCGGGCGGCCGGTTCGACCGTCACGCTACTCGCGCGTTCGGACGTGGGCCCGGATGTACTCGGCGACCTGGCCGATCGTCGTCCCGGGTCCGAACACCGCCGACACCCCGGCCGCCTCGAGCGCGGGGACGTCGTCGTCGGGGATGATCCCGCCGGCCGTCACGAGGACGTCGTCGAGCCCCTCGTCACGGAGCAGCGCGCAGATCCGCGGCAGCAGGGTCATGTGGGCGCCCGACAGGATCGACAGGCCGACGACGTCGACGTCCTCCTGGAGCGCCGCCGTGGCGACCATCTCGGGAGTCTGACGGAGCCCGGTGTAGACGACCTCGAACCCTTCGTCGCGCAACCCGCGCGCCAGAACCTTCGCGCCCCGATCGTGGCCGTCGAGCCCGGGCTTGGCGATGAGGACCTTGATCGGCCGCTCGGTCATGGGCGCATTGTAGGGTCCCGGACGGGCGTCGCGGCCCGGTGCTGGCCGGGCCGCGACGTCGTGCTGCCGATCAGGGACGAGGGGTCAGGGCGTGATCCGGAGCACCTCGCCGGCGCCCGCCGAGATGCTGTTGTTCGAGACGTAGACCGCCCCGTTCCGGCCGACGGCGACGCCGATCAACCCGAATTCGTGCTCGGCTGGTGCGTCGACGCACCACTTCATGGCACGGTCGCGCTCAGCTCTGTGCGCCGCCGCCGACCGTCACGACCTCGCCGTTGACGAACGTGTTGTAGCCGGAGCCGAGCCACACGACGACCCGGGCGACGTCGTCGGGCACGGCCAGCCGTCCGAGCGGAACCTGGCGGGCCATCGTGGCCTGCCGGTCGGGTGGGACCGAGGGCACCCCATCGTGCTCGGTCACGATCGTGGTCGGGGCGACGGCGTTGACGAGGATCCCGGCCGGGCCGAGCTCCTTGGCCAGCGACCGGGTGAGGCCGACGATGCCCGCCTTCGCCGCGGCGTAGTGCGCCGCGCGGGCGACGCCCACGAGGCCCGAGCGGGAGGCCAGGTTGACAACCCGCCCGAAGCCCGCCGCGGCCATCGCGGGCGTCGCCGCCCGGGTCACCCGGAACGTCACGCCGAGCATGTCGTCGACGACCTCCGACCAGCTGTCCGTCGTCGATCTCGGCGAGCGTCTCGGAGGCGTAGTGCGAGGTGTTGTTGACGACCACGGCCGGCGCGCCCAGCTCGGCGGCGACCGTCGCCATGAGCCGCTCGACCGCCGCTGTGTCGGTGAGGTCGGCCTGGACGGCGATCGCGCGGCCACCGTCGGCGATGATCCGTTCCCGCGACCGCCTCGGCGCGGGCGGCGCTCGCGCGGTAGTGCACCGCGACCCGGGCACCCTCCGCGGCGAATCGCTCGCAGAACGTCGGCCCGGCACCGCCCCCGCCTCCGGTCACCAGCACGACCCGATCGGCCAGCCCGGCGTCCATCGCGGCGACGCTCAGGCGCCCGGCGCGCGGCGCTCGAGGTGGGCGAGGAACTCGGAGCGCGTCTTGTCGCGGGACCGGAACAGCCCGAGCACCGCGCTCGTCGTCATCACCGTGCCCGGCTTGCGGACGCCGCGCATGACCGCACAGAGGTGGGTCGCCTCGATGACGACGCCGACGCCCTGCGGGTCGAGGCGGACCTGGACGAAGTCGGCGATCTGCTGGGTCAGCCGCTCCTGGACCTGCAGCCGACGCGAGAACATCTCGACGATGCGTGGGATCTTGGACAGCCCGACGACTCGGCCGCGCGGGATGTAGGCGACGGACGCCGAGCCGAAGAACGGCAGGAGATGGTGCTCGCATAGGCTGTAGAACGGGATGTCCTTGACGACGACCATCTCCGAGTAGTCGACCTCGAAGATCGCGCCGTTCATCAGGCGATCGGGATCGACGTGGTAGCCGGCGGTGAGCTCGGTGTACATCCGGTGGACGCGGCCCGGCGTGCCGACCAGACCCTGCCGATCGGGGTCCTCGCCGATCTCAGTCAGGATCTCGCGGACGGCGGCCTCGACGCGGCCGTTGCCGTCGTGACCGCGCAGCGCGCCGCCCTCGATGGACGCCTCGGCGTCACCGGGTTCCTCGCCGATCTCGGTCTCGATCTCGGCGACGATCTTCTTGACGTGGTCGGGCAGGACGGTCATCGATCTCCTCTACGCCGGCGATGGTAGCGCCGGTTCGGGGCGACGTCGTCGGCCGGCCTCGGCGACGCGGTCAGGTCCGCGTCCCGCCGCCGCCCCAGCCGGCAGCGGGGACGAGGTCGAGCGGGCGACCCTCGGCCCCGCGCAGCCAGGTCCGGGCGTTCTCGCCGAGCGTCGGGCGGTGGTAGCCGCCCTCCTGGAGGATCACCAGCCGCCGGCCGAGCGCGTCGACCCGGCGGCCGATCTCGTGGTAGACGGGCGTCGTCGAGGGCGAAGTCGCAGATGGGGTCGTGGCCGTAGGTGTCGAACCCGAGCGAGACGACGATCACCGAGCCGCCGCTCGCGTCGATCACCTCGAGCGCCTCGTCGAGCACGCCGAGATAGCGGGCGTCGTCCACGCCGGCCTCGAGGGGGAAGTTGCGGTTCGCCCCGGCGCCCGGCCCCTCGCCCGTCTCGTCGGCCCGGCCGAGGAAGTACGGGTACTGGCGGTCGGGATCGGCGTGGATCGACACGTACCGGACATCACCGCGGCGCCAGAAGATCTGCTCCGTGCCGTTCCCGTGGTGGTAGTCGAGATCCAGGATCGCGACCGGTTCGCCGGTTCGCCGGGCGATCGACTCGGCGGCGATCGCGGCGTTGTTGAAGTAGCAGTAGCCGGCGTACATCGAGCGGGCGGCATGGTGGCCCGGCGGCCGGCACAGGCCGTAGGCCGCCGGCTCGCCCCCGTCGAGCACGAGGTCGACCGTCGTCAGCGCGGTGTCCACCGCGCCCCGGGCGGCGCCGTACGTCCCGGCGACGATCGGGGTCGACGAGTCGAGGCCCCAGAACCCGGCCCGGCCGGCCACCCCGGCCGGCTCCCGGAGCAGTCGCACCGATTCGGGCCCGAACCCCTCGGTCAGGGCGCGGACGGCCATGGTGTCGGGCATCAGCGCGTCACGGACGAGCCCTTCGCGGCGCGCCTGTGGCCAGGCCTCCTCGAGGAACCGCACGAGCCCGGGGTCGTGGACGGCGAGGATCGGATCGAGGCCGTGCTCGGTCGGCGCCACGATGTCGAACCCGCCGTCCGCCACCAGGGCGTCCCGGATCCGCTCCGCCCGCTCGGGCACCTCGTTCGCCGGGATCGGCTGGCCCATGATCGTCTCGCTGACGACGTCGTGGGCGAGATGGGCTGGCGTGTAGACGACGCGCATCGGATCCTCCACGACGGTGCCGCGACCGGCCGGGCCTCGCGGGCCGTCGTCGGGCCGGTCCGGCTCGCGACGATCCTAGCGGCCGGTGAGGCGGAGGATCGCGCCGGCCAGCTCGGCCGGCCGGTAGCGCGGCAGGTTGTGCCCGGTCTCCGGGAACCGCGCGACGTCGATCCCCGGCCGTCCGGCCGCCCGGCGCTCCGCGTCGATCTCGGCCAGCGCCGCGGTCTTCGTGTGCTCCTCGTCGTCGACCGCGACGAGCGCGAGGATCGGCGCGTCGAGCGCCGGCAGGATCTCGGCCGGCCGATAGGCGAAGATCGCCTCGACCGATCGCTCCAGCGCATGCGGTCGGATCGCCGGCACGAGGTGCCCGGCGGGGACCTCGACCACCGTCGCCCGCGCCGCGCGCTCTTCGTCGCCGTCCCAGCGCGACGGGTCCCAGCCACGCCGGTCGGCGAGGAAGGCGTCGAAGGACGCGAGGACCTCCGGCGGCTCGGCGAGGTCGCGCAGGAACTCGGCCGGCGTCAGCCCGGTCTCCGCCGCGACGTCCTGCCAGCCGCCGTCGACGAGGACGAGCCCGGCGCACCGATCGGCCAGCTCGACCGCCGCCCACGAGGCGACGATGGCCCCGAAGCCGTGCCCGGCCAGCGCGACCCGGCGCGGGCCCGACGCGTCGCCGGTGCCAACGAGCGCGGCCCCCTCGGCGATCGCCACGAGATCGCCGGCCAGCGTCCAGCGGTCGTACTCGCCGGTCGGGGCGTCGGACAACCCATGACCGCGCAGGTCGGCGGCGACGGTGCGCACCCGGACCCGGAGCCGGCGGGCGACGGCGGTCCAGGCCCAGGCCGTCCCGGCCAGCCCGTGGACGAGCAGGACGGCGTCGGGGCCAGCCCCGGAAGCGGCGCCGGCGGCCGGTCCGCCCCAGTCGAGGAAATGGAGCCTAACCCCGGGCTCGACCTCGACGACGAAGCCGTCCGGCTCGGCTGCGGAATCGGGCCCGGGCGCCGCCGCCGCGAGCGCATCGGCGCTGAGGTCCATCGCGCCTAGGATACGAGGGCCATGCCCAAGCGCCGCCGGGGAGGTCGCCTCTCGCTCGCTCGTCGCCGTCGCGCGGGCGAGCGGTTCGAGCGACTCGTCGAGATCGCGCTTGACGGGATTCCGCCGCCGTTCAGCGCGGCGCTCGACGAGGTGGCCATCGTCATCGAGGACGACGCCGACGACGAGCAGCTCGCCCTGTCGGGCCTCGGACCGGACGACGCCCTGTACGGCCTCTACGAGGGCACGCCGCGGACGGCCTGGGGCGCCGACCTCGTCCCGTTCCCGAACAAGATCAGCCTCTTCCGGATCCCGCTCGAGGAGGACTTCCCCGACCCGGACGACCTCGCCGAGGAGGTCCGGGTCACCGTCATCCACGAGCTGGCGCACCACCTCGGGATCGATGACGACCGGCTCGAGCAGCTCGGCTTCGACTGATCAGCCGAGGCGCAGCAGGAGCGATCCGCCGGCCAGCACGAGCCCGATGACGATGCCGGCCATCATCGGCCAGCTCAGCCAGGCGGGGGCCGGTCGCTGCAGCTCGCCGGCTGGCTCATCGCGAGCCTGGTCGAGCCCGCCCGAGTAGCCGGTCAGGCCCAGGAACGCCACGACCTGGCTGGCCGAGGTCAGTGCGCCCACCGAGAACACCAGCGTCCAGCCGGCGAACAGGGCCAGGAGGATCAGGCCCGAGGCGACAAGGAAGCCGGTCAGGCTGGTCGGGTCGAGCGATCCGAACTCGGCGCTGAACGGCGCGAGCACACGCGCGGCGAGGTCGAGCCCGGCGCCGGCGGCGAACAGCAGGAGGTAGTTCGCGACCACCGAGAACAGCGACAGCACGAGCGCCAGGCGGAACCGCGCCCGGGCCAGCCGGACGGATCGGCGGATGGCCTCGATCGAGCCGACGTCGCCCAGCACGATCCCGACCGCCACGTAAACGAAGGGCGCCAGGATCACGCCGACGAGCAGGCTCGTCCCGACGACCGGGACGTCCGTGTCGGAGCCGAAGATCGACGTCGCGGCGTCGAGGATGAGCCGGTTGAGGACCGCCTCGAGGACCGCCAGGATCGCAGTCGCCCGGAACATCCGCCAGAACACCGTCCGCGACCGGCGCAGACCCTCGCGCAGCCGGAGGGGCCGCCCGGTCCGCGCTCCGCCGACGATGGCCAGCCCGATGATCTGGCTCTCGAGGGCGACCGCGACGAGGGCGAAGAAGAGCAGGTAGAGCGCCGCGATGTCGAGGCCCTGCTGCTCGGGCCGCTGTCCCTGGAACAGGCCGGCCAGGTCGAACCCGGGATCGGCGACGATGGCGATCAGCGCCGGACCCATCGTCAGCAGGCCGAGGAGCCCGACGTACAGGGACGCGTTGCGGACCGGGATCCGGGCCTGGGTCACGAGATCGAACGCGCCGGTCAGCACCGACCCCACCCCGGGCCACACCGGAGCCGGCTGAGCCGCCACCCGTTCCTCGCCCTGGGCGGCCGGGCCTTCGGCGGCGGGGCCGTCCACGGCCGGCGCGTCGAGGACCATGCCATCCATGATCCGGCCCTCGGTCGGCGGGACGTCCTCGGCCGGCGCCACCTCGCCGCTCGTGACGTCCGGCGCCGGCCCGTCGGTCATCCGGCCGGTTCGCCGAGCGGGCCGGCCGCCGCGATCAGCTCGCCGAGGCGCTCGACCGCGACATTGCCACCGGAGCCCACGACGCAGACCGTCTCGCCGTCGCGGATCGGGATCCGCCCGTCGAGGACCGCCGCGAGGGCCGCCGCTCCGGCCGGCTCGAGGACCTGCTTCATGCGCTCGGCGGCGAAGCGGAGCCCGGCCAGGATCGTCGGGTCGTCGAGCAGGACGATGTCGTCGAGGTAGTGGCGGCACATGGCCAGCGTCCACTCCCCCGCGAACGGCGCGCCGAGTCCGTCGGCAACGCTGTGCGGCTGGATGCGGACCACCGCGCCACGCTCGAGCGCGAGCGACACCGCGTTCGACTCGGTCGGTTCGACGCCGTAGACCCGGGCGCTCGGCCGGCGCTCCTTGACCGCCGCCGCGACGCCGCTGATCAGCCCGCCGCCCCCGATCCCGACCACCACGACGTCGACGTCCGGCAGGTCCTCGACGATCTCCAGCCCGAGCGACCCGTGCCCGGCGATCACGTCCGGGTCGTCGAACGGGTGCACGAACGTCAGGCCGCGCTCGTCGCGGATCTCCTCGAGCCGGGCGAGCGACTCGCCGACGTGCTCGCCGTGGAGGACGACTTCGGCGCCATAGCCGATGCAGGCGTCCACCTTCGAGCGAACGGCGCCGGCCGGCATGACCACGACCGTCGGAACCGCCGCCTCCCGCCCGGCCCAGGCGTAGGCCTGACCGGCGTTCCCCGCCGACAGCGTGATGATCCCGGCCCGCCGCTGGTCCGCGTCGAGCGCGGCCACGCGGGCGGTCATACCACGCGGCTTGAACGAGCCGGTCTTCTGGAGGTGCTCGGCCTTGACGTGGAGACGCCCACCGGCCAGCTGGACGCCCGCCGTCCGGGCCACCACGTCCGCGGCGGTCGCGGAGGTGAGGATCGGCGTGCGGTGGACCCGCGCCGCCACGAGCTCGCGGGCCGCGAGGATCCGCTCCAAGGACACGACGTGGTCGGGCATCGCCGCAGTATCGCAGGCCGCGGCGAGCGGATCGATGGCCGGCGCGGACCGGACTTGCGTGCTTGCGCAATCAATGATAGCGTGAGGACATGCTGGAGACGGCGACCACGACCGAGCTCGATCGGCAGCGCTTTGCGGCCGTCGGACGGGCGTTGTCGGACCCGAAGCGGCTGTGCGTCCTCGAGTCGCTCGCCGACGGCGAGCTGTCCGTCGGCGACCTGTCGTCCGTGGTCGGCTGCCAGGTCCCCAACATGAGCCAGCACCTCGCGGTGCTCCGGACCGCCGGGTTGGTGACGACCCGGCGCGAGGGCAGCACCGTCTACTATCGCCTCGCGGACCCCCGGGTGCTCGAGGCGTACCGACTCATCCAGACGATCGCCCGGTAGGGCGTTGGGTCCCGCTGCGCGGGAGAAAGGATCCGGGCCAGATGGCCGAGATCAAGGTTGTGACCGACGAGACGTTCGAGGCGATGGTCCTCAAGAACGAGCGTCCGGTCGTCGTCGACTTCTGGGCGACGTGGTGCGGCCCGTGCAAGATGGTCGCGCCGGAGATGGAGAAGATCGCCGCGAAGTACGACGGCCAGGTCGACGTCGTGAAGGTCGACGTCGACGCGAACCCGGGCCTGTCCCGGGCGTTCAACATCATGAGCATTCCGACGATCGCGTTCTTCAAGCCGGGCGCCCAGCCGCAGGGCGTCGTCGGGTTCCGCCCGATGGAGCAGCTCGAGGCGCAGTTCGGGCTGGCCGAGTTCAACCGGCCGAAGGCCGAGCCGACCGCGGTCGAACCGCAGGCCTGATCCCGGGCAGAAACGGGCGTCGCCGCCGCGGCGTCGGAGCCGCTCAGTCCGCGGAGGCTCGCCAGGCGCTCTCGAACCAGGCCGACGCCCGATCGACGGCGTGGCCGTCGAGCTCCACGGGCCGGAGCGTGACCCAGCCCTGACCACGCGGTGATGGCGCCGTGTCGGGCGTCCGCAGCGCGGCGGCTGCGACCGCGGCCGACAGGCGGAACGAGGCGGCCAGGCCATCCGCCTCGAGCACGGCGAACGGCCGCTCGCCGCGCCGGAACTCCACCGTCCCATCGACCGACCCAGCACGGCTGGCAGGCGCCCTCAGGCCGCTGGCGGCTGCCTCGAGGACCTCGGCGAGCGACTCGCTCACGGCACGCGCTCGGCGGGCGGTGTCGCCAGGATCAGCGACCGACCGACGCGAGGACCGCGGCGATGTCGTCCGCGTGGGACTCGTAGTGATCGATCGTTTCGTCCAGGAAGAACCGCTCGTACTCGGCGTTCTTGATCCAGCGCGTCTCCGGGACGACCGTCAGGTAGCCGCGGAGCTCGCCTGGCACGGTCCGGAACCGCCGCCGGACCTCGTCCATCGGCAGGGCCAGCCAGCGGAGCCGGATCTCTTCGTTGATCTCGTCGCCGCGGGCGTCCCAGTCGCGGTCGGCCTCGACCTTGGTCGGGCTCGTTTCGCCCACCGCAAGCTCGCGGGCGACGGCCAGGGCGACCTCCACCCAGGCGACGATGTGGGCCATGAGGTCGCGGCCCGACCAGCCATGGACCGTCGCCAGCTGGGGGGCGAGCTGCTCGTCGGTGAGCTCGTCGAGCGCCTCGACGGCGCGCCAGCCGTCGCGCTCGTCCTCGAGGAACGACAGGGCATCGAGGTACATGAGGCGATGGTACGCCTGCCGGGCGGGCTCAGGAGCTCGCTGGACCGTCAGACCGGTCGACCTGGTCCTGATCGCGCTCGCGCTGGAACGCCTCCCGGAGGTCGCGCCGCAGCAGCGCGTCCCATGCGTTCTGCATCCCGAACGCCAGCATCAGCAGGACCAGGAGGGCGACGACGTAGAGCGCCGGCTCCGGGCCGCTGAGCAGCCACAGGGCGGCCGGCACGAGGGCGATCGTCGTGAACCATGGCAGCAGGAAGGAGACCGATCGGTCGGGCCGCCGCGACGCCTCCGGGCCACCGCGGAACCACTGGGCGAAGAGCGGCACGCCCGAGTTGAAGCTGGCGAGGATCCCGACGACCACGAGGGCGCCGGTCGGTACCGCCGGCGACGCTGCGGGCATGAGCATCACCGTAGAAGAACGGCACGGCACTCTCGGTCACCATGCCGACGAGATGACGATCGAACTGCCGGACGTCGTAGTGCACGGACATCGCCACGAACACCAGACCGAGGAGGACGGCGGCGGCGCCGGCGGCGGCCACGAAGAACGATCGCCAGGCCTCGATCGCCGCGGCCAGGTCCATTGCTCAGACCGCCACGGGCTCGCGGTACTCGCCGTAGACGGCCCGGAAGACGCCGCACATCTCGCCCAGTGTCACGTACGCCGCCGCACACTCGATGAGCGCCGGCATGACGTTGGCCGCCGTGCCCCCGGGCCGTCCCGCGAGATCGCGGAGACGGGCCAGCGCTGCCGCGACGGCGACGGGGTCGCGCTCGCGCCGGGTGCGGGCGAGGCGGTCGAGATGGGCCCGCTTCGACGCCTCGGACACCTGGAGGAGCGGGATCGTCAGGACCTCGTCGGGATCGGCCTGCCGGTTGACCCCGACGATCGAGCGCTCCCCCGCGTCGAGCTCGCGCTGGAAGCGATAAGCGGCGTCGGCGATCTCGCGCTGCGGGTAGCCCTCGGCGATCGCGGCGACCATCCCGCCGCGGGCGTCGATCTCGTCGAGGTAGCGCCACGCAGCGGCCTCGGTCTCGTTCGTCAGCGCCTCGACGAACCATGACCCGCCGAGCGGATCGACCGTGCCCGCGACCCCGGTCTCCTCGGCGATGACCTGCTGCTGGCGCAGGGCGAGCAGGGCGGCCTCGGCGGAGGGCACCGCCCAGGCCTCGTCATAGGCGTCGGTATGGAGTGACTGGGTCCCGCCGAGGACGGCGGCCAGCGCCTGGATGGCCACCCGTGTCAGGTTGTTGAGCGGCTGCTGGGCGGTCAGGCTGACCCCGGCCGTCTGGGTGTGGAAGCGCAGCCAGGTCGTCCGCTCGTTCTCGGCGTGGTAGCGCTCGGTCATGAGCCGCCACCAGATCCGCCGGGCGGCACGAAACTTGGCGATCTCCTCGAAGAAGTCGGTGTGGCTGTTGAAGAAGAAGCTGAGCCGCGGACCGAAGTCGTCGATTCGCAGGCCACGCTCGATCGCCGCGTCGACGTAGGCCAGCCCGTCGGCGATGGTGAACGCCAGCTCCTGGACGGCCGTCGAACCGGCCTCGCGGATGTGATAGCCGCTGATCGAGACCGTGTTCCAGCGGGGCATCTCGCGGGTTCCGAACTCGATCGTGTCGGTCACGAGGCGGAGCGACGGCTCGGGCGGGAATAGGAACTCCTTCTGGGCCACGAACTCCTTGAGGATGTCGTTCTGGAGCGTGCCCTCGAGGGCGGCCCGGGGCACGCCGCGCTTCTCGGCCGCGGCGATGTACATCGCCCAGATCGGCGCGGCAGGCGCGTTGATCGTCATCGACGTGCTGACCCGGTCGAGCGGCAGCCCGTCGAGCAGGATCTCCATGTCCGCGAGGCTCGAGACGGCGACGCCGCAGGTCCCGAACTCACCCTCCGCCTCCGGGTCGTCGGTGTCGTAGCCATACAGGGTCGGCATGTCGTAGGCGATCGACAGGCCGGTCTGCCCGGCGTCGAGGAGCTGGCGGAACCGGGCATTCGTGTCCTCGGCCGCGCCGAACCCGGCGAACATGCGCATCGTCCACAGTCGCGACCGGTAGCCGGTCGGGTGGAGGCCGCGGGTGAAGGGCGGCTCGCCGGGCAGGCCGATGTCGGCGACGAGGTCGTGGCCCTGGAGCGACCACGGCCCGTAGAGTCGCTCGATCTCGACGTCGCTGATCGTCGAGAACCGTGGCCGCAGCTCGGGAGCCCGCTCGAGGGCGGGCGCGAGGCGTGCCGTCTCCCAGGCCCGGCGCCGGGCCGACCAGCTCATGACGGCGACGATAGCACGGGCCCCGGCGGGCCCGGCCGGCTCAGCGGAACGCGTCGACGGCGGCCTGGATGTCGGAGTCGACGAGGTCGGCGGCCAGGATCACCTTGACCTGCCCGGGCCGGTCGCCCGGCCAGACGAGGATCCGCTGGAAGGACGAGTCGCCGTTGAGGAAGGCGAGCCGGTGGCCGGGACTCCCGCCGAGGGTCGGCGTGCTCGTCTCGAGGTCGTGGATCTTGGTGTTGCCGACCGCCCCCGCGAGGTAGGACTCGTAGAGCGCGTCGGCGGTCAGGCCGGCCGCCTCGAACGTGACGAGGCTGATCGCCTTGCCCCCGCCGCGATCCCAGGTGCCCGCCCCGAAGTGGGTCTCGCGCGATCCCCGCTTCGACCAGGGGTCCGAGGGTCGCCGCCGAGCAGTACCGGCCCGACTCGCGCATGGTGGCCGGCTCGCCCCCGAGGGCCGCCGGGATCGTCTGCTCGAGCTCGGGATAGGCGCCCGGCATGTGCTGGGCATCGGCGCCGGCGCACGGCTGGCTCGGATCGAAGGAGGCAACCGCGGCCGGGGCGCTGCACGCCGCGAACAGGGCGAGCGTAACGGCGGCGACGGCCAGCAGGCGGCCTGGTGCGATGGGGATCACGGCCCGGAATCTAGCCGACCGGCACGATCGCCGCCGCCGCGCCACCGTGGCGCCCCGGCGCGGACACCGCCGCGGCGCGGACCGGCGCGCACGGACACCTTGCCGTTCGGTACCTCCGTCCTGTAGGTGGTGCGCCCACGCGCCCCACCATCGCCCGCCTCCGGACCGGACGAGTCGGCTATTGGCGCTCGTGTCCCGACCGGCTACGGTGTGAGCACGCCGTCGAGCGAGCCGCGGGGACGAACCCTGAGGCGTCGGTCACGGGTCGGGAGTCGAACAAGCCGAACGTCGAGGACCGGGCAGGGCATATCGCCACGACCGGTCGAACACGGCCCAACGACATCCGGTCACGAACCGAGCAACCATGAGCGATCGGCCGGCAGGCCCGGGGACTCGGAACGACGGCAGGAATAATCCTTCTTTTGATTTCCATACGATCGCCCCCGAGGGCACCGGGGGCGATCGTCGCGTCCGGGTCCGGTCAGTCGGTCGGCGGCGCAGGCGGCGTCCGCATCGGGCGCAGGCGACGCACCACCCCACGGGCATCGAGATCGTCGCGGAGCACCCGCGCGGCGGCGAGCAGGTCGGGCTCGCGGGTGATCGTCGTGGCCATCCAGTCGATGTACGACGGCTCGAACGCCGCGATCTCCCCGAGCGTATGGCCGTGGAACTTGCCGAACGGCATCTCGGTGGCCCGGGCGACGACCAGGGTGGGAGGTGTCGGTGGCCGGAAGCGGCGGACCCGCGACCGCATCAGCGGCCCGTTCGGGTCCGAGGCGCGGCGCGGACCAGTGTCGGGGGCCCGCGAGCGAATCGGCGGCTGGCCGGGGGGATGCGTCCGCCGGCCGTCCGGGTGCGACGTGGTGGCGTTCCTCGGTCGGAGCGTGTCGGTCGTGTCGAGCCGGGCGGTGACCGGCCGAGTCCGTGGCGGTGGCGGCGGGCCGGATGCTCGCCGGGCTGCCCGGTCGTCCGATCCGTTCGACCCGCCGAGCGGGGCGTCCCGGAGCACCTCGTAGGCGGCGTTGATCTCGGCCATCCGGCGCGTCTTGATCCGCTCGGCGACCGGATCGCCGGCCGACACGTCGGGGTGGTGCTCGCGGGCCAGCCGTCGCCAGGCCGCTTTGATCGCGCTCGCCGAGGCGCCGGGCTTGAGCCCGAGCACGAGGTAGGGATCGCGCTTCGTCACGCGATGGAGTCTAGCCACCCCGCCGCACGGGCTCGTCCCGAGGCGGCGGCTTGACACCCGGGGGGCGCGTGTCGTCCCCTGTCTTCGTGCCGACTGTTCGCCGCGCCGGCCTGATCGCCGGACTCACGATCGCCCCGCTCGCCGCCGCCCTCCGCTTCGCCCACGTCTACCGGGCCCGGGCCGGGTTCCCGCATCGGCGTCCGCCACGCTTCAGCCCGGCCGACTTCGGGCTGGCCTACGAGGAGACGACCGTGGCGTCGGACGCCGGCGACCTGCCGGCCTGGTTCATCCCGGCACCCGGCGGTGCGATCGGACCCGGCGTCGTGCTGGTGCACGGCTGGGATTCCGCCCGGGACCGGACCCTGCCGACCGCGTCGTTCCTGCATGCCGCCGGGTTCCACTGCCTGACGTTCGACGTCCGCGGGAACGGCGCGAACCCGCCCGAGCGCCTCCCGGTCAGCACCGGCGAGTACGGCGCCGATGCGGCGGCAGCGTTCGAGACCCTGCTTGCCCGGCCCGAGGTCAGCCGGGGCGCGATCGTCGGGCACTCGATGGGCGGCGCCGGCGCGATCCTCGCCGCGGCCGCGGACTCGCGAGTCGCGGCGGTGGTCAGCGTGTCGGCGCCGTCGGACCCGCGCCGGATGGTCCGCCAGACGTTCCGTCTCGCCCGGCTCCCCTTCCCCGGCGCCGTCGCCACGCCGCTGGCCTGGCTCACGAGCCGGGTGTTCGTCCGGCCGCGCGGGCACGACCTGCGCGCGATCAGCGCTCGCCACGCGATCGCGACCTACACCGGCCCGGCGCTGGTAGCCCACGGCCGAGACGACGAGGTCATGCCCGTCGAGCACGCCCGCCGGATCGCCCGCGCGGCGATCGCCGCGCGGAAGGGTGAGCAGGCCCCGTCCCCGGTCGAGCTGCTGATCGTCGAGACGGGCGGCCACAGCTGGTCGTACGAGGACGCAGCCTATCGTCGGTCCGTGGCCGCGTTCCTCGCCCGGGAGCTCGGCGGCCCGCTGACGCCGGAGGCGGCGGCCGCCGCGGCCGAGGCGGTCGAGGCGCGCCGCCTCCCGGAGCCCGAGGAATCGCTCGTCGGTGACCGGGCGGCGGCCCCGGGGCTGGCGATGGTCGGTCGGTCGTCGCGGCCCGAGCCGTGACCGTCTGGGACGCGGTCCGCCGGAAGCGGGCCATCCGCCGGTTCGCCGACCGCCCGCTCGAGCCGGATCACCTCGACCGGATCCTCGGCGCCGGCCGGCGTTCGGGCAGCTCGAAGAACCTCCAGCGCTGGGACTTCATCGTCGTCCGCCGGCGCGATCGCCTGGCCGAGCTGGCGGCCGTCGGTCCATGGGCCGGCCACCTGGCCGGAGCGGCCGTCGCGGTCGCGCTCGTGACGCCGGACCCGGTCGCCGCCGACGCCCCGCTGTCAGTGCTGTTCGACCTTGGACAGGCAGCCGAGAACATGATGCTGGTCGCCTGGGAGCTCGGGATCGGCAGCGTGCCCGCGACGGTCTACGACCACGACCTCGCCCGGCGGATCCTCGGCTACCCCGCGGATCGCCACTGCGAGTACCTGCTCTCGTTCGGCTACCCGGCCGACCCCGACGACCTCGTCCGGCCCCTGCGTCCGGGTGGCCGGCGCGCGCTCAGCGAGATGGTCCACGAGGAGGGCTGGTGAGCCCTCACTGCCACTGGAAGCGCCGCGCGGCGAACCCGAAGCAGACGACCGTCCAGCCGATGAGGATCGCGATGCAGGTGGTCAGCGGCGCGTAGGCCGCCCCACCGACCATGACCTGGCGCAGGGCATCGGAGAGGTAGGTCAGGGGCAGGAACCGGGCGACCGTCTGGAGCGCGTCGGGCATGACCGCGATCGGGAAGAACGTCCCCGACAGGAACATCATCGGGAACTGGACTGCGCTCGTCATCCCGTTCGCCGCGTCCTCGGTCTTCGCCAGCGAGGCGATGACGTAGCCGAGTGAAGTGAACGCGAGCGATCCGAGGACGGCCAGCAGGGCGATCCCGATGAGGCTGCCGACGATCGTGATCTTGAACCAGGCCACGCCCACGCCGACGATCAGGGCGAACTGGATGAGCGCAATCAGGAGCCGCATCAGCACGTTCGAGCCGATCAGCTGCCAGCGCTTCAGCGGCGTGGCGGCCAGCCGCTTGAGGATCAGCTTCTGGCGGTCGGCCACGAGCGGGATCGCGGCGAAGATGCCGGTCTGCATGAGCGCCATCCCGAGGATGCTCGGGACGAGGTACGAGACCGCGTTCAGGCGGGTGGTCTGGATCGTCGTCGGCGTGCTCGTGATGGCAACCGGCTTGCCGCCGAGGTTCACGATCGCGAGCGTGCCGTTGACATACGAGACCATCGAGCCCGTCGCCGTCGTCTGGCTCGGATCGATGTAGTACGTGATCGTGGCCGGCGTGGACGGGTCGGTCGCGGCGGCGGCGAGCGCAGCAGCGTAACCCTGCGGGACGACGATGATCCCGGCGTTGTCGCTGTTCTTCATCGCCGTCTGGGCCGCGTCGAGGGTCGAGTCGACGAGCATGACGTTCGGGGCCGCCGCGAAGGCCGTGCGCAGCTGGGCGGCCGCCGGCGTGCCGTCCTGATCGACCCAGGCGACGGTGATCTTGCTGTCGCCCCCGGA
The DNA here is from genome assembly GCA_963825545.1 of uncultured Chloroflexia bacterium. Taxonomy (GTDB): domain Bacteria; phylum Chloroflexota; class Limnocylindria; order Limnocylindrales; family CSP1-4; genus Chersky-267. The sequence goes on along the minus strand of CAWGTR010000012.1, from coordinate 99,375 downwards.
GAAGATCAGGCCGAACAGGGCGACGAACAGGAGCGGGAACGCCAGCGTCCAGAACATCGCCTGGCGGTCGCGCGTGTAGCCGCGGATGTTGGCGATCGTCAGCGCGCGGAGGGCCTTCATCGGGTCGCCGTCAGTCCCGCAGCGCCCGACCGGTCAGGGCGAGGAAGACGTCCTCGAGGGTCGCCTTGCGGACCCCGAGGTCGCCCGGCTCGATGCCGCGCGCCTCAGTCAGCGCGAGCAGCCCGCCGATCGTGGCCGGGACGTCGTTGGTGTAGAGCAGCGTCGCGGAGTCGTCGTGCTTGACGGCCGTCACGGACGGCAGCGCGGCCAGCTCGGCGTCGTCGAGGCTTGGGGCGGACTCGAACCGGACGGCGCGCTCGTGGAAGCGCCGGTCGATGAGCTCGCTCGAGGTCCCCATCTCGAGGATCTTGCCGTGGTCCATGATCGCCAGCCGATCGCACAGCTGGTCGGCCTCCTCCATGTAGTGGGTGGTCAGGAGGATCGTCTTGCCCTGCTCACGCAGCCGGTCGACGAGGTCCCACAGCGATCGCCGCGCCGCCGGGTCGAGACCGGTCGTCGGCTCGTCGAGGAAGACGACCTCGGGATCGTTGACCAGGGCGAGGGCAACCGCGAGGCGCTGCCGCTGGCCGCCCGACAGCTCGCGCGTCTGGGCGTTCCGGCGCTCGGACAGGTCGAGGAAGTCGACCAGCTGCTGGGTCGGCAGCGTGTGGTTGTAGAAGCTCCGGAACAGGTCGAGCACCTCGACCACGGTCAGCTTCGGATAGAGCTCGGCGGTCTGGAGCGTGACCCCGATCCGCTGCTTGAGCGCGTCGGGCTGGGCGACCGCGTCGATGCCGAGGATCTCGAGCTGGCCGGCGTCGGGCTGGCGGAGCCCCTCGAGCATCTCGACTGTGGTCGTCTTGCCGGCACCGTTCGGACCGAGCAGGCCGAAGACCTCGCCGCGTGCGACCTCGAAGGAGACCCCGTCGACGGCGTGGATCTCCCCGTACGTCTTGCGGAGGTCGCGGACCCGGACGACGACGTCCGTGGCGACGGTGAGCGACGACATGGGGCTGCAGCATCATGCCACGCCAGGCCACTCGATGCAGAGAGCCGATCGGGTCGGTCAGGTCGTCCGCTGCCTCGGCTCGCGCTTCGGCTCGAGCCCGGCGACGGCGTCGGCACTGGCCTGCTCCTCGGGGTCGGCCTCGAGATCCGGGGCGACCTCCGGGGCCGGGGCGCCGATCGCGAGGTACGACTCCATCGCCTTGCCGAGACCCACGTCGCGGCCGGCCTTCTCGGACAGGAGCCACTTGTGCTCGAGGACGTCGCAGTAGGCCTGGACGAGGTCACGCTCGCTGCCCACGACGTCATGCAGGCGGGCCAGCGTCGGCTCGAACACGTCGGACAGCCAGCGGCCGGCACCCTCGGCCCGGGTCAGCGTTCGCCGCTCGTACCACTCGAGGTAGGCGCGGTACTCGCGCAGGTCGTTCATGAGGATCCGGGCCTGGCCCTCCAGGGCGCGGATGCCGGTCAGCCGCTCGAGCTCGCGGGTGTGGAACCGGCGGGTCGTAACGGCCACGCGGAGCCGGAGCTTGCCGGCTCGGTCGCCCGGCTCGAGCTCGATCTCGTCGACCGCGAAGCCGAGATCGTTGAGGCGACGAACGCGGGCCCCGACCCCGAACCGGTCGTCGGCGCCGAGCTGGACCTCGGCGTGGAGCTCGTCCCACAGCCCGCGGTAGCGCGTCCGCACGCTCTCCGCGGCGGCGATTGCCTCGTCGAGCTCGTCGGGTCGCTCGTTGTAGACCGCGAGGTCCGCCAGCCCGAAGGCCACGTTCTCGACGAGGACCTCCAGGTCGTACGCTCGCTGGCCGTCCGAGAGCGAGGGATGGACCTCGCTCGTCTCGGCATCGACGAGGTAGGCCTGGATCTTGTCCCCGTCGCGCCGGAAGAGCGTGTTGGCGAGCGAGCAGTCGCCCCAGTAGACCCCGCCTCGATGGAGGTCCACGAGCAGCGACGCCATGGCGTCGAGGAGCCGATCGCGATACGCCTCCGACCCGGTCCCGAGACGCATGAGCAGCCGCCGGTACTGGAGCGAGTGGGCCAGGTAGCGCGTGACCAGGATGCCCTCCGACCGCTCCGGCGACTCCGAGAGACCGACCGGCGTCACCGCCGGCAGCTCAGCCGCCTCGAGCCGGCGGAGGACCTCGTACTCCCGCTGGGCGATCTCGGACGGCTCCTCCTTGAGGGCATAGAGCTGGTCGGCGTCGAGCACGAAGCGGACCAGGTGGCGCGACGGGCCGACGGGCAGCTCGCGGAACTCGATCTCATCGTCCGGCCAGTCGACGAGCGGCAGCTCCCACGGGAGGGCGAGCAGGCCGGGCGCCGCCGTCCGCAGGCGGAGGTGCGGGAACGTGGCCGCGGGTTCGGTCAGAGCCGCTTCCGGAGATACGCGGTGACGGTCGCGTCGTAGCCCAGTGCCTCGTAGAGGTGGCGGGCCTCGGGGCGATGGTGCGCCGCGGTCACCTCGATGAACGCGGCCCCGGCGTCGCGGGCGATCGCGTCGGCCGACTTCATGAGGTCGTGCCCGACCCCGCGGCCGCGGGCGCCGGCGTCGACGACGAGCGCCAAGACGCGGGCGATCGTGTCGTCGTGCTCGAAGCGGGGCATGACGTGGACGGCCACGAAGCCGAGGATCTCGCCGGCATCCTCGGCCACGATCACCTGACCGTCGGCCGCCGTGAACCGCTCGATCCGGTCTGCGATCGTCGACGCGGCCGCCGGGTAACCCTCTTCCGTGAACAGCGCGGCGATCCGTTCGGCGTCGGCCGCCGCCGAGACCGGGCGGAGGGTGACGGGTCCCTGTTCGATCATGGCTGGGATGGTACCCCGACGAGCAGCAGCTGCGGCGATCCCGGGCTCCGGCCGGTGACGAGCAGCGCCGGTCCGAGCGGCCCGTCGCCGGCACGCGTCGCGATCCCCGCCCGGCGCAGCCGCGCGGCCGCAGCGGCCGGCGACCAGCCCTCGCCCAGTCCGAGGTAGAGCGCCGCCGGGCCTTCGTCGCGGCGGGCCAGGAGGGCCGCCAGCAGACCCTCCTTCGCCGGTTCGAGGACGACCAGATCGGGCGTGCCGTCCGCGGATCGGGCCAGCCGAGCCGTCGCGCCGAGCAGCTCGTCGGGTGCTCCGGGCTCGAACGCCCGGCCCGGCAGCCGGCCGTCGAGCTCCTGGATGAGGCGCTCGGTCTCGACCGTCGCCCAGCCGACGGCGACGACCCGAAGCTGGACGCCGCCGAGATCCGGGCCGCCCGGATCCAGCCCCGCCTCGCGGGCGAGTGCCATCCAGGACCGCGGGTCGCCCGCACCGGTCACGGGCGGAGGAACTCCCGCGCCGGGCCGCCGAGCGCGGCGAACCCGACCTGCTCGTAGAGCGACCGGGCCGCGAGGTTGTCCGCGTAGACCCCCAAGTAGACCCAGCGTCGGTCGGCGTCGAGCGCCGCCTCGACGAGCGCCCGGGTGACGGCCGCCCCGAGACCATGCCCCTGCCACGGCCGCCGGACGCCGATCGCCGACAGGTAGCTCAGGTCGTCGCCGTCGTGCCGTCGGCCGACCGCCACCGGCTCGCCGGCGACGGTCACGAGCCGGACGTCGATCGCCGGATCGTCGAGGCCACGCTCGATCTCGGCCTCGAGCGGCGCGCGTCGATCGGCCCCGATCGCGAAGACCTCGGCGATGACTCCCGCCACGGCGACGACGTCGGGCCCCCGGCCCGGGCCTGGCTCGAGGCGGCGGATCGTCGCCCCGTCGGTGAGCGGCCGGCTCGGCGTCCCGCGCGGGTCGCGGGTCAGGACCATTTCGATTGCGCCGTCACCGACCTCGACGAAGCCGGCCGCGGCGAGCCGCTCTGCGAGCTCCGGCGGGCAGACGGCTCCCGCCGGCGGGAGCCAGACGTAGGGTTGCCGGCGGCGCGCCTCGAAGAGCTCCAGGGCGACGGCCAGGCGCTCGGCGAAGGCCGTCGGGTCGGCCGGCCAGCGGATCGCCCCGACGCGGTTGTAGAACGGATCCGGGTCCAGCTCGTCGAACAGACCGACAGCATCGCCGAGGTCGACCACCTCGCGGCCCGCGCCCAGGCTGTGGACCCAGGTCTCGTGCACCTCGAAGCGCCGCAGGAGCGCGTCGTCGACGCCGTACCATGGCGGTCCGAGCGCGGCAGTCGGGGGGGTCATCGCCGAAGGGTATCGCCCGCACGGGCCGGGACGCTGGCGAGAACCGGCGCGACGCACGCAGCGTATCCTCCGGCAGCCCAGCGCTCGGCCGGTACGGACCATCGAACGGCCGCCGCGAACGAACGATCTGGAGGAGAACCATGATCCGGACGAGCTCGATCCTGAAACCGGCGGCCCTGGTCGTCGTCCTCGCGATGGCCGTCGCCGCCTGCTCGTCGAGCGCGGCGACCCCGTCGCCGACGACGGCCCCGACCACGGCTCCCACCACGGCACCGGCGTCCGCTCCGGCATCGGCTCCGGCATCGGCTCCCGCCTCGGCCGCTCCCAGCACCGCCGGCGGCGCCGGCGCGGCTGTGTCGGTCAAGGACTTCGCCTTCAACCCGGCGACGCTCACGGCCAAGGTCGGCGACTCGATCACGTGGACGAACAACGACAGCACGACGCACACCGTGACGTTCGACTCGGGCGGGCCCGACAGCGGCGACCTGGCGCCGGGAGCGACGTTCAAAGCCACCTTCGCCGCGGCCGGCACGTTCACCTACCACTGCAAGATCCACTCGTCGATGAAGGGCACGGTCACCGTCACCCAGTAGCCCCGACCGGGGATCCCGTCCGGGACGACCGGACGGGATCCGGCCCCGCCCGCTCAGGACGGGCGGGTTACCGCGAACAGGGTCGCCCCTGACGGCAGGTCGATCACCGTCGGGGGCGGGATCGAGGCGAACCCGAACAGGGCGAGATAGCCCTCGAGGTCCCACATCCGGCTGCCCTGGTACAGCTCGTCGAGCTGGATCCCCCACAGCAATACGCCGTGGAGCGAACGTGACTCCTCGATCGTCGTCGGCAGGCACCAGTCGAGGACCACGAGGCGACCGCCCGGCCGAACGGTCGCCCATGCCGAGCGCAGGGCCGCCACCGGGTCGGGCAGCTCGTGCAGCGCATCCTGGAAGTAGACGAGGTCGAAGACGGGTCCATACGGCAGGTCGGTCGGATCGCGACTGTCGATCGAGATCCGCTCGCCGAGCCTGGCCTCGGCGACCCGCCGCATCGCCCGGCCGACCGAGTCGGGTTCGAACTCGACGCCGGTCAGGGTCATCTCCGGGAAGCGCCGCGCGAGCGCGATGAGCCAGCGCCCGCCGCCGCAGGCGACGTCGAGGGCCCGCCCGCCCGTCGCCAGGTCCGCGGCGAGGTCGGGCAGCGCCGCCAGACCCTCCTGGAAGAACACGGCGATGTCCTGCGCGGTGACCGCCTCGATCGCCCGGTGGAAGCGGGGCGGCCGCTCGGGCACGGTCCGGCCGGCGCGGAAGAACTCGGTCATCCGGTCGTAGTCGAGGCTGCTGACCACCGACGACACGAACTGGCCACCGAGGTACTCGGGCCGCTCGTCGTCGAGGAGGATGGTCGTCACCTCGTCGATCGCGTGGGCCCGCTGGCCGTCGAAGACGATGAGCTCGACGGCATCGGCGAGCCGGACCCAGATCTCGACCGGGTCGACCAGGCACTGGCTGGCGACCGCCAGCTCGTCGGGCCGGATCCCGGCCGGGCCGGCATCACGGATCCGGGCGAACAGGCCGAGCTCGATGCCGAGGTACGCGGCCCAGGTCGTGTAGAACCCGCCGAGGCTGCCGGCCAGCTCGTCGAACCGCTCGTCGATCGCCATCGCCGGATTGTCGCATGGCGGTTGGGCCGGTCCAGTTGCAGAACCTGCCGCTTCAACCTGCTCCCGGCGAGTAGCAAGTGAGGCCCGATCGGTGTACGATTCGGCCGATCCAGCCTCGAACCCCAGGAGCCGCCACCGATGCGCACCCTTCCCCGCCCCATCGGTCTCGGCCTGGCCGCCAGGGGCGACGTGGACGACGTCGTCCGCTGGGCGCGCGAGGCCCGCGACAGCGGCCTCGACTCGATCTGGATCCACGACTCCTACTTCGAGCGCGATGCCGTCAGCTTCGGCAGCGCGGTTGCCGGCGCCCTGGCCGCCGACGGCGACGATGACGACGACGGGTTCCGGGTCGCGCTCGGCGCGGTCAACCCGTTCACGCGTCACCCGGTGGTCCTGGCGATGACCGGCTCGGCGCTCGACGAGATCCTGCCCGGCCGGATCGTGATGGGCCTCGGCACCGGCCTGCCGCTGCGGCTCAAGCAGATGGGCATCCCGTACGAGCCCGACGCGGCCGTGGAACGGGTGTCCGAGACCATCGACCAGCTCCGTGCCCTGTGGGCGGGCGAGCGGCTCCCGTCGGCGACGCCGGGGCTGCCCCCGATCCAGCCCATGTTCCCCCCGACCCATCGGATCCCGCTGGTCGTCGCGGCATACCGGCGCGAATTCGTCGCGCTGGCCGGCCGGAAGGCCGACGGCTACCTCGCCCGGCCAGCCGAATCGGTCCCGTCGCTGCGCGGCATCCTCGAGCGGCTGCGGGCTGCCGCGGTCGAGGCGGGCCGGGACCCAGCCTCGCTCGAGACCGCCGGCTACCTGCTCAGCCTCGTCGACGAGACCCGCCGCGAGGCGCTCAACCGGGCCAAGCGCGAGCCGTTCGTGATCTACATGATGTCGGTCCTCTCCGACGTGTCGCTCCGCCGGGCGGGCTTCGACACGGCGCTCCGCGACCGGATCGCCGCCGCCTGGCGGGCCGAGGACTACACCACCGCCGGCAACCTCATCCCGGACGAGCTCCTCGACGCGTTCATGCTGTGTGGCACCCGCGAGGACGTCGCCGGGCGGGCGATGGCGTTCCATGCCGACGCCGGCCTTGGGCTGCCGCTCCTCCAGCCGGTCCTCCAGGAAGACCGCCAGATCGACGAGCTGATCGCCGCCGCGACGATCTACGCCGGGTTGCCCGAGCCGGCCGGCAGCCGGGCGATCGAGCGACCGGCCGGCGAGCCCGCAACGGTCGCTGGCGCGTCGGACGACGAGGCCGTCGCGAGCGGGGTCGGCCTGGCCGACGATCGGCGGCTCGGAGCCCGATCGCGTGTCCGTCGTCGGGCCGGCGCGGTCTGGGAGGTCCTCCGTCCGTTCGCCTATACGGCGTCGGTCATCCCCGTGCTGGCCGGGGCCGCCCTGACCGCCGTCGACGGCCTGTTCGCCTGGCTGCCGTTCCTCGCCGCGCTGGCCGGAGGGGTGCTCATCCACAGCGGGACGAACATCGTCAACGAGATCTACGACGTCCGCCAGGGGATCGACACGATCACCAGCCCGCGGGCCAGCCACGCCATCGTCAAGGGCCGGCTGACCGAGCGCCAGGCGTACGCCGTCGCGCTGACCGCGTTCGGGCTGGCCGTCCTCATCGGCCTGTACCTCGTGGCCCTGCGCGGGCCGGCGATCGTCGTGCTCGGCCTCGTCGGGCTCGCGGGCGGCTACTTCTACACGGCGCCGCCCTTCCAGTACAAGTTCCACGCCCTCGGCGTGCCGCTCGTCTTCGTGCTCATGGGCCCGCTCATGGTCGTCGGCTCGTACTTCGCGATCAGCGGCGCCTGGTCCGTGACGGCGCTGATCGTGTCGGTCCCGGTCGGCTGCCTCGTCGCCGCCATCCTCCACGGGAACGAGTGGCGCGACATCGGCGAGGACACCCGGGCCGGGATCGTGACCCTGTCGGCCCGGCTCGGCAAGGAATGGGCCCATTACTCGTACGTCGGGCTCGTGCTGGGCGCCTATATCAGCCTCGGACTGGCCGTGGCCTTCGGCCTGCTCCCGGCGACAACGATGATCGCGATCGCGTCGCTGCCCTACCTCGTCCGGGTCATCCGGGCGGCCGAGCTCGGGGCGAGCGGCCAGGCCCGGGCGATCGCGATGATCGACCTGCGGACCGCCCAGCTCCACTTCGCGTTCGGCGGCATGCTCGTGGCCGGGATCCTCCTGTCGGGCGTCGGTCATGGCTGACCCGCGAGCCGGGTCGCCCGGCCGCGCGGAGGCAGACGATCGGCCGGGGCGGATCGCCCTGGTCCTCGGGCTGGCCGGGGCCGCGACCGCCTTCACGGCCGTGTTCCGCGGCCCACGCGACCGGTTCTGGTCCCGGATGACGCTGACTGGGGTCGGGCTCGGGAGCTGGGCCCTCCTGACGAGCCGGCCGGCGCGACGGGTCGGGATCGGGCCGTGGCGGATCGTGGCCGGGCTCCTGTCCGCGCTCGTGTTGTACCTGACCTTCGCGGCCGGCGATCGCTTCGCGCGACGGTACGTCCCCGGCGGCGACGAGGACATTCGCGACATCTACGCGCTCCGCCACCTGCGGCCGCGGGCCGAGATCGCGGCCAGGCTGGCCCTGCTCATCGGGCCGGCCGAGGAGGTCTTCTGGCGCGGTCTCGTCCAGGAGGCGCTCATGCGCCGCTACGGGCGATGGCCGGGGGCCGCCCTGGCCGCGGCGGCCTACGGTGGGGTCCACGTCACGAGCGGCAACTTCACCCTGCTTGGCGCGGCCGCCACGGCGGGTGCCCACTGGTGCGTGCTGTACGCCGCACGGGTGCCGCTCGGGGCCCTCATCGTGAGCCACGTGGCCTGGGACGTCTGGATCTTCCTCGTCCAGCCGACCGGCGAGGTCGAGGCGGTCGGTCCGGCCGGGCAGGTCGTTCCGTTCCGGGTCGTGCCGGCAGCCTGAGCGGCTCGCCGCCTCGCGATCGGCGGACCCGCGCCGTTCCGGCCGGCCCCCACCAGAATGCAACCGGATCCCGCCGCGCGGTGTTATGAACGAACGATGGACGAACCGACGATCCTCGCCGCTCTCGCCGACGACCTCGACCTCGGGTTCGAGGCCCTCGTCCGCGCGCGGCAGGACCGGGTCTACTCGATCGCCCTCCGGATCCTGGGCGCCCCGGCGGACGCCGAGGACGCGGCCCAGGACGCGTTCGTTCGGGCGTACCGGGCGCTCGGCGGGTGGGATGCCCCGCGGATCCTCGCCCTGCGGCTCGACGCCTGGCTGGCGACGATCGTGGTCAACGTCGCGCGAACCCGTGTTCGGCGACGCGCCGCGACGACCGGACGGTCGTCGCTGACCTTCCTCGACGAGCTCGACCATCCCACGGCGGCGCCCGCCGAGACGCCGGCGACCCGTCTCGAGGCTCGCGAGTCGACCGAGGCGTGGGCGAGCCGCCTCCTCGCCCTGCCCGAGCGCTATCGCGCCCCGGTCGTGCTGCGCCACGTCGACGGCCTCGGCTACGACGAGATCGCGTTCGCGCTCGACCGGCCCGAGGGGACGGTCAAGGCGCAGGTGCATCGCGGGCTGGCCCGCCTCCGCGAGATGCTCCGAGCCGAGCAGCCGTCCGACACCGATGAAGACTCCGGCGCGACCTCAGATCGCCGGCGCGGCCCGACCGCCACCCTTCGACCCGCTCTCCAGGAGACCCACCGATGACCGCCCCGTATGCCCTCCCCACCGACGACGTCCTGGCCGGCCACCTCGCCGAGCTTCGGACGGCCGCCCCGGATACGCTCCTGCCGCGGACGCTGATCTCGGTCGGGCTGGCCGACGCCTACGCCGCGATCGACTCGCCGATCGGCCCGCTGTTCGTCGCGTTCAACGGCCTCGGGGTGGTGGCGGTCGAGGAGGCCGCCGACGGCCCGACCTTCGAGGCGCGCCATGTCGCCCGCTATGGTCGGCCTGCCCACCGGGTGGTGGCGCTCCCGGCGCGGCTCGGAACCGCGATCGATCGCCGCCTGGCCGGCGATCGCCGGGCCCGGATCGCCCTCGACCTGCGGGGCCGCACGCCGTTCGAGCGCGATGTCTGGACGAAGGCGCTCGAGATCCCGCGCGGCGAGGTCCGCCCCTACGGCTGGATCGCCGCCGAGATCGGCCGGCCGAAGGCCGTCCGGGCAGTCGGGACCGCGCTGGGCCACAACCCGGTGCCGCTCATCGTGCCGTGCCACCGCGTCGTCCGGAGCGACGGGTTGATCGGCAACTACTCGCTCGGCGGACCCGGCAACAAGCGGACGATCCTCGCCGCCGAGGGGCTCGACCCGGACGAGCTCGAAGGGCTCGCCCGGGCGGGGATCCGCTACATCGGCTCCGACAGCACGAAGATCTACTGCCTGCCGTCGTGCCACGCGGCGCGGCGGGTGACCGATCGGCACCGGGTCGCGTTCCATTCGACGGCGGACGGAGAACGGGCCGGCTACCGGGCCTGCCGCCTGTGCCGGCCCGTCGCGGTCGGAGCCGCCTGACACTCGAGCGGCCCGACCCGCGGAGCCGCCTGCCCCGCGAGCGGGCCGATCCGACCCGGTCGCGATCCCCGCGTGCAGGACGCCCGCCGCGGCGGTATGCTGCGGACTTGGACCAGTCGACTCAGCCAAACGTCCCGATGAGCCGGCACGCGGCGGCCAGCCCGCTCGCGATCTGGGCCGGGCTGCTCACGCTCTACTTCGTGTGGGGCTCGACCTACATCGGGATCCGGCTGGGCGTCGAGACGATCCCGCCGTTCCTGATGGCGGCGGTCCGCTTCCTCACCGCCGGGGCGATCATCCTGACATGGGAAGCCGGCCAGGCCGTCCGGCTGCGGAACGACCCGAGCGTCGCCGACGCCGACCGACCGCGCCTGCCGAGCCGACGCGAGTGGCGTGACTCCGCGATCGTGGGCGGCGCGCTCCTGTTCGGCGGGATGGGCATGGTCGCCCTCGGCGAGAAGACCGTTCCGGCCGGGATCGCGGCCATCCTCGTCGCCCTCCTGCCGGTCTGGGTCGCCGTGCTCGGACGCGTCTTCTTCGGCGAGCGGCTGCCGCGGGTCGCCGTCGTCGGCATCGTCGTCGGGCTGGCCGGCGTGATCGTCCTCGTCGGGCCGTTCGGGACCGGTGGCGGGCTCGCCTTCGATACGCTGGGGATCCTCGCGCTCCTGCTCTCGCCGCTGTGCTGGGGCTCTGGATCGCTCTACTCCTCGCACCGCGCCGTCCTGCCCCGACGCCCGCTCACCGCGACCGGGCTGCAGATGATCTGCGGCGGGTCGCTCCTGCTCATCGGCGCGGTGCTCGTGGGCGAGCTGCGGACGTTCGACCTCGCCGCCGTGTCCGCGCGGTCGTGGCTCGGGCTGCTCTACCTGACCACCGTCGGCAGCCTGGTCGGGTTCACGACGTACGTCTGGCTGCTGCGGGTCGCGCCGCTGCCGAAGATCGCGACGTATGCCTACGTCAACCCGGTCGTCGCCTTCGTCCTGGCCGGGATCCTCCTCGGCGAGCCGATCGAGCCGCGCACGGTCGTCGCCGGCGCCGTCATCGTCTTCGCCGTCGCGCTCATCGTCACCGCGCGATCGCGGCTCGGCGGAGCAGCGAGCCGCCGAGGCCGGGCCGGCCGAGGTCGCGCTGGCCGCCGACCCGACGGGCGCGTTGGGCGAGGTCGCACGGGATGCCGACCCCAGCGGCCGGCCCGGCGAGGTCGCGCCGGAGGCGAGCGCGACGCGTCTCGCTCGGCCGGGCGTGCCCGACTGAGCCGGATCCGGGATGCCGCCGGCCGTCAGGCTTCGGCGAGGACCGTCCGGCTGACGCGCCGGGCAAGCGCCATCGTGGTCATCATCGGGTTGACGCCCAGGCCGGTCGGGAACAGCGACGTGTCGGCCACGTAGAGCCCATGGATCACGGCATCGCGACCCGCCGATCCGCCACGCACCCGGCCGCCCGGATCGCACGGATGGCTCCGCCGGTCGGACCCCGAACCGCGCGGTTCCCATCTGGTGGGCGCTGAAGACCGAGCCGCGGTTCGGTCCGAAGTCGAACCGCGCGAGTCGCTGCAGGTACGCCTCGAACCCGGGGCTCGTAGCGCCCGAGGGTGCCCCGCCGCGGCCGCTCGCTCGACCCGGCTGTCGGCTCGGCGTAGCGCGCCCCGGGCGTGCCGCAGGCGATGAGCTCGGTCGCGCCGGCCGCCCGGGCGATCCGGGCCATCGTCACGAGGCCGTGACGGAGCGTCGTCCGCCCCACCCCGTCGAGCCGGTAGTCGATCCGCACGCCGCCCGAGCTCGCGTCGCCCGGACCCGACCCGTGCCGCCGTCGCGCGTGATCGCGATGAACGGGGCGAGGTGCCCGACCCGCGTCATCAGCGCGGCGTAGGCGTCCCGACCGTCCCACGGCAGCGCGAGGCCGATCAGGCCGGGATGCCCGGGGCCGACTCGATGGCATACCCGTTCCGCCCGCGGACGCCGTCGACGAACGCCAGGGAGCGGGCGCCCTGCAGCGGCCCCTTCCACATCTCGATTGGTTCGGGGAAGATCCCGGCCACGACCGACACCGGCTGGAGCAGCAGGTATCGCCCGAGGGCGCCGATGCTCGATCCCCGACCGCTCGAGGATCACCGGCGTCCGGGATCGCGCCCGCCGCGAGGACGACCTGGCGCGCCCGGACCTCGACGGTTCGTCGCTCGATCGATGGGACGCCCGTCGCGCGGGCCCGCTCCGAGCGCGGCTCCCAGCCGACCGTCGCCTCGACGCCCGCGACCCGGCCGGCTTCGATCAGCACCCGCTCGACCCGTGCATCAACGACGAGGCGGGCCCCGGCCGCACACGCGGCAGCGAGGTGGGCCCGCAGCCCGGACTGCTTCGCGCCGGCCCGACAGCCGAACGGGCAGGACCCGCAGGCCCGACAGTCGACGGCGTTCCGCCGGGTCAATGCCGCCTCGAGCCCGAGCGGCCCGCGCGCCGCGCAGGAGCGCGACGTCCTTCGGCGGAGGGTCGACCGATTCGGTCACCGACAGCTCGGCGGCCAGCGTCGCGAAGTCCGCGTCGCCCTCGGGTCCGTCGAACCCGTCGATCCCGTGGGCGCGGGCCCAGCCCGACCGGACCCGGTCCGGCGCCGCGATCGAGGTCATCCAGTTGATCGTCGTCCCGCCGCCGACCGCACCCCCGGCCAGGATCGACACCGCGCCATCCGCGGTGGCGGTCAGGCCGTGATCCAGGTACAGCCGGTCGAACGCGTCGAGCTCTGCGCGCGGCATCTCCGGCTCCGGGACGAACGGCCCGGCCTCGAGGACGACGATCGAGCGACCGGCCTCGGCCAGCGCCCGGGCGACGACTCCGCCGCTCGCCCCCGAGCCCACGACGACGACGTCCGCCTCGAGCGACGACCGGTGCCGAGGATCACCGGCCGGGAGGTCGACCGGCCGGACGGTCGTGGGCTTCGCCGTGAGACCCGGATCCTCGACGACGTAACCGATCGCGGCGAGGTTCGGGTTCGGGTCGTCCGGCTCGTCGGGGATCGCATAGGCGAGGAAGCTGAGCAGCCGGCGGAACGCCTGGTAGGCCGATCTCCGGAGCGCGATCCGGGATCGGCCCCAGCGGAGGAGGTAGCGCTCGCGGGCCGCGGATCCAGACGGCTGAACCGGACCGGCCGGCCGGTGAGGGCCAGGTTGGCAACGCGGAGACTCGACGAGCCGAAGGGCGAGACGGAGCTGTCGCACCTGGTCCGGGTCGAGCGCCAGCTCGAGCCCTGCCGCCGCGAGCCCGGCCCGGCGCGGGCCGTCACCCGGGACGAACGTGTCGGCCAGCGCCGCCAGGGTGGCGACCTCGCCGGCGCGCCAACCCGACGGGATCGGCGGCTCGGCCTCGACCGCGCCGGATGCCGTTGCCGGATCGCCGCCGCGACCGATCGCTCACCGCGGAACGGTGCCGCGCTCCCAGCCCTGTGCCGGCCAGGGCTCGCAGCGGAGCGGCCGGTCCTCGCGGTAGCCGAGGGCGTAGTCGGCCTGGATGAGCGTGTGGATCTGGCTCGTCCCCTCGTAGATCACGGCGGCCTTCGCGTTGCGCAGGTAGCGCTCGACCGGGAACTCGTTGCTGTAGCCGTTCGCGCCGTGGATCTGGATCGCGTCGAGCGCGGCCTGGACGGAGTGGTCGGTGGCGTGCCACTTCGCGACGCTCGTCTCGCGGGTCGTTGCGGAGCCCCTGGTTCTTGAGCCAGCCGGCGCGCCACACGAGGAGCCGCCCGATCTCGATCCCGCGGGCCATGTTCGCGATCATCTGCTTGACGAGCTGGTGGCGGCCGATCTCCTCGCCGAACGTCTGGCGCTCGTGGGCGTAGCTTGACGCTGGCGTCGAGGCAGGCCTGGGCCAGGCCGACCGCTCCGGCGGCGACCGTGTAGCGGCCCTGGTCGATCGCGCTCATCGCGATGAGGAAGCCCTCGCCCTCCTCGCCGACGCGGTTCTCGACCGGGACCGCGCAGTCGTCGAGGTTGATGAGCCCGGTGTTGCCGGCCCGGATGCCCAGCTTGCCGTGGAGCGTGCCCGTGGTCAGGCCCGGGGAAGCCGCGCTCGACGATGAAGGCGGTCACGCCGCGGTGCTTCTTCGCCCGGTCGACCGTGGCGAAGACGAGGAAGTGGTCGGCGAGGTCGGCCAGGCTGATCCAGATCTTCTGGCCGTTGAGCAGGTAGCGGTCGCCGTCCCGGCGGGCGGTGGTCTGCAGGGCACCGGCGTCGGTGCCCACGCCGGGCTCGGTCAGCCCGAACGTGGCGAGCTTCTCGCCGCGCGCCTGCGGCACGAGGTACTTCTGGCGCTGCTCCTCCGTTCCCCACTGGAGGAGGGTCAGCGAGTTCAGCCCGACGTGGACGCTCTGGACGACCCGGAAGGCCGTGTCCGCTCGCTCGAGCTCCTCGCACAGCAGGGCGAAGCTGATGTAGTCCATCCCCGACCCGCCGTAGGCCTCGGGGATGGGCGCCCCGAGGAAGCCGAGCGCGCCCATCTGCTCGAACACCTCGCGATGGACCTCGCCCCGCTCGTCCCAGCCGCGGATGTGGGGCAGGATCTCGGCTTCGACGAAGGCGCGAGCCGCCTGCTGGACGAGCCGGTTCTCGTCGGTCAGCGTGAAGTCGATCACGGGCGGTGGGGCCCTCGCACGGCGTCGGAGGAAGGGTGGCCGACGGCGTCGGCCCATTCTGCCACCCGGCCCGGGGCCCGGGACGCGGTCCGGGGAGGCGTCGCTCGGCCGGTCGGCCACCCTATACTCGGGCCTCGCCGACCGATCGCCCCCGAGGTACCGATGGACGAGCCCGAGACCCTGGAGAGCGCGCCCTCCCACGCGTCGGACCACATCTCGCCGGTCCTCGGCCGCTACTTCGAGCGGAGCTGGAGCCACGGCGAGGGCCACCGCCTGTACGACACTGCGGGCAAGGCCTATCTCGACTTCGCCAACGGGATCGCGGTCACGTCGCTCGGTCACGGCCACCCCGCGGTGAACGCGGCCATCCACGCCCAGGTCGACCGGCTGATCGGGCCGACGGGGGCGATCGGCTACGCCGAGCCCGTCGCGCGGCTGGCCGGCCTGCTCGCCGCCACGCTGCCCAAGCCGATCGACACGATCTTCTTCCTCAACTCCGGTTCGGAGGCGATCGA
The DNA here is from genome assembly GCA_963825545.1 of uncultured Chloroflexia bacterium. Taxonomy (GTDB): domain Bacteria; phylum Chloroflexota; class Limnocylindria; order Limnocylindrales; family CSP1-4; genus Chersky-267. The sequence continues at coordinate 83,872 of CAWGTR010000012.1, read as the reverse complement.
GGCAGCGCTCAAGCTCGCCCGCCGGGTCACCGGCCGGCCGGCGATCATCGCCTTCCACGGCGCCTTCCACGGACGAACCCTGGGCGCCGCGACGATCACGAGCTCCAGCCTGAACTACCGCGCCGGGTACGAGCCGCTGCTGCCGTCCGTCTACCTCACCCCGTTCCCGGCCGTCTACCGCGACTTCGGCGGCGACGAGGAACTCGCCACGCGAACCTGCCTGGAGGCCCTCGAGCGGTTGACCAGCTGGGTCGTCCCGGCCGACAGCGTGGCCGCCATCGTCATCGAGCCCGTCCAGGGCGAGGGCGGCTACCAGCCCGCGCCGCTCGAGTTCCTGCGCCGGCTGCGGGCGTTCTGCGACGAGCACGGGATTCTGCTCGTCGTCGACGAGATCCAGACCGGCTACGGGCGGACCGGCCGGATGTGGGCCTTCGAGCACGCCGGGATCGTTCCGGACGCCGTGTGCATCGCCAAGGCGATCGCGAACGGGCTGCCGCTGTCCGCGCTGGCGACCCGGCGCGAACTCCAGGAACGCTGGGGCAAGAGCGCCCACGGCTCGACGTACGGCGGCAACCCGGTCGCCTGCGCCGCCGGGATCGCTGTCCTCGAGACAATCGAGCGGGAGGGGCTCGTGGCCAACGCAGCGGCGCGCGGCGAGCAGCTCCAGGCGGGTCTCGCGCGGTTTGCGGCCGAGGACACGCGGATCGGTGACGTCCGTGGCCCCGGGCTGATGGTCGGCGTCGAGTTCGTGGCCGACCGGTCGACCCGCCGACCGGACGGCACGACGGCCCAGGCCGTGCTCGCCCGCTGTGCTGACGACGGCCTCCTCGTCCTGTCGTGCGGGCCTGCCCACCAGGTGATCCGCTGGATCCCGCCGATCGACGTGTCGGCAGCCGAGATCGACGAGGGGCTGGCCATCTTCTGGGGCGCCCTGGGCGCGACCTAGCCCGGACAGCAACGAGCGCCCGCCGGTCGGCGGGCGCCCAGGAAAGACGCGGGGCTGAGGGGCTCGCGCGCCGTGGCGGCGCGAGCGGCGGGATCTAGCGGTTGCGCGCCAGGAAGTTCATCACGTCCTCGTAGCGGAAGCGGCGATCGCCCCGCTTGCAGACGCGATAGAACGGGAGCTCGCCGCGGTCGCCCAGTCGCTTCACGGTGTTCACGTGAAGGTGGAGCATGTCGGCGACCTCGCTCGCGGTGAGCATCGGCCCGAGTTCGTTGATGGCCATGGATGCCATTGGTCGTTCAGCCTCGTCTGTGCGTCTTCAGCCGGATCCGTGCCCGTCCGGAGACGACGGGTGGACTCCGGCTGGCTGCTGGGGGGAGCGTAGGGGTGGGGCCGGTCGAGCGCCAAGCCGTACGTTGGTCCCATCCGGGGGTACCAGACCCATCCAGACCCCGTGCGGACGACCCTGGAATCGTCGACGCCCTCGCGATCGGTCCGCTGGGACCGGGCGAGGGCGCCGGAACGGATCACCGGATGGCGGTGAGCTCAGACCGAGTTGCCGACGTTGCTGATCATCGACGAGAGCGTGCCGCCGAGGAAGGCCAGGGAAAGGATCGCGACGATGGCGATGAGAACCAGGATGAGTCCGTACTCGACGAGTCCCTGACCACGCTCGGTCGACCGCCACTGGCGTCGTCCTTCGACGACGAGCTGACGGACCGCGCGCATGACGCTCTGTGCACCTCCTTTCCGCCCGAAGTCCCCTCGAATGAGGGGCATGGGGGCGGTGCGACCCCCGGGTGTGTGACGACCCGACCGACGCGCCCATAGGCCCATCGGTGATGGCATCGTCGTCTCGGGTACCAGGGGTGTCAAGGCGCCGACTGGCCTATCCGGTGCCCCGATGCCACGTACCAGAGTCCTATACGGCCGGGGCGTGGACGCACCGGGCCACACGACCCGCCGGGCCCGCCGGCCCGCGACTCGTTCGGACGTCCCGGTCGGGCGCCGCTTCAGCCGCCGGCCAGGACCGCGCCGAGCTCGTCGGCCGGGCGGGCGACGATCGCCCCGCCTCCGAAGATGGCCTGCGCGTCGACCGTGAGGGTCGGCAGTGTTGGGTCCTCGCGGGTCGGGTCCCGAGTGTCGGCGATCCCGCCGAAGATCGACCGCGAGGTGAACTCGACCGGCCACGTCTCGGGGACGACCAGCTGCAGCCCGCCGAAGATCGCGCGCATTCGAAGCTCGGCCCCGGCCGGGTCGAGGGTCGCCCGACGCAGGTCGAGCGTGCCGCCGCCGTACCACGTGAGCACGTCGCCGCCGCGGAACGCCGGCGCCACGCTCTCCACCTCGAAATTGTCGAAGATCGCCGCGATGTCGATCTCGTCGGCCGACTCGTCGAACGGCTCGACATCGTCCTGTTCGCGGCGTTGCTTCTCGCGTACGGCGAACAGCGGCGGGATCGCCAGCCCGAGGAGCGACAGCAGGGCCAGCAGCCCGAGCACTCGTCGCATGGCTCGTCCTCCTGCTCGACGGGGCGCCCACCTTCGTCCGGGGCGGCCCCGGTCCACTATGGCACGCCGCCGGACGATCGGCGATCGGGACGCCCGGCTACCATGCCCAGATGCCGTCCGACGAACGCCTCGGCCGCCTCGCCCCGGCGGTCATCTTCGGGACGGCGATGGTCGTCTACCTGCGCACGCTCCTGCCCGGGATCGCCTTCGGCGACTGGGGCGAGATGCAGACGGTCTCGCACGTGCTCGGGGTCGCCCATCCGACGGGCTACCCGACGTACGTCCTCCTGGGCTGGATCGCCCAGCTCGTCCCAATCGGGAGCGTCGCGTTCCGCCTCAACCTGCTCTCGGCGGTCCTCGTCGCCGCGGCGCTGGCGACGGTCGGCGCGATCGCCGGCCGGCTCGGCGTGCGGCCGCTCCTGGCGATCGCCGGCGCCCTGGCGCTCGGGTTCATCGGAACGGTCTGGGCCGCGGCCACGGTCGCCGAGGTCAACCCGCTCCACCTGTTGTTCTGCGCGCTGCTGCTCCATCGCGCCGTCGTCTGGGAGGACCGCCGGCGCGCGATCGACCTGGTGATCGGCGGGCTGCTCGTCGGTCTCGCGCTGGGGAACCACCTGCTCACGCTGTTCGTGGCGCCGTTCATCGGCCTGTTCGTCGTGTGGGTGGGACGGCGCGAGCTGCTGGCTCGCCCGTGGATCCTGCTGCCGGCGCTCGGCGCGCTCGTGGCGGGGCTCGCCGTGTACGTCTACATCCCGCTCGCAGCGAGCGGCTCGCCGCCGCTCCCCTACAACCACCCGACGACGCTCGACAGCGTGTGGTGGCTCGTCAGCGGCCGCCAGTTCCGCGACCAGTTCGACTTCCTGTCGGGCAGGGGCTTCGGGGACCTCGTCGCGGCACTGCCGGCGCTGCGCGACCTCGCGATCAGCCGGGCGACCGCGGTCTTCCCGGTCCTCGGCCTGGCCGGGATCGCGGTCCTGCTCGTGCGCCGGACGGCGTTCGGGCTGCTGTGCGTCACGATCCTCGTCAGCGGCGCGTACGTCTGGGCGAGCTACCTGCGGCTCGAGCACTACCTGCTCGTGCCGTGGCTGGTCCTGGGGATCGGCACCACGGTCGCCCTCGAGGGGATCGCAGTCGCCGCCAGCGCGGGCGTCCGTCGCGTCACCGGCGCCCGGGGTCGGGCGGCGGGGTGGACGGGGCTCGCGGCCGGGCTCCTCGCGCTCGGCTTCGCCGTCTTCCTCGGCTGGACGAACCTGCCGTCCGCGGACCGCAGCGCGGACCACTCCGGCGACGACTACGTGGACGCGGTGTTCTCGATCCTGCCCCCCGATGCCGCGATCCTGTCGTACTGGGATGCGTCGACCCCGCTGTGGCACGGGGAGTACGTCGAGGGCCGCCGGCCGGACGTGCTCATCGTCGACGACACGAACATCGTCTACGAAGGTTGGGGGACGCGGGAGGCCAGGATCGCCTCGCTCATCTGCTCGCGTCCGGTGTTCGTCCTGCGGCTCGATCCACAGGACTTCCGCCCCCTGCTGGTCGATTACGAGCTGACCGACGTCGCTGACGTCCGGGTCGCGATCGGCGGACCGAGCGCGGCCACCACCCGGAGCATCTACCGCGTCGAGCCGCGCGATCCGGCGACCTGCAGTCCGTAGGCGATCTCGGGCGGCCCGCGGCCGCCGACCCACAGCCTGGCGGCCCCGGGGGCTCCTGATCCGGATGGAGGTGCAACACGCCTGCAACGACCCGCAGCGCGGCGGGGTTCGCGGATGCCCGGACGACCGGCGCACACCGCTCGAGGTCCCGACCGGTACCGCGACGGACGACCGAACGCACTAGCCAGGGGTTTGGCGTCCCCGCTGCGATTCGAACGCAGGACCTACCGCTTAGAAGGCGGTTGCTCTAGTCCACTGAGCTACGGGGACGTGGCAGGTCCCAGTTTCGCACGGCCCGCGAGCGCGGCGGCTCCGGCGCCGGGTAGGTGAAGGGGCCGCCGTCGACGAAAACGCGTCCGTGGGCGGCGGCCCGACGAGCTCGGGTGACCTCTTCGCCGGCATTGCCGGACGGTGGGGACGGGGCTCCGGGTCGGACCCGGGGTTCCGCACGCAGCCTCGAGCTCAGGTCATAGCGTAGGTCGTCCGGCCGCCCGGCGAGAGGCGTCCATGCGACCCGTCCCGCAGGGCCGGACGTCCCGTGGATGGGGCCCGATCGCGCCTCTTGCGCACACCCGGGCGCGTGCTATGCTCCGCGACCCGTCGTGCCCACCGGCAACGGCGCGTGGCTCGGAAGGATCGGGATCGCCCTTGCCCGCTCGCAGTGCCTCGAGCTCACCGATCGAGGCGCCCCGCCTCGCCGCCTCGTCGCCCGCCGATACGGTCGCCCCGGCGTCCGGCCGCGCCGACGCGACCATGCTCGGCCAGCTCGCGCTCGAGCTCCCGGGGCTCGACCAACCCGCGCTGCCGGTCCTGTCGATCCCGCCGGAGTGGAAGGACCAGCAGCGGCTGTGGGGCCACCGGCTCCATCCGATGTGCTCCTACCTGGCCAGCTTCCCGGCCGCCCTGGCGCACGCGTTCATCGCCCGCTACTCGCGGCCGGGGGACGTCGTGCTCGACCCGTTCAGCGGCCGCGGCACGACCCCGCTCCAGGCCTGTGCCGAGGGCCGGATCGGCGTCGGCAACGACCTCAACCCGTTCGCCCACCTGCTCACCGCGTCGAAGGTCGAGCCCGCCTCGGCGGCCGAGGCGCGAACGCGCCTGATCGCCCTGCGCGTCCGCTGGGCCGGCGAGGCCGACGCCTGGTTCGCCACGGCGCTACGCGTGCTCGGCGCGCCGGGGCCCGGCGGCGCGCTCGTCCCGGCCGCCGGAAGCGGGCTCCGACCGGGCGATGCCGGCGCCCTCGTCGAGATGGTTCCGATCGAGGTCGCCCTGAGCTTCCATCCGCGGACGTTCGCCCAGCTCCTGTTCGTCCGGGCGACGCTCCGGCTCGACGACCGGGTCGACCGGTTCCTCGCCGCGGCGATCACCGGGATCCTCCACGGCAAGAGCGCCACCTACCTGTCCGAGGTGATGCCGAACACGTTCAGCATGGCCCCGCGCTACGTGCGCGACTTCGTCGCACGGACCGACTTCCGCTCGCCCGATCGCGACGTGTTCGCCTGCCTCGAGGCCAAGCTCGGGCGGCTCCACCGGGAGCCGCTGCCGCCCGTCCGCGGGATTGCCCTCCTCGGCGACGCCCGCGACGCCGGCCTGCGGGCCCGCGCGGCGCTCGTCGCCCGGGGTCTGCCCGACCGGGTCCGGCTCGTGGTGACCTCGCCGCCCTACCTGCGGGTCGTGAAGTACGGCTACTACAACTGGCTCCGGACCTGGTTCCTGGGCTTCAACGCGGCCGCGATCGATGCCGCGCTCGACGACGCCCACCACAAGCAGGCTTACCTCCAGTTCGTGCGGGACGCGCTCGAGGGCCTCCGGCCTGCGCTGGCCGACGACGCGGTCGTCGTCCTCGTGATCGGCGACGTCGAGGCGGATCGCGGCCGGCGGATCTCGAGCGGGGTCGGCCTGGCCGACGCGGTCTGGGAGTCGGCCGCCGCTCCGGCCGGCTATCGGCTGGCCGGGATCGCCCTCGACGACGTCCACGCCGGCCGCAAGATGACGAAGCTGTGGGGCGACGAGGCGGGCCGGGCGACGAAGCTCGACCGGATCCTCGTCCTCGGCGGGACCGAGGCCGGGCGCCGCCGGGCGATCAACGGGGCCGGGCTGCCGGTCGACTGGGAGTGGCCGCCCCGCCGCCTGCGCGCCGTCTAGAATTCCGGCCATGCAGCAGATGTACGATCCCAGCGAGCTGGCCGCGATGGACCCGCTGGTCCTGATGAAGAACCTCGATCACGTCCGGATGACGAGCCGTCGCTTGAGCTACATCCTCCAGCAGCAGGTCCACCTCTACGCCCCGGAGGCGAACCAGCTGCGCGACCAGATCGACCGCTACGTCGAGGCGGAGCGCCAGATCGAGGGCGAGATGGCCCGTCGCCGCATCCGCGCCTGAGGCACGACCGCCCCGGACCGCAGCGCACCGCACCACCGAATGATGCAGGACCCCCGACCGCGCCGGTCGGGGGTCCTGGGATGAGTCCGGGTTTGCCGCGGGACGGCGGATTGGCATCAGCCGGCGCCGGCGGCGCTCCTGATCATGGACGGGCTCAGGGCCGGACGGGCCGGGGTCGAAATCGGCGAGATGGCGGGCTCGGGGACCGGCGCGCCGGCCACGCCCGCGACCGTCTCGTCGACCGAGTCGGACGGTCCCGCGACCGCCACGAGGATCGGCACGTCGATCACGGGCTCCTCGGGTGGCTCGGTCAGAATGGGGATCGCGACGGGTTCGACGATGGTCTCCGCGACCGAGACCGCCGAGCGGGCGACGGCCCGACCACGACGCTCTCCCTCCTCCGTTGCGACCTGGCCGGCGATCCTGGCCAGCTCGAGCGTCTGGTGGAGGCTGAACCCGATCCCGTGCTCCTCGAGCTCCGAGAAACGCCAGCCGCGGTAGAGCCCGCGACCGGCCACCGCACACATCTCGTCGTACAGCTCCGGCCAACCGACCCGCCGGCGCCGGTAGCAGAAGCGGACGAAGTCGATCGCGTCCGACGATGGGCTCGGCGCCTGAGCGGATCTGCTGGAATCCATACGATACGGTTCCCTCCTCTCTCCTCGACTCCAGGGCGCGCTCGACCGCGGAAGCGGGCGGTCCGACCGCGTTTCACGGGGTCCCGGCGACCCCTCTCCCGGGGGGTCTGACGCCGTAGGGACACCATGGTAGGAGCCCCCGACGGCCGGCGGTAGGGGGTTTGTCCACCATCTCGTCCACCAACTTATCCACACGAACGCGCGTTCGAGGCAGCCGCCCTCGGCGACGGGTGCCCGACCGCCGGAGCGCCACTCAATGCCGGCGCTCCACCCCGAGTCCGGGACCGTCGGTCAGTCGCCAGCGGCAGTCGTCGCCGAGCTCGAGGCCGCTGAACGGGTCGTCGGCGAGGAGCAGGCAGCCGTCGAGGTCGACCCAGTCCGCGAGCGAGGCGACTGCGGCGGACGCCGCGATCCCCAGCGACGTCTCCTCCATGCAGCCGAGGAACGTCCGGAAGCCGAGCCCCCGGGCGCGCGCCAGCATCCGGGCCGCGGGCCCGACCCCGCCGCACTTGGCGAGCTTGACGTTGACCCCCGCGACGACCCCGACGAGTCCGTCCAGGTCGTCGATCGTGACCGCGCTCTCGTCGGCCACGATCGGCAGTGGCGTCTCGGCCTGGAGCGCGGCCAGGTCGTCGAGCCGGCGGGCGGGGAACGGCTGCTCGACGAGCTCCACCCCGAGGCGGACGAGCTCGGGCAGCAGGCGGCGGGCGGCATCGAGCGACCAGCCCGTGTTGGCGTCGACCCGGATCGGCCCGCCATAGACCGCGCGGACTGCCTCGAGGGTCGCCAGGTCGGCCGGACCCCCGAGCTTGATCTTGAGGGCCGGGAACCGAGCGGCGCTGCCGGCCCGCTGGGCGACGATCGCCGGCTCGTCGATCCCGATCGTGAAGTCGGTCGGGGGGATGTCGGGCGAGAGGCCGAGCAGCGCGTAGACCGGGACGCCGGCGATCTGGCCGGCCAGGTCGTGGAGAGCAATGTCGAGCGCGCACTTCGCGGCGCCGTGGTGGGCGATCCGGTCGTCCATTGCGGCTGCCGCAGCGATCAGCCCGGCGGGCGACGGATCGATCTCACCGACCGCCTCGAGGAGGAGCGGCAGGACCGCGATGACCGTCTCCACCGACTCCCCGTAGTACGCGTCGGGGAACCCCTCGCCGCGGCCGACGAGTCCGGGATGACGATCCGAGCGCAGCTCGACGACGACCGTCGAGGCGACCCCGCTCACGTTCGATTCGTCGGCCCGCGCGATCCGGAACGGGTCGCGGAACGGGATCCGCAGGACCTCGTGGCGGAGGGTGAGCGTCACCCGCCGGGCTCCAGCGCCTCACGGATCGCGGCGAACAGCGGTCCGCCGCCGAAGCGGTACGGGTCATCGGCCGGCAGGCCGGTCAGGGCGGCGATGTCGTCGATCACCCGGCGGGCGTCCCCCGCGTCGGGGTAGAGCGACGTGTTGACGGCGACCGCCACGACCCGCGCCGGCGCGACCAGCGTCGCGACCTGCTCGTGGAGCCGGATGAACTCGGGCAGCGGCGCGATCGGGAAGGTCCTGTCCGGGAGATGGTCGAAGTCGTGGTCGGCCAGGCCGGGCTTGTGGACCATCACCATCGCCTCGGGCGTCGTCCCGTGGATGAGCCCAAGGGTGACGCTCGAGTAGGCCGGGTGGTCGAGCGAGCCCTGGCCCTCGACGAGGATCCAGTCGCCCAGCTCCTCGCCCTGTTCGACGAGCCACTCGCAGGTGCCCTGCAGGAAGTCGGCGATCACCCGGTCGACGGCGACACCCCAGCCCTCGATCATCATCCCGGTCTGCCCGGTCGGCACGAAGACCCCGCGCAGACCGGCCGCGACGGCCGCCCGACGCAGCTCGAGGGCGACCGACATCTTGCCGATCGCACAGTCGGTCCCGACCGTCAGGATCACGTGCGTGCCGGGGCGGTGACGACGCCCGACGGCCGTCTCCATCCGCTCCGGGGCGCGCCGGTAGTCGACGATCCGCGAGCCCGAGGCGGCGGCGGCAGCAGCGAGCTCCGGGTCATCTCCGAGCATGGTGTGGAGCCCACTCAGGACATCCAGCCCGGCGCCCAGCGCCGCCAGGATCGTGACCCGCCACTCCGGGGGCAGCTTGCCGCCGGTCGGGGCGATCCCGATCAGGAGGGCGTCCGGGTGGAACGCGAGTGCCTCGTCGAGGGTCGCGACAGCCGGCACGTCGAACCGCGGATCGGGGCCGACGAACTCCGTCGCGGGATGGCCTGCGATCGACGAATCGAGCAGGGCGACGACCGTGTCGCGCCCGTAGCGCATGACCCCGAGCGCGGTCTTTGCGTTGTGGGCCCGGAACTGGCCCTCGGTCAGGATGACGAGCCGGCGGTCGGGCGACGGGCGCATTGGACCTCGGGCGTGGCCGCGGACCGGCGGCGAGGGGACGAGGCGGTTGGTACCGCATACCGGATTCGAACCGGTGATCTCCGCCTTGAGAGGGCGGTGTCCTGGGCCTCTAGACGAATGCGGCGCCGCGGGTCATGGCCGAGGCGCAGCGCGCCGGGCCGGCCGGGATGATACCAGCGACCGGCTCGACCGGTCTACAACCGGTGCTGCTCGAGGAACGCCCGGATCGCCTCGGCGACCTGTAGGTAGCTCGCCTCGCCGACGACCAGGCCGTAGTGCGAGTGAGCGCCGAACGGCTCGTACGGGGCGTCGAGCCACGTCGCCAGCCGCTCGCTGACCGGCTCGGGGACCTGCCGGTCGAGCCCGGCCCCGATGACGAGGCGCGGGACGTCGGCGACCGCCCGGCGATCGACTGGCACCCCGGCCAGCATCTGGCGGCGCGCCGCACCGGCCTCGGTGGGCTTCTGCCCGAGGAGGTGTTGGATCCGCAGCACGTCCGCCAGCGTCAGGTCGCGGCGCTCACGCTGGAGCTTCTCCGGCAGCGTCTCCCAGCCGATCACCGACTTGCCATAGGCCTCCGGGATGTCGCGCAGCTCGTGCGGTCGCGCCGGCGGGCGGAGCTCCTTGGGCGGCTCGGCGGACAGCAGCACGAGCCCGCCGATCTCGTGGCGCTCGGCGGCCTTGAGCGCCAGCAGGCCGCCCATCCCGTGGCCGATCACGACGACGCCCGGGCCGAACCGCTCGATCGCGGCGACGACGTCGTCGGTGTATGTGTCGAACGACAGGCTCGCCGGGTCCGCGGTCAGCGACCAGAAGTGATTGCGCAGGTTGAGCGCGTGGCCCTCCCAGCCGCGGCTGGCGAAGTAGCCGAGGAAGCGCTCCCAGAGCCACGAGCCGGCGAGCTCGCCGTGGACGAACAGCAACGGCCGGCGGCGCGACCGGCGTTCCGGGAGCCACGACTCGATGTACAGGCCACGCTCGACGAGCTCGATCTCGTCCTTGCGGACGGGACGGCCGCCGGTCGTCGCTGTGGGGGTCGGTCGAGCGGAGAGGCGGAGGGGGGAATCCGCCTCTCCGATCGATCCCGGAACGCCGTCCGGGGTCACGTCGGGCATGCTACACCTCGGCTCGTCGCGGGCACGGGCGTCCGCGCGGGTAACGCGCGAACGTCGTCACCACTCATGCGGGTTGATGACCAGGCCGGTGACCGGCTTGGGATAGAAGTAGGTCGACTTCTGGGGCATCACGTCCCCATCCGCGGCTACCGCTGCGATCGCGTCGACCGGCGTCGGCTCCAGCAGGAACGCGGCGTCGGCACCGTCCTCCGACTGGTCGACCCAGCCGATCGCCTCGGCGGCCGTTTTCGTGTACACGACCCGGCCCCCGGCGGCGGTCGTCGCCGGGTCGATCCCGGACAGGCGCTCGAGGGCGACCTGGAGGAGGGTCACGTCGAGGCCGCGGAGAGCCTCCCCGCCGGCCGGGAGCCACGGCTCGAACGCCTCCCGCCGCGCGGTCAGCAGCGCGCCGCCCGACCGGGTCCACAGGCCGAACCGGCCACGCCCGCCCTGGGACAGCCCGGCGGCCGCGAAGCGCGTCTCGAGGTCGGCCGACCGATCGACTCGCTCGACCGTGAAGAGCTCACCGACGCCCGCCCACAGCGCCTCGACCCCGGCCTCGCCGAGGTCGCGGATGACGCGGTGAGTCGGGAGGACCGTCAGCGCGCCGCCGGTCGTCTCGAGGAACAGCATCAGCACATAGTCGAACGGCGGATCCTCTTCGCACGCCCGGCTCATCCGTCGCTCGTCCCGGTAGCGCAGGGCGGTCTCGTAGCGATGGTGGCCGTCTGCGATCGTGATCGGGTCGCGCCCGGCCGCCTCGGCCAGCCGTTCCGCCGGACCGTCGCCGGGGGCGTCGGTCGTGCCCTCGGACGGGACGACCCAGAGCCGGTGGCGCACGCCGTCGTCGTCGACCAGGGCGATCGCCGGTCGCCCTTTCGCGATCTCAGTCAGCAGCTCGGCCGAGCCACCGACCCCGTCGCGATAGAGGCCGACCACCGGGCTGAAGTTGGCGCCTGTCGCGCGGAGCAGCTTGTAGCGATCCTCCTTCGGCCCGGACATCGTTCGCTCATGCGGCAGGACGCCGCTGCCGGGGCCGAACGGCTCGAGCCGGAGCCGGCCGAAGAAGCCGCGCTGGGTCCGTTCGACGTCGGTGCCGGGGACCCGGTACGTCTGCTCGTACACGTACAGGCTGGGCCGGGGGTCCTTGCGGAACGAGCCATCCGATCGCCAGGCGGCGAACGTCCTGGCCGCCCGGCGGTAGCGGTCGTCCGGCCCGTCGCCGAGCTCGTCGGGCGGCAGGTCGAGCCGGACGACGTTGCGCGGATTGCGGGCGATCAGCTCGCGTTGCTGGGCCGGCGAGATGACGTCATAGGGCGGGCTGACGACCGCGGCGAGATCGCCGACGACATCCGGTTCGAACCGGAGACCTCGGAACGGGCGGATCTTGGGCACGGTCCTCCTCGGGGTCGGCGTCGACGGAGGCCCAATCGTACGACAGGCCGTCCGGCGATGACAGCATCCGGGTCGGGCCGTGCGACCGTCAGCGTGCCGGCCGCGGTCGGGCGGGCGCCGGCAGGTCCTCGATCTCGGCGACCTCGTCGCCGGTCGACCGGCCGGCCCCCGGTGGCGTCGTGTCGTCGCGTCCGGCCGTGCCGGCGATCGGTCCCGGGTCGCCGTCCGCCGCCACGCGGACGGACGGCCCGCCGGGCGACGGCCGGCGGACGGTCGAGACCGCAACGCCGAGGAGCACGCCGAGGATCAGCAGCGGCTGCCACGGCAGCTGCCGATAGTCGAGCCCGCCGACCACGCTGAGCGTCTGCGTCGACGGCCGGCCGGTCGGTCCAACCGACTCGAGGACCACGTCCTGCGGCCACGGGGCGAGGCGGGCCTCGATCGCGAACCGCCCATCGGCCCCGACGGGCTCGAAGGCCCCGCCGGCCACCCGGATCCGGGTTCCCGGCTCGGCGCTCCCGCCGATCGTCGCCGTGAAGGGCCACGGGACGGAGATCAGCGGCGCCGTCACCGACGGCCTGGCGATCTGCGGCGTCGGGTCGAGGTCGAGGTCCGCCGCGACGACCGGGGAGATGTTGCCGCGGGTGTCGATCGCCAGCGCGTCGATCGTCCACCGCCCGCGCTGGGGTGCCGGCAGGGGCAGCCTGGCCGTACCGGCGCCCGACGCCAAGCCCAACCACTGGGCAGTCGGCAGCGCGAACACGGAGCCCAGCCCGTCGGGCGGCGGCGCCAGGAGGAAGCTCGCGGAGGCGTCAGGTGGCGTGAGGGCCGGATCCGTCCCCGGCGGAGCCCCGGCGGGCGAGCTGGCGCCCGCGGGGGCCGGCGAGCCCGACGCCGCCGCTCCGACCGCCGGCGTATAGCGCGCGAAGACCCGGTCGCCGGGACCGCCGACCACGACCGCCGAGCCAGGACTCGGCGATGCCATCCGCGGTGGCGCCGGCCCGACCTGCGATGACCCGGCGACGTCCGAGCTGGGGATCATCACGAGCCGGAACGGCGCCGACGGTCCGGTCCGCCAGCCGGCGGCCGCTACCGCCGAGGCGGCGGCCGGGGCCGGCACGGCGAGCGCCGACCGCGCGGTGGCCCAGCCGACGCCGGCGGCCACGAGAAGCTCGCGCGAATCCGGCTCGGACACGGACGCGAGCGGCACCGTCTGGATCCAGCCCGGACCGGTCCGCGAGGTCCAGTCGGCCGGCGCGTCCGGACAGCGGAGGAAGGCCCCGCCCGGCACGAGGAGCGTCGTGCAGCCACTTCCGTCGAGGTCGCCGAGCCAGGCCGGCGGCGGCGCCGACGGGTCAAACGCGAGGCCGATCCCCGGTGCGCCGGCGGTCGAGCCGCGCGACCCCGTGTCGACCGCGGTCAGGCCCTGACGCACGAGCGCTCCACCGACCCGGGCGCGGCCGATCGCGAACATCGCCAGGCGCGGGGTCGAACCATCGACGCCCGCCTCGTCGATCACGACCCGTGGCCGCTCCCGGGCGTCCACGACCGCGACCGGGACGCCGGGCGCGTCGATCGTCTCGGGGACCCAGCCGCGCTGCGGGTCGACGACCACCGTCCTCGAGCCCGATCGCACGATCGCCTCGTCGATCCCGTCCCGGTCCAGGTCGGCGACGAGCGGAACGGGCGAGCCCGGTGGATCCGGCGCCGGCGGGTCCAGCGGCAGGACCTGCCTCGTGCCGCGCGACAGGTCGATGGCGACCACGGCATGGACCTGGTAGTCGGGCTCCGCGCAGATTGTCCGAACGTAGGCGACCAGGCTCTCACGGCTGCCGGCCGTGAAGCGGCCGACCGCGGCGCCCTCGAGGGCCAGCCCGTCGAGCGGCACCACGGCGGAGACGACGAGCGTCGTCGGATCGATCGTCACGAGGCTCGTCCCGGGACAGTTGCCGGGCGCGCCGCGGACCGTCGCCGCCACGAGCGACGTGATCGCCAGCACCAGCTCGGGCCGGCCGTCGCCGTGGACGTCGGCCATCCCCACCGCGACCTGGCCGCCGGTCACGATCGTGGCGTGGCGCTCGACCAGGCTGTCCGGCCCGATCTCGACGAGCCCGACGAAGGTCAGGTCGGCCGCCGCGTCCGAAGCCACGACGGCGAGCCGCTCGCCCTGACCTTCGGGAGCGAGCGGCACGAGGCGGGCGGCACCGGCGGTCGGAAGCCCGGTCGTGAAATCCGTCGAGGCCGCGCGGGTCCAGCCATCGCCGTTCGCGACGAGCAGCTCGAGATGGACTGTCGAGGGATTCGCGGCGTCGGGTGGTGACGCGACCACGAGTCCGGGTGGATCCCCGGCGGACCCTCCAAGCGCCGGCGCGGCGACGAGCGACACGTCGACGAACGGCCCGGCGAGCGGGTCATTCCCGGGCCCGGCCGGATCCGCGGCCAGGACCGCGTGCGGGACCGGGGACCAGGCGACCAGGACGGCCGCTACGAGGACCGCCAGGCCGACGGCTCGGCGCCGGTCAACGACCATCTCGCTGGACCTCCTCGGCGCATCCTACTCCCGCTCGCCGTCGCCTCCGGCAGAGCCGGCCGACCGATGCTAGCCTCCGGTCGTGCCCCGCCTCCGACCGGCCCGCGCGGCCGCCCTGCTCCTTGCCGTCCTCGTGGTTGCCGGCTGCGGCCGCGCCGCGGGCATCCCCTCGCCGTCGCCCGCCGACTTCTCCGGAATCAATGCACAGCTGCAGGCGGTCGGCATCTCGATCGCGAACGTGGTCTCCGGCGACGCCGGCTGCCCCGACGCGACGCTGGCACCGACGGCGATCGGGTTCGACGCCCGCGGCCTCGACCAGGCGGCGCCGGTCCGGATCCGCGTCTACATGTTCCGCAACCGCGCGGCGTGGGAGCGGCTGGCCGGCGAGGTCGCCGACTGCGCCCAGGCGTACGTCACCGACCCGAGCACGTACGAGTCCATCGCCCCGTCGCCGTTCATCGTGTCCGGGCAGGGCCCGTGGGCGCCGAAGTTCGCGGCCGCGCTCGGCTCGGCCTTCACTGCAGCCGCCGGCGACGGCGGCTGACCGGGCCTCGACCCGACCCGCGCCGTCGCGCCGCGATCGTCCACGCCGAGACCGCCTGATCGCGCCTCTCGGCCGGCGGGTACCCGGGCCCTCCGTCCCATCCCGACCGGGACCACCGGGCCAGGGCCGGCCTCGCTCCCGGTCCGCACGATCGGGGCATGGCTTCCATTCCATCGATGGCGCGACGTTCCCTTCGCCCGATGGTCCTCCTCGGCCTCCTCGCATTCGCCGTTGCCGGTCCGCCGCAGGCGGCCGCCGCGGCGCGTGCCGCCGTACCGGGCAACGCGGTCGCGCACGCCGTTGCGGTCGATCCCGTCGCGGCGCCGGAGCTCACCGTCGCGCCCGGCCTGCTCGCCGAGCTGGCGGAAGACCCGACGCTCGTCCTGCCCGCGCTCGAACCGGTCGCCGCGCTCGCGCTCCCTGCGCCGTCGCCCGCCGCCGCCGCCCCACCGAAGGCCGCACGCCCACCGGCGCCGCCGAGCGCGCCGCCGTCCCCCAGGCTGCACGGCCGGAACCACGTCTGGAGCTCGGCATTCGGGCTGAACCGGGCGGTCGCCTGGTTCTCGTGCGCACGATCCCGGCCGCCCGACATGGCCGTCTACCGTTGGGGCTGCGCCGGGGCCAACAACGTCTACCTGTTCGCCCACGCCGGCGGGCCGTTCCAGCACCTCCACGACCTCTACGTCGGCGGCCGGCTCCGGCGCGGGATGACGGTCAGCTATGCCGACGCCAACGGCCGCGTCCATCGCTACGCGGTCGCGTGGTGGAAGGTCGTCCTGCCGACGAACGGTGACTTCGCCTTTGCCCCGCAGGCGCGTCCGTCGATGACGCTCCAGACCTGCGTCGGCGCGAACAGCCGCTACCGCCTCGTCGTCCGGCTCTACCAGGTCGGCTGAGGCCGGTTCCGGCCGGGTCGGCCGGTCAGACCACCCGCAGGCCGAGGATGCGCCGGGCGATCACGAGACGCTGGATCTGGCTCGTCCCCTCCCCGATCTCGGTCAGCTTGGCGTCGCGCAGGTAGCGCTCGACCTTGTACTCCTCGACGTAGCCGTAGCCGCCGTGGACCTGGATGGCGGCGTTCGTGGCCCGTGAGCTGACCTCGGAGGCGAACAGCTTCGCCTGGGCCGCGGCCAGGGCGAAGTCCCGACCCTGGTCCTTGAGCCAGGCCGCCCGCCAGACCATCTGCCGGGCGGCCTCGATCTCGGTCGCCATGTCGGCGATCAGGAACGCGACGCCCTGGAAGGTCCCGATCGGACGGCCGAACTGCTCGCGGGTCTGGGCGTACGGGACCGCGGCATCGAGCGCCGCCTGGGCCAGGCCCACGGCCAGCGCCCCGATCGAGATCCTGCCGCCGTCGAGGATCTTCAAGAACGTCCGGAACCCCGTCCCGCGCTCGCCGAGCATGTCGGCGGCCGGGATGCGCACGCCGTCGAAGCGCAGCTCGCCGGTGGCCGAGGCGTGCAGGCCCATCTTCTCCTCGAGGCGGCCGACGCTGAACCCGGGCGCGTCGGACGTCACGATGAAGGCCGAGATCTCGGCGTCGCCGCTCGTCGTCGCGCCGGTCCGGGCCGTGACGATGTAGGTGCCCGCCTGGCCGGCGTTGGTGATGAACCGCTTGCCGCCGTCGAGGACCCACGTCCCGCCCTCCGGTCCGTCCTCGTGGCGCCCGGTGGTTCGCGTCCCGCCGGCATCCGAGCCGGCCCCGGGCTCGGTCAGGCCGTAGCCGCCGAGGACCCGCCCGGCGGCCATCGGGACGAGGTAGCGGGCGCGCTGCTCGGGAGTCCCGACGAGATGGAGCGGCCCGCAACCCAGGCTCGTGTGCGCGGCGACGATCAGCCCGAGCGAGCCCCACACCCGACCGATCTCCTCGATCGCGATCGCATAGGCCAGCGTATCGAGGCCGGCCCCGCCCTCGTCCTCGGGGATCGGAATCCCGAGCCAGCCCAGCTCACCGACGCGACGGACGACCTCCGTCGGGAACCGCCGGGCTCGCTCGTGCTCGTCGACGAGCGGCGCGACTTCGGCGGTCATGAAGTCGCGGATCGTGTCGCGCAGGAGGACGTGCTCCGGGCCGAGGTCGAGGTCCATGGCCCTCAGCGTACACGCGCCGGATGTCGCCGGGGCCGTCCGTCCCGGCCGGTCCGGGCAGCTGGCCGTGGCACGCCGATCCCGTGCCCGACAGCAACGGGACCGGTCCGGTGCTAGCCTTCGGGGATGCCGGGAACCGAGTCAGCCCGCGAGCTCTCGATCGAGGCTCTGGCCGGGGGCGCGGCGGAAGCCGCCGTCCATAACGGCCACGCCGCTCCGCCCACTCTCCGCCGCGACATCGTCGTCCTGCTCCGCCAGGTCGGGCCGTGCTCGCCGGACCAGCTGGCTGCTCACCTTGGGGCGAGCCGCACCGGCGTGCTCCAGCAGCTCCGCGCGCTCGAGGCGGCCCGGCTCGTGATGCGCCGCACGGAGCGCCACGGCGTCGGCCGACCGCGCCACCTGTATGACGTCACGCCCGACGCCCAGGACCTCTTCCCGTCGAACTACGACGGGCTCGCCGCCAGTCTGCTGGCCGCGATCGAGGCGATCGGCGGCAGCGACCTCATCGAGGAGGTCTTCGCGGCCCGCCGGCGGCAGGCGACCGGCCTCATGCAGCGTCGCCTTGCCGAGCGCCTCGCCCCCGACGCTCCGCTCACCGACCGCGTCCGGGAGCTGGCGACGATCCAGGACGAGCTCGGCTACCTGGCCCGGATCAAGGTCGACCCGGACGGGACGATCCGCCTCGTCGAGCACAACTGCGCGATCTTCGAGGTCGCCCGCGAGCACGAGCGGGCCTGCCAGGCCGAGCTCGAGCTGTTCGGCGACGTCCTGGGCGCCGATCTGGTCCGCGAGAGCCACATCGCCGCGGGCGATCGGTGCTGCTCCTACCGGGTGGTCGGCCGACCCAGCTGACATCGCCGGGCCCCGACCGACGGCCGGATCCACCCGCCGGCGCGACGTCTCACCCTCCCCGGCCCGGAGCCAACCGGACCCCTCCTGAGGGCACCGCCCGCTCGGGAATTGCGGTGTCGCGGGTCACCACGACGTGGCCCATTCGTCTCGACACCCCCGGTACCCCCGCCGACAATCCGGTGACCCGGAAGTACCGGTCACCCACCGGGGACCGGCCGGGATCCGCGAGAGGTGAGCCGTCCATGACCATCCAGCGACCCCCCGTCGGCCCGACGGCACGGGGCGACGTGACGCTCCAGCGGGTCGGTCGCGAGGCCATCCTCCACGACGCCCGGAACGGGCAGGCGCACGTCATCAACGGGTCGGCGGCGCAACTCTGGGAGCTCCTCGACGGCCGCTCCTTCGACGATCTGGTCGCCGCCTTCGCGGCACTCTATGGACGCGAGCCCCGGACGGTCGCCGACGACGTGCGACGAACGCTCGACCGGTTCGAGGCGCTGGGACTGATCGGTTGACCCCGTCCCGCGTCCCCGCGCTCGGCTCGAGTCGCGCCCACGACGTCAGCGTGGCCCGCTACGACGTCCACGGTGTCCGCCTGGCCGTCCGCTCCAACGACCCGGCCGTGCTCGCGCACGTCGACGATACGTACGGCTGGTTCGCCGAAGGAGCGGCGCCCGACGACGCCGCGATCGACGTCGACGTGATGCTGATCGCGGATCCCGACGGCGGCGCCCTGGTGGTCGACGGGCAGGGACGGCGGGCACAGCTCGCCGCCGAGGACGAGCCTCTCGTCCTGCTGTTCGACGCGATCGTCAGCGGCCTGATCGCGGCGCTCACCGAGCGTGGGCTCCTCGTCGTCCATGCCGGCGTCGTGGCCCGCGACGGCCGCGCCATCCTCATCACGGGGCGGAGCGGACGCGGCAAGACGACGCTCGTGCTCGCCCTCGTCCGGCGCGGGTTCGCCTTCCTGACCGACGAGCTGGCGCTCGTCCTGCCCGACGATCGAACCGTCGCCGCCTATCCCCGCGGCCTCCACGTTCGGCCGGCGGCGGTGGCCCTGTTCCCGGAGCTCGCCTTCCTCGCCGGGTCGCCGGCCCACGACCTCGGTGGCGGCGCCGAATGGGCCGTCCGACCGACCGCCCTCCAACGGGCGTTCGGGGCGACCGTGCTCGAGTCCGCGCCGGTCGGGGCGATCGTTCTCCTCGACGACGAGCCGGCCCCGGATGCACCACCCCGGCTCGCGCCTGCGTCGGGGGCGATCGGGACGATGGAGCTCCTGCGGGGCACGCCAGCCGCGGCCTGGGACTTCGACGGCGTCCTCGCCCGTCTCCCGCGGATCGTGGGCGATCTGCCGTGCGTCCGGTTGCGCTCGGGCCGCCTCGAGGAGACGGTCGATGCGCTCCTGGCCTGGACCGACCGCAGCTGGGGGACCGAGCGATGACGGATCCGCGCGCGACCGCCCGGGTCGGCCTCTTCGAGCGCTACCGGAACGACCGCGTGGCGGCCTGGATCGAGGCCAGCGGATCGAGCATGGCGCCGCTCATCCAGCCCGGAGACCGCCTCCTCGTGGCATTCGGCGAGCGTCCGGAGCACACCGGCCAGGTGATCCTGTGGCAGGTCGACGGAACGTTCGTCGCCCATCGCCTGGTCGCCCACCGGCTCGTCGCCGACGGTCGCGGCGGCGCTACGGTCCGGCTGATCGCCAAGGGCGACGCGGAGGCGTTCCCGGACCGCTGGATCGCCGCGAGTGACGTCTTCGGCGTGGTTCACAAGGTCCGCCACTCCGACGGCCGCGTGATCAGCCGCGGCCTCGACGACACACCGGGTGCGCTCGTCGCCCTGCTCTCACTGTGGGGCGGCCGGACCGCCCGCGTCGGCCGGCTGGCCGCGCGGCGCGCCCCGGAACCGGCGGCCGGACCGCTCCTGTCGATCCTGCTCACCCTGTCCCGGGTCCCGACCCGGCTGATGACGGCACTCATGCCCTGGCTCGGCCAGGAGACGCGTGCGGAAGGGAGGTGATCACCTATGGAGTACGAGAGCCCCGAGATCCTCGCCAGCTACGCTGAGGAGGAGCTCGTCGAGGAGGCTGCGGTCTGCACCCGCTACCACCACAACCAGAACCCGTTCAAGTAAGCCAGCCAACGCACTGATTCCGGGACGGCCGGCGGCACAGCTCGCCGGCCGTCTCCGGTGCCACCAGCGACCCTATTCGAGGACGGCAGCAGCCGAGCATGACCTTCGCGATCGAGACCGACGGGCTGTCCAAACGCTTCCGACCGCTTCGGTCGTACCGCGATCTCGTGGCCCCGTGGCATCGAGTCGAGCACGTCGCGGTCACCGATGTCTCGCTCCAGATCCCGCGCGGCGAGGTCTTCGGCCTGCTCGGTCAGAACGGCGCCGGCAAGTCGACCTTCATCCGGATGTTGACGACGCTCCTGCTGCCGACCTCGGGCAGTGCCCGCGTCGCCGGCTGCGACGTCGTCCGGGACGCGCGCGGCGTGCGCGCGAGGATCGGCCTGGTCAACGGCGACGAGCGGTCGTTCTACTGGCGGCTGACGGGTCGCCAGAACCTCGAGTTCTTTGCCGCGCTCCAGCACCTTCCCCCGGCCGTGACCGAGGCGAGGATCGGCGGGCTGGCCGAGCGGCTCGGCCTTGCGGCCCACCTCGACCGCCCGTTCGGCCACCTGTCGACCGGGCAGCGCCAGAAACTGGCCATCGCGCGCGGCCTGATGAGCGAACCCGAGATCCTGTTCATGGACGAGCCGACGCGCTCGCTCGACCCGATCTCCGCGGTGGCCATCCGCGAGTTCGTCGCCGAGCACATCGTGGGCGAGCTCGGGTCGACGGTCGTCCTGGCGACCCACTCGATGCCCGAGGCCGAGGCGCTCTGCCACCGGCTGGCGTTCATCCAGGACGGCCGGATCGTGGCCGAGGGCAGCGTCCCCGAGCTGCGGGCGGCGATCGGCTACGGGATCCGCTGCGAGCTGCGGCTGCGACCCGGGCGCGCCGCGGCCGGGGTCGACCTCGGCGCGATCCCCGGCGTGCTGGCGGTCCTCCCCGCGACCGGGCCCGCCGCGGCCCCCACCGGCGATCCGGTCACGGTCCGGCTGACGCTCGAAGGCGAGGCCGTCCTGGCCGTCGTCCTGCGGACCCTGGTGACGAGCGGCGCGGACGTCGTCGGCTGCGAGACGCACGACCTGTCGCTCGAGGAGATGTACGTCCACACCCTGACCTCGGGAGCACCGCCGACCCCGCGCCCCCTCCGCCAGGCGGTGGCCCAGTGACCGCGCTCGCGAGCCGGACGGGCGGCGGGCCACTCGCGGCGGTCGCCGACGCCGCCCGCGTCCCGGTCGCGTTCTTCCGGCGCGATCGGCTGATCGAGACCAGCTATCGGTCGGGGTTCATCCTGCGGCTCGGCAGCGCGCTCGTCACGGTGGCCGTGTTCTTCTTCATCAGCCACTCGTTCGGCGCCGCGCTCTCATCGCAGATCGAGACGTCGGGTTCCGGCTACTTCGCGTTCGTGATCGTCGGCGTGGCGATGAGCGAGTTCCTCGGCGAGAGCGTCGGCGGTCTCGGTGGCAGCCTTCGCGAAAGCCAGACCACCGGGACGCTCGAGCTGATGCTCCTCAGCCCGTCGCGGCTGGCGACGCTGATGACCTCGTCTTCGCTGTGGCTGCAGGCCTCCGCGGCGATCGGCGCGCTGACGTACCTCGTCGCCGGAGCCTTCCTCGGGGCCGACTTCTCGCGCACCAACCTGCCCGCGGCGGCCTTGACGCTCGTGCTCGCGATGATCGGGTTCACCGGCCTCGGGCTGCTCGCCGGGGCCGTCGTGATCGTGGTCAAGCGGGGCAACCCGCTCGGCTGGGCGATCCGTGGGGCATCGGTCGTCCTGGGCGGCGTGTTCTACCCGACCGAGGTCCTGCCGGCCGGCCTCCAGGCGATCGGCGCCCTCCTGCCGATGACCCACGCCCTGACCCTGCTGCGCGGGTCGATCTTCCTCGGGCTCGGCGTGGCCGACATGATCCCGTCGTTCGTCGCGCTCAGCGTGCTCAGCATCGCCTACTACGGGCTCGGCCTGTATGCCTGCTCGGCCGCGATCCGGTACGCCCGGACCGACGGCAGCCTGGCCCAGTACTGAGGGCGACGGCATGCTGCGGCTCGATCAGCTCGATCCGGAGACCCAGGCGCTGTGCCTCGGCGCGCGCACGACCCTCGACGACACCGCCGTCTCGGCGCTCCGGGACCTCGTCTCGGGCGGGCTCGACTGGCGCCGGCTGTGGGAGCTCGGCGATCGCCACGACGTCCTGCCGCTGCTGGCCGAATCCTTGCCCGCGGCCGCCGGGGGCGCAGTCCCGGCCGACTGGCGCGGGCTGGCCACGCGGCGCCGTCACGTCACTCTCCGGCGCAACGGCCGGATGGCCGAGGTGCTCGACCGGGTGCTCGTCGGCTTCGCGACCGCCGGGGTGGAGGCGATCCCGGTGAAGGGCCTCGTCGTGACCGAGCTGCTGTATGGCAGCCTGGCGGCCCGCGGCGCCGCCGATCTCGACGTCCTCGTCCACCCGGCCGATCTCGAGACGAGCCGCCATGTCCTGGCCGGCCTCGGCTTCTTTCAGGGCGAGCCGAGCTTCGCGACGCTGACCCATGAGTTCCACGACCCGCCGTTCTACGTCGGCGACGGCAACGAGCAGGTCTGCCTCGAGCTCCATCGCGACCTGTGGGCCGGCCGGTTCTTCCGGACCGACGTCGACGGTCTGTGGCAGCGCTCGATCGAGGGCACGTTCCTCGGCCGGCAAAGGCGCCTCTTGTCCGTCGAGGACATGCTCGTCCATCTCGCGATCCACCGGACCCGGTCCGCCCTGCGGCTGCGCTGGGTGTGCGACGTGGGGGAGCTCGTCCGGAGCCGCGGAGCGAGCCTCGACTGGGACGCCGTCGCCGCCGAGGCGGATCGTGTCGGGGCGCGCACGGCGACCTGGACGGTGCTCTCCCTGGCCCAGCGCTTCCTCGGCGCCGAGCCGCCGGCCGGCGCGCTCGAGCAGTTCCGAGTGGGACGAGCCAAGCAGGAGCTCGTCGAGCGGACCTGCGGCGCCCAGGCGACCTTCGGGGGGCGCCGATCCGGCGACGCCGACCAGACGCCGCACCTGACGCTACGGGTGTTCGAGCAGGACGGGGCCGGCCAGATCGCCGCTGCCCTCGGCTCGAGCCTGCGCCGCTCGACCCGGCGGATCCTCCACGATCGCGGCGTCCGCCGCGTCGGCCAGGGCGTCGCCTGACCCGGACCGCCACCGGCGGGCGGCCACCCGCCGCGGGCTAGGCCTCCTCGCGCTCGACCACCACTCGCGGCGCCGGCTCGCGCAGCGGGGCCGGCACGTCCGATACGTTCGGGACGAACGACGCGGCGAGCGACGTCTCGGCCACCGCCAGCTGGTCGTCCGGGCTGAGGATCCCGAGCCGGCCGAGCGTCGCCAGCTCGTCGCGGATGTACGTTTTGAGCATCTCCGGCCCGTCGGTGTTGATCGTGAACCGGACGCCGTTCCGGCGGAACTGGTCGAAGATCCAGCGGAACTCGTCCCAGCTCGAGACGACCCGGGTGTTGAGGTTCGACGTCGGGCAGATCTCGAGGACGATCCCCCGATCGGCCAGCATGCTCATCGCCCGCGGGTCGTAGGCGGCCTTGACCCCGTGGCCGATCCGATCGGGCTCGAGCAGCTCGATGACTCGGGCGACCTCGTCGACCGGACCCGACTCACCGGTATGGACGGTCAGTCCGAGGCCGAACTGGCGAGCCCGGCGGAAGAGGCGACGGTAGTCGGCGACGCGGAACGTTGCCGACTCCGGGCCGGCGATGTCGATGCCCACGACACCGCGATCGCGCCACGCGATCGCCTTCTCGACGAGGATCTCGTTGAGCTCGAACGGGAAGGCGCGATCGAGGCAGAACAGCAGCCCCGGCTTGACCGGGTATTCGAGCGTCGCGCGATCCATGCCGCGGAGCGCGGCCGCGATGATGTGGTCAAGGTCCTGCTCGCCGCCCCGGTTGCGCTTCATCGGGTTGAAGCGGAGCTCGGTCGTGGTGATGTTGTTCTTCCGATAGGCGCCGCCGATGACCTCGTAGACCGCGCGCTCGACGGCCAGCGGGCTCGACTGGATCAGCTCGGTCCAATGGAACAGCTGGAGGTAGCCGTCGAAGCTGCGCGCCCGTCGCGGCGAGACCGTGATGAGGTCGCGGAACTCCCAGTAGTCCTTCGTCGGGAGCTTGATCCCCTGGGAGTGGGCGATCCCCCACATGATCGCCGGCGTCACCGCGCCGCCGAGGTGGCAATGGAGCTCGGCGAGCGGGATCTTTCGGGAGAGCAGGGCCATCGTCCGGAGCATACCGCGCGCGGGTCACAGCGCGAACGCCAGCTGGCGGACCTCCTTGCGAACCGGCTCGCGCTCGAGCGAGTCCTTCGGCACGGCGCCAGGAATCGGCCGAGGAGGCGGCCATGCGATCGCCGGCGACGCCCGGCGCTCGTCCTCGGGACGGATCGGTCGCCGGTCGGCGATCCCCGCACTGGCCCCAAGCTCGCGGACCCGGCGGCGGACCGGCTCGGCCTCACGCGCCGGCAGGTATGCCCGGCCGGCGTACAGCGCCCGGTAGCGCGGGAGGAGCTCCGGCCAGTCGCGGGCCAGATGTTCGAGGAAGTGCTCGCGGGTCCCCGGCTGGAGGTGGAGCACGTTCGCCCAGACCGACACGGCTCCGGCGTCGCGCGCCGCCCTGACGACGTCCGCCAGGAGGGCGGGATCGTCCGACAGCCCGGGCAGGATCGGCGCGATCCCGACCTGGGCGCGAACCCCCGCGTCGGCCAGCCGCCGGACCGCCCGGAGACGCTGCAACGGTGGCGGCGTGCCCGGTTCGGTGCGCCGCCAGATCGTGCGATCGAGGGTCGGCACCGAGAACGTAACCCCGACGTCGGCTCGGCGGGTCGCCTCGACGAGGACGTCGAGATCACGGACCACGAGCGGGCTCCGGGTGATGATCCCGAAGGGGTTGGACGCCTCGGCGAGGACCTCGAGCGAGCCCCGCGTCAGTCGGTAGTGGCCCTCGGCGGGCTGGTACGGGTCGGTCGCCGCACCGACCACGATCGTCTCGCCTCGCCAGGTTGCGCGGGCAAGCTCACGGCGGAGCTGATCGACGACATTGACCTTGATCCGGATCGACCGTCCGTAGTCCTCCCCGGAGGGACGATCGGCCCGCGCCTCGAAGGCGCGGACGTAGCAGAACGTGCACCGGTGGGCGCAACCCATATACGGGTTCAGCGACCAGTTGAAGGGCATCCCGCGGACACGGTTGAGGGCGCTCCGACAGGGTTCCTCGCGATACTCGGGACGCATGCCCAAGAATAGAACAGGCGTTCGATATCTGCAGGTCAGCCCGGTGAGGCGGACGCGACGCAGACGTCCAGCGCGACGGTCTCCACGGGACCGAGGATCCGGAACCGGTACAGGCCGCCCGGCCACGGTCGATCGTCGGTGCGGAACAGGTACGCGATCCCCCGGTTGCCCGGCGGCGACACCTGGCGCAGGACCGGCGTCAGGTCCTCGGTCCGGCCATCCACCCGACGGACGGCAGCGACCCGCCAGTCCGGAGTGACCCCCGCCGGGACGGTGATGGCGAGCAGGTATGGTCCGGCCGGCACGACGTTGCCGCGCGTCGCTCCGGACCCGGTGCCGACGCACCTCTGCGCGGCTTTCGCGAGCGGGGGCGGCGCGCCGTCGGGGTGGATGGCGTTCCATGACGACCACACGGAGCTGGCGAGGGCCGCCCCGCCGGTAGCATCGCCGGGTGTGCCGGACCAGCCACCGGCGCCGACGCCCCACGATCCAGCCGCCGGTGCGAGCGCGCCGACGATGCGGTCGACGAGCTTCGCCCGACGCTGCGCCGCGGTCAGCGGGCCGGCGGACGTTTGGGCCGTGGACGGACTGGGCGTGGCAGCGCGCGCGGCGCTCGGGGCGAGCTGGACCGCGGGCTGCGGAGACGACGCCCGGCCCGCCTGGGCATGGCCCCGCTCGCCGGCGGACCATGGCTTGAGCCAGGCCAGGCCGACGAGGAGCCCGACGACGAGCAGCGCGACGAGCCCCCGGTCGAGTCGGCGGCGAGGCCTCAGGGGCGCCGGCTCGAACGCGGCGCTCATCGGGATCGGGGCGGTCTAGCCGGCCAGGGCGTCCGGCACGACCCGGCCGTCGGCGTCGAGCGTGGCCTGCCGCCGGAGCGCCCGCAGCTCGGCGCCGGGCACCTGATCCCGGGCGTGGTAGCTCGAGCGCACCAGCGGGCCCGACTCGACGTGGCGGAAGCCGAGCGCAAGCGCCTCGACCTTGAGCACGGCGAACTCGTCGGGGTGGTAGTAGCGCTCGAGCGGCAGGTGGTCGAGGCTCGGGCGCAGGTACTGCCCGATCGTGAGGATGTCGACGTCGACCGCACGCAGCGCCACGAACGCCTCGCGCAGCTCATCGGCCGTCTCGCCGAGGCCGACCATCAGGCTCGACTTCGAGTGGACCGGGTAGCCGATCTCGGCGGCCATCTCCTTCGCCCGGCGGAGGACGTGCAGGCTGCGCTCCCAGCGTGCCCGCTTGCGGACCGGCTTCTGGAGCCGGCGAACCGTCTCGAGGTTGTGGTTGAGGATGTCGGGCCGGGCCGCCATCACGGTCAGCAGCCGCTCGTCGGTCCCGTCGAAGTCCGGAATGAGCACCTCGATGCCCATGCCCGGGCAGGCGTCCCGGAGCCGGGTGATCGTCTCGGCGAAGATCCGCGCGCCGCCGTCGGGCAGGTCGTCGCGGGCGACGCTCGTGATCACGACATGCTCGAGACCGAGCGCCGCGACTGCCTCCGCGACCCGTCGCGGCTCGTCGTCGTCGAACCACGTCGGCCGGCCAGTCTTGACGGCGCAGAAGCCGCAGGCCCGGGTGCAGGTGTCGCCGAGGATCATGATCGTCGCGGTCCGCTGGTCCCAGCATTCGCCGATGTTCGGGCAGTGGGCTTCTTCGCAGACCGTGTTCAGGCTGAGGCCGCGAAGGAGCCGCTTCAGCTCCTGGTAGCGGTCGCCGGACGGGATCCGGGCACGGATCCAGTCGGGATGACGGCGCAGCGGAAGCGATCCGTCGGGCGCGGCCTCGAACGTGCCGCCGCCGAGCGCGATCGTGGGCGGGAGGGCGGGGCCGTGGGCGTGGCCAGACGGCCCCTCGCCTGCCGGTGAGAACATCGGGAGATCGCGACCCATCGCCGGAGTGTACGCGCGCTCAGTTCGGGCCGCTGCCGGCAGGACCGGCCGCTGGACGGGCGGCCCGGCCGGCCCGCGGCGGACCGACGAACGTGTCGCGGAGCCCCGCCTCGAGCTCGCGCGGGGTGAACCCGAGCTCCCGGGTCGCCTTCGCATGCGAGGCCCAGTAGGTCACACCGTCGCCGGCCGACACGACCTCGCCGACATCGGCCGGGAGCCCGAACCGGCCTCCGAGCGCGTCGGACAACGGCGCCATGAGCCGGAGCAAGCCGGTCGGGACCGTGATCGGCGGCAACCGGCGCGATCCCATCCGGGCGACGAGCGCGAGCACATCGCCGAGCCGCACCGGCGCGCCGTCGATCACGTACGACTCCCCGGGCCGGCCGCGATCGAGGGCGGCAGTCAGGCCCGAGGCCAGGTCATCGACGTGGACGAGACAGAAGCCGACGTTCGTCAGGGCGAGATACGGCAGTCGCCCGCGAAAGGCGCCGTCGAGCTGGCGCCCGACCTCGGAGTGGTCGCCGGGTCCGTAGACCTGGCCGGGCATCGCGATGACGATCGGGGCGCCGGCCTCGATCCGGGCCTCGGCGACGAGGTGTGCCCGGTACTTCGTGTCGTCGTACCAGCTGACGAAGCCCCGCCCGACGTCGCGGCGGTAGGTCTCGTCGACGACCGTGCCCCGGGTGTCGCCGAAGACGTTCACCGTCGACACGTAGACGATCCGCGCGACTCCGGCAGCGATGGCCGCGTCGAGCGTGCGCGCCGTTGCGCCGACGTTGGCCGCCTCCATCGCCGGCCGTTCGGAACGGCGAATCCCGATCCGGTACGAGCCGGCCCCGTGGACCACGGCATCGGCATCGCCGATCAGCCCGGTCAGCTCGGCGGTCGAGGACAGGTCCGAGCGGACGAGCCGGCAGCCGAGGTCCCGTAGCCCACGGGCGCGGTCGGGGTCGCGCACGGCGGCCACGACCTCGTCGCCGCGATCGCGCAGCGCGCGGACCAGTGCCGATCCGACGAACCCCGCCCCGCCGGTGACGAAGACGCGCATCGTTCGTGCCGGGCCGTGGTGGCCGGGCCGGCCTAGAAGAGCGCGGTCTCGGGGCCGACCGCCTCGAGCCAGTCCTTGATGGTGCGCAGGAAGGCCGCGCCCCCGGCGCCGTCGTTCGCCCGGTGGTCGATCCCGAGGACCACGTTCATCACGGGGCGAATCGCGATCGAATCGCCGGCCGGGGTCTCGACGACGACCGCCCGCTTCGTGATCGCCTCCATCGTCAGGATGGCGACCTCGGGAACGTTGATGATCGGCATCGTCAGGTTGGAGCCCAGCCAGCCGGTGTTGTCGACGGTGAACGTGCCGCCACCGAAGTCGTCGAGCCGGAGCTTGCCGGCCCGCGCCCTGGCCGCGGCGTCGGCGATGGCCCGGTTGAGCCCGGCGATCGACAGCAGGTCGACGTCCCGGATCACCGGCACGATCAAGCCATCGTCGACGGCGACCGCCACCCCGACGTTGACGTGGCGCTTCGCCAGCAGACCGGCGTCGGTCCAGTTCGCGTTGAACTCGGGATGACGACGGAGCGCCTCGACGCTCGCCTTGACCACGAACGGGACATAGCTCAGCGACAGGCCCTCACGGGCCTGGAAGTCGCGCTTCGCGGACTCGCGCAGGCGCACGAGGTTGGTGACATCGACCTCCATCGACACGTACGCGTGCGGAACGGCCAGCGCCCGCGTCATCTGCGCGCTGATGCCCTTCCGCATCTGGGTCATCGGCACGAGGACCTCGTCGGCCCCGGCCGGGAACGCGATCGTGCTCGCCGGGGCCGAGGCGCGGCTGGCGGCGCCGGCGGCGGCCGGGGCGACCGAGCTCGCCGGCCCGGCCGACGGCGCGGCCGCCGGACCGCCCTGGGCGCCAACCGGCTTGCCGGTCCGCGCGGCCTCGACGTAGTCGATCACGTCCTCTCGGGTGATCCGCCCGCCACCGCCACTCCCGACGATCTGGGCGGCGGTCAGCCCGTGCTCGCGGAGGAGGCGGCGAACGGCCGGCGTCATCCGCGCGTCGGCGCTGCCCGTGGCCTCGGCAGCGTCCGCCGTCGCGCTCGCGGCCATTGGCACCGGGGCGCGCTCGACGGGCGGCAGGGGCGATCGAGGCGGCAGCCGTCCCGGCCTCGTCGGCGAGCCGCTCGTCCGAGCCGGCCGGGCCGTGCGCCGACGACGGCGCGGCCGGAGCCGGCTCGACGGAGGTAGTCTCGGCCGAAGCCGGGGCCCCGCCCGCGGCAGGGGCGTCGGACTTGGCCGGGCTGGCGGCGGCTTCGGTCGCCGGGCTGGCGGCAGCGTCGGACTTGGCCGGGCTCGAACCGTTCGTCGGTTCGGCGTCGGTCGTCTCGATGACTGCGATCTCGGCGTTGTTGGGGACGGTCGCCCCTTCCTCGACCAGGATCTCCGTGAGCGTGCCCTCGAACGGCGACGGGACCTCGGCGTTGACCTTGTCGGTGATGACCTCGAGCAAGGGCTCGTACTTCGCGACGTGGTCGCCCGGCTGCTTGAGCCATTTGCCGATCGTGCCCTCGGCCACGCTCTCGCCGAGCTGGGGCATCGTCACCTTGGCCACAGGTCCGTTCCTCCTCGGGGGATGCTGGGATCGAGGTTGGTCGGATGTCGCTCGAACACGTCGGTCGGGCCTAGTTTCCCCCATCCGGGCAAGCGACGCGCAAGCGGCCGCCCCAGCCGGGCGTTCGGCCCTGGTCCCGACACCGAGGCGGCTCCCTGGCCGTCGACACCAGGTCCCGCGTCCCCCCGCAACCGTGCCGTGTCCTGCCGCCCACGTCAGGTCGAACGATCCGCTCCTTCATCGGCCGAGGCGACAACCCGTCGGTAATGGGCGCCTGCGATCCTTGCTCCGTGGACGACCAGCGAGTAGGACGCCTGATCCGGGCGCTCCGGCGCCGCCGCGGCTGGCGACAGGTCGACCTCGCAGGCGCCGCCGGCAGCTCGCAGTCGCTGGTCTCGCTGGTCGAGCGTGGCCATCTCGACCAGGTCGCAATCGGGAGGCTCCGACGTCTCCTGGCCGCACTGGACGCTCGTGGCGACGTCGAGGTTCGCTGGCGCGGCGGCGCGGTCGATCGGCTCGTGGACGAGCGGCATGCGACGCTGGTCGGTGCGATCGTCGGTGATCTGCGTCGTGTGGGCTGGTCGGTCGAGATCGAGGTCACCTACGCTCGCTACGGTGAGCGCGGGGCCATCGACGTGCTCGCGTTCCATCGCGAGACGAACGCCCTCCTCGTCGTCGAAGTCAAGTCCGAGCTCACCTCGCTCGAAGCCACCCTGCGTCGGCTTGATGAGAAGGCGCGGCTCGGCCCGGTCGTCGCTTCCGAGCGGTTCGGTTGGGCGGCGAGATCGGCCTCGCGGTTGCTTGTCCTGCCGGAGTCGACCACGTCCCGGGACAGGCTCGCGGCCCACGGGGCGATCCTGGATTCGAGCTTCCCGCTGCGCGGCGTCGAGGTCCGCCGCTGGCTCCGCCGGCCCGAGGGCAGGGTTGCCGCCATCCGCTTGTTGCGGCCTGCCAATGGGAGTGGCATTACGCGCCGAGGTGGCGGTGCCTACCGGATTCGGCCACCGGCATCGAGCTCGGGGCGGGCGTAGGGCCACGGCCGAGGGCAGTCGCCCGGGGTTCGCACGCGACGCGCTCGCGCCTAGCACCACGGAGATTGCTACGCCGCGAGGACGGCGAGAGCTGCCGACACCTGTCGCGCCGCCTGGGCGCCCGCCTCAGTACGCCGCGAGCTTGCGGATCCCGGCGGCGATCTTCTCCGGATCGACCATGAACCAGTCCTCGAGGACGTGGTTGTAGGGCACCGCCGGGACGTCCGGGCCGGCAATCCGGGTGACCGGGCCGTCGAGGTAGTCGAACGCCTCCTCGGCCACGATCGCCGCCACCTCCGCGCCGTAGCCGCCGAAGCGGTTGTCCTCGTAGACGATCAGGCACTTGCCGGTCTTGCGGACCGAGGTCAGGACGGTGTCCTTGTCGAGCGGGCGGAGGGTCCGCAGGTCGACCACCTCGACGCTGATCCCGTCCTCGGCCACGCGGTCGGCCGCCTCGAGCGCGTAATGGGCCATCAGCCCGTACGCGATCACGGTGACGTGGGACCCGGGATGGGTGACCCGGGCCCGCCCGAGCGGGACCAGGAAGTCGCCCTCGGGGACGTCGCCGCGGACCGAGCGGTACATCTTCTTGTGCTCGAAGAACAGGACCGGGTCGTCATCGCGGATCGAGCTGCGCAGGAGCCCGCGGGCGTCGTGCGGGGTCGACGGGACGACCACTTTGAGACCCGGCACGTGGGTGAAGAACGCCTCGACCGACTGCGAGTGGTAGAGCGCTCCGTGGACCCCTCCGCCGTACGGCGCGCGGATCGTCATCGGGACGCCGACGGCGTTGTTCGAGCGGTAGCGCATCCGGGCCGCCTCGGACACGATCTGGTTGAACGCCGGGTGGATGAAGTCGGCGAACTGGATCTCGGCGACCGGGCGCAGGCCGTTGACGGCGGCGCCGATCGAGGCGCCGACAATCATCGACTCGGTCAGCGGCGTGTCGATCACCCGGTCGTCGCCGAACTCCGCCCAGAGCCCGTCCGTGGCGAGGAAGACGCCGCCCTTCTTGCCGACGTCCTCGCCGAGCACGATGACGCTGTCGTCGCGGCGCATCTCCTCGGCCAGCGTGTCGCGGATGGCCTCGATGAACGTCATGAGCGCCATCAGCCGGCACCCTCGTCCCCGGCGCCGGGGCCCAGCCCCCAGGCCGGCGGCGTCTCGGACGGCCAGTCCTCGGCGAACACCCAGCGCATCGCCGTGGACGGGTCGGGATCGGGCTCGCCCTCGGCGAAGTCGGTGGCGTCCTCGACGATCGCCGCCAGCTCCTCGGTCAGTGCCGCCTCGATCGCCTCGGTCAGGACGCCCGCGGCCCGCAGCCGATCGCGGAAGTGGGGCAGGGCGTCGCGCCCCTTCTCCTCGGCGAGCTCCTCGGCGGACCGGTACTTCGTCTGCTGGTCGTCACTCGAGTGGCCGGTGAGCCTGGTCACCTTGGCCTCGATCAACGTCGGCCCGTCGCCGGCCCGGGCGCGCTCGACCGCCGTTCGGGCCGCGGCATAGCAGGCGAGCACGTCCGCGCCGTCGACGACGACCCCCGGGATCCCATAGCCGGAGGCGCGCATCGCGACGTCCGGGACCGACACCTCGCGTGCCGCCGGGACGCTGATCGCGTAGCCGTTGTTCTCGACGAGGAATACGAACGGCAGCCGATGGATCGCCGCGAAGTTGAGCGCCTCGTGCACGTCGCCCTGGTTCGACGAGCCCTCGCCCATCGCGGCGAGGGCGACCTGCCCGGTCCCCTGGATCTTCGCCGCCAGCGCGATCCCGACGGCGTGCAGGATCTGCGTCGCCACCGGCGAGCTGACCGACAGGAGGTTGTGCCGCCGGTCGCCATAGTGGCCGGGCATCTGGCGACCGCCCGACGACGGATCGGTCGCCTTGGCGTACTGGGCGAGCATGATGTCGCGGGCGCTCATCCCGAAGGTCAGGCACATCGCGATCGAGCGGTAGAACGGGGCGATCCAGTCGTGACCGCGGCGGAGGGCCCAGGTGACGCCGACCTGGGCGCCCTCGTGACCCTGGCCACTGATCACGAACGGGATCCGGCCGGCCCGGTTGAGGATCCACATCCGCTCGTCGACGGCGCGGGCCAGGGCGACCATCCGGTACATCCCCAGCAGGTCGTCGTCGGTCAGGCCGAGATCGGCCCCCGGGCGGGCGTCACGGGTGGCCGACTTGGCTCGGCCCGTGGCCGTCATCCTCGCCTCCGATGCCGTATCACCGTCTACGCCTCATGCGCCGTCAGAAGTTGATCGATCGCCCGTCGACCGCCATGGCCGCCTCGCCGATGACCTCCGACAGGGTCGGGTGTGGATGGGTCGCCCCGCCGATCTCCCAGGGGGTCGCCTCGAGCTCGAAGGCCAGCGACGCCTCGGCGATGAGGTCCGTTGCATGCGGCCCGACGACATGGACGCCCAGTGTGTCGCCGGTCTCCGTGTTGCCGATCACCTTGGCGAAGCCCTCGTGCTCACCGAGGATGAGCGCCTTGGCGATGGCCTGGAACGGGACCTTGCCGACCTTGTACGGGAGACCGCGCTCCTGGCACTGCTGCTCGGTGAGCCCGACAGAGGCGATCTCCGGGCGGCAGTACGTGGCGCGTGGCTGCTCGACGTAGTCGATCTCGTGGACGTCGGAGTCGCCGGCGATCGTGTGGGCGGCGACGATCCCCTCGTGGGCTGCCGTGTGCGCCAGCCACAGCCCGCCCACGACGTCGCCGATCGCGTAGACGTGCGGCTCACGCGTCCGCATCCGGCCGTTGACCTTGATGATCCCCCGCTCGACCTCGACCTTGGTCGTCTCCAGCCCGAGCTCCTCGACGTTCGCCGCGCGGCCGGTGGCGACGAGCATCGCCTCGGCGCGGAGCTCCTCGGTGGCCCCGCCCTCGGGCCCCACGACCAGGTGGACGCCCTTCTTGTCGGCCTTCACCGCGGCCGCATCGAAGCGGGCCTTCGTCAGGACCTTGATCCCCCGCCGGGTAAAGCTCCGCTCGACGAGCTGGCTGACCTCGCGATCCTCGAGCGGCACGATCGCCGGCAGGTACTCGAGCAGCGTCACCTGGGTCCCGATGTCGTGGTAGAAGCTGGCGAACTCGACACCCACTGCGCCGGCGCCGACGATGACCAGGCTGGCCGGCGCGGTGTCCCGCCGGAGGATGTCGTCGGAGGTCACGATCCGCGTGCCGTCGGGCTCGAGACCGGGCAGGCTCTTGACCCGGCTCCCGGTGGCGAGGATCACGTCGGTGGCCTGGAGGAGTCGCTCGCCGCCGCCGCCCGGCGTGCCGTCCTCGCCGGCCTGGCTGACCCGGATCCGGCCAGGCCCGTCGAGACGGGCGCGGCCCTGGATCCAGGCCACCTTGTTCTTGTCGATCAGGGTCTTGAGCCCGGTCCACAACCGCTTCACGACCTGGTCGCGGCGCTGGGCGATCGTGGCGTAGTCGATCGTCGGGTCCCCGCCGACGACCACGCCGTAGTCCTTGAGATGGCGGGCGCGGTTGACCATCTCGGCCAATTCGAGGAGCGCCTTCGTGGGGATGCAGCCGCGATGGAGGCAGGTGCCGCCGATCTTGTCCTGGTCGACGAGGGCGACCCGGAGGCCGAGCTGGGCGGCGCGGAAGGCGGCCGTGTAGCCGCCGGTGCCGGCGCCGATGACGACCAGGTCGAAGTCGTTGCTGGAGCCGACGGCCATGCGCCTACCGGGCCTCGGAGTGCGTGCGGGGCTGCGGCGGCCAAACGGCGGCGCGAGTCACCGGCCGATGGTACGCGCCGCGTCCCGAACGGTGCAACCGAGCCCGGCGGCCCGGATCGAAGCCGATGCTATGCTGCGGTTCCGGCGTCCCGCGCTCGGCGGTGCGGGCGGCGCCACGGAGGGTCCGGCAGGACGATGCAGCCGCTCGGCTCGATCATCCTCGTCGGTCTCGCCTACCTCATCGGGTCGATCCCGTTCGGCGTCATCGTCGCGCGGCTGGCCGGCGCGCGAGACCCGCGGACCATGGGCTCGGGCCGGACCGGTGGCACGAACGCCCTGAGGGCGATGGGGCGCAAGCTGGCCGCCGTCGTGGTCGCGGGCGATCTGGCCAAGGGCGCCGTCCCCGTCCTCCTCGCCCGCTGGCTCAGCGGCGGCGACCCGGCGCTCGAAGCGGCCTGTGGGGTCGCCGCCGTGGTCGGCTCGGCGCGGTCGATCTTCCTCGGTTTCCACGGCGGCCGCGGGGTGGCGACCGGCGTCGGGACGATGCTGGTGATCCAGCCGCTGGCCGTCCTCCTCGCGGCCCCCGTGTTCGTCGGGGTGATCCTGATCACCCGCTACGTCTCACTCGGGTCCCTGCTCGGCTCGGCGGCGATGATCCCGGCGGTGGCGCTCGTATTCCTGGTGATCAACGGGACGGTCCCGCCGGCATACCTGATCTACGCGGTCGTCGGGGTCGGCGTCGTCTGGATCGCCCATGCGGACAACATCGACCGGCTGATCCACGGGCGTGAGCGGAAGTTCGACCTCGGGTTGCTCAGCGGCCGGAGCGGCGGCGGCGCCGGCTGAGCGGAGGCGCCGGCTGAGCGGACGCGTCAGTCAGCCGGGAGCCGGATCCGGACGGAGCCGGACGGCACGAGACCCCCGTCGGGAGGACGGGGGTCTCCGCACGCCGATCCCGCTAGACCGAGTCGCCGACGGTGCTGAGGATCGTGCTGATCTGGCCACCCAGGAAGAGCAAGGCAATGATTGCGACGATCGCGATGAGGGCGAGGATCAACGCGTACTCGGCGAGACCCTGACCATCCTCGTTGTGCTCGACCGGGTCGATGATGCCCGGGTCTACCACGTAACACACCCCCGTTGTCCTGCCGACCGTCCGCGATGACCAAGCATCGTGAAGACGTCGGACACGCAGCCTCCCACACCAATAGGACTTCTGGGGGCCATCGATAGCCCGAATGGACGATTTCCGGTGCGCCGGGGAACCACGCGGGCCTCAGCGGCGGTAGCGCTCCGAGGGCCGCAGCCGCATCGCGCTCCAGGTCGCGTCGACGGCGACCAGCGAGACCCCGGTCAGGCCGGCGATCTCGTCGCTGAGCGCAGTGAGGCGGTCGCGGTCGAGGTCGGTCCCGGCGCGGGCTCCCCCCTTCGGATAGGCGACCCACAGGAGCCGGTCGCCGGCGGCCGATGCCGCTGCCGCGGGGAGGTCCCGTCGGAGTGCGGCCTCGTCGGGGGCGAAAAGGATCGTGACCTCGGCCGGCTCGCCGGCGGCGACGAGCGTGGCGCCGTCGGGCAGTGGCCCGAGCAGCACCGCGCCCGAACTCGAGGCGTCAATCAGGCGGATCCGGGAACCCGGCCCGATGCGCAGCTTGGTGGCCACCGTCGTCATCGTTCAGTCCTCCACGCCCGGTCCCGAGTCGAATGGTCCGGTCCGAGACGGACCGGACCGAACTTGAACCCAGAGAGAGGGCTCTCGCGGCCATCAACGGCTGGAGGCGCCGGAACCCACCGAGCGCGACGATGAGGACCGCGACGAGCGGTAGGACGATGCCGCGGACGCCCCAGGCCAGGAACGGGTCCAGGCCGTTCGTAAGCGGAACGTCCCGTCTCTGAAAGGGCCCCGGCGGCGAGGAAACGGCCCGACAATCTACGGGCGGCCCAGCCCGCCGCCCAGCCGACCCCGAGGTACCGGCCCGGAAGGAACAGCAGGCCGACGCCGCCCAGCTCGCGTGTGACCGGATGGCGGACTGCCTCGAGCAGAAGGTCGCGAACCCTGGCAGGCTGGCGCATCTCCCGCGCGAGCGCTGGTCGATCGTTGACGGCCCGGCGAATGAGCTCGCGCGTCGATGGCGAACGTGCTGCGGCGGTGATCGCGTGGCGCGTCTCGGGCAACGTCCCGAGCCGGGCGAGCTTCATCAGGGAAGGCATTCAGGCACCTCACAGCGGGCCGCATCGACGGTAGGCTGTTGCCGTTGCGACCCACCGACACCGCGCCGTCGCAGTCGTTACAGGTGCGTCGAGATTTGCCCGGAGCCGGGGGCATTGTCGAGCCTACGCCCCCGGTCGCCGTCGCTCTGCTGACGCCCTAACCATTACCTCGGACGATTGGTCCGAGTCGTGGGAGCTCGTGTCGCCGGTCCGACTAGGACAAGCGCATCCCCGGTCCGTGGCTGACCCGCCACCACTCGGCTAGCGGGTCTGGCCGAGCGATGAACAACCCCGGGTCGGGGATGTACCGAGGGGTGGTCCAGCCTACCGGCTGGCCATGCCCGCCATCATCTCCTGGGCGAACGCCTTCGCGTTGGCGAGGCTCGCGTCCAGGCTGCTGAGGGCGATGACCTCGACGGTGGAAAACGGCCCGAACGGGAAACGGGACATGATGGCGTCGAGCTCCTCGTGGCTCTCGACCTCCAGCACACCGCCACCACCGATCGTGCCCGCGAACCCCCACATGGCCTTCGCCTTGCCCGAGGCGCGATTCTGGGCGACCCAGGCCTCCATCGCGCCGAGCATCGGGAGCAACATGTCGGGCGGCGGCGGAGTCCGTTGCCTCGTGATGACAAGGAACTGCATGCGCGTTTCCTCCTCGTGCGTCGACCGGGTCGGTCTCGCGTGTTCGGCGCAGTCCCGGCGGCCAGGGTGTGGGCCGCGCCTCTCGCTTCCCGCGTACAGCGCAAGTGTCTACCTGTCTGCCATCGCTGCCAAGGCTGTCTGCCATCGCTGCCAAGGCGTCTGCCATCGCTGCAAGCACGGTCCGGCCCGCAACGTCCGTCGGCCTCCGCCGGCGCTGGGACGCCCCCGGTCGCCGTCGCTCCGCTGGCCTCCGTTACCGGAGGGATCGCTGTCGACGCACGGAACCAGGAGCGTGCCCGGGGCCAGCGCAGCCGCGGGTTGCGG
Organism: uncultured Chloroflexia bacterium; assembly: GCA_963825545.1. GTDB lineage: Bacteria > Chloroflexota > Limnocylindria > Limnocylindrales > CSP1-4 > Chersky-267. The sequence goes on along the minus strand of CAWGTR010000012.1, from coordinate 46,082 downwards.
CTCCTACCTGCGACATGGCCCGAGCGTAAGGTGGTCCGCTCAGGAATAGTGAGTCGCATCTTCCTACCCGACACCCATACCTTGTGAAGACGCCGAGTCCATCGGCGCTTCCGGGGGAAGGGAATGGATGTAGATCTCGTGGTCCGGTCTCAGCACGGCGATAGCGAGGCCTTCGCGAGCCTCGCCGTCGCCGTCGGTGACCGGCTCCACGCGGTGGCGCACAGGATCCTGCGCGACACCGAGCTCGCCGAGGACGCGACGCAGCAGGCGCTGCTAACGATCTGGCGAGACCTTCCCCAACTCCGCGACCCGGCGCGCTTTGACGCCTGGTCGTACCGGCTCCTCGTGCGCGCCTGCTACGCCGAGCGTCGCCGGATTCGGGCTTGGGCACCCAACCTCCGTCTTCTGCCGGTCGACGAACCGGCGGGACCGGGGGGCCTGGGCGTGGTTGTCGATCGCGACCAGCTCGAGCGCGGGTTCCGCCGTCTGTCCATCGACCATCGCGCGGTGGTGGTCCTCCACCACTACGTCGACTTGCCGCTCGAGGAGGTTGCCGAGATCCTCGGCATCCCGATCGGGACGGTCCGATCCCGTCTATTCCACGCGATGCGTGGGCTTCGCGCGGCCCTCGAGGCCGACGCGCGGCCCGCTTTGCGGGAGGTTGCACCGTGAGCACCGATCGCGAGGTGACGCGCATCGTTCGGTCGTGGCTGGAGGAGGGCGCCACCGCGCTCCCGGACCGCGTCCTGGATGCCGTGCTCGACCAAGTCCCCGCGACCCGACAGCGCCGTGCCCGGTGGACGGCGCGGAGGTTGCCTCAGATGAACACCTCAGTTCGGATTGCCGTGGCGGTGGTCGCCGTGGTGGTCGTCGCCCTGGTCGTCGTCAACCTCATGCCAAGGACTGCCGCCGTCGGTGGACCGCCCCCGACAGCGGCCCCGAGCGCAACAGGCGGCCCGACCCCGACCCCAACCGTTGGGCCGACACTGCCGTCCGGCCAGCTCGCTCCCGGGACCTATCGAGCCGACTTCGTCACCTACACGCTGCCCGCGGGCTGGACCTCGTTTGCGGGCGACACGATCTTGAAAGGCAACTCCGACCCGCCCAAGGGCATGGCCGTCGGCACGTGGCGGAACATCGGCATCGTCTACCACGACCCGTGCCACTGGCGGACGACAGGTGGCTCGATCGGGCCGACGGTCGACGACCTGGTAACCGCGCTCCTGGCCCAAACCCGGAGCTCGACCGCCACGCCGGCCGACGTCACGATCGACGGTTACAGCGGAAAGCAGATCGACCTCATGGTGCCGCTCGACGTGAAGTTCGACGCGCCTTCCAGCGCATCCCTCTGCGACGACGGCCAGTACAAGCCGTGGACGATCCCGCCCGACGGCGACCGGTACAACCAGGGACCCGGCCAGCACGACCTTCTGGACATCCTCGACGTCAACGGTCATACGCTGGTCATCGACCGCGTCTTCTACCCAGCCAACACGGCCGCTGACCTGGCCGAGCTCCAGGCGATCTTCGACGCGATCAGGATCACGCCCTGACTCAGCCGGATCACCGCGGCCACCAGATGCGGACCTTCTTCGCGAGGATCCGCATCTGAGCCTGCGGACGAACCCCAGCCGCCAACGTCGCCCAACCTGTCACTCGGGCCGCTCCCCTTCGGCCCACGGCACCCGCCATGGCGAACGGCGGCCAGGTTGTCAATCCGTGCGCGGCACGCCCGGTCCCGAATTGAACGGCCCGGTCCGAGACGGACCGGGCCGAACTTGAACCCAGAGAGAGAACGGTCAGCCGCCGCGCATGCTCCGGAAGCCTCCCCACAATATGCGGTGCTGGCGTGCACGGGCTGAGCGTGAAACAGGGTAGCGAGGGGTCGTCGATTATTGCGCGGTTCAGGCGCTACCATGTCGGCGTCGCCCTCGAAGTGGTCCCGAGACGCGGACGACGGGTACGGCCGCCGGCGCCCGTGAGCGACTGGTCGCCATTGTGCATGGATAGCGACGAGTGGGAGAGCTGGCGGACGTTCGTGGCGACCCTGTCCTGGCCGGCGAGGATGGCCGCCAGACCATGCTGGGTTTGGCGTCCACATAGTCGTACTGTCACGCGACCCAGCGGAGGCCTCCTAACGCGCATACTGCTCTCCCCCTGAACGGCTCGGCGCCCCAACCGCGAGCCCCTCTCAGGCAAACGTAAGGGAGACTCGTATGACACACGTTGTCCTGACCCACGCCGTCGAGGACGTTGAGCGCTGGCTGTCGTACAAGGGCGAGCGGGTTACGAGCATCGGGGCCATGGGCGCCACGAACGTCGTCGACCACGTCGCCGCCGATGGCAGCAAGAACGTCGCCGTCAGCATGGACGTGGCCGACATGGGCCCCATCCAGGCGGGTCTCGCTTCGCCCCCGCCTGAGCTGGCGGAGGGTATGCGGCGGCATGGGGTCATCCAGCCGATCATCGCCCTCATCGAGAAGTAGCCGCGGCCGCCTCGGCGGCGAATTTGAAGTCCGAACATTGGGATCAGCGGGCCCCCGGCTAAGCGGGCGTGGGGCCCCGAGTCGCTCGTCTCGACGGGCACCGACGATCGACGCGGCGGTCTCGCCGTCGAGGACGCGGTGGACGAGCAACTCGCCCGCCAGCCTCGTGATCCGCGGCCAGGAGGCCACGACGAGGTTGTAAGCCACCGTACGGAGCCAGGCCAGGTGCAGGGCGGCCTGGTTCCAGTCGCCGACGAAGGTATCGGATGGACCGGCAGCCCTCGTCTCGTCGTCATCAGGCTCGAGCTTCGACCAGTCGTCGCCGATCCCGCGGACGGTCACGACAAGCCCGCGGAGGTTCTGGCGCGGCTCGCCGAGGAGGTGCCACTCGGCGAACACGTCATCCCGTCGACGCGCCCAGGTGGATAGGCCGGGCATGGTAGACCCGGCTCTGGGCTCTGAGGCCGCGCGGGACCGGCTCCGCCTTCAGTCCGCTTGGCTCTTGTCGCCGCAGCAACGCGGGAGCCTGATTGGGACGAGGTGGCAGCCCCAGGACGAGGAAGGCTCCAATCCGAGCTGCGCACCGGACGAGGAGGAACGATGACCGGCGAGAGCCTGTACGAGCGGCTCGGTGGCGTGTTTGCGATTGCCGCCGTGGTCGACCATTTCAGTGATGCGGTCGTCAAGAACGCGGTCGCTGGGCAGGGGTCCGACAACCCGGCCCTCCGCGAATGGCATACCGAGAAGCTGGCCCGGCTGCCGGGCCTGAAGTTCATGCGGACCCTGTGGGTCTGCCATGTGGCCGGTGGCCCGTTCGAGTACGTCGGCACGAAGCCCGGGCACGACCCGATGAGCCTCGAAGTAGTCCACCGTGAGCTGGGGATCTCACCCGAAGAGTTCGACGCCGTCGTGGCCGAACTCGCCCGATCGCTCGACTTCTTCAAGGTGCCGCAGCGCGAGAAGGACGAGGTCCTGGCGGCGTTCACGGCCCACAAGGGCGAGGTGATCGAGGGATCGCTGATCGCAACGGCCCGCTGACGACGGCTCAGAGAGCCCCCGGTTGCTCCGGCTCCGCTGGCCCCATTCACCTAGGGGATCGCGGTCCGTACGCGGTGCCGGGGGCGTCTGGGTCTATGACCGGCCGTGGCCCTTCGCTCCATGGCGCCCGATTGCAGAGAGCCCCGGTCGCGGTCGCTGCCTTCCGATGCTGACTATTTTTGCTGGCGGGGCACCACCAGTCCCGATTCGTATGCGGTCACGACCGCCTGGGTCCGGTCACGAACCCCGAGTTTGCTCAATACGCGGCTGACGTGGGTCTTCACCGTCTCTTCTGTGACCACGAGGCGGGCCGCGATCTCCACGTTGGACAAACCCTCAGCCACGAGCCGCAGAACTTCGGTCTCACGTGCGGTCAGTGAAGAAAGGGTGGTCGGGGACGGAGCATCAGCTCTGCGGTGCTGGACAGCGAACTCGCTTATGAGGCGGCGGGTGACCGTCGGCGCCAGCAGGGCGTCGCCAGCGGCGATGACTCGCACCGCGTCGAAGAGGCGCTCGGCGCTGACGTCCTTCAGCAGGAATCCGCTGGCTCCGGCGCGCAGGGCATCGTAGACGTACTCGTCGAGATCGAAGGTCGTCAGGATAAGGATCCGCGGCCCGTTCGGCTCGAGCCCAACGAGCTGCCTCGTGGCCTCGATACCATCCATGCTCGGCATCCTGACGTCCATGAGGATGACGTTGGGGCGCAGGTCGCGGCAGATCCGCACAGCCTCAGCCCCGTCGCGGGCGGTACCGACGACGTTGAAGTCGGGCTGAGTGCGCAGCAGTTCGGCAAATCCTGTGCGGACGACCTGATGATCGTCTGCCACGACGATCCGGACCGGAGAAGATGGCTCGCTCACCCAGCCGTACCCTTCTTTCCGGGCAGGCGGGCGATGACCAGGAAGCCGCCGCCTGCTGCGGTGTCGGTGCGTAACTCGCCGCCAACGGCCGCCGCCCGCTCGCGCATACCAAGCAGCCCGTGGCCGTCGGCCGGCGGGCCGAGGGGCGGGCCGGGGCCGTTGTCGCGGATCCGCAGTCGCAGGCCGTCGTCGGCGTAGTCCAACTCCACATCGACAGCCGCGCCTGGCGCGTGCAACCGAGCGTTGGTTAGAGCCTCCTGGATGATCCGGTAGGCAGCAAGCTCGACACCCGGGTCGAGCGTGGCCGGCGGACCGCGGAGGACGAGGCGGGTAGCCGCCCCTGACGCGTCCCGCGCAGCGTCGACCAGGTCGTTCAGCTCGCGCAGTCCCGGCTGCGGGCGGCGGTCCGCGGTTTCGGACTGGGAGTCCTCGCGCAATACGCCGAGCAGCCGCCGCATCTCCGTCAGCGCGGCCCGGGCGGTATCGCTGATCTCGGACAGCCTCTGCGCACCGGCCGCGGGCATTCCCGGGGTGGTCAACCGTGCCGCCTCGGCCTGCACGACGACCATCGAGATGTGGTGAGCGACGACGTCGTGCAACTCGCGGGCGATACGAGCGCGTTCACCGCGCGCCGTGTGCTCCAGCAAGGTGCTGGTGATGACCTCCCGGGCGGCCCTGTTGTCGATGGCCTCGCTGTGCGCCCGCTGTGCGAACCCGGCCACGCCCGCCACCGGAGCCAGCGAGGCCAGCAGCATAGTCACGAGGTGGACCCCGGAACTTGCGGGACCGGCGAGTGCCAGCACCAGGTACGGCGCGGCGAGAACCATGGCGAGCACCGGCGAACCATGCCGGCCGAGGCGATACCCGGCGATGAGCACCGCGGCCGCGCCGGCCACCGTCAACGTCTGGAACACTGTGAGGGACAGCACGCTCGCCGCGGAGACGACCACGGCGCCCGCAGCTGGCTGCGCCCAGAAGAGAGCCAGCGGCAGTACGGTTGCCAGGGCGACGAGAGCGAGTATCAGGGCATACAGCGCGGTTCCGCCCGCATACCCGGCCTGTGGCGCACCTTGAGCCTGCGCGATCGACTCGGCCACCGCGAGCAGCCCCAGCAACGCCCAAGCCATGGCGGAAGCGTGCGGAGCTCCTGCGATCCGCCGTGCCCGATCGGCCCAACTGGCCTGGATATCACCCACAGGGCTCACGCAGACCATTGTCGCCATTGGTTGAGCGCATGACATCCCCCCGGTCAGCCATGCGCGGCATCCCTCGCGCGGGGGATCCGCGGCAGCGGATCCCCCGCGCCCGCGAGCCAATACATCGCTCGTCCGCGTGACGACCGCAACCACCTCTGCCGCCTAGGCTTCCTGACATGGAAGCAGCCATCGAGGTCGCCGGCCTAAGCAAGCGATTCGGCCAGACGTTGGCCCTCGACGGGCTGTCCTTCACAGTCACGCCATGGCAGGTCACCGGTTTCGTGGGCCCCAATGGTGCGGGAAAGTCCACCACCATGCGGGCGATCTTGGGTCTAGTCGCGCCGGATGCGGGCAGCGCGCTGATTGGCGGTCGGCTGTATCGGAACCTGCACCATCCGCTGCACGAGGTGGGGGCGCTGCTAGATGCCGCAGCCTTGCAGCCGGGCCGCACCGGTCGCAACCACCTGCTGTGGCTGGCCTATTCGCAGGGTTTGCCGGCCGCGCGAGTCGACGAAGTGATCGAGCTGGTCGGCCTCGAGACAGCGGCACGGCGGAAGGCCGGCGGTTACTCGCTGGGGATGCGGCAGCGGCTCGGGATCGCGGCCGCGCTCCTCGGTGATCCGCCGGTGCTCTTACTCGACGAGCCGTTCAACGGCCTGGATCCGGAGGGCATCGTCTGGATGCGCGGCTTCCTGCGGACGCTGGCCGCCGAGGGCCGAGTCGTCCTCGTATCCAGCCACCTGATGAGCGAGCTGCAGGATATCGCCGGTCATCTCGTCGTGATTGGCCGTGGACGGCTTGTCGCTGACACTAGTGTGCCGGACATGCTCGCGGCGGCGGCTCGCGGCCGCGTCATGCTGCGCACGACCTCGCGACCGGAGGCAATGGCGGCGCTGGCGCACGCCGGTGCCATCGTGGCCGCCACCGATCGCGACACGCTCACCGTCTCCGGACTGGCTGCAGAGCGGGTCGTGGCGGTCCTCGGCGAGACCGCGGTGCCGTTCTCCGAGGTGACGGCGTATCGCGCGACCTTGGAGGAGGCCTACATGGAGCTCACACGGGACGCGGTCGAGTTCCACGCTGCGAGGGGACACGAGGCAGCAGGATGACCGTCGGTACCACCCCCTACCGCTCGGTCCTGCCGACCGGGCGCGACGGATTTGCGCAGCTCGTGCGCGCCGAGTGGACCAAATACCGAACCATCCGCGGCTGGGTAGCCGGCACCGTCGCCACGGCCCTGGTCATCGTGGTGGTCGGGCTGGTCGCCGCGTCGGCTACTCACTCGTTCTGCAGCGGTCCTCCGAGCGCGGTGTGTTCCTTAGTTCCCCTGGGGCCGGATGGCGAAGCGGTGCGGGACAGCTTCTACTTCGCGCACCAGCCGCTGGACGGAGACGGCAGCATCACCGTCCGCGTGACCTCAATCACCGGCCTGGTCACATACCCGCCCGACCATCCCAACGACATCGTCTCGCGCCTCGTGCCGTGGGCCAAGGCCGGGGTCATCATCAAGGAGAGCGCGACTCAGGGATCGGCCTACGCAGCGGTGATGGTCACCGGCAGCCACGGCGTGCGTATGCAATACAACTACACCGAGGACACGGCCGGCAGTCCGGGCGGCGTCTCCGCCGCATCGCCGCGCTGGCTGCGGTTGACCCGCTCCGGTGACACCTTCACCGGCTACGAGTCGGCAGACGGCACGCACTGGGCCGAGGTTGGCACGGCTCACCTCGTCGGGCTGCCGACAACGGTGCAGGCCGGATTGTTTGTCGCCTCCCCGCCCGACCTCCATGCGACCGCGGGTCTCGCCGGCGGAACGACCGAGCACCTCACCCAGGCCACCGCCGACTTCGACCAGGTCAGTCTGCTGGGTACGGGGCCCCGCGGCGCGTGGAGCCTTGACAACATCGGAGGCGTCCCGGGCGGCCCAGCCTTGTCTATGGGCGGGTTCGAGGAGTCCGGCAGCGGGCTCACCCTGAGCGGGACAGGCGACATCGCACCGCTCCTGACCGGCGGGAGGCCAATCCAGCGCACCCTGATCGGCACGTTCGCCGCGCTCATCGTGGTGATTGTCCTGGGGGCGACGTTCATGACGGCCGAGTACCGGCTGGGCATGATCCGGACCACCCTGGCTGCCAGTCCCGGGCGAGGCCGCGTGCTGGCGGCAAAGGCCATCGTCATCGGCTCCGTCACCTTCGTGGCCGGGCTGGCTGCCGCCGCCATTACGGTCCCGATCGCCGAGGGGATCCTCCGCGCCAACGGCAACTACATCTTCCCGGTGACTTCGCTGACCGAGCTCCGCGTGATCGTGGGGACCGCGGCGCTGCTCGCCGTCGCCGCCATCATGGCTCTGGCCGTCGGCACGGTGCTGCGAAGCAGTGCCGCGGCGGTCACCACCGTCATCGTGGTGATCGTTCTCCCGTACATCCTCGCGACCGCTTCCCCCCTGCCCGAGGGTGCTGCGGAGTGGCTGCTTCGACTCACCCCGGCCGCCGCCTTCTCCATCCAGGAAAGCCTGCCGCAGTACGCGCAGGTCAATGCCGCCTATACGGCGTTGAACGGCTACTACCCGCTGGCGCCGTGGGCCGGCCTGGGGGTGCTGTGCGCCTACACGGCCCTCGCTCTGGGCCTGGCTGTCTTCCTCCTGCGCCGGAGGGACGCATGAGGCGGGCACTGCATGCCGAGTGGACGAAGCTGCGCACCGACCCAAGCACAGGCTGGCTGCTGCTCGCCTGCATCGCGCTAACCGTGGCTCTGGGTATTGTCGCGGACGCCGCCGTGGTGTGCCCGTCCGCCGGCTGTGCCTTGGATCCCGCTAGGGTCAGCCTCAGTGGGATCGTTCTCAGCCAAGCGGTCGTCGTCATCCTGGCCGTGCTGGCGATGAGCGGCGAGTACGGCAGCGGCATGGTCCGCGTCACTCTGGCCGCTATGCCACGCCGGATGACCGTGATGGCTGCCAAGGCAGCCAGCCTCACCGGAGCGGTGTTTGCCGCTGGGTCCATCGCGATACTGGCGTCGGTGCTGGCTGGGCAGATCATCTTGCCCGGCCAGGGCTTCACCGTGGCGCATGGCTTCGCGGCGCTCTCTCTCGCCGACGGGCCGGTGCTGCGCGCTGCCGCTGGCTCGGTCGTCTACCTCGCATGCATCGGCCTGCTGAGCCTCGGCGTTGCGACCGCTGTGCGGGACGCGGCGACGGCCATCGGGATCGTACTCGGCCTGCTCTACATGTTCCCGATCATCGCCGGGGTGATCACCGACCCGGACTGGCGGGAGCGCCTCCAGCAGATCGGACCGATGACTGCCGGACTCGCCATCCAGGCCACCACCGGTCTCAGCAGCCTGCCCATCAGCCCATGGGCCGGGCTCGGCGTGCTGGCCGCTTGGGCCGTGACCGCCCTGATAGTTGGCGGACTGCTGCTCAATCAGCGCGATGCATGAACGATTGGTGCTGGCCGGCCGACCTCGGCCAGGGGCGATGCCGCCGCGATATCAGCTGGGTAGCCGACGAGTCGCTTGCGACCGAGGTTTCTTGCCGACGAGTGTGGTGTTGGTCGGCGGCCTGACCATGGCGAAGGTCGGCTAACGTCTACCGCCGCGGGGTGTAGAGCTCACACGAACTGGTGCGCCCAGTACTGTCGATTCCCCCGCACACCAGGACCCTGCCATTCGACAGCCGGGTGGCGGTGTGCAGGGTCCGCGCCGTCGCCATCAGACCCGCTGATGACCATCGACCTCCGTTCTTCCTGGTCGGCCGGAACAGCTCACTCGTCGCGAGGACCGGCCCGCCGACGACGGCCTGCCCGCCCGCAATCAGGACGCTGCCGTCCGCGAGCAGAGTCGCGGTGTGGCCCGACCTCGACGACGGCATGCTCGCCAACCGGGTCCACGCCCCCGTCCCCGGGTCGTACCGCTCCGCCGTGGCCAGGTAGGTGGATCCGTTGCTGGTTCCGCCGGCCACGAAGACCGTCCCGTCGAGCAGCAGCGTCGCCGAGTGGGACAGGCGAGGCCCATGCATGCTGCCAACGGTCGCCCAGACTCCTGTGCCGGGGTCATAGATCTCTGCCGATGCGGCGCCGCCCAGGGCATCCCGCCCGCCCGCCACGAGCACCCTGCCATCCAGCAGCAGCGTGGCGGTGTGGAATGTCCGTGGGCTGGCCATGCTCGCCCCAGCCGTCCACACACGAGTCAGCGGGTCATAGATCTCCACCGAGGCCGTTGCAGTAGCCGTGGGGCCGCTATCCCCACCCGCGACGAGGACGCGCCCGTCGGCCAGCAATGTCGCTGTATGCCCGTATCGCCCGGGCGACAGACTGCCCGTGGTGCTCCACGTTCCCGGGCCGGGATCGTAAAGGTCAGCCGCGGCCGACTTCGTGCCCGCCGAGTCGCTGATGCCGCCGACCACGAGTACCTTCCCGTCCATCAGACGCGTGGCCGTATGCCAGTCCATGTGCGCGTCCGGCAGGGGCGGTGTCGAGGTCCACGTTCCTGCTGTGGGTTCGTAGACCTCGGCGGTCAATCCACCAGCCGTCTGGCCGCCGACGACGAGAACCTTGCCGCTCGACAGCAACGTGGACGTATGGATGGAGCGCGGAATACTCATCGACCGCGTCGCCGACCATTGGGACCGATGGGCGGCCACCGCCGGTGGCACGACTAGAAGGGTCAGCAGGATCGCCGCGACGAGAGTGAGCGCCTTCCTCATGATCAATGCCTCCTCCGTCGGTCGCGGCGGCCAGGGTGATCGGCCTGCAGAGCCTTCCCCGACCCAGCCACGGTGGGCGTGCACGAACGGCGACGTCGAGAGCCTCCGGTCGCGGATCGGCCCCCGGACGCCGTCGCTCAGCGGGCCTCTCTCACCGGAGGGATCGCCGGCGGCGCCCGGACCCGCGGGCCTCATACCTCGCGACCAGAACCGCCGCGAGGTCTTTGCGGCTCACTCAGCAGGAGCGCCACACCCACGAGGTTCCACCCACCGTTGGATAACTACGGCTTGGATGTCTTCGCCGGGAGTCCCGTCACCCGGCGCCCGTCACCGAATGCGGGTCGGCCAGCGCCGGGCCCGATGAGCAGCAGCGTTCGACGCTCGACGTCCACCCGCGACGGCGGCACGCCCGAAGAGATGCACTCGAGGACGATGCCGTCCAGAAGCGCCCCGAGCGCCCGCGCTGTCGTCTCGACGTCGAGATCGGGCGCCAGCTCGCCGGCGGCTACGCCCTCCTGGAGGACAACGGTCGCAACGGTCACGATGCGCTCGTGACGCCGGGCGACCATGTCGCGGATCAACGGCTTGCGCGACGCCACGGCCCAGGCTTCGGCGAGGAACGCGGGCACCCCGGGTGCCTCGACGGTGAAGCGGTACCACCCGGCGATCGCTCGCTTCATCCGCGCCTCTGACGAGCCGTCGGACCGGAGGTCCTGAAGGACCGCGTCGCTCTCCGCCTTGTTGGCCGCGAGGATGCATTCGCGGATGAGTTCGTCCTTGCTCGCGAAGTACGTGTAGATCGATCCGACCGACAGTCCCGCGGCCCGAGCGACGTCATGGGTGGTCGCCTCATGGAACCCCTTGGCGACGAACACGTCGCGCGCGGCGCTGAGGATCGACTTCCGGGTCGCCTCTTCTCGTTCGGGGCTGATCTTGGGCATCTCACTCTTCCCTTGGTACTCAAAATGAATGACTGCTCACTCATCATGAACGACCTCGCGTGAGGAAGAACGTGCCAAATGGCACTACAATGAAACTGAATAGTCATTCATCATGGTCGCGATCGGAGCTCGGACCTGGAGGAACCGTCCATGACAAGCACCGCCACCGAAGGCACGACTAGGGCAGCCGTCAGCGATCGCGTCGATACGATCGGGTGGGGCCTGCTGTTCGTCGCGATCGGTGCCGTTGTCCTCGTGCCTGCCCTGCCCGATGGAGCGTGGCTGATCGCCGCGGGGATCGTGATGCTCGGGGCCAGCGCTGTCCGTGCCTGGCTGCAGCTTCGCGTGCACGGCGTCACGGTCGTTCTCGGTATCGTCGCTTTGGCTGCCGGCGTCTTCACCGTCGCCGGCTTCACGACCGAGGTCGGCCCCCTCGTTCTGATCGTGCTGGGCCTGACGCTCGTTATCGGGGCGCTCTATCGGGCGCCGCGGAGTGATGTCGCGCCGCTCGCGTCCACCCACTAGGAGATCGCCATGTCCATCCCGATGCGAGACCGGATCGCGACGGTCCTCGTCGCCATCGCGACCCTCGTCTATGTCCTCTGGTTCACCGGCTACCTCGGCGGCCTCACACCTGGCTCGGTCGCCCTGATCATCCTCGCGCTCGGGTTCGTCGCATCCGCCTCCGCGGTCGTCCCGGGCTTCGCGGCGCTACTCGCGGGATCCAAGCTCTACCTCGCCCTCGCATCGCTCGGCGGCATGGTGGCGTTGGTATGCGGCGTCATCACTGTGACCCAGGCGACCGAGGAGACCCTCGCCGTCCTCGTGATCGCGACCGTCGGCCTCTGGGCCGCCGCCACCGTGCGCCATGGGATAAGTCATGAGGCGAAACTGGCGATCGGTTGAGGGCGGCCGCCATCCGTCCGAAGTAAGTCGAGGCGACCCGCCACAGGGCGGGTCGCCTTTGTCGTTGCCGCCTCGAGCGTAGTAGCGGCGACTTATCCGCGGCGTAGCGCCTCGCCGGCGCAGGACGGACGGCGGGTTCCGACGATCGTCTCCCCAATCGTCGCGCTCGAGGCGGTCACGACGAGCCCGCGGGCGTTCCATCGGGCGCCTAGCCGTAGATGTCGTCCCTCGCGAGCGTTCACGCTTCCGAGGGTGCTTCACCGCGAGGTCGTGAGGGTGATGGTCCACCCACCCTTGGGCGCGCCTACATGGAAGTAGTAGGTGCCGGGATCGAGGCTATGGCCGCCCCCGTGGCAGTCCGTCTTTGGGCCAACTGCCTGGCCCGGACCGAGCCCGCGCAATGGAGCAGCGGTGTGTCACGCCACCCGCCACCGCGAACGGCGGCCAGGTTGTCAAGTCGTGCGCGGCACGCCCGGTCCCGAATTCAACGGCCCGGTCCGAGACGGACCGGGCCGAACTTGAACCCAGAGAGAGAACGGTCAGCCGCCGCGCATGCTCCGGAAGCAGTCGCTGCAGTAGACCGGCTTGCCGCTGGTCGGGCGGAACGGGACCTGGGCATCGCGGCCGCAGTTGCTGCAGGTCGCGGTGAACATCTCCCGGGGGCCACGATCGCGCGAGCCGTAGCCACCGCTGCTGTAGCCGCCGCCACCGCCGCCGGCGCTGTACGAGCCACCGGCGCCGTAGCCGCCGCTGCTGTACCCGCCGGACTCGGCGTTCCGAGCCGCCTTGCGGCTGGCCCGACAGCTCGGGCAGCGGCGAGGCTCGGTGAAGTTGCGCTGTGCGTAGAAATCCTGCTCGCTGGCAGTGAAGACGAATTCCTGGCCGCAATCGGCACAGGTCAGGTTCTTGTCGTTGTACACCGAAACGAAAACTCCTCTGGGTAGCCGCGCGATCCGTCGGTTTCTCGCGTCAGCCGTGAGAGGAGTCGGTCGTCGTGCTACGTGCTCTGGTCACGGCCCAGCCGTGACGTTTGATCGTCGGAGTGTAGGCCCTCGATCGGGGCCTGTATAGGGGTGAAAATGGTCCCAGCGATCGAGGCTCCCGATCGGGCGTCACGAGCGGCCGGCCGATCCGAACCGCACGGCGCCATGCGCGGCCGCGGGTGCCGCCGGCCAACTCAGCCCGGCTCGACCCAGCTGAGCGACCGCTCGACGGCGCGGTGCCAGCCGTGGAGCAGGGCCGCGCGGCGATCCACTGACATCGCCGGCTCGAAGACCCGGTCGATCGCCCGGGTCGCGGCGAAGTCGGCGGGATCGGTCCACACGCCGACGGCCAGCCCGGCCAGCGCGGCGGCGCCGATCGCGGTGGTCTCGGCATGGACTGGGCGCTCCACGGGAACTCCGAGGAGGTCGGCCTGGAACTGGCACAGCCGATCGTTGCGGGCGGCACCGCCGTCGACGCGCAGGATGTCGAGCGGCACGCGTGCGTCGGCGCCCATCGCGGCGACAACGTCGGCCACCTGGTAGGCCATCGCGTCGATCGCGGCGCGGGAGATCTCGGCCAGACCGGTGCCCCGCGTCAGGCCGATGAGCGTGCCCCGGGCGTAAGCGTCCCAGTAGGGCGCCCCCAGTCCGACGAACGCAGGCACGAGGTACACCCCGCCGGTGTCGGTGACCGTGTCCGCGAGGGCCGCGATCTCGTCCGCGTCGCGACCGGCGCGCAAGCCGTCGCGCAGCCACTGGACGGCCGCCCCGGCCACGAACGCCGAGCCCTCGAGCGCGTACGTGGCGCCGTCGTCGGCCGCGAGCCGCCAGCCGACGGTCGTCAGCAGCCCGTTCGTCGAGTCGACCGTGCGCCGGCCGGTGTTCATGAGCAGGAACGCACCCGTCCCGTAGGTCGCCTTCGTCGCGCCGGGCGCAAAGCACGCCTGGCCGAAGGTGGCCGCCTGCTGATCGCCGGCCAGCCCGGCGATCGGGATCGCCCGGCCGAGCAGCGCCGCCTCGGTCTCCCCGAGAAGGCCCGACGATGAGCGCACCTCCGGGAGCATCGCCATCGGGACGCCGACGATCGCGCAGAGCTCGGGATCCCAGGCCAGCCGGTGGATGTCGAACAGCAGCGTCCGGCTGGCGTTCGACACGTCCGTGGCGTGGACCCGGCCGCCGGTCAGCCGCCAGACGAGGAAGGTGTCGACCGTCCCGAAGGCGAGCTCGCCCCGCTCGGCGCGCGCCCGCAGCTCCGGCCGCCGGTCAAGGATCTCGGCGATCTTCGGACCGCTGAAGTAGGCGTCGATCGGGAGCCCGGTCCGGGCCCGGAAGAGCGGCTCGTGACCGGCCGCCTTGAGCGCGTCGCAGCGCGGCGCGGTCGCGCGGCTCTGCCAGACGATCGCGTTCGCGACGGGCCGCCCAGTCGCCCGCTCCCAGACGATTGTCGTCTCGCGCTGGTTCGTCAGGCCGAGCCCCTCGATGGCCGCCGGGTCGACCGCGGGGTCGGCGAGGACCGCCCGGGCGGTCTGCAGCTGGGTCGCCCAGATCGCTTCCGGGTCGTGCTCGACCTCACCCGGCGCGGGGAAGACCTGCGGCAGCTCCTCGGCCGCCGAGGCGACGATTCGCCCCGAGTGGCTGACGACCACGGCCCGCGACGAGGTCGTGCCCTGGTCGAGGGCCAGGATCAGCGGCTCGGCCATCGATGGCCGGTCAGGTGACGCCGGTCGCGGCCGGCACCGGCTCCGCCGCGGCGGGCGCCCGGGCAGGCACCGGCTCGGGCCCGGGCACGTCGTACTCCCGGTGCGCCTCGGCCAGATAGTTCTCGACCGCTACCGCGTGCTCCGGCTCGGTCCAGCCAAGCTCGGCTCCGAGCAGCCTCGCCACCCGCGGGGCGATCGACCCGGCACGGTCGCCGAGCTCCTGGGCCAGGCGCGTCCGGCGGGCGAGGACGTCGTCGAGCGACAGGGCGGACTCGGATCGGGCGGCCCAGACCACCTCGGCCTCGAGGTGGGCGATCCCGGGCCCGAGCGGCCGGAGGAGGTCGAGCTCGCGGCCGAGCGCCGTCACCTCGACCGCCTCGGTCCCGTGACGCGCGACGAGCCGGTCCATCAGCACGGGATCGAGTCCGGTCTCGCCGGCCAGCCGGCCCGCCAGCGCGTCGAGCTCGTCGAGCGGGGCCGCGCCGACGAGGGGCAGCTCGGCCGTGCGCGACGGTCGCGCCCGGGCGACGTCGGGGCCGAGCGCGGCGTCCACCGTCTGCGCCGCCATCAGGCGGTAGGTCGTGTACTTGCCGCCGCCGATCCGGACCAGGCCGTTCGGGTCGGTCCGGATGCGGTGCTCGCGCGACGCCTTCACGGTCGAGCCGGGGTGCCCGCCCGGGTCGGTCGCCAGGGGACGCAGGCCGGTGTACGCCCCGACCAGGTCGTTCCGGGTCAGGTCGACGTCGAGCGTTGCATTGACGTTGCCCAGGATCGCGTCGATCTCGGCCGAGGTCGGTGTCGGCCGATCGGCGGGTCCGTCATCGTCGAGATCGGTCGTCCCGATGACCCAGCGGTCCGGCCACGGGACGAGGAAGCAGACCCGGCCGGGGATGCGCAGCGTCAGGCCGTGCGCGCTCGGGATCCGGTTGCGCGGCACGATCACGTGGGTGCCCCGGCTTGGGCGGACGGTGGGTGCCGGACCGGACACCGGGAACGGGCTGTCCGGGCGACCCGACCACACCCCGGTCGCGTCGACGATCCGCTCGGCCCGGACGCCGAACGTCTCGCCGCTCAGCTCGTCGCGCAGCGTGGCTCCGATCAGCCGGCCGTCGCGCTCGAGCCCGTTGAGGGCCCTGACCCGGGTGAGCGGCAGACCGCCGTCTGCGCGGGCCGTCCGGGCGACGGCGAGGGTGTAGCGCGCGTCGTCCTCGGTTCCGTCGTGGTAGACGAACGCTCCGCGCAAGCGCTCCTTGCGCAGCACGGGCGTCGTCTCGAGCGCCGCCTCGACGGACAGGTGGCGGTGCCAGCCGCCGTCCGACGAGGCGCCGAGCAGGTCGTACAGCGTGAGCCCGGCGTCGTAGAACGGGCGGGTGAGCGGGCCGCCGTACAGCGGGAAGACGAACGGCTCGATGCGGACGAGGTGGGGCGCGAGCTGGAGCAGCAGGTGCCGCTCGGCAAGCGCTTCGCGAACGAGCCCGATGCGGACCTGCTCGAGATAGCGCAACCCGCCGTGGATGAGCCGCGACGACCGGCCGCTCGTCCCGACCGCGTGGTCCTCCTTCTCGACCAGGGCGGCACGCAGGCCGCGGCTCGCCGCGTCGAGGAGGATCCCGGAGCCGGTGATCCCGCCGCCGATCACGAGCACGTCCCAGCGCTCGGAGGCCAGCGTCTGGAGATCGCGCCGACGGGCGTCGAGGACGGCGGTCATGGCTCGGGCGGGCGGCGGACGAGCCGGACGAGGACGACCGCCGTGCCGACCACGAGGACCGCGATCAGGAGCGGCGTTTGGAAGACCACTCGCTGGACGTCGGCCGGGAGGAGGCTCGTACCGACCGCCAGCCCGAGCACGACGCCGACGACCGCGACCGAGACGAGGAGCACCTCGCGCCAGCCGACGGCCACCCGCTCAGCCACGGTCGGCCTGGGTTGGGATCCCGATCGGGGCGACGAGGACACGACCGGCCAGCGCGGCCCCACGCTTGGTGAGCAGTCCCGTCTTGGGCCGATGGAACGTGATCGTCAGGTCGGCCCGGACCGCCGGATCCGACGGCTCGCCGCTCGTGAGGTCGACGGCCGTCGGGGTGTCGACCGCCACGACCGGTACGCCGGCCTCGCGGGCCTTGCGGACGAGCTCGACGCCGCTCCGGATCGGTTCGCGAAGGGCGCCGTGGACGCCGGTCCCGAGCAAGGCGTCGACCACGATGCTGACTCGCTCCACGCCCTGCGCGAGGATGGCCACGTCCCGGGCGACCGGAGCATGGATCCGGGTGACGGTCGGCTCGCCGGCCAGGCGATCCCAGTTCCGGGCCGCGTCGGGGGTGCCCGGCCGGTTCGCACCCGACACGAGGACGGCCACGACCGGCAGCCCCAGCCGGGCGAGCCGGCGAGCGGCGACCAGCCCGTCTCCCCCGTTGTTGCCCGGGCCGCACAGGACGAGGATCGGTCCGCTCCCCAGCCGGTCCTGGTCCGCGGCCACGGCCCGGACGGCGGCGGCGACCGCGGCCCCGGCGTGCTCCATCAGCCGGCCGCCGGGCATGCCCAGCGCCTGCGCCCGGCGATCCGCGCCGGTCATCGCCTCGGCCGTCATGGGTGCCCGATCCTTCGTCGGCGCCCAGCGCCGAACGAGCTCGGGAAGCGTTGCCGCGAGCAGCCCGGGGTCGTCGGCGGGCAGCGGCTCGGCGGCGGATCGCTCCGCGGTCGTGTTCACGCCACTCAGCGTAGCCGACTCGTCTCGGGAACGGCCGAGCGGCCCGATCGGGTCCGAGGCGTTCGGCTCGGCGGGTCCGTGGTGGGCGCCTTGCGGCCCGGCGGGCCCGGTCGGCTGGAACGAATCAGTCGAGCGGGAGCCGCGCGCGGAGTGGATCGTCGGACGCCAGCTCGACGAGCCCTTCCCGTTGCATCGCCCGGAGGGCAGTCGCGACCGCGGTGACGTCGTGCTCGCCGAGCGAGCCGTCGAAGACGACCCAGACCGGCCCGTCGGCGGCGCGCAGGCGATCGACGATCCGGCCACGCAGCCAGCGATTCGTGCGTGCGAACGGGATCGTGGCTCGGCCGCCCGGGTCGCGGGTCCGGCGCCCCGGGTCGGGTCGACCGTCGCCGGCCGGCGGGGCGTCCGCACCCTCCAACGCGGCCGCGACGCCGACCGGGCACCATGTTCGAACCGGACAGCTCGCACAGCGTGGCCGGCGCGGCAGGCAGACCGTGGACCCGAGGTCCATCAGCGCGTGCGTCCAGTCGGCGGCCCGATCCGTCCGGGCCAGCGTGTCGGCGAGCGCCTGGAGGTCCTGCGGCGGGACGTCGCCCGCGACACCACCGGCGACTCGCCCGAGCACCCGGCGGACGTTCGTGTCCACCGCACCGACGGGCAGGCCGTAGGCGATCGCGGCGACCGCGCGGGCGGTGTACAGCCCGACGCCGGGTAGCCGCTCGAGACCCGCGACGTCAGTCGGGAACGCGCCGCCGGGCTCGTTGACCACGATCCGCGCGGCTCGCTGGAGGTTGATCGCCCGGCGGTTGTAGCCGAGACCGCGCCAGGCGCGGAGGACGTCGGCCGGGGTCGCCGCGGCCAGCGCCTCGACCGTCGGGAACCGATCCACGAACGCCTCCCAGGCCGGCCCGCCGCGCGCCACCTGCGTCTGCTGGAGGATCGTCTCGGAGACGAGGACCAGGTATGGATCGGTCGGGCCGCGGAACGGCAGGCGGCGGCCGTTCGCGTCGTACCAGGCGAGGACGGCGGCACGGAAGCCGGGGACGTCGAGGCCGTCGCGGGCGACCGGTTCGGTCATCCGTCGGTTCCCTTCCCCGCCGGCTCGCCGACGATCAGCCGGCGCATCGCGGCCCGTGGCGCCCACACCCAGCTCGGCGTGTACGTCGCCGCGTAGATGAACTCGGCGCACTCCTTGGCGACCATGAACGCGCCGAGGAGCGTCTCGTCCACGACGATCGGCGAGCCGGCCCTCCGGAGCGCGTCGCGATAGCCGCGGACCAGCCGCTCGCGCGACCGCCGGCGCCAGGCGACGGCGTCGAGGCCGGCGTGATCCCCGGGATGCCAGCCGGCCGCGGCGGCGCGGCGCTCCGCGTCGGTGGAGACGTGGTCGAGCGACAGCAGCAGGCCGGCGACGTCGCGGAGCGGTGAGGCCACGAGCCGGCGCTCGTCGATCGGTCGCAGTGGATCCCCCTCGAAGTCGACGATGACGAACCCGCCGGGGGTCCGGAGGACCTGTCCGAGGTGGAGGTCGCCGTGGATCCGGGTCAGCAGCGGTGCCTCCTCCGCGCCACTCGGCGCCGCCGACTCGAGGGCGGCGAGCCGGTCCCGGATCGCCGGCTCCCACGCGCGGATCTCAGCCCCGACACCGGGCTCGCCGGCCAGGAGGTCGATGGCCTCGGCGAGGCGCGCCAGGGCGTCGGCGTGCCACGCGGCGCGGTCGGCGGGCTGGGCGGGCCGCACCTCGAACGCCTCGACGTCACGGGCCTCGGCCAGGGTCGCGTGGAGCCGGGCGACGGTCGCTCCGAGCTCGGCGGCGTCCTCGGTCGCGAACTCGAGCGCGACCACGCCGGGCGCCATGATCCAGGCGGCCAGTCGCTCGGCGGTCGACTCGTACGCATCCTCCGCGTCCGGGACGAGCTCCTGGAGCAGCGCGACCGTGACGACCGCCCCGTCCGGCCCGACGTATTCCGCGGAGCCTGCCAGTGCCGGGACGAGTGGCAGCTCCCGCTCCTCGGCCAGGAAGGCCGCCATCTCGAGCTCGGGGTTGAGACCCGGCCCCAGCCGGCGAAACGCCTTGAGCAGGAGCCGTTCGCCGAGCACGGACGAGGTGTTCGACTGGTCCGCCCCGAGCCCCCGCTCCGACCAGTCGGCGATCTCGCGGGCGCCCCCCGGCGCGAACGCGGGAAGCGCCAGGGCCGGCCGACAGACGAGTGCCCCGCCGGCGTCGCTGCCGAGCACGCGTCCGGCCGCCATCGCCATCGCCAGCGTGCGCCAGAGGCCGTCACCGGGCTCTGCCGGTCGGGCGGGGCCGTCCGGCGCGTCGAGCACGAACGGCAGCAGGTAGCGCCCGGCTACGCCGCGATCGTCGACCGCGGCGACCAGCGCCAGGACTGCGCTGCCTTCCCGGGCTCCGACGTCCTCGGCGGCGACACTCGCCGGGGCCGGACCGCCCCGCCGGACGGACCCGAGCTCGACGGTGTCCGCCAGCTCGACGGCCGCGACGCCGGTGCCGCCGTACCAGCGCCGGCCTTCGAGCAGGCCGGCGGACAGCGCCGCCTCGACGGCCCGATTCAGGACTTGATCATCACGTGCTTGACGACCGTGTAGTCCTCGATCGCGTACATCGACTGATCCTTGCCGTAGCCGGACTCCTTGAACCCGCCGTGCGGCATCTCCGAGGCGAGCGTGAAGTGGTCGTTGATCCAGACGGTCCCGAACTGGATCGCCTTGGCCACCCGGAGCCCCTTGCCGATGTCGCGGGTCCAGACCGAGCCGGCGAGCCCGAACCGGACGTCGTTCGCCCAGGCGATCGCCTGGGCCTCGTCGCTGAACCGCTGGACGGTGACGACCGGCCCGAACACCTCGTCCTGGACGATCTCGCTCTTCTGGTCGGGGCCGGCGATGACCGTCGGCTCGAAGTAGGCGCCCGGCCGGTCCGGGCGGTGGCCGCCGGTCACGATCTCGGCGCCGCCGGAGCCACGGTCGGCGCGCTCGACCATCCCCTCGACCTTGTCGGCCTGGGCCTTGGCGATGAGCGAGCCCATCTCGATGTCGTCGCCCTCGGCGGGGTCGCCCCACTTGATCGTGCGCACCTGCGCGGCCAGGTCGGCTACGAAGCCGTCGTAGACCTTCGGCCCGGTGATCACCCGGCACGGGGCGGTGCAGTCCTGGCCGGCGTTCCAGTAGCTGAACACCTTGAGGTTCTCGATGACCGCCTCGAGGTCGGCGTCGTCGAAGACGATCACCGGAGCCTTGCCGCCCAGCTCGAGGTGGAGCCGCTTCACCCGGTCGGCCGCGGTCCGGGCGATGTGCTTGCCCGTCTCGGTGTCCCCGGTCACCGAGATCATCCCGACCTTCGGGTGCGCGACGAGCGGATCGCCGATCGCGGCGCCGGTGCCAGTGATCACGTTGAGCACGCCGGGCGGCAGGATCTCGCTGGCGATCTCGGCCAGGACCAGGGCGGTCAGCGGGGTCCGCGCCGACGGCTTGAGGATGACCGTGTTGCCGGCCATGAGCGCGGGGCCGATCTTCCAGCCGGCCATCATGATCGGGTAGTTCCAGGGGGCGATCGAGGCCACGACGCCGACCGGCTCGCGCCGGATCATGCTCGTGTGGTCGGCCAGGTACTCGTTGGCCGCCTTGCCCTCCATGACCCGGCCGGCCCCGGCGAAGAAGCGCAGGTTGTCGACGACGACGGGGACCTCGTCGATCGCGGCGCCGACCGGCTTGCCGGCGTTCTTCGACTCGAGCCGTCCGATCTCGTCGAGCCGGGCCTCGATCGCGTCGGCAAGCTTGAGGAGGAGGAGGCTGCGGTCCTGCGGCGTGGTGTGCTGCCAGGTCTCGAAGGCCGTCGCCGCGGCGGCGGCCGCCCGGTCGACGTCCTCGGCACTCGATGCCTGGACGTGGGCGATGACCTCGCCGTCGGCGGGGTTCTCGACCGCCAGGGTCTCGCCGCTCGCGCTGTCGACCCACGCCCCGCCGATGAACTGCTGGTAGGTCTTGACTCTGGGCAGCGTGTCGGTCATCGGGGTTGCCTCCTCGTCGGCAGGGCGTCCGGTAGGACGCGTCAGGGCGCACAGTGATGGGACCTGATTGTGCGCTCCCGGCGGAAGCTCGTCTCAGCCTGCGGACTCGGTCGTGACCGGTTCGCCGGTGAGTGCCAGCCGCTCGATCAGATCGGCGGCGCGGACGGTCCCGGGATCGGCCCGGAGGCGGGCGGAGATGGCGTCGAGCCGTGCTCGGAGGGCGCGATCCGCAATCAGCCGGTCGATTGCCGCGGTCATCGCGGCCGGCTCGAACGTGTAGGTCGGCAGACGGACCCCGAAGCCGGTCTCGGCGACCCGCTGGGCGTTGTCGTACTGGTCCCAGAAGAGCGGCAGCAGGATCATCGGGCGGCCATCGTGGAAGCACTCGGTCACCGTGTTGTTGCCGCCGTGCGTGATCACCAGATCGACCTGCGGGAGGATCGCCCGCTGAGGCACGAACTCGGCCCCGGCCATGTTGTCGGCGAGCTCGTACAGGTCGGCCTGCGGCCCCTTGGACACGATGAAGCGGTGGGGCGTCGCGCCGAGGACCTCGACCAGCCGGCGCATCAGCTCGACGTCGGCCGAGCCGAGACTGCCGAGGCTGAGATAGATGAGCGCACCACTACGACTGGCCAGCTCGGGCGGCACGGACCAGGATTCCTCGGCCGGGCGCGCCGACGACTCGAGCCGGTGCCACGTCGGAGCCAGCGGCGCCGCCCGGCGGTAGTCCACCTCGGCCGGGTAGAGGTACAGGTTCAGGAACGGCGACTCGTGGATGAATGACGGGCCGCTCGGTCCGTCCGGCAGCCCCGGCGCGTCGTGCTCCCGGCAGAACGCATCGAAGTCGGCCCACGAATCCGCGTGCACCCGGCGGTACTCGGCCTGGAAGGCCGGCCAGCCCGAGCGGTCGTCGGCCGGGTAGCCCGAGAACACCGGCGGGACATCAGGGTCGAGCAGCTCGGCGGGGTTGCAGGAGGCGTTCCGGACCCACGGCCGACCCGACGCGGGAAGGGCCGGGAAGGCGACCACGTTGTCCTCGACGATGACGTCGGGTTCGAGCTCGTCGAAGATCGCCAGCAGTCGCGGATGGACGTGCTTTGCCCCGTCGATCAACGCCTGCCAGGTCGGCTGGATGAACGCCCCGAGCTGCTCGATCGTCGGGGTCCGGAAGACCGGCGCGGTGTCGCGGATGAAGTCCTTCCAGAACTGGCCCGGAACCTCGGGCACCTCCGGCGGCGGCCCGAGCCGCATCAGCCGCTCCTCGAAGCCCTTGGCCTCCAGCGTCCCGGCGAACGACTCCTCGACGATGAATACGACCCGGTGGCCGCGCTCGCGCAGTACGGCCCCGATCCCGACGCAGTTGTTCGTCGGCCCGAAGGCGCCCTCCGGGAAGAACGCGATCGTCCGCGGCTCAGCCATGGCGGCTAGGATGCCATCGCCGGAACGGGTGCGGAGGAGGTTTCACGGCATGACGCACGGGCGCTGGACGGAGGTCGGCGAGCGGGTCTTCGTCGGGCGCTACCGGTTCTACGACCAGGACATCGGAGCGATCCTGACCGACGACGGACCCGTCGTCATCGACACCCGGTCGACGCCCGGCCAGGCGCGCGAGATCCTCGATGACCTGCGCTCGATCTCGCCGCTCGCGGTCGCGGCGGTCGTCGACACCCACCACCACTACGACCACGCATTCGGCAACGCGCTCTTCCGGCCTGCCCCGATCTGGGGTCACATTCGGTGCGCCGCGTTCCTGCGCGAGCATGCGGCGACGTACCGCGCCGAGGTCGCCGCGGAGGAGCTGCCCGCGCTCGCGGCCGACGTCCTCGCGACCGAGATCGACCCGCCCGACCGGACGTTCGGGGACGAGGGCGCCGACCTCGACATCGGCGGGCGCCGGCTCGAGCTGCGCTACCTCGGCCGCGGGCATACCGACGACGACGTCGTGATCGCGGTGCCCGACGCGTCGGTCGTGTTCGCCGGCGACCTGGTCGAGAACGGCGCCCCACCCTACTTCGGCGACGGCTTCCCGCTCGACTGGCCCGCCACTCTCCGGGCCTTGCGACCGCTCGCCGCGGGGGCGGTCGTGCCGGGCCACGGTGACGTGGCCGATCTTGCGTTCCTCGATCGATCGATCGCCGAGATCGGCACGGTGGCGGATCTCGCACGGCGGACGGCAGCGGGAGAGCTTGCCCTCGACGATGCCGTCGCCGCCGCGCCGTACCCGGCCGACACATCGCGCGAGGCGATCGAGCGGGGGGTCGCTCAGGCGCGCGGCGAGCTCGACCCGCCCGGCTGACCGAGCCGCTCGACGTTCCTCGCGACCGCGTCAGGCCTCGGCTGCGCCACTGACCGGGAGGTGACGATCGATCCACACCGCGATGTCCGCGGCGACCTGGGGTCCCTCGGGCTCGTTCAGCGTCTCGTGGCGCAGGTCCGGGTAGACGGTCCGGTCGACGTTCGGGAGCGCACCGAGTGGCTCGTCCGCCTCGACGGGTACGAGCGGATCCGCGCCGCCATGGGTCACCAGGGTGGGAACCCGCAATCGGTCGAGGTTGGCGACGGCGCGGCGCTGGGCGAGCAGCACCTGCCGGCCGAGCCCGGTCGTGGTCGCGTGGTGGGCCAGCGGGTCCGCCGCGTAGGCGACGCCGACGGCCGGGTCGCGCGACAGCGTCGTGCCGTCGAACCCGTTGGACACCTCGAGCGTCGGGGTCAGGCGACCGAGGATCATCGCCCCCCGTTTTCGCCAGGCGGGCTGGTGATCGGCCAGCCACGGCGAGCTCAGGACGAGCAGGTCGGGCTGCGCTCGATCGCTCTCGGCGTAGGACAGCGCGACGAGCCCGCCCATCGAGTGTCCGAACAGGACGACCGGCCGGCCGCCACTCCTCGCGCGCAGGTCGGCGAGCCGGTCCTCGACGTCGTCTAGCCAGGTGTCGAGGCCGGCGATCCAGGCCCGCCGACCGCCCGATGCACCGAATCCCTCGAGGTCGAGCGCGCGGACGTCGAGGCCGGTCGCGGCGAGGATCGATCCGGTCCGCTCGTAACGGCCCGAGTGCTCGGCGAGGCCGTGAATGATCAGGACTGACGCCTTTGCCTCCCCGACAGGCGGCCAGCGCCGCACGACGAGCGAGACGCCGTTCCGGGCCGCGATCGTCTCCGTCGTCGACGCCATCAGCCGCCGATCCGCACGATCCAGCGACCCCGGGCCTGCCCGCCGAGGATGCCGTCGAGGGCCGCCTCGAGCCCGTCGAGGTCGACCTCGCTGAGCGCAGCCCCGAGGTCGCGCGGTCGGAGGTCCCCTGCGATCCGGTCCCACAGCCGGCGGCGGTCGGCGATCGGGACCTGGGCCGAGTCGATCCCGAGCAGCGAGACGCCGCGCAGGATGAACGGGAAGACCGTCGTCGAGAGCGGGGCGCCGCTCGTGTTGCCGCTCGCGGCGACCGCACCGCCCCAGCGCAGCGTGCGCAGGATGTAGGGCAGCGTGGCGGCGCCGACGCTGTCGACGGCCGCCGCCCAACGCTCGCTCTCGAGCGGGCGTGGACTGTCGGCGGTGACCTCCTCGCGCGGCAGGATCCCGGCTGCCCCGAGCGCCAGGAGCTCGGCGTGGGCGGCAGGCTTCCCCGTCGCCGCCCAGGCCTCGTAGCCGCGCTCGACGAGGATCGCCAGCGCGGTCCGGCCAACCCCGCCGCTGGCCCCCGTCACGAGGACCGGGCCGTCGGCCGGATCGAGCCCGTTCGCCTCCAGCCGCGCCACCGACAGGGCGGCCGTGAAGCCGGCGGTGCCGACGGCCATCGCCTCGCGGAGAGTCAGGCCGTCGGGCAGCGGGACGACCCAGCCGGCCGGCACGCGGGCGTACTCGGCGAACCCACCGTGGCGCGAGACGCCGAGCTCGTAGCCGTGGGCGATGACCTCCGCGCCGACCGCAACCTCCGAGGACCGGCTGGCGATCACTGTCCCGGCGAGGTCGATCCCCGGGACGAGCGGACTGATCCGGGCGACCTTGCCGTTCGGGATCGTGGCCAGGCCGTCCTTGTAGTTGACGCTCGACCAGGCGACGCGGACGTCGACCTCACCGTCCGGCAGGTCGGCCGCCGCGAACTCCCGAACGCCGCGGACCACGCCGTCGCCGACCTTCTCGGCAACGAACGCGCGGAACCGCTCGGGGAGCGCGCTGGGATGGGCCACCGGGCAAGGATAGCCGGGCTCCCGCGGCTCCTATACTCGGTTCCGTCCGAACGAACCGTGCCGGTTCCACCGAGGAGGGCGCCATGAGCGACCTGGTCGTGATCACCTTCGCCAAGCAGGACGCCGGGCTCGCCGCACTCCATCACATCCGGGACTCCGAGGGCGCCACCGGGCTCACCCTTGCCGACACCGCGGTGGTCGAGAAGGACGCCGAGGGCAAGATCCACGTCAAGAACGAGGTCAGCAGCGGCACCGAGGCGGGCGCCGTCGGGGGCGGGCTGCTCGGGCTCCTCCTCGCCGGGGTGTTCTTCCCGCCGGTGCTCGGGATCGCGGTCGGCGCGGCGGTCGGCGGAGCGATCGGCCACAGCCTCCACACCGGTGTCGACCAGGACTTCGTCAAGGACATCCAGGCCGAGCTGACGTCGGGGACCTCCGCCCTCTTCGTCGTCGTGAAGACCAACCCTGGCGCGCTCGTGGCGGCGGTCCGCGGGTTCGAGGGCAAGGTCTACCAGACGAGCCTCGGACCCGAGCTCGAGGCCTCGCTCAACGACAGCCTCAAGAGCGGCGCGTAGCCGGTCGGCGAGGGCGCGGGCGGCGCCTCAGGTGGTTCGGCGGGTCGGGCTCTTGCCGCCCATGTTGCCCGCTGCGTCGAACGCCCGGACGTAGTAGCGGCCGCCGCGCAGATAGCGCACGTTCACCCAACGGCCGGTCACGACCTTGACCGGCTTCGTCAGGCCGACCCGGTAGACCCGGTACCCGGCGACCCCGAACGCGTCGCTCGCCGCGCCCCACGAAAGCCGCGTCGTGCTCGCGTGGACCTTCGCCGTCAGCGTCCGCGGCGCGCTCGGGGCGGTCGTGTCCGGACCCGCCGGAGTCGTCGCGGCCGACGCCGTGGCGGCCTGTCCCTGGTTTCCCGAGCGGTCGACCGCGATCAGTCGGTAGGCGTGGGTCGTCGCCGGCGCCAGGCCGCCGTCGCTGAACGTCAACCCGGTCGCGGTGCCGATGTCGACGCCGTCGCGTTCGATCCGGTAGTGGTCCACCGCGTAGTTGTCCGGCGCGGCGGTCCACGCGAGCGAGATCGCGAACGGCCCCGACGGCGTCGCCACGAAGGCGCCCGGGGCACCGGGCGCGACCGTGTCGAGGACGCTCACGGACGCCACCGCCGTGCCCACGCTGACCGTCGTGATGCGGAGGCCGGACACGGGATCGTCCAGGCTTGCGCCGGCAGCCAGCGGGGCGTCGGCGTAGGTCGCGGTCGCGGGCGTCGTGTCGACCAGCTGAGTCTGGCTGACACCATAGCTCGGAGCCGGTGCGTCGGGCGAGATCCGGACCGTCACCCCGTTGACCGCGGGATCGGACGGGGCGAAGTCATCGAAGTACGGCCCGTGGACGGACCGCAGGTCGAGGTAGAACCAGGTGCCGTTGTGGCGGTCGATCCGGAGCAGCCTTGGGCTCCCCGCCGGACCGTCGAGGACCGAGCCAAGCGTGTACGGACCGCCCGGCCCGACGACGCCGACCTCGGTCCCCGGGAGCCAGCCGAACTGGCCGAGGTGGGTGGCGTGGTTGTGCTCGGAGTTGCCGCTGCCCATCACCGTGAACGGGTCGCCGTACTCCGACGACGAGCAGCTCGCGGACAGCGCCACGCGGACGCCACCCGAGGTGCAGCTGAGGCTGCTGGCGTGGTGGACGCCGAAGTTGTGGCCGAGCTCGTGGGCGACGACCCGCAGGTCGAAGGCGCCGTTGTTCCAGCTCTCCGACCCGGGCAACTCGCCGAGGCCCGCCCAGGCGCACGACGCCTCGCGCGGGAAGGCGAACACGACGTTCGTGTAGGAGGTCAGGCTGACCCCGGCGGCGCTCGCCGCGGCCCGGGCCTGGGTCGCCCAGGTGAACGGGTCGCAGGTCGCCTTGCTCGCCGCGATCTGGTACCAGCCGAAGACGGAGCCGCTGACGGTGACGGCTCCCCGCGACTCCTCGTCGAAGTAGTTG
Source organism: uncultured Chloroflexia bacterium (assembly GCA_963825545.1). Classification (GTDB taxonomy): domain Bacteria; phylum Chloroflexota; class Limnocylindria; order Limnocylindrales; family CSP1-4; genus Chersky-267. The sequence goes on along the minus strand of CAWGTR010000012.1, from coordinate 18,373 downwards.
GCCATCGCGTTGCCGTTGCTGAACGCGATCGCGGTCGTGCTCGCCGGCGTGTACGGCTGGCTCGCGTCGTCGCTGAAGTCGAACAGGAGAACGGCGACCTTCTTCGTCGCCGCGGCCGCGACGACCGTGGCCGAGCCGCCGGCGAGATGGACCTGGCCGTCCGCTCCGAGGACGGCATGGACACGCCGGGTCGGCGCCGCGGTCAGCCGGAGCAGGCCGCTCGTGGAGCCGGCGCGGATCCGGACCTGCCCGCCGTGCCAGGTCCCGCGCGCAAGTACCCGGGCGCCGTCCAGCGCTTCGGGTGCCGGCCCGTCGATGGCGAGCGCGACCAGGCCGTCCGCGGTCTCGATCGCGTAGCCGTCGCGCCCCACGCCGTCGGCGAAGTCGTCGACATGGAGCAGGCGCAGGGTTCCGCGGAGCGTCGTGGCGGTGCCGTCGCCCGGGGCAGCGGCCCGGCGGGCCCAGGTGGCGGACGTCGGCTCGTGGCCGGCGGTCGGACCGGCGAGGGCGACCGAGCAGGCCAGCGCGAGCGCGAGAGCGGGCGCGAGCGCGAGCGTGCGGCGCATCGGTCCCTTTCGTGGAGGTCGTCGAGCCCCGGCGGGGCGCCGGTCGAGTGTCGAGCCGGCGTCAGCCGCCGGGAACGGGTCGTTCGGGGCAAGCGCAGCGACCGATGGTCCGGTTCGGTGCGGCGCAGCACCGAATGGGGCGCCTCCGGCGGCTCCCGGGCTCGGCGGCCACGTCCCGTTCCCGGCGATGCGAGTCGCCGCATCGTCGATGTGGGGGCTCAAGCCCTGAGGCCCCCAGTCCCGCGATGCGAGTCGCCGCATCGGCCGCCGGGCGGCCGTCTCGGGCCGCCGCAGGGGTATCATGCCCGGCGCGTCAGTGGCGAGTGGCCAAGCGGTAAGGCGCCTGACTCTGGATCAGGAGATCGAAGGTTCGAATCCTTCCTCGCCAGCCAGCTATCCCACGGGTAGCGGTCCAGGAGACGCCCCACACAACATCTCGTGGTTTCGTGCGGAGTGAGCAAGGCGAGGACTCCAGGAAGGAGCCACGAGATGCGCCGAAGTTGGACGACCTCGGGCAGCTCTACGCCCCGCCCATCAGGCACGACCTGGCATTGAGCTTGGAACAGGTTCTCGGCTCGGACCGATACTGCGCCTATGCGGGGACCCACCTATCCGCCGAGTCGCCAGCGTCTGAGGGCACTCCGGATGGTCGCCCAGCAGATCGGCGGAGGAGAGCTCTCGAGGCCGCTCGAGGTCGTCCGCCGAATGCTGGCCCTGCAGGCCCAGGACTTCCCGGGCGTCAAGTGGTCGGTCGGCATCCGCCAGACCGGCGCGACCGAGGTTGCGGTCGAGACGGCCTGCGACGCCGGCGAGATCGTGCGCTCCTGGCCCCTGCGCGGCACCCTCCATCTCGTGGCCGGCGAGGACCTCGCGTGGTTGCTGGCGCTCACGGCACCCCGAGCGACCGCATCGGCCGCCGGACGCCGGGCATCCCTCGGGATCGGGGAGGCAGACGTTGAGAAGGCCCGCGAAATCGCCCAGTCAGCCTTGTCCGGCCGTCGGGTCCTGACGCGAGACGCGCTTCTCGCCGCCTTCGATACGGCCGGCGTCAGCACGCTCGGCCAGCGCGGCTATCACCTCCTCTGGTACCTCGCTCAAACCGGCACGCTCGTCCTCGGAGCGACCGCTGGCAGGAAGCAGACGTTCGCGCTCCTCGACGAATGGGTGCCGCAACCGCGGCGGCTCGATGGTGACGAGGCGCTGGGCGAACTCGCACTGCGGTACTTCCGAAGTCACGGACCGGCAACCGCCGCCGACCTCGCCCGCTGGTCGGGCCTGACCGTAGGGGACGTGCGACGCGGCGTCGGGATCTGCGGAGCGAAGCTCACGACCCTCGAGCTCGACGGCGCGACGTACCACCTCGGACCGGAGACCCTTGACGTGCCCGGGCCAACTGCACGTGTGCATCTCCTGCCGGGCTTTGATGAATACCTGCTCGGCTACGGGGATCGAACGGCCGCCCTGGCACAGGAGCACAGCGAGGCGATCGTCCCGGGCGGCAACGGTGTGTTCAAGCCGACGATCGTCGCCGACGGCGAGGTCGTGGGCACCTGGAGACGGACCCTCCGGGCCGGCGAGATCATCATCGAGGCAGCCCCACTCGCCCGTTTGCCGAGCACCGTTCAGGAGGGTCTCGCGAAGGCCGTGGAAGCGTTCGGTGCGTTCAGCGGCCGACCGGCCCGGCTGGCTGGAGCGGGGGTCTCGTAGCCACCCACACGAGTTCGACCCGATCCGACACGCTGGCCGTGTTTCTTCCAAGGATGTTTCGGGAGAACTACCGCTTCGGGTACCCCCACCTCCCGACGTGCCAGCTCCTCGCCAGCCGTCGCGGTTACGATGACGGCGCTGGACGCGGGGGCAACCTGCTCAACGTTCGGAGCTGCTCCCCGCCGCCCCGTAGAACGTAGGGACGGGATGAACACCGCGCTAGCCCGTCCCGAACAAGCGTGCGACCACGATCAGGGCCACGAGGGCGCCTACCAGGCTGGCGATCCCCTGCGATCGGGGTGAGGCTCGCCGCGTGAGGCTGGCAGCGATCGGCAGGGTGCCAAGGACGACGATCGCGTACACGAAGTGGAGCGCCTCGTGGGGGGCTCCGCCGCCGACCAGCAGTCCGAGGCCACCAGCAATGGTCACTGCGAGCAGCCCCAGCAAGACAGTCTGGAGCCGATCGGCCAGATCCTTCGGTGGCGAGCGGCGCCAGGCGCGCCAGCCCGCTTCCGCGCCTGCCAGCACGATCAGCAGAGCGCTGGCGAAGGCTAGCCAGGTGTGGAGCTGAGCGACGATGGCACGCCCTCCCGGGGCAGGATCAGGGCGTTCTCGTTCAGCCAGCCTCCGCGATCGCGCTCTGGGCGACACCCGCGATCAGCACCAGCCAGAAGATCGCCATCGCGAGGAACGCCCAGCCGCGCCTCCGCCAGTCGAACGCGGCCGCGGAACTCTCGGGTGCGCTCCGACTGCGGTCGACGAATGGGATCACGAGCAGCACGCCGAGCATCACGGCCATCGCGATGACCGTCCCCCAGATGTCCGGGTCGATTCCGAGATTCGCCGCGATGATGTTCATGCCGCGCGTCCAGCTGATCGGGTACGTGGGCTTGAAGCCGAGTCCGCCGGGGTCATCGTCGGTGCCAAAGAGCGGCGACGACTGGATGAGCTGGGGAGCGGTCCCTGGGTCCCGCGGGACCAGGATGGACACGAGCAGGACGACCCCGAGGATGAGGACGCTAAGGATGACCCAGCCCCTGATGTGCTCGCTGAAGCCCGCGGTTCGGCCACTCGGGCGCAGCCAGAACGGTACCGAGATGCCCTTGAACCGGATCAGCAGGTAGTGCCAGCTAACGAAGAGGCCCAGGAGGATCGGCACGATCGAGATGTGCAGGACGTAGATCTGGGCCAGCTTCTCGGTCGCGGTCGGGATCGCCAGGAGGGCGTCGGAGGTGTAGTTGAAGGCGCCGGCGAGTCCGACCGCATTCAGTACCTCGGCGACGTTCCACGGAACGCCGAAGCCTACTTCGTCCCAGTGGAGCGCCTCACCGGTCAGCGAGATTACGAAGGTGAGGCCGGCCAACCCGACCCCGACGAGCCAGAGCCCCTCCTTCCCACCCCGGTAGCCCCCGGTGATGAACACCCGCACCATGTGAATCATCACGAGGCCGAAGATCAGGTAGGAGTTGTAGAAGTGGAAGTTGAGGGCCACTGACCAGCCTGGTGTGGCAAGCAGGTGCTGCGTGATCCCGTAGGCCTGCCCGGCATCGGGCGTGTAGACGAGCGACAGCAGGAACCCGGTGAAGACCTCGAGCACGAGGGCGATCGCCAGCACGCCACCGAGCAAGTACCAGATGCTGTTCGTTTCGACCGGGATCAGGTAGTCGCTGACGGCCTGGCGGAAGCCGAACTGGTCGCTGAGCTTCGGCCAGAGCCCGCGCCGGGCTGGCGTTTGCGGCGCCTCGATGGGCGAAGTCGACTCGGTCGCCATGGCCCTGCCCTCTCTGCCGTTCGGCGGGAGACCGCCCGTACCATCCGGTACAGGCAGGGACGCGGTCCTCGGGTGAGCCGAGTATCTACCCCCGGCGGGCGTCATGAAAGAGGCAATATCGGGCGAGGGCGTCGAATCCTGGTACGAGGAGGAGAAAGGGGCCCGGCGAAGTCCACCCGGCCGCTCCCCGCGACCCCATTTGGACCCAGGCGTTCCCCCGACTCCAGGGTCCGGCCGTGCACGGTCGTCGTCAGATGCCGATCACCGGGAGGAGGGAGACGGAGATCGAGGGAGCGATCGCTGGAAGACGGCCTGGGGCTCGCTGGCGCGGACGCGGCGGGCCAGGGCTTGGAGGACCTGGAGCTCGATCGATGGACGCTTCTTCAGGAGCGAGTGGAACTCGCGGTGGCCGATCACGAACAGACGCGAGGGGGCGTCCGCGATGACCGTCGCGGTTCGCGGCCCGCCGTCCACCCGTCTCGCGGCTCCTTAGTTCACTGACCCTTGGTCGAAGTCACCGGCTGCTGCCCGCTTGAGGAACCGCCGAACACTCCCACCGTCGCGTTGGATGAGCGCCGCGAGATGGGCTTCGGGAGTGTGCTGCCCGATTTGATCGAGGGCGGTCTTGATCTCCTCGCCCGGACCTTCCGGTTCGCCGAACATCGCGACGGCCTCAAAAGTGGAGCCCCAGCCGCATTGAACCACCCCGCCGCCCGGAGCATGCTCGAGGAGGTCGGACCAGGCACGTCGCGACCCCTCCAGCGAGCTGAAGGGGTCGTGTGTATCGAGAAACGAGGACGATCAGACGGGGATCGGCTCCGCCACGTAATCGAAGATCTGCGTGATCGGCGGCAGCGGTTGGCCGAAGTCGATGTCCGGCGGGAACAACCCCTTGAGCTGGTCCTTGAACCAGACGTCGTACGGTCGGGTCGACGCAGCGAAGCGGCGGTTACCCTCGACGGGGTCGTTCCCCTCCAGGTACCCGCAGACGAAGTCGCCCATCGGGGTGGCGTTGAAGGTCACGACCTCCACGTTTTGGCCGATCGCTCGACGAGACTCGGCAAGCTCGGCGCGGCGCTCCACGAATGCTGCTTGGCAGAAGGCCTTGCCCGCCTCGAGCTTCCCGGGCAGTGCCGGGGCGATGAAGCCCAGCCCACGTCGGCGCGTCGTCACGTCGGGATCGGCCCACTCGCCGATCGTCTCCGGCGGCGGCCCAGCCGGCGGCTGCCGGAAATCGACGCCGTGGACGTCGGCGATCATCTCGATGAACTTGTGATCGATCTCAAGGTCGGAGCCGAGGATGGCCTGGACGACCTCGCCAAAGGGTCGCGCCGACTCGGTGTAGCCGATGACCAGGTTACCCATCGGCGTGGCCTGCAGATAGACCCGCTCGACCGTGATCCCCAGCCGCTGTCGGGACTCACGGTGCTCCATCGGGTGGGCCCCGAAGTAGGCCGCGATGCTCCGGATGTCCGCTTCGGTCTTCCCCGGCGCGACCGGATATGGCGCTGCGATCCTGAACATGAACCGTCCTCTCTCAGTTTGCCGTGGGCGAACGCCGATAGAGAGCCTCCATGGCGAGTTCGGACTCCGTTCGGTCTACGCCGATGGTCGCGTTGCGTCAACCCGGTTATCCACCATCCTGGATCGACTAGTGCGTTTCCCGCGCTCGCGTAGTCTCGTGGGCGAGTGCATATCTGAGCATCACGTAGGCCGCGAGGTCGACAGCGAGGCCGCCGAGTCCGGCGAGCTGCGAGCCGTAGAAGATGAAGACCTGGGTGATCAGCAGCCAGACGAGGATCCCGCGCAGGAACCATCGGTAGGCCTCGGCTCGAGAGGCCGGCAGGGCCAGCACGCCGAGTCCGATGAGCGCGGCGCCGGCCAGCGTGGACACGATCTGACCGATCTCGGCCACGCTCAGCGGCTTGTCGGCGCTGTTGCCCGCGACGATCACGAGAAGGCTCGCGGTGACCGCAGCGGCCGCGTACACGATGACCGCTCCGGTCAGCACGCGTGAGAACCGTGGATCCTCGGCGATGCGCTCGTACCGTGCCGCGAACCAGCGTGGGATCGTCTCCCACCAGGCGTTGAGGTCGGGCTGATCCGGCAGCCGCCGGACGTAGCGCCGAAGCGCGGGCACCAGCTCCGATGTCGCGCCGGCCTGGTCGAGTAGCTCCTCGATCCGCGCTCGGTCGTCGCCTTCGAGCGGGGCACCCAGCCGGACCTCGAGCAGGTCAAGCGCATTGGCCAGGGCTTCCCGCTCGGTCAGGGCCCGTCGCCCAGCGAGCGTTCGCCCCACGATGAACACGACGACCAGGACGACGTAGATGAGTGCCACCGTTGGACGGAAGAAGTAGTCGTTGTCGGCCGTGACGAACTTGCCGATCTCATCGATGAACGTCCCGAAGCCCAGGCCCGCAGCGATGGCGGCCACATGCTGGACCGGACGATCGAGGTAGACCAGGAGCAGGACGATGGCGACGAGCATCAGCGCGCCGCCCCACAACATGTGGGCGATGTGGAGCCCGCCCTCCCCGACCCGCGGGAAGCCGGTCAGCGTGAGGAACCAGCGAATCGAGAGCAGCGACGCGACGGCCGCGACGAGGAAGCTCTCCAGGAAGAGCATGCCGTCGTTGTTCCGGAGCGGCCGCGGAGGTCGCCTGTGCACGGGTCGAGCATAGGGCGACGCGGCCCACGCCCTGCCCGCCCATCCTCATCACGTCCGCGTGGAATCGCGAACGTACCAGCCATCGCCTGGGCGCGATCCGAGAGTCGGGGGTCCGTGCGCTAGAATGCGCCTCGGTCGCTGGCGCGTGGCTCAACGGTAGAGCACCTGACTCTGGATCAGGGGGTTCCAGGTTCGAATCCTGGCGCGCCAGCCAACTCCGCAGGGAGTGTGGTGCGCCATCGCGAGCCGCGACTCCACCAGCAGCAGGAGCCGCGCCCGATGAACGACCCGGCGGCGCCGTCGCCCACGGCCCCCTCCCCCGGCGCGGACCCTGCCCTCGAGCGACGCGACTTCGTCCGTGAGATCGTGGCGGCCGACATCGCGGCCGGCCGGATCGCGGCGCCGGTCACCCGTTTTCCGCCCGAGCCCAACGGCTACCTCCACATCGGCCACGCCAAGTCGATCTGCCTCAACTTCGGCATCGCCGAGGAGTTCGGCGGTCGCTGCCACCTCCGGTTCGACGACACGAACCCGATCAAGGAGGAGCAGGAGTACCTCGACGCGATCCAGGCCGACGTGCGCTGGCTCGGCTTCGACTGGGGCGAGCACCTCTACCACGCGTCTGACTACTTCGAGCAGCTCTACGCGTGGGCCCTCCACCTCATCGAGGACGGGCTGGCCTACGTCGACGACCAGACCGCCGACGAGATCCGCGAGACCCGCGGGACGCTCACGACGCCGGGCACGAACTCTCCCCACCGCGATCGGTCGGTCGACGAGAGCCGGGACCTCTTCGCCCGGATGCGGGCCGGCGAGTTCACCACCGGCGCGCGGGTGCTGCGGGCGAAGATCGACATGGCCTCGCCCAACATCAACCTGCGCGATCCGGTGCTCTACCGGATCGTCCACGCCAGCCACCCGCGGACCGGCGACGCGTGGTGCATCTACCCGACCTACGACTTCGCCCACGGCCAGTCCGACGCGATCGAGGGCGTCACCCACTCGATCTGCACCCTCGAGTTCGAGGGCCACCGGCCGCTCTATGACTGGCTCATCGAGCACCTCCCGGTGCCGTCGGTCCCCCATCAGTACGAGTTCGCCCGGCTCAACCTGACCCACACCGTGCTCTCGAAGCGGGTCCTCCTGCGGCTCGTCACCGAGGGCCACGTCCGCGGCTGGGACGACCCGCGGATGCCGACCATCTCGGGCCTGCGACGGCGCGGCTTCCCGGCCGAGGGGATCCGCGACTTCGCCGCCATGATCGGCGTGGCCAGGACGGACTCCGTGATCGAGGTCGGCCAGCTCGAGTACGCGGTGCGGGCGAGGCTCAACCGGGCGGCTCCGCGGCGGTTCGGGGTCCTGGACCCGCTGAAGGTCGTGATCGACAACTACCCCGAGGGTCGGACCGAGGAGATGGACGTCGTCAACAACCCCGAGGACCCGGATGCGGGCTCGCGGCGGGTGTCGTTCTCGCGAGAGTTGTGGATCGAGCGCGAGGACTTCGCCGAGGACCCGCCGCCGAAGTTCTTCCGCCTGGCGCCGGGCCGGGAGGTCCGTCTGCGGGCGGCGTACTTCGTGACCTGCACCCAGGTAATCAAGGACGCATCGGGGCGCGTCGTGGAGCTCCGCTGCACGTACGACCCAGCGACGCGCGGTGGCGACGCGCCGGACGGGCGGCGCCCCAAGGCAACCCTGCACTGGGTGTCGGTCGGGCACGCGGTTCCGGCCGAGATCCGGCTCTACGAGCACCTGTTCAGCCGGCCGGACCCGGGCGCGGATGGAGACCTGTTCGCGGACCTCAATCCCGTTTCGGAGGTTATGGTCCGGGGATTCGTCGAGCCCGCGTTGGCGGACGCCCTCCCGGGCGAAACCGTCCAGTTCGAGCGCCTGGGCTACTTCTGCCCCGACCCGGACTCAGCGCCTGGCGCGCTCGTCTTCAACCGGGCGCTCACCCTCAAGGACACCTGGGCGAAGGTCCAGTCGAAATCGAGTCAGCCGAAGGACGGCTAGGGCGGCCTCGAGGTCGTCACGCATCCGGTGCCAGGCCCGACTGCTTGTCCGAACGATTCCGCCGCCCCTGTCTGGCTGCAGACATCCAGCATCGAGCGACGTCAGGGACACTCAGCGAGGCCCCGGTTCCAGTCGTACGGCATCCGGGGCCTCCGACTGTTCGGTTCATGCCAGACCGGGGGCGGGCTGCTGGGCGTAGGATCTGGCAATGGTCGCCCACGTCGACATCGCCCGCGATGGCTTCGCGAGGCTCTTCGCCGACGGTCCCGACGCCATCGCGCCGCTCCTCGCCGCGGATGCCGAGTGGCTCTCCGCGGATCCTGATCCATGGGTCTGCACGGGTCGCGATCAGATCCTCGGCAGGCTCCGCCAGGCCTTCGCGCAGGACAACGTCACCACTCTCATCGGGTGCTCGAGCCTCGGCGACCACGTCATCGCGCACCTGATTAGCCGATCATCCGAGGGTGACGTGCGCGATCATTACTCGGCGGTCACGTTCCGCGGTGACGAGGTCGTGCGGATCAAGGACTGGACGACGGAAGCCCAGGCGCGACAGAGTCTGACCAACCAACCCGGCTCGGCCTGACGGAGGCGACGTGGTGTCAGCGAACAGCGTCGACGACTACCTTGCGGCGCAAACGCCCGCGGCCCGCGCGGTCCTCGAGGATCTGCGCCGGACGATCCGTTCCGCCGCGCCCGAGGCAACCGAGTCGATCGCCTACGACATGCCGGCCCTCCGCCTAGACGGCCGCTTCCTCGTGTCCTACGCGGTGTTCAAGCGGCACTACAGCCTGTTCCCCGCAAGCGCGGTGGTCGTCGACGCGCTTGGAGCGGAACTGACCCCGTACCTGGCCAGCAAGAGCACGATCCGCTTTCCTGCCGCCCAGCCGGTCCCGCTCGATCTCGTGAAGCGAGTCGTCGAGGCTCGGCTCGCCGAGGTCGCGGCGGACGCCGGGCGCTGACCGGATCCGGCGGGCTGACCGTCAGCCGACGCTCCAGCTCGCCTCGACGGCCGGCGGGGCGAGGAGCGTCTGGAGCACGACGCAGTAGCGCTCCGATCGCTCCCTGAGCTTCTCGAGCCGCTCCGGCGGGACGTCGCCGCTGAGCTCGAACCGGATCCTGATCCCCTCGAACCCGACCGGGACGTCGGCCGTCCCGAGCGTCCCGCGGAGGTCCAGGTCGCCCTCGACGGTGACCGACACCCCGACGTCGTCGAGGCCCATGTTGGCGGCCACCATCTGGCAGGTCAGCTGCGCGCACGCCGCGAGCGCCCCGAGGAGCAGGTCGCCCGAGCAGGCCGCGCTGCCGCTCCCGCCGACGCCGGGATGGGCCCCGGCCGCGTACAGCGCGCGGCCGAGGTCGACCGAGCAGCTGATCGCGTCGGCGGCCATCCGGCCGGTGGCGCGGAGCGTGATCCGGGCGGCGTCCGGTTCCGCCTGGTAGCGCGCCTTGATCGGCGCCTGCAGCTCGCGAAGGGTCATCGGTTCCCTCCCGGGATCTGGTCTCCGTGATCGGTCGTAGGGTAGTCGGGTCGGCCGCCGGGTTGCGCGGCCAGCGTCGTCCGACCCTTGGCGACGCCACTGACTCGTGGCCGACGAGCGCGACGTCGGGCGGGTGACAGACAATCGTGCCCCATAACCGATGCTTGGACCGAGGTCCACGCTTCCCGCGCTCAGGAGGTCCGAGGCCGTGCCGCTCTATCTCGACAGTCACAAGAAGATCCCGGGCCTGACGGCGGAGGGAGTCGCCCAGGCGCACGCGGCCGACCTCGCCGTCCAGGGCAAGCACAACGTGAGCTACCTGCGCTACTGGTACGACGAGGCGACCGGCAAGGTCTTCTGCCTGGCCGAGGCTCCGAGCGCGGAGGCCGCGATCGCCGTCCACCGCGAGGCACATGGCCTGCTGGCCGACGAGATCACCGAGGTCAGAGAGGGAGCGTAGCGAGCGCCTCGTTCGGGGTCATCAGCCGGCCTTCACGGCGGGCGGCCTCGAAGCGCGCCGTCCCCAGACGGGCCTCCAGATCGGCCAGGCTCTGGTCGTGCGCGGCGGCCGCCTGGGGCGGGACCATCGAGCGGATCGCCTCGCGGAGCGACTCGGCGGCGCCGTGCAGGCGGGCGGCCGCCTCCGGATCGTCCGTGGCCACGGCGCCGGCCAGGCCTTCCATCGCGCTCGCCAGACCCGGCATGTCGCCGAGCGCCTGGCGGATCCCGAGGCCCTGGCGGTACAGGTCACGCGCCCGAGGCGTATCGCCGTCGCTCAGGGCGAGCTCCGCGAGGTGCGTCAGCACGCGGGCAACGCCGCGCCGGTCGCCCATCTCCTCGAGGATCGCGAGCGCCTCGACGTGGAGCGACCGGGCCGTCTCGCGGTCTCCCGCCCGGCTCGTGGCGCGGGCGAAGGTGTCGAGCGCGAACGCCTCCATCCAGCGATCGCCGAGCTCGCGGATCATGGCCAGGACCTGCTCGTGCATCGCCTGCGCCGTCTCGAACTCGCCCTGTCGAGTCGCCACCTCGGCGAGGTTGATCGAGCCGAAGGCGACACCCTGCACGTCGCCCAGCTCCTGCTCGATCGCGATCGACTCCTCGTACAGCGCGCGTGCCCGGGCGTGGTCGCCGAGCTGGAGGACCGTGTTGGCCAGGTTGTTGGCCGCGTAGGCGATGCTCCGCGGATCGCCCATCTCGCGATGGAGGGTCAGGCTGGCTTCGTGGAACGTCGAGGCGGCGCGGAAGTCGCCCTGCATGAAGGCCAGGGTGCCCGCCCCGGTGAGCGCGTTCGCCCGGAGCGGCGAGACGTCGCCGCCGACTGCCTCGAGCATCCGCCCGAGCCAGCCGCGACCCTCCGCGAGGTGCCCGCGGATCTCCCAGTAGCGCCACAGGCCGGCGGCCATCCGCAGCCCGGCCTGGCGCTCGCCGGGCTGGTCGAGGCACCACTCGAGGGCCGCCCGCACGTCGTCGTGCTCGCGATCGAGCGTGCGCAGCCATTCGATCGGCTCCGGCCCGTGGAAGAAGGCCGCGGACGCCTCGTCGACCAGGGTGAGGTACCAGTCACGGTGCCGGCGCAGCGTCGCTTCGCCCTCCGACGCCTCGACGAGCCGCTCCCGCGCGTACTCGCGGACGGTCTCGAGCAGCCGGAACCGGGCCTCGGCCGAGGTCGGATCCGTGAACACGAGCGACTTCTCCACGAGCCGGCCGAGCGTGTCGAGGATGTCCATCGCGTCGACCGGGTCGCCGGCACAGACCGACTCGGCCGCCTCGAGGCTGGCGCCACCGGCGAAGGCCGACAGCCGCCGGAGCACCGCCCGCTCCGGCTCGGTCAGCAGGTCGTAGCTCCAGTCGATCGTCGCGCGCAGCGTCTGGTGGCGGGCGGCCGCAGCTCGGCTCCCGCCGGAGAGGAGCCGGAACCGGTCGTCGAGACGGGACGCGATCTGCTCGACCGGGAGCGTGCGCACCCGCGCCGCGGCGAGCTCGATCGCGAGCGGGATGCCGTCGAGACGCCGGCACAGCTGGGCGACCGAGCGGGCGTTCTGGTCGGTCACGGCGAAGGCCGGCATGACCGCGCGCGCCCTTTCGACGAACAGCCGGCACGCGTCGATCGACTCGAGGTCCTGCGCGCGGACGCTCGCGCCCGGATCGAGAGTCGCGAGCGACGCGATCGGCAGGATCGCCTCGCCGGACACGCCCAGCGCCTCGCGGCTGGTGACCACCATGCGCACGCCGGGGCAGGACCGCACGAGGGCCTCCGCGAGCTCGGCGCACTCGGCGAGGACGGGGTCGCAGTCGTCGAGGACGAGGAGCAACCGCTTGCCGCGCAGGTGGTCGACGACCGAGGCCAGGAGCGACCGCCCGGCGGGCTCCGGCAGCCCAAGCGCGGTGATCACCGACGGGAGCACGAAGTCGGTGTCCGTGAGGCTGCCGCACTCGACGATCCAGGCGCCGTCCTCGAACTGGTCGAGCAGCGTCCGGGCGAGCCGGAGCCCGATCCGCGTCTTGCCGACGCCGCCGGGACCGGTCAGCGTCAGGAGCGACGATCGCTCCAGGATCTGGGTCGCCTGGTCGATCTCGCGCTCGCGGCCGATGAAGCTCGTGACCTCGAGGTTGAGGTTGTTCCGGGGCGCCTCGGTCGTCCGCGGCGGCGGGAAGTCGCTGGCCAGGCCCGCGCCGCTGACCTGGTACAGCCGCTGCGGCTGGTCGAGCGACCGGAGCCGGTGCACGCCGAGGTCGACGAAGCCGATCTGGCCGCGCAGCTCGTCGCCGATCAGGTCGTGGGTCGTCTGCGAGATGAGGATCTGCCCGCCGTGGCCGGCTGCACAGATCCGCGCGGCACGGTGGACGTCGAGCCCGACGTAGCCCTCCGCGGCGCTCACCGGCTCGCCCGTGTGGAGCCCCATCCGATCGCGCACCGCGACGCCGCCGGGCCACTCCCAGGCGCCGATCGCGAGCTGGCCCTCGATCGCCGCCTGGACGGCGTCGCGGGCCGCGGAGAACACGAAGTACAACCCGTCGCCCGCCGACCCGCGCTCGACCGCCCCGTGGCGGGCGAACGCCTCGCGGATCAGCCGGTGATGGTCGGCCAGGACCTCGGGATAGCGGTCGCCGAGCTCCTGGAGCAGCCGCGTCGAGCCCTCGATGTCGGTGAAGGCAAGGGTGACGGTGCCCGTCGGCTGGGCGGTGTCGTGCGGGGCCAGGGACGGCACGCGAGCAGCTCCGGTGTCGGGGATGTCGGAACTGGTCTTCGATCGCGACATCGGACTGGACCTTAGCAGGGCCCCAACCTCGCGTCATCCTCGAGTCGACCGAGGAACGAAGGAGCCGATCATGGAGCGTCTCGACTTTCGCCGCACCAGCAACACCGCCCTCGTCGCGGAGCTGCGCCACCATGCCGGGCTCGACGAGGCCGGCGAATTGGGCCAGCACGGCGCACGGCCCGGCTTTGGGGAGCCGGATCCGTGGGGCAGGCTCGCGGCCCACGCCCGGATCACGCTCGAGCGGCTGAGCCTGCGGCACGGCGCCGCGCGACTGCCCGGCGGCGAGCGGGCCTGACCCGGCGTCAGAGGCCCGTCCCGGCCCGCTCGCCGGAGCCGAACGGGATCCACGCACGCTCGATCGTGCACCCGGCCGTCGCTCCGAGCGCCAGCGAGGGCGGACCGCCGACCCGGAGGCCGAGCTCGCCCGCCGGCGTCGCGACCAGGTAGTCCGTGTGGGTCCCGCGGAAGGCCACCTCGACCACCCGGACCGTCAGGTCCCCGCCAAGCCGAACCCAGTCGGGCCGCACGACCGCGTCGGTCGGTCCGCCGGCCGTCGCCCCGTCCAGCGCGACCTCCTGGACCGTGCCGGCGACGTCGACCCGTCCGCGGCCGTCGTGCGCCGCGAGGACCTGGATCGGGATCGACCAGGCCGGTCCGGTCAGACGCGCCGCCCACATGTCGACCGGCCGGTCGTACACCCCGAGCGGTGCGCCCTGCTGGACCACCTGACCGGCGCGGACAAGGACGAGCCGGTCCGCCAGCGCGAGGGCCTCCGCAGTGTCGTGCGTCGCGTAGATCGCCGCCGCGCCGAGTGCCCGTCGCTGCCCGGCGATCTCGGCCTGGAGCCGGTCGCGCAGCTCGGCATCGAGGTGGGCCGTCGGCTCGTCGAAGAGGTACAGCCCGGCCCGCCGGGCCAGGGCACGCCCGAGCCCGACGCGCTGCTGCTCACCGCCGGAAAGCTCGTGCGGCCGGCGATCGGCAAGTCCCCCGATCCCCAGGCGGTCGAGGATCGCCGCCGCCTCGCCGCGGGCCTCGGCGGCTCCGACGCCCCGCCGCCGGATCGGGTACGCGACGGTGTCGAGCGCGCTCAGGTGCGGCCACAGGGCATAGCCCTGGAAGACGACGGCGACATCACGTCGCTCTGGGGGCTCGTGGCGATCCGGGCCGGAGACGCGCCGGCCGCCGATGGCGATGTCGCCGGACCGGATCGGGATGAACCCGGCGAGCGCCGACAGGATCGTCGTCTTGCCGCGAGCCCGATGGGCCGAGCAGCACCACCATCTCGGCCCGTTCGACCTCGAGATCCAGCCCGGGCACGACGACGGTCGAGCCGTAGGCGATCCGGACCGCGCGGCAGACCACGGCCGGGTCGGTCGACTCGCTCACGATGGGGTCCCTGGGACCGGATGCCGGCGCTCGGCCCGCCAGCCGACGACCGCCAGCGGCGCCGCGGCCAGGGCGACGATCAGGGTGAGCAGGACGGCGAGCGCGGCGCTGACGGTCGGGTCGCCGAGCTGCTGGACGTCGAGGACCACGACCGCCAGCGTGGCCGTGCCGGGCCCGTAGAGCAGGCTCGACATCGTCAGCTCGTGGAGCGCGAAGACGAACACGATCAGCCAGCCGGCGGCTGCGGGGCGGCGGAGGGCCGGCCAGACCACGGACCGGAGCGCGTCGATCGGGCCGGCCCCGCTCGCTCGGGCGGCGCGTGGCTCGTCGGGTGGCAGACGATCGACGGAGCCGGCCAGCTGGCGATGGCCGACGGCCCAGAACTTGGCCACGTAGGCCACGAGGATGATCGCCAGCGAGTCGCGGATCCAGCCGCCGTACGCGAGCAGGACGGCGACGGCCAGGGCCGAGCCCGGAACGGCGAAGCCGAGCGCGACGGCCGTCCCGAGGCCGCGGCTGCGGCCGCGGATGGCGGTCGTGGCCAGCGCCCCGAGCGCGAGCACGGCCGTGGCCGCGATCGTCGCAAGGACCAGGCTGTTGGCGAGGCCGCCGGCGAACCGGTCGTCGAGCGCGGCGCCGAAGTTGGCCAGCGTCCAGTTGGCCGGAACGGGCGCGAGACCCACGGCGCGGGTGAGCGCGGTGAGCACGAGCGCCGCGAGCGGCACGAGGACCGCGCCGACGATCGCGGCCGCCAGAATCACCGCCGGGAGCCGGCGACCCGTCCGCGCCGCCGCGGCGCCTGGCGGCAGGCTCGTCCGCACCGGCGGGCGCCGCCCGAGCAGCGCGTCGGCCGTGCCGATCACCAGGAAGGCCAGGACGACCAGCCCGAGCGCCATGGTGGTCGCCTCGACGAACGCGGCCGGATCAGCGGAACGGGCGAGGTCCTGGTAGATCCTCGTGGTGATGGTCGGGAACCCGGCCGGCGTGCCGAGCACCGCCGGGACGCCGAACGCGTTGATCGCGAACACGAAGACGATCACGGCAGCCGACCACAGGGCCGGCCGGAGGAGCGGCAGGGTGATCGTGCGGAACGCCTCGAGCGGCGTGGCGCCGCTGGCCCGCGCCGCGCGCTCGAGGTCGGGCTCGGCGCGGCTCGACAGGGCCGCTGCCACGACCAGCCAGGCGAGCGGCGTCGCGGCCACCGCGAGGACGAGCACGATGCCGACCGGGCCATACAGCCCGGGAATGGTGACCCCGACCAGCTGGTCGAGGAGGCCCCGTGGGCCGTACGCCCGCGCCCAGGCATCGGCGCTGACGAACGGAGGGACCACGAGCGGCAGGAGGAGGCCGAGCCGCAGCCAGCGCCGGCCGCTCAGGTCCATCCGCTCGGTGGCCATCGCCGCGGCCGTGCCCGCCGTGACGGCGAGCAGCGCAACGAGTCCGCTCGTCCAGGTGCTGTTGACGATCGCCTCGACCGAATCCGGGGCCGTGAGCGTCGCCACGACGGTTCCCAGGCCGGGCTCGACGGCCACCGCGGCAAGGTGAGCGATGGGCCAGCCGACGAGCAGGATCAGCCCACCGACGAGGGCGCCGATCGCCAGCCGGCGCGTCCCGACCGAGTCAGCCACCGAAGACGGCGCGGTACTCGTCGAGCAGCTCCTTCTGCCGACCGAAGGCGACGGTCCAGTCGGGGCTGACCTGCGGGCCCTCCGCCGCCGGACCGCCGGCGTCTGGGCGCATCGGCTGCCAGCCGGTCCGGGCGATCGCGGTCTGGCCTGGTGCGGACAGGACGTACTCGACCAGCTCCTCGGCCGCGGAGGGGTTCAGACCGGCCCCGACGACGCCGATCGGGCTGTACATGGAGATCGCGCCGTCGGTGGGCCAGACGAGCTCGATCGGCGAGCCCTTGGCGATCGCCGCCCGGGCCGAGCTGTCGAGGGTCATGCCCACCTTGAACCGGCCCTCGGCCACGCCGGTCACCACGTCGTCCGGCGTCTGCACCTGGACCGCGCCGTCGTCCTTGAGCGCGCGGTAGAAGTCGAGCCCGCCCGGGGCCTGGTCGAAGTAGGCCAGTGCTCCGAAGGCCGATCCGGCGACGGCAGGATCGGAGATCCCGATCGCTCCGCGATAGGCCCGGTCGGCGAGGTCCTTCCAGGCGGCCGGACCGGGCGTGACCGTCGCGCCACGGACCATGACCATGTTGAGGAAGCGCGTGCCCCAGAACGTCGTCGAGCGAGCGGCGGCCGGGATGCCGGCGGCGTTTGCCGGCTCCCAGGCCCGGAGCAGCCCCTGGGCCGCGTACGCCTGGATCGACAACGGATCGGTCAGCCACAGGACGTCGGCGTGGATCCGGCCGTCGCGCAGGTCCGCCGCGATACGCGCGGCCAGCTGGCCGGTCGGGGCTCGGAAGACCGAGACGTCCACCCCCGGGTTGGAGCGCTTGAAGCCGTCGACGACCGCATCCACGGTCGCCTGGGTGACCGATGTGTAGACGCTGATGGTGCCGGTCGCGGGAGCCGGGGCTCCGGAGGGCGCAGATCCCGCGGGCGTCGCCGTAGCGCCGGTCGGGTCGGATGAGCCAGCCGGGGAGCTCGAGCCTCCGGCTGCCGAGCAGCCCCACGCGATCGCGGCGATCAACCCAACCGCGATGAGGACGATGGACCGACTGCGGCGCGCGCGGTCGGATGGGGACGACTTGTTCGGCATCTCGGACCTCAGTATGGCGAGCGGCGTGGCGGGCCGACGCGAGTGGTTCGAGAGCCCACTAGGTCCCCGATCGGACGAGACGGGCGATCGAGCGGAACCCGGGTCGCTGGCCATAGAGCAGGACGCCGGCCGCATAGACCCGGGCGGCGAGCCAGAGCGCCCCCAGGATTGCGACGACGAGGAGGATCACCGACAGGATGACCTCCCAGGCCATCGCCTCGCCGGTGCTGATCCGGCCAAGCATCATGAACGGGCTCATCAGCGGGACCTGCGACAGGCCGACGATCCAGCCGGCCTTGATGTCGAGGAGACCCATCGCCGCGTAGACGCCGACCATGTAGCCCGCCGTGGCCGCCAGAGTCATCGGCATCACGATCGAGTTCACGTCCTCCTGTCGGCTGACGAGCGAGCCCGCGGCGGCGTACAGGACCGCGAACAGCAGGAACCCGAGCACGCCGTACAGGCCGAACAGCAGCAGGAGCTCGACGCTGAGGCCCTGCGGCAGCGCATCGCCGGCAGTCGCGCCGAAGAGCGCCGTGTCGATGGGTCCCTGGACGAGCAGGGCCACGGCTCCGGTCACGAGAAGTGCCACGTACTGCGTCAGCGCCACGGCTCCGACGCCCAAGACCTTGCCCGTGAGCAGCTGGAACGGCGTCGCGGCATTGAGGATGACCTCCATGACCCGCGACGACTTCTCCTCGACCACGCTCATCGCGATCCAGGTGCCGTACAGGATGATCATCATGAAGATCAGCAGCGTCATGCCGAAGGCCAGCATGTCCTGGCCGACCATTTCGGTCGTCCCGCGGGTCGGTCCG
>CAWGTR010000011.1:0-145257 GCA_963825545.1 uncultured Chloroflexia bacterium | reverse complement strand
GGCTCGGGACGACCGTCATCGCCGTCACCATCGGCGTGGTC
This sequence comes from uncultured Chloroflexia bacterium, assembly GCA_963825545.1. Classification (GTDB taxonomy): domain Bacteria; phylum Chloroflexota; class Limnocylindria; order Limnocylindrales; family CSP1-4; genus Chersky-267. The sequence continues at coordinate 145,216 of CAWGTR010000011.1, read as the reverse complement.
GTCGGCTCGATGGCCGGCTTCTTCGGCGGCCGGGTCGGCGGCTTCCTGATGCGCTTCGTCGACCTGATGTTGACGATCCCGTTCCTGTTCGTCATCCTCGTCGCCGCGCGCTTCTTCGGTGCCGGTGACCCGATCGTGCTGACGGTCATCTTCGGGCTGCTCTTCTGGCCGGGCCTTGCCCGGCTCGTCCGGGCGCTGTTCCTGTCGTTGCGGGAACAGGACTTCGTCCAGGCCGCCCGGGCAGTCGGCGTGAGCGACATCCGGATCACCTTCCGGCACATCCTGCCCAACGCCCTCGGGCCGATCATCGTCTCGGCGACCCTGCTCGTCGCCGGCGCGATCGTGACCGAGGCCTTCGTCAGCTTCCTGAACTTCGGGCTCAAGGCGCAGGACATCAGCTGGGGCAACGCGCTGTCGAGCTCGCAGCAGTACCAGGTCCTCGGCAACTGGTGGTGGGCCTTCTTCCCCGGGATGGCGATCGCGATCACCGTGACGGCGATCAACTTCATGGGCGACGGCCTGCGCGACGCGCTGGACCCGCGGTCCAGGGAGTGACCGCTTGACCATCTCGCCGGTTCCGGCCGACCTCGCCGGCGCCGCCACTCAGGGCCGGCCGCTCCTCGACGTCCGCGACCTGCGGACCTATTTCCATGTCATGGACGGCGTCGTCCGAGCGGTCGACGGCGTGAGCTTCTCGGTCCGTGCGGGCGAGACGCTCGGGCTCGTCGGCGAGTCGGGCTGCGGGAAGAGCGTGACCTCGCTGTCGATCATGCGCCTGCTCGACATGCCACCGGCCGAGATCCCGACCGGCGAGATCCTGTTCGAGGGTCGCGACCTGCTGGCGCTCGCCGAGGACGACATGCGCAAGGTCCGCGGCAACGACATCGCGATGATCTTCCAGGAGCCGATGACCAGCCTCAATCCGGTCTTCACGGTCGGCGACCAGATCGCCGAGGCGGTGATCCTGCACCAGGGCCTGTCGAAGAAGGCGGCCTGGGAGAAGGCGGTCGAATCGCTCAAGGCGGTCGGGATCAACAACCCCGAGCGGCGGGTCAAGCAGTACCCCCACGAGATGTCGGGCGGCATGCGCCAACGGGTCATGATCGCGATGGCCCTGTCGTGCGATCCGAAGCTGCTCATCGCCGACGAGCCGACGACCGCCCTCGACGTGACGATCCAGGCCCAGATCCTCGAGCTGATCCGGGACGTCCAGGACCGGACCGGGGCCGCCCTCCTGCTCATCACCCACGATCTCGGGGTCGTCGCGGAGACCGTCAAGGACATCGTGGTGATGTACGCCGGACGGATCGTCGAGCAGGGCGGCGTGAACGAGGTGCTGCTCGCCCCGAAGCACCCGTACACCGAGGGCCTGCTCGCCTCGATCCCGTCGAAGGGCAAGCGAGGCGAACGGCTGAACGTGATCAAGGGCACCGTCCCGAACCCGTTCAACATGCCGCCCGGCTGCAACTTCGCGCCGCGCTGCCCGTACGTCTTCGAGCCGTGCCTGACCCACGACCCGCTGATCGGCGACGCCGAGCCGCCCGACGTCGCCTGCTGGCTGTACACGGCGGCGCCCGGTTCGCCGCACCCGCCGCGGGTGCGACCGCGACTCGACCTCGCCGAGCTCGTCGGATGACCTTCGAACCGGAGGCCGCGCTGCCGCAGGCGGACGCCCCGCCTGCGCCTGCTGACGCCGTGCCGGCGGCCCCATCGAGCGAGGCGCCGGCGGTTGCCCGCGATGCTTCCCGAGCATCGTCCGAGCCGCCGCCGCTCGTCGAGGTCGAGAACCTCGTGAAGTACTACCCGATCGTCGGCGGCCTCCTGCGCCGCCACGTCGGCGACGTCAAGGCGGTCGACGACGTCAGCTTCGTCGTCCGCAAGGGCGAGGTGTTCGGCCTCGTCGGCGAGTCGGGCTGCGGCAAGTCGACCCTCGGCAAGACGCTCATCCAGCTCCAGCCGCCGACGTCGGGCCAGGCCCGCCTCGACGGTGAGCCGATCTTCGGCAAGAAGGGCAAGGCGCTCAAGGCGCTTCGCCGCCGGATGCAGATCATCTTCCAGGACCCGGTCGGGTCACTGAACCCGCGGATGCCGATCAGCGACATCATCGGCGAGGGGCTGCTGGCGCAGGCCGACGCGCAGAACCGGTGGGGCGACCGGAAGGTCCGTGACAAGCGCGTCTCGGACTACCTCGAGGCGGTCGGCCTCCGCCGTGACTACACCCGCCGCTACCCGCACGAGTTCTCGGGCGGCCAGCGGCAGCGGATCGGGATCGCCCGGGCGCTGGCGCTCGATCCGGACTTCGTCGTGTGCGACGAGCCGGTGTCCGCGCTCGACGTGTCGATCCAGAGCCAGATCCTCAACCTGCTCCTCGACCTCCGCCGCGAGTTCAACCTGACCTACCTGTTCATCGCCCACAACCTGTCCGTGGTGCAGTACATCAGCGACCGGGTCGGGGTGATGTACCTGGGCAAGCTCGTCGAGCTCGCCGAGGTGGAGGAGCTCTACCGGCGCCCGCGCCACCCGTACACGGTGGCGCTCCTGTCGGCGGTCCCCGACGCCGATCCGCGCATCCGCAAGAAGCGCCTCGTGCTGAGGGGCGACGTGCCCTCGCCGGCGGCGCCGCCGAGCGGCTGCCGGTTCCACACGCGGTGCTGGCTGCGCGAGCAGCTCGGCAACCCGGAGAACTGCACGACCATCGACCCGGAGTTCCGGGACATCGGCGACGACCACCTGGTCGCCTGCCATTGGGCCGAGAAGGTGCCGATCTCGGTCGTCGCGGAGGCGGTTCCGACCGCCGAAGCGACGCCGGTCGCCGCAGCCGAGCCGCCTGCCGGGGTCCCGGCCGGCGGCCCGCCGAACGATGCCGGAACGCCGGCGGGGGGTTCGACGACGAGCGGTACCTGAGTATCATGCCCGGGTCGACGGGGATCGAGTCTCGACCGCGTGCCGGTCGGCTGGGAGGAACCCCCGTCCCTCGGGAGTGTAGGAGGAGAGAGACGCGCATGACACGGATTCGTACCGGAGCAGTGGTCGCCGTCGCGGCGATCCTGTTCGCGGCCTGCCAGGGCTCGGCGAGCACGCCGGCGCCGACGACCGCGCCGACCACGGCGCCGTCGGGATCAGCCCCGGCGTCCACCGCGCCGTCGCCGAGCGCGGCGATCAAGGACGGTGGGACGCTCGTCGTCGGCTTGCCGGGTGACATGGTCCTGGCCGACCCGACGCTCGTCAGCGACAGCAACTCGTCGTACATCCAGCTGAACGTGGTCGAAGGCCTGCTCGGGATCAAGCCCGGGACGCTGAGCGACATCATCCCGGTCCTGGCGACCGACCTGCCGACGGTCAGCGCCGACGGCCTGACCTACACGTTCAAGCTCCGCCAGGGCGTCAAGTTCCATGACGGCACGGACTTCAACGCCGACGCCGTCGTGTACAACTACATGCGCCAGCTGAACGCTCCGGCGGCGCTCCGCGACGCCTACAACTACTACTTCGGCGCGGTCTTCGGGTGGGCGGAGAAGTCGAACCTGAAGTCGGTCGACAAGGTCGACGACTTCACGGTCACGTTCACCCTCAAGAAGCCGCAGCCGAACTTCCTGATCGCCCAGGCTCCGCTGCCGCAGTTCGGCATCCAGAGCCCGACGGCGCTCAAGGCGGGCGACGCCGACAACCCGGATCCGGCCAAGAGCAAGTACGCCCAGGGCCAGGGGACGGGCATGGTCGGCACCGGTCCGTTCATGTTCAAGGAGTGGGTCCCGAACGACCACGTCACGATCGCCAAGAACCCGAACTACTGGAACAAGGACGGCGTGGCCCACCTCGACGAGGTGATCTACAAGCCGTTCGCCGACCAGTCGGCCGAGCTCAACTCGCTGCAGAGCGACGGCGGCATCGACCTCGCCCAGACGATCCTGCCGAACGACGTCGCCGGCCTGAAGGCCGACCCGACCTACACGGTCATCGACCGCGGCGAGTCGTGCAACTACGGCGGGCTGCAGATGAACCAGACCCACAAGCCATTCGACAACCTGCACATCCGGACCGCGATCGCGTACGCCGTCAACAAGCAGGCGTACATCGACGCGTTCTACGCGGGGCTTGCCGAGCCGGCCGATAACTGGATGCCACCGGCCACCCAGTACTACAAGAAGCTCAACCTCCCGACCTACGATCCGCAGAAGGCGAAGGACGAGATCGCGGCCTCCGGTCTCAGCGGGGACCAGCTCGCCCTCGACTTCTACTACCCGTCGGACGTCGCTCGCCCGTATATGCCCGATCCGAAGGGCCTGGCCACGGCGATCGCAAACGACCTCGAGGCCGTCGGCTTCAAGGTCACCTTCCACACCGAGGGCTGGCGGACGGGCTACCTGGCCGACGAGGCCGTCGGGAAGTTCCCGATGTGGCTCCTCGGCTGGACCTGCGACTGGCCGGGACCCGACAACTTCCTCGTCACGGCGTTCTTCCACTTCGACGGCGACAAGCCGAACCCGGAGTTCGCCTACGGTCCGCCGGACCTGAAGGCGGCCTTCGACGCGGCCCAGAGCGCGGCGACCGATGACGCGGCGAAGACGGCCTGGGAGCAGGCACAGGACATCCTGGCCCGCGACCTGCCGACCGTCCCGCTCGTCCACTCCAAGCCGCCGGCGGCATCGAAGGCCTACGTCAAGGGCTTCCTCGGCGCCGGCAACCTCAACGAGCCGCTCGCGTCCGTCTGGCTGGACAAGTAGGCTCGACCCGGATCACGCACCCATTCCCCCGGAGCCGACGAGGTTCCGGGGGAATGCCTCATTCAGGGGTCAGCGTCACCCGTGATCAAGTACATCATCCGGCGACTCCTTGGGGCGATCCCGGTCCTCTTCGGGCTGTCGATCATCCTGTTCGCGTTCGTCCACCTGCTGCCCGGTGATCCGGTCACCTCGCTGCTCGGTCAGCACGCGACGCCGGAGCTGCGGGTCGAGATCCTCAAGAAGCTCGGGCTCGACCGGCCGCTCTACGAGCAGTACCTGCAGTACCTCGGCCAGCTGGCCAGTGGCGATCTTGGCCAGAGCATCATCAACAACCGGACGGTCGTCCAGGAGCTCGCGCTGCGGTTCCCGGCGACGATCGAGCTGACCGTCGCTTCGCTGCTCTTCGCCGTCGGGCTCGGGATCCCGCTCGGGCGGCTCGCCGCCCGCCACGTCCAGGGCTGGCAGGACGGCGCCGTGACGGTGCTCTCGCTGCTCGGGATCTCGATCCCGATCTTCGTCCTCGGCCTGACCCTCCAGTACATTTTCGCGGTCCAGCTCAAGATCCTGCCGGCCTCGGGTCGGATCGATCCCCGGCTGCACCTCGAGCTGACGACCAACTTCGTGCTGATCGACTCGCTCCTGACGGGTAACGTCGATGCCTTCGTGGACGCCCTGAAGCACCTCATCCTGCCGGCGATCGCGCTCGGCTCGATCCCGCTCGCGATCATCACCCGGATCACCCGCGCCTCGGTCCTCGACGTGAACAACGAGGACTACGTTCGGACGGCCCGGGCGAAGGGAATCTCCGAGGGCCGGGTCGACTCGCGGCACATCATGCGCAACGCCTGGTTGCCGGTCGTGACCGTCATCGGGCTGCAGGTCGGCGGGCTGCTCGCCGGCGCCGTGATCACCGAGACCGTGTTCGCGTGGCCGGGCGTCGGACGCTATATCGTCGAGGCCATCCAGGATCACGATTACCTCGTGGTCCAGTCGGTGATCCTCGTCTTCGCCCTCATCTTCCTGGTGGTGAACCTGGTGGTCGACATCGGCTACGCCTTCCTCAACCCGCGGATCCGGTACTCCTGATGGCCACGGTCACCGCCCGCGTCCCGGCGCGCGTCCCGGCCCGGGCATCACGCGGGATCTGGCGCGACGCCTTCAGCCGGTTGATGCGCAACCGCCCGGCCATCGTGGGGCTGGTGATCATCGGGATCTTCATCGCCGTCGCGATCCTGGCCCCGATCCTCGCCCCGTACGACCCGCTGGCCTCCAACCTCCTCCTGCGGTTCAAGGCGCCCTTCGCGGCACACCTCCTCGGAACCGACGATCAGGGCCGGGACATGCTGAGCCGGGTCATCTACGGGGCACGGATCAGCCTCGTCGTCGGGGTCGTTTCGGTGATCATGGGCGTGACGATGGGCGGCACGATCGGGGCCGTCGCCGGGGCGTTCGGCGGCCGCGTCGACACCGTCCTGATGCGGATCGTGGACGTCCTCCTCGCGATCCCGGGGATCCTCCTCGCGATCGGCGTGGTCGTCTGGCTCGACCGCGGGCTGCCCCAGATCATGTTCGCCGTGGCGCTGACGAACGTCCCGATCTTCGCCCGGATCCTGCGCGGGAGCCTGCTCGCCCTGCAGGGCTCGGACTACGTCGTGGCCGCCCGCTCGGTCGGCGCGACGACGCCGCGGATCCTGTTCCGGCACATGCTCCCGAACGCGGTCACCCCGCTGATCGTGGCGGCCACGCTAGCCCTGGCGACCGCGATCATCGACGTGGCCGGTCTCGGCTTCCTCGGCCTGGGTCCGGCCGACCCGCGGATCGCCGAGTGGGGGACGATGCTGACGGGCGCCACGAGCTTCTACCGGCAGGCGCCGTGGATCATCTTCTGGACCGGCGCGGCCATCTCGATCACCGCGATCGGCTTCAACCTCCTCGGCGACGGCCTGCGCGAATCGCTCGACCCGCGGCTCAAGCGATGAGCGCCACAGTGCCGGCCATCGAAGGTGCGGCGAGTCCGGTCACGCCCGCGCCCGCCCCGCTTCTCCAGGTCGACGACCTGACGGTCCAGTTCCGGACCCACGAGGGGACGGTCTACGCCGTCAACGGGATCAGCTTCGACCTCGAGGAGGGCGAGCGCCTGGGCCTCGTCGGCGAGTCAGGCTGCGGCAAGAGCGTGACCAACCTGGCGATCATGCGCCTGCTGCCCAAGCCGGCCGGCCGGATCGAGGGCGGGCGGGTCCTGTTCGATGGCCAGAACATCGTCGAGCTGCGCGAGGACGAGGTCCGGGCGATTCGCGGCCGCGACATCGCGATGATCTTCCAGGACCCGATGACCTCGCTGAACCCGGTCCTGACCATCGAAGAGCAGATGGTCGAGACGATCCGGGCCCACAAGAAGGTGTCCAAGGCGGACGCCCGGAGTCGGGCGATCGAGCTCCTCGAGATGGTCGGCATCCCGCATCCCGATGCGCGGTTGAAGAACTTCCCGCACCAGTTCTCGGGCGGTATGCGCCAGCGGGTGATGATCGCGATGGCCCTCGCGCTCGAGCCGAAGCTCCTCGTGGCGGACGAGCCGACGACCGCGCTCGACGTCACGATCCAGGCCCAGGTCCTCGAGCTCCTGCACCGCCTGACGACCGAGGCCGGCACCGCGCTGATCCTCATCACCCACGACCTCGGGGTCGTCGCCGGGATGACCCAGCGGATCAACGTGATGTACGCGGGGTTCATCGTCGAGACGGCCACGACCGTCGAGCTCTTCGAGCGACCCTCGCACCCGTACACCGTCGGGCTGCTCCACTCGATCCCGCGGCTCGACGCGGTCGAGGGCGAGGAGCTGATCCCGATCGAGGGCCGGCCGCCGGACATGCGCCAGGCGCCGGTCGGCTGCCCGTTCGCGCCGCGCTGCGCCTGGCGGCTGCCGGTCTGCTGGTCGTCGAACCCGCCACTCGTGTCGCTCACGCCGGAGCGGCCGGTGGTGGCGACCGGGCCGGAGGCGAGCCACCGGATCGCCTGCCACAACCCGCCGACCGCCGAGGAGGCGGCGTCCGGACGACCGCTCCGGCCGGGCTTCCAGGCGGCGCCGCCGCCCAGTGACGACCAGATGGCCAACGTCGTCGACGAGCTGGCGGTCGCGGCCGAGGAAGCCGCCCTGATCGACGAGACGCTGCGCGAGACCGGCCCGATCTCCGCCGGGCCGTCGGCCGCCGGGCTGCCGATCCAGCCCGACCCGCCGGATCATCCGCACCGATGACCGGCGCGCAGCCGATGCCCGCAGCCGCGGCCGGCTCGGCGGCTCCGGTGCCGTCGTCCGTCCCGGGGGTGCCAGCCGTCGCGCCGGACGCGGCCAGCGACGCGGCCGGGGTCCGCCCGCTCCTCCAGGTCGAGGACGTCCGGGTCTGGTTCCCGATCACCGAGGGCATCCTCATCGAGCGCCACATCGGCGACATCCGCGCGGTGGACGGGATCACGTTCAGCCTGCGCAAGGGCGAGACGCTCGGGCTCGTCGGGGAGTCGGGCTGTGGCAAGAGCACGACCGGCCGGGCGATCATCCGGCTGTACCGGCCGGACACCGGCCGGATCGTCTTCGACGGGATCGACCTGACCACCCTCGACGGGCCGGACCTGCGTCGGATGCGCCGCCGGATGCAGATGATCTTCCAGGACCCGTACGCCAGCCTGAACCCGCGGATGAACGTCAACGGGATCGTCGGCGAGCCGCTCGACATCCATTCCATCGGGACGAAGGCCGAGCGGCACGAGCGGGTCCGCGAGCTGCTCGCGACGGTCGGGCTCAACCCCGACTTCGGCGAGCGTTACCCGCACGAGTTCTCGGGCGGCCAGCGCCAGCGGATCGGGGTCGCCCGGGCGCTCGCGCTGAACCCGGACCTCATCGTGGCCGACGAGCCGATCAGCGCCCTCGACGTTTCGATCCAAGCGCAGATCATCAACCTCCTCGAGAAGCTGCAGGCGCAGTTCGGGCTGACCTATCTGTTCATCGCCCACGACCTGTCGGTGGTCCGCCACATCAGCGACCGGATCGCCGTGATGTACCTCGGCAGGATCGTGGAGACGGCGAGCTCGCGCGAGCTCAACCGCGAGCCGCTCCACCCGTACACGGTGGCGCTCCTGTCGGCGATCCCGATCCCGGATCCGGCCGTCGAGGCGCGCCGGCGGCGGATCATCCTGCGCGGCGACGTGCCGTCGCCGGCGGCACCTCCGTCGGGCTGCCGGTTCCACACCCGGTGCTGGCTGCGCGAGCGGCTCGGCAACCCGGAGCGCTGCACGACCGAGGAGCCCGAGCTCCGGACCCTGGCCACCGGGCACGAGGTCAGCTGCCACTTCGCCGAGGAGGTCGCCGGCTCCGCCGAGCAGCTCCAGGCGAGTGGTCGGTCGGCCGCCGGCCGGGACCCGGCGGCCGGGGGTGTGAGTCCGGCTTACCCGGCAGCGGGGGACACGTCCGCGACTCCGACGCCGCCAGCCGGCCCGCCGACGCCTCCGAGCGCCCCACCGCCGAGCGGGGTCTGAGTCCCGGCGGCCGGCTCGCGGGTCGTCGCTGCCGCCCGCAGCGCCCAGTGGACGGCGCGCCCGCAGCACGACTCCGGCCGTAGACTGCGTTCGTGCAGCCCGTCCGCATCGCCCTCGCCCAGATCGCCCCGCGGCTCGGCGGGTTCGACGAGAACCTCGAGCGTCATCGCGCGCTGCTTGCCGAGGCGCGGACCGGCGGGTCGAGCCTGGTCGTCTTTCCCGAGCTCGGGCTCACCGGCTACCTGCTCCAGGACCTCGCCGGCGAGCTCGCGATCCGACTCGACGACCCGCGGCTCCTCGCGCTCGCCGCGGACACGGTCGGTCTCTCGGCGGTCGTGTCGTTCGTCGAGGAGTCGGCCGACCATCGGCTGTTCATCGCTGCGGCGCTGCTCGAGGACGGCCGGCTCGTCCATGTCCACCGGAAGCTCTTCCTGCCGACCTACGGCCTGTTCGACGAGCGCCGCTTCTTCGCGCCGGGCGACCTCCTGCGGGCGGTCCCGTCGCGGCTCGGGATCGGGCTCGGGATCGGCGTCTGCGAGGACTTCTGGCACCTCCCGGTGCCCCAGCTGCTGGCGCTCGACGGCGCTCAGGTGCTGATCAACGTGTCGTCTTCGCCCGGTCGCGACCTGGCCGCCACGAACGAGGTCGGGCTCGGGACCGCGACCTCGTGGCGGACGCTCATGCGCACCTACGCCCAGCTGACGACGAGCTACGTCATCTTCGTGAACCGGGTCGGGGTGGAGGAGTCGATCAGCTTCTGGGGCGGCTCGGAGGTGATCGGCCCCGACGGTGCGCCGATCTTCGGCGCCCCGCTATACGACGAGGGGCTGTACCCAGTCGAGCTCGACCTCGACGAGATCCGCCGGGCGCGGATCTCGCTGCCGCTGCTGCGCGACGAGCGGCTGGAGCTCGAGGTCCGCGAGCTCGAGCGGATCGTCGCCGAGCGGGCCGGGCTGGCCGTCGACACGACCGCCGAGCCGGGCGCCGAGCCCGGGCTCGACGTCGCTCCGCCGGCGGCCTCGATCCTGCGACCGTGAGCGTCGCCTTCGAGCTCCCGGCCGAGCTGGCGATCGACACCGACGTCGCCCGGCGGGTCATCGGCGAGTTCATCCGCGGCCAGCTCCGCCAGGCGGGCTTCGAACGGGCGGTCGTCGGGCTGTCCGGCGGGATCGACTCGGCCCTCGTCGCCCATCTCGTGGCCGAGGCAATCGGCGCCGAGCGGTTGCTGTGCGTCCTGATGCCCTATCGGACCTCGTCGCCCGAGTCGCGGACCGACGCCGAAGCGGTCGTCCGCCGGCTCGGCTGCGCCTCCGAGCTCGTCGAGATCACGGCGATGGTCGACGGCTACTTCGGCGCCGACGGGACGACCGGCGCGATCGGGACCGAGGGACCGGACGCGAGCCCGCTCCGACGCGGCAACTTCATGGCCCGGATGCGGATGGCCGTGCTGTACGACCGCTCGGTGACCTGGCGCGGGCTGGTCGTCGGGACCGGCAACAAGACCGAGTCGCTCATCGGCTACACGACCCTGTTCGGCGACAACGCCTGCGCGTTCAATCCGATCGGCGACCTGTACAAGAGCCAGGTCCGCCAGCTGGCGGCCGCGATCGGCGTGCCCGACGCGATCATCGCCAAGGCTCCGTCCGCCGACCTGTGGCCCGGCCAGACGGACGAATCCGAGGCCGGCTTCAGCTACCCGGAGCTCGACCGGCTGCTCTTCTGGCTCATCGACAAGCGCCGCTCGCCCGAGGAGCTCGTCGCGAAGGGCTTCCCGGCCGGGCTGGTCACGTGGGCCGTCCGGGCGGTGGCCGGGGCGGAGTTCAAGCGCCAGGTCCCGCCGATCGCCAAGCTCGGCCCGCGAACGGCCGGGATCGACTACCTCTACCCGCGCCGGCGCCCGGGCTCGACCCGCACATGACCGCGGCGTGATCCGCGCGACGCCGGTCTCGTGAGCGAGCCCGGCGGCGGCCGCCTGTTCGTGGTCGCGACGCCGATCGGCAACCTCGGCGACGTCACGCTCCGGGCGATCGAGACGCTCCGGGCGGTCCCGCTCATTGCCGCCGAGGACACCCGGGTGAGCCGCCGGCTGCTCGATCGGCAGGGGATCGAGACGCGGCTCGTCAGCTTCCACGCTCGGAACGCCGCGAAGCGGCTGCCCGAGCTGGTCGAGCACCTCCGCGGCGGCGCCGACCTCGCGCTCGTGACCGACGCGGGGACACCCGGCGTGAGCGACCCGGGCGAGGAGCTCGTCCGGGCGTGGGCCGGGGAGGGCGGGACGGTCGTGCCGGTCCCCGGTGCCTCGGCCGTCCTCGCCGCCGTCGCCGGGAGCGGGATCGCCGGCCCGCGCTGGACCTTCGAGGGGTTCCTGCCGCGGAGCGGGCGCGAGCGGCACGAGCGGCTGGCCCGGATCGCGGCCGACGAGCGCGGCTGCATCGTCTACGAGGCACCGGGTCGCGTTGCCGGCACGCTCGCCGACCTGGCCGCGGCCTGCGGGCCCGCGCGCCCGGGTGCGATCTGCCGCGAGCTCACCAAGATTCACGAGGAGATCGTCCGCGGTCCGCTCGGCGAGCTGGCCGAGCGTGCCGCGAGCGGCGGGCTCACGATCCGCGGCGAGTTCGCGCTCGTCGTCGGCGCCGCGGCGTCCGGTCCGGTGACCGCGGAGGCACGGCGTACGACCGCTGACCGGCTCGCCGGGGCACGGGCGGAGGTGGAGCGGCTCGTCGCCGGGGGAACCGCGCGGGGCGAGGCGGCGCGGCAGGTCGCGGCCGCGACGGGGATCCCGCGTCGGCAGCTCTATGGCGCCGGCGGCGCGAGCGGCTGAGGACGTGCCGGACCGACCCTGGCCCTGGTGCGACGCGGCCCCGTCACGGGCAACTACACTCGGGCCATGTCGGCCCTCGACGACGCACCGCAGGTTCACGCCGACGACCGCGCCACGTGGCGCGCCTGGCTGGAGACGAACCACGCGACCGTCCCCGGCGTCTGGCTCGTGACCTGGCGGTCGAGCTCGGACCGGGTCGGCCTCGACTACGAGGCGGCCGTCGAGGAGGCCCTCTGCTTCGGCTGGGTCGACAGCACCGGCGGCCGGGTCGACGACGAGCGCGGGAAGCTCTATTTCGCGCCACGCAAGGCGCGCAGCCCTTGGGCGGCGTCGAACAAGGCGCGGGTCGAGCGGCTGGTCGCCGCTGGACGGATGGCGCCGGCCGGGCTCGCAGCGATCGAGCGGGCCAGGGCGAACGGGTCGTGGACGGTGCTCGACTCGGTCGAGCGTCTGGAGGTCCCGGCCGACCTCGCCGCGGCGCTGGAGCGGCAGCCACCGGCGGCGGCCAACTTCGCGGCCTTCGCGCCCTCGGCGCGGAAGATGATGCTCGCGTGGGTCGCGCTCGCACAGCGGCCCGAGACGCGGTCCACCCGGATCACGCAGATCGCCGAGGCGGCCGCCCGGAACGAGCGCGCCCGCGCCTGAACCACGGACGCCCCGATGCGCCGACCCGGAGCGCGAGCGGGGCGGGCACCCGAGGGGGGAGGCACCCGCCCCGTCGCGCGGGGAGGAGGGGGCGTCGGTGGCCGGCGGCTGCGGGCCTCCGGTCGGCCGGCGGCGGTCCGGCGTCGGTCAGGCGGCGACGGGCTCCGCGGGGATCGGATCCTCCGGGCCGGGCTCCTCGCCGAGCGTCCCGGCCTGGTTCTCGAGGGCGTCGGCCGCGGCCTGCGCCTCGTAGTCCTTCTTCTTCCGCCCGGACAGCATCTCGACGTGGTTCGCCACGATCTCGGTCTTCCAGTGGCGCTTGCCCTGGTCGTCGTCCCAGCTGCGGGTCTGCAAGCGGCCCTCGATCGCGACCTGCTGGCCCTTCCCGAGGTACTGCCCGCAGACCTGGGCGAGCTTGTCCCAGGTGACGATCGTGTGGAACTCGGCCTTCTCCTTTCCGCCACCGGCGTACTCGTTCGTGGCCACGTTGAACGTGGTGACGGACTTGCCGCTCGCCAGCGCGCGCAGCTCGGGGTCGCGCGTCAGGCGTCCGGTCAACAGGACCCTGTTCATCGGTCCAGGTCTCCTTCTCGGTCGGCCGGCGGCGCCGGTCCCGACCCTGCGTCTGCGGCGGGTCAATCCCCGGCGGCCGGCGGGCGCCGACGGGTGCGACGCACGCTAGCGGTCGGCGCTCACCACCGGCTTCGCGCCGGCTGCACGCCGCCTGCACGCCGGCTCGCCCACCCGTTGCCACTCCGGAGCCGCCGATTCCGCTCGAACCGGGCACGTAGACTGCGCGGATGGACGAGGCGATCCGGGCGCAGTTCAGCCCGAGGCCGGGGATCGCCTACCTCGATTCGGCGACCTACGGCCTGCCGCCGGCGGCGACGGTGCTGGCGATGCGCACGGCGCTCGACCACTGGGCGGATGGGACCGCCGAATGGATCCCGGACTGGGATCGCCCGGCCGAGGCGGCTCGAGCTTCGTTCGCGCGGCTCGTCGGGACGGACCCCGCGCTCGTGACCCTCCTGCCCGCCGTGTCGGTCGGCGTCGGGCTGGTCGCGGCCGAGCTCGGGCCGGACGACGAGGTGATCGTGCCGACCGACGAGTTCACCTCGGTCCTCTTCCCGCTGCTCGTCGCCCGCGAGCGCGGCGCCGTCGTCCGCGAGGTAACGCTCGATCGGCTCGCCGACGAGATCGGCCCGCGGACCACGCTCGTGGCGACGAGCCTCGTCCAGATGCAGACCGGGAAGCGGGCGGACCTGCCGACGATCCTCGATCGGGCGGCGCAGGTCGGGGCGCGCGTGCTGGTCGACGCCACGCAAGCGATCCCGTTCGTGCCGCTGGCCCCGCTGATCGACCGGATCGACTACGTCCTGGCCGCCGCCTACAAGCACCTGCTCTGCCCGCGCGGGGTCGCGTTCATGGCCGTCCGACGCGACCGACTGGACGCGCTGCCGGCGCTCAACGCGAACTGGCGCACCGCCGACGACCCGTACGGCCGCTACTTCGGCGGTCCGTTAACGCTTGCGTCGGACGGGCGACGGCTCGATGTGTCGCTCGCCTGGCTGCCGTGGGTGGGTGCCGTCGAGTCGCTCCGGCTGCTCGAGGCCTGGGCGCCGTCGGGCGCCTTCGAGGGCGCGCTGGAGCTCGCGCGGGACCTCGCCGACCGGCTCGGCGTGGAGTGGCAGGGTGCCTCGCTGGTGTGTGCCCCGATCGCCGACGCCGAAGCCGCACGGGCCTCGCTCGCGGCGGCCGGCGTCCGGGCCTCGGTTCGCGGGACGGCCATCCGCTGCGCGACCCACGTCTACACGACGGCGGACGAGGTCGACCGTGCCGCGCGGGCGATCGAGCCGCACCTGGCAGGCTGACGGCGGGCCCGAGCCGTCGGCAAGGCGGCCGGCCGAGCGGCGGCGGGGCGAGGGACGGTATACTCGGGCGGTCTCGGAACGCGGGCCCGGCCCGCCTAACGGAGCTCGACCCATCGCTCGAGGAACGTTCGCCCGGTGAGACGAACGCCGACCGCCCTGGGGATCGCCGGAGCACCGGCGGCTCGACGAGGGGAGCAGTCTATCCCGGTCCTCGGCCACTCGGTCGGGGGCCGTTCCACGTCCGGGCCACGACCCGCGCGGGGCGGGGGACGGGCCTGATGCCGGCCACGGTGATCGTCGGACTCCAGTGGGGCGACGAGGGCAAGGGCAAGACCACCGACTTCCTCGCCGAGCAGGTGGCGATGGCCGTCCGGTACCAGGGCGGCGACAACGCGGGCCACACCGTCGTCCTCGGCGACGAGGTGTTCAAGCTCCGGCTGACGCCGTCGGGCGTGCTCTACCCGCACATCACGTCGGTGATCGGTCCGGGCGTCGTGGTCAACCCGGACACGCTGATCGCCGAGCTGGACATGCTCGCCGAGCGAGGGATCGACACGTCCAAGGTGCGGGTCAGCCGGAACGCCCACGTGATCATGCCGTACCATGTCGCGCTCGACCGGGCGATGGAGATCCGCCTCGACGGCGAGAAGGTGGGCACGACGAATCGCGGGATCGGCCCGACCTACGCCGATCGGGCGTCGCGGCTCGGGCTCCGGATGGAGGACCTCCTCGACGAGGCGACGTTCCGTCATCGCCTCGCCAGGGTCCTGCCCGACAAGAACACCCTGCTCGCGTCGATGGCCGGCACGACCCAATTCGAGGCCGAGCCGCTGGTAAGCCAGGCGATGGCCTGGGGTGAGCGCCTCCGCCCGCACCTCGCCGACACGACGTGGCTCGTCCAGGACGCGCTCGCCCGCGGGGACCACGTCCTGCTCGAGGGCGCCCAGGGGACGCTCCTCGACATCGACCATGGCAGCTATCCGTACGTCACCTCGTCGAACCCGATCGCCGGCGGCGCGTGCACAGGAGGCGGGATCGGGCCGCTCCAGGTCGACGAGGTGATCGGGGTGATGAAGGCCTACACGACCCGGGTCGGGTCGGGGCCTTACCCGACCGAGCTCCACGACGCCGTCGGCGAAGGGATCGCCGAGCGCGGCCACGAGTACGGCACCGTGACCGGCCGCCCGCGCCGGGTTGGCTGGTTCGACGCCGTCCCGCTGCGCTACGCGGTGGCCGTCAACAGCGTGAGCAGCATCATGCTCAACAAGATCGACATCCTGTCCGGGATCGACGACATCCTCCTGTGCGTCGCCTACCAGATCGACGGGCGGCGGGTCGAGAGCTGGCCGTCGAGCGCCGAGGTGCTCGGGCGGGCGACCCCGGTCTACGAGCGCTTCGCCGGCTGGACCGAGCCGCTGTCCGATGCCCGCTCGCTAGCCGACCTGCCCGAGAACGCGCGGCGCTACGTGGCCGCGCTCGAGGAGGCGGCCGGGGTCCCGATCGTGCTCGTCTCCGTCGGGCCGGAGCGGACGCAGACGATCGAGCGCGCCTACCGGCCGATGCGCCACCGCCCGACGGTCCCTGGCGCGGCGCCCGCGACCGCCAGCCTCGGATCCCCGGTCTGATGGGCCTGCCGGTGATGCCGACCCGCATCCTGATCGTCGGCGCCGGCGGTCGCGAGCACGCCCTGGCCTGGAAGCTGCTCGCGGAGCCGGGCGTGAACCAGGTCGCCGTGGCGCCGGGCAGCGACGCGATCGCCGCCGAGCCGCGGGTCGTCAGGCTCGCCGGGGTGGATCCGCTCGATCCGGCCGCGGTGGTCGCGGCGGCGCGCACGAACGCGAGCGAGCTGGTCGTCGTCGGACCGGAGGCGCCGCTCGCCGCCGGGGTCGCCGATGCCCTGGTCGCGGCGGGCATTCCGGTCTTCGGGCCCACGGCCGTCGCCGCCCGGATCGAGACGAGCAAGGCGTTCTGCCGCGAGATCGCGGGCGCGGCCGGCGTGCGGATGGCGCACGGGCGTGCATTCGCGGCCGGCGAGCTGGCCGGCGCCACCGCGTTCGCCGAGGAGCTGGCCGCCGACGGCCACGGGCTCGTAGTCAAGGCCGACGGGCTCGCCGCGGGCAAGGGCGTGACCGTGTGCGACGACTTAGCGACCGCCGTCGGGCTGCTCAGCGGGTACCTCGATCCGGCCGGCGGCGCCCCCGAGCCCGCGGGTGGTGCCCGGGTGGTCCTGGAGGGGCGGCTGTTCGGTCCTGAGGCGACGGTGATCGCATTGACCGACGGCCACGCGGCCGTGGCCCTCCCGGGGGCGCGCGACCACAAGCGGCTCGGTGACGGCGACACGGGACCGAACACCGGCGGGATGGGGGCCTACAGCCCGCTCGAGGACCTCGTGCCGGACGAGGCGGCCGACATCGTCGCCGCGATCCACCGCCCGATCCTCGACGAGCTCGCCCGCGTCGGCACGCCATTCGTCGGCTTCCTCTACGCCGGCCTGATCCTGACCGACCGGGGGCCGGTTCTCCTGGAGTGCAACGCCCGGCTCGGAGACCCCGAGGCGCAGGTGATCCTGCCCCGGCTCGCCGGGCCGCTCGGGCCCGTCCTGCTCGCCGCGGCCCGCGGCGACCTGGGACCGGTGGTTCGGTCGGTCGGGGCGGGGACGGGGGAGCTCCCGACGCTGCCCGGAGCGGCCGTCGGCATCGTCCTGGCCGCGGCCGGCTACCCGGGCTCGCCGCGGCGCGGAGACCGGATCGACGGGCTCGACGCGGCCGCTCGACGTGGCGGGCTCGTCTTCCATGCCGGGACGGAGCGAGACCCGGCCGGCGGCTTCCGGACGGCGGGTGGCCGCGTCCTGACGGTGGTCGGCCGCGGACCGGGCCTCGAGACGGCCCGTCGGGTCGCCGAGGATGCCGCGGACGAGATCCACTGGGCCGGGCTCCAGCGTCGCCATGACATCGCCGCGGCGTCGGCGGCCGCGCCGGTCGCACCCTCCGGCGGGCAGCCATGATCCGGCGGTACACGCTGCCCGAGATGGCCGCGATCTGGTCCGAGGCCGCTCGGTTCGAGGCGATGCTCCGGGTCGAGATCGCCGTCGCCCGCGCACAGGTCGGTCGCGGTCTCGTCCCGGCCGAGGCACTGGTCGTCATCGAGGAAAGGGCGAAGGTCGACGTCGACCGGATCGCCGAGATCGAGCAGACCACCGATCACGACGTCATCGCCTTCGTCAGCCAAGTCGCAGAAACGGTCGGGCCCGAGGGCCGCTACCTCCATCTCGGGCTGACCAGCAGCGACGTCGTCGACAGCGGCCTGGCCCTCCAGCTCCAGGCGGCGGGAAGCCGGCTGCTCGCCGACTGCGACCGGCTCCTGGCCGCCCTCATCGCCAGGGCTCGGGCCGAGGCCGCGACGCTGATGATGGGCCGGACCCATTCGGTCCACGCTGAGCCGACGACGCTTGGGGTCAAGCTCGCCGGCTGGGCGTTCGAGCTCGACCGCGACCGGCGCCGGCTGGCCGATGCGGTGGCCGAGATCGCGACGGGCAAGATCAGCGGCCCGGTCGGGACGTACAGCCACCTCGAGCCCGAGGTCGAGGTCGAAGTCCTCCACGAGCTCGGCCTGCGCGTCGATCCCGTCAGCACCCAGATCGTCCAGCGCGACCGCCATGCGGCGCTGTTGACCGCGATCGCGATCACCGGCGGTTCGCTGGAACGGTTCGCCACCGAGGTGCGCAACCTCCAGCACACCGAGATCGGCGAGCTCCAGGAACCGTTCCGGACCGGCCAGAAGGGCTCGAGCGCGATGCCGCACAAGCGGAACCCGATCCTGTCGGAGCGGATCGCCGGGCTGGCCCGGCTGCTCCGCGGCTACGCCGGCGCGGCGCTCGAGGACCAGCCGCTGTGGCACGAGCGGGACATTAGCCACAGCTCGGCCGAGCGCGTCCTCCTGCCCGACGCGACGATCCTCCTCGACTACATGCTCGTCCGGATGACCGGGCTCGTCGAGGGCCTCGTGGTTCGCCCGGAGCGGATGCGCGAGAACATCGAGCGCGGGCTCGGGCTCCATGCGTCGTCGCGGGTCCTCGTCGCGCTCGTCGACGAGGGCGGGCTGAACCGCGACGAGGCCTATGCCATCGTCCAGCGCTGCGCCCTCCGCGCCGCCGACGAGCGGCTCGGGCTGCGCGACCTGCTCGCGACCGAGCCAGTCGTCGCCCGGCTCCTGCCGCTCAGCCGGCTCGACGCGTGCTTCGACGACGCGGCCTTCATCCGACACGCACCGACGATCGTCGCCCGGCTCGACCGGATCGAGGTTGCCGCACGATGACGCTGGCCGGCGCGTTCGTCCGCTCGGGCAAGGTGCGCGACCTCTACGAGCTCGACCCCGATCGGCTCCTGCTTGTCGCATCCGACCGGCTGTCGGCCTTCGACGTGGTCCTGCCCACGCCGATCCCGGACAAGGGTCGCGTCCTGACCGGGCTGTCGCGGTTCTGGTTCGCCGAGACCGCCGGGATCGTGGCCAACCACCTCCTGTCCACGGACCCGGCCGACCTGCCGGTCTCCGCGGACGAGCGGGTCGACCTGCGCGGCCGGGTGATGATCTGCCGCCGGACGCGCGTCCTGCCGGTCGAAGTCATCGTCCGCGGCTATCTCTCCGGGTCGGGCTGGAAGGACTACCGGCGGACCGGGGCGATCGGTGGCGCGAAGCTGCCGTCCGGGCTCGTCGAGAGCGACCGGCTGCCCGAGCCGATCCTGACCCCGTCGACCAAGGCCGAGTCGGGCCAGCACGACGAGAACATCGACCTGGACGGCATGATCGAGCGGCTCGCCATCGTCGACCTCGACGGCCGTCCGCTCGGTCGTCCGGCGGCCCGCGACCTCGCCGGCCGGGTTCGCGCCGCGGCGCTCGCTGTCTACGGCTACGGCGCCGCGGTGACCGTCCGGGCGGGAATCGTCCTCGCCGACACGAAGTTCGAGTTCGGGTTGCGACCGGACGGCGAGCTGCTCCTGATCGACGAGGTGCTCACCCCCGACTCGTCGAGGTTCTGGGACGCGGCCACGTACGAGCCGGGCCGGGCCCAGGCGAGCTATGACAAGCAGTTCGTCCGCGACTGGCTCGAGACGCAGCCGTGGGCGAAGACCCATCCCGGGCCGGAGCTGCCGACGGATGTCGTGGCCGGGACCCGCTCCCGCTACGTCGAGGCGTTCGAGCGGATCACCGGCGCCAGCTTCCAGCGCTATCTCGAGGAGGACGTCATCGCCCGATGAGCACCCCGACGGCATTCCGCTTCGCGGTCAACGTCAGCCCCAAGGCGGGGATCCTCGACCCGCAGGGTCGCGCGGTCGAGAGCAGCCTGCCCCACCTCGGGGTGACCGGCGTGTCGGCGGTCCGGGTGGGCCGGCGCGTCGAGCTGACCGTGGAGGCGGAGAGCGAGGCGGCGGCCCGCGCGACGGTCGAGCGGCTGGCCGGCGAGCTGCTGAGCAACCCGCTCATCGAGGCGTATGCGATCGAGCCGCTCGGAGCGACCTCGTCGACCGCGTCCGGTCCGGCGCCGTCCGGGGTGACCGCCTGATGGTCCGGGTCGGCGTCGTCGTGTTCCCGGGTTCGAACCGCGACATCGACGCCGTCAATGCCCTGCGCGTCGCCGGCGCCGAGCCGGTCGTGCTGTGGCACGAATCGGCGGATCTCGCGGGCGTCGACGCGATCGTCCTCCCGGGCGGCTTCGCCTACGGCGACTACCTCCGGGCCGGCGTCATCGCCCGGTTCAGCCCGGTCATGCGCGCTGTCGCCGGCTACGCCACGGACGGCGGGCTCGTCCTCGGGATCTGCAACGGCTTCCAGGTCCTGACCGAGGCCGGGCTGCTGCCGGGCGCGCTGCTGCGTAACCGCTCGCTGCGCTTCGTGTCGCGCCGGATCGCGCATCCGGCCCGAGCGGCTCGACACGCCGTTCACTCGCTCGATCGAGCGGCCAGCGCCGCTCCGCATGCCGGTCGCCCACGGCGAGGGCTGCTACTACGCCGAGGCAGCGACGCTCGACGCGCTCGAGGCCGACGGCCAGGTCCTGTTCCGCTACGTCCGCCCGGACGGCAGCGTGGCCGGTGGCGAGGAGGACCGGGCGAACCCGAACGGCTCGCTCCGGGCGATCGCCGGGGTGTCGAACGCGGCCGGCAACGTGGCCGGGCTGATGCCGCACCCGGAGACGGCGGTCGAGACGGTCCTCGGCAGCGACGACGGGCTCGGGATCATCCGCTCGCTCGTGGACAGCGCGGCGGAACGCGCCGCGGCCGCCCGCGGACCGGCCGTCGCCGTTGGTGGATCGCGATGACGGCGCTCGCCCCGCCGAACGCGCCGGCCGAGCCGCTCCATCGCCGGCTGGGGCTGACGGACGACGAGCTCGCGGCGATCCGCGCGAAGCTCGGCCGCGAGCCGAACGACCTCGAGCTCGCGATGTTCAGCGTGATGTGGAGCGAGCACTGCTCGTACAAGAGCTCGAAGCCGCTGCTCGGGACGCTGCCGACCGCGGGCCGGGACGTCGTTGCCGGTCCGGGCGAGAACGCCGGCGTGATGTCGATCGGCGACGGCCTGGCGGTCGCGTTCAAGATCGAGTCGCACAACCACCCGAGCGCCGTCGAGCCGTACCAGGGCGCCGCGACCGGGGTCGGCGGGATCCTGCGCGACATCTTCACGATGGGTGCCCGGCCGATCGCCGTCCTCGACGCGCTCCGGTTCGGCGATCCGGCCGACCCGCGAACCCGGCACCTCGTCAACGGCGTCGTCCGCGGAGTCGGCGGCTATGGCAACTGCGTCGGCGTCCCGACGGTCGGCGGGGAGCTCGTGTTCGACCCGTGCTACGCCGGGAACCCGCTGGTCAACGTGATGGCGATCGGGCTGCTCGAGGAGGCCCGGCTGACGCGGGCCGCCGCACCGGGCCCGGGCAACCTGGCGGTCCTGTTCGGGTCGACGACCGGTCGCGACGGGATCGGCGGGGCATCGGTCCTCGCCTCGGCGACGTTCGGGGCCGACGATCCGTCGAAACGGCCGTCGGTCCAGGTCGGTGATCCGTTCGCCGAGAAGCTGCTCATCGAGGCGAGCCTGGAGCTGATCGAGCGTGGCCTCGTCGAGGGCCTCCAGGACCTCGGTGCGGGCGGGATCACCTGCGCGACGTCGGAGACCGCCGACCGGGCGGGCACCGGGATCGCCGTCGACCTCGACGCGATTCCCCGGCGGGAGCCCGGTCTCGAGCCGTTCGAGGTCATGATCTCGGAGTCGCAGGAGCGGATGCTGGCGATCGTCCGCCCCGAGCGCTGGCCGGAGGTTCGCGACGTCTGCGAGCGCTGGGGCCTCCCGGTCGCGATCATCGGCCGGGTGACCGGCGACGGCGACGTGACCGTGGTCGGCGGCGGGCTCGCCCCGGACGGCGCCCCGTCTCCAGGGGCATCGGTGCTCGCCCGGGTCCCGGCTGCGGCGCTCACGAGCGACGCCATCGTCCATCACCGCCTCGCCGCACCGCCGCCTCGTCATCGCGCGGCGCCTGCCCCCGGCATCGCCGCGGAGACCGGCGGCGGTCTGCCCGAGCGGGGCATGGACCCCGGCGCCGTGCTCCTGTCCCTGCTCGGCGGGGCGAACCTGTCGAGCCGCCAGTGGGTCCACGAGCAGTACGACAGCCACGTCCAGGCGAACACGGTCGTGCTGCCCGGACACGGTGCCCCGGTCGTGCGGATCAAGGGCACGACGAAGGCGCTCGTCGCGTCGACCGACGGCAACCAGTCCGTGAGCGCGACGGATCCCTGGCTCGGTGCCGCGCTCAGCGTCGCCGAGGCGACCCGCAACGTGTCGATCACGGGCGCCCGCCCGCTCGGCGTCACGAACTGCCTCAACTACGGGGACCCGACCCGGCCCGAGGCGTTCTGGCAGCTCCAGGAGGGGGTTCGCGGGCTCGGCGACGCGTGCCGGGCGCTCGGTCTCCCGGTCACCGGCGGGAACGTATCGCTCTACAACGAGTCGCCCGGCCGGACGATCGCCCCGACCCCGGAGATCGGCGTCGTCGGGCTGCTCGACGACGTGACCAGGCTCGTCGGTCCGGCGTTCGATGCCGAGGGCGACGTCGTCGTCCTCGTCGGCGGGGCGACCCCGGGGCTCGTCGGGAGCGCCTACGCAGAGCTGGCCGGGATGGCCCCGGAGGACGGGCCGCCGGCGCTCGACCTGGCTCGCGAGGCGGCGGTCCAGGCGTTCGTCCGCGAGGCAGCCGAGCGCGGCCTGGTGGCCTCGGCGCAGGACGTCAGCGGAGGCGGGCTTGCCGTGGCGGTCGCGGAGAGTTGCATCTGGGGCGCCGACGACGCCGGGATCGGGGCCGCCCTCCGACTTCCGGTCGCCGGCGCGCCGGCCGTCGAGCTGTTCGGCGAGAGCCCGTCGCGGATCGTCGTCAGCTGCCGGTCACGCCACGCTCCGGCGGTCCTCCTGCTCGCCCGCCAGCATGGCCTGCCGGTCGAGGAGCTCGGGGCCGTCGGTGGCGACCGGCTCGTGATCGAGCTCGCCGGTCAGGGCGCGACCGGCGCGGCCGAGGAGCGCGGCTCGCGGATCGCCGACGCGCTCGACGTCCCGTTGGCCGATCTCCGCCACGCCTGGGACCACGGCCTCGCCCGGGCGCTCGGCGAGGACGACGCGGCCGTGTCGCTGCCGGAGGATCGCTGATGTGCGGCGTGTACGGCGTGGTCCTGCCCGCCGGGCGCGAGGCCGAGGCCGCCCAGGTCGCGGCTCTCGGCCTGTTCGCCCTCCAGCACCGCGGCCAGGAGTCGGCCGGAATCGCCGTGAGCGACGGCCGCGAGCTGATGCTCTACAAGGACCTCGGGATGATCGCCTCGGTCCTCGACGAGCGGCGCTTGCCGAGCCTGCGGGGCAACCTCGCGATCGCCCACTGCCGCTATTCGACGACCGGCTCGACGATCTGGGAGAACGCCCAGCCGACGTTCCGGCTCGGGCCGCGCCGGGCCGTGGCGGTCGGGCACAACGGGAACCTTGTCAACACCCGCGAGCTGCTTGGCCAGCTGCGCGGCGGTCGTTCCCGCCTCCCGGCGTCGACGGATACCGAGCTGCTGACGGCGCTGCTCGCCGACGAGCCGAGTGCCGACACGGTCGGGGCCCTCTTGCGCGTGCTGCCGCGCGTCCGCGGCGCGTACAGCCTGGTCGTGCTCGACGAGCGTCGCGTCATCGGCGTCCGCGACCCGTTTGGCTTCCGACCGCTCGTCCTCGGGCGGCTGCCCGGCCCGTCGGCCGCCGAGGGCGCCGCCGAGCCGGGACTGTGGGGCGACGACGATGCCAGTGCCGGCTGGATCCTCAGCTCCGAGACGACCGGTCTCGACATCGTCGGGGCGGAATACGTGCGCGACGTCGAGCCGGGCGAGATCGTCATCCTCGAGGCCGGCGCCCCGCCGCGCTCGGTGCGCTTCGCCGAGGCGCGCAGCGCATTGTGCGTGTTCGAGCTCATCTACTTCGCCCGGCCCGATTCGTACATGGAGGGGCGCAACCTGTACGAGGCGCGCCGGCGGATGGGGATGCAGCTCGCCGACGAACATCCCGTCGAGACCGACCTGGTCATGCCGGTCCCGGACACGGGCGCGCCGGCGGCGGCGGGCTACGCCGAGCGATCGGGGATTCCGTATCGCGAGGGGCTGGTCCGCAACCGCTACACGGGCCGCACGTTCATCCAGCCGTCCCAGACGCTCCGCCATCGCGGCGTGACCCTCAAGCTCAACCCGCTCCGCGAGGTCGTCCGCGGCAAGCGGCTGACCGTGGTCGACGACTCGATCGTGCGGGGCACGACCACGCAGCAGATCGTCGCCCTCCTCCGCCGCGCCGGGGCGAGCGAGGTCCACGTCCGGATCAGCGCCCCGCCGATCTACCATCCCTGCTTCTACGGGATCGACACGCAGATCGAGACCGAGCTCATCGCGGGGCGCCTGTCGGTCGAGGAGATCCGCGCCTTCATCGGCGCCGATTTGCTCGGCTACCTGTCGATCGGCGGCGTGCTCGCCGCGCTGGACCTGCCTTACGACCGTTTCTGCTTCGCCTGCTTCGACGGCAACTACCCGGAGCCCGTCCCGTACGACGCGGGGAGCCGCAAGTTCATCCTCGAGGAGGATCCGGGGCTCGACGGCGGGTCGCTCGTCCTGCCCGGAGCGGGAGGGACCGGCGGGCGTGGCTGACCCGCGCCGGGCGTACGTCCGGGCCGGGGTCGACGTGGCCGCGGGGGAGCGGACGGTCGAGCTCATCCGGGACGCCGTCGAATCGACCCGCCGACCCGAGGTCGTCGGCGGGCTCGGCGGCTTCGCGGCGGCCGTGGGGCTGCCGGCCGGGCTGCGCGACCCGCTCCTCGTGAGCGCGACCGACGGGGTCGGGACGAAGACCGCGATCGCCTCCGCGGTCGAGCGGTTCGAGACGATCGGGGTCGACCTCGTGGCGATGTGCGCCGACGACGTCGTGTGCTGCGGCGCCGCGCCGCTCTACTTCCTCGACTACGTCGCGGTCGGCCGGCTCGACCCATCGGACGTGGCCGACCTCGTCGGCGGGATCGCGGCGGGCTGCCGCGAGGCTGGCTGCGCGCTCGTCGGCGGCGAGACCGCCGAGCACCCCGGGATCATGAAGGAGGACGAATTCGACCTGGCCGGGTTCTGCGTCGGCGTCGTCGAGCGCGACCGGGCGATCGACGGCTCGACGATCCGCGCAGGCGACGCGATCGTCGGGCTGGCCGCGACCGGCCTGCACGCCAACGGGTTCTCGCTCGTCCGGGCGCTCCTGACCCAGTACGACCTCGACCTGCGCTCGCCCTACCAGGAACGGCTGCGCCGGTCACTCGGCGACGCCGCGACCGACGTGGTGCTCGGTGCCGAGCCGGGCGTCGCGCTGGCCACCCTCGGCGAGGTCCTGCTCACGCCGACCCGGGTCTACGCCGGAGCGATCCTCCGCCTCAGGACCGTGCTCGAGCGCGCCGGGCAGGATCTTCGGGGGATCGCCCACATCACGGGAGGCGGGCTGCCGGGCAACGTCCCGCGAACGCTGCCGCCCGGCCTGGCCGCTCGGCTCGATCCGGACCGCTGGCCGATGCCGTCCGTCATGCGCCTCTTCGGCGCGCTCGGCGGGCTCGAGGAGGACGAGCTGCGAGCCACGTTCAACGGCGGGCTCGGGATGATCGTCGTGGTCGCCCAGGATGCGGTCGACCTCACGCTGCGGACCCTCGCGGCCGAGGCGATCCCCGCGTGGCGCGTCGGCGAGGTCGTCCCGGTCGGGCGATCCGCGAGGCGGCGGTACGTGGAGGAGGCGATCTCGTGACCCCGCCACCCGGGCGGATCGCGGTCGGCGTCTCGGGTGCCGGCTCGAACCTCCGGGCCCTCGTGGCAGCGGCGGACCGCGGCACCCTCGGCGGCGCGGTCGTGCTGGTCTTCGCCGACCGCGCCTGCCCGGCGCTCGACTGGGCGGCCGAGCGGGGGATCGAGACGGTGCTGGTGCCCGCAGCGCCGGCCGGGGACGAGGCGGGCCGGGCCGCGGAGGACGCGCTCCTGGCGGCCATCCTGACCGCGGCCGCGGTCGACCTCGTCGTCCTCGCCGGCTACCTGCGGGTCGTCGGCCCGGCCACACTCGCGGCGTTCCCGGAGCGGATCCTGAACACGCATCCGGCCCTCCTGCCGGCGTTCCCGGGCGGGCACGCCGTCCGGGACGTCCTGGCGCACGGTGCGCTCGTCAGCGGGGCGACGGTCCACCTCGTCGACGCGACCCTCGACGGCGGCCCGATCGTCGCGCAGGAGGCGGTCCCGGTCCTGCCCGGCGACGACGAGGCGGCGCTCCATGAGCGGATCCGGACGGTCGAGCACCGGCTCCTGCCGCAGGCCGTCGCGCTCGCCCTGGCCGGGGTGATCCGGGTCGAGCGGGGCGGCCGGCGGGTCGCGATCGACGTCGAGCGCGCCGAGGCCGTCGTCCCGGTCCCGCGGCGGGCGCTTCTATCGGTCAGCGACAAGACCGGGCTCGTCGACCTCGGGCGCGGCCTTGTCCGCCTCGGCTTCGAGCTCGTGTCGACCGGCGGCACGGCCGGCACGCTGCGTGACGCGGGCCTTCCGGTGACCGACGTCGCGGCGGTGACGGGCTTCCCCGAGATGCTCGACGGACGGGTCAAGACGCTCCATCCCCGCGTCCACGCCGGGATTCTGGCCGACCGTCGGCTCGCCGACCACCGGCGTCAGCTGGCCGCCGCGGCGATCGCGCCGTTCGAGCTCGTCGTCGTCAACCTCTACCCGTTCGCCGCGGCCGCCGAGCGTCCCGGGATCGGGCTCGACGAGCTCGTCGAGGAGATCGACATCGGCGGCCCGTCGATGGTCCGCGCGGCGGCCAAGAACCACACCAGCGTGGCGATCGTGACGAGCCCGGCCCGCTACCCGGCGCTCCTGGCCGTCCTCGAGGACGAGGGGAGCGTCCCGCTCGGCCTCCGCTCCGCGCTCGCCGTCGACGCCTTCCGCCACACGGCGGCCTACGACGCCCGGATCGCCGCGGAGCTGCCCGGCCGGATGGCCGCGGCCGGAATCGACCTGCCGGACGAGCCGGGGCTGCCCGGGGCGAGCGATCCGTACCCGCCGAGCCTGACGATCGGCCTCGACAAGGTCGAGACCCTCCGCTACGGCGAGAATCCGCACCAGCCCGCCGCTCGCTACCGGCGCGCCGGGGGCCCGCCCGCCGCCGGGCCGTTTGCGACCGGCGAGCCGCCGCTCCAGGGCAAGCCGCTCAGCTACAACAACGTGCTCGACGCGGCCGCCGTCGCCGCGCTCACCCGGTCGCTCCGTGGCCCGGGCTGCGTCATCGTCAAGCACACGAATCCGTGTGGCGCCGCTGAGCGCCCGACGCTCCTGGCGGCGTGGGAGGCGGCCCTCGCCGGCGATCCAGTGTCCGCGTTCGGCGGCGTCGTCGGGCTGACCGGGGTCGTCGACGGCGAGCTGGCGGCGGCGTTGAGCGCGATCTTCCTCGAGGTCGTCGTGGCGCCGGGATTCGACGCGGACGCGCGCGCGGTCCTCGCGGCGAAGCCGAACCTGCGGCTCGTGGTCGACGCGTCGCTCGGGGCGGGCGCCGCCGTGGGCCTGCCCGACCCGCTCGGCGCGCTCCGGACGGCCGGTGGAGCCGTGCTCGTCAGCGCCGTCGATGACGCCCCCGACGATCCGGCCTCATGGATGGTCGCGACGAGCCGAGGCCCCACGGACGGAGAGCGGCGTGATCTCGACCTCGCCTGGCGGCTCGTCCGCGGCGCCTCGAGCAATGGGATCGTCCTGGTCAAGGACGGGCGGCTGGTCGGGCTCGGCTCGGGCCAGACGAGCCGGGTCGATGCCGCTCGCCAGGCCGTCGAACGGGCTCGGACGATCTCGGGGCCCGACGCCACTTCCGGCGCGGCGTGTGGCTCGGACGCCTTCTTCCCGTTCCCCGACGGCGTCGAGGCCTGTCTCGCGGCCGGGGTGGGTGCGTTCGTCCAGCCCGGCGGGTCGGTCCGCGACGGGGAGGTGATCGGCGTCGCCGAGGCGGCCGGGGCGACGATGCTCCTGACCGGGGTCCGCCACTTCCGCCACTAGCCCGCTCAGACGGATGTCCAGTCCGGTATGCTCGCCGAAACGGCGGGCTGGAGGGGCCTGCCGGCGGCACTCCCTGCCCGGTTGAGGACGATCGTGGTCAAGCCCGCGCGTGGTGCCAAGACCGCCGCCCCGAAGCCCGCGAAGGCGGCCGCCCCCAAGACCGCGAAGGCGGCCGTCCCAAGGCCAGCCAAGGCCGCGAAGGTAGTCGTCCCGAAGCCCGTCAAGCCCGCGAAGGCGGCCGCCGCCAAATCTGCCAAGGCTTCCAAGAGCGCCAGATCGGCCGCGACTCCGCGCACCCCCGACGACGAGCTTGTTCGGCTGCGGGGGCGCATCGCCGATCTCGAGGCGCTGGCCTCCGAGCGGGCTGAATCGGCCCGCCTCGAGGCGTCCCTGCTGAAGATCGCCGAGGCCTCGACTTCGGTCCGCGACATGCCCGAGTTCTACGCATCGATCCATCGCATCGTCGGCGAGCTCATGTACGCCGACAACTTCTACATCGCGATCTACGACGAGACGACGAACCGGATCAACTTCCCGTACTACGTCGATACGGTCGATCAGGACCTGCCCGACCCGACAGCCTGGGACGTGCTCGGCGAGGCCGATGCGGGAGGGATGACGGGCTATGTCCTGCGGACAGGTGCCCCGCTCTACCAGACCGAGGAGGGTTGGCGGAAGTTGGCCGATTCTGGTCAGATCAGCCAGCTCGGCCAGCCGGCCCTGTCCTGGCTCGGTGTCCCGCTTCGATCCGAGGGTCGCTCGATCGGTGTCATCGCCGTCCAGAGCTACCGGGAGGATCGCCGCCACACTCGGCGCGACCTCGAGATCCTGACCTTCGTCGCGCAGCACATCGCGTCGGCGCTCGAGCGGACGAGGGCGATCGAGGAGACACGCGAGCGTGTTGCCGAGCTGGCCGTGGTCAACGAGGTCGGCCAGGCCCTGGCGATGCAGCTCGACTTCAACGCGATCGTGGAGGTCGTCGGCGAGCGGATCCGGACGATCTTCGCCGTCGACACCATCGGGATCGGCCTGTACGACGCGGCGACCGGGATGATCGACTGGTCCTACGCCGTCGACGAGGGCGAGCGGTTCGAGCGTGGCAAGATCCCGGTCGGCGCGGGTTTGACCTCGGTGATCGTTCGGACGGGCCGTGCCGTCCGGGCCGCGACCGGAGCAGACGCCGATGCCCTCGGGGCCGTGTACGTCGGCGGGTCGCTCGGAGAGTCGTGGCTCGGCGTGCCCATCCGGGCCGGCGAACGGATCCTCGGCGTGATCTCCCTCGAGAGCCTTCGCCAGCACGCGTTCAGCGAGGCCGACGAACGGCTCCTCGGCACGCTCGCCTCCAGCCTCGGGGTAGCGCTCGAGAACGCCCGTCTGTTCGCCGAGACGCGCCGCCTCCTTGCCGAGACCGACCAGCGCAACTCGGAGCTCGCCCTCGTCAACGAGGTCGGCCAGGCCCTGGCCCGGCAGCTCGACTTCGACGCGATCGTCGAGCTGGTCGGCGAGCGCCTTCGTGGGATCTTCGACGTGAACTCGATCTGGATCGGTCTCGTCGACGAGGCGCTCGGCCTGATCCGCTTTCCATACGGGGTCGAGTCCGGCAAGCGAGCCGAGGGCGCCCAGACGGAACCGATCCCGCTCGGGGCCGGCCTGACCTCGCACGTCATTCAGACGAATCGCTCAGTACGCCTGGGCACGAGCGACGATCTCGGGGAATTGCCGGCGATCATCATCGGGGCCACTCCCGAGTCGTGGCTCGGCGTGCCGATCCCGGCGGGCGAGCGGGTGATCGGTGTCGTGGCCCTCGAGAGCGAGAGGCCGAACATGTTCAGCGAGGCCGACGAACGGCTTCTCGGCACGCTGGCATCGAGCCTCGGGGTTGCGCTCGAGAACGCCCGCCTGTTCGCCGAGACACGGCGGCTGCTGGCCGAGACCGATCAGCGGGCCGCCGAGCTCGCAATCATCACGAGCGTCCAGGAGGGGCTGGCCCAGCAGCTGGACATGCAGGCGATGTACGACCTCGTCGGCGACAAGATCCGCGAGATCTTCGACGCGCAGGTCGTCGACATCGGGATCTACGACCGCGATGCCGATGTGATGCACTTCCCGTACACCATCGAGCGCGGGGTTCGCTTCCCCGACGAGCCGATCTCGCTCCGCGATGCCGGTGAGCGCGCCGGATCGGCGTCGATTGCGATCCGCCTGCGGGTGCTGGAGACGCGCCAGCCGCTGCTCCTGAACACCCTCACCGAGTTCGCCACGTTCGGTGAAACGGGTCCCCTGACCGGCGAGCCGTCCCGGTCCACCCTGTGGGCGCCGCTCGTCGTCGGGGACGATGCGAAGGGCGTCATCTCGCTCCAGAACCTCGACCGCGAGAATGCGTTCAGCGACTCGGATGTCCGATTGTTGACCACCATCGCGGCGAGCCTGAGCGTGTCGCTCGAGAACGCCCGGCTATTCGACCAGACGCGTCGGCTGCTGGCTGAGACCGACCAGCGGGCCGCCGAGCTGGCCATCATCAACGGCGTCCAGCAGGGCCTCGCCCAGCAGCTCGATGCGCAAGCGATGTACGAGCTCGTCGGGGACAGGGTCCAGGAGACCTTCGACGCGCAGGTCGTCGACATCTCCGTCTACGACGAGGAGGCCGGGCTGATCCGCTTCCCCTTCACCTTCGAACGCGGATTGCGGCTGCCCGAGACGACGATCCCATTGATCGGGTTCCGCAAGCACGTCTTCGAGACGGCGCAGCCGCTCCTGGTCGACGACTTCCCGCGCGAGGCGCCCGAGTACGGCAATCCGCCGGTGATCGTTGGCGAGCCGCCGCTGTCGGCTCTCTTCGTTCCACTCAACGTCGGTGGTCGGGTCGAAGGGGTGCTGTCGCTCCAGAACCTGGACCGCACGGAGGCCTTCGGCGCGGACGACGTCCGTCTGCTCACCACCCTCGGGGCCAGTCTCGGCGTCGCCCTCCAGAACGCCCGTCTCGTCGACGAGACGCGCCGGCGGGCCGCAGAGCTCAGCACGGTCAACCAGATCGGGACGGCCGCGGCCAGCCAGCTCGACCTGACCGCCCTCATTGAGCTCGTCGGCGAGCGCGCCCGAGTCGCCTTTGGCGCCGACATCGCCTACGTTGCGCTGCTCGACCCGGCCTCCCAGCAGATCGCGTTCCCGTACTACTGGGAGCTTCACGGCCGCCTCGACCAGCCGCCGATGGCCATGGGCGAGGGCCTGACGTCACGGATCATTACCTCCGGCGAGCCCCTGCTCCTCAACCGCGACGAGCACTTCAGCGCAATCGGAGTTCGTCGGGTTGGCATTCCGGCCAAGTCATACCTCGGAGTTCCGATCCACGTCGTTGATGCGGTCATCGGGGTGATCAGCGTGCAGAGCACCGTGGAGACGGGCCGCTTCGGCGAGGCCGATGTTCGCCTGCTGGCGACGATCGCCGCCAACGTCGGCACAGCCATCCAGAACGCCCGGCTGTACGAGGAGATGCGGCGCCGGGCCGACGAGATGGCCGCCCTCGTGGACGTGGGTCGGGAGATCTCCGGGACGCTCGTGCTCGACCGTGTCCTCCAGCGGATCGCGGAGCGGGCGCAGACGCTCCTCGACGCCGACACGAGCGCGGCCTACCTGCGCGAGGAGGGCGAGGAGGCCTACCGGGCGATCGTCGCCCTGGGCGACATCGCCGAGGCGATCATGGCCGACCGGATCGTCCCCGGCGAGGGCATCATCGGCGACCTGGCCGCCCGGGGCGCGGCCGAGATCGTCAACGACACCGGAGCGGACCCGCGAACCGTCCAGATCCCGGGGACCGAGGACGTGGCCAACGAGCGGCTGATGGCCGCCTCGCTCGTCGGGCGGGAGGGCGTCAGCGGCGTGCTGGCGGTCTGGCGACCGGGCGCAAACGACCCGTTCACCCAGGCCGACCTCGACTTCCTCGTCGGTCTGTCGCAGCAGGCGGCGATCGCGATCGACAATGCCCGCCTGTTCGGCACGACTCGCGAGGCGCGCGAGGTCGCCGAGCAGGCGAACCAGGCGAAGAGCACGTTCCTCGCCGCGATGAGCCATGAGATCCGCACCCCGATGAACGCGATCATCGGGATGAGCGGACTGCTCGCCGACACGACACTCGACGCCGAGCAGCGCGACTACGTCGACACGATCCGGACCTCCGGGGACGCGCTGCTGACGATCATCAACGACATCCTCGACTTCTCGAAGATCGAGGCCGGCCGCGTCGACCTCGACCGTCGCCCGTTCGACCTGGCGGCCACCGTCGAGGGCGCGCTCGACCTCATGGCGGCCGGCGCCTCGGCGAAGGGACTCGAGCTCGCCTACGAGGTCGACGACGACGTCCCGGTCACGGTCGTCGGCGATGTCGGCCGGGTCCGCCAGGTCGTCCTGAACCTGCTGTCGAACGCGGTCAAGTTCACGGACCGCGGCGAGGTCGTCGTCCGCGTCGGTGGCCGCCGGCTCGACCCAGCGAGGACGGCCCGACAACGCTGGGAGCTGTCGATCCTCGTCCGCGACACCGGGATCGGGATCCCGACCGAGCGCCGCGCCCACCTCTTCCAGTCGTTCAGCCAGCTCGACCCGTCGGTCAGCCGGCGCTACGGGGGCACGGGCCTCGGATTGGCGATCAGCCGGCGCCTGGCCGAGGCGATGGGTGGCAGCCTCACGTTCGAGAGCTCCGGCACGGCCGGGGAGGGGAGCGCCTTCACCTTCACCCTGGTCGCCGAGGAGGCCGCGACGCCGACCGTCCAGCCGCGCTCGGGGATCCAGCCGGTCGAGCTCGCCGGACGACACGTCCTCGTCGTCGACGACAACGCGACGAACCGGCGGATCCTGACCGCGCAGCTC
The DNA here is from genome assembly GCA_963825545.1 of uncultured Chloroflexia bacterium. Taxonomy (GTDB): domain Bacteria; phylum Chloroflexota; class Limnocylindria; order Limnocylindrales; family CSP1-4; genus Chersky-267. Next base: position 112,182 of record CAWGTR010000011.1, on the reverse strand, counting down.
ACCCGCTGGGGGATGGACGCCCGCGAGACGGCGTCCTCGAACGAGGCGCTGGCCTGGGTCAAGGGCGGCGAGCGGTTCGACCTCGCCCTGCTCGACCACCTCATGCCCGAGCTCGACGGGCTGGCCCTGGCCGAGGCGTTGCGCGGCGTTCGACCCGACGACCCGCCGGCCGTGATCGTCCTGTCGTCGGTCGGCCAGCGGGCCGCCCGGGGCGCCGACGACGTCGCGTTCCTGACCAAGCCGGTCAAGCCCTCCGCCCTCCACGACGCGATCGCCACGGTCCTGGCCGGAGAGATGGCCGCCGAGCCAGCGGCCGTCGACCGGGAGCCGGGCGAGCCCCAGATCGCCCTCGACAAGCGGCTCCGGATCCTCGTCGCCGAGGACAACCCGGTGAACCGGAAGCTCGCCCTCCGCCTCCTCGAACGGATGGGCTACGCGGCCGACGTCGCCGAGAACGGGCTCGAGGTGATCGCCGCCCTCGAGCGTCAGCCGTACGACCTCATCCTCATGGACGTCCAGATGCCCGAGCTCGACGGCCTCGAGGCGACGCGCCGGATCCGGGCGCGCTGGCCCGACGACGGGCCGCGGATCGTGGCGATGACGGCGAACGCCATGGCCGAGGATCGCGAGGCCTGCCTGGTGGCCGGCATGAACGACTACCTGGCCAAGCCGATCCGCGTCGCCGAGCTGGAGGCCGCCCTCGACCGGTCCTTGCCGTCGGGCGTGAACGAGGGGGCTCGACGATGAGCGATCTGGTCATCGACGACGCGGCGTTCGGCCAGACGCTCGAGATGGTCGGCGGCGACCTCGGATTCGTCGGCCAGCTCGTCGACGAGTACCGCGCCGACGGCGCGAACCGTGTCGCGGACATGCGGACCGCGCTGGCGGCCGGCGCGGCCGAGGACCTGCGCCGCGCCGCTCACACCCTCAAGGGAAGCAGCGCCTCGCTCGGCGCGACCGGCCTCGCGGCGGCGTGTCGCGAGGTGGAGACCGCCGCACGCGAAGGCCGCCTCGACGGCCTCGGTCCGCGGGTGGACGCGATCGCCGCCCAGTTCGACGACGTGGTGGCCGCGCTCGAGACCCGCGTTCGAGAGCGGCGGATGAGCACCGAACCGACCGTCGGGCGGATCCTCGTGGTCGACGACAACCCGGTCGACCGGGCGCTGCTCGTGCGGTTCCTCGCCGGCGAGGGCTACGACGCGATCGAGGCCGACAGCGGCGGGCGCGCGCTTGAGCTCCTGCGCCAGGACGCGGCGGTCGACCTCGTCCTCCTCGACCTGCTCATGCCGGGGCTGGACGGGTTCGAGACGCTGGCGACGATCAAGGGCGACGCCGCACTCGCCGCCCTGCCGGTCATCGTGATCAGCGGCCTCGACGAGCTCGATTCGGTCGTTCGCTGCATCGAGACCGGCGCCGCCGACTACCTGCTGCGTCCGTTCCAGCCCGCTCTCCTCCGAGCAAGGATCACGGCTTCCCTCGGCGAGAAGCGCCTGCGCGAGACGATCGAGCGCCAGCGCACCGAGCTCGCCCGGTTCGTCTCGCCCCAGATCGCGGCGCTCGTCTCGAGTCCCGAGGGGGAGCAGCTCCTGGCCGGCCATCGCCGTCAGGTCACCGCGCTGTTCGCCGACCTGCGCGGCTTCACCAAGTTCTCCGAGACGGCCGAGCCGGAGGAGCTGCTCGGGGTCCTGCGCGCCTACCACGGCGCGATGGGCGCGATCGTCGTCAAGCACGGCGGGACGCTCGAGCATTTCGCCGGTGACGGGATGCTTGTCTTCTTCAACGACCCGGTGCCCCAGGAGGACCACGCCCAGCGAGCGGTCGCGATGGCGATCGAGATGCGCGCCCGGTTTGCCGACCTCGCGTCCGGCTGGCACAAGCTGGGCTACGAGCTCGGCCTCGGGATCGGCATCTCGACCGGCTATGCGACGCTGGGCCGAATCGGGTTCGAGGGTCGCTACGACTATGCCGCGATCGGCAGCGTCGTGATCCTCGCCTCGCGGCTCAGCACCGAGGCGAAGGCCGACCAGATCCTCCTCGGCCAGCGGACCTACGCCGCCGTGGAGGGCAGCTTCGAGGTCGAGAGCGCGGGCGAGCTCGAACTCAAGGGCTTCAGCCGGCCGATGCCGGCGTACCTCGCGCTCGGCTGAGCCCGCCACGGTCGCTCACCGGCCTCGGAGCCGGTCACGCGTCGGGCTAGGTGGCGGCAGGTGCGGCGGATCCGCCCCCGGGGGCCCGCCTGGCCAGGCTCCGGAGCTGGAACGCCGCGACGATCTCCATGATTCCCAGGATCACGAGCCAGATCCCGACCACGAGCGCGAGTGTCGCCAGCGACGTGATCGGGTACTCGAGGATGATGAACCCGGCCACGATCGAGATGACCCCAAGGACGATGTTCCAGATGCGTCCTTCCTTGTGCGAGAACGCGCCGACGAGCTCCATGATCCCGTGGGCGACCCAGAAGATCCCGATCACGAAGGCCATCACGACCACGGACTGGAACGGCGTGCGCAGGAGCGCGAACCCGACGATCACCCCGAGGATCCCGATGATCAGTGACAGGACACGGGCGCCGGTCTCGGCGTCGGCGCTGAACGCGCGGACGATCCCGAAGATCCCGGCGATGAACAGCTGGAGCGCGAACAGGATCGCGACGGTCACGATCGTCGCCCCGGGCCAGAAGATCGCCGCCAGCCCGAGGATCAGGCTGAGGATCGCGAATGCGAGGACGAGACCCCACGATCGGCCGACCTCGGCCAGCATCGCCTGCATCTGGTCACTGGACTGTGGGCCGGTCGCGGCGCTCATGGCGTCCTCCTCGCGCGGGTCGTGGCTCGCGGAACGGCAGTATCGCAGAGGATCCGGCCGCGATTCCAGTCACCGGCGAACGCCCGGCTGGCCTCGCGCGTCGATCCGGTGCAGAATCGCCCCGACCGGCATGATCACCCCACCACACCGAGGAGGACTTCGATGACCGACGAGCCCACCACACCGCCCGGCGAGCCGACCAGCGGGACCGGCGAGCCCGGAGCCGACGGGGGCCGCGACATCGGCTCGGTCGTCTCGGCCGTCGGGGAAGCCGTCTCGGGCATCGCCCACGACGTCGCCGATAAGGCCGGGCCGAGCGTCAAGAGCGCGGCCGACAAGGCCAGCCCGACCGTCCGCGAGGTGACCGCCCGGGTGGCCGATGTCGCGGCGAAGGCCGCCGACGCGGCCGGACCGCTCGCCCACAAGGTCGCCGACGTGACGACCGACGTGGGCGGAAAGCTCGCCGAGCGGAGCCGCGGCTTCGCGACCGACCTGCGTCGGGCCGGCGATAGCGTCGTCGACGCCGCGGGCGACGCGGCCGATCGGGTCAAGGGCGGGTCCGGCAACGGCGACGGCCCGGCGGCCGCCGCGGCCGACGCGATCGAGGACGCCGCAGACCAGCCCGGGGCGCCGTCCGCCTGAGCCACACCGACCGGCCGATGGCGCCTGCTACCATCGGCCGGCCATGACCGATCCCGAGCGTTACTCGCTCACCACGGCGATCGCCTATGCCAACAACCGGCCGGGGCTGCACACCCTGTACGAGGTGATCGGCGCGGATGCCATCGCGCGCTGGCATCGCATGATCGGGCACGAGACCCGCTTCCTGACCGGCACCGACGAGCACTCGGTGAACATCGCCCAGCGGGCGGCCGAGGAAGGCATCACGCCGCGCGCGTTCGTCGACGGCACCGTCGAGCTGTTCAAGCGCGCCGAGGCGGACCTCCTCGTCGCCCCCGACCGGTTCATCCGGACGACCGATCCGGACCACGTCCGGGCGGCCCAGGAGATGGTTCGCCGGGCCTACGCCAACGGCGACCTCTACCTCGGGACGTACGAGGGCTGGTACTGCCCGAACGAGGGCTTTCGGTCGGCGTCGGAGGTCATCGAGACAGCGCGCGGGACGATCTGCCCGAACCATCCCGAGGTGCCCCTCCAGTGGCTGTCGGAGCGGAACTGGTTCTTCCGCCTGTCGGCCTACCAGGAACGGCTCGAGCGCCACTACGCCGATCATCCCGAGTTCGTCCAGCCCGACTTCCGGCGGAACGAGATGCTCGGCTTCATCCGCGGCGGCCTCGAGGACTTCTCGATCAGCCGGGCCGGCTCCGGCTGGGGCATCCCGTTCCCGATCGCGGAGAACGGCGAGACGGCCCAGCGCGAGGACGGGACCTGGGATCCGGAGGCGGGCACGATCTACGTCTGGTACGACGCGCTCATCAACTACATCACCGGCGCCGGCTTTCCGGACGACCCGGCCGCCTTCGCGAAGTGGTGGCCGGCCGACCTCCACGTCATCGGCAAGGACATCGCCCGGTTCCACACGATCGCCTGGCCGGCGATGCTGTGGAGCGCGGGGCTCGAGGCGCCGCGCCGGGTGTGGGTCCACGGCTGGCTGCTCGCCCAGGGCGAGCGGATGAGCAAGAGCCGGGGCAACTTCCTCGATCCCGACGCGACGGTGGCGGCGTTCGGACCCGACGGCGCCCGGTATGTCGTCTTGCGCGAGGTCCCGTTCGACCGCGACGCCGAGGTCAGCTGGGACTCGTTCGTCCGGCGCTACAACGCCGACCTCGCCAACGACTTCGGCAATCTCGTGAACCGGACGGTATCGATGGCCGGCCGCTACCTCGCTGGGGCCCGCCCCACGCCTCGGGAGGCGGCTGGATCTCCGCTCGGCGACGCCTGGTCCGAGCTCCTGCCGGCCTACCGCGAGCGGCTCGAGGGCTGCCGGCTCCACGAGGCGCTCGCCCTGCTGTGGGAGTTCGTCGGGGCCGCCAACAAGACCGTCGACGCGGAGCAGCCGTGGGTCCTTGCGAAGGCGGCCGCCGGCGGTGACGCGGCGGCAGGGGAGCGGCTCCGCGACGTGCTCGGTGACCTCGTCGAGGGGTGCCGGCTCGTTGCCCTGGCAGCGGCACCGTTCATGCCGGGCGTGGCCCCGCGCGTGCTCGCTCAGCTGGGCTACGACTACCCATACCGACCGGACGGCAACGGCGGCCCGCGGCTCCTCGACGAGCTGCGTTGGGCAGCGCGCGCCGCCGAGCCGGGCACGCTGACCGCGCCCGTCCCGCTGTTCCCGCGGCTCGATGCGGAGCCGGCGGAGACCGTGCCGGGCTGACCGGGATGCGGCTCGTCAATTCGCACTGCCACCTCCAGGCCGACCGGTTCGACCACGACCGCGACCTGGTCATCGGCGCGGCGCGCCTCGCCGGCGTCGAGCGAATCCTCGTCCCCGGCTGGGACCTGCCTTCGTCGCGCGACGCGCTCGAGCTCGTCGACCGGTTCACCTGGCTCGACGCGGCCGTGGGCGTCCACCCGCACGCCGCGGCCGAGTCCGACGCCGCCGCCTGGTCCGAGATCGCCGCTCTCGCCGCCGATCCCCGGGTCGTCGCCATCGGCGAGACCGGGCTCGACACCGACCGCGGGTTCTCCCCGCTCGCCGACCAGCTGGCCAATCTGCGGCGCCACCTGGCCCTCGCGATCGAGACCGGCAAGCCGGCCATCCTTCATTGCCGCTCGGCGCCGGGCGGACGCGAGGCCCAGGACCTCCTCGTCGACGAGCTGCGTGCCGCGGGCATCGGCGCCGCTCCGGCGGCCCGGGCGTTCGGCGACCGCCCGGCCGCGATCATCCACTCGTTCTCCGGCCCGCTCGACTACGCCGAGACGGTGCTCGGCCTCGGCGTGGCGATCTCGTTCAGCGGCCTCGTCTTCCGGGCCGGTGAGGAGACAAGCGCCGCCGTTGCGGGGCTCGTTCCCGCCGACCGCGTGCTGGTCGAGACGGATTCGCCGTTCCTCCCACCACCCGGGGCACCGCGCAAGCGCAACGCACCGGAGTGGGTGGCGGTCACCGGCGCCTGGCTCGGGGCGCGGCGGGGTGTCGCGCCCGCGTCGCTCGGGGAGGCGCTCGTCGCGGCCTACGATCGAACGCTCGGCCGTAACCGGGTGACGGCTCCGGGCGTCCTGCAGGCATGATCGATCGCCACCGGCCGCACCTCGTCCGCCTGGTCACCGGGCTCGCCGGCCTGCTCGTCGTGGCGGGCTGCGGTCTCGGCCCGGCCGCCACCCCGAGCCCGACAGCCGCGCCGACGGTCGTGGTGAGCCCATCGCCGACCGTCGCGCCGTCGACTGCGCCGTCCGGCGCGGCGTGCACGCTGCCGCCACCCGGCCCGCTTGCCAGCGACACGCTCGTCGACGCGAAGCTCGTCGCCGGCACGACGACGGACCGGCTCGTGTTCACCTTCGGCACGCGCCCGCCCGAGGCGATCGCCCAGCCGAGTGTCGGGATCGGGTTCGCCGACCCGCCGTTCTCGATGGCCGGCAGCGGCGAGCCGGTCGTGGTGGCCGGGGATCGCCACCTCAAGGTCCGGATGGACGGCATGGTCGTCGCCCACCCCGACGGCGCCCCGGTGTACGACGGCCAGCGCGTCCTGACCCTGCCCGGCGGATCGATCCCCGGGGCGACGATGACCGACGAGTTCGAGGGCGTCGTCACCTGGATCGTCGGGCTGTCTGGGTCCGGATGCCCGACGATCACGCCCTCGACGAGTGGCCCCACGGAGCTCGTGATCGAGCTCGCCCGGTAGGCGCGACAGCGCAGGCCGCGGCGCGGCCGAATGCGCCGCGGCCGAATGCGCCGCGGCCCGCTTGACAGCCGCGAATAGGCTCGGTACAGTGTTGGCACTCTCGCATCGAGAGTGCTAAGCGACGCGACCGCCGGCTCGAGAGGAGCCCTGCGAGCGGTCCGCGCGACGCGCTCAACTTGGACGACCGGTGGTCCGGCCGCGCATGCGTCCGGGATCCGGTCCAACGATCGGTCGACGGCCGATGGCCGTCACAGGAGGGATCGCACCTTGGCCACCGCCACCGCGAAGACCGCGAAGAAGCTTCGCCCACTGGGCGATCGCGTCGTCATCCAGCCGACCCCGCGCGAGGACATGACGAAGAGCGGCATCGTCCTCCCCGACACGGCGAAGGAGAAGCCGCAGGAGGGTCTCGTCCTGGCCGTCGGGCCGGGCCGGATCCTCGACGACGGCAAGCGCGAGCAGATCGACGTCAAGGAGGGCCAGAAGGTCCTCTACGCGAAGTACGCCGGGACCGAGTTCAAGGTCGACGGCGAGGAGCTCCTGATCGTCAGCCAGAAGGACATCCTCGCGATCGTCGAGAACTAGATCGCCCTGGCATCCACCTTCACGACACACACCCGGAGGGACCCACGCATTGGCTAAGCAGCTCATCTTCGACGAGACCGCTCGTCGTTCGCTCAAGCGGGGCATCGATCGCCTCGCCGACGCCGTCAAGGTCACGATCGGGCCGAAGGGCCGGAACGTGGTCCTCGACAAGAAGTTCGGCTCCCCGACGATCACGAACGACGGCGTGACCATCGCCCGTGACATCGAGCTCGAGGACCCGTTCGAGAACATGGGCGCCCAGCTCCTCAAGGAAGTCGCCACGAAGACCGATGACGTCGCGGGCGACGGGACGACCACCGCGGTCGTGCTCGGCCAGGCGATGGTCTCCGAGGGGCTGCGCGTCGTGACCGCCGGGGCCAACCCGATGGTCGTCAAGCGCGGCATCGAGCGCGCCGTCGACACGATCGTCGACGAGATCAAGAAGCAGTCGCGGCCGGTCAACGACCGAGCCCAGATCGCGGCCGTGGCGGCGATCAGCGCGGCGGACCCCGAGGTCGGCGAGCTCATCGCCGAGGTGATGGACAAGGTCGGCAAGGACGGCGTCATCACCGTCGAGGAGGGCCAGTCGCTCGGCCTCGACAAGGAATACACCGAGGGCATGCAGTTCGACCGGGGCTACATCTCGGCCTACTTCGTGACCAACCCCGATCGGATGGAGGCGGTCCTCGAGAGCCCCAAGATCCTGATCACCGACAAGAAGATCTCCAGCGTCCAGGACATGCTCCCGGCGCTCGAGAAGGCCGTCCAGGTCGGCAAGCCGGTCGTGATCATCTCCGAGGACATCGACGGTGAGGCGCTCGCGACGCTCGTCGTGAACAAGCTCCGCGGGACCGTCTCGGTCCTGGCCGTCAAGGCGCCCGGCTTCGGCGATCGGCGCAAGGAGATGCTCCGCGACATCGCGGTGCTCACCGGCGGCACGGTCATCAGCGAGGAGATCGGGCGCAAGCTCGACTCCGTCACGCTCGAGGACTTCGGCGAGGCCCGCCGGGTCGTCGCCACCAAGGACGACACCACGATCGTGGACGGCGCCGGCAGTGCCGACCAGATCAAGGCCCGGATGACCCAGATCAAGGCCCAGATCGAGGACACCACCTCTGACTACGACCGCGAGAAGCTCCAGGAGCGCCTCGCCAAGCTGTCCGGTGGCGTCGCGGTCATCAAGGTCGGCGCGGCCACCGAGGTCGAGCTGAAGGAGAAGAAGCACCGCATCGAGGATGCCCTGTCGACGACCCGGGCGGCCGTCGAGGAGGGTCTCGTCGCCGGCGGCGGCACCACGCTCCTCCAGGCGATCCCGGCCCTCGACAAGCTCAAGCTGGAAGGCGACGAGCAGGTTGGCGTCGACATCGTCCGCAAGGCGCTCGAGGCGCCGGCCCGCCAGATCGCCGACAACGCCGGCGCGCATGGCGAGGTCATCGTCGAGCAGGTCAAGGGCATGAAGGCCGGCCAGGGCTTCGACGCCCTCAAGGGCGAGTACGGCGACATGTTCAAGAAGGGCATCGTCGACGCCGCCAAGGTGACTCGGTCCGCGCTCCAGAACGCGGCCTCGATCGCGGCGATGGTCCTGACCACCGAGACGCTCGTCACCGATCTGCCCGAGAAGTCACCGGCTCCGGCCGGCGGTGGGCACGATCACGGCGGCGGGATGGACTTCTGATCCGCTCGAACCAGCACCGCAACGAGGCCCGGGCACATCGCCCGGGCCTCGACGATTCGAGCTCCTGCCGGGGTCACGGAGCGCCTTTGGCGGCGCCGGCGGGCACGAAGCCGGGATCCCGCCGCCACCCGGCGCTCGGGCTGGCCGCCACCCTCGTCACGCGCCAAGCGTCTGTCATGGTGTGAGATCGGGTTCGCCGATCTCGTCGCGGCGCCCCGGAACGGAGCAACATGGCGCAGACCCGGGCGATGACGCAGCGGGTGTTCGCGTCCCTCCTCATCGGGCTCCTCGCCGGTGGCTGCGCAGGCGCTCCGGCGACCTCGGCCCCGACATCGGTGCCCAGTCCCACCGGCACGCTCGGCGCGATCCTGCCCACGATCGAACCGACCGGGTTGCCCTCCTCCACCCCCACGGCGTCACCGTCGGCCACCCCGACGCCAACGCCGGTCGTCGTGATCCCGTCGCCGGGGCCCGACGGCACGATCTACCTGAAAGTCGCTGCCGCCCGCAACGCCACCAAGCCAGCCGACGCGAAGTCAGCCGCCGGCGCCGTCAACGCGTTCGCGGTCGACCTCTACCGGCGCCTGCCGGCCGGAAAGAACCTCGTCGTGTCCCCGACGAGCATCGTCATGGCCCTGGCGATGACCCGGCCCGGTGCACGCGGCGAGACAGCAACGCAGATCGACACCGTGACCCACGACGTCGCCACCGACGCCAACGCTGCCTGGATCAACGCGCTTGACAAGGTGTTGTCAAAGCGGACCGGGGCGTTCAAGAACGCCATGGGCAAGACACAGAAGGTCCTCCTGCGCCTCGCGAACGCGTCGTTCGCCCAGGTCGACTACCCGTTCGAGCAGGCCTACCTCGTGGCCCTCGCGGAGCGCTACGGAAGCGGCCTCCGGCTTGTCGATTTCAAGGCCAGACCGCAGGCTGCCCGCGATGTCATCAACGCCTGGGTCAAGGCGCGGACCGAGGGCCGGATCCCGCACCTGCTCGCGCCCGCCGACGTGACCCCGACGTCGCGCCTGGTCCTGGTCAACGCGCTCTATCTCAAGGCGCCCTGGGCCGTGCCATTCGACGCACGGATGACCGAGCCGGGGACGTTCCATCGCGCCGACGGCTCGATTGTCACGGTGCCGACGATGTGGGACGCCCGGCTCTTCGACGGGCTGGCATATGCGGCCGGGACGAACTGGCGCGCCGCGGAGCTGCCCTACGCCGGCGGTCAGCTGGCAATGACGATCATCGTGCCCGACCGGTTGTCGACCTTCGAGACGACGATGACCGCGAACTCGCTGGCCAGGATCGTGGCCAGCCTCAAGGTGCAGCCCGTGGTGATCGGGCTGCCGAAGTTCTCGATCGACAGGAGGACGAAGCTCGCGCCGATCCTCACGGCGATGGGCATGCCGCTGGCCTTCGACCCGGTGGCGGCCGACTTCACCGGGATCGCGAACCCGGCCGTGACGGGTGGGTGGCCACTCTTCATCAAGCAGGTGACGCACCAGGCGAACATCGACGTCGATGAGAACGGGACGGTGGCCTCGGCGGCGACGGCGGTCGAGATGGGGATCGGCAGCGGACCGCCGCCGAAGCACGTCGAGTTTCACGTCGACCGGCCGTTCCTCTTCTTGATCCGCGACGTCCCGACCGGCGCGGTCCTGTTCATGGGCCGGGTCGGCGATCCGTCGGTCCACTGACACCACCCTGTTCGGGCACATCCCGACCTCGACGAGGCCCGAGCCCACCGCCCGGGCCTCGTTGATTCGGCCCGCCCGGGGTACCATCGAGTGAGGGACGCTCCGGCCGGCAGCCGGCGACGCTCCCGGGCGGCCGATCGGTGCGAACCGGCCCGGCCCGTCGTTCACCGCCCGCCCGACCCGATCGGGCGCTCAATTCGCTCACGGAGATGCCCGCATGCCCCGTCGTTTCCTGTTCCTCGTCGCGATCGTCGCGATCATCCTCGCCGCCTGCGGCGGCGGGGGCGCCTCCCAGGCGCCGGCGCTGACCGACCCGAAGGACATCCTGACCAAGACCGTCGGTTCGCTCCAGGACTTCAAGACCGTCCACCTCAAGGCGAGCCTGAGCGGCAAGCTCGACGCCGGCGCGCTGAGCGGTGGGACCGGCAGCGGAACGATGGTCGACCTGAGCGGGTCGACCCTCGAGGGTGATCTTGATCGCCCGGATTCCGAGGCCAAGATCTCGGTGAGCGTGCCGGCCGTCCTCGGCTTCAGCGCCGACCTCATCGCCACTGGCGGCAATGCCTGGATCAAGTCGAGCCTGAGCCCCGACGGCAAGTACCACACGGTCGACCTCGCCTCGCTGACCGGCGGCCTGCCGCTGCCGAGCCTGCCTGCGGTCGCGTCGCCGGACCCGAGCGCGATGGCGTCGGTGCTCGACGCGGTCCGTGCCGAGCTTGACAAGCTGCCCGCGCCGACGAAGCTGGCCGACGAGAAGATCGGCGACCAGGACACCTATCACGTCCAGTGGAAGCTCACGAGCGCGGACCTGCCCCAGGCGAGCGGCGACCTGCCGCAGGCGAGCGCGAGCGGCGGACTGCCGCAGGGCTCGTTCACGCTCGACCTCTGGACCCGCAAGAGCGACTATCGGCCCGCCCGGCTGACGATCCTCGTTGACGGCGGTGCCGCCGGCACCCTCACCCTCACCGTCGACCTGACCAACTACGACGCGCCGGTCACCGTGACCGCCCCGTCCGCCGACCAGGTCAGCGACCAGCCGTTCTCGATCCCCGGCCTTACGCCGTAGGGTTCTTCCACCCACGCACCGACGCAGCCCGCCCCGAGACCCGGGGCGGGCTGCTGAATTCAGCGGCGATCTGGGCTGCCGCGAACGATCCCGTCGGCCGCTCGGTCGTCGGTCGGTGAAGCCCTCCGACCTACAATGGACGCGTGCCAGAGCCGCTCGACCGGAACCCGCCGGGCCCTCCCGACGACGACGTCCCGTTCCCCGTGATGGAGCCGCCCGGGGGCGCCCCGGTCGAGCTGACCGAGGATCCAGGGCCCGATCCGCGCGCCGCGCGCGGCCGCGGGCGTCGGGCCGCCGGCCGGCTGGCGGCAGCGGCCGGCGAGGAGCCGCCTCCGCCCGAGGAGCCGGCCGGCAACGCCGCCCCGACCGTCGATCCCGTCGAGCGGGCGGCCGCGACCGCAGCGCTCGCCGAACGGATCGTCGCCCGGCTCAACCCGGAGCAGGCCCGTGCCGTCACCACGACCGAGGGACCACTGCTCATCCTCGCCGGTGCCGGCAGCGGCAAGACCCGCGTGCTCGCCCATCGGGTCGCTTACCTCGTCGGGGTGAAGGGTGTCCGGCCGTGGCAGATCCTGGCCGTGACATTCACGAACCGCGCCGCCGGCGAGCTCCGCGAGCGGATCGTCGCCCTCGTCGGCGAGGCCGGTCGCGACGTCCAGACGGGGACCTTCCACGCGGTCTGTGCCCGTGTCCTTCGGCGCGATGGGTCCGCCATCGGGCTCGATCCCCGCTTCGTGATCTACGACACCGACGACCAGCAGACGCTCGATGAAGCAGCTCCTGCGCGAGGAGGACCTGCCCACCACCGGGGAGTTCCGGCCGTCGGCGATCCTCGGCGCGATCAGCCGGGCGAAGAACGAGATGCTCGACGCCGACGCGCTCGAGGAGGTCGCCCTCAACCACCACGAGCGGATCGTCGCCCGGCTCGCCCGCGCCTACCAGGCCCGGCTCAAGGCCGTCGGGGCGCTCGACTTCGACGACATCCTGCTCGAGGCGGTCCGCCTGTTCCAGGAGGCGCCGGCCGCGCTCGCCCGCTACCAGGAGCGCTGGCGCTACCTGCACGTCGACGAATACCAGGACACGAACCGGGCGCAGTACCTCTGGATCCGGGCGCTCGCGGCCCGCTACCACAACCTCGCCGTGGTCGGCGACGACGACCAGTCGATCTACTCGTGGCGCGGGGCGGACCTGCGCAACATCCTCGACTTCGAGCGCGACGAGCCCACCGCCACGGTCGTCAAGCTCGAGCAGAACTACCGCTCGACGCAGCTCATCCTCGACGCGGCCCACGCCGTCGTCAGCCGGAACGAGGGCCGCAAGGACAAGAAGCTCTGGACGCAGAACGCCACCGGCCGCCCGATCCAGCGGTTCGAGGCCTACAACGAGGAGGAGGAGGCGGAGTGGATCGCCCGCCAGGTCGAGGAGCTGACCGGGGCCTCGCGCTCCGTCCTCACCCGGCGCGCCGACGAGGACGACGAGCGCCTCGCGCCGCGCGACATCGCGGTCATGTACCGCACGAACGCGCAGAGCCGGGCGATCGAGGAGGCGTTCCTCCGCTACGGGATCCGCTACCAGCTGATCGGCGGGACGCGGTTCTACCAGCGCCGTGAGGTCAAGGACGCGCTGGCCTACCTGCGCACGCTCCGGAGCGACACCGACTCGGTGGCGTTCGAGCGGGTCGTCAACGTGCCCGCCCGCGGCGTCGGCGAGAAGACGATCGAGGCGATCCGCCGGGCGGTCGCGGTGGAGGGCTCGTACTGGGCCGCGCTCGAGGCGGCGGCCGAGGGCCGGGTCGAGCCGATCGTCAGCCGGACGCGCGGTGCGCTCGCCGGGTTCGTCTCGTTCGTCCGCGCGATGCGCGCCCGGGTCGGCGTCCTGCCGCTGCCCGAGCTGCTCGACGCGGTGCTCGAGCAGTCGGGCTACCGGGCGATGCTGGCCGACGGCTCAGAGGAGGGCGAGGACCGCTGGAACAACCTGCTCGAGCTGCGCGCGGTCACCACCCGCTACGACGACCTCGAGCCGGCCGACGCGCTCGACCGGCTGCTCGAGGAGACCGCCCTCGTGGCCGACCAGGACGCCTACGAGGGCGAGGCGGACGCGGTGACCCTGATCACCCTCCATGCGGCCAAGGGGCTCGAATTCCCGATCGTGTTCATCGCCGGGCTCGAGGAGGGCGTGTTCCCGCACAGCCGGGCCCTCGACGACGAGCGCGAGCTCGAGGAGGAGCGCCGCTTGGCGTACGTCGGGATCACTCGCGCGAAGCGCCGGCTCTACCTGTCGCACGCCTGGCGCCGGGCGACTTGGGGGATGGGCGGCGCGTCGGTCCCGTCGCGCTTCCTGTTCGAGATCCCCGCCGAGCTGATGGTCGGCCCGTCGCTCGCGGTCGACGACGCCGACCACGCCGAGGGCCCGCTCGACCTCGATCTCGTCTTCGGGGCGCGCCGGGCGAGCCGCTTCGGGACGCCGATCCGGACCGGGGGCGGCGCCTACCGGCAGGGGAGCGGACGACCCGGGGCGCCGCTGCCGGACGCCGCCGGCGGCACCGGCTTCCGGACGAGTCGCGATCTCGCCGCGCGGCGCGAGGCCTACGCCGACGGTGCCCGCTCGGGCTCGCTCGGCCGCGCTCCGGCGGTCGACGCGTGGGACGCGCCCGATGCTCCGGCCGCCGAGGATGTGCCCGTCCGCCGGCTCGACGATCGCCCGGCGAGCGTTGGGGTGGTGCCCGCCCGTCCGGTGGTCCCCGGTGAGCGCCGCTACCGCGACGGCGATCGGGTCCGTCATGCCCGGTTCGGGGACGGGATCGTCGTCAGCGCCCGGCTGACCCGCGACGACGAGGAGGTCACCGTCGCGTTCCGCGATCCGCTGGCCGGCCGGAAGACGATGCTGGCGAGCATGGCCAACCTCGAGATCGTCGGCTGAGGAGCGCCGGGCGATGAGCTCCCTGCCGGTCGATCCGGCCCGCGTCGCCGAGGCCGCCGCGCTCGACCCGGTGACGGCGGCCGAGCGTCACGCCGAGCTCGCCGAGGCGATCGACCGGGCGAACCGCCTGTACTACCAGGAGGATGCCCCCGAGCTGAGCGACGCCGAGTACGACGGCCTGTTCCGCGACCTCGTCGCGCTCGAGGGCGCCTTCCCGGCGCTGCGCACCCCGGATTTGCCGACGCAGCGCGTGGGCGGCGGACCGATCGCCTCGACATTCGACGAGGTCCGCCACCGACGGCCGATGCTGTCGCTCGGGAACGCGTTCAGCCACGACGAGCTGCGCGCGTTCGACGCCCGGGTCCGGCGCGGCCTCGGCCTCGCGCCGGCGCCGGAGCCCGTGCCGGAGCTGACCTACGTCGCCGAGCTCAAGATCGACGGCCTGGCCGTGTCCCTGCGCTACGAGCGCGGCCGCTTCGTCCAGGGCGCGACCCGCGGCGACGGCCTGACCGGCGAGGACGTCACCGCCAACCTGCGCACGATCGAGGTCATCCCGGCACGGCTGTCCGAGCCGGTCGACCTCGACGCCCGGGGCGAGGTGTTCATGCCCAAGGCGGAGTTCGCCCGGATCAACGCCGAACGCGAGGAGGCCGGCCTGCCGCTCTATGCCAACCCGCGCAACAGCGGCGCGGGGTCGCTCCGCCAGCAGGATCCCGCTGTCACAGCCAGCCGCCGGCTGTCGGCCTGGTTCTACCAGCTCCTCGAGGACGGCGAGCCGGCGGTCGAGACCCAGTCGGCGGCGCTCGACCGACTCACCGCCCTCGGCTTCCCGGTCAACCCGGATCGCGAGGTCGGGCTCGACATCGACGCCGTGATCGCGTTCACCGAGCGCTGGCGCGAGGCCCGCCATCACCTGCCGTACGAGACGGACGGGGTCGTGGTCAAGGTCGACCGCTTCGAGCAGCAGGCGCGGCTCGGGATCGTCGCCCGGGCGCCCCGCTGGGCGATCGCCTTCAAGTTCCCGCCCGAGCAGGTGGAGACCGTCGTCGAGGACATCGTCGTGTACGTCGGGCGGACCGGGACCCTGACCCCCGTGGCCCATCTCAGGCCGGTCAAGGTGGCCGGTTCGACGGTCGCCCGGGCGACGCTCCACAACCTGGACGAGGTCCGCCGCAAGGACATCCGGATCGGCGACCAGGTCGTCCTCCAGAAGGCCGGCGACGTGATCCCGGAGGTCGTCCGACCGCTCGCCGAGCGGCGGACCGGCGCCGAGCGAGAGTTCGAGATGCCCGCCAGCTGCCCGGTCTGCGCCACGCCGATCGTCCGTGACGAGGGCGCCGTGCGGTTCTACTGCCCGAACCCCGCCTGTCCGGCGCGCGTCGGCCAGGAGTACGCGCACTTCGCCGGCCGGGGCGGGATGGACATCGAGGGCGCCGGCTGGGCCGTCCTCGAGCAGCTCCTCCAGCGCGGGATGGTCAAGCGGCGGGGCGACTTCTACCGCCTCACCGTCGAGGACCTCGAGAGCCTCGACCGCTTCGCGCGCAAGAGCGCGGAGAACCTGTACGCCGCCATCCAGCGCTCGCGGCGCCGGCCGCTCGAGCGGATCATCGCGGCGCTCGGCATCCCGCAGGTCGGCTGGACGACGGCCATCGAGCTCGCCAGCTGGCTCGTCGAGCAGCTCCCGCCGGCCGACGGCGAGCCCATCGGCGGACCGGGCGGCTGGTTCGCTCGCGCCGCGGCGTTCCTCGCCACGACCGCCCGGGAGACACCGGAGCGGTTCGAGGCGGTGCCCGGCGTGGGGCCGACCGTGGCGGCCAGCCTCGCCCGCTACTTCGCCGACGAGGGCGGCGCCGCGATCCTCGACGACCTCGTCGACGCCGGGGTCGAGCCCGAGCTGCCGGCGCCGCGCGCGACGTCGTCGGTCGGGCCGCTGGCGGGTCGGATGCTCGTCGTGACCGGGACGCTCGACGGTTTCTCGCGCCAGGAGGCGGAGGAGGCGATCCGGGCCGCCGGCGGCAAGCCCGGCGGATCGGTGTCGCGGAAGACCGACTACCTCGTCGCCGGCGAGAGCGCCGGTTCGAAGCTGGCCAAGGCCCAGGAGCTGGGAGTGCCCGTCCTCGACGAGGCCGCCTTCCGGCGAGTGCTGGCGGGCGAGCCGCCGGACGCATGACCGGCGAGCACCCCGCCGCGCCCGGCGCCGGCGATTCGACGTTCGGAGCCGGTGCAGTGGACGCGCCCGGATCGGCCGGCGGCGACGATCCCGGGACGCCGGCCGAGCGCCTGATGACCGACGCCGAGGAACGGTTCGCCGAGCGCCTCGTGGCCGACCTCGAGCGCGTCCTCGGCGAGGGGATCGCGATCGCCGACCTCGAGATCAGCGGCGCCGGTCCGGTGTCCGCCCGCGTGGTGTGCTTCATCGAGGGCCACGTCCGGATGATCGAGATCGAGGCGGATGACGTCCTCGACGCCTACCGCCGGATCATCCTGTCGGCGGCCGAGCTCCGGCTGGCGGCCGCGTGGTGGCAGATCGTCGGTCCGACCTAACCCAGCGCGAAGTTGAACTGGCCCCAGACGGCCGACGGATGCCACGCGATCGGCGCGCCGCGGACCATCCGGACGAGCTCGCGCTCGGCCTGCCAGCCGAGGTTCTCCAGGGCGGTCAGCCCGATCCGGTTCGCGGCCGGGATCGCCGTCCGGGCGTCGCTGCCGACGGCCGTCCGAGCCCGGCGCGCCTCGAGCAGGCGGACGCCGGCAGCCGTCTCGAACGCGATCGCCGGATGGGTGCCCCACGGGGCGCTCGCCTCGAACCCGGCGATCCGCCCGTCACCGTCCAGCGCGATGGTCGTGCCGGGAGCGCCGAGCGACACCCGCAGGAGGTGGCCGCGATCCTCGCTGGTCGCCTCCCGGTCGAGTGCCAGGACCGCGTCGAGGTCGTCGTCGTCGAAGGGTCGGAGCCGCCCCGCGTCACCGGTCGAGGCGTCGGGCCCCCCGCTGGCCGTGGCTGCCCCACCCCGGCCAGGTGCGGCGACGATCTGGTAGGCGACCTCGGTGGCAAACCCGAGCCGCTCGTAGATCGGCTTGCCATACGGCGAGGCGATGAGCGCGAACGTGCGGCAGCCGGCCCGTTCCAGCTCGGCGATCACCGCCTCGGTCAGGGCGGTCCCGAGCCCCCGCCCGCGGAGCGCCTCGTCGACGAAGATCATCCCGATCCAGCCGACCGGCCCGTTGACCGTCGCCACCCCCGTCCCGGCGATCCGGTCCTCGACCTCGCCGACGAGCGGGACGCAGCCGGGATGATCGAGGGCGAAGCGCAGGAAGCGGCGCCGGTCGCCCCACCCGCCGTCGATCATCAGCTCGACCGCCGGGTCGAGGTCGTCGTCGGTCATCGGGCGGATCGTGGGTGGCTCGGCCATCGCCCGATCGTAGCGACTATCATCGGATCATGGCCGCCCTCAGCCGCGCCGACGTCGCTCATGTGGCCCACCTCGCCCGGCTCGGGCTGACCGACGACGAGCTGACGCTGCTCGAGGGCCAGCTGAACCACATCCTCGACCAGTACGCCAAGCTGGCCGAGCTCGACACCGAGCACATCCCGCCGACGGCCCAGACGATCGAGCTCGAGAACATCCTGCGCGAGGACGTCGTGACGCCCTCGTTGCCGGTCGAGGACGCGCTCCGCAACGCCGCGAACCGCGACGGCGACTTCATCGTCGTGCCTGCGATCATCGGCGGCGAGTGAGCCGCGGACGCGGCGGCCGCCCCGCGACCGACCTCGAGCCGTCGCGATGACCGACCTGACCCGCCTCCACGCCCATGAGATCGCCGACCGGCTCCGCTCCGGCGCGTCGACCTCCCGCGAGGTGACCGCGGCTGCGCTCGCTGCGGCGCACGCCGGGAACCGCGCCCTCCACGCCTGGCTGTCGATCGACGACGCGGAGGCGCTCGCCGCCGCGGACGCCGCCGACGCCCGGCTGGCCAAGGCCCGGCGATCGGGCCCGGCGGCGGTCGCCGCGCTCCACCCGTTGCTCGGCGTTCCGGTCGCGCTCAAGGACCTCGTGTCGGTGCGGGGCGGCCAGTGCACGGCCGGGTCGCGCATCCTCGAGGGCTACCGGTCGCCGTACGACGCCCATATCACCGAGCGCCTCCACGCCGTGGGGGCGGTGATCCTCGGCAAGACGAACATGGACGAGTTCGCGATGGGCTCCTCGACCGAGCACTCGGGCTATGGGCCGACCGCCAACCCGTGGGACCTCGATCGCGTGCCGGGCGGGAGCAGCGGCGGCTCAGCGGCAGCAGTGGCCGCGTACCACGTCCCGCTCGCGATCGGCACCGACACCGGCGGGTCGATCCGCCAGCCGGCGTCGCTCACCGGGACCGTCGGGCTCAAGCCGACGTACGGCCGGGTGAGCCGGTACGGGATCGTGGCCTTCGCCTCGTCGCTCGACCAGATCGGGCCGTTCGCCCGGGACGCGCGCGACGCAGCCGCGCTGCTCCACGCCATCGCCGGGCGCGACGAGCGCGATTCGACGTCCGCGCCGGTGGCGGTGCCGGACGGGCTGCTCCACCTGACGGCCTCGGACGACGAGGCCGCCGCCGGCCTGCGCGGCAAGCGGCTCGCCCTGCCGCGCGAGTACTTCGTCGCCGGGATGGAGCCGGGCAGCGAGGCGCGCGTTCGTGGCGCGGTCGCGGCCCTCGAATTGGCCGGCGCGAGCGTCGACGAGGTCAGCCTGCCGCACACCGACTACGGGCTCGCCACGTACTACATCGTCGGCCCGGCCGAGGCGTCGGCCAACCTCGCCCGCTACGACGGGATCCGTTACGGGCCCGCGGCCCGGGACGGAGACGTCCTGGCCAACTACCTCGCGACGCGGGGCCACGGGTTCGGGGCCGAGGTCAAGCGCCGGATCATGCTCGGCACGTACGCCCTGTCCGCGGGCTACTACGACGCGTTCTACCTGAAGGCGCAGAAGGTCCGGACGCTGATCCGCGCCGACTTCGACGCCGTGTGGGCCGCCGGGTTCGACGCGATCGTCGCTCCGACGAGCCCCGACGTCGCCTTCCGGTTCGGGGCCAAGATGGCCGACCCGGTGGCGATGTACCTCAACGACGCCTGCACGCTGCCGGTCAACATGGCCGGCCTGCCCGGGCTGTCGATCCCGTGCGGGCTGTCCGAGGGGCTGCCGGTCGGGCTCCAGCTCATCGGCGCACCGTGGCACGAGCTCGAGCTGCTGACCCTCGCCCGGGCCTACGAGGCGCTGACGGCCGGCGCCGACTGGCGCTCACGGGAGCCCAGCGACCTCGCCCGGACGCTCGACGCGACGGTGCCGACGCCGGCCGAGCGCGCGGCGGCGCTCGCCGGACCCGCCTGACCGGTCCGATCGCGCCGGCGGCCCGGAACCCGGGTCAGGACACCCGGCGGACCTCGTAGCCGCCGCCCTCGGCCGCGCGCACCTCGTAGGCCGGCTGGTCGTAGGCGGTCGGTCCACGGCGGCGGCGACCGGTGGCCAGCTCGAATCGCGACCCGTGCCACGGGCACTCGATGCAGCCGTCGACGATCTTGCCGCCGCTGAGCGGCCCACCGGCGTGGGCGCACTGGTCGTGGAGGGCGTGGATCGTGTCGCCCCAGCGGACAACGACCAGGTTCTGGATGCCGACCTTGCCCCGCATGGGCACGCCCTCCGCCAGCTCGGCGACCTCGAGCGTCGCCCACTTCGCCCCGGCCGGCCGCCAGGCGTGACGATCGACCATGTTCCCGAGCGCGAACACGACGTCGCCCCCGACGTACGCCCCCACGCTCAGGATGAGGAAGCCGACGATCGACAGCCCGATCGGGAGCGTCCGATCGGCCGGCGATCCGGCCCGCAGCCCGAGCGACACGAGGTAGATGAGGAGGGCCACGATCATCACCGTGCTGTGGACCGTGGCCCGGACCCGGGCGGCCCCGTCGGTCACCGAGTAGTCCGCGAACCCGACGACCGCCGCCGCGACCATCGCCAGCACCCCGAGCACGAGCGCGACGTCGGCGCCGACGGGCTGGCCGAGCAGGTCGAGCACGATCACGAGGAACAGCGCGCCGATCGGCACGTCGGTGAGGACCGCGTGGACCGGGTGCCCGAGCCAGGTCCCGTTGAAGAAGCTGCGGATCGGGACCATGCGGCTGAAGACCGCGTTCGCCAGGCCGTGGAGCCAGTCGCCGAACGGGCGGGCCCACCCGTTCTGGGCATCGATCATCCGGATGAACAGCCGTCCGAGCATCGCCTCTCTCCTCCCGCTCCCCAGCGGATGCTACGCCCGCCGGCCCGGCCCGGATGCGGGTCGGCTATCCTCGCCGGGTGACGACCGAGACGAGTCTGCCGGCCGATCGAAAGCCGCTCGCCGAGCGGGCGCTCAGCCAGCGCGTGCGCGACGTCCCGCCCTCCGGGATCCGGCGCTTCTTCGACATCCTGGCGACGATGGACGACGTCATCAGCCTGGGGGTCGGCGAGCCGGACTTCGACACGCCGCCCGACATCGTCGAGGCCGGGGTCGCCAGCCTCATGCGCGGCCGGACCCACTACACGAGCAACTACGGGACGATCGAGCTGCGCCGGGCGCTGTCGGCGCACCTCGACGGCCGCTACAGCGTGCGCTACGACCCGGCGACGGAGATCCTCGTCACGGTCGGCGCCTCGGAGGCGGTCGACCTCGCCCTCCGGGCGACCTGCGACCCCGGCGATGAGGTCATCCTCCACGAGCCGTCGTACGTCGCCTACGTCCCGGCGATCACCTTTGCCGGCGGCCAGCCGGTCCACGTAGCGACCCGGATCGAGGACGACTTCGCGCTCGATCCGGCCGCCGTGGAGGCGGCGATCACGCCGCGCACGAAGGCGCTCTTCCTCGGCTACCCGTGCAACCCCACCGGCGCCGTCCTGCCCGAGGCGATCCAGGACGAGCTCGCCCGGATCGCCGTCCGCCACGACCTGCTCGTCTACAGCGACGAGATCTACGACCGGCTGGCCTACGGGTCGTACCGCCACCGGGCGTTGTCGTCGCTGCCCGGGATGCGCGACCGGACGATCCTCATGGGCGGCTTCAGCAAGGCCTACGCGATGACCGGCTGGCGGGTCGGCTACGTGTGCGCACCGGCGGCGATCCTCGAGGGGATCGTCAAGGTCCACCAGTACGCGATCATGTCCGCGCCGACCGTGGCCCAGGACGCGGCGCTCGAGGCGCTCCGCTACGGCGAACCCGAGGTCGAGCGGATGCGCGCCGAGTACGACCGACGCAGGCGGATGTTCGTCGACGGCCTGAACGCGCTCGGGCTGCGGACGTTCGAGCCCCGCGGGGCGTTCTACGCGTTCCCGGAGGTCAGTTTGTCGACCGGTCTCGACTCGGACGCGTTCACCGAGCGACTGCTGCGCGAGGAACGCGTCGCCGTCGTCCCGGGGAGCGCCTTCGGCCCGTCGGGCGAGGGCCACGTCCGGATGTGCTACGCGACGAGCTACGAGCAGCTCGAGGAGGCGCTCCGGCGGATCGGCCGGTTCGTCGAGCGGGTGCGCGCCGAAACCTGAGCGGGCTCCGATATCGTCGGCGTGCCGGTGTGACCCGCCGGCCGGCGAGCCGTCCGCGGTCCCGCCGGACGGACCGTCGCGGCCTCGGAGACCCTGCCGGCGCGTGCGCTCCGCCGACCAGTGTGCGGTTGAGGGCGTATGAGAGACTTTCGGCCGTGGGACCGCTGCTCATCGTGTGTGGGGTGATCGCGACGACGATCGGGTCGTGGCGCGGCTACGTCGTCTCGCGCGAGGCGATCGGGCCGCTCATCCACGACGACGGCGACCCGACCCGGCGGGCCATCGACGCCACCCGTCCGGCCTACGCGCGCATGCGCGTCCGGTCGTTCGCCCGGCGGACCGTGGTCGCCCTCGGCTGGCTCGTCGTGGCCACCTACGGGCTGGCCCTGCTGGTCGAGGGCCTGGCACCGCGATGAGCCGTTCGACCGCGGCCGGATCGGCGCCCGGCGCGACCACCACGTCGACCGTCCTCGAGCGCTGGGAGCCGGTGATCGGGATCGAGGTCCACTGCCAGCTCCGGACGGCGAGCAAGATGTTCTGCGGCTGCTCGACCGCCTACGACGGCGCCCCGCCGAACAGCCACACCTGCCCGGTCTGCCTCGGCCTGCCGGGTGCGCTGCCGACGATCAACCGGCAGGCCGTCGAGTTCGTCCTCGCGACCGGGGCGGCGATCGGGGCGACGACCCCCGAGGCGACCCGCTGGGACCGCAAGAACTACTTCTATCCCGACCTCCCCAAGGGCTACCAGATCAGCCAGTACGATCTGCCGCTGGCCGCCCACGGCCGGCTGTCCGTCGACACGACCGCTGGTCCGGTCACGATCGGGATCACCCGTGCGCATCTCGAGGAGGACACCGCCAAGCTGATCCACGCCACCGACGACGGTGGCCGGAAGGTCAGCCTCGTGGACTTCAACCGCTCCGGCGTGCCGCTCATGGAGATCGTCACCGATCCCGACATCCGCTCGGCGGAGCAGGGCCGGCGCTACGCTGAGGAGCTCCAGCTGCTGCTCCGGACGATCGGCGTGTCCGATGCGGACATGGAGCGCGGCCAGCTGCGCGTCGAGGCCAACGTGTCGATCCGGCGCCGCGGCGAGACGGCCTTCGGGACCCGGGTCGAGGTCAAGAACATGAACTCGTTCCGCGCGGTCGAGCGGGCGATCGCCTACGAGATCGAGCGCCAGGCCGCGGCGTTGGAGGCCGGCGAGACCCTGACCCAGGACACGCGTGGCTGGGACGACACCCGCGACGCCACGTACGTGATGCGGTCCAAGGAGGACTCCCACGACTACCGCTACTTCCCGGAGCCGGACCTCCCGCCGCTGCGGGTCGACCCGGCCTGGCTGGCGGCCATCCGGGAACGCCAGCCCGAGCTGCCGGCCGATCGGCGCGAACGCTACGTGTCCACCCTCGGCCTCAGCCCATACGACGCGCGCGTGATCGTCGCTGACCCGGCCATGGGCGCGGCATTCGAAGCGATCCTGGCGGCCGGTCGCGACCTGCCGGCGAAGGAGGTCGCCAACCTCGTGACCGGCGACTACGCGCGAGCCGCGAAGACGATCGAGCTGCGCACGGCGGACGGCCTGGTCGGGCTTGCCAGCGGCACCGAGCTGGCCGATCTCAGCGCCCGGATCGTGGCCGGGGAGATCAGCCGGGCGAACGGACGCGAGGTCCTCGACGAGCACATCGACTCGGGCCGTGCCGTCGCCGAGATCGTCGATGCCCGGGGCTTCCGGCAGATCTCGGACGCGTCGGCGCTCGAACCCATCGTCGAGCGGGTCATCGCCGACCATCCCAAGGCGGTCGCCGACTACCGAGCGGGCAAGCCGACGATCGGCTTCCTCGTCGGCCAGGTGATGAAGGCTACCGGCGGGCAGGCCAACCCGGGGCTCGTCCAGTCCGCGGTGCGGGCGCATCTCGAGGCCGCCGACGGCTCGGGAACGGGCAGCTGATGGGGGCCGTGAGCGCCGTGCTGATCCTGGGCGGCGCCGTTCTCGTCGTCATCGGCCTCGGGCGGGCCCGCGGGCCCTGGTCGCGCTACCAGACGCTCAAGGAGCAGGACGCCAACGTCGCGCGCTACGAGGCCTGGCGCGGCGGCATCCGCGACGACGGCAGGACCGGCGCGTCCGTGGCGATGGAGATCCTCCTCCGCCAGGCCCGCCTGGGCGGGCTCGTCGCGCTCCTCGGGGCCGTCCTGGTCGTCGTCGGCTTCGTCGCCCGCTGAGCCACCCGGCGATGAATCGGATCCGGCGCTACGACGTCGGCGCCGACGAGAGCTGGGCCAGCACGTTTCTCGATGCCCGGCTCGGCGGACGCTGGCAGGCTCGGCGGGGGACGCTCGTCGACGTCCTCGAGCCGGGCCTCGGCTTCATCGCCGAAGCTGACGGAGTTCCGGCGGGGCTGCTCACCTACCGCGTCGACCGGGATGCCACCGAGCTGACCGCGCTGGCCGCCGACCCTCGGGGGACCGGCCTTGGGACCCTCCTGCTCGCGGCATTGGTTGGGGCCGCGGCCGCCCGTGGCGGGACTCGGATCTGGGTCGTGACCACGAACGACAACATCGACGCGCTCCGGTTCTACCAGCGGCGCGGCTTCCGGCTCGCGGATCTCCGGGCCGGGGCGGTGGACATGGCGCGCGAAACGATCAAGCCGGCGATCGGCCACCTCGGCGGCTACGGGATCCCGATCCGCGACGAAATCGAGCTGCGGCGGGACGTCGAGTCAAGCGATCGCGGGACGGGCTAAGCGAAGAATTCGCGCGGGGGGCGATCAGCCGAGGTCGCGCATCCGGCGATGCTCGATCGCGGTGCAGCGATCCATGACCACGCTCAGACCGCCTGCGGCCGCGATCCGCGCCGCCTCCCAGCTCACGACCCCGAGCTGGAGCCACAGGCAGCGGGCGCCGACCGCGACCGCTTCCTCCGCGTGGGGCACGCACAGCTCCGAGCGGCGGAAGACGTCGACGAGATCGACGGGCCCGGTCGCCGCCACCGCCTCGACGATCGAGCGGAAGGCCGGGATCCCGAGGACGTCGCGGGCATTCGGGTTGACCGGGACGCAGTCGTAGCCCTGGTGCATGAGGTAGCGCATCACGCCGTGCGAGGGGCGCCCCGGATCCGCCGAGGCGCCGACGATCGCGATCCGGCGGGTCGCCCGGAGCACCTCCGCGATCCCCGCGTCGTCGAGCGTGGCGACCGACCCGCGGCCCTCCTGGAGGTCGAGGATGTCGCGTGCCCGCGCTCGCTCGTCGGCCGTCATGGCCGGCGCCTCAGGTCGCCGCCTCGCGCTCGTACGGCTGCCCGTCGGCGGCCGGCGGGGTGCTCCGCCCGACGACCCCGGCGAGCACGATGATCGTGACGATGTAGGGCAACGCGTCGTACATCTGGGACGGCAGTGCGGACATCACGTCGCCGAGTTCCCCGCTGGGAGGCGCGAACGAGAGGGCCTGCCCGATTGCAAGGAACGACGAGAAGAGCAGGGCCGCAAGGAGTGAGCCGACGGGCGTCCAGCGCCCGACGATCATCGCCGCGAGGGCGATGAAGCCGCGACCCGCGGTCATCCCGGCCTGGAAGGAGTTCGTGGCCTCCATGGCCAGGGAGGCTCCGGCGAGTCCGGCGAACAGACCGCCGGCGATCACGTTCCGATAGCGGACGAGGATGACGTCGATGCCGACCGTCTCGGCAGCCTTTGGGTGCTCGCCGACGGAGCGTGTCCGGAGGCCCCACCGCGAACGGAAGAGGAGAATCTGAAGGATGACGACGAAGAAGATCAGGGACATCGAGATCGGACCCTGGTTGAAGAACATCGAGAACAGCCACCCGATCACCGGGAGTTCGGTGAGGGCGGTCGGCGGCGTCCACGCCGAGAACGCGCCGGCGCTCGTGGGTGAGCTCTTGGCAATGATCGAGTTGAGGTAGCCGGTCACCCCGAACGCGGCGATGTTGATGATCGTGCCGCTGATGATCTGGTCGGCCCGGACGCTGATCGAGAGCCAGGCATGGAGCCCGGAGATGGCCAGTGCGACGCCGATCGCGGCGATGAGGGCGATGACCAGCGCCGGGGTCAGCCCGAACAGCTCCGTCGCCGGGGTGCCGAGGGTCGGGGCAAGCGCCACCCCGACGACCCAGCCGGTGAAGGCCGAGGCCAGCATCGTGCCCTCGATGCCGATGTTCACCACGCCGGAGCGTTCGCACATCACGCCACACAGGGCCCCGAAGGCGATCGGGGTGGCCGACCGGAGGATGATCGGCGAGATCGGGGGGACGATCGCGATCAGATAGCCGGCCAGCTGGAAGACGAGACCGATGACGGGGATGGAATACAGGGCGCTGATCAGCTGGTCCATCAGAGGACCGACTCGCTGCCGTAGGACCGACTGATCGTCGGCGAGGTCGCCAGGGGGTTCTGGGTCCCGCGCAGGTGGAGGACGCGGCGGATGACCGGCGTCGCGACGAGGACGAGAAGGATCGTCGCCTGGATAACGTCGACGAGTTCGACCGGGATGCCGGCCTTGATCTGCATCAGGCTGGCGCCCGAGCGCATGGCCCCGAACAGCAGGGCGGCCGGCAGGATCCCGAGGGGTTCCGAGCGGGCGAGCAGCGCGACAGCGATCGCGTCGAAGCCCACGGTCGTGCCGAAGCTCGAGGTCATCTGGTGGGTGAGCCCGAGGGCGACATCGACCCCGGCGAACCCGGCCAGGGCGCCGGCCATGACCATCGTCAGGACGATGAGCCGTCGCGGGCGCATCCCGGCGTAGGCCGCGGCATCCGGGTTGGAGCCTGCCGTTCGGATCTCGAACCCAAGGGTCGTCCGGTAGAGCAGCCAGCGGATGACGAAGACCGCGGCGACGGCCAGGAGGATGCCGATGTGGCCGTCCCGGCCGATGAGCACCGGGTAGCCGGCATTGCCGACATCGTAGGTCACCGGCGATGGCGACCCCGGGACCTTGAGTGGCCCACTGACGAGCGCCGCCAGGACGCTGATGGCGATGTAGTTGAGCATGATCGTCGTGACGACTTCATGGGCGCCGGACACGGCCTTGAGGAAGCCGGGCAGGAAGCCCGTCGCGGCGCCACCCAGGAGGCCGGCGCCAACCGCGATCGGGATCGCGATGTACGACGGCTGTCCGGACACCGCGACGCCGGCCGCAACCGCCGCGAGGGCGCCCATCAGGAACTGGCCCTGCGCGCCGATGTTGAACAATCCGGCCTTGAATGCGATCGCGACGGCCAGTCCGCCGAAGACGAGCGGGCTCGTCGCGACGAGGGTGTCGATGATGGCGTCGAAGCTGCCGAACGCGCCCTGGAGGAGGGCGGCGTAGGCGGTCAGCGGGAGGAGCGGATCGAACGGCTCGCCGACGAGGATCTCCGAGCCGAGGATGATGATTGCGCCGACTCCAAGGGACAGTGCGATCGCGACGAGCGGCAGCGCGATGATCGACCAGACCCTGCCGGTCACGTCCCGGACCTGCGAGCTGCTTGTGGCCTGTGTCATGCGCTGGCCTGGGTTGAGATCTCGGCCGGCCGGTCGACGCCGCCGGTTGCCATGAGCAGACCGATCTCGTTCTTGTCGGCCGTCCGGCCGTCGCGCACTGCCACGAACGCTCCGCGGTACATCACGGCGATCCGATCCGACAGCTCGAGGATCTCGTCGAGCTCGGCGGACACGAGCAGGATGGCGGTGCCCGCGTCGCGTTTGGCGACCGTCTGGCGGTGGATGAACTCGATGCTCCCGACGTCGAGTCCGCGGGTCGGCTGGTCCAGGACGAGCAGGTGCAGCTCGCGGTCGAATTCGCGGGCGACCACGACCTTCTGCTGGTTGCCTCCCGACAGCGTCGACGCATGGACCGACGGCGAAGGCGTCCGGATGTCGAAATCGTGGATCGCTCGTTCGGCGGCCTCATCGATCGCGTGCTCGTCGCGGATGAACCGCCGGGCAAACGGACGCCGGTAGTAGCTCGTCAGGACGATGTTGTCGGCGACGGTGAACGGCAGGACGAGCCCCCAGCGGTGGCGGTCGGCCGGCACGTACCCGACGCCGGCCTCGTTCATTGCGCGCGGGAGGTGGCCGGTCACGTCCCGGCCGCCGAGGGTGACGGTCCCCGAGACGGGTCGACGGAGGCCGATGAGGGTCTGGACGAGCTCGTCCTGGCCATTGCCGGCGACGCCGGCGACGCCGAGGATCTCGCCGGCCCGGACCTCGAATCCGACCCCCCGGACCGCCTCGCCCCCGCGATCGTCCCGCACGTGAAGAGCTTCGACAACGAGCTGCGGCTCGGACGGACGGCTGGTCCCTCGGTCGACCGTCAACTCGACCTCGCGGCCCACCATCAGCTCGGCCAGGTCGTCCTCGTCCGTCGCTCCGGGCAGCCGCTCTCCGACGACGCGACCGCGCCGGATGACGGTGATCCGGTCGGCGATCTCGAGGACCTCATACAGCTTGTGGCTGATGAAGATGATGCTTCGGCCCTCCGCGGCGAGCCGCCGCAGCACGGTGAAGATCTCCTCGGTCTCCTGCGGCGTGAGGACGGCGGTGGGTTCGTCGAGGACGAGGATCCGGGCATCGCGGTAGAGAGCCTTCAGGATCTCGACCCGCTGCTGCCAGCCGACCGACAGCGAGCCGACCTTGGCTTCGGGATCGATCTCGAAGCCGAACCGCTTGCCCAGGTCGACGATCCGCCGATGGGCCTCCTTCCGGTCGAGGAAGATCGGGTTGGCCATCGTCTCTTCGCCGAGGAGGATGTTCTCGGCCACGGTCAGCACCGGAACGAGCATGAAGTGCTGGTGGACCATGCTGATCCCGCGGGCGATCGCGTCGGCCGGATTGGCGATCTCGACCGCGCTCCCGTCGAGCAGGATCTCGCCCTCGTCCGGACGGGCGAGCCCGTACAGGACGTTCATCAGCGTGCTCTTGCCGGCGCCGTTCTCGCCGAGCAGCGCGTGGATCTCGCCGGGCTTGACGATGAGGTCGATGTGGTCGTTGGCGACCACCCCGGGATAGCGCTTCGTGATGCCCCGCATCTCGAGCGCGGGAACGTGCGGCGCGTCGGGAAGGCCCGTCTGGTCAGCCACGTCCAGCGATCGCCACGTCGGACTCCGCGGGTAGGTGGGAGGCGGAGGAACCGGCCATGTCCGGCCGGTCCCTCCGCGGATTCAACCGGGGAGGATCACTTTGGCCCGACGCCGCACGTTCCGTCGGTCGGGCAGGTGGTCAGGGTTCCGGCCTTCATCGCCGCGAGCGCCGCTGCCAGCTTGGCCTGCGTGTCGGCGGAGATGAGCGAGGCCTTGTCGTGGAAGTCGGACACGCCGATCGCATCGTTCTTCGCGTTAAACACGTTGTCACCGGCGACTGCCGTCCCTGCACCGATTGCCTTGAGGGCGTCCGAGACCTCCTTCTGGAGTTTCTTCTCGGCGCTGGTCACGATGCACTTGTCGGCTGCGGGATACGACAGGAACTGGTCCACGTCGACCCCGATGCCCCAGATGTTCTTGGCGCAGGCGGCGTCGAGCACGCCGTTGCCCGTGAGGCCGGCGACCTGGAACAGGACGTCCACCTTCGGGTTGGTCGTGAGGTAGTTCTCCGCGAACGCCTTGC
Source organism: uncultured Chloroflexia bacterium (assembly GCA_963825545.1). Taxonomy (GTDB): domain Bacteria; phylum Chloroflexota; class Limnocylindria; order Limnocylindrales; family CSP1-4; genus Chersky-267. Next base: position 82,496 of record CAWGTR010000011.1, on the reverse strand, counting down.
CACCGGCCTGGTCCTGGAAGGCCTTGTTCGAGAAGTCGCGGGTCACGTAGGCCGGGGTGACCTTGATGCTCGGGTTGACCGACTGCGCGCCGAGCGTGTAGCCCTGGATGTATCGGACGCACGGCGCACACAAGGTGGTTCCGCCGATCGCTCCAATCTCACCCGACTTGCTGATCGAGGCGGCGACGATCCCGGCGAGGTAGCCGGCCTGATCCTCCTGGAACGCCAGGGAGACGTAGTTCGGGAGGAGCGTCTTGGCATCGCCCTTGCAGGCGAACGTCGAGTCGGGCGCGCCCTGAGGGGTCACGCAGATCGGCGACTGGTCGACGCCGACGAACCAGATCCCGGGGTTCGCCTTGGCGAAGCACGTCGTTGGCGTCGCGAGGTTGAACCCGACCGTGGTGATGATGTCGTAGCCCTGGTCGACGTACGTCTGGATGTCCTTCTTGTAGTCGGACTGATCCTTCGGAACGACGGATTGCGGGGCCGCGGCACCGAGCGCTGTGGCGCCATCGGTGGCGCCCTTGAACGAGTACTCGTTGAAGTTCTTGTCGTTCAGCGTGCCGATGTCGGTGACGACGCCGATCTTTGCCTTCGACCAATCCGTGGGCGCGGTATGCGCCTTCCCGGCCGTGACGCCGGCGCACGGGTCGGGAGGTGGCGTGGCGCTCGGGCTGGCCGCATTGCCCGTCCCCGAGCTCGAACACGCCGAGAGCACGATGGCCATGCCTGCGAACAGGGCAAGGCCAGCTTTACCGATGCGCATGCTTCCTCCTCGATCATCGATACGACGGTCGCCCGGGTGAGATGACGGGTCAGACCGCGACCGTCGGGCCGCGGGGCCGGACGGCCTCGTGGGCCGCATCGTAGCGGCGCCGAGTCGGCCCCGGCAAGACCGATCGGGCCCGCAATGCCGAGCAAGGATAGACCGCGCTGGACCGCTGCGCTGGGCCACAGCGAGGCGTTCCGGAGGGTCGTCCGGCGGGTGGAGCAAGCGCGGCCGGGGGCCTTCGCCTGGAGGTCCTCCCGGCACCGGGCGACCCGGCCGGTGGCGGGTCCTTAGCGGACGTTCGCCGGCGCGGCCAGGCCGACCCCGCCGCGGGCCATCCGGTGCAGCCAGTCGTCCTTCTTGACGAGGTGCTCGATGTCCAGGCCCGACGACTCGAGGGCGATCACGTCCTCGGCGGGGATTGGTCGGCTGAGCAGGTAGCCCTGCCCGGCGCCGATGTCGAGCGCCCGCACGGCGCGCAGCTGGGCGGGCGTCTCGATCCCCTCGGCGATCACCGAGGCGCCCCAGCGCCGGGCCAGGTCCTGGAGCGCCGCGATCACCGACATCGAGGACTCCTGGCCGGCGCCGCCCTGGACGAGCGACAGGTCGATCTTGACGATGTCGAACTGGAGCTGGCTCAGCAGCCGCAGCCCGGCGTTGCCGGCTCCCACGTCGTCGGCGGCCAGGCGGAACCCGGCGGCCCGGCAGGCGGTGACGTTGCGGCGCAGCCGCTCCATCTCCTCGATCTGCTCACGCTCGGTCAGCTCGAGGACGATCCGGGTCGGGTCGAGCCCGACCTTGCGCACGAGGGCGACGAGCGAGCCGGCGCTGAAGTCGTCCGCCTCGAGCGTCCGCGGTGACAGGTTGAGGGTGAGGATCGATTCGGGCGACATCCCGACCGCACCGGCGGCCACGATCTCGAGGCAGGCGAGATCGAGCTCGACCGTCCGGCCCGCCAGCTCGGCGGCGTCGAACAGCTCGCCCGGGTTCGCGAAGCCCGAGCCGGGCATCGGCCGGATCAGGCCTTCCGAGCCGGCGACCCGACCCGTCTTGAGATCGATGATCGGCTGGTAGACCGGCCGCAGGAGCCGTCGGGCGATGACCTCGGCGACCCCGCTCGCGACCTGGTCGGCGACCGGACCGGCCGCGAGGGCCGCCTGGCGGTGACGGGCCGGATCGAACGTCTCGACGCTGGTCCGCCCGTGCCGTTTCGCCCACGACAGGGCCGCGTCGGCCTGGTCGAGCAGCTGGCGTCGCTCGGTGGCCAGCGCGGGACAGGCCGACACCCCGGCCGAGAAGGACCGCGGCGGCGACGCGCCGTGCTCGGCGCGGGCCTCCATCGACGCCGCCAGCAGCCGCCGGGCGACGGAGGCCGCGGCCTCGGGACCGGCACCCGGCAGGAGCAGCGCGAATTCGTCCCCACCCGTGCGGAACGCACGCTCGCTTGCTCGGAGGGTCGCCTGGATGAGCCGCCCGAACTCGGCGAGCGCCTGGTCGCCGGCCGCATGCCCGCCCGCGTCGTTGACGGATCGGAAGTCGTCGAGGTCGATCAGCACGAGCCCGAGCGGTGCCCCGCGGGTCCGCGACGCGTCGACCTGGCGCTCGAACGCCTCCTGGAAGGCGCGGTGGTTGCCGAGCCCGGTGATCACGTCGCGCAGGGAGTCCACCCGGGCGAGCTCGTACAGGTCGCGCAGGCGGCCGCGCGAGTCCTCGAGCTCGCGCGCCGGCCGGAGGACCTGGCGGGCCATCCAGGCGATGAGCAGGACGAGGATCGTCACGATGGCAAGGAGCGCCAGCACGAGCGTCGCCGGCGGGGCGCCGAAGCGACTCGGGGCGACGATCCGGACCGTCCAGTCCGGCTGCCAGGCGAGGTCCGAGGCGGCGCTGATCGTGACGCCCTGCGCCGCGGCCGACACCGTGGCCGGGGCAACCGGGGCTCCGAACCGATCGACCAGGCGGGCCGTCCCGCTCGACAGGCCGTCCAGGCCGGCGATCTCCAGCAGGCGGTTGAGCGAGACCTCGACCCGGACAACGCCGATCGGCGTCGCGGACCGCGTGCCACCCATCACCGGCGTCGCGAAGGCGAGATGGGCCGTGCCGTCGTCGGCCGTGAGGACATCGCCCGTCGCCACGGACCCGCGCGACGCGCTGAGGGCCGCACCGACGAGCGGATCGACGGTCGTGACCGGCAGGTTCTTCACCACCTGCCCGCCGACGGCCCGGATGACCTGGCGACCCCGCGCGTCGAGCAGCGCCGCGACGACCGTCCCGTCGCTGCCGTCGCCGGACAGGGCCGCGACGGCGGCCTTCGCGCCGGCCAGGCTCGACTTCGTGCCGCTCAGGACGCCGGCCATCGCGCTCGACGCGCCGGTCTTCGTGAGCGTGGTCTCGGTGGCGCTGAGCCGGCCGCTGAGCGTCCTCGCGAGGACCGTGGCGTCGCGGTCGACCTGGGCCTGCTCGGCCGTCCGCTGGCTGTCGAGGGCCGTGCTGAGGAGTGGGGCGGCCAGCGCGATCGGCACGAACGCCATCGCCACGAGCGCCAGGATCAGGCGCAGCCGGGCGAGGCGCAGCGATCCCAGATCGGCGGCGAGATCGTCCACGATCATGGGCGGTTCTGGATGCACGAAAGACGCCGTCCCCGAGGCGAGGCTTGGATACGCGTAGGTATCCCACGCAGGCGCCCGGCCAGGGGCTGGCCCGATCGTCCGGGGTCCCCCGGACCGATGGGTCAGCGGCGCGCTCGAACCGGTCGCGGCGCGGTGCGCCGGCGCACCCGAGTGTCAGCCGCGACGGAGCTCGAGGAGCCGGGCGTCGGACAACCCGAAGTGGTGGGCGATCTCGTGGAGGACCGTCTCCTCGACGGCGGCGCTCAGTGCCGGGCCGCCCCGGGTCGCCCGGAGGAGGGGTCCGCGGAAGAGGGTGATCTTGCTTGGGACCGGGACGCCGTCGGCGCCGAAGGCCGTGCGCGGGACGCCCTGGTAGAGCCCGAACAGCCCCCGCGCGCCGACGCTGGCGAGCTGATCCGGTGTCGGCTCGTCGTCAACGACGATGGCGACCGAGCCCAGCCGGTCGGCGAACACCGGCGGAAGGCTGTCGATCGCACGGTCGATCGCCGCGTCGAAGATCGCGTCGATCGTCGCCTCCTCGTCGCGACCCGGAGCCGGGCCGGCGGCGCGATCGGTCACCCCATGCCGCCGCTGAAGATGCCGTCGACGAGGACCGGGACGAGGTCGGTCGCGTCGAGCTCGGCCGCGAGGTCGACGTCGCGCTCGAAGCCGTCTGCGATGAGCTCGCGCCCGGAGGCCGACTCGGCCAGGGCGCCGGGCAGCCGGTTCCGCACCGCCCGGAAGGCGGCCACGGCGGCCCGCGCCTCGGGCGACAGCGCCGCGGGCTCCACCGCGTCGAGGGCGGCGCCAGCGCCGACCAGGTCCTCGACCGACGGTCGCAGCCCGCCGTCCGGCCAGCCCTCGCCCGCCGCGATCACCCCGACCGAGCCGCCGTGCCCGGCGACGAGCGCCGCCACGGCCGACGCGTTGCGGATGCAGCCCGCGACGACCATCGGGCCGGCGCTCGCCGCCTCGACCACGCAGGCGGACCCGTTCGGCGACGGCAGGAGGAGGAGCTCGCCCGCCCGCAGCGCGCGGAGGCTCGTCGGGGACAGCGTCGGCCCGAATGCGGTCCGGTTCGGGCTGGCGAGCGTGGCGCCGATCGCCTTGGCGTGCGCGCCCGCGCTGCCGTCACGGGCCGCGTACGGAGCCACCCTGGCGCCCTGCTCGATCGCGATCGAGACGGCGGTCGAGAACGACAGGACGTCGACCACGACGATCAGATCGACGACCGGCGCCAGCGCGCGGACGCCGGCCAGGCCCCAGTCGAGGCGGCCGCGGAAGCCGTGCTGGTCGAACGGCGTCGGCTCCGGCGGCCCGGCCGTACGCGCACGCCAGCCTTCGTCGCGCGGGTCGAGGCGACGGCCGATCGACGGTTGATCGAGATCCGGTCGTGGGCGGTCCGACATCGACCGGAGCGTACCGCGGACCTACGATGATCGGGTGGCGCTCCGCTACGTCGCCCTCGGCGATTCGTACACGATCGGGACCTCCGTCGGTCCCGCCGACCGCTGGCCGGACCGCCTGGTCGTCGCGCTCGGTGCCGGCCCGGACGGCGGTCCCTGGCTTGAGCTCGTCGCCAACCTCGCGGTCAACGGCTGGACCTCCGCCGACGTGGTCCGGGCCCAGCTCCCGCGGCTCGACGGCCTGCGGCCCGACTTCGTGACCGTCCTCGTCGGCGTCAACGACGTCGTCCAGGGCGTGCCCGAGGATCGCTACCGGGCGAACCTCGTCACGATCCTCGACGATCTGCTGGGACGGCTGCCCGCCGGGCATGTGGTGACCGTGACCACGCCCGACTACACCGTCACGCCGGCGGGTGCCGACTACGGCGATCCTGTCCCTGCCCGTGAAGGGATCCTCCGCACCAACGCGGCCCTGGTGGAGCTCGCGACAGAGCGCGGTGTCGCCGTGGTGGACGTCTTCGACCTGTCGGGGCGAGCAGCGGACGACCGGCGGCTCGTCGCGTCGGACGGTCTCCACCCATCGGGCACGCAGTACGCTCTGTGGGTCGAGCGGATCGCCCCGGTCGTCCGGGCCCTGCTCGCGGGGAGGTGAGGATGGAGCCCGAGGACCGCAACCTCGAAGACGGTCGCGCTGCTCCCGACCCGAGCGATCTCATCGTCGGGACGATCGAGGCGCCGGCGTGGCTCGACCGGATCCCGGCGCTGGCGTGGCTGTTCGTCGGGCTGGCGGTCTTCGACGCCGGCTATCGGATCTGGATCGAGCTCGACCGGGGAGCCGGCACGTCACCGACCAACGTTGTCTACCTCGCGCTGTCGGTCATCCGGGGCGCCGCGATCGTCCTCCTCCCGGCGGCGATGCTTGTGGGGCGGAAGGGGCGCGGCCGCGGCGAGACGTGGATGCTCCAGGGCGCAGTCGCCCTGGTCGTCGCGGAGCTGATCGACCTGACGGGTCGCTACGTGGTCGACGCGGTCGTCGGACCGCAGATCGTCGACACGGGTGGCGCTGATACGGCCGCTGCGAATCTCGTCCTCGAGTCGCTCGTCGTGGCGGTGCCGGTCGCGATCGTGACGTTCTTCGGCCTGGCGAAGGTCGGGCTCGGCCTCGACGCGGTGAGCGGCCCGGATCGTCCGATCGGCCGGATCGTCGTCGGGGTTCTGGGCGCCTCGCTCGCGGTCATCCTCGTCGGCGACGCGGTGACCGTCCAGAACCTGACGGCCGACGCGACGGAAGCCTCCGTCCTGGTTGCCTACAACCTGCTGGTCGTCGGCATCGGGCTCGTCGTGGCGGCCCTCTGGGCATGGGTCGCCACGGTTGCGGCCCGTCGATCCGGCCCGCCGTGGCCGTGGCTCCGGATCGGGGCCGTCGCGCCCGTCCTCCAGACCGCGATCGGCACCGCCGGGCTGCTCGTCGCCCTCCAGGTGGTCGCGACCGGCAACGCTCTCACGGTCGTCACCTGGTTCGGCATCGCGGCGATCGCGGTGGGCGCAGTCGGCGCGATTCTCCTGCTCGTCGGCTTCGGACGCGGGTTTGACGCGATCGACGAGGGGGAGGAGTCCGCGACCGATTCCGAGGACCAGCCGGGCACGCTGCCCGGTTTGGTCGACGCCTGACCCGATGGACCTCGCCGGGCTTGCGATCCTCGCCGCCGTCCTGGCGATCAAGGAGGCCGGGCTGCCGATTCCGGTTCCGGGCGACCTGCTCGTGATCGGCGCGGGCGTGGCGGCGGCTCGCGGCGGGCTCCCGGCTCCCGCGGTCGTGATCGTCCTCGTCGGCGCCACGATCGTCGGAGGCGTCGTCCAGTTCGCGCTCGTCCGGGGCCGGGCACGCGCCGCCGTCCTCCGCCTGCTCGGGCGGTTCGGGTTGGGCGCGGCCACGGTCGAACGCGGTGCGAGCCGGCTGCGCGACGGCGGTGCGCCGGCCGTCGCCGTCGCCCGGATGACGCCCGGCCTGCGCATCGTGGCCATCGCCTCGAGCGCGATCGCCGGGATCGCGACCACCTCGTTCGTCCTCGGGCTCGCGGCCGGGAATGCCGTCTTCCTGACCGGTCATTTCGTCCTCGGGGCGGTGGTTGGACCGCCGGCCGTGGAGCTCGCCGCGCGCAGTGGTCCGGCCCTCGTGGCCGTCGGGATCGGGCTGGCGATCCTCGGCGCGGCGGGCTGGTGGCTGATCGCCCGGCGTCGGGCGCGGGTCGCCGGTGGGGATGACGCGGGCGACGTCGGAGCGGCTGGCCCGGCCGCCCTCGACTGGACCGACGCCTGCTGCCCGGCTTGTCTCGCCCTGGCCGTGGTGGCGCCGGTCCGGACCGTCGTCCGACCCACGCGGACCCAGCCGGACTGACGATTGGCGGCGCAGGGCGCCGCACCTCACGAGGAGCAGCTCATGATCACCGGCGCCCACGTCATCCTGTTCACCGACCAGGTCGACGCAACGCGCGCGTTCCTGCGCGATGCGCTCGAGCTCCCGGCGGTCGACAGCGGCGGCGGATGGCTGATCTTCGCCCTCCCGCCGGCCGAGGTCGCGGTCCATCCGGCCGATGCCACGCGCCACGAGCTATCGCTGATGTGCGACGACCTCGAGGACACGATGGCCCGCCTGTCCGCGGCCGGGGCGACCTTCGGGCCGGTCCACGAGCAGACCTGGGGTCGGGCGACGGCGATGACGATCCCCGGCGGCGAGGTGTTGTCGCTCTACCAGCCGAAGCACCCCAGTCCGATCCGGTCCTGACACCGTGCGGGTGGCGTCGAGCCTCGGACATCGACCCGGCCCAGATGCCGTGAACCCAACCGTGGCGTATCGTCGTCCCGTGGACTAGCCCAGCGATGGATCCGACCGTCTCACCCGAGCTGCTCGCCGCCAGGTCGCAGATGGCGTTCACCCTCGGGTTCCACATCATCCTCGCCTGCCTCGGCGTGGGGCTGCCGACGATCGTGCTCATCGCCAACGCCATCGGCCTTCGACGGGCGGACCCGGCAGCCCTCCTGCTCGCGCGTCGCTGGTCGACGGTCATGGCGGTCACCTTCGCGGTCGGCGCCGTCACCGGCACCGTCCTGTCGTTCGAGATGGGACTCCTCTGGCCGGTGTTGATGGGTCGCTACGGCGGCGCGTTCGGGATCCCGTTCGCCGTCGAGGGGCTGTTCTTCTTCCTCGAGGCGATCTTCATCGCGATCTACATCTACGGCTGGCGACGCCTGTCGCCGACGGCCCATCTCGTATCGGGGATCCCGGTCGCGCTGGCCGGGATCGGCGGCACGTTCTCGGTCGTCGCCGCGAACAGCTGGATGAATCAGCCCGCCGGGTTCGTGGTCGGCCCGACCGGCCAGGTCGTGGCCGTCGATGCGGTCGGCGTGATCTTCAATCCGGCGACCTGGTACGAGGTCCCGCACATGTTCATCGCGGCCTACATGGTCGTGGGCTTCCTCCTCGCGTCCGCCTACGCCGTGGGGCTGCTGCGCGGCTCGCGGGACCGCTACGTCCGGCTCGGGTTCGTCATCCCGTTCGCGCTCGCCGCGATCGCGACGCCGTTCCAGGTCGTCGTCGGCGACGTCGCGGCGCGCGCCGTGCTGACCGACCAGCCGGTCAAGTTCGCGGCGATGGAGCTGATCCGGACCACCGGTCCCCGGCAGCCCGAGACGATCGGCGGCGTGCTCGTCGGCGGTGAGGTCGTCGGCGGCATCCCGATCCCGGGCCTGGCCTCGATCATCGCCGGGTTCTCTCCCGACACGGTCATCAGCGGCCTCGACACGGTCCCGCCCGATGAGCAGCCGCCGGCCTCGATCGTGCACCTCGCCTGGGACACGATGGTCGGGATCGGCAGCGCGCTCGTCATCCTGTCGGGCTGGGGTCTCGTCCTTCGCGTCCGCCGCCGCGACTACGCGACCGCGCGCTGGTTCCTGCGAGCCTCGGCCCTGGCGGGCATCGCCGCGGTCCTCGCGCTCGAGGCCGGCTGGATCGTGACCGAGGTCGGCCGGCAGCCGTGGGTCGTGTACGGCTACCTCCGCACGGCCGACGCGGTCACGCATGCCTCGGGCGTCACGGTCACCTTCGCCGGCGTGGTTGCACTCTATTCGGCGCTCGGCGTGGCGACGATCGTGACCCTGCTGGCCCTCAAGCGCCGTTGGGCCGTGTCCGACGCGGCGGCCGGCGGCCGCGCCTTCGACGGGCTCTCCCCGCAGGACGCGGTGCCGTACGGCCCACCGGAGCCATCGGGCGAGGAGCGCTCGTGACGGCGGTCCAGGCGACGGCGAGCGTCCTCCTGCTCGGGATCGCCGCCTACGCGGTGTTCGGCGGGGCCGACTTCGGTGCGGGGTTCTGGGATCTCGCCGCGGGACGAACCGCACCGGGCCTCCGCCCGCGGGCGCTCATTGCCGATGCCATCGGCCCGGTCTGGGAGGCCAATCACACGTGGCTCGTGTTCGACCTCGTCGTGCTCTGGACCGCGTTCTCGCCGGCCTTCGCCGCGATCATGACCGCGCTGTTCGTGCCGCTCTCGCTCGTCGGCCTCGGGATGGTCCTGCGCGGAGCGGCCTTCGCGTTCCGCCCGCAGGCGACCGGGTTGCGCGGACGACGAGCCGCCGGGGCGATCTTCGCGACCTCGTCCGTCATGACCCCCTTCCTGCTCGGGGCGGTCGCCGGAGCGATCGCCAGCGGCCGGGTCCTCGCCGCGGCGGCCGGTCCCGCGGTGGACCCGTGGTCGGCCTGGACCACCCCGACCTCGCTCCTGCTCGGCGTGATGGCCGTCGCCGTCTGCGCCTACCTGGCGGCCGTGTTCCTCGTGGCCGATGCGCGTCGGACGCAAGACGACGAGCTGGTCGGCTACTTCCGGCGGCGGGCGATCGCCGCAGCGGTCGTGGCCGGCGGATTGGCGATCGGGGCGATCCCCGTGCTGGCCGTCGACGCCCCCGTCCTCGCGAACGAGCTGACCAGCCGCGGCTGGCCGCTCCTCGTCGCGTCCGCGGCTCTCGGGATCGCGGCCCTCGCGCTCCTGTCGCGGGACGCGGCGCGCGGCACCCGCGCCTGCGCGGTCGGGGCCGTCGCCGCGATCATCGCCGGCTGGGGCGTGGCGCAGTACCCGTACATCCTCCCGCCGACGATGACCTTCGCCGACGCGGCCTCGCCGAGCGGAAGCCTCGATGCGCTGCTCGTCGTGTTCGTCGTCGCGATCCTGGTCATCGCGCCGTCGCTGGGCCTGCTGTTCATGCTCGACCAGCGGGATCGGCTGAGCGGCCACGGCATCGGATCGGACGTCCAGGCAACGCCGGGCTCCGCGAGCTCGACCGGCCGGACACGGAGCTCGTGACCAGTGAGCGAGGTTCGACGGCATCTCCGCTGATTGCGTGAAGCGACTAGGAGAAATGACTACGCAGCCTGCGTAACCAGCACGGGTACGATGCCGGTGTCCCGCTGCCGCGGCGACACGGGCTGCCGCAGGGACTGGTCAACGGGGAATCGCCGACGTTCCGCCGGACCCACCGCCCTGCCGTGGCCGGACTGGGCGCGCTCTTCCGGCGGGAAGAGAGGAGCACTCGATGAACCCTGAGAGGCTCATGGACGAGGACGAGTGGAACACCGCCTTCGAGCCAGGTTTCCCACCACTGGAAGATCATGGGCCCGGCTTCCACGATCGCGGCAACCGCGAGAAGGATGCTGAGAACCAGATCCGATTCCCACGCAAGAGCAAGCCGAAGGACGTCCCGCGCGAGTCCCTGGCCGCCCGCATCGCACAATCGCGAAAGGGGGCGTAGGCATGGCCAGTGGCCGCTCATCGATCAGCTTCCGGAACTCGTACGGCAAGAAGATGTGGGTCGCCTACATGCGACTCGACTGGGCCTGCGCGGAGGACTGTGACGAACCGTGGGATGCACTGGGCTGGGTCGCACTCGATCCCGGCGAAACGGAATCGCGCTCGAATCCCACCAGCAATCGCTGGTTCTACTACTACGCCGAGGCGAGTGACGGCGCGTTCTGGGCTGGTCCGTATGTCGCCGGCGTCTCGAACAGCGTGTTCGAGAAGTGCACGTGCCTCGGAGTCAGCCGCAGCGACGGGACCTCCCCGTATTACGACGTAGGCTTCCGCGAGCTCGACAGCGCGACCTACTCGGGAGTGAACTTCGTTCCGTAACCAGCGCTCTGGAAGACGCTGAATGGTGGCGCACTTGAGCGTGGCGCCGATCGTGTCTTCGAAGTTGCTCGCCTGCGCCGTGGTGGACACCGTGGTGCCTGGTCGTCGACGTTCACGGTAACGCTCGGCCTGCCGTACAAGCTCAGACCAGCGTGATCGGCTCGGCGGCTACGGCGTCGGGTCGGATGCCGAGCCCAGCCGCCGGGCAGGCCGGCCGCGGGCGGAGGACGCCCACGTGACCGATCCAGGCACCGGCGCGGTTCGCCGCCGATCACGTTCGGATAGGCTCAACACCTGACATCGTCCTGGCGAGGACTGCGTGATCTGCTCGAATTGCGGTACCGAGAACGCGATCGGCGCGAAGTTCTGCACCGAGTGCGCCACCCGACTCGCCCTGGCCTGCCCGGCCTGCGGGACGGCCAACGCCGCCACGGCGAAGTTCTGCGCCGAATGTGCCACGCCGCTCGGCGCCGCCGGGTCAGCCGGGTCAGCCGTCACGGGCGCGGCAGTGGCGATCGGCGCTTCGCCGCCCGCTGCGAGTCCGGTTGCCGAGCGCCGTCTCGTCTCGGTCCTGTTCGCGGATCTCGTCGGCTTCACGCCCTTCGCCGAGGAGCGTGATGCGGAGGACGTGCGCGACACGCTGACCCGCTACTTCGAGATCGCGACCGACGTGATCGGCCGCCACGGCGGGACGGTCGAGAAGTTCATCGGCGACGCGGTGATGGCGGTCTGGGGAGCACCGGTCGCGCGAGAGGACGACGTCGAGCGGGCAGTCCGGGCAGGCCTCGAGCTCGTCGACGCCGTCGCTGGTCTCGGGCCAGGCATCGAGGCGCGCGCCGGGGTGCTGACCGGAGAGGCGGCGGTGACGCTGGGAGCCACGAACCAGGGGATGGTGGCCGGCGACCTCGTCAACACGGCTGCCCGGCTCCAGTCCGTCGCGCCGCCCGGGGCGGTCCTCGTGGGCGAGGCGACCCATCGGGCAGCCTCGCGGGCGATCGCGTTCGAGGAGGTGGGGCCGCAGGATCTCAAGGGCAAGGCGTTGCCCGTGGCGGCCTGGCGGGCCGTGCGGGTCGTGGCCGAGATCGGCGGGCGCAATCGGAGCGAGACCCTCGAGGCGCCGTTTGTCGGCCGGACCGAGGAGCTGCGCCTGCTCAAGGAGCTCTTCCACACGACGACTCGCGATCGACGTCCCCGCCTCGTCAGCGTGATGGGCCCGGCCGGCATCGGCAAGACCCGGCTCGCCTGGGAGTTCCTGAAGTATCTCGACGGCCTCGTCGAGACGATCTGGTGGCACGAGGGCCGCAGCCCGGCCTACGGCGACGGGATCACGTTCTGGGCGCTCGGCGAGATGGTCCGGGCACGGTGTGGGCTGCTCGAGACCGACGACGAGGTCACGACCCGTCGGAAGGTGGCCGAGGCCCTGGCCACATACGTCCCCGACCCCGACGACCGGGCGTGGATCGCGCCCGCGATCCTCACCCTGCTCGGCCTGGAGATCGGGATCCCGTCCGACCAGCTGTTCGCGGCGTGGCGGATGTTCTTCGAACGGCTTGCCGCGACGGCCCCGGTGGTCATGGTGTTCGAGGATCACCACCACGCGGACCCGGGCCTGCTCGACTTCGTCGACGACCTCCTCGAGTGGAGCCGGAACGTCCCGATCTACGTGCTCGTGCTCGCCCGGCCCGAGCTGCTTGAACGCCGCCCGGACTGGGGTGCCGGGAAGCGCAACTTCACCTCGCTTCGCCTCGAACCGCTGAGCCACGAGGCGATGACCGAGCTCCTTGCCGGCCTGGTTCCCGGACTTCCGCCGGCGGCGGTTGCGTCGATCGTCGAGCAGGCCGACGGGATCCCGCTCTATGCGGTCGAGATGGTCCGCATGCTCGTCGCCGACGGACGTCTCACCGTGCGCGATTCCGCCTACGTCCCGACCGGCGACCTCGGGAACCTGTCCGTCCCAGAGACCCTGACCGCCCTGATCGCGAGCCGGCTCGACGGTCTCGCCGGTGGGGACCGTGCCCTCGTCAGCGACGCCGCCGTCCTCGGCCAGAGCTTCACGCTGGGCGGCCTGGCCGCCGTCTCCGGGATCCCCGAACCCGATCTCGAGGCGAGGCTCCGAGCGCTCGTCCGCCAGGAGCTGTTCACGGTCGAGGCGGACCTCCGCTCACCGGAGCGCGGCCAGTTCGTGTTCGTCCAGGCGCTCGTCCGCGAGGTTGCCTACAACACGCTCGCGCGCGCCGACCGGAAGACGCGACACCTGGCCGCGGCGCGGTTCTTCGAGTCACTGGACTCACCGGAGCTCGCCGGGGGGCTGGCGGGCCAGTACCTCGCGGCATACCGCAATGCACCGGCCGGGCCCGAGGCCGAGGCCCTCAAGGCGCAGGCGCGGCTGGCGCTGAAGGCGGCCGCCGGCCGGGCCGCGGCCCTGGGCTCCCACGAGCAGGCGGTGCGGTTCCTCGACCAGGCCCTGTCGGTCACTGATTCCCCGACCGACCGGGCCGACCTCCTGGAACGGGCGGGGCAGTCGGCATCAACGGCCGCGCATCACGGGGCCGCCGAGGCGTACCTCGACCAGGCGGTGGCCCTTCAGCGCGAGATCGGGGACCGGGTCGCCGCGGCCCGGGTGACGGCGGAGCTGGCCGCGGTGCTGTCGAGCGCACGCCAGAACGACCAGGCGATGGCAGTGCTGGTGCCCGCCGCCGCCGAATTCTCGGATCTGTCGCCCGATCCCGGGATCGTCGCCATCCAGGCCCAGCTGGCCCGCGCCTACATGCTGCGCGAGGAACACGATCGTTCGCTCGAGGTGGGTGAGCCCGTCCTGCTCGCGGCCGAGCGGGCCGATCTCATTCCGATCCTGGCGGATGCGCTCGTGACGAAAGGCTCGGCGCTGTGCGGGCTGGGACGGGTCCGTGAGGGATTCGCCGTCATCGAGGCCGGCGAGCGACTGGCCAAGGCGAATGGACTGACCCCGACGGCCCTCCGCGGCTTGAACAACCGCCTGGCGACCGAGCGCTGGATCAACCCTCGGACGCTCCTCGACAGTGCCCGGGAGGGCGTGTTGGTGGCCCGTCGGGTGGGGGACCGATCCTGGGTTCACGTGCTTCTGGAGAAGGTCGGCCAGGGCTGCCTGTGGACCGGCGACTGGGACGGCCTGCTCGAGGTGACCACCGCGGGGCTCGACGAGAACCCGGAGGCGGGCGATCGGATGCCGTACCTCCTGCAGACGGTCCTGGTGAGGGCCGCTCGTGGAGAACCAGTCGCCGAGCTGCTCGACAGCCTGAAGCAAGCCGCCGCGGGGGTGACGGACCCGCAGACGCTCTGGCTGTCTGTCGACGCGCTCGGGTTCGTCGCACTCGCCCGGGGCAACCTGGCCGAGGCGGGCGCCATCTACCGTGCGAATGTCGGCCAGTACGAATTCGCGGCGCCGGGTTGGCGGTGGTTCGCCGCCTGGTCGGCGATCCTGCTGGGCAACGTTCCGGCCGCCGAGGCTGACCTTGCGGCGCTCGACGCGATCGGCGGGCACTTGTCGCTCGTCGACGCCCGCCGAACGGTGATCCGGGCGGGGCTCGCGGGCCTGGCCGGCGACGCCTCCGGGGCGATCCGCTCGTTCGAGACGGCAATGGCGGAGCTCCGGGCCATCGAATCCGTCTTCGACGAGGCGCTGGGGGCGATCCTCATGGCGAAAGTGCTCGAGCCGGGTCCCGAGGTCCGGGCAGCGACCGACGGGGCGCGCGAGATCCTCACCCGACTCCGCGCGCGACCGTTCCTCGACCAGCTCGATGCCGCGATGGAGCCCGATCCGGGCGCGCCACGCCGGACGCCGGAATCGTCGTCGGGCGCCGAGGCCGTGTCGGTCGAAACCGAGCACTGAGCCATCGCAAGGCCGGCCAGCTCCTCGGTGGTCGTCCCTACGCCACGCGGAAGACCGACACGATGGCGAGAACACCGACCACGTCAGCCGCGTAGTGCGTTGCCCAGGTCACCGCAAGGTTGTGGGTCCTGGCGTAGATGAGCCCGAAGAAGACGCCATCGAGAACGACTCCGCCGACGTCGAGCAGGACGACCTGGGGACTCCCCGAGACGCCGACAACGTGCGTCAGCCCGAAGAGGACGGCCGCCACCAGAATTGCGGCCGGCGTTCCGATGAACCAGCTCAGGCGCTCCTGGATCACGACCCGGTAGACGATCTCCTCGACCAGGGTGAGCAGCAGCGCGATCGTCAGCAGGCTGGCGATCGCGGCCAGTCCGGTCCCCGAGGAGACATCGACCGGCAAGCGGCTCGTGATGTGGTCGACGAGCTCCGGCCCGTATCCGAGCAGGGATGCGATCAGGAGAGCGGGCGGCAGCAGCTGGAAGACCAGCGCGTCGAGCGCGGCGAGGTACCAGACACGCCGGAGATCGTCGCGGAAGCCCGATTTGATCCCGATATCGCTCCACGGGCGGCCGTGGCGTCGGGGTCCGCCCACGGCGACCGAGACGGTCATGATGTAGGCGAAGATGTAGATGGCCTGGCCCTTGAGGAACGACGCGGCCAGGGTGATCAGCAGGAGAGCGAGGACGCCGATCAGCTCCATGCGTGCCCGGCGCAGGTGCGGCGCGACTGTCTCGGCCGGGACGGGCTGGTCGAACCGGATCGAATGCGTGCGCTGCGTCATCCACAAACCCTGTGCCTACCGCGATCGGGCGCTCAGGTCGGGCTTGGGATCGCGACGAGGCCAGCGGGCACGGTGGCCTCTCGTGGCGAGTACCCAAGCCGGCCATGGGTCGCGACGAGGATCACGATCGCGAGGATCCCGAAACCGAGCAGCCCATTGAGGTCGCTGTTCACGGCCGGGAACAGCGGATTCAGCACTGCCTGGGAGGTGTTCACGCTCGAGTGCGCGACCATCGCGAGGAGCACGCTGCCGCCGGTGTGGTTGAAGATCCAGGTCAGGATCACCGCGACCGACAGCACCGTGGCGACGAAGATCGCGAGGGTCGCGACTGACAGGCCTCCGTTCTGGTCCGCCCACTCCGGCATGAAGAACTGGGGGGAATGCCAGCCGGCCCAGACGAACCCGAGCAGGAGCGTGCCGCCGAGCGGACCCAGTTGCGCCTGGAGTCGCGGCAGGGCGAACCCCCGCCAGCCGGGCTCTTCGCCCAACGGCCCACCGATGACGCCGCCGAGCGTCAGGACGATGAACCAGGTGATGACGAGGACGACGAGCGACTCGGGCGCATAGCTCGCGAGCGCTCCGGGCAGAACCAGGGTTCCGACCAGGTAGAAGAGCGGGATGAGGAGGAGCGCAGCCCCATACCAGCGGCTTCCGACGCGCCAGGCTCGCATCCGTGCCCACAGACGCGTGAGGCCCGGGCGACCCTGGAGCGCCGCTGTCATGACGAGCGCCGCGACCGTTGGGCCGAACGTGATCACCGGCACGGTGAGTGCCGCGGACTGGCCGAGCAGCCCGAACAGCACCAACTCGGCGAGCCAGCTGAACCCGTACGCGAGCACGAAGAATGCCGTCACCTGGTGCCGC
Source organism: uncultured Chloroflexia bacterium (assembly GCA_963825545.1). GTDB lineage: Bacteria > Chloroflexota > Limnocylindria > Limnocylindrales > CSP1-4 > Chersky-267. The sequence continues at coordinate 66,020 of CAWGTR010000011.1, read as the reverse complement.
TCGAGCACACCCCGCCATCCGATGGCCGTCGCTTGAGCATCCATGGAGTCTTGAGCCTCCCGGTACGTCCCGGCGCGTAGCCCGCCTGTACCCGTCAATCGTGACGTCCGTCGGCATCCCGGCCAGTGCGGATCGGCCCGCCTGAAGCGGGTCACCTCGCCCAGGAAGCATGCCGGCCAGTGGCAGGCTCGCCGACCCGTAACCCAGGACCCGGTGCCAGCCACGGCTCTTGCGCAATCGCTCTGGCCGCTCCGGCATGTCAACCGTCGAAGATCGCCTCCCAGGCTGCCGCATCGCTGGGGTACATCCACCGCTCGACCTGCCGCCCCGCGCGGAAGTGAAAGACGCTCGTCACTGGGATCTCGATGACGACCCCGGGCCGCCGGGCACCCATGTAGCTCAGTGCACACACGTGCTCGTCGTTGCCGAACACGTCGTGCTCCCGGATGGTGAAGCCGAACTCGCTGAGTCGGCCGAGCCAGGCGACCAGCTCGTCGAGACCGCGGACGTCGCCTGCCATCGAGTGCCGACCGGGCACATGCCAGACGACCTCGTCGGCGACGAGAGACCGGATCGTGTCGAAGTCTCGGTCGCGGAATGCATCAACCGTCCTCCGGTAGGCGGTCGCATTCGGATGCTCCCCGGTGGTCATCATCCTTCTCCTGCCTGCGTTTGACGCGCAGCCATCCTGTCCGATACGACCGGACCCTGCTGGGCCGGATGTCCTCACCGAGCGGGGCCCATCGTCGGCCAGGGGGAATACGACCATTTGGACGTCCAACCCATCTCCGGCCCGCAGCACCCCCGAACAGATGCGACCCGGGCAGCTGTCAGCCGCGGTTCGGGTCGCGGGACTACCATTGATCTTCCGTGACGACCATCGCCCCGAATGACTTCACGCATCTGCACGTCCATTCCGAGTTCAGCCTTCTCGATGGGCTCGGACGGATCAACGACCTGGTCGACACGGCGGCACAGCAGGGGTTCGACAGCCTCGCCCTGACCGACCACGGCGCGCTGTACGGCGCGGTCGCCTTCTACCAGGCCGCGACGGCGAAGGGCATCAAGCCGATCATCGGGGTCGAGACCTACGTCGCCCGGCGCTCGATGCGCGACAAGGAGGGCAAGGCCGACGCCCAGCCCTTCCACCTGATTCTCCTGGCCAAGGACGACGTCGGCTATCGCAACCTGTGCCGGCTCGTCACCGACGCCCACCTCGACGGCTACTACTACAAGCCGCGGATCGACCGCGACCATCTGGCGAAGCACAGCCAGGGCCTGGTCGGGCTGTCGGCCTGTCTCGGCGGGGAGATCCCGCGGGCGCTCGAGACCGACGACTGGGAGCTCGCCCGCAAGCTGGCCGGCGAATATGGCGACATCTTCGGCCCGGACGGCTTCTTCCTCGAGCTGCAGGACCACGGCCTCGCCGAGCAGCGCCGGCTCAACGAGCAGCTCCTCCGGCTGGCCCCCGAGGCGGGCCTGCCGCTCGTCGTGACGAACGACCTGCACTACGTCCACGAGGCGCAGTCGGAGGCCCACGACGTGCTCCTCTGCGTCGGGACCGGCAACAACCTCGACACCCCAGGCCGGCTCAAGTTCGAGACCCACGACTTCTACCTCAAGTCGGCGGCCCAGATGGCGGCGCTGTTCCCCGACCAACGCGAGGCGGTTCTCAACACCCGCCGGATCGCCGAGATAACCGGCGGGCTCGAGCTGCCGCTCGGCCAGCTGCGCATCCCGCATTTCCCGGTCCCCGACGGCGAGACCGCCGAGAGCTGGCTGGCGGCCGAATGCCAGCGCGGTCTCGTCGCGCGGTATGGGGAGGTGACCCCGGCGCTCCAGGAGCGGCTCGACTACGAGCTCCGGGTGATCACGTCGATGGGCTACGCCGGCTACTTCCTGATCGTGGCCGACTTTGTCCGCTTCGCCCGCGAGCAGCGGATCCAGACGACCTGCCGGGGGAGCGCACCCGGCTCGATCGTGACCTACACCCTCGGGATCACGCCGGTCGACCCGATCCTCTACCAGCTCCCGTTCGAGCGGTTCCTCAACCCGGACCGGGTGACGATGCCCGACATCGACGTCGACTTCGAGGACGGCCGGCGCGAGGAGGTCATCGCCTACGTCGGCCGCAAGTACGGCCAGGACCACGTCGCCCAGATCATCACCTTCGGGACGATGCTCGCCCGGGCGGCCATCCGCGACGTCGGGCGGGTCCTCGGGATGAGCTACGGCGAGGTGGACCGGATCGCCAAGGCCGTCCCGAACCAGCTCGGGATCAAGCTCGACGAGGCAATCCAGATCGCGCCCCAGTTCCGCGAGCTCGTCGACGGCGACCCGCAGGTCGGCAAGCTGGTCGACCTCGCCCGCCAGCTCGAGGGGGTGTCGCGCAACGCGAGCACGCATGCCGCCGGGGTGGTGATCAGCCGCGAGCCGCTGACCGAGCTCATGCCGCTCCAGCGGGCGACGAACTCGGACGGGCTGATGACCCAGTTCGAGATGCACGCCGTCGAGGCACTCGGGCTGCTCAAGTTCGACTTCCTCGGCCTGTCCAACCTGACGATCCTCCGCCAGGCCGTTGAGCTCGTGCGCGCCCACCGTGGGGTCGAGATCGACCTCGATGCGATCCCGCTCGACGATGCAGCCACGTTCGAGCTCCTCGCGAGCGGTGAGACGACCGGCATCTTCCAGCTCGAGTCGGCCGGGATGCGGCGCTATATCCGCGAGCTCCGCCCGACGTCGGTCTACGACCTGGCCGCGATGGTCGCGCTCTACCGCCCCGGACCGATGGACAACATCCCGGCCTACATCCGGCGGAAGCACGGCCAGGAGCCGGTCACCTACCTCCACCCGCTGCTCGAGCCGTACCTCGAGAAGACGTACGGGATCTTCGTCTACCAGGAGGACATCATGGCCGCGGCCATGGGCCTCGGCGGGTTCACCGGTCCGGAGGCGGACACGCTCGGCTACGCGATCCGGAAGAAGAAGTCCTCGGTCCTGCGCGCCCAGAAGGAGAAGTTCGTCACCCAGGCGGCCGAGCGGGGCGTCCCGGCGCAGACGATCGACGCGGTGTTCAAGGCGTTCGAGCCGTTCGAGCGGTACGGCTTCAACAAGGCGCACGCGACGTGCTACGGGCTGGTCGCCTACCAGACGGCCTATCTCAAGGCGAACTACACCGTCGAGTACATGACCAGCGTGCTCACCGCGGTCCGCGACAACGCCGAAAAGGTGGCGGCGGCGATCGCCGAGTGCCGCCGGCTCGGGATCCAGGTCCTGCCGCCGGACGTCCACCGCTCCGACGTGGAGTTCACGGTCGAGGACGAGGCGATCCGGTTCGGCCTCCTCGCCGTCAAGAACGTGGGGCAGGGCGCGATCGAGTCGATCATCGCCGCCCGGCAGGAGGGCGGCGAGTTCCGCTCGCTGACCGACCTGTGCTCGCGGATCGACCTGCGGCTGGCGAACCGCAAGGTCCTCGAGGCGCTCGCCCGGGTCGGCGCCCTGAACGGTTTCGGGCACCCGGCCCAGATCCTGCTCGGACTCGACGACGCGCTCGCCGCGGGAAGCGCCGTCCAGCACGATCGAATCACCGGCCAGACGTCGCTGTTCGAGCTGGCCGCCGAGCCGGCCGCCCTCGACGCCCCGCTCCCGAACGTGCCCGAGACGCCGACCCGCGAGCGGCTGCGCTGGGAGAAGGAGCTCCTCGGGCTCTACCTGTCCGACCATCCGCTGGGCGAGATCGCCGAGGCCATCGGCCCGTTCGTCACGGCGTACTCGGGCGACCTGCGCGACGAGTCGCTCGACGGACAGCGGGTCGTCGTCGGGGGGATCGTGACCGGCGTCCGGATGGTCGTCACGAAGGCCCGCTCGACGATGGCCATCGTCAGCCTCGAGGACCTCCAGGGCGGGATCGAGGTGGTCGTCTTCCCGCGTCTCTTCGAGGAGACCCGCGGGACCTGGACGGACGGCCGGATCCTGCTGATCTCCGGCCGGGTCGATCACAAGGGCGAGGACGTCTCGCTCCTCGCCGACCTCGCCACGGATTGGGACGAGGCAGCAACCCGTGGCCCGGAGGGCTTCGCCCGCGAGGTCGCGGCCGCCGACCGGTCGCGCGGTCGCGGCCGCTCCGGTCCGCGCCACGGCAGCAACGGCAACGGGAACGGATGGGCGCGACCGGCCGCACCAGTCGGCCGGCACCCGGTTGCCGTCGGTCCGGGACCGGCTCCGGTCGGCGTCGGCCCGAGCCCGGCCACGGCCGCCGGGCCGACGCCGGGTGGTGGCTCGCCCCTACGCACCGCCGTCAGCCCGCTGCGCGCCAGCGTCAGCCCGCTCCGGCCGGGCGCCGCCGGCCCCGCCGAGCTGCCGCGGATCGACCCGCCGTCACCGGTTCCGACGGACCTCGAGCCGGCCGACCTGGGGCACCTCGGCCCCGAGGACGACGAGCCGCCGCTCCCCGACGAGGCGAGCGCCGAGCTCGTCGAGGCAGCCGAGGCACCGACGGCGCAGGTCGAGGCGAGCCTCGGCCAGGTCCTCCATGTGCGGTTCATCCTCGGGACGAACACCGAGGGGGCGATGGAGGCGTTCCAGGCGCTGATCCGGGCGCGTCCGGGCTCGACCCGCGTCGTGATCCACGTCCCGACCGGCCGAACGGGATCGGAGCTGCCGATGGAGCTCCGGAGCGGCGTGGCCTACGACGCGGAGCTCCTGGCCGAGGTCGGCCGGCGGCTCGGCGCCGGCGCCGTGGAGCTCCGGCTGGCCTGACCACGAAGGGCGCGCTCCCGAGCCCGTCCCGCCCGTGAGCCCGTCCCGCTCGCCTGACGGTCGACCGCCTCGCTCAGCTCTCCTTCGCCGCGTTCGCCGCCCGCATCGCCTGCACGACCGCGTAGCGGTCGGTGAACTCGCCGCGGACCTTCGCGATCGTCGCCGAGTCGAGCATGAGCTCGTTGGCGATCTCGTTGAGGACGGCGCTCTCCTCGGCGCTGATCGAGTCGTCGACCGCGTCCACGAGGAAGCAGCAGCGGAGGAGGGCCATCCGCTCGTCCATGCTGGCCGACTTCGCCCACTCGCGGGTCACGAGGTAGTCCTCGGTCCCGCCGATCAGGCGCTCCTGCTGCTTCGCGATCTCGACCACGAGAACCGCCTGCGCCTCGGGGATCTCGCCATGCTCCATGACGATCCGCTCCATCAGCGCCGTCTCCTCGGCGGTCATGTCCATGTCCGAGTTCGCTGCCCGGCCGAGGATGTAGGCGAACCCGGCGAGGTGGCGCGCCTTGTCGGGCGGCAGCGACTCGAGCTGGCCGACGATCTTGCGGACGGTCGCCGTGTCGGCCGCCGGCAGGTTTGCCGCGGCCGGTTCGACCGGCGTTGCGGATGCGGGTTTCGGGGCGCCGCCGAGGAAGCGTCGCAGGGCCATGGGTCGGACTCCTACCTGGTTCCGTACGCCGGATGGTCCGGCCGTACCGCGATGAAGGTCGAACGCGCGGTCGCGGTCATGACCCCGTCCGAGGTCAGCTCCGCGTCGATGACCGCGCGCCGGGTGGTCTGCTCGGTCACCCGGGCACGGAGATGGACCGGTCGATCACTCGGCGTTGGCCGGTGGTACTGGACCGCGAGGTCCGCGGTGACGACGATCGGCGGCTCGGCGAGATCCGCGGCGACCATCAGGCCATGCGCTGCCGTCCAGGCCGAGTGGCAGTCGAGCAGCGAAGCGACGATCCCGCCGTTGAGCATGCCCGGGAACGCCTCGAGATCGATGCCAGGCGTCCAGTCGGCCACCACCTCGTCGCCGTCGACCCGGCTCTTGATTCGCAGGCCGCGCGGGTTGCGCGGTCCGCAGCCGAAGCAGATGTCGTCGGCGCCGAACCGGTCCTGGAGCGGAAGCTCGTCCATCGGCGCCGAGTCTAGCGGGCTCCGGCGCGCTGGTCCCGCCGAACGCCCGGGTGTAGGCTCGACCGGTCCGCCGGACGCGCGGCCGTCCTCGCCGCCCCGGTGGTCGGGACGTGGCGCCATGGAACTCGTGGTCAGCCTCATCGCCCTCGTGGCGTTCGCCATGGGTGCCCGGATGCTCGGCTCGGCCTGCGGGCGGGCTGGACCGGCCGGAATGTTCCGCGGTCTGTTCGACTCGCCGGGCCTCGACTGGCCAACGGGCGTCCAGGAAGAGGACCGCGACCGCCTGTGGAGCTGGGCACAGCCGGTCAAGCCGGAAGAGCCGCTCGCGGACGTCCAGGAGCTTGTGGAGGTCCGCGAGCAGGCCGTTTCCGTCAGCCGAGTGCGCTGAGCGGCGTCGGGCTCAGGCGCGCGCCCCAGCGCCCATCGGGATCGCCTCGGGCTCGGCCGACCCACCGGTCGGCCGATTTGCTCGGATCCGCGTCTTCTCGGGGCCGCCGGTGGCGACCCAGGCCTGCTCGATCCGATCGATCATGGCCAGGAGCTGCTCGCCGTCGGCCGGGTCGATCGACGCCTTGACCTTCGAAGCCTGCTTGGCGGCGTCCCAGAACAGCTGGTGCAGGTTGGGCACCTTTGACTCGTGCTCCGGCTTGAAGTAGTCGTGCCACAGGACGTCGAGGTGGTGCTTGACCAGGTCGGCCCGCTCCTCCTTGATGTCCAGCGCCCGGGTCCGGAAGGTCGGGTCGTCCTGGCCGTCGAGCTTCTGGAGGATCTTCAGGCAGCTCTCGGCCTCGATCCGCGCCTGCTCTGGGTCGTAGATGCCGCAGGGCAGATCGCAGTGAGCGAGCACGCTGACGCGCGGGGCGAGGAATCGGAAGGGGTTCACGGCTGTCCTCCGCAATCGGGCGCCGCCGGTCGGCGACCGGGACCCGTCCTCTCAGCGTGCCCGGAACGGCGTTGCAGGGCTCGGCCGCGCGTCGCGCGCGGGGTTACGGGAGCATCGAAACGGGGCCCGGGCTGGATCGCTCCGGAGCCGACCCGCGTCGGGTCAGGGCAGCGTCGAGCGCATGAACGCGCCCTGGCAGGTCGGGCAGCGCCGCCGATCCGGGACCAGGTCGGCGTTGTCCTGCGTTCGGTAGCCCTTCGAGCGGATGTCGAAGTTGCGTCCGCACGCGCTCAGGACCAGGCTCCGACCCGGCGAGCTGGCCTCCATCAGGTGCCAGTCGTCGTCGGGCGGGCGGGTGATCCAGGTCGCCATGGTCGGCCCGCAGTCTAGGACCGAATCGCAGGCGGCGGGGGTTGCATTCGTAATTGCAAGACGTCTGTCGCTCGTGGTCGTGCTCGTTGAAGAGCCGCTGCCCTGTCACACTTCCAAGCTTGAGTGTGAGTGCCGTGTAACGGCGCGACCAAGGAGGCAGATCATGCCAACCACCGCCACCATGCTCGAAACTCGCACCCTTACCGTGCCGGGCGCCGTGCTGACCTACGATGTCCGGACCAACGATTCAAGCACCGAGCCAGCCCTGCTGATTATCGGCTCGCCAATGGGAGCCTCCGGATTCGGCACCCTGGCCAATCACTTCCCGGACAGGACCGTCGTGACGTATGACCCTCGCGGTGCGGAGCGCAGCAAACGCACCGACGCCGCCTCCGAGTCCACGCCTGACGAGCACGCCGACGACCTGCACCGGCTGATCTCCGCGCTGGGCGGCAAGCCGGTGGACATCTTCGCCAGCAGCGGTGGCGCGGTCAACGCGCTGGCCCTCGTGGCCAAGCATTCGGAGCAGGTCCGAACCCTCGTGGCGCACGAGCCGCCAGCCTCCCAGGAGCTGCCGGATCGCGAAGCGGCGCTGGCTGCGAACGTGGACATCCATGAGACGTACGAGCGCAGCGGCTTCGGCCCGGCGATGGCGAAGTTCATCGCGCTGGTCAGCCAGGAAGGTCCGATTCCGGCCGGTTTCGCCGACCGACCCGCTCCAGATCCCGCCGCTTTCGGGTTGCCGACCGAGGACGACGGCGCCAGGAATGACCCGCTCCTTGGGCAGAACATGATTTCGTGCAGCCACTACCAGCTCGCCTTCGACGACCTCCGGGCAGCCCCCACCCGGATCGTCATCGGCGTCGGAGCGGAATCCAAGAGGATGATCGCCGGCCGTGCGGCCCTGGCCGTTGCAGAACGGCTCGGGACGACGCCGGTCGCGTTCCCTGGAGGCCACGACGGCTTCCTTGGCGGCGAGTACGGCAGGACGGGCGATCCGGAGGCCTTCGCCGCGACGCTACGCGATGTCCTCACCAACTGACGCGCATTCAGAGCAACGGACCAAAGCGCTTCCGTGGGACCAACCCGCGACAACCGGCGAAACTCGGCTGGACTCGTCGATCAGGGGGATCGCCGTCGACGCCCGCTTAGCAGGGGCCGACCTCACACGGCGGTCCGTCGACCCATGAGCAGCCGGTACGCCGCGACCACGATCACGGCACCGATCACGGCGACGACGATGCTCTCGATGTTGATCCCGGTCACGTCCGCGACCTTGAGGACGGTGCCCGCCAGGAAGCCCCCGACGACGGCGCCGATGATGCCCAGGAAGATCGTGCCGAGGACGCCTTCCCCGCCACCCATGATCAGGTTGGTGATGAACCCGGCGATCGCACCCAGCACGATCCACGCGATGATGCCCACGGCGAGCCTCCACTCCGACGAACGGGCGTCGCGTGGACTGGACCACCGGCATCTGACGTCCGCTTCGTTCAGCGATGGTACGCCCCCCGATCCCAAACGCTAGCCGTTTCGTCCTCGTCCGCGTAGACAGCTGAGACGATGAGCTCTCCAGGGGCCGGCGGGACGCTCTACGACGTCTGAGTGGCCCGACGAGTGCGCCATGCTCCAGATCGACGGGGCGACGGTATCCCGTGCCGTCGAGGATCCCCCGCCATCGAGGGTGGTGTGAGCGTCCCGTAGTGCACCGACCGAACCTGGCCAGTGCGCCATCCCCGGCCCGCGGCTGACCTGCCACGGCGCCCGGCCGAGGAGGTCTGGCCGAGGCCGGAACAATCGCGGGTCGGGGATGTACCGAGGAGAACGGGCGCCGCGGGGCCTCCGTTATGGCTGCGTATCCGCTGACCTTTCGAGCCGGGGATTGGGCCGGCGCCTCACGACGTCCGGGCGGGTCGAACAGGTCAGCGATCAGTTCCCATTGATGTCCGAACGCGCGATCGCGAAGCTCATCCCGGCCAGCGTGCAGACCGGTCGTGTGACCTCATATCAGGTCGGCTTGCGCAGCAGGTTCAAGCTGAACAGGGCATGCCGTCGACGTCACGTCGATGTCCCCGGTCAACAGCGAGGAGATCCCATGCGGACCAGAACGCGAGCCATGGCCGTTGGCGTGTTGCTGGCGGCGTCGGTGCTGCTATTCCAGGGTTCGGTCTTGGGTGCGGCCATAGGCAACGACGGGGGCGGCACCTCTGGCCACACCTTGACCTTCCACGTGGTGTTCGCCCCGTTCAACTACACCGATCTCGGGGCGCCGGGTCCCTCAGCAGCGGACGTGATCGTCTTCCATGACCAGCTCTTCAAGGGCACGAAGGCGGTGGGCGACGAGATCGGAAGCTGCGTCCTCGTCGATGCCACGGGTCTCTCCAACTGCACTGGTGTCATGCAACTCAAGAATCGCGGCACGATCACGTTCTCCTTCGTGAACGCGCCGCCACCCCACAAGGTATTGGCAGTCACCGGTGGGTCTGGACAATTCAGGACAGCCCGGGGCGACGGCACTCTCGACGAGAACGGAGATGGCACAGGCACCCTCGTTCTGCGGCTCAGCAAATAGCCATCGGGTCGACCTTTCCCGCGGCGGGAATGCCACCCGGCGGCCCGTTTCGTGCTCAGATCGAGCTGGTGCCGAAGCCGGGACTTGAACCCGAACGGCCTTGCGGCCAACGGTGTTTGCGTTCGCAGCCTGTGCATCCATTCGGGTCCGTGCGTGTCGATTCCGTGCTCGGATCGGCCATCCGGCGAACCCGCCGGACGACTGCGGACGGGCCGTAGACCCGCGAATGGCTACATGTTGGCCACATGGCTAGCCATCGCGGGGCTAAACCCAGCGGAGCGAGATCCCCTGGCAGGCGGCGCAGCGGTTCCCGACGATCGTCTCGTCATCGTCCCGTTCGAGCTTCGACCAGTCGTCGCCGAGGTTCGTCCCGCAGGCGGCGATGACTCGCCCGGCGTTCGTCTGACGCGGATCCCCGAGCAGATGCCACTCAGCGAGGAGGTCGCCCCGCCTCCGAGCCCATTGGCTCATGGCCGGCATGGTAGACCCCGGCCGTCGCCGACCGGGGTCTGTGCCCGCTGGGACCTACCGCGGGCCGACCAGCTGCCACTTACAGGGGATCTGTCTCCTCCTCCACCATGCCCGCGTCCACGTCTAGACGACTTGGGGCGTAGAACGGCCGCCGGCCCTCGAATCGCCCGGCGCTGACCTGGCCGCGGCTCGGCGGTCGCCCGTCGAGCTCGAGGTCTGCGGCGAGGCCCCCCGCGCCGTCCGTGGATGCCTTGTAGCTGCGGCCACCGACCGGTAGTGTTCGGACCCGTGCACGAGATCCGCTTGCAGCTCGCGGCGTCGCTGCACGCCCTCCGCCGGGTCCTGCTGAACCCCGACCTTCGCAGGCTGGAGATCGCCTGGACCCTGTCCATCGCGGCCCAGTGGGCCCTGATCGTCGCGCTCCTGGTCTACGCCTACCAGCAAGGCGGGGCCGTAGGCGTCGGGGTCATCGGTGTCGCTCGGACACTGCCGACGCTGATTGGGGTGCCGCTCGCGTCGACGCTGGGCGACCGGCATTCGGGGACGCGTGTGCTCCTGGGCATCTACGCGGCCGCACTGGCGACCGCGATCGCAGCCGCGGTCGCCCTGGCCCTGGGATCGCCGTTCGTCATCGTCCTGGTCATCGCAGCGATCAACGCCGTGGCTACGGCTGCGGTCCGGCCGCTCCAGAACACGATCATCCCGGGGCTCGCCCGATCGCCCGAGGAACTCGTCGCCGCCAACGTCGCCACGAGTACGGGGGAGGGAGTGGGTCTGTTGGTCGGGCCGGCGCTGGGCGGCATTCTGCTCGTTCTCGGCACGGCGGCGGCCGCGACCGCGGGAGCGCTGGGGATGGCGTTGGCGACGATGGCGTTCGCTCGGGTCCGCCCGTTGATCCGGTTGCCGGGCCGGGCCTCCGCCGCGCGTCAAGCGAATGGTCGGCGACCGACGGCGGGGTTCCTCGACGGGTTCAGGTCGCTTAGGAGTTTGCCGACGCCGTTCCTCCTCATCGTCGTGTTCGGGGTCCAGCCGTTCGTCCGGGGAATGCTCACCGTCCTGATCGTCGTGGCCACGATCGGGACCCTCGGCCTCGGCGAGTCGGGGGTCGGCCTGTTGAACTCAGCGATCGGTGCCGGCGCCATCATCGGTGCCGTTGGGAGCGTCCTGCTCGTTGGGCGACGACGCCTCGCGCCGTTCTTCATCCTCGGCCTCGTCTTCTGGGGCGTTCCGATCTCGGTCGTGGGTCTGCTGCCTGTGGTCTGGGTCGCGGTCGCCGCGATGGGGGTCGTCGGCGCGTCGAACGCCATCCTCGACGTGGCCGGGTTCACGCTCTTCCAGCGGACCATCCCGAACGAGGTGCGGGCGAGCATCATGGGCCTGTTCGAGGGCTATATCGCGGCGACGGCCGGGCTTGGCGGGATCGTCGCGCCGCTGCTCCTGGCGGTACTCAGCGTCCAAGGCGCCTTCTTGGTAACCGGTGCGATCCTCCCGGTCGTCGCCGCGGTTTCGCTCCGGGGCGTTCTTCGGGCCGACGACGTGGCGCTCGTCCCGGAGCACCAACTCCGCCTACTGCGCGGTATTCCGATGTTCGCACCCCTGTCGGTCTCGACCGTCGAACAGCTGGCCGGCAGCCTGACTCCGCTCCAGTTCACGCCGGGCGAGGTCCTGATGCGAGCCGGGGATCCAGGCGATCGGTTCCTCGTCATCGATGCTGGCTCTGTCGAGGTCGAACAGGCCGGTGCGACCCTTCGCACGATCGGCGCCGGCGGCTATGTCGGCGAGGTCGCCTTGCTGCGCAGCATCCCCCGCACCGCGACGGTCCGAGCCGTGACGGAGACGAGCGCCTTTGGCCTCGACTCGGCGAGTTTCATCGCCGCCGTGTGCGGTGACCGCGAGGCAGCGGTCTCCGCCGAGCGCGTCGTGGATGCTCGACTGGCGAATACCGAGGGCTAGTCGGGTCGCCGATATCCACCCGGTTGTCGCGGGAGTATCGTGCACCGACGGACCCGCGGCCAGCCGAAAACAGCCGGAGGCGCCTGGCGGCTCTCGGGGACACGACGAGGGAGAGAGCGAAGGAATGACCAAGGACCTGAAGCTCGAACTGATCGGTCGGGTGCCGTTGTTCAGCGAATGCGACGCCGGCGACATCGAGTGGATCGGCCGACTCGCGGACGAAGTCGATGTCGCCGCTGGCCATGTCCTCTTCCGCGAGGGCACGACGGCCCATGAGTTCATCATTGTCGTCGACGGCGCGCTCCGGGTGGAGCGCCTCGGGAGCGTCATCAATCGCCTCGGCCCCGGGGATTTCGCAGGCGAGATCGCCCTCGTGGACGGCGGGCCGCGAACCGCGACGGTCACCGCAGACGTCCCCTCGCGTCTGTTCGTGATCGGCCACCGCGAGTTCCACTCGCTCCTGAAGAAGCGTCCATCGATCGAGCTCCAGGTCCTCCAAGCCCTGGCCCGCCGCGTCCGCGCCAGCGAGCCCCAGGCCGTCTTCTAGCATTCGGGCACGGGCAGGCGCACCAGGCGGGCACGAAGGTCGGCTCGCCCTGCGCTGAGTCAAGCGCTCTCGCGGCGCGTCCGATGAAAGGGGCTGCGAGCGTCTCGTACCGCCCGCGACCGCCCGCTCGGCCATGACCCGCAGCTCCGCCGAGCTGGGGCGTGTGCGGACCTCCCCCGAGGCCATCTGGCCCGACGTGCGAAATACCGTGCCATCGGCCGCCGTCCGGTACCGTGATTAAGCTGCCAGGAGTGGTGCCGAAGCCGGGACTTGAACCCGGACGGCTTGCGGCCAACGGTGTTTGAGACCGTCGCGTCTGCCTGTTCCGCCACTTCGGCCCGTGGCCGGCCCATCGTAGCGGCTTCGACCGCCGCAACCGCGACGATCGCCGCCCGGAACCGGGCGGACCACGTGGACGTCAGGCCGGCCGACGATGCTAGACTCGCCCGGCCTCACCCAAGCCGTCCGGAGGTGGCCCCCGAACGTGGAGGACCTTCGCCCGAGCGCGGCCGTCGACGACCCGGTCCAGCGCCGGGACCTGATCCTCATCGAGCGCGCCCGGGCGGGCGACCTCGCGGCGTTCAACGATCTCGTCGAGCTCTACCAGGACCAGCTCTTCGCGCTCGTGGCGCGGATGGTCCCGGACCGCGACCAGGCGTCCGACGCCGTCCAGGAGGCGTTCTTCTCCGCCTTCCGCAACCTCGCCGGCTTCCGCGGCGGGAGCGTCAAGTCGTGGCTCAACCGGATCTGCGTCAACGCCGCGATGGACACCCAGCGGGCCCGACGCCGCCGTCCCGTCCAGCCCTATCCCGAGCTTGACGACGACAGCTGGCAGCCACCGACCGGTCCGGACGCGGATCCCGAGCGCCAGGTCGTGATCGCCGAGCGCGGGCGTGCCCTCGCCGACGCGCTCGCCCGGATCACCGAGGACCAGCGGGCGGCGATCGTGCTCTTCGACGTCGAGGGATACGACTATGCGGAGATCGCCGAGCTGACCGGGGTCTCGCTGGGGACAGTCAAGTCGCGAATCCATCGCGGACGCCTGGCGCTCCGCGCGCTCCTCGAGGACCGGATGGAACTCTTCCGTGGCTGAGGTCGTCTGAACCCCGTGCCGTACCTTGCTCACACGAGCCCCGACCATGACGAGTCGCTGATCGCCCGTCTCGCCGCCGACGACCTGGCGGCCGGCGGGGCCGACGACCGGCTCGCCCGGTCGTGGGTGGCCGACTGCCCCGCCTGCGCCGAGCTGCTCGGCGATCTCCGGGCCATCGTCGCCGCGACAAGCGCCTTGCCGACGCCACGGCGGACCCGCGACTTCCGGCTCACCGACGCCGACGCGGCGCGACTTCGGCCGCGCGGCTGGCGTGGCGTCGTGGCCCGATTCGGGTCACCCGGGATGGCGTTCACGCGGCCACTCGCCGCCGGGCTGGCGACGCTCGGGATCGCCGGGCTCCTCCTCGCCTCGCTGCCGTCCGGACTGCTCGGCAGCGCGAGCTCGGCCACCGAGCGCGCCCTCAGCCCGATCGGCAACCAGGCCGGCGGCGGCAGCTACGGCGCAGCCGTGACGGCGGCGCCTGCGCCGGCCATCCAGGGGGCCGCCCCCTCGCCCGCCGGGTCGGCGCTGCCCGCGGCGCCCGCTCCGTCCGCGGCCGCGTCGGCAGCCGCGGCGTCCCCGAACCCGGCCCCGGCCGCCAGCGAGGGTGGCAACGGAGGCGTGCCTGATTCCGGTGGAGCGTCGATCGCCCCCGCGCCATCGAGCGGTGGCACGGTCGGGCTGACCACGGATGGCAGTTCGAAGGGCGCCGGGACCGGCCAGGTCGCGAGCCCCGCGCCGGGCGGCGCGAGCGCTACCGACACGGGCGCGCCGGTGAGCGAGGGCGCCGGACCATCGCCGCTCGTCGCACTGTCGCTGCTGCTCCTCGCGTCCGGCCTCGTCCTCGGCGGCCTTCGCCTGGCCGCGCGCCGGCTCGGCTGAGGCTCTTCCGCCGGGCACGAACGAGGGGCCGACTGGGCCGTCGACGGGGCTCCGCGGAGGCTGCGCCGAGTACACTCAGCGGGTCCACACGACCCCGCCGAGGCTCGCCGATGGAACGCCTGATGCTGCTCGACGGCAACGGGCTCATCTACCGCGGATACTTCGCCCTCCCGCCCCTGACCACGTCCCGGGGCGAGCTCGTCAACGCCGTGTTCGGGTTCTGCAGCATCGTCCTGCGCGGGTTCCAGGACATCCGTCCCGATTACGTTGCGGTCGCCTTCGACCTGTCGGGGCCGACCTTCCGACACGAGCGGTTTGCCGACTACAAGGCCACCCGGCTGCGGATGCCCGACGACCTGCGCGACCAGTTCCCGAAGGTGCGCCAGGTCGTTCGCGCGCTCCGGATCCCGGTCTACGAGCTGGCCGGCTACGAGGCCGACGACGTCATCGGCACGCTGACCGTGCAGGCCGAACGCGACGGCCTCGACACGACGATCGTGACCGGCGACCTCGACATGCTCCAGCTCGTGACCGACCGGACCCGGCTGATGACGACGCGTTCGGGCGTCCAGAACACGGTGATCTACGACCCGGCGAGGATCGACGAGCGCTACGGCTTGCAGCCGGCGCAGATGATCGACTTCAAGGCGCTCAAGGGTGACTCGACCGACAACATCCCCGGCGTCCCGGGGGTCGGCGAGAAGACCGCGGCGAAGCTCATCCAGACCTGGGGCAACCTGGAAGGCGTCTTCGAGCACGTTGCCGAGGTCACCCCGGAGAAGCTGCGGGTCGCGCTCGTCGAGGCTCGCGAGCGCGTGCTCGAGAGCCGCGAGCTCATGACGATCGTGCGCGACCTGCCCGTCGAGCTCGACCTGCCGGCCGCCCGGCTCGGCGACTACGACCGCGAAGAGGTCGTCCGGCTGTTCCGGGAGTACGAGTTCCGGACGCTCATCGAGCGGCTCCCCGGGCTCACCGGGGAGCGCGCCGAGGAGACGGTGGCCGCGCTCCGCTCGGTCGACGCGGACGATCCGGTCCGGGCGGCGCAGGTCGCCGGCCGGCCCACGGGCTGGGGTCCGGCACCCGCGGGGGGCCGTCCGGCGGGTCGTCCTGGCACGCTGGTCGGGGAGGGGAGCGGTCTCCAGCTGTCGCTCGACTTCGGCGCCATGGCCGCCGCGGGCGGGCGACCGGACGACGGCGGAGCGCCCGGTCCCGCGACCGGCTCCGTCCCGCGACCGGTCGGCGCCGGCCCGGTGGAGCCGCTCGCGGACCTGCCCACCGCGCTGGCCGCCGCGATCGCCGACCCTGGCGGCCGGATCGAGCTCCATTCCGGCGATGCGATCGACGCGCTGGCGCCGTGGCTGGTCGACCAGCCGGCCGTCGGGGCCGCGCTCGTCCTCGACGATCCGCGCCCGCTGGCCGGCACGCCGCTCGCCCTTGCCCTCGCCGGGCCGGATGGCCGGACCGTGGCCGCGGAGGGCCCGGACGATGCCGCCCGGCTGCGCCACCTCGTCGAGCGGCTCGCGGTCCCGCTCGTCGCCCACGAGGTCAAGCCGCTCCTCGTCGCCCGCTTCGCCGAGGATCCCGAGGCCCGGCCCACCCCGATCGGCTTCGACACCCAGATCGCGGCGTACATCCTGAACGCCAGCCTGCGCAGCCAGACGATCGCCGACGTCGTCGCCGAGCAGCTCGACCTCATCCTGCCGCCGGCCAAGGAGCTCCCGCCGTTCGCGCGCGCCGGGCTGGAGGCGCTGTCGGCGATCACCGCCCGCGACCCGCTCGCCGCGGCGCTCGAGCGCGAGGGGCTTGACCGGCTGTTCCGCGAGATCGAGCTGCCGCTGATCACCGTCCTCGCGCGCATGGAGGCGACGGGCGTGGCCCTCGACCTCGACGCGCTCGCCGCGCTCGACGTCGAGTTCCGGGCCGAGATCGAGCGTCTCGAGCGCGAGATCTACGCCAGCGTCGGCCACGAGTTCAACCTTGGCAGCCCCAAGCAGCTCGAGCAGGTCCTGTTCTTCGAGCTCAACCTGCCGAAGGGCAAGCGGACGAAGACGGGCTACTCGACGGACGCGTCGGTGCTCGAGGACCTCCGCGCCGCGCACCCGATGGTCGAGGGACTGCTGGAGTGGCGGACGTACACGAAGCTCCGCTCGACGTACGTCGAGGCCCTGCCGACCCTGATGGCCTCGGACGGCCGGCTGCACACGACCTTCCACCAGGCCGTCGCGGCGACGGGGCGGCTGTCCTCGTCCGACCCGAACCTCCAGAACATCCCGATCCGGACCGAGCTCGGCAGGCGGATCCGCCGCGCGTTCGTGGCAGGCGCCCCGGACGTGACCCTGGTCGCCGCCGACTACTCCCAGATCGAGCTGCGCATCCTCGCCCACGTGTCCGGCGACGAGCATCTCCGGGACGCGTTCGCCCGTGGCGCCGACATCCATCGCGAGACCGCGGCCCGGGTGCTCCACAAGCCGCCCGAGGAGGTCACCGCGGACGAGCGCTCGATGGCCAAGATGGTCAACTTCGGGATCGCCTACGGGATGAGCGACTTCGGGCTGTCGTCGCGGGCCGGGATCCCGCGCGCCGAGGCGCAGGAGTTCATCAACACCTATTTCGCCACGTACTCGGGGATCAGCTACTACATGCTTCACATCAAGGAATCCGCCCGGACCCAGGGCTTCGTCACGACGCTCCTCGGCCGGAAGCGCCAGATCCCCGAGCTCCAGGCACGGAACCCGAGCCTCCGCGCGGCCGGCGAGCGGATGGCGATCAACATGCCCATCCAGGGCACCGCCGCGGACATCATCAAGATCGCGATGATCCGCCTCGCGGAGCGGCTCGCCGACGGCGGCTTCCGGGCGCGGCTCCTCCTTCAGGTCCACGACGAGCTCCTGCTCGAGGTCCCGCGCGACGAAGTCGACCGGCTCGTGCCGGTGCTCCGCTCGACGATGGAATTGGCGCTGGCGCTCGACGTCCCGCTGACCGTCGACGTCAAGGTCGGCGACGACTGGGAGGCGATGACGCCGCTCACCCGTGCCGACGCCGCGGCGGCCGAGGCGAACGAGCCGGTCGAGGCGGGCGCGTCATGAGCATCGAGGTCCACGACGTCATCGGCGCGCTGGTCGTCCTCGCGGTGATCGTGCTGATGACCTGGATCATCGTCTACAGCGCCGCCCGGATGGCGTTCCAGGACGTGGTCGCGAGCCCGGTCGTGCTCGTCGTCGCCGCCCACGACCGCGGCGAGCAGGTGTCGCTCACGTTGACGAACAGCGGGTCCCGACCGGCCTACAACGTCCGGCTGATGCTCAGTGCGAGCGACCACGCCGGTGCGGCGGGAACCGAGGTCGCGGCGGTGCCCGTCCTCGCGCCGGGCCTGCCGATCGAGGTCGAGGTCCTCCGGACCGCGCTCGTGACCGAGGCCAACACCCTGCCGCGAATGCTCCGCGCCAGCTGGCGGAAGTCTGCATTGCCGAGAGCCGCCGCTGCCTTCGACGACATCCCGGTCGTGCTCGTCGAGCAACCGGCCACCACTGACGGTGCCTGAACTCCCGGAAGTCGAGACGGTCGCCCGGGACCTCCGACCGCGGCTCGTCGGCGCGACGATCGTGGGCGCCCGGTGCTCGTGGGCGCGGACGCTGCGGACCCACGATCCCGCTGCGTTCGCCGCGGAGATCGCCGGACGGCGGGTCGAGGCCGTCGGCCGCCGGGCGAAGCTCATCGTCGTCGAGCTGTCGGGTGACGCCGCGCTGACGATTCACCTCAAGATGACCGGCCAGCTGTTCGTCGTGCCGGCCAGCACGCCGGTCGACCCGTACGTCCGGCTGGTGCTCGAGCTCGCCGACGGACGCGAGGTCCGCTTCCGCGACATCCGCAAGTTCGGCAAGGTCGGGCTCTACCCGCGCGACCCGCGGACCGGGGAGCTGGTGACCGAGCCCGGCGGTGCGGAGGTGTTCGCCGGCCACGGGCCGGAGCCGCTCGACCCGGCGTTCAGCCTGCGGGCATTCCGGACGCGGTTGCGCGGCCGGCGCGGACGGCTCAAGCCGCTCCTGCTGGACCAGGGGTTCCTGGCCGGGATCGGCAACATCTACGCCGACGAGGCGCTCTGGGCGGCGCGGATCCATCCGCTCCGCTCGGCAGGCTCGCTCCGTCCGGCCGACGAGCGGCGGCTGTACCTCGCGATCCGGTCGATCCTCGCCGAAGCCGTCGAGCGGCGCGGGTCGTCGATCGACGACTACACAGCGCCGGATGGCGATGGCGCGATGCAGGAGCAACTCGCGGTCTACCAGCGGACCGGCGAACCGTGCCCGCGCTGCGGACGCCCGATTCGGCGGATCATCATCGGGTCCCGATCGACCCATTTCTGCTCGTGGTGCCAGCGCCTGCCCGCGGCCGATCGGCCGGGCGCGCGGCGGATCCTTCGGACGATGACCGGCGGCCCGGCCGGTCGACCCCGACGCGGCGGTCGATGGACCGAGATTGCCGCGGACGGCGCGCTCGGCCTGACGCGGGCCGAGGCGGACCGGGCCGCGCAGCGCGCTCGCACGGAGCGGACGAAGCGCGCCGCCGCCGGGCGCCGGGCCGCCGCGCGGGCAGCGATGGCGCCGGCCGTCGACCCGGCAGCGAACCCGTGAGCCTGCTGCGGCTCGACAAGGTGAGCCGCGAGATCGGCGCCTTCGTGATCCTCGACGAGGTCAGTGCCGCGATCGCGCTCGGCGATCGGATCGGGCTGGTCGGGCCGAATGGTGCCGGCAAGACCACGCTGCTCCGACTGGCGGCCGGGCTTGACGAGCCGGACCGCGGGACGGTCCAGCGCAAGCACGGGCTCAGCCTCGGGCTGCTCGCCCAGGAGGCTCATCTCGACGCGGTATTCATGGCCTCGCCGGACCTCCGGACGGCCGTCCGGACCGGGGCCGCCCATCTCGACGCGATGGCCGCCGAGCTGGCCGATCTCGAGCAGGATCACCGGGCGACCGAGCCCGTCTACGCCGATCTCCAGCATCGCTTCGAGGTCCTGGGTGGATACACCCTGGACCAGCGCGTGGACGCCACGTTGTCGGGGCTCGGCTTCGCCCGGGCGGACTGGGCGCGATCGCCACGCACCCTGTCCGGGGGCGAGCAGACCCGCGCCGCGCTCGCCCGGCTTGTCGTCGCCGACCCCGACCTGCTCATGCTCGACGAGCCGACGAACCATCTCGACCTCGACGCCCTCGAGTGGCTCGAGGAGCATCTCCGACGGCGCAGCGGGTCGCTCGTCGTCGCGAGTCACGACCGGGCCTTCCTCGACGCGACCGTGAGCCGCGTCTGGGAGCTCCGCGACCGCCACCTCACCCCGTTCCGGGGCGATTACAGCCAGTACCGCCGCCAGCGCGACGAGCGCGACGCCCGGCTGGGCAAGGACGTCGACACCCAGGCCCAGGGGATCGCCCGCGAACGGGAGCTGGTCCAGCGCTACCGGTCGCACCGCAAGTTCAGCAAGATGCACGAGCATGAGGCCCGCCTCGAGCGGCTCGAGGCCGAGCGGGTCGAGGCGCCCAGGGCC
This sequence comes from uncultured Chloroflexia bacterium, assembly GCA_963825545.1. GTDB lineage: Bacteria > Chloroflexota > Limnocylindria > Limnocylindrales > CSP1-4 > Chersky-267. The sequence goes on along the minus strand of CAWGTR010000011.1, from coordinate 45,825 downwards.
TCGCGCAAGCTCAAGCTCGCGACGACGGCCCTCGCCGGTGCCGGGCCGTCACGCTCCGGCGAGATCGTCGTCCGGGCCGAGGACCTCGTCGTCGGCTACCTGCCCGGCCGGCGAGCGCCCGGCGGAGCCCCGCCGACGGTGGAGCCCGGTCCACCGGGCGAGGTCCCGCCGGTGGGGGAGGCGAGCCCGCCCCGCGGCGAGCCGGTGGTTGTCGCCCGCATCCCGTTCCTCGCCGCCCAGCGCGGCGAGCGGATCGGGATCGTCGGACCGAACGGTGCCGGCAAGACGACGCTCCTGCGCACGATCGCCGGCGAGCTGCCGCCGCTCGATGGCATCCTGACGATCGGCGGGGGCGTTTCGATCGGCTACCTCGCCCAGCTCCGCGGCGCGGCGATCCCCGGGGCGACCGTCCTCGACGCGCTCCTGGAGGCGATCCCGATCACGGCCGGCGAGGCGCGCGGCTATCTCGCCCGGTTCCTGTTCCGGGGCGACGACGCGTTCAAGGAGGTCCGCACCCTGAGCGGCGGCGAGCGGTCGCGGCTCGAGCTGGCGCTGCTCGGGATCATGCCGTCCAACCTGCTCCTGCTCGACGAGCCGACGAACCACCTCGACATCCCGGCCCGCGAGGCGATCGAGACGTTCATGCGCGAGACGCCGGCGACGCTGCTCGTCGTGAGCCACGACCGGCGGCTCCTCGAGACCGTGTGCGATCGGCTGTGGGTCGTCGACGGTGGCCGGGCGGCGCCCTTCGACGGCGGGTACCGGGCCTGGCGGAGTGCGGTCGCCGCGGGCTGGACGGTCGAGGGCGCGATCACCGCCGAGGCCGCCCGGCTGCGGACCGGCGGTCGCCCGGTCGCCGGCACGGTGGTCGCGGGTGCGGCTCGCGACCGCCCGATCCCCGCAGCGGGTTCGACGAACGGCCGGTCGCCCGGCGACGCGAGCCCCAGCGCCCGCCGGCCGACGGCACCGTCCGCCGCCCGATCGGTGCGTCCGGCCGCCCGCGGCCCGAAGCTGTCGAAGGAGGCCTACCGGCGCCAGAAGACCGCGCTCGAGGCCGAGCTCACCCGGCTCGGGCTGCGCAAGAGCCACCTGGAGCTGGCGATGGGCGACCCGGCCGTGGCGGCGAACTTCGTCGAGCTGCGCCGGATCTCGAGCGAGCTCGCCGACGTCTCGATCGCGCTGGAGACGGCCGAGGAGTCGTGGCTCGAGCTCGAGGAGCGGGCACCGTGACCGCCGGACGGGATCGATGACCGCTGGCTCGGCGCACCGTCCGGTCCTCATCGGGCTGACCGGCCCGATCGGCTGCGGCAAGTCGACGATCGCTGCCCGGCTCGGCGCGGCCGGTGCCCGGGTGATCGATGCCGATCGCCTGGCGCGTGCGGTGACCGAGCCGGGCGAGCCGGCGCTGGCGGCCATCGTCGAGCGCTTCGGGCCGGAGATCCTCGGCCCCGACGGAGCGCTCGACCGAGGCGCCCTGGGCCGCCGGGTCTTCGCCGACCCGGCCGAGCTCCGGGCGCTCGAGGCGATCACCCACCCGGCCATCCGGCCGCGGCTGTTGGAGGCCATCGAGACCGCCCGCGCGGCGGCGCCACCGGCCGTCGTCGTCGAGGCGATCCGCCTGGTCGAGGGCGGCTATGCCGACCTGTTCGACGAGGTCTGGCTCGTCGTCTGCGATCCGGCGGCGCAGCGGGCGCGCCTTGCCGGTCGCGGCGTCGAGCCGGCCGAGATCGAGCGCCGGATCGCGTCGCAGGCCGGGCTCCTCGAGCGCGTCCGCCCGATCGCGAGCCGGACGATCGACACGAGCGGGTCGCTGGCGAGCGTCCTCGCGAGCGTCGACCAGGCGCTCGCCGAGGCGCTGGCCGGGCCGCGCGGGGCCTAGGGCGCGGCGGAGGGCGACGGGCTCGGCGAGGGCTTCGCCGTCGGCGCCGGCTTCGCCGTCGGCGCCGGCACCAGCGGCACGCCCTTGCCCGTCGGGTACGTCTGCGGGATCGGCAGCCCGTAGCGCTGGATGATCAGGTTCGTCGTCTCGCCGAGCTGCGAGGCGTCGACGGACCGGTCGTCCTGCGGCGGGCGAAGGGCGAGGCTGAACGCCGCGGCGCCGCTCGCCTGGAGGTGGCTGATCTCCTCGGCGATCGCGGCCGGCACCTTCATGACGTAGAACGTGTTCGCCTTGGCCAGCACGACGAGGTCCTGGTAGGTGATCTTGGTCGACTTGTCGGTGTACATGCGGCCGAGCGCCGAGATGTCGTCAGGCACGGACACGGTGGCGGTGACGAAGACGTCGACGGTGTCGCCGGGGCGAACGAGGCCGCCGACGGCGCGGTCGTCCGGAACGGTCAGCGACACCGCCCGCCAGGCCTCGCTGTCGGGCGCGATCGTCTCGCCCGGCTGGAGGATCGAGAACTGGCCGCCCTGCGCCTGCGACGCGAGGAAGTTGGCGTAGACGGGCTGGCCCTCGAGGATGGCCACCCCGGGCACCAGTCCGATCACCTTCGTCGGATCGCTGAACACGCCCTGGGCGTTCGTCGGGTCGACCGGCACGTTGCGCACGGCCACGTCGGAGGCCTCGATCGGCTTGCGCGCCGGGATCTGCTTCGTCGCGACGACGATCGGCTCCGTCGCGCCGGACTGGGCGGCCTGCTGCTGGGCCTGGCTGATGAGGAAGAACGCCGCGCCACCCGCGACGACCGCCAGGATGAGACCCATGACGATGACGAACCGCCCGCGCCCGCGGCCGTCGTTGAACTCCATCTCCATCGGGTCAGGATCTCCTCGCGGGTCGCCGGGTCGGTCGGGTCGAGGCGCGCGCCGTGACCTCCCGGACCGCGGCCGGGGGGTCACCGTCTCGACGATCCGATCGTGGCGCGCGGGACACGGTCGACCTAGTCGTCGGAAGTACCAGCCGGGTTCGCCCTTCGGACGCCGTGCCGGGTCGTCGTTTCAGGGGAGGACCAGGTGGACCGGGTTGCCCCGGATCGAGACCTGCCAGGTGGTGGTGTCGGTCGTCGTGCTGTCGAAGGAGTAGCGGATCTTCCACCAGCCGCCGAGCGTGCCGGCGGGCTCACCGGGCGGCAGCGGCGCCGTGTACGTCTTCGGCAGGGGGATCGTCAGCGTGACCCACGAGTTGTTGTACTGGCTCACGCCGCTGATCGTCGTCCGGAGCGAGGTCACGTTCGACCCGCTCTTCGATCCCGCGGCGTTCGCGTCGGCCGTGTAGCTGAACGTGGCCGGGGTGTAGCCGGTCGTCGTCGGCTTGAGGACCTCGATGCTCGAGTTGCCCGAGGCATCACCCGGGTCGAACAGCTGGACGACCATCGTCTTGCCGGCGTGGACCGCCTCGATCCGGCCGAGGTAGAACAACGTCGTCCCGTTGGCGACGTTGGCGTAGATGACCATCTTGCCGAGCCCGTAGACGTAGGCCTTGTAGGTCGGGTCCGAGCTGACCGCGCGGAGCGCCCACATGTTCTCGGCGCTGGCGCCCTTCTGGTCGTTGACGTTGACCGGGTTTGTGGTCGTCACCTGGAGGCGATAGGTGCCCGGCGTGGTGACCGTGGTGAACGTCCACCACTGGTTGTGGTACGGGTCGGTCGTGCAGTCGGGCAGGCTCCAGAAGGCATGGGTCGGCCAGGTCGCCGAGCCCTCGCGCAGCGCTGCGCTCTTGTCGACCTGGCGCTTGTTCTCGAACAGCGTGCCGGTCGAGGCGACGACCACGTCGTCCGAGTAATCGAGCGGTGTCGAAGCCGGGTCGGACCAGAGCGTGTAGTAGGTCGACACCGCCGGCCAGCCGGCGAGGTTCCAGTCGATCCAGTGGTCGCCGGTTCCCTTCTGGTCGTCGACAGCGCAGAAGGTCGGGTCGTAGAGGTCGATGTTCGTCGCCCCGGCCCCGGCGGGCACGTCGATCGCGTACTGGTAGCCGTTCGGGTCGAATTGGTTGTTCGCGGTCGGGTTCGGGTTGTAGTAGGTGCCGTAGGCGTCGCCGGCGGAGCGGTTGGTCCCCTCGGCCTCGGCCGCGGCCCAGAAGAAGCCGGTGTTGTCGCCGTACGTGCTGAGCGGGCTGCCCATCGGGACCGGCAGGGTGTACTCGGCGGTCGCGATGCGAGTGATCCGGACCTTGTTCATCCCGATGACGCGCAGGAAGTAGGTCGGCGCGTCGATCGTGACCGAGACATCCAGCCGGCGGTTCGATTCCACGTTCGTCGCCGGCGTCACGGTCGCACCGGTCGCAGCCGAGTAGCCGTTCTTGGCGGCCTCGGCCTGGGCCTTGCTCGACGCCGTCGCGAAGTCGCCCGGCATGTATGGCACCCCGGCCAGGGCGGCCGCCTCGGCTGCGTGCTGGACGTGGAGCGACGTGTTCCAGATGTTGCCGACGTCGACCACGATCGCCAGGATCCCGAACAGGAGACCGCTCGACAGCGTGAACATCACGAGGATCTGGCCCGAGCGCACGAGCCGGCGCCGGGCGCGTGTTTCGGGGGTCGCGTCAACGAGGTGGCCGGCCGATCACGGGGTCGGCTCCAGGTGCATGACCGTCTGGTCGACCATCGGGATCGTCGTGTACGGCGGCGAGCCGCCGATGAACAGGCCGAGGAGCTGGCCGAGCGGCGTCGTCGGGTGGAAGTCGTAGCGGACCCGGACCCCGATCGAATCACCGGACAGTCCCACGACCCGACTCGTGGCCGGCCAGCCGGCCGTGCCGATCGGGTTCCCGCTCCGGTCGTACTTGTCGATCGACGTCCCGACCGGCTGACCGGTCGAGCCGGCCTTGTAGATCTCGATCGAGGTGATGTTCTCGATGAGGATCGGATCGGTCAGCCCGCGCTGGACGGCGGCCAGGATCGTCGGGTCGACGGTGTCGGGGTTCGAGCCGCCGTTGCCGAGGGTGGCCCCGACCCGGGCGCCCTCGCGGACCGCGTAGGCCATCGCCGTCCGGTGGTCGTACACGGCGCCGAACTCGAGCATCCCCATCAGGATCAGCAGGAAGACCGGCAGGATGAGCACGAACTCGACCAGCGCCTGCCCGCGGCTCGGCCGGCGGGGGCTCACTGCTTCGGCTCCATGCGCAGCGTCGCGCCGTCGGATACGGCCCACGTCCGGCCCGAGCCCAGCGGTGTGATGCCGGCGTACAGGTAGCCGATCCGGACGCCGACGATGTCGAGCCCCTCGGCCAGCGAGTCGTGGCGCTCGGCCTGCGGGTAGCCCTCGTCGCCGACGAGCGAGTACGGCTCGTCCTCGGAGCCGGGGCAATCGAGCGTACCGGTTCGCACGTAGGTGTTGGCGACGCCGGGGACCGGATCGCCGTTCACGTCGGACTGGAAGATCACGACCGAGGTGACCCGCGACTTGTCGATCGGGGCGGTGAGCGCGTGCTCGACGGCCTTGAGGATCGAGCAGTCGGCCCCGTCGACGCCGCCCGCCTGGGCCGCCGCGCTGACGCCCTGCCGCGAGGCGTACTGGACGGTGAGGATGTTGTTGTAGAGGAAGCCGAACTCGAGGACGCCCATCATCAGGAGGACGAAGATCGGCAGCGCCAGGGCGAACTCGACCAGGCCCTGGCCGGTCGAGGCCGACCGATCCGTCCGTCCCCGGCGGCGCTGTCCGCCCTCCATCTTCGACTCGTCCTCTCCACGTCGGTCGGGCGGCGCGCTGTGGTTTCGCGCACGCGCCATCTCGACCCCGCCGGAGCATGCCATCGGCGCCGGTGGAACCGGAGAGGGCGATTCGTCCCGAGCGTGGCGCGCGTTCGTACGGGAGTTTCGCGGACGCACCGGGGCGGCCCCGACGGCCCCGGCTCGAGGGACTGAACGGGTGTTCGATTTGGGCCAATTCGTGTATCCTCGACCGATGCCCGACTTCAAGCTGGTGGCCGACTTCGAGCCGACCGGCGACCAGCCCCAGGCGATCGACAAGCTGGCCGACGGCCTGGCCCGCGGGCTGCGCCACCAGACCCTGCTCGGCGCGACCGGCACCGGCAAGACGTTCACGATCGCCAAGGCGATCGAGCGGCACCAGAAGCCGACCCTCGTGCTCGCCCACAACAAGACGCTCGCCGCGCAGCTCTACGCCGAGTTCCGCGAGTTCTTCCCGGACAACGCGGTCGAGTACTTCGTCAGCTACTTCGACTACTACCAGCCCGAGGCGTACCTGCCGCGGTCCGACACGTACATCGAGAAGGACTCGAGCCGGAACGAGGAGATCGACAAGCTCCGCCACGCCGCGACCCACGCGCTGTTCGAGCGGCGCGACGTGATCATCGTCGCCAGCGTCAGCTGCATCTACGGCCTGGGCGCGCCGGTCGACTACGGCGCGACGGTCCTCCGCCTCAAGCGAGGCGGCCAGTACCGTCGCGATGCCGTCCTCCGGCATCTGGTCGATCTGCAGTACCAGCGCAACGACGCCGCACTCCAGCGCTCGCGCTTCCGCGTCCGCGGCGACACCCTCGAGATCGGGCCCGCGTCCGACGACCGGATCGTCCGGGTCGAGTTCTTCGGCGACGAGGTCGAGCGGATCACCGAGGTCGACCCAGTGACCGGCGAGCTGCTCGCCGAGCGGAACGACCTGAACGTCTACCCGGCCACCCACTTCGTCACCCCGGGCGACAAGCTCAAGGAGGCGCTCGTCGACATCGAGGCCGAGATGGAGCTCCGGGTGGGCGAGATGGAGGCCCAGGGTCGCGTGCTCGAGGCGGCCCGGCTCCGCCAGCGCACGACGTTCGACCTGGAGATGATGCGCGAGCTCGGCTACTGCTCCGGTGTCGAGAACTACAGCCGCCACCTCGCCCGGCGGGCCCCGGGCTCCCGCCCGTGGACCCTGCTCGACTACTTCCCGCCCGACTGGCTCCTGGTCGTCGACGAGAGCCACATGTCGATCCCGCAGGTGGTCGGGCATGTACAAGAACGACCGGACCCGCAAGGAGATCCTGGTCGACTTCGGGTTCCGCCTCCCGTCGGCCCTCGACAACCGCCCACTCACGTTCGAGGAGTTCGAGGCGACGGTCCGCCAGGCGGTCTACCTCAGCGCCACCCCGGGACCGTACGAGCTCGAGAAGAGCGAGCGGGTCGTCGAGCAGCTGATCCGCCCGACCGGCGTCGTCGACCCGGCGATCGCGGTCCGCCCGACGGAGGGCCAGATCGACGACCTCCTCGAGGAGATCCGCGGCCGGGTCGAGCGCGGCGAGCGGTCGATCGTCACGACGCTGACGAAGAAGATGGCCGAGGACCTGGCCGACTACCTGCACGAGCTCGGGATCAAGGTCCAGTACCTCCACAGCGAGGTCGACACGCTCGAGCGGGTCCAGATCCTGCGCGACCTCCGGCTCGGGGTCTACGACGTGCTCGTCGGGATCAACCTCCTGCGCGAGGGGATCGACCTGCCCGAGGTGACCCTCGTGGCGATCCTCGACGCCGACAAGGAGGGCTTCCTGCGCAGCGCCTGGTCGCTGATCCAGATGATCGGCCGGGCGGCCCGCAACATCGGCGGCGCGGTCGTCATGTACGCCGACCACGTCACCGAGTCGATGCAGGCCGCGATCGACGAGACGAACCGCCGCCGCGAGGTCCAGACCCGCTACAACACCGAGCACGGGATCGAGCCGACGACGATCGTCAAGGAGATCCACGACATCAACGAGCGGCTGCGGGCGGTCGCCGAGACGAGCGAGGTCTACGTCGCCGGCGCCGCCGGCCGGCCGCTACGGGCCGCGCGACCTCGGCGCCCAGAGCGTGGCCCAGATCGAGGCGCTGCTCGCCCGGATGGAAGCCGACATGCAGAACGCGGCGCGCGAACCTGGAGTTCGAGCGGGCCGCCGTGCTCCGCGACGAGGTCCAGCAGATCCGGCTCCGCATCCTCGAGCAGGACGCCTCGGCCGACGTCGCGCGGGCCGCCGAGCGCGCCGGTCGGGCGTCGACCGCGGCCCCGGCCGCGGGATCGGCCGGCTCGCGGGCGACGTCCACGCGTCGGCCCGGCCAGCGCGCGGCCGCGAAGGCCACCCGCCGACGCTCGAGGTGACGACGGTGACCGTCCTCCCGGCGACGGCCGAGGAGCCCGACGATACGGTGGGCGAGCCGACGGCGCGCGACGGCGTCGGACTGGCTCCCGGGCATTCGCGACGAGCATGACGACGACGGGGGCTGGCAGGCGCGCTGGCTCGACCGTCCGACCTGGGACCGGACGGTCACCCCGAACGTCGTCAAGCGAACCGGGAGCCGCCCGCCGCGCCGCCGGCGCTAGGGGGCGTCACGTCGGCCCAGTGCGATCCGAGCTCCAAGGACGGGGCTCAGCCCTTCGCGGAGCGCGTCCGACGCGGTTTGGGCGGTGTGTCGACGCGCTTGCTCGCCGCTCCCTTTCGACTACCACGCGAGTTCGACCGGGATGGCTTGGCAGGGGAGTCCGGGACCGAGCTCCGTCCCCGCCGAGTTTCGTGCCGACGATGCCCAGGAACCCGATGCAGACGAGGTTCGCCTTGTCGTCCTCGGGGAGCATCCGGAAGATCGCCTCCGTGAGAGCCACTCCGGAGCGGATCAGCCGTAGCGTCGGGGGAGACACGGTCGGGAAGATCTCGGTCGCGCCCTCGGCCCGGATGGCCTTCCAGCCAGCGAGTGCCAGGGCGATCTGATCGTCTCCAAATCGGACGAGTTCGCTGTCGGCGAGCACGGCGATCGCCGTCAGGTGCAGCTCCTCGTCGGATGCACGACGACGGCGGACTTCGCCGACAAGCGCCTCGACGCTCATCCGGTCACGGCCCCATCCATGGTCGGAAGATAGCACTCGCCCGGCCGTCAGGAGCCGCGATTGCGTCCTGAACAGTTGTTCTGTTTGGTTCGGTTCGGCTACACTTGACGTGAGATGCCCCAGGATCAGATCGTCGTGCGCGGCGCGCGCGAGCACAACCTCCGAAACGTCACGGTGGCGTTCCCGCGCGACCGGCTGGTCGTGATCACCGGGCTGTCCGGGAGCGGCAAGAGCAGCCTGGCGTTCGACACGATCTACGCCGAGGGGCAGCGGCGCTACGTCGAGAGCCTGAGCGCCTACGCGCGCCAGTTCCTCGGCCAGATGGAGAAGCCCGACGTCGACCAGATCGACGGGCTGAGCCCGGCCATCTCGATCGACCAGAAGGGCGCCAGCCGCAACCCCCGGTCGACCGTCGGCACCGTCACCGAGATCTACGACCATCTCCGGCTGCTGTTCGCGCGGATCGGCCACCCGCACTGCCCGAACGGCCACGAGATCCAGCGCCAGACGGTCCAGCAGATCGTCGACCAGGTCCTGGCCTTGCCGGAGGGAACCCGGCTGCTCGTCCTCGGGCCGCTCGATCAAGGACCGCAAGACCGAGGGCGACCGGGTCTTCGAGGCCGCCCAGAAGCAGGGCTTCGTCCGCGTCCGGGTCGACGGCGAGCAGTACGACCTGGCCGAGGCGCCGACGCTCGACAAGTACAAGCGCCACACGATCGAGGTCGTCGTCGACCGCTACGTCGTCCACCGGGCCGAGGCCGCCGAGGATGCGCCGCGCGACCCGGACGGGCGACCGCTCGACCCGGAGACCGGCGCTGCCGCTCCCCGATCCCGATGCCGCCCGGCTGGCCGACTCGATCGAGACCGCCCTCCGTCTCGGCGAGGGTATCGTCGTCATCGCCCCGGCGCCCCGCGAGGACCAGCCGCCGGCGTTCGAGGAGCGGCGCTACTCCGAGCGCTACTCGTGCCCGTACGACGGGTTCACGATCGACGAGCTCGAGCCGCGCAGCTTCTCCTTCAACTCGCCCCACGGCGCCTGCCCGGACTGCACCGGGCTCGGCACGCGGCTCGAGATCGACCCGGACCTCGTCGTCCCGGACCGGACGCTGTCGGTCGCCGGCGGCGCGCTCCTCCGGCCGTGGGCGCGGATGCCGATGGCCGACTCGTGGTTCGGCAAGGTCGCCGAGGCCGTCTGCCGCTGCCCACGGCTGGGATCCCGACGTGCCGATCAGGAAGCTCCCGCCCGGAAGCGCTTGACTACCTGCTCAACGCGCCGAAGGGCGAGCAGGTCGTCATCGGCTATCGCCACGAGCGCGGCGAGAACACCTACACGGCGAGCTTCGAGGGGATCATCCCGAACCTCGCCCGGCGCTACCGCGAGACCGACTCGGAGTACGTCAAGACCGAGCTCGAGCGGTTCATGGTCAGCCGGCCCTGCCCGACCTGCGGCGGCAAGCGGCTGAGCCCGAGGTCCTCGCCGTCACCGTCGACGGCCGGAGCATCTGGGACGTCTCGACCCTGTCGATCACCGACGCGCTCGAGCTGGATCGAGACGCGCTCCGGCCGGCTGACCGAGCGCGAGCGGGCGATCGCCCGGCAGGTCGTCAAGGAGATCGCCTCCCGGCTCGGCTTCCTCGTCGACGTCGGGCTCGACTACCTGACGATCGACCGGACGAGCCAGACGCTGTCGGGCGGCGAGGCCCAGCGGATCCGCCTGGCGACCCAGATCGGAGCCGGCCTGATGGGCGTGCCTGTACATCCTCGACGAGCCGTCGATCGGGCTCCACCAGAAGGACAACGCCAAGCTCATCGCGACGCTTGACCCGGCTGCGCGACCTGGGCAACACGGTCCTCGTCGTCGAGCACGACGAGGAGACGATCCGGACCGCCGACTGGGTCATCGACATCGGGCCGGGGGCCGGCGAGCACGGCGGCGAGGTCATCGTCAACGGCCCGCTCGAGCAGCTCCTCGGCCGAGCCGCGCTCGATCACCGGCGCCTACCTGCGCGGCGAGCAGATGGTCCCGATCCCGGCCAGGCGCCGGAAGGGCAACGGCCAAGACGCTCGTCGTCCGCGGCGCGCGGGCCCACAACCTCAAGGACATCGACGTGCGCTTCCCGCTCGGGCGGTTCATCGCGGTGACCGGGGTGTCCGGCTCGGGCAAGAGCACGCTCGTGACCGAGATCCTCTACCGCGAGCTCGCCCGCCAGCTCAACGGCGCGCGCGACGAGCCCGGTCCGCACGATCGCATCGACGGCGTCGACGCGATCGACAAGATCATCGAGATCGACCAGAGCCCGATCGGCCGGACGCCGCGCTCGAACCCGGCGACCTACACCGGCCTGTTCGGGCCGATCCGCGAGCTCTTCGCGGGCGTGCCCGAGGCGCGGGTCCGCGGCTACAAGCCCGGTCGCTTCAGCTTCAACGTCAAGGGCGGGCGGTGCGAGAACTGCAAGGGCGACGGGATCCTCAAGATCGAGATGCAGTTCCTCGCCGACGTCTACGTCCCGTGCGAGGTGTGCAAGGGCAAGCGCTACAACCGCGAGGCGCTCGAGATCCACTACAAGGGCCGCTCGATCGCCGACGTCCTCGAGATGACGATCGAGGAGGCGCTCGAGGTCTTCGCCGCGGTCCCGAACGTGGCCTCGAAGCTCCAGGTCCTGTCCGAGGTCGGTCTCGGCTACGTCCATCTCGGCCAGCCGGCCACGACGCTGTCGGGCGGCGAGGCCCAGCGGGTCAAGCTCGCGACCGAGCTCAGCCGGCGGTCGACCGGCCGGACGCTCTACCTGCTCGACGAGCCGACGACCGGTCTCCACTTCGCCGACGTCGAGAAGCTGCTCCAGGTCCTCCACCGGCTCGTCGAGCAGGGCAACACGGTGCTCGTGATCGAGCACAACCTCGACGTGATCAAGACGGCCGACTGGATCGTCGACCTCGGACCGGCGGGCGGCTTCCGCGGCGGTCGGGTCGTCGCCGCGGGCACGCCGGAGGCCGTGGCCAAGGTCTCCGGATCGGCGACCGGCGAGTACCTCGCTCGCGTCCTCCGCGGCGAGCCGCTCATCCCGCTCAGCGACGTGACCTTCGCCGACGAGGCAGGTCGCGGCGGGCGTCTCAGGTGGCAACGGGGCGCACGAGGCCATCCCGCTGCCGATCGTCCCGAGCCGCAAGCGCGCGGCCGCCCGGGGCTGAATGGCCGAACCCGCCCGACAGCCCCGCCCGGCCCGCCACGAGCTGCCCGGCATCGACGAGCGGGCACTGGTGGCTGCCCGCGCGGGAGACCGACTCCTCGCGTCCGCCGTCGAGCGCGGCTCGGTCCGCTGGACGCGCGAGCTCGGGGCGCTGCCCGACCTCCTCCGCGACGGCGACCTGGCCGACGTCCGCCGGGCCGCGGTCCGGGCCCGCGCCGCCTACGGTCCGAAGGACTCGATCCGCGACAGCCTGCCGCCCGAGGCGACCGAGCCGTTCCTCGAGGCGATCGACCGCCTCATCCGCGAGATCGCCCGGTACGACCGCTCGCGTTGAGGGGAGGAGCCCGGCGGGTTCCGAGCCGGGATGCCTGGCTCTCGAGCGCAGTTGGCCTGGCGCGACCGCGTAGTATCTCCAGCGATGAGCCAGAACGATGTGACCACCGCGAGCTCGGTCGCCTGTCCGTACCTCGGACTGGCCGACGACCCGCGGATGCGGTTCGACGTTCCCGCCGACGCACATCGGTGCCATGCCGGGTCGGACCCGAAGCCCATCGACGAGTCGTTCCAGGGCGACTACTGCCTCTCGGGCCAGCATCCAATGTGCGACCGGTATCACCCGTTCGAGGAGATCGGCACGGTCGGCGGCGATCCCACGGTGAGGGAGGAGCCGGCGGTTGCCGCCGCCGCTTCTGCCGATGCCACGGCCGCCGGCCGGGTGATCCCGAAGCCATCCCGCGACCTCGTCGGCGTCTTCCCGTCGCGTGATCCGGCGACCGACTCCCCACCCGCCCCGATGGAGATCCTCGGAACGCCGCTGTTCGCTCCCGTGCCGCCGGCGCTGCATGGGCAGTCGACCCCACCGCCGATGGCGTGGAGGGATGAGTCCACCTCCTCCGTCCTCAAGTCGGTCCTCCCCCCGCTCGTGCCGCTCCGTGCTGCGTCCGCGAGCGACGTGCCCAGGTGCCACCGCGACCATGACCGCCGTGCCGCTCGCCGCGGCCCAGGGCGTCGCGGAGGCAACTCGGCCGCCGGGTCCGACGGGGCGGCCCACACGCTGATGTTGGCCGGGCCGGTTGCGGCTGCGGAGCCCGTCGCCGACATCCGAGCACGGATCCCCCGAACCGCACCGCTCGCCGCGAGGCCCGCGGTGGCGGTGGTGGTCGGGTCTGTGGCCGGACGCGCACGACGCGACCCCGGTTGGGATCACTGCGCAGCCATCGGTGAGGCGACGGAGACTCCGGCGGCGCACCCTGTTGCTGCTTGCCCTGTTCGCGGTGGTCGTCGTGGCCGCAGCGGTCGCTGCTACCGCCTCGGGTGCGCTCGATCGCTCGCTGTCGGCCGGCCTCCACGCGGGTGCGATCGCCCGGACCTCCGCGCTGGAGGTTGCCACGCTCCGCGGCTCTCCGACGTCCGTCGCCAATCCCAACATCATCCACGTCGGCCAGACGCTCGAGATCCCGGCTCCGCGATGACCGCGTAGTATGGGGCGATGCTCGAGGTAGGCCGCTGGACTCGGCCGACACGGGCCTTCGGGCCCCGCCTCCCATGACGAGTCCATCCGATCCAAGCCTCGCGTCGGAGGCCTGCCCCTACCTTGGGCTGGCCGAGGACCCCGACACGCGTCTCACCTTTGCGTCTGCCGCCCATCGCTGTCGGGCCGGCCGGATGACGAGGTCGATCGAGCTGCGGCACCAGGTAGCGTTCTGCCTCTCGGACGCCTATCCCACCTGCAATCGATATCGTCCGGGCCGCGCAGTCGGTTCCGGCTTCCTGATCCCCGTGCAGCGCAGGCGTGAACCGCCGCGGCTTCCGGACGGTCAGATCGACCGCGCGACCCAGGCAGGCAAGTTCGCTCAGCGTCTGATCGTCCTCCTGCTGATCGTCGTGGTGCTGTTGGCTGTTGGGCTCGGCGGTCCCCGCATCGCGACGCTCCTGATGCCCGGTGCGGCAACGGGGTCATCCGCGTCGCCTGGGGCATCGGCCCTTGCGGTCAGCCCGGCACCCACGCCCAGTCCGAGCCCGACTCCCACACCGAGCCCGACGCCGAGCCCGACCGCGAGTCCAGCGCCGGCTCCCGTCGTCTATCGCGTCAAGCAGGGCGACACCCTCGGGTCGATCGCGGCCAAGTACGGCGTCACCGTTCAGGCGATCAAGAACGCGAACAAGCTCAAGAACTCGATGCTCCACGTCGGTCAGAGGCTCGAGATCCCACGGCCTCGCTGACCGATCGGCGCGTCCCGGCGTTGGCGCGGCTGCGCCATTCGTCGAGTGGGCGCATGATCCGGGATCGCAAACGGGCGACGTTGCGATGGTGTCGGAGTTGCTGACGCTTCGATGCGCATCACGGTCGCCGCGGTCGAGCTGCGGCTCATCGACAAAGGCCGGGTGAGATGACCGATCCGGAACCGAACCTCGAGCGGCTGTTCGCCAGACCGATCAGCAGGCGCCGTCGGCGAAGGAGCTCAGGGCACCGCCGATCGATCCTGCTCGGGGGCGCCGCCATCCTGCTCGTCCTCGTGGCGGCATCCGGTGCACTCCTCGTCGTCCGTTACCTGCCGGCGCTTGACGAGGCTCGGAGTCTTCGAACGGACCTGGAATTGATGGCCTCGCGCGTTCAGACCGCGGGTCTGGGCATCGATCGGCCGACGATCGAAGGTCTCGATCGGGACCTGCAGGCCGCTCGTACCCGCCTCGATCATGTCTCGGATCTTCTCTCCACAGACCCGCTGATCGGGCTGGCTCGGGTGCTTCCCCCAACCGCCGACCAGGTCGCCGGCGCAGAAGCGCTCGTCGCGGCCTCCCGCGACCTGTTCGATGCAGCCGACGACGGTCTCGCGATGGGCACTCGCTACGTCGAGATCAAGGAAGCCCGGGCGACGGATCCCGCGAGTGGCTCGGCGATGGCTCAGTTGGTCGAGTTGATGGCCACATCGCGTGACCGAGCGCTTGCTGCCCAGGCCGCGCTTGCTCGCGCGAAGGCGAAGCTGGCGACGGTACCGGACGGATTGGTCGGCCCGGTCGATGGCGCACGCGACGCGATGATCGAGCGCGTCGCCAGGTATGGTCCCTTGCTCGACTCGTACGTGGAGCTCAGCGGACGACTTCCGGCGATGCTCGGATGGGACGGCCCTCGGCGCTACCTCGTCCTCACCCAGGACCCTGCGGAGCTTCGCCCGACCGGCGGCTTCCTGGGCAGCTACGGCATCGTCACGTTCGACCGCGGCCGTGTCACCGATCGGAGCTTCCACGACGTCTTCGACCTCGACCTGCCGCCGGACTACCCCTTCATCAAACCGCCAGCCGAGCTGTCGACGTATTTGCTCGGCTCGACGAAGCAGCCCTGGCAGCTGGTCGCGGCCAACTGGTCACCCGACTTCCCCACGAGCGCCCAGAACGCCCTCAGGCTGTACACCAACGAGTCAGGCGACAAGCACATCGACGGCGTCTTCGGGATCACGACCTACACCATCGACGAGCTGCTGAAGATCACCGGCCCGATCGATGTGCCCGCGTACCAGACCACGATCGCCGCGGGGGAGACCACGCTCAAGACGCTCCAGCTAACGCGGGTCGCTAAGCCCGGAGCGACCCGCAAGGCCTTTCTGTCGGCCTTCGCGGACCAGATGTTCGACCGGCTGCTCGGCCTCCCTCCGAAGCAATGGACTGCGCTGGTCGGGGAGGCCGACACACTCCAACGCCAGCACATGTTGCTTGCGTGGTTCAAGAACCCAGATGACCAGGCGCTCGCCATCTCGAGCGGCTTCGCCGGAGGCGTGCCCGACGTTCCCGGTGACTATGTGTATGCCGTCGACTCGAACGTCGCGCCGTCCTCGAAGCTGAACGCAGTGACCACCCGCAGCCTGCGACTCGACGTCGCACTCGACGTCGCTGGCAACGCGGTTCACACCCTGGACATCACCTGGGACAACGGGATCATGACTCAGGCCGGCACGCCCTATCGTGAGCTTCCTGGGAACAAGCACCTGCGAAACCTCGGGATCTACTTCCGGCTGCTCGCGCCCGAAGGAAGCTCGGTCGGCGCCGTCGCCGGCGGCCAGTCCGCGGAGGTCACGGCGCCCGCCGTCGTTACCAACGAAGCCGGTCGCCTGGTGGTCGGAACCTACCTCCTGGCGCCTCCAGGCCAGACGAGCCTGCGCTACGTGTGGACGACCCCGGCGGCCGCCGTCGCCGACCAGGGGCGCAGCCTCTATCGCCTCACGATTTCAGAAGCAGCCTGGCCTCCTGCCCGGGCCGCTGAGCCTGACGATCCACGCCCCGTCCGGCTCAAGAATCGCGTCGGCGACCGGCGGCCTCAGTGTCGCGGACGAGACCGCAACACTGGTCACGACGTTCCAGACCGACCTCCGATTGAGCGTAAAGTACTAACCATTTCTTAACACTCTGGCCTAGCCTTCCTATTTACTCGTTGCCTATACTTACCCTCCACGACGAAGGCGGCGCTGGACACCGACGGCTTGTCGGCGAGGGACTTCGGCGGCGCACCGGGACTTCGAGGGGGACTCCATTGAAAGCCGCCAACGATGCGGATTCGGCTCGCCGCCGAACCGCCGAAGGCCTCGGCGCGGAAGGCCCTCGACCATCCAGCACGTTGTGTATTGGGCCTCCCGCGACCGGCGTGTCAGCCGGGTCAGCGATCCTTCATCCCACCGCTGCGCCGTCAGACGCGTCCCCTCGCGGCCGCCCCTGGATGCGCGCACTCGCCATGGTGCCGGTCGATGCGCTCCAGGGGATCCGGTGAATTGGCAGCTGACCGTCCTGCGACGCTGGGCCTGGCTGCTGGTGGCGAGCGTCGCGCTCGCTGGCGGGGCTGCGTTCATGGTCAGCCGGACGATTCCGCCGACGTATGAGGCTCAGGCCAAGCTGGGAGTCGGCGAGTTCCTGAATCTGCAGAACCCGGACCCGAACCAGATCACGATTGCCCAGCAGCTCGTCCAGTTCTACGTCGACAAGGCGGATCGCTCGCTGTTCCAGTCCGTGGCCGAGAAGCTCCCGGACTCCGACCCGGCAGATCTGCAGGCAAGCGTCCAGGTCGCCGCTTCAACGGACAGCGCGCAGATCCTCATCACCGCCCAGGATGGCGACCCGACCAGAGCGGCTGCGATCGCCAACGCGGTGGGCGACGCGCTCATCGCGGTCGCGCCCCCGGTGGGCAACAAGACCGCGTACGACAAGATCATCGACGATCAGATCTCCGCGATCACCGACCAGATCGGCAAGGCCGAGAGCGAGCAGAAGGCGCTCGAGGCGCTCGCCCTCGCCCAAGCCCGTCCAGCGAGCGAGGCTGGACACCGTCACCCAGCAGCTGGGGACCCTCCGAGCCACGCTCGCGACGCTCTTCCTGTCGTCGAAGCCGCCGACGAACTCTGTGGCATTCGACCAGCCGGCCGTTCCTCCATCGGCGCCGTCCTCACCCCGGATCCTCCTGAATACGGCCCTGGCCGGCCTGATCGGCCTGCTGATCGCCGCCGCCATCGCCTTCATCGTGGAGCACCTCGATGACACGCTGAAGACGGCATCCGATGTGGAGGCGATCGTCGGGGCGTCGACCCTTGGTGTCGTCGCGAAGCTGCCCGGTGGTCGCCGCAGGAGCGAGATCTACCGCCTCGTCACCTTGGTCTATCCACGCTCGTCGGCGGCCGAGTCGTACCGAACGCTCCGGGCGAACATCGCGTTCGCCAGCGTCGACGCCCCGATGAAGACCTTGCTCGTTACGAGCTCCTCTCAGGGCGAGGGCAAGACAACCACCGCGGCCAACCTCGCGGTCGCATTCGCCCAGGCCGGCAAGCGCACGGTCCTGGTGGACGCGGACCTTCGCAAGCCGGGCGTCCATCGAATCTTCAACCTCACGAACCGGCGCGGACTCACGTCGCTCCTGCTGGCGTCCGATGTCAGCCCGGGATCGGTCGGCCAGGAAACAGACCAGGACGGGCTGCAGATCATCACCAGCGGTCCGTTGCCGCCGAACCCGGCGGAGCTTCTGGGCTCCGAGCGATTCCACGCGGTCCTGCAGCAGCTGGGCGAGGAGTTCGACGTGGTCGTGCTCGATAGCCCGCCCGTGTCAGGCGTGGCCGACGGAGCGATCCTCGCCTCGATCGCCGACGTGACCGTCGTGGTCGTGCAGGCCGGCCGCACCAAGATCGGCCAGGCCACTCACGCGCGGCAGGCGCTGACCAAGGCCGGAGCGCGGGTCCTTGGGTCCGTCATCAATCAGGTCCCGAAGCGATCGGTGGAGAACCTCTATTACTACTACGGCGGGTACGGCGAGGGCGACGCCGTCGTCATGCCGCAACCACCGGCCCCGCACCGTGGTGTCCAGTGACGACCCGCCGGGCGCCCATCACGGTGGCGATCGCCCCGACGACCCGCGCGCCGGTCTCTGTGTCCAGGCCGCCGGCTCACTCGGTTGCCCAGCGGCACATGACGCGGGTCGCGGAGACGCTGCAACGGGTGCCGGCCGAACCGCTGAACCGGGCAATTGACCTGTTGTTAGCTGCCCGCTCGGCGGGTCGACGCGTGTGGGTCATCGGCAACGGCGGCAGCGCGGCACTCGCCAGCCATCTCGTCTGCGACCTGACCAAGACTGCCGCCCAGGACGGCGGGCGCCCGCTGCGCTCGTTCGCCCTGACCGACAGCGTTCCACTCCTGTCGGCCTGGGCAAATGACGCCTCGTACGAGCGTGTCTTCGCAGCCCAGATCGAAGCCCTCGTTGATCCGGACGACGTCGTGATCGCGATCAGCTCGAGCGGCAAGTCTCCGAACATCGTGGCGGCAGTCCGCTCCGCACAGGCGTGTGGCGCACAGGTCATCGGCCTGATCGGGTTCCAGGGTGGTGCCACCCGTGACCTCGCGGACGTCGCGATCCATGTCCCGGCGAACGACTACGGCGTTGTTGAGGATGTTCACGCGGCCGTGGGCCACGCGCTCACCGCCGCATTGCGCTCCATGCCGGCGGAGGGGCCCATCGAGCGATGAAGGGGAGCGGGGCACTCGCCGTCCTCGTCGACCGGGACGGCGTGATCAACGTCAACCGGGCCGAGCACGTGCGCAGCTGGCCGGAGCTGGAGTTCCTGCCCGGCGCATTGGACGGCCTGGCCCTGCTCGCCCGATCCGATATTCCCGTGGTCGTGGTCACCAACCAGGCGATCGTGAACCGAGGCGTCGTGACTCGCGAGGCCCTGGACGGGATCCACGAGCGGATGGTCGCCGAGATCGAACGGCGGGATGGGGCCATCCGGGACGTTCTGGTCTGTCCCCACCGTCCCGATGAAGGTTGTGCCTGCCGGAAGCCCGCCCCGGGACTGCTGATCGATGCAGCGGCCAAGCTGAGGATCGACACGTCCGACGCGGTGATGATCGGGGACCATCCGCGCGACCTGGAGGCGGCGCGCCGTGCAGGCTGCCCGTCGATTCTGGTGCTCAGCGGACGGACTCCCGAACCTCTGGCCGATGACGAGCGCCCGAGCTGGCTGTCTCGCTGTGGTACCTGGCCTGCTCGAGGCCGCCCGGTTCGCGACCCGCTTCGTCCGCGAACCTGAGCCGCAGCCGACCCTGGCTGGGACGAGGTGAAGGCGCTCGTCCTCGCGGCCGGTGAGGGTACCCGGTTGCGACCGCTGACCTTGGATCGGCCAAAGCCGATGCTTTCCCTGGCTGGTCGGCCCCTTCTCGAGCACCTGATCGCTCTGTTGGCGCACCACGGGATCCGCGACATCGCAATCAACCTGCACTATCGCCCCGAGGCGATCGTCGACCACTTCGGTGATGGTTCGCGCTTCGGTGTTCGGATCACATACTCGCGGGAGCGCGAGCTCCTGGGCTCAGCCGGGGCCGCCCGACAGCTGGACTGGTTCCTCGGCGAGCGGTTCGTGGTGCTCTATGGCGACGTGCTGACGGATGTCGATCTGTCTCAGCTGGGGAACGCCGATCGCGGGTTCGGTGGTGTCGGGACGCTCGTCCTGGCCGAGAACGAGAACCCGACCCGGAGCGGCATCGTCCAGCTCGACTCGACTGGTCGGATCAGCCGGTTCATCGAGAAGCCGGAGACGGACGAGTTCGGTCGCCTGGCCAACAGCGGGATCTACGTCCTGCACCGATCGGTGCTCGACCACGTGCCGCCCGGTCGGCCGTTCGACTTCGGGTCGGACCTCTTTCCCGCGCTGCTCGAGGCCGGTCTCCCACTGTACGGCCTCGTGTCGCCCGACTATGTCCTGGACATCGGATCGCTCGATCGATATCGGCAGGCCGATTCGGATCTTCAGACTGGCATCGTCCGATCACATGTCGCCGACCTGGAGCAGCCGGTTGGCGCGGCCTGATGCTCATTGCCCGCGCTCCCGTTCGGCTCAGCCTCGCCGGAGGGGGCACAGACCTGCCCGCGTACTTCCGGCAACGCGACGGCCTCGTGATCTCGACCTCGATCGATCGCTACATCTATGCGTTCGTCCGATTGAGCTCCGGCGACTCGGTCCAGATCACCTCGTCGGACTACCGCACGATGTTTCGCCAGCCGCAGGACGCGCCCGTGGCCTGGGACGGCGATCTCGCGCTGCCTCGGGCCTTTCTCCACCATTTCGGCCTCGATCGCGGGTTGTCGATCTTCCTGGCGTCCGAAGTTCCGCCTGGAACCGGATTGGGCTCGTCGAGCGCCGCCTCGGTGGCCCTCGCCAGAGCCCTCGGTCGGTTGGTGGGATTGAGCCAGACTCGGGCGCAGCTGGCGGAGCTGGCGGTCCACGTGGAGACCGAGAAGCTCCAATTCCCGATCGGCCATCAAGATCAGTACGCATCAGCGTTCGGCGGTCTGAACGCGATCTCCTTCGGGCGCGACGGGACGGAGGTCAACCCGATCGGCCTTCCCCCAGAGGTGGAGAACGCCCTGGAGCGCCGCCTGATGCTCTTCTTCACGGGTCTCTCCCACGACTCGCCGACGATCCTGCGCGAACAGCGAACGTCGAGTGAACGTGGGGACCCGGGCGTGATCGCGTCGCTCGATCGGATCCTGGAGCTCGCTCACGAGACGCTCCGCGTGCTGCGGTCCGGCGACCTCGACGCGTATGGCGACCTGCTGGACGCGTCGTGGACGGCGAAGAAACGCCTCGCCCGCGGGGTGTCGACGGCCGAGATCGACGAGTGGTACACCGTGGCCCGGCTGAACGGCGCGACGGGCGGCAAGATCACCGGCGCCGGGGGCGGCGGGTTCCTGTTGCTCTACAGCAGGGAGGAGTTCCAGCCGGCGGTCACCACAGCCCTCGAGGCACGTGGCCTGGTCCGGATGGACTTCGGCTTCGAGCAGGGCGGCGCCATGCTCCTCATGGATGCGATGCCGCACACCCGGTCGTTCGCCCACCCGGACCTGGTGAGTGTCGCGAGGCCGGTGGCGTGAACGCAGCTCATACCGCTCAGGACACCCAGCGCGAGCGGTCCACGCTGTTGCGCGGCCTGCTGGTTGCGGACACGCTGACGCTGGCATTCGCCCTGGTCGTGGTCAGCGCGTCGCGGCTTGCCTTGGATCAGGCGTCGATCGCCGTGCCGTATGACTTCGATCGACATGTCCTGGCGTCGGCGCTGATGGCCGGATTCGTCCTGATCTGGTTCCGCCTCGACGGCCTGTACGACACGGATCGGATCCTGGCGGGCTCGCACGAATACGCCCGAGTCTTCCGTGCGGTGGCCTATGCCACCGCGATGGTCATGGCGGCCAGCTACCTCGCCGGCGATCTCCCCCTCGTCTCGCGGTCATGGCTCGTCCTCGTCGTCCTGATGGTCCCGGGCCTCCTCGTGCTCGAGCGGTTCGTCGCTCGAAGGATCGTTCGGGCCTACCGGCGGCGTGGGTTCCTCCAGACCCGCATCGCAATCGTTGGGGCGTCGGCCGATGCAGTCGCTATCGCCGAGCAGCTCAGCGGTGCGAGGAATGAGGGGCTCATCGTCCGAGGCTTCCTCGATGAGTACCTCCCGATTGGCTGGCCGGTCATCGATGGGATCTCCGTCATCGGCCGGCCCGACGACGTGGTTCGGGATGATGCGCACGAGGACATCGATGAGTACGTCCTCGTGCCGCAGGCGTTGCCACATGAGCGGCTCGAGGAGATCACGGCGATCATGGTCGCGCGCGACCAGCCGGTCGTTCGAATGGCCGTGACGCCTTCATCGCTGCTCACGAACGGCGTGCTGATCGCCGAACGCAGCCTCATCCCGATGGTGACCCTGCGGCGGGCCCGGATCACGGGACTCGAGGCGATCCTCAAGCGTGCGCTCGACGTCGTCGGTGCGACGCTGCTCTTGATCGTCGTCGCCCCGATCGCCGCGGTCGATCTCCTGAGCGCCCGCCTGGCCGGTGTCCGGCCGTTGTGGGGAAAGCGGACTGTGTCCGGCCCGGATGGCCGCCATCTGACCCTGTGGTTGCTGTCTCGGAAGTCGAGTCCGCATCTGGCGGTCCGCGGCATGCCGGCGCTGGCTGCCGTGCTCGCGGGATACCTGAGCCTGGTCGGGCCCCGGCCGGTGGCCATCGGTCGCGCTACGGCGTCGGCATCCGCCTCGGCCCTGACGAGCATGCGACCCGGGTTGACCGGCCCGTGGCGATTGATCGGCGACGCCACGATCGAGCAGCAGGCGACCCAGGATCTCGCCTACGTGCGCAACTACACGATCTGGGAGGACATCCGGATCATGATCCAGACCTATCGGCTGCTGTTGGCGGGTCGGCGGAGCAGCCCGTCGCGCACGGTCCTCGGGCGCTGGGAGCCGTCGGACGGCAGCGAGCCCGGACAGATTGATCGAGCGCGCGTATGACCGCCTCGAACGGCATCCAGACCGTCGTCCTGTGTGGCGGCAAGGGCACCCGCCTGCGGGAGCGTACCGAGAGCCTGCCGAAGGTCCTCGTCGAAGTGGGTTCGCGGCCGATCCTGTGGCACATCATGAAGGGCTACGCCCACTACGGCTTCTCCGACTTCATCCTGGCTCTGGGTCACCTGGGTGATCGGATCACCGAGTACTTCATCGACCAGGACGGCTGGCGTGGGCGCGACATTCGCCTTCGCCTCGGGTCCGGCAGTCCACCGCAGCTGCTGCCGAGCAGTGACGACGGCTGGTCGATCTCGTGTGTCGACACCGGGGCCGAGACGAATTCCGGCGGGCGGATCAAGCGACTGAGCGGTCACATCGAAGGTGACGTGTTCTTCACGACCTATGGCGATGGCGTATCCGATGTCGACCTCCCCAGGCTGCTTGAGTTCCACCGGTCGCACGGCAAGGTGGCGACCGTCACGGTGGTCCGTCCGCGCCTGAGCTTCGGATTGCTCGACGTCAGCGACGACAACATGGTGACCCGCTTCGAGGAGAAGCCGCGGCTCGATGGCTGGATCAACGGGGGCTTCTTCGTGTTCGACCGTGGGATCTTCGACTACCTGGAGGACGACAGCATCCTCGAACGGGAACCCATGGAGCGATTGGCCGCGGACGGCCAGCTTGTTGCCTTTCGGCACGAAGGCTTCTGGGCGTGCATGGACACCTACAAGGACCAGGCCGATCTCAATGCGACATGGTCCTCCGGCAAGGCGCCGTGGCGGACCTGGGGCGCGCCATGACCCTCGCTTCCCGGACAGACGTCCCGATGGGCGCGATCGCGCCCATCGCCCACGCGGACGATCCACCGCGACCCACCGCGACGCAGCCCGTCCCTACGTGCGTGCTCTGCGGATCCGCCAGGGCCCAGACGTCTGTTCCGGCTGCCGCCGTATGGATACGTGGCCTGCCGAGCCTGCGGCCTCGTCCGGTTGTCGCCTCGCGTCGCCCCGGACCAGCTCGCATCGTTCTATGACGCCCTGTACCGGGAGCCCTACGAGCATGCCCAGGAGGCCCTGCCGCAACAGCTGGCCAACCCGACCTTCGCCTATCGGGCCGGCCGGTTGACGGCGTTCGCTCCGGGCCACCGACTGTTCGAGATCGGCTGCGGCGATGGCAACTTCCTCGCGGTCATGCAGGCCCGAGGATGGGAGGTCGCGGGCAGCGAGGTCCATCGTTCGGCCGTTCGCACCGCACGCGAACGCCATGGCATTGACGTTCAGGTCATCGGGTTCGACGCGTTCAAGATCCCAGGCGGCAGGCACGATGCGGTCGGCGCCTACCACGTGCTCGAGCACCTCTACGACCCGCGGGCGGTGCTCACGGGGATCCGCGACGCACTCAACCCGGGGGGTGTCCTCCACCTCCAGCTGCCGAACATCCGCTCGATCGACGGACGGCTCGGACGACAGTCGTGGTGGGGCCTCCGCTGCCCGCAGCACGTGACCTTCTACGAGCCCCGGCACCTCCGTCAGCTGCTGGCCGAGGAGGGGTTCCGGGTCCTCTCGATCGAGACGTACGACCCGTGGCACAGCCCGGGAGCGATGGAGCTGACCATGCGAGCAGTGGCACGACGGGCGTATCGCCGGACATTGGGCTCGGGCGCTCGTCCGGGCTCAGCCGCGACGCGGGACGCGCCATCCGTTGGCGTCGCGCCGGGCCAACCCCGCCGATTGCCGGGCCTGCCGACCGTGGCCCGGCTCCTGGCGCAGGCCGAGGCGCGGGTGGGCCTCGGCAACGTCGCCGACGTGATCGCGGTGCGCCGGTGACGGCGACGTCGACGTTCTGGCGGGGCCGGAGCGTGCTGGTCACCGGGGCTGGGGGCTTCGTTGGCTCGTGGCTGGCGAGTGCCCTGGTCGATCGAGGCGCGCTTGTCACCGCGATCCTTCGCGACGAGCCGCGCCTCAGCAACTTCGACCTGTTGGGCCTGGCCGATCGGGTGAACGTCGTTCGAGGATCGATCGTCGATGCCGCGATTGTCGAACGCGCGGTGAACGAATACGAGGTGGACACGGTCTACCACCTCGCCGCTCAGGCGATCGTTGGAGCGGCCAATCGGTCGCCCGTATCGACGTTCGAGTCCAACGTGCGCGGGACGTGGATCATCCTCGAGGCGTGCCGCACCGCGCCGCTGGTGGAGCGGGTGATCGTCGCCTCGAGCGATAAGGCCTACGGCTCCCAGTCGACGCTGCCCTACACCGAAGAGATGGCCCTCCTCGGTGTCAATCCGTACGATGCCTCGAAGGCCTGCGCCGAGGTACTCGTCCGCTCGTACCGAGCGACCTTCGGGCTCAACGTTGCCGTCGCCCGGTGCGCCAACATCTACGGCGGCGGGGACCTGAACTTCAGTCGTCTCGTCCCCGGCACGATCCGCTCGGTTCTCCTGGGCGAGCGTCCGATCCTGCGCAGCGACGGATCCCCGGTCCGGGACTACCTCCACGTGGACGACGCCGTGGCGGCGTACCTGACGCTCGGGGAGCGGTTCGGGCAGGTCGACACGGGCGATTACGCGTTCAACTTCGGCGGTGGTCAACCGATCTCGGTCCTCGAGATGCTCCGTCGGATCCTCGAGGCTTGCAAGGCCGAGGACCTGGCCCTCGACATTCGGGGTGGGGGAGTGCCTCCGGCGGAAATCGACCGTCAGTTCCTCGACAGCACCCTGGCCTTGCTGAGCCTCGGCTGGCAGCCGAGCGTGGGTCTCGATGTCGGGCTCGACCAGACCGTGCGCTGGTACCGGCAGTTCATGGCGTCGCCAGGGCCGGCCGTCCGGGACGCGCTCGCGCCAGCCGGTACGCCACGGTGAGCGTCGAGCTCGCCGGTCGCACGTGACGACGTGAGCACGAGCCTCAACCTGGACCGCGCCGAGGGGTTGGACACCGCGATGGCGGCGGCGGCCGACGAGGATCTCGCGACGGCGTCGTTGAACCAGCGGGTCGTCAGCAACACGCTCGTCCAGCTGGTCAGTCCGGGAGTTCGCATCCTCCTGGGGCTGATCCTGGTCGCAGCCCTCGCCCGGTATCTCGGAGTCGTCGGCTTTGGCGCCTACGCCCTGGTCTTCGCCTACGTCGCCACCTTTGACGGCGTCTTTGCGGAATGGGGTCTCGGAACCGTCCTCCTTCGGGAGATCTCGCGGCGGCCCGACGAGCGCGCCGGCCTCCTGGCCAGCGGCGCGGCGCTGCAACTGATTGCGTCTTCGATGGCCTACCTCCTGATGCTCGTGGGGCTTCTCTTCGTCGGGTTCCCGATCGCCGTGCAGCAGGCGATCGCGCTCTACGGACTCATCGTGTTCCTGGAGCCGGCCGCGCTGCTAGCGCTGCCGTTCCAGGCCGAGCTGCGGCTCACTCGGCTCCTGGGGCCCGCACTCACGGGCGTCGGGCTCCACTTCGTCTTCTCGCTGTCCGTGCTCCTCGCCGGCGGTTCGATCGTGGCGCTAGCGGGCGCCGCCCTGGCCGCCCGGTTGATCTCCGACGGCTGGACCCTTCGCCTGAGCCTCGGGATGGTGGCCCTGACCCGCCCTTCGAGCATGCACTGGCGCTACTTCGTCGGTGAGTCGTGGCCCCTGGCCATCGGCACCGTGATGGGAACGGCGATCCAGCAGGCGCCGGTCCTGATCTTGTCGTCGACGAACCTTGCTGCCGTGGGGCTGTTCCATGCAGCCAGTCGCGTTCCCGTCCAACTCGCACTCATTCCGTTGATCCTCCGGACCACGACGTTCCCCCTGCTGGCCCGGAGCTGGGTCGGCAATCGCCTCGAGTTCAGGCGTATCCTCGACCGGCTCGTCTCGGTGGCACTCCTGGCCGCGATCCCGGCCGCGATCCTCGGGTTCGGATTTGGACCGCTCCTCGTGCCCGTCCTGTTCGGCCCCGGATTCGCCGCTTCGGTCGTGCCCTTCGCGCTCCTCCTGGCCGGTGTGGGCCTGCTGTTCCCGTCCATCCTCGTGGCCGAATTCCTCACCGCTGCCGGATTCCAACGGATCAACCTCGTGGTCCTCTCGGTGGCGTTCCCGAGCGTTGTCGTCCTCCTGGCAGTGCTCGTCCCGGCCGCCGGAGCGACGGGGGCGGCGCTCGCGGTCCTCGGGACGAATGCCCTGATCCTCGGTCTGACGGTCTGGCTGGGCCGGCGTCGGATCGGTCGGGACCTACCGTTGCGCCCCTTGCTGCACGGCCTGGCGGCGATTGGTGCGGGCGGTGCGACGGCCGTCCTCCTTACCCCGGTCGGGACCCCGATCGCCACCGTCTGCGGATCGATCGTCGCCGCGCTGGTCCTGATCGGGACGACGCCCGGGCTCATCGGAGATGTCCGCAGCATGCTCGGTCGAGCCGGTCGACTGCGCCGTCTGGCCGCGCAGGGTTCGGATCGATGAAGGTTGCGATCGTCTACCCGATCGAGTTCGGTGACGACGGTCATGTCGGTGGTGGTGAGCGCTACGCGCAGGAGCTCGCCCATGCCCTCGCAGAGGTGGTGGACACCCGGCTCGTTACGTTCGGCCTCCGTCGGGAGCGTCGTCAGGATGGACGCCTGCGGATCGAGGTCTATCCGCGACGGTGGCTGGTGCGCGGACGGTTGAACAACCCGTTCAACCCGCGGTTCCTGAATGCGCTTCGCGATGTTGATGTCATCCACTGCCTGGCCTGGCACGTCCTGCCGACCGACCTCGCTGTGCTCTACGGCAAGCTCACCGGCAAGCAGGTCATCGTTACCGACCAGGGTGGCGGGGCGGACGTGAGCCTGACACGCATCCTGCCGATGGGACGGCTCGTCGATCGCTTCCTGTTCGTGTCCCGCTACGCGGCGTCGCGCTACCCGGAATTCGGGCGCCGCGCCAGGGTCATCTACGGCGGCGCGGACATCGAACAGTTCTCGCCGGCAGACCTGGCGAGGAAGCGGCAGATCCTGTTCGTCGGACGGCTGATCCCGAGCAAGGGCATCGAACAGCTCATCGACGCGGTGGAGCCCGACGTTCCGCTTCTTGTCATCGGCCGGCCGTATGACGCGGAGTACTTCGATGCCCTCAAGCGCCGCGCGGCCGGACGCTCGGTGGAGTTCATCACGGATGCATCGGATCGCGACATCGTGATGGCGTATCGGACGAGCCTGGTTACGGTTCTGCCATCGTGGCGACAGTCCGAGCTACTCGGCCTGGTGCTGCTCGAAATCGATGGCCTGTGGCACGCCCGTCATCTGCATGGAGCCCGGACCGGAGTCCGAGGTGGTGGACGACGGAACCACGGGGTTCGTCGTCCCGGCCAGGGACCCGGGAGCACTGCGCGCGACCATCGCGAAATTCCTGGCCGATCCCGAGTTGTCCGATCGCCTCGGGAGATCGGCCCGCTCGCAGGTGACCGGACGGTTCACCTGGCAGGCGACGGCCGAACGCTGTCTGGCCGCATATGGTTAGCGCCGTTCTACCCCATCCGGACGCGGCGGCTGGCAGGGAGCACGCCGAACCACGTACCCGGACGCTCCGGATCCTGACCGTGATGAACTGCAGTCGAGGCATCGCGGGCGGGATGCCGGTCCACAGCGCGATGCTGACCCGGGAGCTCCGTCGCCTGGGCCATCACGTGGACAATCTCTTCCTCGAGGATGTCCCACCCTGGGTTGCTCGGAAGGGCTTCAACTACACCCTCTTCGCGCCGTTGATCGCCCGACAGATTCGGCAGATCGAGGGACGGAACGCCCCGTTCGACGTCATTCAGTTCAGCGGGGGCGATGGCTTCATCGCCCCATTCGTCCGCCGTGATCCGCTTGGTCGGCGCCGGCTCGTGGTCGCGCGCAGCCATGGTCTCGAGCACCTCTACTGGCGCGCGTTCCAGCAGGAGGTCTCGGACGGCTACGAGCACTGTTCTCTCGTCCACCGGCTCTACTTCGGCGGCCTGCGCCTGTGGGAGGTCGAGCGGGCGATCCGCGCCGCGGACCTCTTCATCTGCCACACCTACCGCGAAATGGAGTTCGTCACGCGGCGCGGCTGGAAGTCGAGGTCTCAGGTCGGCGTGACGCCGTCGGGCGTGCCGCCGGACTGGATGGACCTAGCCCTCGATCCTCTGCCGAGAGACCGCATCCTCTGGTCGGGCTCCTGGCAATGGCCAAAGGGCAAGCGTCTGCTGGTCGACGCGTTCTCGGCCCTGGCGGAAGGCACTGACGTGCGCCTGACCGTCGTCGGGACCGTGGCTGAACGGGACGTCGTCCTGGCGGCATTCCCGCCCGACGTGAGAGGGCGGGTCGACGTCATCGCCGACGTGCCGCACGACCGGATGCCCGAGCTGTTCAGGACGCACTCGCTGTTGCTGGCCACGTCGGTGTACGAGGGGTTCGGAACGATCGTGGCTGAGGCGATGGCGGCTGGCCTGCCAGTGGTCGCCTCACGGGCTGGCGGGTGGCCGCAGTACGTTCGGTCGGCCGACACCGGGGTCCTGGTCGACACCTGGGATCCCGAGGCGTTCGCGAGCGGGTCGCGGTGGCTGCTGAATCTCTCGGATGAGGACCTCCTGTCCATTCGAACCCGAGCGCGCGCAGCGATCTCCGAGCTCAGCTGGTTGGGTCAGGCGGTGGACCTCGCGCGCCAGTTCGATCGATCGTTGCGAAGGCTCGCGGAATGACGTCCACCGGGATCGGGCCCCAATTGCGGATTCTGCACGTCGTGAGTCTCACGACCGTGGGCGGCGTGGAGACGTATCTCGCGGGAACGCTGGCAGAGCTCGCCCGCCGCGGTCACCGGAACGTCGTGCTGGCCGATGGCCCGGGACTCCCGGGCTTCATGCCCGATGGAACGGTCGTGCACCGGCTCGCCGGTCTCGAGCGAAACGGTGCGTCGCAGGGGCGGTCGTTGACCGACGCGGCACGAGCTGCGATTGCAGCCAGTCCTTCCGACGTCGCCTTCCTGCATGGCTGGATGAACCCGGAGCTTGCGTCGTACATCGTCCGAACGCTGCCCTCCGTGTTCCTCGTCCACAACTACGGTGTCTTCTGTCCGAGCGGGTCGCTCCTGTACCAGCGGACCGATACCGTCTGCCAGCTGAAGGGCGTACCGAACTGGCGTTGCTTCGCCAACGCCTATCTGGAGCAGTGCAACACCCGTCGGCCCGGTCCCCTGATTACCTCGTTCCAGCGAGCGCGCAGCCAGAAGCGGCTCCTCGGACTGGTCGACGGGATCGTGGTCCACTCGGACTACGTCAGGCGGCGCCTCATGGAGAACGGGGTCGCGCCCGAGGCAATCTCGATCCTGCCCTCGCCAGCCCCTCGCGACGCGTTCCAGGACGACGTCTCGCCGCGTGAGCCGATCGTGCTGTTCGTCGGACGGATCACCCCGCACAAGGGTCTGTCGTACCTGCTTCGCGCGATGGCGATCCTCCGCCAGCCAGCTCGGTTGATCGTCGCGGGTGACGGTTACGACATGACGAACATGCGCCGGCTCACTGCCGCCCTCGGCATCGAAGATCGGACGGAATACGTGGGAGTGGTCGGTCGAGCGGACGTCGACGCCCTCTATCGGCGAGCGAGTGCCCTGGTGGTCCCCTCGGTCTGGCCCGAACCATGGGGACTGATCGGACCGGAGGCGATGGCCAGTGGGCTCCCGGTCGTCGCGTTCCGATCCGGTGGGATCCCCGAGTGGCTCGTTGACGGCTTGACCGGGTTCCTGGTCGAACCGCGCGACATCCTCGGGCTGGCTTCCCGGATCGACCAGCTCATCGGCGACCGTGAGCTGGTCCGTCGACTCGGATCCGCCGGCAGGGCGGCCGCGCAGGCGCGATTCACGGTCCAGGTCCACGCCGATGCGCTGGTAGACGTCTTCCGCCAGGCGATCGACCGACGCGGACCGGGTGCCGTCTCGAAGGCTGCTGCGCGATGAGCGTCGCAGGACCGCCTACCGGCATTGACCATCTCGATCATCGTCGCGACGTACGCCCGACCCGACGCGCTGGCCCGCGCCCTCGACTCGCTGAGCCAGCAGACGCGACCGCTGGACGAGCTGATCGTGGCCGCCTGGGCGGAGGACGGGCCGACCCTCGAGACCGTCCGCCGGCTCCAGCTCGGCCCGACCTGGTCGGCCAGCCGAGACCGGGCTGAGAGTTGGTCGTCACCGCGGAGAACACCGTCGTGGCCAAGGAGAATGCCGGGTTGGCCACTGCCACCGGCGAGATCGTCGGATTCATGGACGACGACGCGGTAGCCAGGCCCGGACTGGCTCGAGCGCATCGCCCAGCTGGTACGTCGATCCGTCCGTCGGCGCCGTTGGAGGCCGCGACGTGATCCGGAGGGGCGACCCCGTTCCCGAACATGCGGTCCGCGACGTCGGTCGTGTCCGATGGTGGGGACGGCTGGTCGGCAACCATCACCGCCCGGCGGTCGGAGCGCGCGACGTCGACTTCCTGAAGGGCGTCAACATGAGCTTCCGCCGCTCGTTGCTCCCGAGGATCGATGAACGCCTGGCTGGGCCCGTTCCCTACGGCTTTGAGATCGATCTCGGGCTTCACATTCGTGGACTCGGCCAGCGGGTGATCTTCGACCCGGCGATCGTCGTGGACCACTACCCGACGACCGACTACAGCGCCTCATCGCCGATCGCCTGGACGGTGAATCGGAACCAGACCTACGTGCTGCTGAAGCGTCTGTCCCTGACCCGCAAGATCGCGTTCGTCCTGTACACGACCCTGATCGGCGACCGGAACTCCGTTGGCGTGGCGCGCGTGCCGCTCCTGATCCTCAGAGAGGGCTGGTCCTGGGCGTCGGTGGGCGCCCATTTCTCGGGCAAGATCGCCGGATTGCGCGCGTACCTGGGCGCTCCGCGAGACGCCTCGGCGCGCGTCGAGGCATGACGATGCAAGCCACCTCGACGACGCGATTGGCGAACCTGGACCTTCGGACCCAGGTGCTGGCGCTCCTGGCGGTTGTTGTCGTGCTCGGCGGTTTCTTCGCCGCCACGGCCTCTGCTCGGCTGGGACTTCGCGCGGGCGACCGTGCTGATCGGGGCGGGGATCGCCTTCGCCGTGACACTGCGCTGGCGGTGGGGAATCCTCGCCGTGCTCGTCTATGTGACCGTCGAGGGGCTGGTCGGCAACCTGCTCTACCCGGAGACGTACCCCGTCCTGCTCAAGGACGGCCTGATCGCCGGCGCCTATGTGGGGTTCGGGACATCGCTTCTCGTCCAGCAGGAGCGATGGATGGTTCCGAAGTGGGTGGTGTATCCGTATGTCGCCCTGGTTGCCCTGTGCGTCGTCGAGACGTTCAATCCGCGGGGCTACGACCCACTGGTTGCCCTGGTCGGCTTCCGGGTGCTCGTGTTCTACGTTCCGCTCTTCGTCCTGGGCTTCCACCTCGTCAGGTCCGGTCTGGAGACGGATCGGCTGGCGGTCTTCCTCATCCTCGCCTCGATCCCCATCACGGCCTTCGGGATCGCGGAGTATCTCGTCGGACCTGATGCCGTCGCGTCGCTGGGTCCCGGCTTTGCGCGATCGATCTGGATCGTGGGTCCTGAGGCGACGTCGGACGTCATCTTCCGGCCGGCCTCGACCTTCGCGTTCGTCGGGCACTTCGGCTCGTACCTCCTGTTCCTTGGAGTCGTGGGCTTTGCGGCCCTCCATGCGCCGTCGACCCTGCTCGCGCGTGTCGTTCTGATCCGTCGCGTTCGCGCTGGCGGCGATTGCGATCGTCCTCCAGGCGCAACGCACGACCTGGGTCCTGATGCCGGTTGCGATCGTCCTGATCTATCTGCTGAATCGGCAGCTTCGCGGAGCCGGCACGCGCGGCGCCGATCGTCCTGATCGCCATCGCGCTCGTGGCAACCGTCGGCGCCCCGGTCCTCGAAAACCGGCTGCCTGGCCTGACGAGCGGCGTTGACCCGTTTGCCAGCCGATTGAGTCCCGTCCTCGCGGGCTTCGCTGCGAATACGTCGATCGGCGACATCCTCATCGGCCACGGCACGGGTACGGCGCTCGGGGCCGCACGCTATGTCACCGGCGAGGTGCCCAACGCGTTCGAGAGCGCCTGGTACTCGCCCTACTACATGTTCGGGATCTGGGGCCTGCTGGTCATACGTGTGGCTCTACGCGGCGGTATTCCGGGCTGCCTGGGGCGGCGTGCGATCGCTACCGAGCGCAGCGCCGATGGATCGCGTCCGGTCTCTTCGCCTATCTCCTCGTCGAAGCCGTGATCTTCACGCCCGATCAACTATCCGCCGACGAACATCCTGTTCTGGGTCCTGGCAGGCATGCTGGCGGGACAAGGGCTGGGAGCCGATGCCGGCGAGGGGGCTGCCGACCTGGCCGCTGAGATCCAGCAGCCGGCTGGGGACACGGGATGACGCCCGTCGGCGCCGCTGTCGAACGGGCCGCCGGACCGTTGAGGATCTGCCTCGTCTCGCACTTCGCCCGCCCGAGCACCGGTGGGGTCGAGACGTACACCGACGGGCTTGCGCGCTATCTCGCCGCGCGGGGCCATCGGGTTCTCGTCGTGACCGCGACGCCTGGCAGCCTGGCCGACGGTCCCTACGAGGTCTACCGGCGCCCGACGCCGTTGGCGCTGTTCCGGATCTTCCTGCACTCGGATGTGATCCAGTTCAATTCGCTCAACCCGTTCCTCTTCGCCCTCGCCCGAGCGCTCCGCAAGCCGACGATCGACGTCCATCACGATTTCCACGCCATCTGCCCGATCGGGACCGCGTGGTGGCGAGGTCGGGCATGCGCCTTCGACCCGGCGCTCTGCGGACGTCACCTGACCGAGGAGCGCGGACTCCGTGGGGTGACACGACCGATCATCGCCTTCCTCGCCCGCCGGCTCGCCACCCGCCGGGCGGACGCGAACGTCGTGATGAGCGACTTTGCGATCCGACGTCTCAGGGTCCAACGCGTGCTCCGGATCCCGAACGGCATCGAGCCCCCGGATCGGGGGGCCGACGACCAGACCGAGCACCAGGACCCGCGAGACTTCCTGTTCGTGGGCCGGCTCGTGCCCGGAAAAGGCGTCGACGTTCTGCTCCGCGCGTTTCGCCGGGTCGTCGCGGGCGATGCGGATCAGCGCGTGATCATCTGCGGCTCGGGTCCCGAGGAGCCGGCGCTGCGACAGCTGGTTGCAGAGCTCGATCTCCAGGATCGCGTTTCGTTCATCGGCACGCGTTCGCCGGCCGAGGTCCGAAAGCTCATGTCCCGTGCGCTGGCCCTCGTGGTGCCCTCGCTCTCGGATGAGACGGGTCCGATCGTGGTGCCGGAGGCGTTCTCTGTCGGGACGCCGGTCATCGCCGCGAATGCCGGTGGCCTCGGCGAAGTGACGAGCACGGGCGGGTTGGTCTTCGAGCGAGGAAATGCCCCGGAGCTGGCCGTCCTCATGGCCGAGATGGTGCGGCGGCCGGAGCTCAGGCGGGAGCTCTCAGCGGTCGGGCAGCGCAGCTACGATTCGACGTTCTCGCTCGATGTCATGGGAGCGGCGTACCTGAGCCTCTACCGGCTGCTCGTCGCGAGACCGTCGTAGATGGCTGCTCCGCGAACCCCCGCCGGGACTCGCCCACGGGTGGCCATCGTGACGCCGTCGCTCAGCCGGCGTGGCGGCACCGAGAAGTGCCTCTCCTGGCTCGCGGAGGGCCTTGCGGATCACGTCGATGTGACCGTCATCGCCGGGGAGATCGCGGACACCGACGGGCGATCGATCGCCAGGCGCGAGATCCCGCTGATCATGCGGCCCAGGCTGGCACGGTACGTGAGCTTCCTGCTGGCCAACACGGTCCTGTTCGGCCTGCTCCGGCTCACCCGGCGCCGCCCGTACGACGTGATCCTCGCGACCGGCGGCGATTGCCTGTTCGCCGACGTCGTCAATGCCCATTTCTGCGCAGCCGCCTGGCTGGATCGCCTGCGCCACGGCGAAGTCGCCCTCCCCTCGACGACCTTCCGCCAGCGTCTTGCGCAACGCGCACTACCGACTCTTTATCGAACTCGCCGCCCGGGTTGAGCGAGGCATGTATCGCCAGCGTGGGCTGCGGAGGGTCGTCGCGGTGTCCGCGGGCACGAAGCGGGAGCTGGTTCGCTACTACGGCGTCCGCGAGGACCGAATCGACGTCGTCCCGAACATGGTCGATGAGCGCATTCGACTGCCGCCGCCAGAGCGTGCCCGTCGGCGCCGCGAGGTCCGGACCCGTCACCAGATTCCCGACGATGCCCTCGTCCTCCTCTTCGTGGCGGCTGGTGACTTCAAGCGGAAGGGTCTGCAGGCCGTGCTCGAGGCGGTGGCGCTCGTGCCGAACCCGACGGTCAGGCTGCTCGTCGTCGGCAGTGAGGACATCGACTACTACCTCGAGCGATCGCGCGCACTCGGCATCGCCGATCGCGTCGTCTTCGCGGGTTTCCGGAGCGACATCGAGGGCTACTACGCGGCAGCCGATTGCTTCGTCTACCCCTCGGCCTACGAGGCCTTCTCGCTGGTGAGCCTCGAGGCTGCCGGTGCCGGGCTGCCCTTGATCGTCACCCGCATCAACGGGACGGACGAGCTCGTGGTCGACGGACAAAACGGGTACTTCGTCGAGGCGACCGGATCAAGCATCGCCGCGCGGGTCCAGACCCTCGTCGACGAACCCGAGCTCCGCTCGCGCCTTGCCGAGGCTGCGAGGCGCTCGTCCCTCCGGTTCACGAGAGAGCGGGTCGTCGAGGGAGTTCTGCGCTCCATCGACCTGGAAGGTTCCTTCTCCGAGCTGCGCCCGGTCCCGAGTGAGCCATGAAGGTCGGCATGTTCCACACGATCCCTGAGGAGGGTCGCACGAGCTCCGAGGTCTACGCGCGCGAGCTCACGGCCGCCCTGTCGGCCCTCGCGCCACCGGATCTCGAGCTGCGCCACTACCGGCCAAAAGGCGAGTTTCGTCGTCGACTCCGGGGCGCTGGCCCAGCGGCCAGGATGGGCGGCTATCTCGACCGCTACCTGGTCTACCAATGGCGATCCCGTGCTCGACGCGCCGATGTCTACCACCTCGTCGATCATGGCTACGGCCACCTCGGATTCAGCCTCGATCGACGGAGGACGATCGCCACCTTCCACGACGCGATGCTGCTCAAGTTCCGGGCACGGGAATTGCCGATTGACCCGTACCCCCGACTGTCGATCCTGGCCCATCGGGTCGACCTCGTGGCGCTCGAGGGGTGCGCCCTCATCCTGACCAACTCGGAGCGTTCGCGCGAAGACCTGATCAGGTTCACCGGGATCGATCCGGATCGCGTCAGGGTCACCCTGCTGGGTGTCTCGCCCCGCTTCGCGCCGGCCGACGAGTCGGCCGAGAATCGACCGGCCACGGTCAATCGGAAGCCGACGGTGAAGATCCTTCATGTCGGTCATTGCGGGTCCTACAAGAATGTCGAGGGGATCCTGCGAGCCCTGCCGCTGGTGATCCGCGCCACCGGGGGACGGGTCGAGCTGATCAAGGTCGGCGGCCCCTTCACGCCGGCCCAGCGCGCACTGATCGGCGCGCTCAGGCTCGACGACCACATTCGACACCTCGGGCACGTTTCGGACGACGCGTTGCCCGCGATCTATCGCGAAGCCGATGTGGTCGTCATGCCGTCACTCCATGAGGGCTTTGGCCTGCCCGTCCTCGAGGCGATGGCGTCCGGCACGCCGGTCGTCGCGTCGAGCCGGGGCTCCCTCCCGGAGGTCGTGGGTGACGCCGGCCTCTTGATCGACGATCCATGCGACGCCTCGGCGCTGGCGACCGGAATGCTCCTGGCAATCGAGGACCCGAAACTGCGGGACGATCTTCGCGTCCGCGGGTTGGCTCGCGCCGCGACGTTCACCTGGGAGCGGACCGCGCGCCAGACCCTCGAGGCGTACCGCCACGTCCACGAGCAGACCCACTGACGTGGACCGCCCCGCGCGCCCGTCGCTCGCCACCAGGCTCTACGTTCGCCTCCTGGGCATCGATCCCCGGCGCGTCGCCTCGGTCGCCGCGACGCACCGTCCGAACCTGGGGACCGTCGTGTACTACGGCTACCGGAAGGGCTTCTGGCCCTATCTCCGCGGCTTGCTTCTGCGGCCGCGGCTGGGCCGCTGCGGCGGCCGTCTGTTCGTGGGCCGCCAGGCCAACATCCTGTTCCCCGGCCGGCTGCGAGTGGGCCGGAATGTCGTCATCGGTGACTACGTCTTCATGAACTGCTACGGGCAGCGTGGGGTCATCCTCGGCGACAACGTCCGGTTGCGCGAGTTCGGCTGGATCCAGGTCACGAGTCAGTTGACCGAACCCGGCGACGTCCTCAGGGTGGGGAAGGACACGTACATCGGGCCACACGCCATCCTCGGCGCAGGGGGCGGAATCGAGATCGGCCGGAACGTGACGATGGGTGCGTTCGTTCAGCTCCTGGCCGAGGACCACGCCTTCGCCGACGCCGCCCGTCCGATCAACGAACAGGGCGTCAGCCGACGGGGGATCCGGGTCGAGGACGACTGCTGGCTGGGCAACTCGGTCATCGTGCTCGACGGGATCACGATCGGCGCCGGATCCGTCGTCGGGGCCGGCTCCGTCGTCACCCACGATGTGGCCCCCGGGACCGTGGTCGCCGGGAACCCCGCCCGGTTCATCCGGGCGCGGTCGGGCTCGTGATGGTCGCGGCGTCGGCTCGTCCGGTCCATCGAACCGGGACGCCGGTGACAGTCGTCTATGTCCAGCCGAGCTCGGAGGTCGGCGGCTCCGACATCGCGCTGTTTCGGCTCGTGGCCGCCCTCGACCGCACCCGTTTCCGTCCCGTGGTCGTCCTCCCGGGCGACGGTCCCCTCGTGGTCAGCCTTCGAGCCGCCAACATCCCGGTGCGGTTCGTGCCGATGCTGCAGCTGCGGCCGATCCGGGATCCGGCCTACCAGCTGCGCTTCTGCCTCGGCTTCTGGCCCGCCGTGATCCAAGTCGCTCGGTTGATCCGCCGCGAGCGCGCCCAGCTCGTCCACTCCAACTCGCTCTACTCCCTGTACGGGATGTGGGCGTCGCTGCTCGTGGGACGGCCGCATGTCTGGCACATCCGCGAGATCCCGGGTGGTCCCAGGCTCCTCCGGCGTGCTCTTGCCTCCATGGTGCGTCGCGGCGCTCGTCGCATCGTGCCGATGACGTTCGCCGTCGCCGAGCTGTTTGGTCCGAGGGATGAGCTTGACGCGTCGATCGTTCCCATTCCCGACGGAATCGACGTGGATGCGTTCCACCCATCGATCAGCGGGGCGCGGATCCGGACCGAGCTGGGAATCGACCCGGACGCTCCGGTTGTGGGATTCGTCGCCCGACTCGATCCTTGGAAGGGTGCCGATGTCTTCGTTCGGGCGGCGGCCGAGATCGCCCGACAGCGGCCGGATGCCAGGTTCATCGTCTGCGGTGGTGAGCTGCGCGGATACGAAGGCTATGCCCGCGAGATCTGCGACCTCGCCTCGGATCTCGGGCTCGACGGGCGGATCGCGTTCACCGGCTGGCGGTACACGTTGGGGGATATCGCCGAAGTCATGGCTGCGATCGATGTCCTCCTGCATCCGCCGACCGGTCCGGAACCGTTCGGGCTCGTCCTCGTCGAGGCGATGGCCACGGCCCGCCCGGTCGTCGCCTCGCGCATTGGCGGGATCACCGAGGTCGTGGTCGACGGGCTCACCGGCGAGCTCGTCGCGCCAGGGAATTCGCACGCGGCCGCCGCGGCGGTCCTGCGGCTCCTCGAGGATCCTGCTCGCGCCCGACGCATGGGCGCGGCGGGCCGGGCGCGCGCCGT
This sequence comes from uncultured Chloroflexia bacterium, assembly GCA_963825545.1. GTDB lineage: Bacteria > Chloroflexota > Limnocylindria > Limnocylindrales > CSP1-4 > Chersky-267. Next base: position 7,355 of record CAWGTR010000011.1, on the reverse strand, counting down.
CGAGGATTTCGAAGTGGGCGCGTACGCGATCCGGATCGAGGCGCTCTACGACGAGATTCTTGCGGAGCGGGCGGCATGATGGCCCGACCGTTGCTCTCGGTCGTGATCGTCAACTACAACGGTGGCCGCCTGCTGCGCGAGAGCCTCACGCGATTGGTTCCAGCCGTTCCCCCGGACACGGAGATCTACGTCGTCGACAACGCATCGAGGGACGGCAGTGCCCGCGCAGCCGAGGCATATCCTGGGACGCGGCTGATCCGCAACACCCGCAACGTCGGCTATGGCGCCGCCAACAACCAGGCACTTCGAATGGCTCGGGGCCAGTTCATCCTGCTCCTCAACCCGGATGCCCTGGTCGCCTCGGACGCCATCTCGACGGGCCTGGAGTACCTGCGTGCAAACCCGGCCGTCGGCATCCTCGGCGCCCGGATCCTCCTTCCCGACGGGCGGTTGGATCCGCCGGCCCGGCGCTCGTTCAAGACGCCCGCGACGTACGTCTACAAGTTCCTGGGCCTGAGCCGAGCGTTTCCACGCCATCGGCGGTTCGGCCGCTACTACCTCTCCTACCTCGACGAGCACGATCTGGCTGACGTCGACTCCGTGGTCGGCGCATTCATGCTGCTACGTCGGACGGTGATCGAGGAAATCGGAGGATTCGACGAGCGGTTCTTCCTCTATTGCGAGGACGAGGATCTCTGCTGGCGCGCCAGGCAGGCGGGTTGGCGGGTCGTCTACCACCCGGGTGTCGTCGTCGAGCATCACAAGGGGAGCAGCACCCGGCAACGGCCCGTCCGAACCGCATGGCAGTTCCATCGTTCGCTGGCGCTCTACCACCGGAAGAACATCGCGCCCCGCTATCCGAAACCGGTCAATGCCGCCGTGTATGCAGGGATCGCAGCCGGACTGACGGCGGGGATCGTCCGAGGGCTGGCGACCCAGGCCGGCCGATCGAGACGCGCCGAGCCGCGGGCGATCGCGACGGGTGGCCGGGAGGTGCCAGGCGAGCCGATGGCGGCCGAGCTCCGCCGGTCGCCGGCGGAACGCGCCGTCAAGCGCCTTCTCGATGTGGTCGTCTCCGCGACCATGCTCTTGGTCCTCAGCCCGGTGCTCGCAGGCATCGCCCTGGCCGTGAAGCTCGGCGACGGTGGTCCGGTGCTCTACCACTGGCGCGTCGTGGGACGCGCCGGGCGGCCGTTCACCGGCTACAAGTTCCGCAGCATGGTGACCGATGCCGACGACCTGAAGGCCTCACTCGAAGACGCCAACGAGATGTCCGGGCCTGTCTTCAAGATGAGCAGCGATCCCCGCATCACGCGCGTCGGCCGGATCCTGCGCCGGTTCAGCCTGGATGAGCTGCCCCAGCTCTGGAGCGTGCTGGTGGGCGACATGAGCCTGGTCGGACCTCGACCGCCGCTCCAGAGCGAGTTCGTTCGTTTCTCGGAGCGCCAGCGGGCCAAGCTTCTCGTCAAGCCCGGGATCACCTGTCTGTGGCAGGTGGCCGGGCGAAACGAGATCACCGATTTCGAGGACTGGCTGCGGCTCGATCTCGAGTACATCGAGCGGTGGTCGCTCGGGCTCGATCTTGAGATCCTGGCCCGGACCGTCCCTGCCGTGCTGTCCGGGCGGGGCGCATCGTGAAGGTGCTCGTTACCGGCGGGGCGGGCTTCATCGGGTCGCACACGGTCGACGCCCTGCTCGCGAAGGGGCACCGGGTACGGATCCTTGACTCGCTCGAGCCACCGGTCCATGGGAGCGGCCGCCCGGACTACGTGCCGTCGGACGTCGAGTTCATCCACGGCAGCGTGACCGATCGTGAGCTCCTGCTTCTCGCCCTGCAGGGCATGGACGCGGTATTCCATCTCGCCGCGTACCAGGACTACCTCACGGACTTCTCGAAGTTCTTCCTTACCAACAGCGTGGGCACCGCCCTCCTCTACGAGTTGATCGTGACCGAGCGGCTACCGATCGAAAAGGTCGTCGTGGCCTCTTCGCAGGCGGTGTACGGCGAGGGGGCCCACGTCTGCCCGAGCCACGGCCTCACGAACCCGGACCAGCGGTCGCCGACCCAACTCGATCGCCGCGACTGGTCGATCCACTGTCCGATCTGCGGAGGTCCGACCGAGCCAATATGGACCAGCGAAGCCGTTGTGCGGCCGCACAACAGTTACGGGCTGTCCAAGCGAGATCAGGAGGACGTCGCACTGACCCTGGGGAAACGGTATGCCATCCCGAGCGTCGCGCTCCGCTACTCGATCGTTCAAGGGCCTCGACAGTCCTTCCGAAACGCCTATTCGGGCGCGCTTCGTGCGTTTGCCGTGCGAACCCTCACGGGAGGGTCACCGGTCCTGTTCGAGGACGGCGAGCAGATCCGGGACTACGTCTCAGTGCACGACGTCGTCCGCGCCAACCTCCTGGTCCTCGAGGACGAGCGAGCGGTCGGTCAGGTGTTCAACGTTGGCGGCGATCGCAAGGTGTCCGTTCGGGAGCTTGCCGACCTCGTCACGCGCTGCGCGGGAGCGTCGGTGTCACCAGTGCTTCCGGGCCTGTTCCGAGTCGGCGACACGCGCCACATCTTCAGCGATGTCTCCAGGCTCAAGGCGTTGGGCTGGGAGCCTGTCGTGGAGCAGCGGGCAATGGTCACCGAGTACCTTGCCTGGGCGGCAGACCAGCCCGACCTGAGTGACACGTTTGAGGCGGCGCAGATCCGGATGCGGGAGCTGGGCGTTCTGCGCACGTCGCGCTGACGCTGCCTCGAGGATCGAGCTTCACTCCCCGATCGCCAGCTCTTCTGGATCGAAGGCCTCGAGCAGGAACGGCGACGGCGTGGCCGGGTCGTAGACGAGCGTCAGCGAGCGCCGGGCGCGCGTCCACGCCACGTAGGCGAGCCGGCGCTCCTCCTCGAGCGCCCGTGCCGGGTCGTCGGCGTCATCGAGGGTCCGCTGGCTCGGGAACCGCCCCGCGTCCATGTCGACGACCGCGACGTGGTCGAGCTCGAGGCCTTGGTCGAGTGGGCCGTCGCCAGCGTGAGCGGGGCATCGGGCGCCCGCAGCGGGACTAAATCTCCGATCCGTGGTGCGTGCAGGTTTACACGGCCGCGTAGTATCTCCACGCGATGGACCTCACCGATCTGCCATGAACCGCACCGATCTGACCCGCCGGGAGATCGACCCGGCGGCGGCTAGCGGCTCGGCCAACGGCGCATCGGCCAATGGCGGGGGGGCGGAGGGGCAGACTCCGGGACCGTGGGGGATCCGCCGCCTCGAGGTCGCCCAGCCGCCGGCGACACCCTGGGCTGCCTCCGCCGTGGTATCGCCAGACGTCCCGGCGCAGCGCGATCGCGACGCACGCTCAGCACCCCCGGCAGAGCCGGGTGACCCGGATCCGATCACGACCGAGTTGTTCAACCTCCCGCTGTTCGCGATCGAGCCGCCGAAGCCCCATTCGCCGGTGGCACCGGCGCCGGCGGCGTGGCGGACGGTCCCGACGTCGGCGGTCCTGAAGGCGATCCTTCCACCGACGGAGTTCGACACTCGGCCGGCTCCGCCCCAGAGCACCGTGGCAACCGCGGACCACGTGGCCATGATCGGCGCCGGGGCCACGCCTGGCATCGCGATCCAGGGCCCGGCCGGACGGTCCGTGGCGGCCACCCTCGCGGTGCCCGGCGCGGTCGTGGGGGTCAGTCCGTGGCCGGAGGAGGTCGGCGCCGGGACCGAGCCGACGGCCGCGCCGAAACCGAGCCTCCGACGGCGCGTTCTCTGGGAAATCCTGATGGTGATCGGGATCGCCATCACGGTCGCGATCGTCTATGAGGCGCTGTCGGTCTTCCTCAATAGCTCGCCAGGGCTCGGCTCCCTGGGCGGCCTGATCGTGCTGTCCCCGACCGTCGTGCGCAGCCCGCTCTACGAAAGCTCTTCCTGGACGAATGCCTCGAGGAGAAACGGCGAAGGAGTGGCCGGGTCGTAGACGAGGGTCAGCGAGCGGCGGGCGCGCGTCCATGCGACGTACGCCAGCCGACGCTCCTCCTCGAGTGCCCGGGCCGGGTCGTCGGCCTCGTCGAGCGTCCGCCGACTCGGGAAGCGACCCTCGTCCATGTCGACGACCGCGACGTGGTCGAACTCGAGCCCCTTCGTGGAGTGGGCTGTGGCCAGGACGAGCGTCGCGTCCGCGGTCCGCAGCCGCGCGAGGGCGGCCTGTCGTTCCCGCACGGCTGCGACGAAGTCAGCCGTGTCCGAGAACGGCGCAGCCCAGGCAAGGACGGCCCCGACGAGTTCGTCGAATGCCAATCCGTCCTCGCCCTCGTCGGACGGATCCGCCCGCAGGTGACCGTCCCGGAGCCGCGCGATTCGGACGAGGAGCGAGACGCTGCTCGCGTCGACGCCGCTCGCGTCGGCCTCGCTTGCGGCGCCGGCCAGGTCGGCGAAGATCCCTTCGAGCCCGGGGTCCTCGAGCGGGAGGACGAGCCGCTCGGCGCGGAACGGGATGCCGAGCTCGATCGCCACGATCGCCGCGGGCACGAGCTCGCAATTCGTCCGGGCCAGGATCGCCCGGCTCGTGTGCACGTCGACCCCGGCCCGATCCCAGGCCGCGAAGACGTGCCGGGCCCGCTCATCGTCGTCGTCCGGATCCGGCGCCAGTATCAGCCGCCCGATCGCATCGGGCCGGGCCACGATCCGCTTCGCGAACCGCTCGTCGTTGCCCTCGATCAGCCGCACGGCTCGCTCGACGACCGGTGCCGGGCAGCGGAAGTTCGTGACGAGGTCGTGCCGCCGCAGCCCCGGCAATCGCTCGGCCAGCCGAAGGACGCGCCGGACATCGGCCAGCCGCCAGCCGTAGATCGACTGGTCGTCGTCGCCGACGAGGAAGATCCGGTTCCCGGGCGCGGCGAACAGCAGCGCCAGCCTGAGCTGCGACCGATCGACGTCCTGGACCTCGTCGACGAGCAGCTGGGTGCAGGCTTCCCGCCACCCGCCGAGGAGCGCCGGGTCGGTTTCGAGCGCCGTGAGCGCCCGCGCGACCAGGTCGTCGAAGTCGAGCCCGCCGCTCGCCGCCAGCGCCCGCTCGTAGGCGACGAATGCCCGGGCCCGGGGTCCGGCAGCCGGATCGGCGGCGACGGCCTCGACCGACGATCGGTGCTCGAGCTTGAGCGTCGAGATGACCGTGTCCAGCCGCCGTCGCTCCGCCGGATCCGCGGTAGGCAGGATCGACCGCAAGAGGGCGTCGCGCTCGACCAACGGCTCGACCGGCCGTCCGGCGGAGCGGAGGATCTCGCGGCCGAGGGCATGGAACGTCCGGACGCGGACCGTGCCCCGTTCGACGCCGAGCGGCTCGAGCGCTGCATCGACCCGCTCGACGAGCTCGTCGGCCGCCCGCTTGTTGAAGGCGATCGCGGCAATGCGCTCGGGCTCCGCACCGCCGGCGACGAGCCAGGCGATCCGCGCAACGAGGGTCGTGGTCTTGCCGCTGCCGGCCGGCGCGAGGCAGAGCACGGGACCCGGGTCGGCGGTTGCGGCGCCACGCTGGTCCGGCGTCAGCCGGGCGAGCCGATCCGCGACCGCAGGGGGCAGGTCCACGGCGGCGAGGGTGACGGACGCCGCTCACCGGGGCCTCACCCGGGCCGCGTTCTCGACGGGTCCTCGCCGCGGAGGCGGTAGCATCGGGGCGTGACCCCGGACCTCGAAGCGACGCTCAAGAAGCTGCCCGACGGCCCCGGCGTGTACCTCATGAAGGACGCCCGGGGCGTCGTGCTCTACGTGGGCAAGGCGCAGAGCCTCCGTAACGCGCGTTCGGAGCTACTGGCAGAGCAGCCGGTCCGAGCCGACGTCCACCGCATCCGCAGCGTCATCGACCGGGTCGCCGACCTGGAATGGACGCTCACCGACACCGTGAGCGAGGCGCTGCTCCTGGAGGCGAACCTGGTCAAGCGCCACCAGCCGCGCTTCAACGTTCGTCTCAAGGACGACAAGAGCTACCCGTTCATCAAGGTCACCCTGGGCGACGACTTCCCGCGCATCGAGCGCACCCGCAAGCTGCCGCCGACGGCAGCCGCTACTTCGGGCCGTATGCCTCGGCCAGCAGCGTGGACGAGGCCATGAACCTCATCCGGCGGCTGTTCCCGTTCCGGACCTGCACCATCGATATCCAGGAAGGCGAACGCGCGCTCTAGCGGCCCTGCCTGCTGTATCACATCAAGCGCTGCCAGGGCCCCTGCATCGAGGCCATCGACAAGGACGCCTACCGCGACGACATCGACCAGGTGATGCTCTTCCTCGAGGGCCGCCAGGAGCAGGTCGCCAAGGCCCTCGCCGGCGACATGGACGCCGCCGCCGACGGACCGAATACGAGCGGGCCGCCGCGCTCCGGGACAAGGTCCGGGCCATCGAGCGGACGATGGAGAGCCAGAAGATGGCGGGCTTCGCCAGGCGCGAGCTGGACCTGCTCGGCTTCGCCCGCCGGCAACGAGGCCGCCGTGCAGCTGTTCGCCGTCCGCGACGGGCAAGCTCGTCAGCCGCGACGTGTTCCAGCTCGAGGACGTCCGACGAGGCCCGGACGACGAGGGCGTCGGCGGGTTCCTGCGCCAGTACTACGCGCGCGCGACCTCGATCCCGCCGCACGTCCTCGTCCCCGGCAGCCCGCCCGATGCCGGCCGAGCTGGAGGCCTTCCTCGCCGAGCGGCGGGCGGCCCGGTCCACCTGCGCGTGCCCCAGCGCGGCGAGAAGGCGACTCATGGCGCTCGCCGGCCGCAACGCCGCCGAGACCCTCGCCGCGCGAGCAGGCCCGCTGGCTCGCCGACCAGGGCCGGACGCTTGGCGCGCTGGAGGAGCTGGCCAACGCGCTCGGGCTGGCGGCCCCGCCGATGCGCATCGAGTGCTACGACATCAGCACCATCCAGGGCACCAACTCGGTCGGCAGCATGGTCGTGTTCGAGGAGGGCCAGCCGCGCGGGCGACTACCGCCGGTTCCGGATCAAGACGGTGGAGGGCCCGACGACTTCGCCAGCCACCGGGAGGTCTTCCGGCGCCGCTTCAAGCGGGCCCGCGAGCGAGGAGGGGAGCGCCGAAGAGCTCCGCTGGCGGCTGCCCGACCTGGTCATCATCGACGGCGGCAAGGGCCAGGTGAGCGCGGCGCCGGGTCCTCGACGAGCTGGGCCTGCACGACCTGCCGCTGGCGGGCTCGCCAAGGAGCGCGAGGAGCTGTTCCTGCCGGGCCGATCGAGCCCATCCTGCTGCCGGCGACGTCCCAGGCGCTGTACCTGGTGCAGCGGCTGCGCGACGAGGCGCACCGCTTCGCCATCACCTACCACCGCCAGCTGCGGGCCAAGGCCCAGACCGGTCGGCGCTCGACGACCTGCCGGGGGT
>CAWGTR010000010.1:0-363245 GCA_963825545.1 uncultured Chloroflexia bacterium | reverse complement strand
TCCGCCTGCGAGATAAGGGAGCTCCCCGAGACCCTTCCTCGCAGGAAGGGTCTTCTCGTTTCCGGTCCCGAGCGCAGACCCGAGCCCGAGGGACCACCGACGATGACGACCGAGCTGCTGACCGGAACCACGACCCCCGAGTCGGGGCGCGGTGCGGTCATGCCCGCCGGGCGGATCGTCGGCCTGCGCTGCCGGAACTGCGGCCGGCCGGAGGACCTCGGCCCGAGCTACGTCTGCCCTGCCTGCTTCGGGCCGCTCGAGGTGGCCTACGACCTGGAGCTCGTCGCCGGGCTCGTGGACCGCGCGACGATCGAGGCGCGTCCGGCCGGGATCTGGCGCTACCTCGAGCTGCTCCCCGTCGAGGCGCCGCCGACCCGCGGGCTCCGCGTCGGCTCCACGCCGCTGGTGTCGGCCGACCGGATCGGGCCCGCGCTCGGGATCGACCGGCTGTGGATCAAGGACGACACCCGCAACCCGACCCTGTCGTTCAAGGACCGCGCCGTGGCGATCGCGGCGTCCCGGGCCGTCGCGTTCGGGCTCGAGGCCCTCGCCTGCGCGTCGACGGGGAATCTCGCCGGCGCCACCGCTGCTGCCGCGGCCGCGATCGGGTTGCCCGCGTACGTGTTCGTCCCGGCCGACCTCGAGCCGGCCAAGATCGACCATGCCCTGGCCTACGGCGCGACCGTCGTCCCGATCGACGGGACGTACGACGACGTCAACCGTCTCTGCCTCGAGATCGCCGACGAGCTCGGCTGGGGGTTCGTCAACGTCAACCTGCGGCCGTTCTATGCCGAGGGCAGCAAGACGCTCGCGTTCGAGATCGCGGAGGACCTCGGCTGGCGGCTGCCCGACGTCGTCGTGGCGCCGATCGCTTCGGGCGCGATGTTCACGAAGCTGGCCAAGGGCTTCGACGAGCTCGCCGCGGTCGGCCTGATCGAGCGGACGCCGGTCCGGTTCGTCGGCGGCCAGGCCGCCGGTTGCGGCCCCGTCGCGACCGCGTTCGCCACCGGCAGCGACGTCATCGAGCCGGTCCGCACGCCGGACACGATCGTCCGCTCGCTGGCCATCGGCAACCCGGCCGACGGTCGCTATGCGGTCGAGCTGGCCCGCGCCACCGGTGGCTCGATCGAGGCCATCCCCGATGAGGCCACCGCCGCGGCGATCCGCCAGGTGGCGACGCTCGAGGGGATCTACCCCGAGACTGCCGGCGGGGTCACCCTCGCGGCGGCGGAGGCCGCCCGCCGGACGGGCGTGATCCGGCCGGGCGACGAGGTGGTCGCGCTGGTCACGGGTAACGGTCTCAAGACGCCCGACGCGATCCGCTACGGGCTCGATCCCGCGGACGCCGCCCCGGCCGTGGCCGGTCAGCCCGGGCTCGCGCCGACGATCCCGCCGCGCTACACCGCGTTCGAGGCGTGGCTCGACCGATGAGCGTCGTGCGGATCCCCCCGGTGCTCCGGACCGCCACCGGCGGCCAGAAGCAGGTCGAGGTCGCCGGCGGCACCGTCCGCGAGGTGATCGGCGGGTTGGTCGCCGCGTACCCGGGCCTGGCGTCGCAGCTGCTGGCCGGTGACGGGGACCTCAACCGCTTCGTGAACGTCTTCCTCAACGACACCGACGTCCGCCATCTCCAGGCGCTCGATACGCCGGTCGCGGAGCGCGACACGGTCCTCCTCCTGCCGGCGATGGCCGGTGGTGCGGCCGACGGCGAGGGCCGGAAGGGCCCGCCGCGCGGCACCCACGGCGGCTGTTGCTCCTGTCCGGGGCGAGCCCGCGTCCGCTGATCCGGGACCACGAGGTCCGATCGGCGGTCCAGGGCTCGCGATCCCCGTCCCCCGTGCGCGCCGCGAGCCCTCGCGGCCGCCACGGATCCCGCCCGAACGTCCTCGAGGAGTCCCGCGTGTCCGTTCCCGTCCGGTCCCCCATCCGCCTCATCGATCCCCGCGGCCAGCGCTTCGGCGCGGGCCTGTCGGCCGTCGTGCTCGCCGCGACGATCGTCCTCGACCAGCCGATCGGCGTCGCTCTGGTCGCCCTCGCCCTCGGCGTCAGCTCGGCGCTTGGCACCCGCTGGTTCGTGTTCGGCCGGCCGTGGCCGCCGATCCGCCGCCTGCTCCGGCTCGGACCGCCGAGCGCCCCGGAGCCGGAGGTCGGCCCGCGCTTCGCGCAGGCCCTCGGGACCACGTTCCTGGCCCTCGGCACGATCCTGCTCGTGGCCGGGCTCCGGCCGCTCGGCTGGCTGCCGGTGGTCGCGGTCGTCGCGCTGCAGGCGCTGCTGGCCGTCACCGGCTACTGCCTCGGCTGCCGGCTCTACGGGCTCCACTGGTGGGTCCCCGAGCAGTTCGACCGGCTCGTCCTGCGCCGCCAGCCGGGGAGCGGCGCCGACGCCGGCTGAGCCCGCGGCCGCCTCGCCCGGCGGTCGGAGTGGAGGAACCGCGCTCAGCTCCCGGGCGCCGCGGCGGGCTCCGTCGGACCCGGGGCGGCAACCGAACCCGGGAGGCCCAACGCCGTCTCGAGCCGATCGAGGAACGGCGCCTGCGCCGCCTTGATCCGGCGGCGCGCCTCGGGCACGTCGTACCAGGCGACGCGGTCGATCTCGGGGAACGTCGCCCGGATGCCCGATCGCGGCGGCCACTCCATGTCGAACGTATTGCTCTGGGCCGTCGCCGGGTCGAGGTCGCCCTCGAGCGCCCAGCCGACGACCCGCTTGCCCGACTTCTGCTGGACGTCGCCGAGCTCGATGGGCTCGACCGTCGGTGACAGGCTGCCGGTCTCCTCGGCGAACTCGCGCCGGGCGACGTCGATGAGCGCCTCGCCGGGCTCGACCTCGCCCTTCGGGATCGTCCAGTGACCGGCATCCTTGCGGACGTGGAACGGCCCGCCGGGGTGGGCGAGCAGGACCTCTAGCCCGTCGGGACCGCGCCGGTAGAGGAGGATGCCGGCACTCGTCCGGCCCGTCTTGTTCGCCGTCATCGCCCGACAAGCCTACTGCCGCGCGCCGGTCAGCCCAGGACGCCGGGCTGCCCGCGACGCCGGCGCGGCCGTTCCGATCCGGCGCCGAACCGAACGCGGGTCGCAACCCTGCGGCGCCCGACCCGCGCCTGACGGCGCGCCCGCAACGGGTCATCATGGCGACGTGCAGCCCGCCAGTGCGATGCCCGCCGGAGCCCGCCCCCCGGCCGACGGGACCGATCCCCGCGACCCGGACGGGGCGATGGATGCGATCGACCGCGACGTCGCGCCAGCCGAGTCGCTCACCGTCCTCGTCGCCGACGACGAGCCGGCGATGGTCGGCGTCATCGGGGCGATCCTTGGTGGCGCCGGCCATCGGATCATCGCCGCCTATGACGGCCGCGAGGCGATCCGGCGCTTCGAGGACGAGCACCCGGACCTCGTGCTGCTGGACCTGGCCATGCCCGGCGTGGACGGAGCCGACGTCTGCCGCCGGATCCGGGCAGCCGGTGACACCCCGATCATCGTCGTGTCCGGCGAGAGTGACCTCGACGTGACCGTCGAGCTCCTCGACGCCGGCGCCGACGACTACGTCCGCAAGCCGTTCCGGGCCGCCGAGCTGCTCGCCCGCACCCGTTCGGTCATCCGCCGGCACCGGCGCGCCCCGGCCCGCGACGGCTGGCTCGTCGATCGAAGCCGGCACGAGATCAGCTGGCAGGGTCGCCCGATCGCACTGACCGTGACGGAGTTCCGGCTCCTGGCCCGCCTCGCCGATCGCCTCGGCGAGGTCGTCGACCGGCGCGACCTGCTGGCCTACGCCTGGGCCGGCGTGCACGATCCCGACCCGCTCTGGCTCAAGCCGCACATGGCCCGCCTGCGCGCCAAGCTCGTCGCAGCCGGTGCCCCCACGCCGATCCCGATCCGGGGTATCGGCTACCGGCTCGAGGACGCCGTGGGTGACGGGACGGTTGCGGCCGGCGACGCCGTCCCGCGACCGGACGACGCGCAGGCGTAACCGCCGCGCGTCCCGAGGGCGACCCAGCGAGCCTCGATCCGGAGGCTCGAGCGCCGTAGCTTCGACGAGGGCAGGTCCTCGGCCGAGGCTGACGGATGTCGGACGCGAGGCCCCGCCCCGGAGGTGAGGATCGAGCGATGCACAGGACGACGAGACGCGCGTTGACCGCGACCGCCGCGGTTGGCCTGCTGCTGGCCGCGTTCCCGGCGACCGCGGCGGCGGCCGACGGGGGAACGATCGACTCGGGCGACACCGCCTGGATGCTCGCCGCGACCGCCCTCGTGATGATCATGCTTCCCGGGCTGGCCCTGTTCTACGGCGGGCTCGTCCGGCGCAAGAACGTCCTGTCGACGATCATGCACAGCTTCTTCGGGCTGGCCATCGTCAGCGTCGTCTGGGTCGTCGTCGGGTTCAGCCTCGCCTTCGGCCCAGATGCCGGCGGGCTCGGCCTGATCGGCGGGCTCGACTACATCGGGTTCAACGGCGTCGGCCAGGCGCCGAGCCCGGTCTATGCCACGACGATCCCGTTCCTCCTGTTCGCCGCGTTCCAGCTCATGTTCGCGGCGATCACCCCGGCGCTCATCACCGGCGCCTTCGCCGAGCGGAAGCGGTTCGGTGCGTTCGTCCTGTTCACCGTCCTCTGGTCCGTCCTCGTCTACTCGCCCATCGCGCACTGGGTCTGGTCGACCGATGGCTGGCTGTACAAGCTCGGCGCGCTCGACTTCGCCGGCGGAACCGTCGTCCACATCAGCTCAGGCGTGTCGGCGCTCATCGTGGCGATCATCATCGGTCGGCGGGTCGTCAACGGCGAGAGCATGGAGCCGCACGACGTCCCGATGACCGTCCTCGGGGCCGGCCTCCTGTGGTTCGGCTGGTTCGGCTTCAACGCCGGCTCGGCGCTGACCTCGGGCGGGCTGGCGGCCAGCGCGTTCGTCGTGACCAACACCGCCGCGGCCGCGGCCACCCTGACCTGGGTCGGGGCGAGCTACCTCCACAAGGGCAAGACGAGCGTCGTGGGCGCCGCCTGCGGCGCCGTCGCCGGACTGGTCGCGATCACGCCCGCGTCCGGCTTCGTGACCGTCGGGGGCGCGCTGGTCATCGGCCTCGTCGCCGGCGGGCTGTGCTACAGCGCGACCCTGCTCCGGGTCCGGACGAAGGTCGACGACGCGCTCGACGTGTTCGCCGTCCACGGCGTCGGTGGGATGTTCGGGGCGGTCGCAACAGGCGTCTTCGCGACGGCCGCCGTCCAGCAGGCCTACAGCGGGCTGATCGACGGCAACCCGAGCCAGGTCGTGACCCAGCTGATCGCCGTCGGGGCCACGATCGGCTACGCGGTGGTCGCCACGTTCATCATCGTCAAGGTCGTCGACGTGATCCTCGGGATCCGCGTCCCGTCGACCCAGGAGGAGACCGGGCTCGATCTCGCCCTCCATGGCGAGGCGGCCTACCAGGTCTGAGGGCGCGATCGGGGCGTCGGCCTCAGCCGGCGCCCGGCGCTCCGGCAGGTCCGTGCGAGGCGGCCAGTTCGAGGACGAACTGGCTGCCACTCGGAGGCCGATCCTCGAGCCGGAGCTCGCCGTTCATCGCGCGGGCGAGGTGGCGGGCCGCGTACAGGCCGATCCCCGCGCCGCGCGCCGAGTCGTCGCGCCGGACGAACGGGTCGAAGATCCGATCCCGCCACTCGGCCGGAATGCCCGGTCCGTCGTCCGTCACGACCAGCAGGACCCGGCCGCCGTCGCGCCGGCCGCGGAGCTCGATCCGACCGCCGAGCGGGGCGTACTTGGCGGCGTTCTCGAGGAGGTACTCGAGCAGCCGCCCGATGAGATCGGCCGATCCGACCGCGAGGAGCGGCCGCTCCGCGAAGGCCGCGTCGAGCTGGTGGCGACGCAGGATCGACCCGAGTGACTCGACGATGGTCTCGACCACCGCCGCGACGTCGACCGCACCCAGTGCCGGCGGCTCCTCGCGCAGGACGCGCAGGCTGGCAAGGATCGAGTCGACCATCGCGTCGAGCCGGTCGACCTGGCGGAGGGCCTCCGTCTCCAGCGAGGCCGTCCCCTCGACACCGCCGGCCCGGGCCGCCGCGCCGATGAGCTCGAGGCTCGCCCGAACGACCGCGAGCGGCGTCCGCAGCTCGTGGGTCACGACCGTGACGAGGCCGGCCCGGGCCTCGTCGATCGCCCGGAGGCTGTCGACCTGGGCCTCGGCCTCGGCCTGCAGGCGGCCCTTCTCGACGATCCCGGCGAGCAGCGCCGCGAGCGTCTCGAGGAAGCGGACATCGCCCCGCCGGAACACCCGGCGCCGGACCGTCTGGACGTTGAGGACGCCGACGACCGCGTCGTTCCAGATGAGCGGCACCGAGCACATCGAGGTGAGCCGCGGCTCGTCCAGGCCCTGGAGCCAGGCGAAACGTCGATCCCGCCGCACGTTGAGGCTCACCTGCGGCCTGCGGGTCTCGGCGGCACGGCCGGTGATCCCGACCCCCATCGGCAGTCGCGCGACGCCGACCTGGTCGCGGTCCAGCCCGTTCGTGGCCGCGAGCGTGACCCCCGAACCGTCCCGGTCGACGAGGTAGACCGAGCACACCTCCGCATCGGCGGCCGCGGTCGCCCGGTCGATGACCGTGCGCATCAGTTCGTCCCAGGTTCGGGTCGAGGTTGCGAGGCGGGCGACCTCCTCGAGGAAGGTCAGCTCGGCCAGCCGGGCCGCGGCGCGATCGATCGACGGCTCCGCCACGCGCCGATCGTGGCGGCCCGGGCGCTCGCCGGTCAAGGGCCGCCGGACCGGCGCGATCGTGCGCACCGAAACGGTGACCTGGTCGCAACCCACCGCCCACCGTCCCGGACCCGTCTCGCGACGGACGCCCGCGGCCGAGGGGCCTACGGTGGCGACCGAGCCGTCCGACGCGGAGGGACCCGCCGCGACCATGTCCGATCGCCAACCGGACCCGCTGTACGACCCCCGCTTCGAGCACGATGCCTGCGGCGTCGGGTTCGTGGCGGACGCCGGCGGACGGTCGCGGACGCGTGTCCTGCCGCTCGCCCTGGCCGGGCTCGGCTCGCTCGGCCACCGCGGGGCGTTCGCGGCGGACGGCGCCTCGAGCGACGGTGCGGGCATCCTGCTGCCGCTCGAGCCGAGCGTCCTCGCCCGGCTGGCGCACGGCGTGCCGGGCCGGCCCGGGATCGTGTCCGTGTTCGCCCCACCCGAGGGCCGTCGCGGGGCGACCGCCCGGCAGGTCGTCGAGTCGGCCCTGGCGGAGGAGCGCCTGCCGGCGCCCGCATGGCGGACGGTCCCGACGGACCCGGCCGCGCTTGGTCACGAGGCGGCACGATCGCTGCCCGCGGTGAGCCAGGCGATCGTCGAACGCCCGGCCGGGTTGTCGGACGCCCGGTTCGAGCTCCGGCTGGTCCTCGCCCGGCGGCGGATGGAAGCCGAAGCGCGCCGCGCCGGCCCGGATCTCGCGGCGTTCGCCGTCCCATCGGCCTCGTGCCGCACGATCGTCTACAAGGGCCTCGTTGCCGGCGACCGCCTTGCCGATCTCTTCCCCGACCTGGCGTCCGGCTGGTTGGTCAGCCAGGCGATCTTCCACCAGCGCTATGCGACGAACACCCATCCCGAATGGCGGCTGGCCCAGCCGTTCCGCTCGATCGCCCACAACGGCGAGATCAACACGATCCGCACGAACCGCGAGCAGGTTCGCGGTCGGACGGGCGACGCCCATGGCGGGACCGGGGCGGCCCGGCGGCTGCTCGAGGCCGGGCCGCCGCTGTCGCCGGACGGATCGGACTCGCTGTCGCTCGACGAGGCGCTCGAGCTCCTCGTCGCGAGCGGCTGGAGCCTCGAGGTCGCTCTCCTCGCGCTCGTCCCGGAGGCCGCGGCGCTCCGGCCGCTCGGGCACCCGCTGGCCGGCGCGTTCGCGCGTCGGGTCGCCGGCTTCCTCGCCCCGTGGGACGGGCCTGCCGCGCTCGTCTTCGGCGACGGGCGGCGGGTGGGTGCCCTCGTCGATCGGAACGGGCTTCGGCCGCTGGCGTTCGCCGTGACCGCCGACCGGCTCGTGGCCGCGGCGTCAGAGGCGGGCGCGGTGCCGCTCGCGCCGGGCGAGACCGTTCGGCGCGGGCGGCTCGGCCCCGGTGAGCTGCTGCTCGTCGACCCGCGCCGCGGCGCGATCCTCGAGGACGTCGAGGCGAAGACCGAGATTCTCCGCCGGTCGTGGCGTCCCGACGCCCCGCGGTCGGCGTTCGTGGATCGGCCGGCGATCTCCGTCCCGACGTGCGACCCCGCGACGCCCGTCTTCCCGACGCCCGTCGCTCCGACGCCGCTCGCGCTCCGCCGGCTCGCCGGGCTGGATGCCGAGCGGGCCCGGCTCGACATCCGGACGATGGTCCTCGACGCCCGGGAACCGCTGTGGAGCATGGGCGACGACACGCCGACCCCGGGGCGGGCACGGATCGACCGGCCCGTCGTCGACCACCTCCGCCAGGCGTTCGCCCAGGTGACCAACCCGCCGATCGACCCCGAGCGCGAGCGGGCGGTGATGGACCTCCATGTCGAGCTCGGTCGCCGTCCGGCGCTCCTCGGCGGGATCCCGACCGGGCCGCGGACCATCCGGCTGGAGCGCCCGATCGTCGCCGACATCGCGGGCCTCGTCGAGCGGATCGGTCACCGCCGCGTCCGCCGGCTCGACGCCACGTGGGAGGCGGAGGACGGCCCGGCCGGGCTCGCCCGCGCGCTCGACGCCCTGGCGACCGATGCGCTCCGTGCGGTCGAGACCGGTTCGGTCGAGCTGCTCGTCGTCACGGATCGGGCGATGTCGCTCGACCGGCCACCGGTGCCGAGCGTTCTGGCGATCGGCGCCGTCAACACGGCGCTCGTGACGGCCGGGCTGCGCGGACGGGCCGACATCCTCGCCGATTGCGCCGATGTCCTCGACGTGCACGCGCTCGCAATGGCGATTGCCGCTGGCGCGACCGCGGTCCATCCCCGGCTCGCGATCGAGCTCGCGGCCGAGCTGGCAGGTGCTCGCGGCACCGAGGCGCTCGACACCGACGCTGCGGTCGGCCGGCTGCTCGACGCGCTCGAGGCCGGCCTGCGCAAGACGCTCGCCCGGATGGGCATCTCGGCGGTCGCGTCGTACGTCGGCGGTGCGCTGTTCGAGACCCTCGAGCTGGCCCCCGAGGTCGTCGGACGGTGCTTCCCGTCGGCCGCGGCCTGGCCCGGCCGGGTCGACTTCGACGAGCTCGGGCGACGGATCCTGCGCCGTCTGACCGTCGCGCGCGAGATGGACGCGGCCGGGGAGCGCGCCCGGCTCGACGACCCGGGTCTCGCCCGGTACCGCGCCGATGGCGAGCTCCACCTCTACGCGCCACCGGTGGTCCGCGCGCTGCAGATCGTGGCCGATGGTTCGGCCCCCGATCTCCGCTCCGTCCCGCGCGAGGCGGACCCGGCGGTCATCCGCGACGGGTTCGCGATCCGCCGCCCGCGCGGCGTTCGGCGCGTTCCCCTCGGGGAGGTCGAGACTGCCCGGTCGATCGCGCGACGGTTCGTGGCGAGTGCGATGAGCGTCGGCGCACTGAGCCCCGAGGCGCACCAGGCGGTGACGATCGGGATGCAGCGCGCCGGCGGCGCGGCAAATACGGGCGAGGGCGGCGAGGACCCGGCCTGGTACCGGCCGGCGCCCGACGGCGAGCGGCGCGACGCCCGGATCAAGCAGGTCGCCTCGGCCCGGTTCGGGGTGACCGCGACCTACCTGGCTCGCGCCGATCAGCTCGAGATCAAGATCGCCCAGGGCTCGAAGCCGGGTGAAGGCGGCCAGCTCCCGGCGAAGAAGGCGACGGCCGAGATCGCGGCGCTCCGTCGCGCCCAGCCGGGCCAGGCCCTGATCAGCCCGCCACCCCACCACGATATCTACTCGATCGAGGACCTCGCCCAGCTCGTCGCCGACCTGCGCGCGATCAACCCCGCGGCCCGGATTGGCGTCAAGCTCGTCGCCAGTCGCGGGGTCGGGACGATCGCGGCCGGGGTGGTCAAGGCCGGTGCCGACTACATCCACCTGGCCGGCCACGCGGGAGGCACGGGCGCGAGCCCGCTCAGCTCGATCAAGCATGCCGGGGCGCCGTGGGAGCTCGGTCTCGCCGAGGTCCACCAGACCCTGCTCCGGAATGGGCTGCGCGATCGGGTCGTGCTCCGTGCCGACGGCGGTCTCCGGGCGGGCCGCGACCTGCTCGTGGCCGCCCTGCTCGGTGCCGAAGAGTTCGGGTTCGGGACCGCGGTCCTCGTCGCCCTCGGCTGTGACATGGCCCGCCAGTGCCATCTCGACACCTGTCCGACCGGGATCGCAACGCAGCGGCCCGACCTCCGGGCGAAGTTCAACGGGACCCCCGAGCAGGTCGAGCGATTCGCACTCGCCGTCGCGGAGGACCTCCGCGTCGAGCTCTCGGCGATCGGTGCCCGGACGGTCGGCGAGATCGTCGGCGCCGCGGGCCGGTTCCTCGTCGCGGCCGAGGACGGCCCGACCGACCTGGCGGGTCTCCTCGGGGCGTCGTCGTGGACCGCGAGCGCCGAGCGCCGCGCCGAACCAGGCCGCGCCGCCGATGCGGTCAGTCGCGCCGCGGCCTCGGCGGTCGAGCACGCCCTCGTCGACCGGCTGCGCGCCCAAGGCGGTGCGCGGTTGCCGGCCGAGCCAGGCGGCCAGCTCACGATCGGAACCGCCGACCGGTCGTTCGGCGCGGAGCTGTCGGGTGCCGTCGAGCGAGGGGAGATCGCCCGGCCGGAAGCCGGCGAGTTCCTCCGGCTCGACCTCGCGGGCTCCGCCGGGCAGAGCTTCGGCGCGTTCCTGGCCACCGGCCTCGAGCTCCACCTCGTCGGCCAGGCGAACGACTACGTCGCGAAGGGCCTGTCCGGCGGGCTGGTCGTCGTCCGGCCCGAGCCGGCCGTGCTGGCTGATCCCGCGGCGTCCACGATCGTCGGCAACGTCTGCCTCTTCGGCGCGACCGCCGGCCGCCTCCACGTCGTCGGTCGTGCCGGGATGCGCTTCGCCGTCCGGAACAGCGGCGCCGAGGCGGTCGTCGAGGGGCTCGGCGCGCACGGTTGCGAGTACATGACCGGCGGAGTCGTCGTGGTCCTCGGGTCGGTCGGGGCCAACTTCGGGGCCGGGATGACAGGGGGTCGCGCCTACCTCGTCGATCCGAGCGGCCGGTCTGCCCCGGCGGTGGCCGGGACGAGCGTCGCCGTGAGCCGCCTGTCGACGGTGCTCCGCGATCGAGCGGATGGGGCCGATCGGGCGGCCGAGCTCGTCCGCCTTGTCGCCGCCCACGCGACGGCCGGCTCGGAGCTCGCCGAGCGGCTCGCGCTCCGCGGCGGGCCCCGCCTGGAGGACGTCTGGCTCGTCGAGCCGATCGCCGCTCCGACCGACGTGGCGCAGAACGTCGCGCTTGTGGCGGCCGCCGGCGCGGCGCGCGACGCCGTCGCCATCCCCGTGGCGGCATCGGGCGACGCGGGTGCCGCTCCAGCGGCAGGGTCGGTCGCGGTCCCTACACTCTCCTGAGGCCGGCGATCCGGATCGTCGCCGGCCCCGAGCGACGGAGGAGCCGATGCCGTCCCGCCCGAACCCGGCCGTCCGCGGCGAGCCGCGGGGGATCGGGACGGCCGGTGCCCGTGACCCGCTCGCCCGCGAGGTCCGCCTGCTCGGCGCGCTCCTCGGGCAGGTCATCGTCGAGCAGGAGGGTCTCGACCTGCTCGAGCTCGTCGAGCGCGTCCGGCGGCGGACGATCGCGCTCCGCCGGGCCGAGGATCCCGCCGAGCGGGCGCGGCTGTCGGCCGAGCTCGACTCGCTCGACCTGGCCCGGACCGAGGCGCTCATCCGCGCGTTCGGGCTCTACTTCCAGCTCGTCAACCTCGCCGAAGAACACCATCGGGTCCGGATGCTGCGCCGGCGCGAGCGGGCGGCGCGCGGCGGGATCCTCGACGACTCGGTCGCCGAGGCGCTGCGCCGGATCTGGGGCGCCGGGCGTGGGCTCGACGAGGTGGTCGGGCTCGTCGATCGCCTGGCGATCGCGCCGGTCCTGACGGCCCACCCGACGGAGGCCCGACGGCGGACGCTCCTCGTCGCCCTGCGCCGCTGCAGCCGGCTCGTGGAGCGGCTCGACGACCCGCGCTTGACGCCCGACGAGGATCGCGACACCCGGCGCCGGCTGCGCGAGGAGATCAGCCTGCTGTGGCGGACCTCGGGCCTGCGCTCGGTGACGCCGACCCCGCTCGACGAGGTCCGCACGGCGATGACCTACTTCGACGAGACGCTGTTTACGGTCGTGCCGCGCCTCTACCGGGCCGTCGACGGCGCGCTCGATCCCCTTGCGGAGACGGAGCGCCGGCGGGCGCTCGGTCGAACCGGGCGGCTGGCCGAGCCCGATCCTGCGCGCGACCGACGCCGGGCGGACGGGATCCCGTCCCCCGCGCGTGCCCGCCGTTCCTGCACTGGGGCAGCTGGATCGGCGGCGACCGGGACGGCAATCCGGCGGTCACGGCGGAGACGACCGGCCACGTTCTCCGGATCCACGCCGATCACGTGATCCACGGCTACGAGGCGGTCGCGACCCGCCTGATGCAGACCGTCGCGGCGACGGTCGCCCCGGACGATGTCGCGCCGGCCCTCGCCCGACGGCTGGTCGCCGACGACGACGAGCTGCCCGAGACGATGCGCCAGCTCCGCCGACGCTTCCCCGACGAGCCGTATCGCCAGCGGTTCGGTGCCATCGCGGAGCGCCTCCACCGGACCCGCGCCGCGCTGACCGCAGGGCTGGGATCGCCGATCGGTGGGCGCTACACCGACCCGGGCGAGCTGCTGTCCGAGCTCGACGAGATCGCCGCGGCGCTCGATGCGGACCGACTCGGGCGGATCGCCTGGGGCGAGGTCCAGGACTTCCGCTGGCAGGTCGAGACGTTCGGATTTCACCTCGCCGCGCTCGAGGTCCGCCAGCACCGCGAGGTCCACGAGGCGGCGCTCGAGGCGATCCGGCGCGGCGACCTCGAGCGGGACCTGCCCGGCTCGCCCGGCGTGACCGCCGCGGAGGTGTTGGCGACCCTCCGCGCGATCGCCGACATCGCAGGCTCGCTTCGGCCCGGCCGCGGCCGGGCGCTACGTGATCAGCTTCACTCGCCGCGCCGGCGACGTCCTCGCCGTCCTCGAGCTCGCCGGGCTCGCCGGCGCCGCCGACCCGCCGGCGGCGGTCGACGAGCGGGTTCGCGCCGGCCGTCCCGACCCTCGACCTCGTCCCGTTGTTCGAATTGGCCGACGCGCTCGAGGGCTGCGCCGCGATCCTCGACGAGCTCCTCGCCGACCCGACGTACCGGGCTCACCTGCTTGCCCGCGGCGACCGCCAGGAGGTGATGCTCGGCTACTCCGACTCGAACAAGGAATCCGGCTTCCTGGCCGCCAACCGGCTTCTCTACCGGGCCCAGGCGGCGCTCCTCGAGACGAGCCGCCGCCATGGCCTCGAGCTGACCCTCTTCCATGGCCGTGGCGGGGCGATCGGCCGTGGCGGCGGGCCGACGAACCGGGCGATCCTCGCCCAGGCTCCGGGATCGATCGCCGGCCGGCTGCGGCTCACCGAGCAGGGCGAAGTCATCGCGGCGAACTATGCCAACCCGGCGATCGCCCGCCGCCTGCTCGAGCAGCTCACGGCAGCGGTCCTGATCGCCTCGACGCCCGAGCACGAGGCCGGCGCCGAGGCCGCCGATCGCGCCGGGCGCGCCGCGATCGACGAGCTTGCTGCGGTCTCGAACGCGGCCTACCGCGCGCTCGTGTGGGACGATCCGGCCTTCGCGGCCTTCTTCCGCGACGCGACGCCGATCCTCGAGCTGTCGGCCCTCCGGCTCGGCTCACGCCCCGCCGCCCGGGGAGCCGACGATGGGCGCCGGCCCAGCCGCCCGCCGCGCGCGGGTCGGGCGGAGCCGCCGCCTCCGCCGAACCTCAACACCCTCCGGGCGATCCCATGGGGATTCGCCTGGTCGCAGTCTCGGCTGAACCTGCCGGGCTGGTACGGGCTGGGCGCGGCCCTCGAGGCGTACCGCGAGGCGCACGGCGACGACGGCCTCGACCGGCTTGCCGCGCTGTACCGGTCGTGGCCCCTGTTCGGGGCACTCCTCGACAACGCCGAGATGACCCTCGCCAAGGCGGACATTGGGGTCGCCCGGCTGTACGCCGGCCTCGCGGTCCAGCCTTCCGCGGTGGCGATCTGGGAGCGGATCGAGGCCGAGCACGAGCGGACCGTCCGGCTGCTCCTGCGGGTGACCCGGCGCGAGCGCCTCCTCGACGGCCTGCCCGTCCTCCAGCGTTCGATCGCGCTGCGCAACCCCTATGTCGACTCGCTGTCCGAGCTCCAGGTCCGGCTGCTGGCCCGGTTGCGCGGCCTGCCGCCCGACGACCCCGCCCGGTCCGAGGTCCTGCGCCTCGTTCAGCTGTCGATCAACGGGATCGCCGCCGGACTCCGGAACACGGGCTGAATCACCCGTCGGCGGGGGTGCCGGCTTCGGCGGCGGACGTCCGATCGCGCGGCCGCCGACGGGCCGATCGACGGCGAGCGAAACCGCCCCCGGTGCCGTCGGCGTACCTGTTCGTGCCGCGCGCGGTTTCGCGGATCGGCCCGCCACGGGCTGGCAACCGCCTCGGCAAGGAGGACGCCGATGCTCAACCGCCGACTCGTCGCGGTCGGGGCCGCGCTGGGGCTCGCGCTCATGGTCGCCGCCCCCGTCGCCGCCGACAGCCACCGCCCACCGAACGTCTACGCCACCCACGTGATCGCGTCCGACCAGGCTGGGGTCGGCGACATCCAGGACCCGAACCTCGTCAACGGGTGGGGCATCGTCCACGGGCCGACCACGCCGTGGTGGGTGGCCAACAACGGCACCAACACCTCGACGCTCTACAACGGCGCAACGGGCACCGCCCTCCCGCTCGTGGTCAACGTCTCCGGCGCTCCGACCGGCACCGTCTTCAACGGCGGGACCGGCTTCCCGGTCACCGACGGGACGACGACCGCGCCGTCGCGGTTCCTGTTCGCCGCCGAGGACGGCACGATCTCCGGCTGGAACCCGGGCGTTCCTGCGTCCTCTGCCACACCGCCGGTCACTTCGACCCAGGCGTTCGTCATCGCGAGCCACGCGAAATCCATCTACAAGGGCCTCGCGATCGCGACCTGGAACGGCGCCGACTATCTCTACGCCACGGACTTCCACCGGGGCCAGGTCGACGTCTACGACAGCACGCTCAAGCGAAAGCACTGGGACGGGGCGTTCCGCGATCGGCACCTCCCGAAGCACTACGCGCCGTTCGGCATCCAGGCGATCAACGGGATGATCTTCGTGACCTACGCTCGCCAGGATGCGGCGCGCTCCGACGAGATCGCCGGCCCCGGTAAGGGCTTCGTCGACGTGTTCAACGCGCGCGGCAAGCTCCTCGGCCGGGTCGCCTCGCGTGGCGCCCTCAACGCTCCGTGGGGCGTGGCCTGGGCGCCCGCGAAGGGCTTCGGCCGGTTCAGCGGCGACCTCATCGTGGGCAACTTCGGCAACGGCCGGCTGAATGCCTATCGCTGGCACGACGGCCACTGGCGGTTCGACGGCACGCTGCGTGACGCGAACCACAACGCGATCTGGATCGACGGCCTGTGGGGCATCGGCTTCGGCAACGACGCCGCCGCCGGACCGTCGACGACCCTGTTCTATGCCGCCGGCCCGAACGACGAGTCGCACGGTGCGTTCGGGACCGTCTGGGCGCCCTGACCCTGACCGTTCCCGGGGTTCCCGAGGCGGGCGTCCGGATCGGACGCCCGCCTCGTCGTACCGGTTCGCAACCGAACCGCGACGCGTCCGGTGCCGACGCCGGACGCTCGGCGGGCGAGGATCACCACGCTGCCCGGAGTTCGTCCCGACGCCGCAGTCGTCCCGAACCATCCCCAGCCGTCGATCCGAGAGGCCCGCCATGATCCACCCGACCCAACCCCAGCCCGCCTGGCCGCGTGTCGGCTCGACGGCCGCCGGCGGCCCGGTGACCTGTGCCGCCTGCGGCTGCCGCCTCGCACCCGACGACGCCGCCGCGCCGGTCCGCTGGTTCCACTTCTCGCCGCTCGGCGGACGCGATGCCCGTGGTTGCCGGGTGGCCTGCGTCGACCTCGAACACGATGCCTCGGGGCGGCCATTGATCGGGATCCCTGCCTGACCCGACGCCGCAGGGCCGGTCGGCCTACGCCGGCAGCCGAGTCGGCCGGCCACCTTCGAAGGGGCGCCAACC
This sequence comes from uncultured Chloroflexia bacterium, assembly GCA_963825545.1. Classification (GTDB taxonomy): domain Bacteria; phylum Chloroflexota; class Limnocylindria; order Limnocylindrales; family CSP1-4; genus Chersky-267. The sequence goes on along the minus strand of CAWGTR010000010.1, from coordinate 346,998 downwards.
TCGTGGCGCCCCTTCGTGCTGTCTGCCACGGTGACGCACGCCGCAACGACGCGGGAATGTCGCGGAAGGCGGGGTGGCGACGAGGCGCGGCGTCGAAGCGCGCCCGGAGGCTCCTTCAGGCCTCGATGCGGTAGCCGACCGATCGGACGGCCACGATCGCCGGGCCGCCGGCGCGATGGACCTTGGCCCGGAGCCGGGCGATATGCGGCTTGAGCCAGAGCAGGTCGGGGTCGGCTTCCGCCGGCCAGCCGGCCCGGACCAGCCGCTGGTGGGGCACCACGTCGCCGCCCGCGCGGACAAGGACCTCGAGCAGGCGGTACTCGGTCGCGGTCAGGTTCAGGACGACCGAACCGATCCGCGCCTCGTGACGTCCCGCGTCGATCGTGAGCGGGCCGGCCTCGAGCGGGCCGCCGCCCATCCCGGTGGCACCCGCCGCGGCGTCGGCACGGCGCATGATCGCCGCGATCCGGGCCAGCAGCTCGGCTTTTCCGAACGGCTTCGTGAGGTAGTCGTCGGCACCGATCTCGAGTGCCTTGACTTTGGCCCCCTCGCCGCTCTCGCCCGACACGACGAGGATCGGCACGTTGCCCGCGGCACGGATCTGGCCGGTGACGTTGAACCCGTCGGGCCCCGGCATCGCGAGATCGAGGAGCACGAGGTCCGGCGCGTCGTCGCGGAACCGTCTCACGGCGGTGAGGCCGTCGTACGCGGTGATCACCTGGTGGCCCTCGGTGCCGACGAGCGCCGTGATCGCGCCGACCATCGCCGGATCGTCGTCGACGACCAGGATGCGCAGTGGACGCGTCGTCGGCATGGCGAACCTCCTCAGACCGCCACGGCCGCGGGCAGCGCGATCACGAAGCGCGCTCCGGCCGGCTCGGCCGGCTCGCACCACAGGTGGCCGTGCATCGACTCGGCCAGCCGCTTGGCGGCGAACAGCCCGATCCCCGACCCGCGGGCGGTGTGCGTATCGCGCCGGGCGTAGGGCTCGAAGATCCGTTCCCGCCATTCGGCCGGGATCCCCGGTCCCTCGTCGGAGACGGCGATTCGGACGGAGCCCTCGTGGAGCGTCGCGCCGACGCTGATCGTGGTCCCCGGCGGGGCGTACTTGACGGCGTTCTCGATGAGGTGCTCGACGATCTGACGCAGCCGCGGCGGATCGGCCAGGGCGAAGCGGCGGATCCCGGGGTCGACCACCACCACGTGGTTGCGCAGGAGCGGCCGGAGCCCGCCGACGACCTCGTCGAGCAGTCCCGGCACGTCGATCGGGACCACGTCCGAGGGCTGGTCCTCGAGCGGCCGGACCGAGGCCAGGATCGAGTCGACCAGCCGGTCGAGCCGATCGATCTGGTCGATCGCCCGGTTGTGCCACTCGTCGCGCGTCCGGCGGCGGACCATGTCGCGACTCTCCCGTCCGATGAGCGGCGGCTCCTCGGACAGCAGGTCGGTGTAGGCGCGGACGACCGCGAGCGGCGTGCGCAGCTCGTGGGTGACCATGGCGATGAGCTCGCTGCGCGCCTCGTCGAGCGCCTTCAACGCCTCGACCTGCGCCTCGGCCTCGCGCTGCGTCCGGCCCTTCTCGACGATCCCGGCGAGGAGGTCGGCGATCGCCGACAGCTGGGCCACGTCCGAATCGCTGAACTCGCGCGTCTCCTCGGTCTGGATGTTGAGCACCCCGACCACCGCCTCGTGCCACGACAGCGGAACGGACAGCATCGACGCGATGAACCGGCGCTGGTCGATGCCGCGGACCCACAGGAAGCGCGGGTCGTGGCGGACGTCCGCGATCCGCATCGGCAGTCGCGACGCAGCGACCCGGCCGGTCACCCCCTCGCCGAAGGGCACCCGTGCGCGGCCGATCTGGTAGCGATCCAGCCCGTTCGTTGCGGCCAGGGTGAGGTGGATGCCGTCGCGATCGAGCAGGTACAGCGACGACACGTCGCCGTGGAGGGCGTCCCGGGTCTCGTCGACGATCGTCTCGAGCAGCTCGTCCCAGGTTCGCGCCGTCGTCACCAGCTTGGCGACACGGTGCAGGAAGCGCAGCTGGTCGAGCTGGCGCTCGGCCGCCGGACGATCGCCCGGCGGCCCGCTGCGGGTGCGGACGGGTGCGGCCATGGTCGACACCATACAAGCCTAGGGACGAAGGTGCCGAAACAAGGTTGCGATCAGGTTGCGACCGTCTTCAGGGACCGTTCTGGCGGGTGGCCGGCAGGGGCGGTACCGGGCCGGCTCGGAGCCGGACAGCAGGAGACCCGGACGGAGGAGGGTCGGTCCGGGTCTCATGCTTATGGGTTCCCCGTCTGGCGCGGCGGATGGGCTCCGTCACGTCTCCGGGTCGGTCTGGTGCCGGCGACGCAGCCGCCGGAGCCGGGTCAGACCCAGCGGCGACCGGCTTCGAGGCTGAGCGCGAGGGCCATCAGCGGGGCAAGCACCACGCCGATCCGCCACATCCGCTGCTGCAACCGAGCCATCTCGGGTCTCCTGGTCTGCCGGCCGGGTCTTCGACCGATCGGGGCCGGTTCGCTCGATCGGACCTTGAGGCTAGCGGCCATCCGGGCCATCCGAGAACCCTGACGAAGGTACGGGGTGGTGCATCGGGTCATGGCCCGGAAGTACCAGACCGGGACCGCCCGTTCGGACTGCCCGGTCCGTCGCGCAAGGCGGGATCGCGGGCCGGACGCTAGACTCCGGGGGAGCAACGCGTCCCACCCCGGCGTCCTGCCCACCGAGTGATCGAGGTCCCTGTCCGACCATGCTTCCGGCTCGTTTCGTCCCAGCGCTGGCCCTCGCCGGCCTCCTCGTGATCCTGCTCGCGGCCTGCTCGACCGGCGAGGCTCCCGGCTGGACGTTCGCGCCCACGCCGTCGCCGACCGTCGCGCCGTCGGTGGCGGCGAGCGGTGCGGCAGGCTCGGCCGCGCCGAGCGGCTCCGCAGCGGCTTCAGCCGCGCCGTCGGCGGGCTCGGCTGCGCCGTCCGCGGGCTCGGCCGCCCCGTCCGGTGGCTCCGGGGGGACCGCCGGCGGCGGGACCGTGCTAGCCGAGGTCGCCAGCGGCGTCGCGTACGCGACGACGACCTTCCAGGCGCCGGCCAACCAGGCGTTCCAGATCACCTTCGACAACCAGGACTCCGGCATCCCGCACAACATCCAGATCGCCGACAGCTCGGGCGCCAACGTGTTCGAGGGCGACACGGTCACGGGTCCGGGACAGACCACCTACAACGTCCCGGCACTCGCCGCCGGTGCCTACAAGTTCAGCTGCAAGTGGCATCCCAACATGACCGGGGACCTCACGGTCCAGTAGGCCCCAGGGCCTTCGTCCGATGACCGACGCGATCTGCTACCGCGACGCCTACCTGCGCTCGGTCGACGCAATCGTCCGCGACGTCCGGCCGGGGAGCGGCGACGGCGGCGCGCTGGTTGTGCTCGATCGCTCGGTCTTCTACCCGGGCGGTGGCGGCCAGCCGGCGGACCGCGGCGTCCTGCTCCGGTCGGCTGACGGGCGCAGCTGGCCGGTCCGTTCGGCGCGCAAGGACGGGCCCGACATCGTCCACGAGCTCGAACCGGGCGGGGACGGCCAGCCGGCAGCCGGCGACCGGCTGACCGTCGACCTCGACTGGGCGCGCCGCCATGCGCTGATGCGGACGCACACGGCGCTGCACGCCCTGTGCGGCGTGGTCTGGCGCGACTACGGGGCCCAGGTGACCGGCGGGAACATGGAGCCGGGCACGGGCCGGATGGACTTCGAGTTCGAGCGCATGGGCGCCGAGCTCGTCGACGAGATCGAGGCGACGGTCAACGCGGAGCTCGCGGTCGGCCGCGACGTGCGCGTCAACGTCCTCCCCCGCGACGAGGCGTTCGCCATCCCCGATCTCATTCGGACCAAGGTCAATCTCCTGCCGCCCGGGATCGAGGAGATCCGCACGATCGAGATCGTCGGGCTGGACCTCCAGGCGGACGGCGGCACCCACGTCGGCAACACCCGCGAGGTCGGCGGGATCCGGGTGACCGGCTACGAGTCGAAGGGCCGGATCAACAAGCGGATCCGGATCGAGCTCGTCGGGGGCTAGCGACCGACGAGGTCGCACTCCCCGGCTCAGGCGCCCTCGAGGCGCCCAGGGCTCGGTGCGTGCTCTGGACTCGGGCATCCCTCGGCTGCGCGCCAGGTCGCCGGCCTGGATGCCTGTCCACGATCACCCGCGAGCTCACCGCGCAGCGCCTCGAGCTGGCCGGCATCCAGACCGAGCGGATCGGCAAGGGCCGCTACGAGATCGAGCTGGACCTCCGGCCGCCGCCGCTCATGCGCGCCGACGGTGTCGTGCAACTGGTCAGTGCGCTCCCCGACGTCGAGCTGATCGAATCGGTCAGCGTCGTCGACTGAGGTTCCACATCCGGCCGGCTCGGGATGGACCCGCGGGCTGGGCGGTCCGGTGCGGTCTGGACCATTCCGGGTGACGTGACGAAGCGATTAGACTCGGCGTCCTGATGCGCCGGCGCTTCTCGCACCTGTTCGAATCTCCGCTCATGCGGCGGATCCAGTTCTATGCGCGTCGCGCGCGCGGACAGCTCGATCGGCGATTCTTCGTGACGCTGATCGAGGGGATCCTGATCATCGTCCTCATCGCGGCGGCGCTCATCACGCTGCTCGAGAAGAGCTGGACCCTCGGCGCCTTCGGGACATCGTTCTACTGGGGCCTCACGACCGTCCTCGGTCAAGGTGACCCGTCATACATCACCTCGCCGGCGGGCTGGGTGATCAGCTGGCTGTTGATCCTGTTCGGCGTGGCGCTCTTCGGGACGATCACCGGGGCGCTCATCGCCATCGTCATCGATTTCCTGCTCAAGGAGGGCCAGGGGATGGGCGCTTCCGGGTACACCGATCACGTCGTGGTCTGCGGCTGGAACACGACCGCCCGCGACCTGATCCAGGAGCTCAAATCGGATGCCTACAAGGTCAAGATCGTGGTCGTCGCGCCGGTCGACAAGAACCCGGCGGGGGACGGGGTCTACTTCGTCAGGGGCGACCCGACCGAGCCTGACGACCTCGAGCGGGCCGGGATCGTCCACGCCCTGGCGGCCCTGATCTTCCCGGTCGACGACTCGAACGACGCCGACATGCGCTCGATCCTGACCGTCATCGCCATCGAGTCGATGGCTCCCCAGGTCCGCACCGTCGTCGAGGTCAACAACCCGCGCCATGCCGACCACTTCCGCCGGGCCAGGGTCAACGAGCTGCTCGTCTCGTCGCAGGTCGGGGCGCGGCTGCTGGCCCGGTCGGCGCTCTACCCCGGGCTGACCGAGCTCGTGTCCGACATCGTGTCGGGCGGCGAGGGATCCGAGCTCTACCGGGTCCAGATCCCGGACGAGTACCTCGACCTGTCGGTCGACGATGTGAGCGCCCGGCTGCGAGCGGACCATCGGGCGACGCTGCTGTCGATCAACCGCGGCGGGAAGGCGTTCGTGAACCCGCCGTCCGACTTCCGGATCGAGCACGGCGACGATGCGGTCGTGGTGGCCGAGTCGCTCGGGACCCTGGCGCCGCTCGTCCTGCGCCACGACGACGGAACGGGCGCCCCGGCTCCGGCGATGGAGATCGAGACGGGCCGGACCGGGCCCAGGGCGGCGCCGGAGCCCGCGGCTCCACCGGCGACGGACCGGATCGTGCCGATCGCCGCCGCGGCGGCCGCCGTCGAGGCGGTCGGCTCCGGGCGGCCTCCGGCGCCGCCGCATCCAGCCTCGACGGGCTCGGTGGCATCACCCTCGCCCGCGTCATCACCGGCTCCCGCTCCGGGTCCCGCAGCCGCCCCGCCCCCGCCACCAACGATCGCGCCGGGTGGCGCGCACCCGGCACCCGGCGGGACGACCGGTCCGACCGTGGCGCTCGCCGAGCCCGGCCTCAACGGCGCCGCGATCGCTCGTCCCGTCCCGCCCGCGTCGGCGGTCGTCTCGGGGACGGCCGTGCTCGATCCTGCGACCACCAGCTCCGCCATGACGCTCGACCCGGTGGCCCAGGCGGCCATCCTCGCGGCGTCTCAGCCGGCGGTGGCGCGGACCGCGACTCCGGTCCAACACGTGACGGTGACGCCCTATCCACCGGCCCCGCCGGACGTTCCGATCGCGCCACCGCCGGAGACCGCGGCGGCGCGCGACGGGAAGCCGGGCAAGCGGAAGAAGAAGCACGGCAAGGGCTGAGACCACCTGAGGTCGGGCTGGCTCCGGCGGTCCGAGCGTGCACTCGTCGCTCCGGTCCGTTCGCTCGGCCGCCGGTCAGGCCTCCTTCACGGCCGCGTACCAGACCCGTTCGGCGACCTCGGTGACGTCGTCGCTGATCCGGGAGAAGCGCCGGTACAGCTCGCGCCGGGCCATGACCACGCGCAGGTCCTCGACCTCGAGGAGCGCCGACATCGCCCGGCGATAGACGCGCTCGACCTGGCGCTGGGCCTTGACCGCGGCATCGGCGGCATCGGTCGCCTCGGTTTCCCCATTGTCATCCGCGTCGCCGGCGATGTGGGCGAACGCGCGCGCGAGGAGGTGGACGCCCTCGTTGAGGAACCCGCACATCGCGACCACCGCCTCGTCGGGCGCCATCGCCATGATCTCCGACTCGCGGACGGCGTCCTTGGCGCCGTTGAGCACGGCGTCGAGCCGGCCCGACATCACGAAGATGTCCTCCGCTCCGATCGGCGTGATGAACGCCGACTTCAATGCGATCCGGAGGGCGCGTTTCTGGGTGTCCGCCTCGTGCTCGGCGTCGCGCAGGCGCTGGGCGGCCTCCTCCTCGCCGGCGGCCCATGCGTTCAGGGCATCCATCCCGCGCTCGGTGATCTCGGCCTGCTTGCGGAGCATCCCGAGGACGTCGGGGTTCTCCGGCAGGAACCAGCTCAAACGACGAGCCATCATCAGCCTCCGGGTACCAGCTTCCAGGCCGGCAAGGCGATCGCTGCGATGATGCCTGCTGCGGGCATCGTCGTCAGCCACGTGACGCCGATCTCGCCGACGATCCCCCAGCCAACATGCCGCCATCGTCGTCGCCCCACGCCGATCCCGACGATCGACGTCGCGACGACCTGGCTGGTGCTCACGGGTGCGCCGGCGATCGAAGCGGCCAGGATGACCGCCGCGCTGCTCGTTTCGCTCACGAGACCGTCGAGGCTGCGCAATGGGAAGATCCGTCGCCCGACTGTCCGGACGATCGGCCAGCCACCGAGCGCGGTCCCGAGCGTGAGCGCGAGCGAGCACGCCACGGTCACGCCGATCGGGGTCGACAGGTTGCTCGCATGGCCACTCGCGACGAGCAGCGCGGCGACGACCCCGATCGCCTTCTGGGCGTCGTTCGCGCCGTGGCTGAACGCCAGCCAGGCCGACGCGACCCACTGGCCCGCGTGGACGGGACTGCGGAACCGGATCGTCGCCCGCTCCATTGCCCGTAGCGCAAGTCGCTCGAGGACGAGGGCCACCAGGAAGCCGAAACACGATGCCAGGAACAGTCCGATCATGACGCCGAGAGCTCCGGCTAGATGGCCGTCCTCGAGCGGTCCCCAGTTGACCGCCCCAAGCCCGTCATCGACCAGCGCCGACCCGACCAGGCCACCGACCAGGGCGTGGCCCGAGCTCGATGGAATGCCCCGACGCCGGGTGAACAGGTTCCAGACGACGGCGCCGGTCAGACCGGCGCCGATCACCGCGACCGACTGCGACGGCGGGACGGTGACGATCCTGGCGATCGTGTTCGCCACCGCCGTCCCGATGAACAGCGGCCCGAGCAGGTTGAAGACCGAGGCCATCGCGACCGCCGGGAGCGGTCGAGCGGTCCGCGTGCCGACGAGGGTCGCGATCGAGTTCGCGGCGTCGAGGAACCCGTTCGTGACGGCGAACGCCAGGGCCATCCCGATGGCCAGGACCAACGCCACGTCGGCCGTCATCGCTTCACCCGCGTCGTGGCCCGGATGGAGCGGCCGGGCCCGTCTGGACGGGTCTGCGGCCTAGACCGCTTTGACGGCGGCCGTCAGGGCCTGGAGCCCGTCTTTCGCGTCCGCGAACAGCATGCCCGTCTTCGGATCGGTGTACAGCTCGTTGTCGATGCCGGCGTAGCCGCGACCCATCGAGCGCTTGATCACCACGATCGACTTTGCATGGTCGACGTCGAGGATCGGCATCCCGGACACCGGCGTGCCGGGCCGCCGAGCGGCGGGATTCGTCACGTCGTTCGCCCCGACCACGAGGGCGACGTCGCACCGGTCGAATTCCGGGTTGATCTCGTCCATCTCCTTGAGCTGCGGATAGGGCACGTTCGCCTCGGCGAGGAGCACGTTCATGTGGCCGGGCATCCGCCCGGCGACGGGATGGATCGCGTACTTCACGTCGACCCCGCGCGCCTCGAGGAGCTCGGCGAGCTCGCGCACCTGGTGCTGCGCTTGGGCGACGGCCAGCCCGTAGCCCGGGACCACGATCACGTGCTGCGCGTAGGCCAGCTGGATCGCCGCGTCGTCGGCCGAGATCTCGCGAACCGAGCCGCCGGCGCCGGTCGCCGCCGCCTGGGTGCCCTCCCCGCCGCCGAACCCGCCGGCGATGATATTCAGCACCGACCGGTTCATGGCGTCGGCCATGAGCTTGGTCAGGATGCCGCCCGACGCACCGACCAGCGCGCCGGAGATGATCAGTACCGGGTTGCCGATCACGAACCCGGCCATCGCAGCGGCCGTGCCGGTGAACGAGTTCAGCAGGCTGATCACGACCGGCATGTCGGCCCCACCGATCGGCAGGACCATGGTGATCCCGAAGACCAGCCCGGAGGCGACGACGACCGCCAGGATCGCCAGTGTCGCCGAGCTCGACAGGCTGACGGCTCCGGCCGCGCCGAGGATGAGGCCGGCCGTCCCGAGGACTGCGATCGCGGCGAGCGCGAACGTCACGATCCGCCCGCCGGGGATCATGATCGGCTTCCCGGCGATCAATCCCTGGAGCTTGCCGCCGGCAATGAGCGAGCCGGTGAACGTGACGGAGCCGATGACCGCCCCGAGGACGACGAAGATCGTCGTGTCGACCGGGGCGGCGCCCTCGCCGGTGAGCCGGATGAAGTCGTCGATCGCGACCAGTGCAGCGGCCCCGCCGCCGACCGCATTGAACAGCGACACCAGCTGCGGCATCGCGGTCATCTTCACGGTCCGGGCCATGTACAGCCCGGCCCCGCCGCCGATCGCGAAGCCGACGACGATGATCGCCCAGGACGTCGCGCTGAGCCCGCCCGGCCGGAGGACGAGCCAGATCAGCGTGGCGCCGACCGCCACGGTCATCCCCGCCGCGCTGAGCCGGTTGCCGTTCCGTGCCGTCGCCGGGGAGTTCATCTGGTGGAGGCCGAGGACGAAGCAGGCCGCTCCGCCGAGCCAGGCGAGATAGACGATCGTGTAGATCCAGTCGAGGGACATCGTCGCGCTCCCCGCCTAGGATCCGCTGGCGCTCGCGGCGCCCTCGGTGTCGGCCTTTGGCGTGACCGGCTTGCGGCGGAACATCTGGAGCATCCGGTCGGTGACCACGTAGCCACCGACGACGTTGGCCGCCCCGAAGACCATCGCCACGAAAGCGAGCACGTAGCTCAACGGGTTGTCCGCCTGGGCGGCGATGAACATGCCCCCGACGAGGACGATGCCGTGGATCGAGTTCGCGCCCGACATCAGCGGGGTGTGGAGCGTCGCCGGGACCTTGCTGATGACCTCGAACCCGACGAGGATCGCCAGGACGAAGATCGCCAGCGAGTTGAGCAGCTCCGGGCTCATGCGGGGGCACCTCCGATGGCCGGGGCGGCGGGTTCGAGCAGCTTCTTCGTCGCCGCCTGGACGACCTGGCCGCCGTGGGTGATGACCGTCGCGGCCGTGATCTCCTCCTCGAAGTCGAGGTTGAGCGCGCCGTCCTTGACGAAGTTGAGCAGGAGCGCCGAGATGTTCCGGGCGTAGAACGCCGAGGCGCCGGCCGGCATCGTCGCCGGGAGGTTGTCGGGGGCGATGATCGTGACGCCGTTGTCGGTGATCGTCGTCTCGCCGGCCTTCGACTGCTCGACGTTGCCACCGAGCGCCGAGGCCGCCATGTCGACGATCACCGAGCCCGACTTCATCCCGGCAACCGCAGCCGCGGTCACGAGCAGCGGCGGCCGGCGACCGGGCACCTGGGCGGTGGTGATGACGACGTCCATCGTGGCGATGTGGCCGTTGAGCTCGGCCTGCTGGGCGGCCTGCTCCTCCGGCGTGAGCTGGCGCGCGTAACCGCCCTCGCCGGAGGCGTCGGCGACCGACTTCAGGACGATGAACGTGGCACCGAGCGACGCGGCCTGTTCCTTGGTCTCGGAGCGGACGTCGTACGCCTTGACGACGGCCCCGAGCCGGCGGGCGGTGCCGATGGCCTGCAGCCCGGCAACCCCGATCCCGAGGATCAAGACGTTGGCCGGCTTGGCCGTCCCGGCCGCCGTCGTCAGCAGCGGGAAGTAGCGGCCGTAGGCGTTCGCCGCGAGGAGCACCGCCTTGTAGCCGCCGACGTTCGCCTGCGAGCTGAGGGCGTCCATCGACTGGGCCCGCGACAGGGTCCGCGGCAGCGCGTCGAGGCTGATCGCCGTGACCCCGCGGGCAGCAAGGTCCGCCGCCAGCTTCGGATCGATGAGCGGCGACAGGAAGCCGATCAGCACCTGGCCCGAGCGGAGCCGGCCGGCCTCGGCCTCCGATGGGCGCTGGACGCGCAGGACGACGTCCGCGTCCGCGTACAGCCGGTCGGCCGGGACGACCGACGCACCGGCCTCGGCATAGGCCGTGTCCGGGATCGCGGCGCCGTCGCCGGCGCCCGTTTCGACGAGGATCTCGAGCCCGGCAGCCGTCAGCTTGCCGAGCGCCTCGGGTACCAGGGCGACGCGCCGTTCGCCGGCCGCGGTCTCCCTGGCGACGCCGACCTTCATGGGCATCACCTGTGGGGTCTGGGGGTTCGGAGTAGCGCCAGAAGGATACCCTGCGGACGCGGCCGCTCGCGCAGGGCCGAAGGTCGCGATCCGGTCGCGTCGTCCCTCCACCGGGGTGGCCAATGTCACGTCGGCGGGCCTCGATTAGGATGAGCCGGCCGGCCACGGACGCCGATCAGCAGGAGCCCACCGATGTCGAAGATCGGCTACGCCGCGATGCTCGAGCAGTTCCATCCGACCGAGCTGCTCGACTACTGCGCCCGGGCCGAGGCGGCCGGCTTCGATGCCGGGTTCATGGTCTCGGAGCACTTCCACCCGTGGACCCCGCAGCAGGGCCAGAGCGCGTTCGCCTGGAGCTTCATGGGCGCGCTCGGAGAGCGCACGTCGCTGCCGTTCGGGTCGGCCGTGACCTGTCCCGGGTTCCGCTACCACCCGGCCGTGATCGCCCACGCGGCGGCCACCCTCGGGGCGATGTACCCGGGTCGCTTCTGGCTCGGCCTCGGCGCCGGCGAGGCGCTCAACGAGCACGTCATCGGTGGCGTCTGGCCGGAGATCGGCGTCCGCAGCGCGATGCTGTTCGAAGCGATCGACATCATCAACAAGCTGTTCGGCGGGTCGGTCGTCCGCCATCGCGGCGAGCACTTCACGCTCGAGAGCGCGAAGCTCTACACGCGCCCGGAGACGCCGGTCAAGGTCTACGTGGCGACCGCCGGCCCGGTCAACGCGAAGCGCACCGGACGGCAGGCCGACGGGATGATCACGGTGGGGGCGGCCGACGAGAAGATCGGGATGCTCTGGGATCGGTTCGCCGAGGGGGCCCGCGAGGCCGGTAAGGATCCGGCCGAGATGCCCAAGCTGCTCCAGATCCACGTGAGCTGGGCGCCGACTGAGCAGGAGGCCATGGACAACGCGATCCGCGAATGGCCGAACGGTGGGATGCCCTTCCCCAAGCAGGACATCAAGAACCCCGAGGACTTCGCGGCGATGGCCCGCCTCGTCCGGCCCGAGGATTTCACGAACCGCTGCCAGATCAGCTCGGACCTCGAGTGGCACACCAGCCAGATCCAGCACTACGTCGACATGGGCTTCGACGAGATCCATGTCCACAACGTGGGCCGGAACCAGGCCGAGTTCATCGACGTGTTCGGGCGTGAGGTGCTCCCCGCCCTCCGGCTCGGGTGAGGCTCCGCCGCGCGGTGCGCCGAGGCCACGCCTTTCGGGCCATCCGCCAGCAGGACCACGGTTTGGGATGGGCTGGCCGGTCCCGGGACGCTAGGATTGTCAGGTCGACGGAAAGGACCACCCGACCGGCGACCGATCTGAAGGGCACTCGACTGAACGCGATCCATCCCGCGCGCCGCCTCATCCCGTCGGTCGTCGCCGTGCTGGCGACGATCGTCCTGGCCGCCTGCAACCCTGGCGGACCGACGCCGACACCGACCCCCGTCGGCGGTGTCGCCGAGCCGGCCGATCTCGCCGGCCTCCCGCAACCACGTCTCGCCACCCTGGAGCTGGGGTCGACCGGGCCGGGCTTCGACGGGCCAGGGAGCTTCTTCAGCTACGACTCCAACCTGTCGCCCGACGCCACGATCGGGGCATATGCCAGCCAGCTCCTCCGGGCCGGCTATCGCGAGAGCGGTCACGCCGGGACCTGGACGGTGTTCATCGGCGCCCGGTTGACGGTGTGGGTCCGGGTCGGCACCGGCGGGCCGCCGACCAGCCTGCTCGTCCGGTTCGCGCCGACGAGCGAGGCCGACGACGTCCCCGCGCCGCGGCCGATGGCGAATCCTGCGCCGGTCGTCGCCGCGGCCGAGGGCGGCCAGGCCGGGACGGCCGGTCCGAAGCCCACGAGCCGGCCGGCGATCCTCCGGCGACCCGATCCACCGCATGCCGCATCCATGACCATCGCGAGCCAGCCGGTCCACGGCGGCACCGCGGGCACGGGAACCGTGACCGGCGGGATCAGCGGCGCGGGCGGCAACGCGACCGGCGGGACGGTCACTGGCGGCTCCACGAGCGGCGGGACGACGACCGGCGGCGGAAGCGGAGACGACGGCCTCCGGCCATGACCCAGCGTCACCGCCTCCTGCTCGTCGACGACGACGCGCAGCTGACCCAGTTCCTCGGCGCCCGGCTGCGTCGCGACGGGTTCGACGTCACGGTCGCCGGCTCAGGCCCGGATGCCCTGGCGGCCGTGGATGATGCGTGGCCCGATCTCGTCCTGCTCGACCTGATGATGCCCGGCGTGTCCGGGGAGGAGGTGGCGGCCGGGATCAAGCGTCGGGCCGACATCCCGATCGTGGTCCTGTCTGCGGTCGCGACGTCACGCTCGAAGACGGAGCTCATCGAGCATTACGCCGAGGACTACGTCACCAAGCCGTTCGACTACCCCGAGCTCGTCGCCCGCGTCCACCGGGTCCTGCGCCGGTTGAACGAGCGGATCCCGAGCGAGCTGCTCGACCTCGGCCCGGACCTGTCGCTCGCCCTCCGCCGCCGCGAGGCGATCGTCGCCGGTCGGGCCGTCGGGCTGTCGCCCACCGAGACGCGGCTGCTCGCGACGCTTGCGGCGAACCTCGGCACAACCATCACTACCGAGCAGCTCCTGGCCCGGGTCTGGAGCGACGCCGACGGCGCCGATCCGGCGTACGTGTGGGTCGCGATTCGCCGGCTCCGGCGCAAGATCGAGGTCAACCCGGACGATCCGAGGCATCTCCTGACCGACCGGAGCGGGGGCTACCGGTTGGTCGCCGCCGGCTGACGAGGCCTCGTGCCCACGGGTCCGCGCTGGGGCGCCCGGGGCGTCACCTACCGACGTCAGGTCATCGTCGTCCTCCTGCTCGTCGCGGTGATCCCGCTCGCCGTGTTCGGGTTCGCCGCGCTGCGCTCCGTCGAGGACGTCGTCGGCGAGGAAGCGCTCGCGCAGGCGCGCACGGCCGTCCGGCGGTGTCGAGGCCGTCCTGGATCGCGACAACTCGGACCTCCGCGAGACGGTCGACAGCTACGCGACGTGGCCGGTCCTCCAGGGCGAGATCGCCGACTACGACCTCGAGTCGATCCGGCGCGATGTGATCCAGTTCCAGGTCGACCAGGGCGAGGCCGACGTGGTCGTGCTTCTCGTCGGCGACCGCAGTGTCTCCGGCGGGCCGTCGGCCGCCGCCACGGAGCTCGCCCGGCTCGGCGTCGTGGCCCTCGCCCGGCCGCCCGGACCCGCGACAGGCCCGATCTACGCCGACCTCGGCGATGGGGTCTACCTGATCGACGTCCAGTCGGTCGACCTGTCCGGTCGCTCCGGACCGGGCGTCCTGGTGGCGGGCAACGGGCCGATCGGGCTCGCCTTCGCCCGGCGGCTCGACCCGGCGTTCGTCGTGGACGCCCGCCAGGTGACCGGCTTCGACGGAGCGGTCTTCGACCGATCGCTGACGCTGCGCGTCGCCAGCGACCAGACCGCCGCTCTGACCTTCGCGCCCAGCGTCCCGGCGGACGGCACGAACGGAGCTCCGGTGATCCGGGCGGGCCTGGTCGGCGGGTCGATGGTGCTCCAGGCGATCGATGGCCAGCCGGCGGGCTGGTTCGTCGCGACGATGCGCGTCGCCGGCGTCCAGACGGTCGGCAGCCGGCTCGTGCCGTTGCTGGGCGCGGGCCTTGCGCTGGCGGTGCTCGCCGCGGCGATCCTGGCGATCCTCCTCGGCCGCCGCCTCCGTCTGAGCCTCGATGCGATCGAGGGTGGCCTCAGCGCCATGGCGGCTGGTGACCTCGACGTCCGCCTGCCGGGCGACAACCGGGACGAGATCGGGCGGCTGGCGACCGCGTTGGACCGGATGGCGGCGACCCTGGCCCGGCGGGACCGCGTGCTGCGCGAGGCGATCGCCGCCGTCGGCGACCTGGCGCCGGACCTTGGAGTCGCCCGGGTGGAAACGGACGGTGTTCGCGCCGCGGCCCGGATCTTCGCGCTCGTCGACGCCTCGCTCGAGGACGAAGGCGGGGTCGTGGTCGCCCGCTGGCCGGCGACGGCGGGCCCGCCACCGGCTGCGGGCGCTCCCGACGCTGCGGCACCGAATCCGGTGGCCGGGGCGCCCGAACCCGGTCGAACGATCGTCGCCGCGCTCGGCCCGGTCGGTGCCGGCAGCCCGGCCGGCCCGCGCGACCTCCGTCTCGTCGGCCACCTGCCGCTCGGACACGAATGGTCCGAGGCCGACCAGGCGCTCCTCGACGTGTTCGCCCGGCTGCTCCGTGCCGCCGCCGACGATGCGACCGTCCACGCCCGGACCCTCGACCGGGTCGACCGGCTCGGCCGGCTGGCCCGGCTCCAGGGGGACTTCCTGCGCGGGGTCAGCCACAACCTCCAGGCGCCGCTGACGAATATCGTGGTCGTCGCCGAAGAGCTGGCGACGGCGGAACGCACGGATGTGCACGCGCGCGAGGGCGCGCTCGTGATCCGCTCCGAGGCCGACCGCCTGGCCCGCCTCGTCGGCCAGCTGTTGACCCTGTCGCGGCTCGAGTCCGGGACCCTGCGGGTAGAGGAGGAGCCGATCGCCCCGGCGCCGATCATCCAGCGCGTCTGGACGTCGCTCCGCTCGAACCGTCCATTCGCGCTCGACGACCGGACCGACGGGATGGTCGCGGTCGCCGACCGTGCCGCCCTCGAGCAGGTAGCCTGGATGCTCCTCGACAACGCCATCAAGTACGCCCCGAGCGGCGCGATCGGCGTCGTCCTCGAGCCGGACGACGGCGAGGAGCGGATCGCCATCACCGTCTGGGACGAGGGTCCCGGGATCGCCCCGGACGAGCGGGCCCGGGTCTTCCGCCGGTTCGAGCGCGGCTCGACCAGCGAGGGCCTCGAGGGCACCGGGCTCGGGCTCGACGTGGCCCGCGGCCTGGTCCGCGCGATGGGCGGCTCCATCCGTTACGTGCCCGCGCCGAACGGCGGCGCCGGGTTCCGCTTCACCGTCCCCGCCGAGCGCTCCGACCAGCCGGCCTGACGAAAGTCCGGGGGGTGCACCGGGACGATCGGGCTGTGCAGTCGCGCACTTTCGTAATGCGGCGCGAAAGGTCCTGCTTCCTAGGCTAGGAACTGTCCTCGGCACCGCCCCTCAATCTGGGGTCGTCCCGCACGGACAGCCACGAGATGGGAAGAGCGCGCTGCAGTGAAGATCATGACCCGCGCGAAGCATCGGCCGACCGATCGGGGACAGACCCTGGTCGAGTTCGCGCTGGTCTTCCCGATCTTCTTCGTCCTCCTCATGGGGATGATCGAGTTCGGGCTCGTGTTCAACGCGATGCTCAGCATCAACTTCGCCAGCCGTGACGGATCGCTGATTGCGGCCGAGGCCGGCAACGCCGTCGGTTCCGACTGCGTGATCCTCAACAAGGTCGAGCAGGGGATCGGCGCGCCGGCCAGCACGACCCGGATCACCCAGGTCGACATCTACCAGGCGGGCAAGACCGGCAATGCCATCGCCGGCAAGGTCAACACGTACGTCCGCTCCGGCTCGAAGACGTGCACCCTCCCGGATAGCACGACGCTCACGGTCCCGTACACGCTGAGCGGTGCCGCCGGCTACCCCGAGACGAGCCGCTGCAACGTCCAGGGCGGCTGCTCGGGTTCGGGCGGGGTCGACACGATCGGGGTCAAGATCACGTACGCCTACACCCCGTTCACCCCGCTCGGCCGGTTCATCGGCCTGGGCACCACGAGCTACACCCTCGTCGAGTCGAACGCGATGCGGATGGAGCCCGTCCTGTGAGCCGCCGCCGCTCCGCCGACCGGCGAGCCGGCAGTCGCGGCCAGGGGCTGGTCGAGTTCGCCGTCTCCGTGCCGGTGTTCGTGATGCTCCTGTTCGGGATGCTCGAGTTCGGCTTCGCGTTCAGCCACAACCTGACCCTCGAGTACGCGACCCGTGAGGGTGCCCGCGTCGGTGCCGCCCTCGGGCCCGGGACCGCCAACGTCCCGTGCGCCCAGGTCGACGACCAGATCGTGGCCGGCGTCCAGCGCGTCCTGACCAGCCCCGGTTCGCCCGTCGACATCAGCCGGATCAGCGCGATCAAGATCTACAAGGCCGACGCGAACGGCGACCAGAGCGGCTCGAGCGTCAACACCTGGATCCCGGGCGCCGGACCGACCGTCGACGGCGTCCCCCTCATCTTCAAGTCGACCACCGTCAACTGGAACGCCTGCGGCCGCGACAACGGCGCGAGCCCCGATTCGATCGGGGTGAGCCTCGTCTACAGCTACAAGCTGATCAGCCCGCTCGGGATCTTCCTTGGGATGGCCGGAACCCCGGCCTTCCAGATGTCCGACCGGACTGTCATGGCCCTCAACCCGAGCTAGGGAGTACTGACACGATGGGTCCCCTGGGCCAGCTGGCCACCACCCTCCGCGCCGCCAGGCGGCGTGTCGCGGACGGCCGCTCCCGGATCCGGGCCCGCGGCCAGATGCTCGTCCTGTTCGTCATCAGCATCTTCGTCCTGACCGGGATCACCGCGATCGTCGTCGACGTGAGCTGGTACTGGGCGAACACCCTGCGCGTCCAGCGTGCCGCCGATGCCGCCGCCCTGGCCGGCGTCGTCTGGCTGCCGGGTGCACCGGGCAGCGCCTACGCGACCGCGGACGCCACGGCCACCCAGAACGGCTATACGGACGGCGTCAACGGCGTGAACATCACGACGGTCAAGGACCCCTCGAACAACCGGCGCCTGTGGGTAACGATCAGCGCCCCGGTCAATACGTTCTTCATGAAGATCTTCGGGATCCAGTCGATCCAGGCGACCCGCTTGTCGAAAGCCGAGTACGTCCTGCCCGTGCCGATGGGCAGCCCGGAGAACTACTACGGCAACTTCGGGCTCACCCGCGGGCTGACCTCGACGAGCACCTCGATCCAGATCGTCCACAGCTCGTCGAGCGGCGACTCCGGCTGGGATCTCGAGACCGCCGCGCCGACGCCGACCTGGACCCCGTCCAGCGGGACGCTGGTCAACTCGGTGAAGGTCAACGACAACATCTACGCCCAGACCACGACGGCCAACGCCGTCCAGCAGTGGAGCACGTTCGGGCTGACCAACTCCCTGGCCGCCAACCAGACGGTCACCGCGATCAACGGGATCGAGGTGCGCCTGTCCGACACGTTCCTGTCGGCAGCCTGCGCCAGCAGCTTCGTCCGGGTCGCGCTGTCGTGGAACAACGGCACCAGCTGGACGACGACGACCACCCAGACCGGGGCGCTGACCACGACGAACACGACTGACTACACCCTCGGCAGCAGCTCGTCGCTGGCGGCCTGGGGCGGCCATTCCTGGGTCCCGGCCGACATCAGCGACGCCAAGTTCCAGGCCCGGATCACCGCGATCAAGGGCTGCGCGACCGCCGGGATCCGGTTCTCGACCGACATGCTCGAGGTCCGCGTGTCGTACACGATCGACACCGCGACCCCGACGCCGATCACGACGACCAACCCGGTGGCCGACCAGAACCTCCAGGGTCCGGGCAGCGCCTGCACCACCGGCGTGGGGAGCTGCTACGAGGCCGACGGCGCCACGCTCAACCCGCGCGGCTTCTGGGCCACGATGAACACCGAGGGCGCCGCGAACATCAACGGCGACGCGTTCCAGCCGTACTACGACACGGCGACTACGACGACGGCCCCGGCCTGCAGCTCCGCCACCGGCGACCGGGCGTGCTATGACGCGGACAACTACTACAACTACGCCGTCGAGATGCCGCCCGGCACGACGAACGGCAGCGTCTACGTCTACGACCCCGTCTTCTGCGCCGTCTCGGTCAGCAAGGGGACCGGCGACCGCTGGTTCGGCGGGACGAACGGCGTGAGCTCGATGTTCGAGCTCTACAACACGCAGAACACCCTGTACGACATCACCGACGACACCCAGCTGGCGAGCTCGGGCGGGCTGTTCAAGCAGATCTCCGCCTCGGACACGTCGATGGGCGGCAGCGGCGGCTCGGAGTGCAAGTACACGACCGATACGCAGTACGGCGACGGGCGCGACTATCACGACCGCTGGTACCGGCTGTACACCGGGCTCAGCGGCGGCGCGAACGGCACGATCTACCGGCTCCACACCACCTCGACCGACCCGTCGAACCTGGCCCAGCAGCGGAACACGAACGGCGAGAGCAGCTTCGCCCTCTTCGCCAGCGCGAGCGGCGGCACGCCGCGGATCTACGGCCTGGGCGCGATGCAGATGTTCACCCCGCTGTCGGCATCGGGCGGGTCGACGTTCTCCGAGTTCTACCTCGCCCAGATCGATGCGGTCCACGCGGGCAAGACCATGGAGATCAAGCTCTGGGACCCGGGCGACACCAGCCCCCTGAGTGCCAATCTCCAGATCGAGATCCCGACCTCGTCCGGCTGGACGCCCACGACGATCGACTGGTCGGCCGCGGTCGGCACCACGGCGTCGGGCACGGCAAGCTGCAATGGAACGAGCGGGAGCGCCGTCAGCTCGATCGTGACCGCCAACCCGACCTCGCAGTTCAACGGCTGCTGGCTGACGATCGACGTCGTCATCCCGATCGGCTACAGCGCCCAGCAGAGCGGCTGGTGGAAGATCAAGTACAACATGACCGGGTCGGGAACCTCGAACGACGTCACGACCTGGAAGGTCCAGATCAAGGGCAACCCGGTCCACCTGATCGTCCCCTGACGACTGGGCCGCAGGGCGGCCCATCCAGACGCGGACTCTGACGAAGCCGCCGGCTCGCCCGGCGGCTTCGTCGTGTCGCCGACCTGGCGGTGCCCCGGCGCACCCTCGAAAAGCGTCCCGAAAGGTCGACCCCGCACCGTAGGGATCCGAGATCGCACGCTGACCCCTGTCGGGACCCGGGTCCCGGCCCCTCCCGACCACGAAGCCCGCCGGAACCCAGCCCCGGCGGGCTTCGTGATGTGCACCGGCGGGACCGCGATCGCGTCGGTCCACCGCTCCCATCCGGAGCTCACGGGAGCCCCGTTAACCCCACCTCAACGCTCCGTGGCCGCGCCGTCCGCCCCGTAGCCCGGCAGACCCCTCCGGGGCGGGGCGAGCGCGCACCAGAACGTCGCCCGCACCATGCCCGAAGCCCGTTCTGTAATGTCGGGCGAAATGATCCCCTGACTAACGTACTAGGCCCCGGATGACCCGAATGGGCCACTCGGTGCGCGTACGAAAGCAGGGGGATTGGCGTTGAGCCGGCTTTGCCACCGAACGCATCCGGCGGTCACGGGCGCCCGGGCTCGCGGCCAGATGCTCGTCCTGTTCGTTATCAGCATCTTCGTCCTGACCGGGATCACCGCGATCGTCGTCGACGTCAGCTGGTACTGGGCGAACAGCCTGCGCGTCCAGCGCGCGGCCGACGCCGCCGCCCTGGCCGGCGTCGTCTGGCTGCCGGGCGACCCGTCGACGGCCTATGGCGTCGCCCGCGACGAGGCGAGCAAGAACGGCTACGACGACACTGGCGGTGGGATCACGGTGACCCCCGTCCAGGACGCCACCAACAAGCGCCGGCTCAACGTCACGATCTCGGCGCCGATCAACACCTACTTCATGCGGATCTTCGGGATCCCGACGATCAACGCCACGCGAACCTCGAAGGCCGAGTACGTCCTGCCCGTGCCCATGGGCAGCCCGCAGAACTACTACGGGGTCGGCTTCCTGCGCGACGCCCTGTCGACGACGAAGACGACCTCGGGGCCGCAGGACGACACCGGTTGGGACGACGCGGCGAACGCCTTGAGCGGGTCGTGGAACCAGGCCGACAACGCCGACGACAACAACGACAACCGGTATGCCACCTCGAGCACGAACAACGCGACCCAGCTGTGGGGGAACTTCGCGCTCCTCGGCACCAACGGCATCCCGAGCAGCGCCGTCATCGACGGGCTCGAGGTCCGCCTCCGGGCCGGCCTGACCGGCAGCAATGGGACGACGACCAACTGCCGGCTGTCGATCGACACGACCTGGAACGGGAACGTCGGCAGCCCGACCTGGTCGACCACCCAGCAGCTCACCCTGACCACGAGCGAGACCCAGACGACCTTCGGCAGCCAGACCTCGACAACGGCCTGGGGCGGGCACGCCTGGATCCGCGGCGACTTCGCCGACAACCTCTTCCGGGTCCGGATCACCAACCTCCGCGGCGCCGGCTGCAACCGGACCGCGGCCGTCGACACGCTCGAGGTGCGGGTCACGTTCCACACCGTCGCGACGACGACCAGCACCGATCTCGAGGACGTCGACATGATCGGGCCGCAGGGCCAGCCGCTCGCGCCGCAGAACTTCTGGGGCGCGATGCAGAGCCAGGGCGCCCCGAACATCCAGGGCGACGCGTACATGACCCGCTACGAGTCACGCTCCGGGTTCCCGCCGAACAACCTCGACAACACCGACCCCGACGCGCAGTACCTGCCGGACGCCTACTACAACTACGCGATCGACATGCCTGCCGGGTCGAGCGGCGGCTCGGTCTGGGTCTTCGACCCGGGCTTCTGCGACTCGACGACCTCGGCCGGCACCGGTGAGAACTGGACGGTCGGCGGATCCAACGGCTACAGCTCGCGCCAGCCCGTGAGCGCGTTCTACGACCTCTACAACACGAAGAACACGCTGTACGACTCGACCGACGACGGCCCCCCGATTGCCAGCTCGGGCTCCACGTTCCGGCGCCTTTCGTACGAGGACCGGACCATCTTCTCGGCCGCCGGGCAGAACACGACCAGCGGGATCGCCGACTGCTCCAACCTGAGCTGGCACTACGACGCCCAGAACTGGCGGAGCGGCAGCCCGAGCAATCCGCGCCGCGGCTGGTACCAGCTGGCGAGCGGCCTGACTGGCGGGGCGAACGGGACGACCTACCGGCTGCACACCTCGTCGACCGACCCGGGCAGCCCGAACGACCAGAACAACACGACCGCCCTGAACGCCTTCGCGATCTACGCCAGCGCCAGCGGGGGCACGCCCCGGGTCTACGGCATCGGCGCCATGGAGGCGTACGTCCGGTTGCCGGCCGGCCGGTCGACCGAGTTCTACCTCGCTCAGATCGACGCCGTGCACGCTGGCAAGACGATGGTCATCAACCTGTGGGATCCGGGTGACACCGGACAGCTCTCGGCGAGGCTCGAGATCCTCCAGCCCGGCGCGACGGACTACACGCCCGTGGCGTTCAACTACCACGCGACTCGCGGGACGTCCGACGGCGCCGCCTCGAGCTGCAGCAGCGCCACGGTCACCGGCGCGACGTCGATCACCACGAACACGGGCGGGAACAGCCTCTACAACGGCTGCTGGCTGACGATCGAGGTCCAGTTGCCGCCCACCTACAGCGCTCCGCACCCGTCGACCGACAGCACGACCAGCGAACGTGGCTGGTGGAAGATCCGCTACACGATGGGGACGGGCTCGGCGTCCGACTACAGCACCGACCTCACGACCTGGCAGGTCGACATCCGGGGCAACCCGGTGCATCTCATCGTCCCTTGACCGGCGTCCGGGCTCGACCCGGATGCCGCTGCCAGCAGCGAAGCCCGTCGGACCGCCCGGCGGGCTTCGTCCAGTCCAGGTCCCGCCGCGACGGCCGGGGCGTTGGCTGCGGTCGGTTCTTGGCCGGAGGCCGCGGTCGCGCGAGCCGCGGACGGACCACCGACCGCCGCGACGAGCGACCGCACATGACCCCACCGTGGTCATCCGAAATACCCCGATGCCTTCCGCTCTCGACCGTAATAATCCGCTCCGATCGATCCGTGGCGTCCTGACAACGGAAGGTAATCCAATGGAGTCGAAATCGAGCCGGATGTAATGTCAGTCGTTAAGGTCCCATGACTAAGGTACTAGGCAGGGATGACCCATTTGGGTCCCCCGACGCCTCCTCGGGGACCGCGCCGCTTCCGATCCTGACCAGGTTCGCGACGACCGGCCGTCCAGGCGCATCGCTCGTCCGCCGCTTCCGGCAATGAAAGGGAATGGGATCGAGAAGATGACGGCAATCACCCACCGACGTGGACGTCTCCGCTGGGCCTGGACCGTGGCGATTGCCGCGCTCCTGGTTCTCCCGGGCGCCGTCGCCGCACACCACGCGGATGTCACCGCCAGCATGGATTGCGACGGGCTGGTGAGCTTCACCGTTACCGCCTGGAACGGCCCGACCAACGCGTCCCGCACGAACCCGGACATCGGCGTCTGGGTGAGCAAGGACGGCGGCGCGTTCGTCGAGCTGACCTCGCCCGACTACTTCTTCGCCGCCAGCAACAGCTACACCTTCAGCGACACGTACGACGCTGGCGACGCGAGCTCGGTCGTCGTCAAGGTCCAGGCCCAGGCCAACTGGGCCAACGGGACGGCACCTGGCGACCCACGCCAGGCCACGGCTTCGGCGCCGACGGACTGCGTCAAGCCGACCCCGACTCCCACGCCGACTCCGACCCCGACGAACAAGCCGGATCCGACCCCGACCCCGACCCCGACGGCGACCGCCACGTCGCCGACGGAGCCGACCCCGACCCCGGCTGCCACGCCGACCCCGACGAAGAAGCCGACGGGTGGTGTCGAGGCCGAGACCGGGACGCCCAAGACGACCCTGCCGCCGACCGCCACGATCGACGGCTCCACCGACGGCGGGACGGGTTCCGGCCTGCCGATCGTCCTCATCGCACTCCTCGGGATCGCCGTGGCGGTCGGGCTGCTCAGCCCGTCGTCGAACCGGTCCCGCCGGCGAAGCCGCCGGGAGTAGTCCCGGACGGTTCCTGACCCGGAGCCCGGATGTAGGGTCCCCGAGACCCGGAGGGGGCGCGCCGTCAGGCGCGCCCCCTCTGTCATGCCTGGCGCCCGTCGCCGGGGGACCGGTGGCCGGGTGACCGGGTATCCTCGACCCGGTCCGCCGGGGCTGGCTCGGGCGGCAGCGCTGCGTGTGGAGCGTGACCGATGAGCATCCCGGTGGCCCGCCTCAACCACGCCGTCCTGTGGGTCCGCGACGCCGCGGCGGCCGCGGAGTTCTATCGGCGGGTGTTCGGCTTCGAGGTCGTCGGGACGGAGATGGGCGGCCGCGCGGTGTTCATGCGCGCGGCGGGTGGCGAGAACCACCACGACCTCGGCCTCTTTTCGGTCGGACCGGCCGCCCCGAACGCGCCGCGCGGATCGGTCGGCCTCTACCACCTCGCGTGGGAGGTGCCGACGATCGACGACCTGGCCGCGGCCGCCGGAGTGCTGTCGGAGGCCGCCGCGCTGACCGGGGCGAGCGACCACGGCGTCTCGAAGTCGCTCTACGGGCGGGATCCCGACGGCAACGAGTTCGAGATCATGTGGCGGGTGCCGCGCGATGCGTGGGGCGAGTACGAGCACCGGGGCGCCATCCTGCCGCTCGACCTCGATCGCGAGGTCGAGCGCTGGGGCCGGCCCGGGGCCGCGCGCGCCTGATCAGCCGCGGATCAGCTCCGCGCCGATCCCCGCCCGGCCGACAGCCTTCGTCGGCGCCGAGGGCTCAGGCGAGCGGCCGGCGCATCGCCCGACGAGTCGTCCGGACCATCCGGACGAAGCTCCGGAAGTGGCTCCACGGCCGGATGTGGCTCGGTTCGCCGGCGTAGATCGTCCGGATCGGGACCCACTCGAGCCGGTAGCCGGCCCGGACGCAGGTCGTGATCATCTCGATCTCGAACTCGAAGCCCGACTCATCGCTGACCGCGATCGCCTCGACCAGCCGGCGGCTCAGCAGCCGATAGCCCGACTGGTTGTCCGGGATCGGCCGGCCGACCGCCCATGAGATCGCGAGCCCACCGAGCCGGTTGCTCAGGCGCCGGACGAGCGGCATCCGCCCGAAGTCCCGCTGCCCCACGACGAGGTCGGCCGCCGTCGCGCGGAACGTCGCGAGAAACGCCGGGATCTCGGCCGGGTCGTGCTGCCCGTCCGCGTCGAGGGTCACGACCGCCGCGGCGCCGAGCTCGAGCGCCCGGGTGAACCCCAGGCGCAGGGCCGCCCCCTTGCCCCGGTTGGGGTGTTGGACGATGACCGTCGCTCCGGCCGCCTTGGCGTGCGCGGCGGTGTCGTCGGTCGAGCCGTCGTCGACGACGAGGACCGGCAGGTGGACGCGGGCGCCGCGAACGACGTCGCCGATCCGGGGCGCCTCCTCGTAGGCCGGGATGACGGCCAGGATGTCGGCCACGAGCCAACTCTAGCGCGCGCCCGGGCCGTGCCGGACCGCCGACGGCGCGGCCCGCCGTCAGTCGTGGCGCTCGAGGCGACCGTCGCGCAGCTCGACGACCCGGTCGGCGACGTCGAGCATCGCCGGGTCGTGGGTCGCCACGACCGCAGTGACGGATTCCGTCCGGACCACCGTCCGGATCAGGGTCATGATCGTGTGGCCCGTCTCCGAGTCGAGCTGTCCGGTTGGCTCGTCGGCCAGCAGGAGCTTGGGTCGGTTCGCGAGCGCCCGGGCGATCGCGACCCGTTGCTGCTCGCCGCCCGACAGCTCGTGCGGCCGGTGGCGCGCCCGCTCGGCGAGCCCGACGAGGTCGAGCAGGTCGTAGACGCGCCGGTCGCGTTCGCGTGGTTCGGCCGCGAGGAGGCGAAGCGGGATCTCCACGTTCTCGGCCGCGCTCAGGATCGGGATCAGGCCAAACGCCTGGAAGATGTAGGCGACGGTTCGGCGGCGCAGCTCGACGAGCTCGGCTTCGTCCATCGCCGACACTTCGGCGCCGTCGATCGTCACCCGGCCGGCCGTCGGCCGGTCGAGCCCGCCGAGGACGTTGAGCAGGGTGGTCTTGCCGCTGCCCGACCGACCGCGGACCGCGATCAACTCGCCGCGGCCGACCGCGAGATCGATCCCGCGAAGGGCATGGACGACGGCGTCGCCCGAGTCGAAGTCGCGGTCGACCCCGATGGCCTCGACCATCGGTCCGCTCGGCGGCAGGATGGGCTGGGTCATGGCTTCGCCTCGTCGTCGTCCCGGTCCGGCCAGACCCCGACGTGGTCCTCCTCGAGTCGGAGCCGGACGCGCTCCGCGAGCTCGAGCTTCTCGATGTGGGCCCGCGGCAGCTGGAGGCGCCCGACCCGGTCGAGCAGGGCGAACTCCTCGGCGATGACCCGATGGTCGCCGTCGTCGCCGCGTTCGGTGCGCCGGCGCGTCTCGGTGCTCGTCCGACCGTCGCGGATGCGGACCGTCCGCGCGACCTGCTCGGACACGAGCGGGTCGTGGGTGACGACGACAATCGTCGTGCCGAATGCCGCGTTCACCCGCCGGAGCAGCCCGAACACCTCGGCCGAGGTCGCGCTGTCGAGCTCGCCGGTCGGCTCGTCGGCGAGGATGACCGCGGGCTCGTTCGCCAGCGCGACCGCGATCGCCACCCGCTGCTGCTCGCCGCCGGACAGCCGCTCGGGCCGGTGGTCCAGGCGGTCGCTCAGACTGACCAGATCGAGCAGCTCCCGTGCCCGCGCGCCCCGTGCAGTACGTCCGTCGAGGACCATCGGCAGCTCCACGTTCTCGAGCGCGCTGAGATAGGGGAGCAGGTTCCGCGACGTCTGCTGCCAGACCATGCCGACGACCCGTCGCCGGTACGCGGTCCGTTCGCGGCGACCCATCTGGGCGAGGTCGTGGGTCGCGACGACCGCGCGACCGGCCGACGGGGCGTCGAGGCCGCCGAGGATGTTCAGCAGCGTCGACTTGCCGCTGCCCGACGCCCCGACGAGGGCCATCATCTCGCCCTTCTCCACGAGCAGGTCGAGACCCTGCAGCGCCACGACCTCGAGATCCGCGACCTTGAAGATCCGGACCAGGTTGTCGCACACGATCTGGGCGCCTTCGCCGTACCGCGCTCGAGTCATTCCACGCCTCGTCTCAGGGCTGCGACCGGGGCCGGCTCGCGCCGGACGACGATCCCGAGGGCCAGTGCCAGGCTGACGACCGCCACGATCGCCACGACGAGCGGCCCGAACCGCGCCGCCGACAGGTCGAGCGGAATCGTCAGCGCCGAACCCACGATGGCACCAAGGCCCAGCCCGGGTTGGAGTGCCAGGAAGGTCGCCAGACCGAAGGCGATCCCGAGGAGGATCGCGAGGACGACCGTGGGGCCGTGCTCGACGATCGTCAGGCCGATCGCCTGGCGACCGCCCAGGCCGAGCGTGCGGAGGTGGGCCGACTCCGACGCCCGGGCGGCCCCGGTCAGCGCGAGCGCGGCAACCAGAGCGAGCGCGGCATAGGCGACCGCGACCGCGAATGCCGCCTCGACCCCGACCGTGACGGCAGCCACGACTGGCGTGCCGTCGATGGCGGCCGTCCGCTCGGCCCGCGACTCGGCCGTCACGCCCGGTTCGACGCTGGCCAACGCAGACCGGAGGCCGGCTGCCCCGTCGTCGGGGGCACGCAGGAAGATGGTCGACATCCGGATGGCAGCTCGCGGCTGCGCGGCCGCGAGCTGGGCTCGATCGACGATGACGAACGGACCGCCGACCGGGAGGGTGGGACCGGACTCGCGGACGGCGGCCGCCACGAACTTCGTCGGCTCGCCATCGACGATCAGGCTGAAGGACGCTCCGGGACGGATCCCGTCGACGACGCCGGTCGT
This sequence comes from uncultured Chloroflexia bacterium, assembly GCA_963825545.1. Lineage (GTDB taxonomy): Bacteria > Chloroflexota > Limnocylindria > Limnocylindrales > CSP1-4 > Chersky-267. The sequence continues at coordinate 319,530 of CAWGTR010000010.1, read as the reverse complement.
TGAGACGATCGCCGGGACGGGCGCGGCCGGGTCGGCCGGCGCGAGCATCTGCCCGGGGATCGCGAGGTCGCCCGGGGTCCCCCGAACGACGGATCGATAGTCGGCGACGTCCAGCGCCATCAGCTCGACCCCGTTCTGCGGCCCGCCATTGATCGTCGTCGTTCCGGCTCGGGCCGCGGCCGAGACCCCGGGGAGCGCGGTCGGATCGAAGTCCGCGAAGAGCTGGCTGGAGCCCTCGACGATGCGGAAGGGAGCGCCGACCTCCTGCCAGCCGACAGCGTCACCCGCCCGATCGAAGAAGGCGAGCGTGGCCAGCGAGAATGCGCCGACTGATGCCGTGGCCATGAGCACGAGGAGGATCGGAGCGGCAGTCCCGCTCCGCGTCGTCCGGCGCATCGCCAGGACGGGCACGAGGTCGCGCCGAAGCGCAGCGATCGCGGCAAGGCCAGCGACCGGGATCCGGAACAGGCGGAGCGCCACGAGGCCCGCCGCCAACCCGGCGAGGGCCGGGACGGCCGCGATGAACGGATCCGCGCCGACGAGCTGGGTGGCGCTGCTGGCGCCGCGGATGCCGCGGTCGCGGAGGAGCACCGCCCCGCCGATCGCCAGGCCGATGACGAGGAGCTCGAAGACGAGCCGCCGTGGGGAGCCCCGACCACGCTCACCCGCTCGGCGGCCGGTGTCGGCCGGCGCGCCGGCCGCGGTCGGCGCAATCGCGGCCGCGAGCAGGGCGCTCGCCCCGGCCGCGACGACGAGCGGGATCGCCACCGTGGCCGGGTCCGCGCCGCCGGGCACGGCGAGCAACGCCAGGGCCATCGCCACCAGGGCCGCCGGGATCGTGAGGGTCAGACCCTCCAGCAGCGTCGCGCCGATGACCTGGCCGGGCGACGCGCCGCGCGATCGGGCGAGGCCGAGACCGGCCCTCCGGCGGCTCGATCCGAGCAGGACGATCAAGCCGAGCGCCGCCCCCGCCACGATCGCCGGTCCGATCGCGACCGTGGTCAGGACCGCCTCGGCAGACTGCCAGCGGGCCTGCTGCCCCTGGATGAACCGGAGGAGCCCGCTGCGCAGGATGGTTCCCTTCGCGGCGCCGACGACGACCGCCGACGTCGGGAACACGCTTTCCAGCCGGCGGAGCCCGACCTGGACCGCGTCCACCCCGCCGGAGGCGAGTCGGTCCGGATCGACGTAGTAGCGCCACGAATAGCGGAGCGGCAGCGCGGTGGCGTCGGTGGACGACATCAGCTCGGGATACGCGTCGGGCGACAGGAGGGCGATGGCGTTGACGAGGACGAGCTCGGGCGAGAGCTCGACGCTGCCCGGCCGCTCGACCGACGTGTCGTCGGACCAGTACGGGGCGGTCGGGTCGACGACGTCGAAGATCCCGACGACCTTCACCGCCGCACGGTCGCTCCGGCCGCGGGCCAGTGGATCGGTCGAATTCGAGCACGAGCGGAACGAAGTCCCCCAGCTTGACCCCCATCGCATCGGCGGTCGCGGTCGACAGCGCGATCTCATAGGCGATCGTGGCGTCCTTCGACGTCGTCGCCGGCTGGAGCGGGACCGGGTCGAGCCGGGCGGTCGGAGCGCCACCGGACCGATAGACGATCCGATCGGCGATCCCCTGCTGCACGCGCATCGTGACCAGGCTCGGGGTCGTGCTCCCGGTGGTTCTCCAGCGTGGGGTGTCGGCGGTGTAGGTCCGGCCGACGATCAGGGCGCGGACCGCCGGCGGGATCTGCGATTCGAGGTCGGCACCCGCCTGATCGACCCCGCCGAGCGGATCGCCGCTGGCCTGGCCGATCCGCCGCTCCTGGACGAGCTGCAGGTTGCGGACCGACGCCGGCGTCGCCGCGACCTCGTCGCGCAGGGCCCGGTCCGCCTCGCGCACGAAGAGGCGCGGAGCAACGGCGAAGACGAAGCCGGTGACCGCCACGAGGGCGATCAGCCCAACCGCCGCGAGACGGTCGTCGCGAAGGCGCCGCAAGGCCATCGTCAGCCAGGCCACGTCAACGCTCCCCGGCCCGGAGGACGCTGCTCACGCGGCGCTCCGGGACCTGCCGCGCGAGGACCGCCGCAGCGGCCAGCATGACCACGCCGCCGACGAGGTAGATCGGGAGGATCGCCGCCCAGGGGACCACGATGACCGGCGTCGGGACGACCGCGGCGCCGGTCGGGTCGAGGGTCGAGTAGGGCAGGACGAGCCAGGCAAGGAGCAGACCGAGCAGCGCGCCACCGACCAGCCCGAAGACGAGCAGGAAGACCTGCTCGAGGCTGAGCCAGGACGACATCTGGCGGCCCGACAGGCCGAGGGCCCGGAGGAGCGCCAGCTCGGGGACCCGCTCGGTCGTGGAAACCGTGGTTCCGACGAGGAAGCCGATCGCGGCGAAAGCGACCGCCGCGATCGCCCCGAGCCCGAGGGCGCCGACCACCCCGAGCCAGATCGGATCGTCGGCCAACGCCGCGACCAGCGCGGTCCGGCGGACGACCTGGGCCACCCCGTACGGCGGGCCGGCGAGGGTTGCGGCCACCGCCGGTGCGCTCGCGTCGTCGGTGGACAGCCACCATTCCGTGGTGGGCACCGAGAAGCCGCTCGCGGCGAACGCGGCGAGGTCGAGCGTCGCCCCGTCGACGACGACGAACGGCGAGCCCGGATCCAACGGCGGGAAGCTCGGCGTGCTGCCGACGATCCGGACGGTCAGCGCCTGGGCGCCGGCGGAGATGGCGATCGTGTCGCCCACCGCCGCCCCGGTCAGCGCCAGCAGCCGTTCCCCGGCGATGGCCTCCACCACCCCGTCGCCGACCGTCGGGGCCGTGAGGCGATATGTGGCTCCCGGCTGATCGAACCCGCCGAACAGCGCCGGCGAGTTCTCGTCGCCCTGGCCGATCTCGATGCGACCGGGCGAACCCGTTGGCGGGCGGTACGGCGTGGTGCGCTGCGACTCCAGCCGGGTCCACGTCCAGCCGGTGGTGTCGGGAACGCCGGCGACCGGCTGCCAGTCCGACCCCGCGTCGGACGGGCTCGTCGACAGCCCGACGAGCTCCACCGACCCGGTCATCGTCATGTTCGGTGGCGGCGCCAGCGCGAGCTCGATCGACAGCAGGCGCAGCGGGTAGGCCGCGCTGATCGGGAGCCCGGCGACCACCGTCGAGACGGGCAGCTCGATCCGGCCATTCGTCGCCTTGACCCCGAGCGTCCCGGCCTCGATGCGATGGAGGCGTCCGTCACCGTCCTGGATCTCGATCGCCGTCGCGATCGCCTGCCAGTCGGGCGGGATCGGCTCGCCGCCCGACGAGGAGTTGTCGATCGTGAGGTCGGCGTCGAGGATCAGCGCCAGCCGCTTCGGGCGACCGTCGATCGGGATCCCGTCGCCCTGCGGGCGCCCGGCAGCCAGCTGGTCGAGGAGGCCCGGGGTCGACGCAGCCTCGGCCGGGAACCGGACCATCGTGCGAACGGCACCCGGATCCACCGCCAGGAGGCGACCGTCCCGGACGGTCCGTCCGATGTCGAGCGACTGGGTCGAGACCGGGGTTGCCGCGCCGACGCCCTGGATCGAGCGGATGGCGGACCCGGATCCCCACTCGGGGACGTCGGGATAGCCGGACAGGACGGCCCGGATGTCGCCGGCGGCCCGGTAGGCGGCCTGGTCGACCTGGGAGCGCGCCCAGGTCGCGGCACTCGCCGCGGCGAAGGTCCCGAGCGCGGTGGCGAGGACGACGAGGAGCGCCGATCGCGTGTAGCGCAGCGGACGGCGGGCGACCTGGCGGGCGCTGAGCGGTGGCACGATCCCACGCCGCCGGACGAGGATCCGCTCGCCGATCTCGGCGATCCGCGGGATCAGCCGCGTCGCGAGCACGGCGCCCGCAAGCAGGCCGATGGCCGGCGCGGCGACGAGAAGTGGGTCGATGCCGAGGACGCCTCGCGCGTTCCGGGTCAGCGGGGCACCGTACAGCCGGAGCTGCCACAGGGCGACGACCGCGAGGACGACCAGGACAAGGTCGATCCCGAGGCGCTGGGCCATCGTCCGCCCGACCTGGCGGCCGAGCGCCGCCCGGATCCCGCGCGGGCTGCTCTCGCTGACGACGGACGGAAGGGTCAGCACCGCGATCCCGATCAGCCCGCCGAGCGCGGCCACGCCGATGAGTCCGGGGTCGAGCCCGGCGCTCGATGCGACGCCACTGCCGGCCAGCGGGCCGAACGTCCCGAGCAGCCGGACGACGGCGATCGCGATGAGCGGCGCGACGATCACCGCCGGGATCGCGAGGATCACCGCCTCCCCGAACCCGAGCTCGACCAGGTGGACGGAGCTCGCCCCGCGCGAGCGCAGCAGCGCCGTCTCGGATCGACGCCGCTCGACGAGGAGTCCCCCGACGAGCAGGACGGCGTAGCCGGCGAGGACCGCGAACTGGATCGTCAGCAGGGTGATCCCGCTCTGGCTGACGAGGATCGATCGCTTCGCGTCGGCGAGGATGGCCGGGAGCTTCGTCGCGATCGTCAGCGTGCGCGGCGGTGGCAACGCCGCCCGGAGCGCCGGCTGGAGCGCCGTCACTGCGTCGTCGAGCGGCCCGATCCGGTCGACGAGCAAGCCGTCGATCGAAGGCAGGCCGCGCCATTCGAGATCGAGGCGCGTGGCGACCGGACGCGAGACCAGGTCGTCGGCCGTCAGCACGAACGGTCCGCGAGTCGTCACGCCGCCCGCGTCATCGACGCCGTGGAGCTCGAGCGGGCTTCCGACGAAGTAGCCGTCGTCGGAATGGGGTCGCCACACCCCCACCACGGTGACGGTGACGACCTGGCTCGGATCGAGACCGCGCGCCAGCTTGACCTCGTCTCCAATCCCCAGACCAAGCGCCGCGGCGGCTCCGTCCGACAGGGTCGCCTCGAGCGGCTCGTGTCCCGGTCCGGCCCATCGCCCGGCGACGAGGTCGGCATGCCGGTCGAGCTGGGCGTAGCTGGCAAGCCTGGTGAGATGCCCGCGGGCCGTGTCGGTGTCCATGCCGGCCGGGGCGAGCGAGTCGGTGGCGACGACCAGGTCGACCTCGCCCCCGACCGTCGACAGCGAGCCACCCACATGATCGAAGACGGTCCGGTCGAGCGCCGCGACCTCCGCCGGGGCAGCCGACGTTCGAACGACGATGGCGCGGTCGGCCGGTGGGGCGGCGAGGACCGCCTGGCGGAGGCCGCCGAGCGCGACCGTCTCGCCGTACAGCGCCCCGGTCGTCAGCAACCCGACGGCGCAGACGAGGAGGACGAACGCGGCCGTCACGACCGGCCAATCGGCGCGGCTGCGGTGGACCACGGCGCGCCACAAACCGACCGACCGGACCAAGCCACCTCCCGTGCGTGTCTGCGCGACCGAGACGCCGGCAAGGATGGATAGCCCGTCGCCGCCCGTCGGGTTCAGTCTAGGGTGCGACCGACGATCGGTCCGTCGCGCCCGAGGCCGCCGCGCGCCGTACCCTGTGCGGACGATCCGCCCGAGGGAGGCCGGCATGGCGAAGATCCACTACGAGGCCAGCGGGGCGGTGTCGCCCGAGCGGTTCATCGCCGCCCTGACCGACTTCTCCGACGGCCGGCCCAGGCTGTGGCCGAACCTGTCCCCCGAGTGCTACGTGGTCCACGAGGTCGGCCAGACCTCGGCCGACGTCCAGGAGGGGACGTTGGTCGCCGGCGGCTGCGTGTGGGCCCGGGAGCGGTACGACTGGTCCGAGCCCGGCCGGGTCACCCTGACGTTGATCGAAGCGGCCAGCTTCCGTCCGGGCACCGTGATTGACTACCGGGTCACCGCGCGCCCGGGTGGCGGCTGCCACGTGGTCGTCGACTTCCAGCGGATCGCGGCGAGCCCGAAGGGCCGGCTCGTCGGGGTCGTCGTCCAGCTGACCGGGAGCCGGCGCTTCGCCTCCGACCTGCGGGAGACGCTCGCCCGTCTGGCGGCCCCTGAGTCCACCGACGGGCCACGATGAGCGCCGCCTTCCCCGACGAGGGGATGGAGCTCACGCACCTGCTCGTCGTGGCGGACATCGAGCGGTCGCGCGCGTTCTACCGGGACGTGCTCGGCGCGACCGTCCATCGCGAGTACGGCGGCACGTCGTGCGTCCTCCGCTTCCTCGAGTCGTGGCTGCTTCTGGTCACGCCGGGTGGCCCGACACCGGACAAGCCGACGGTCACGTTCGCGTCGCCGTCGGACCCCGACCGGGTGAGCCACGAGCTGACCATTCGGGTGCCCGACTGCCGTGCGGCCCATGCCGAGCTGACCCGGCGCGGCGCACGGTTCCTCGCGCCGCCGAGCGAGTCGGCGTGGGAGATCCGCTGCTTCCTGCGCGATCCGGACGGCCACTTGATCGAGCTCAGCGAGGCGCGGCCCGGGCCGGGTTGAGCGACCCGCTCGGAGTCGATCAGGCGACCGCCGGGAGCTCGACCGCCTCGAGCTGTCAACCCGGGAGCGACGCCAACTTCGAGCGACGATCAGCGGCGCAGGTAGTCCGGGACATCGAGCTCAGGGCCGCGCCAGCGGGACAGCTCCTCGGTCGAGAACCGGCCGAAGAAGTTCATGAAGTGCGCTCCGGCCGGCTCGAGGATGCGGCGCGCCCGGAGCATCGTCGGGCGGTCCCGCGTGCGCACGGCCACCACGCTCCGGCCGTCACGCAGGGCGGCCTCGTAGATCAGGAAGTCCGGCATCTGGTCCATCGTCATGAACTGGAACGCGCGGACGATGCGGCGCCACGGCCCGCCGACGGCCCCCAGCCCGTCAAGCCGGTCGGCGCCCTCGTCGCCGCGCAGAATCGTGACGTCGGCGCTGTCGAAGCCCGCAGCGATCAGCGACCGTCCGGCGGCCGCGCCGGCCGCGGGATCGTCGACGACCGCCAGGAGGTGATCGGTCGGGTAGGCCATCGACCGGCGCGTGCTCGCCATGGTGGCACCCCCTGCGTCCAACGATCCGTCCCGGGCGCGTCGCCCGCTCAGTCGGCGGCGCCGGCGTTCCGGAGCCGATGGCGGGTCGAGACCTCGAGCCGACCCCGGTCGTCGCCGGCGGGATGCTCGACCAGGGCGATCAGCCGCGAGGTCATGAACCGTCCCGTCCGGACGGGCGTGCCGGTCCTGGTGACCTCGCGGACCTCGACCACCCCGCGGCTCGTGATGACCTCGAGCCGCCGACCGGCCTTCGTGGCGCTGATCTCGAAGGTCTGCGTCCCCTGGCCGGTGTCGACCACTGCCTCCACCCGGTCGCCCTTCATCGGTTGTCCTCGGCTGCGGTCGGCTGGCCGCCGACTGACCGCATCATAGGGTCCTCCGCGTCACGGCTCGTCGGGCCGACCGTCGGGTGACCGGTCGTCGGCCCAGGCCGGATGGGCGGGCTGGATGGCGTCCGCCTCGGTCCGGTGGGCGAACGCCTCGGCCGCGGCGTCGAGCGAGCCGAAGACGCGCAGCCGCCCAAAGTCGTGGAGCAGTCCCGTGCTGCGGAGCATCTCGACCACCTCGCCATTCGGCTCGGCCAGGCAGAGCGTGATCCCGGCGGCCGCCAGGCTGTCGTCGAGCTCGGCGAGGACGGCGCTCGCGGAGATGTCGAGGTCGCCGATCGCCTCCGCGTCGAGGACGAGCCACTCGATCCGGCCCGGATCGGCGGCGACGATGGCCTCGACCTCAGCCCGGATCCGCTCGGCGTTGGCGAAGAACAGCGGCGCCTCGACGCGATAGACGATCAGCCCCGGCTGGGTCGCGGCCGCCGGGTAGCGCTCGACGTTGTGCCAGGACGCCGAATCGGCGAATCGGCCAAGGATCGCGGTCTTCGGGTTCGTGACCTGGCGCAGGATGTCGACCACGGAGATCGCGATCGCCAGCACGAGACCGGCGAGCGGGTCGATCAACGCGACGACGAGCATCGTCACGGTCGAGGTCCAGAACTCGAACCGGCGCTCGCGGTAGTAGCGGCGCATGGACCCGAAGTCGAACAGGCCGATCGCCGCGGCGAGGACGACCGCCCCGAGCGCCGGCTTCGGGAGCACGGCGAGGACCGGCGCCAGGAAGATCAGCACGAGCGCCACCGACCCCGCGGCCACCAGGTTGGCGACCTGCGTTCGCCCGCCGGAGGATTCGGCAACGGCCGTTCGCGAGGCGCTGGCGCTGATCGGGAAGCCGCTACAGATCCCGGCCGCGGCCTGCGCCGCCCCGAGGCCGAGCAGGTCGCGGTCGGCGTCGACGTGGTAGCCGTTCTTGACGGCGAACGAGCGCGAGGTCGCGATGGTGTCCCCGAGCGAGACGAGGGCCAGCCCGAGCGCCCCCGGGATGAGCGCGATGACCGTGTCGATGCCGGGCGTCGGGACCTGGATCGACGGCAGGCCGGACGGGACGTGGCCCGTCAGCGCGACGCCGTGAGCGCCAAGGTCGAAGACGACCGTCATCCCCATCGCGACGAGGACGGCAACCAGGACGCCGGGCGCGCGCGGCGCCCAACGCGCGAGCCCGAGGATGATCGCCAGGCAGATCACGCCGACGGCCAGGCTCCACGGGTTCGTGTCGGGCAGCCGCCGGATCGTCTCAGCCAGCTCCTGGAGGATGCGCGCCGGCTCGACCGAGTAGCCCAGGATCTTCGGCAGCTGGCTGACGACGATGGTGAATCCCAGGCCGTTGATGTAGCCGGTGAGAACGGGTCGTGAAAGAAAGTCGGCGATGAACCCGAGGCGCAGCAGGCCGGCCACGACGCAGACGAGCCCGACCATGATCGCCAGGGTCGCTGCGAGGGCCGTCCGCTGGGTCGGGTCGACCGCGCCGAATGGCAGCAGGATCGAGGCCACGAGGGCCGACGCCGACGAATCCGGCCCGACCACGAGCTGGCGCGAGGACCCGAACAGGGCGTAACCGACGATCGGCAGCATCGTCGCGTACAGGCCGGCCTCGGGCGGCAGGCCGACGATCTCGGCGTAGGCCATGCCCTGCGGGATGAGGATCGCGACCAGGGCGATCCCGGCGATCGCATCCCGGCTCAGGAACGAACGGTCGTAGCTGGGCAGCGACGGGAAGACGGCCCGCAGCCGGGGGCCGCCCTCGCGCGGGACCGTCCGCTGCGGGTCCGAGCGCTGCTCGGGCGGCTGCGGCCCGCTCACGACACGGGCCCCGCGGTCGTCGCCATGGAGGCCGCGTGAACGCGCTCGTAGGCGCGGATCACGATCTCGGCGGCCTCGACGGTGCGACGGTCGCTGAGCGGGCTGGCGGCCCGCGCGCGCCAGCGATCGATGCCGGCGAGCGCCGCGGCGCGGGTCGCGGCGGGCGAGGCATCGGCGGCCAGGCCGACCCGCTCCCCGGGGCTGCCCGACCCCGTCAGCCGGTCGATCTCGGCCCCTTCGTCGGGGCTGACCTCGATGGTCCCGGCCAGGACGAGATGGAGCAGGCGCAGGAGGGCGAGCTCCTCCGACCCGGCCTCGACCTGCTCGATGTCTGCCGCGAGCCGGCCCGCGCCCGGCACCGACCGGCGGGCGAGCTCGTCGGCGATCGCCCGCAACGCCGCCAGTGCCGAGCGCGCCTTGAGCGCGTCCGACCGCGCCGCGAACCGTTCGTCGAGGATCCGCTCGAGCCCGGCGATCCCGGAGGTGGCGAGCAGCGCCTGCGACAGGTCGGTCGCGGTGCGCACGCGACCGTCGACGATGAGCCCGATCGCCAGGCGCAACCCGAACAGTCCGAGCCGGTCGAGCAGCTCCTCGCGGATCTCGGCCGCCAGCGGGTTGAGCTCGGGGTCGCGGAACCGATCGACCGAGCGGAGGAGCGCCTCCCGCCGGACCGCGTCGAGCGCGGCGATCTGGCGCAGCCAGGCCACCTGTGCCTCGCGGAGCGTTGCGCCGGTCTCCGCGATCAGGCCGGCGACGGGCACGACGCCCGAGGCGAGCTCGCGGATCCGGCGATCGGCGGCATACCGCTCGGCGACCGCGCCGGCCGAGACGAGCGCATCCGGCCGGGCTGCGCCGATCTCGTCGGCCCGGGACAGGACGACGATCGCGTTGATCGGCGATGCATGTGCCAGCGAGTGGTCGATGAACGCCTCGAGGAACTGGGCGTCGTAGCGGTGGAGGTGGCGCATGAGGTAGATGACCGCGTCGGCCTCGGCCGGGTGCTCGGTGTCGTCGTCGATGAGGGCCTCGGTCGTGCGCGCCGAGACGTCCTCGTTCGCCGAGCCGAGTCCGGGCGTGTCGATCAGGGTCAGGTCGGCCAGCCGGCCGGCTGGCCAGCCCACCGTGATCCGATCGACGGCCTCGGGTTCCAGCGTTCCGAGGTCGACGCGGAGTGCCCCGTCGGAGCGCCGGAAGGGCAGGTCGACGGTCGCGCCGGCGGTCAGCTCGGCGGCGACCGAGTAGCCGAGCGCGTGGCGGTACCAGGTGACGATCTTCGTGCACTCGCTCGCGTCGGTCGCGGCCAGGCGTTCGCCGACGAGCGCGTTCAGGAGCGTCGACTTGCCGGCCTTCGTCCGGCCGGCGATCGCGACCCGGAGCGGGGCGTCGAGGCGCTGGAACACGGCCGCCACCGCCGGTTCGAGATCCGTCCCCGCCGCGAGGTCACGCGCCTCGCGGCCGATGCGCCGGATGGCATCCACGAGGGATCCCCGATCGGTCGACACGCTCGCGTCCGATCAGCCCGGCAGGTCGACGCAGTTGCCGGTGTTCTGGACGACCGAGTGGTCGGGGTGGGCGTACAGGATGCACATCTGGTTTGCCCCGTTCGGGCGATCGGTCAGCTTGTAGCCCTTGAATGGGATCGGCCCCGCGTAGACGTACCACGGGCCCTTGCCGGGCATCCCGGCCTGCGTCGGCGGGACGGTGTTGAAGAAGAAGTGGACGTGCTCGCCCGGGAGCTTCTGCGTGTAGCCGTAGACCTGGTAGTCGACGACGTAGCGGCCGCCGCTGACCGTGATCCCGAGGATGCGCGCCTGCTTGCCGGACGGCGTCGGCGTGGGCGTCGGGACCGGTGTGACGGTCGGTGAGGCCGGGGGGAGGGACGCCACCGACGGGCTCGGACTGACCGCGATCGACGGGCTGGCCTGAAGCGAGGCGCCGCCGACCGCCGAGCTGCCGGGGCTGGGCGAGCCGCCCGTTGAGCCCCCGCGGGGCAGGAAGGCGAACGCACCGGCGGCGATGACGACGACCAGTACGAGGGCGATCACGGCGGCGATCGCCACGGTCGGCCGCCGACGCGCCGGAACCGCGGACGCCGGTCCAGCACCGCTCTCAGCGGCGGCCCGCCGGTCGGCATCGCGGGCGTCGCCACGGCCGCGCCCGCGACGCGGGCGCCTCACCGGGCGGAACCGCCGCGGTCGTCCGCTCCGGACGCCCCGCCGGCCCGGCCGCTGCGCCACGGCCGCCACCGCGCCGGCCGCGGCCAGACCCGCCGCGGCCGCGGTCCCGGCGGGCTCCGCGGCCGCCGCCCGCCGACTCCGCTCGGCGACCCACGCCGCACCGAGGGCCATCGTGTGCTTGGGGTGGGCGTCGAGGGCGATCGGTCGCCCCGTCGCCTCGCGGACCATCTCCGCGACGAGCGGGATCCGCGAGCTGCCGCCGACGAGGAGGATCCGGTCGAGCCCGGCGAACTCGAGCCCGGCGCTCCGCGCCGCACGCTCGAGGGCCAGGATCGTCTCGCGGATCCGTGGCCGGATCATCGACTCGAACTCCTCGCGGGTGAGCCGGACGTCGGTCTGGATGCCGGGCAGGTAGACGCGATCGTCGCGTCCGTGTCGTTCGACAGGCCTTCCTTCGCGCGGCGGCATTCCTCGCGCAGCCGGGCCACCCGGCCAGGGTGGCCGGGTCGTTCGGGTCGAGCGTCACGCCGGCGCCCCGGACGGTGGCCATGACGTGGGCGAAGATCGCCTCGTCGAAGTCGATCCCGCCGAGCCGCTCCATCCCCTCGGGCCGGCCGAGCTGCTCGAAGCCGTCCTCGGTCTTGCGCAGGATCGTGGCGTCGAACGTCCCGCCGCCGAAGTCGTAGACCGCGATCACCTCGCCCGTCGGGACGCGCTCCTGGAGGGCGTAGTGGAGGGCCGGCCGCCTCGCGGCTCGGTGATCAGCCTCGACGGGCCCGATGTCCGCCTGGCGGACGGCCTGCTCGGAGGAGGTCGATCTTGTACTCCGCCGTAGCTCGCCGGGTGGCACAGGGCGATCGCCGCCGGCGGGCCGCCCATCTGCTCGCCGACCTTGGCGACGATGCTCCGGAGCAGGTGGCCGGTCAGCGCCTCGGCGCCGTACGGGGTGCCGCCGAGGATGATCGGGGTCGGGTCACCGAGCCGGCGCTTGAACTCGCGGGCCGTCCGGAGCCGGCTCCGAGAGGGCGCGTCGCTCCGCGGCGTCGCCCGTCAGGACCTCACCGTCGGCCCGCAGGACGATGACCGACGGGATCGTCGCCGCGCGCTCGCCGAGCTGGAAGATCTCGAGCCGGTCGCCGCGCGCCGTGGCCGCGGCCGAGTACGTCGTTCCGAGATCGATCCCGAGCGAGTAGTCCACCCAGCCGTCCTCCGCCAGCAGGTGCCCGAGTGTACCCTCCGGGCGACGCCGGAGCGACCCACCGGGCGTACACTCGGCATCCTTCGCCGGACAGGGAGGGAGGGATGGCCCAGCGCGGCGCGGCGGCGCACGAGGACGAGGCAGGGCTGCCCGACGCGGCGGCCGGGATCGTCGAGGCGCTCCGCGAACGGGCCGAGGTCCGCGGTCGCGACGACCTCGTCGGCCGGCTCGACCGGACCCGGGCCCGCCTCGACCGGACCGACACGGTCGTCTGCGTCGTCGGGGAGTTCAAGCAGGGCAAGAGCGCGCTGATCAACGCACTGCTCGGGCAGGACGTCTGCCCGGTCGACGACGACCTGGCGACGATGGCGGTGACGACCGTGCGCTACGGGCCGGTGCCCGGGGCCATCGTGCACCGGCGAGGCGCCGCGGCGACCGGCGAGGCCGTTCCACCCGCCGAGCTGGCCGGCTGGGTGACCGAGCGGGGCAATCCCGACAACCGGCTGGCGGTCGAGCAGGTCGTGGTCAGCCTGCCGCATCCCTACCTCGAGCGCGGGATCAGCCTCATCGACACGCCCGGGATCGGCGGGCTCAACGCGGCCCACGCTGCCGCGACCCTGGCCTTCCTCCCGGTCGCCGACGTCCTGGTGTTCGCGACGGACGCGTCGGCCGAGCTGACCCGTTCCGAGCTCGACTTCCTCGCCAGCGCCGTCGACGCGGGCCCGCTCGTCCTCGTGGCGTTGACGAAGATCGACATGTACCCGGCCTGGCGGCGGATCCTCGAGATCGACGAGCGGCGGCTGCGCGAGATCGAGCTGCCGGTCCGGCCGCACCCGATCAGCGCCTCGTTGCGCCGCGCCGCGGACGAGCTCGGCGATCCGGGCCTCGTCCATGACAGCGGCATCGACGCCTTCGCCGAGGCGATCGCGGTCGACGCCGCCGGCCGCGCGCGCGCATTCGCCGGTGAGGGCGCCGCCCGCGAGGCGCGGCTCGTCCTCGACGAGCTCCGCGGGCCGCTCGCCCTCGAGCGCCGGGCGCTGGAGCGTCCGGAGGCCGGAGCCGCGATCGCCGCCGAGCTCGCGACGGCGATCGACCGGGTCGCCGCCCTCGAGGCCGCCGGTGCCGCAGTGGTCCGGCCGGCTCGACGACGAGTTCGCCGCGCTCCGCACCCGGGTCACCTTCGACTACGCGGCGGCGATGCGCCGAATCCAGCACGACACGAACGAGGAGATCGACCGGGTCGACCCCGGCCGGGTCTGGAACGAGCTGAGCGCCCGCACCCAGCGTGACGTGGCCGCCGCGGTCCGCGACGCATTCCTGCCGCCACCGACGGCGCGTCGGAGGTCCAGGCCGCGATCGCACGGCTCATCGCCGACGAGGATGCCGGGCCCGCGATCGACGATCCGGTCGCCGTCGACGCCGCGGCCCTGTGGCAGGACGGCCAGGCCTTCGGCGGCACGGTCCGGTCAGGCGTGCTCGCCGGCTTCGGGCTGCTCGCCGGGGCGACGGTGGGCGTCGAGATGCTGGGGATGCTCGGGGCGCTCCTGGGGACGGCGATCGTCGGGCCGGCGCTCCTCGGCGCGGCGTTGTTCTTCGGGGCAAGGAGGTCGCCGGCGAGCGCCGATGCCAGCCGACCCATCGGCGCCAGCAGGCGCGCGACTTCGTCGCCCGGTTCGTCGAGGACGTCCGCTTCGAGGTCGACGGACGCCTCGACGCGCTCGTTGCCCAGCTCCAGCGCGACATGCGTGCGCGGTTCGGCGAGCGGATCGCGGAGCTCGGCCGGACCCGACGCGATGCCGCGACCGCCATCGAACGGGCGATGGCCGACGATGAGGCCGACCGCGCCCGGTCGCCTGGCGACGCTCGTCGACGAGCTCGCCGCGCTCGACGATCTGCTCCGAGCCGAATCGCCGCCCTCGAATCGTCGGCCGGCCGGGCGGCCTGAGCCGGATCCGGGCGCTGCGCCCACTGGAGCGATCGGCGCACACTCGGCCCATGGAGGATCGGCCGGCGGTGCCGGCCTGGTTGCGCTCCCTGCTGGTGTTCGCCGCCCTCGGGTTCGTGACGGTCGGTCTCGCGGTCGAGGCGATCCGCATCTCCGACGCGGCGACCTGCGCGGACCGGTCGCTGAGCGAGCCGATCACCTGCCCGGCTCCACCCGGGCCGTACGAGATCCCGCTGACGCTTGCGATCGAGGTCGTCGTGGCCGTGATCGCGGTGAGCGAGGTCATCGGGACGGCCCGCGGTGGCTCGGCGGGCGACGGGTCCGGGCGCAGCGCCTTGACGCGCGGCGACTCCGGGCACGGTGCCGCGGCGGGCCGGAGCTCCCGCTGAGAACGGCGAGCCGGACCTAGCGCCAGGGCGTCGTCCGCGGGGCGGGGCCGGGGCGGATGGCGCGCGGGTCGCCCTCGAGCAGCCCGAGCTGGATCGACTTGCGCAGGACGTCGCGGGCGCCCCGGCAGCGGGCGTCCTCGTCACTGGCGGCGGTCAGGCCGTCGGGTCGGTCCAGGCCGGACAGGATCCTCCGCCACCTGGTATCCGGATCACGTTCCACCGACGACCTCCCGAGCGGCTCGATCACGCGAGCGTAGCGAGCCCCTATGCACCGGCAATCTCCGCGAGCCCATCGGGCATCACAACCGGATGTCGCGCCTGCGGGCTCTGGCCCGGCCGGCCCTTCGGACCCGGCGGTAGCATCGCGCGGTGCACGTCTACCTCGAGACGGATCGACTGATCCTGCGCCGGTTCACCTCCGACGACGTCGACCTCGCCACGGCCCTGGATGCGCGACCCGGCCGTCATGCGCTACATCAACGGGGGCCGGCCGACGCCGCGTGACGAGATCCGCGACGACTACCTGCCGTCGTGGATGGCCTACTACGAGGCCCGGCGATCGGTATGGCTTCTGGGCGGCGATCGAGAAGCCCGGCGGAAGCGTTCGTCGGCGAGTTCGACCTCCGCCCCCAGGCAGCTGATTTACACGACGAGCCAGAGCTCGGTTACCGGCTGTTCGCGTCGGCCTGGGGACGCGGCCTGGCAACCGAGGGGTCCCGGGCACTGCTCCGGAAGGCCTTCGAGGACCTGGGGCGCGCGCCGCGTCTACGCCCACGACCATGGCGGTGAACGTCGCCTCGTGGAGGGTCATGGAGAAGGCCGGCCTCCGCTTCCATCCGGGTCTTCCACCCAGCCGTGGCCCGACCGGATCGAGGGCGAGGAGCACGGCGACGTCGAGTACGCGCTCACCCGCGAGGAGTGGGCCGCGGGTCCGGACGCGGGACGCTGATGTCGCGCACGGGTCATCCTCCGAGCGGCGTCAGATGATAGCGGGCGATGACGTCCGGGGAGCCAGTCGGGCTCCGCGAACGGCAGCTCGTAGTGGCTCGCCAGCTCGGCGATCGCCGCGCGGTCCGGACGTCCTGCCGCCGTCATGTCGGACAGCTCCCGGAAGAAGTTCTCGAACCCGGCCGGCGTGATCACCTCGATCATCCGGGCGGGAATCGACCCAGCGTTCCACATCGCATGGACCTCGCCGCGGCTCGATGATGTAGCCGCCCGGGCCGAGGACGACCTCTCGGTCATTCGCATCGGGATCCGATCTCGCCCTCGAGGACGATCGAGTACTCGTCCTCGAGATGATGGATGTGCGGCGGAACCAACGCTCCCACGTCGAACGGATGCTCGACGATCGACAAGGCACCGCCGGTGTCCGCGCCGTCGATCTTGAACACGACGCCCCACGCCGGGTGCCAGGCCGCCCGCCCGACCCTCGCCCGGCAGGACAACCTTCACCGCGCCCCGGTCCCGACGTCCATGGCCATCAGGGGTTCCTCCTGCCTCTTCCCAAATCGTGTGAACAGGTCTGTACAATGAACCTCGATGGAGCCGATGTCAAATTGAGTAACCAAAGTGCGATCAACGAAATCGAGAACGTACCGAATGCGCCGGCGCGCGACGCACGTCGCCGGAGACGCGGCAGCGGATCACCGAGGCGGCCGTCCACCTGCACACGACGGTCGGACCGGCCCACACGTTGATCGCTTCCGTCGCCGAGGAGGCCGGGGTCACCCGCCTGACGGTGTACCGCCATTTCGCCGACCTCGACGCCCTCTTCGAGGCGTGTACGGCACATTGGATGGCGCGCAACCCTCCGCCCGATGCCGAGACCTGGCGCCGTATTCCGCAACTCGAAGCCCGGGCCCGCACCGCGTTCACCGAGCTCTATTCCTGGCACCGGGACCACGCCGCGGAGCTCTACCCGATCTACCGCGACGCGGCAGCGATGCCTCGCTCCGCGCAAGACGCCCGGGCGGCCGCGAATTCCCGTCTGGCTGACGCACTCATCGGGGAGTCCGCCGCGGACGATGAGACGGCGTCTGGCGATCGTCTGCTGGCCGCTCTGGCACGGCACCTCGTCCACTTCTGGACCTGGCATTCGCTCGTGTCGCAGCAGGGCCTCGACGATGGCGAGGCCGTCGACCTTGCCGTCCGACTCGTGACCGGCCTGGCGCGACCGGCCGCCCAAGGACAGGCCCGAACGCCGGGCTGATCGTGCTCCCGGTCTGACGCGAGTCCTCGCCCACCCGCGACGAGCGGTCCGCGTCGAACCATGATCGCTGATCCCGCGCCAGCGGGCGACTGGACCCTGAGCGCCGCGCCGTGCAAGCACGGCCCCGGGTCCGTGGCCTTACGAAGCCGTCGCCCGCTCTTCGGCGTGCCGGCCCACCGCTGGCAGCACCGGCTGGCCGAGCCCTTCGCCCGCGGCGATGCGACCCGGGATCGCCAGCGCGACGACGGCCGCGACGGCCACGACGGCCGCCCCGAGCCACACGGCCGGGACGAGCCCGTTGACGTACGCCTGCGGGTCGAAGTACGAGCCGTTGGCCGTGAACACGGCCGCCAGCACCGCGACTCCGAACACGCCGCCGACCTCGCGGATGGCGTTGTTGGCGCCCGACGCCTTGCCCTCCTCGTCGCGGCGCACTGCCGAGAGGACGACGTTGGCGATCGGCGCGAAGAACATGCCCATGCCGGCGCCGCTGATGATGAACGGCAGGATGAAGGCCGAGTACGGCGCCGTCGGCGTGACGATCGACGGCGAGCCAGCCGAGACCGATCGACATCAGCGCCAGGCCCGCGACGAGGATCGGCCGCGCGCCGATGCGCGCGCTCAGCACGCCGGCGATCGGAGCGACGAAGGCCGGCATGATCGTCCACGGCAGGACGCGCAGCCCCGCCTCGAATGGGTTCATGCCCTGGACGACCTGGAAGAACTGGGCGAGCAGGAAGATCGAGCCGAACATCCCGAAGTACATCAGCAGCGACGCGACGTTGGCCATGGTGAAGCCGCGGATGCGGAACATGTGAAGCGGCAGCATCGGCGCGCTGGCGCGGCGCTCCCAGAACACGAAGCCGACGAGCAGGGCCGCGCCGACGACGTACGCCGGCCAGGATCTGGGGATCGGTCCAACCGCGTTCGTTGCCGTTGATGACGCCCCACACCAGGCCCAGCAGTCCGAAGCTGACGCGAGCGCCAGGCCCGGGACGTCGAGGCGGCCCTCGGGCCGTACGTCTCCTCGAGGCGGAAGTAGGCCAGGACGGCGGCGACGATGCCGATCGGGCACGTTGAGCCAGAAGATCCAGTGCCAGTTCACGCCCTGCGCGATGGCGCCGCCGACGACCGGGCCGATCGCGATGGCGAGGCCGCCGATGCCGCCCCACGCGCCGAGCGCGAGCGGCCGCCGCTCAGGCGAGACCGCGGCCGACAGGATGGTCAACGTCAGTGGCGTGACGATCGCGCCGCCGACGCCCTGGGTGGCGCGGGCGAGGATCAGCACGCTGCTCGACTGGGCGACAGCGCGGCGAGCGCCGAGCCGATCGTGAAGATGACGACGCCGACGATGAACATGCGCCGCCGGCCGTAGCGGTCACCCAGCGCGGCGCCGGTCAGCAGCAGCACGGCGAAGGTCAGCGTGTAGGCGTTGACGATCCACTCGAGGTCCTGGAGCGACGCGCCCAGGTCGGCGCCGGATGACCGGCAGGGCGGTGGTCACGACCAGGTTGTCGAGCGCGACCATGAACAGCGCGATCGAGGTGATCGCGAACGTCCAGGCGGTGGAGCTCGTTCGCAGCTGGGTCATGTCGCGGTTCCTCGTCTCCTTACTTATCGGTCACTAAGAACAGCGGGCAAAAAAGGGGTGCGGATTCAGGCGTCGTCAGAAGGCACCTCGCTTGCCAGCTTGGCCTCGATTCTCCGGATCGAGTCCGCCGACCGCGGCCGAGACGTTCATCAGCATCCCCTCGGCGAACCAGTGCATGGATCGCTCGCTCGTCAGCGCCCGAGACGCGCGCGACCGGCGTCGTACAGGCCGGTCCATTCCTCGCGCACGACGCGCTGGATCTCCGGGTCGTCACAGGCCGCGTAGGCCTGGAGCTGGAGGCGGAGCATGTCGCGGTCCGCGAGCAGATCGCAGTAGGCCAGGCCCATCGCGTGCAGGATCACCGTGGGTCGTCGGTCGTCCGGCGCGTCTCGCGGGCCACCGTTTCGAACTTGGTCGCGCGTCTCGGGAAGCACTCCTGGATCGCGGCGATGAACATGTCGCGCTTCGTTCCGAAGAGCTGGAACAGGTACGGCTGCGAACGCCGACGCGCTTGGCGATCTCCTGGGTCGACGTGCCGGCGTAGCCGCGCGCCGCGAACTCCCGGGTCGCCGCCGCGATGACGGCTTCGCGGCGCTCGGGCGCGCTGGCCTGGATTGAGCGTTCATGTCCGGCAGCTTAGCGACTGCTAAGTAAGCCGTCAAGCCCTTCTCCGGCTTTCGCCCCGGCTCGACGTTCAGACGCCACCGTGCTCTGGCGCGCCCGGAGGGTGTTGGACGCGGATAACAACCGACGGTGTGGATCGGCCAGGGAGTAACACGACCCCGCCAGCGGGCGTCGAATACCAGGACGAACAGACGATAGGCCGATGGCGCCCCGAGGCCCTCATCGGGTCCAGGAGCGGACATGAACAGCCGGCTCGCCCTTCGGCGCATATCGGCGGTGATCACCGCCATCCTCCTCCTCTCTGGCTGCGGGACGACCGCCATCGAGTCCCCGTCGATGCTCGCGTCGACGGCTCCCGCATCCGCGACCCCGGCGGCGCCGTCGAGCGCGAGTCCCAGCGCGAGCCAGGTCCCGAGCGAGTCGTTGTCGCCGGAGCCGGAAGTGAGCAGCTGGACCGGGCTCGTTTGGTCCGATCCGGCTACGCCGTCTGCCCCAGGCGGGTTGCAGATCGAGGACGTCGTGAGCTGGGCTGGCGGCTACGTGGCCGTCGGCGAGACGGCGTTACCGACCCGGACCGCAACATGAAGGGTGCGTTCCTGACCGCACCGGACGGGCTCGACTGGACGGTCGTCCAGACGGCCGATCTGCAGCGCTCGGGTGAGGTCATGACGCACGTGTTCGTGGTCGGCGGCCGGCTGCTGGCCATCGCCGAAGGCGGTGGCGTGGATTGCCCGGCCGACACGGCCTGCCCGACGCCCGACTTCTCGCCCGACCTGTGGACGTCGACAGACGGGTCTCACTGGACGCCCGTCGACAGTCCGACCTGGCACGCTGCTTGGTCGGGCGCCGGCGCCTCCAGGTGGGTGGTCGCGGGCGATGCCGGGATCGTCGCGGTCGGCTATCAGGGCCGTGGGGTGGGTGAGCCGGGGCAGCGCTTGCCGCCCGCGGCTCCGCTGGTGGTCCACTCGGATGACGGGACGACCTGGAAGCAGGCCGACCTGACGCAGGGCTTCGACCACGCGGTGTTCCGCGATGCCGTCGCGTTCGCCGGTGGGTTTGTCATCGTTGGGCGTGACGGTGTGCCGGATCCGACCACCGAGGTAGCCGACCCCGCGAACCCGCTGCCGCTGGGCATGGGTCGGCCGGCGGCCTGGGTGTCCGCGGACGGGATCCATTGGACCGTGGCCACGGTCGACGGGCTTGAGATCGAAGGTGGTGAGCTGAGCGCCGTTGTGGCGGGCGCGGACGGGCTGTTCGCAATCGGGGCAGGCTCGCCCATCGCCGGTGACGGCACCCCGAGCGGCTGGTCCTCGGTCGACGGCGAGACCTGGCATGTCGTCGGCCGGTTGGGCGCGGATCTCCCGGCCATCGATCAGGCCCCCCTGCCCGGCTCCACCGTCCTGGTATCGGACGGCCAGCACATCGTCGTCCTCGACCGCGAGGCGCCCGGTTCAGACACGATGGCGGCCTGGGTATCGACCGGTGATGCGACATGGGCGCGGTTGGCGTTCACCGGTTCGACATCGCTGCCAAAGATCGGGTACTACGATGCCTCGGGTTCGCAGGGCATGTACGTGACCGGGGCGGCGGTGCTCCCGGACCGGATCGTGGTGTCCGGCTACGGCGACGCGAAATATGCACTCTGGCTCGCAACGGCGGTCTCGCCGTGACCCTCGTCCATGGCCGCGATGGTTCGAGCGTTGGCCCATGCCGCAATGGATCAGGAGGCACCTCGCCGCGCGCCTGCCCTCGCGCGGGATCCCTAAGCAAGAGGCCGGCCGAGGTCTTCGCGCGGATAGTCACGTAACCCGTAGAACCTGTCGCGGCATCGCAATGGGCGGCGCGGGCGTCAACTCATCGTGCTGTCCGTAACTCGCCCGCTCGCAACTTTGTCGTCCTGGCGCGCCCGGAGGGTGTCAGGCGCGCGGGAACAACACGCCCACATCGACCTTCCATCGTCTGGCCGGCGAGAGTCTGAACCACGACTGCGATCAGCGTTGTAGAGCCCTTCGCGCGGGTGGGACACTTCCTCCGATGCACGCTGCACCGCCGACGACTTCCTCGCGTCGATTGACACGATTTGTCCCGATCCTTGACTGGTCGCGAAGCTACGACCGCCGATGGCTCCGCGGCGACCTGCATCGCGGGCATCGCGGTCGCGGCGATGATCGTGCCCAAGGACCTCGGCTACGCAGGCATCGCAGGCGTCCCGGTCGAGAACGGGCTCTACGCGGCCGCGGCGGCCGCGATCATCTACGGCCTGTTCTGCACGTCGCGCCACATCTCGACCGGCCCGAGCTCGTCGCTCGCGGCCGTCGCCGGTGGCGCGGTCCTGCTGACCGGCCTCAGCGGCACCGAGGCGGCGCAGCTCGTGGCGGCGATCGCGGTCGCGACCGGGGCCCTGTTCCTGCTCGTCGCCATCCTGAAGCTCGGCTGGCTCGCGAGCTTCCTCTCGCGGGCCGTCGTGACCGGCTTCCTTGCCGGCGCCGCGATCGACGTCGTCATCGGCGAGCTGCCCAAGCTCACCGGAACCTCCGCCGACGGCGTGAATGCCTGGCAGGAGTTCGCGTCGTGGGTTCGGGGCCTGGGCGAACTCAGCCCGGCGACGCTTGCTCGTCGGCCTGGTCGCACTGGCCGTCATCCTCGGGCTTCGCTTCGCGTTTCCGAGGGTCCCGGGCGCGCTCGTCCTCGTCGTCGGCGGCCTGATCGGCTCGGTCGCTCTTCGACCTTGGCGCGCGCGGAGTCGCGCTGGTCGGGCCCGTGCCGCGCGGCCTGCCGCTTCCGCAGGTGCCGTCGCTCGAGGTCGTGTCGCAGAACCTCCCGGCGATCGTCATCGCGGCCTTCGCGCTCCTGCTCATCGGGTTCTCCCAGACCGCGGGCGATGCCCAGGCGTTCGCGACGAAGCATCGCTATCGCATCGACCTCAACCAGGAGTCGGTGGCCCAGGGGATGGCCAACCTCGGCGCCGGCATCTTCCAGGGCATGCCGGTGTCGACCAGCCTCTCGGCGAGCTCGCTGAACGAGTCCGCCGGGGCGAGGACGCCGGTCGCCTCGCTCGCAACCGGCGGGATCGTCGTTGCGACGCTGATCCTGCTCGCGCCGCTCTTCTCCGAGCTGCCCAAGGCGGTCCTGGCCGCGATCATCATCGACGCGGTCGTCTTCGGGATGATCGACATCGCGGAGTTCCGACGGCTCCGACGCGTGAAGCGGTTCGACTTCTGGATCGCGGTTGCGGCGGTCATCGGGGTGCTGTCGGTGGGGGTGCTCCTCGGCGTGGTCGTCGGCATCGTGCTGTCCCTGCTCTGGCTCATCCACGTCGCGACCCGGCCGTCGATGCCGATCCTGGGTCGTGAAGCCGGGCACGCAGGTGTACCGCGATCTCGACGAGCACCCGGACGACGAGACCGACCCCGGCGTCGCGGTGATCCGCATCGATGGCGGCCTGTTCTTCGCCACCGCTGCGGCGCTGGACGAGCGCGTCCGCGCGATCATCGGGAGCCAGCCCGACCTGCACTCCCTGGTGCTGGACCTCGAGGGCGTGAACTTCGTCGACTCGCAGGGTGCGGCGAAGTTGAGCGAGCTCCACGAGCTGACCGACGCGAACGACGTCGAGCTGCGCCTGGCCCGCCTGAAGCCCGACGTGTCCGACGTGCTGGCGGCGGATGGGCTCATCGACCGGATCGGGCGCGACAGGATCCACGGCAACGTCCACCGGGCGGTCGAGGCGGCGCAGGTCGCCCGTGCGCAGACAAACCGACCTGCACGTCCGCCCGCTCCGTCGTCGAGTCGGCCGCCGGGGAGGTAGCAGTGGCCTAGAGGCCTCGGCGCGAGCGAGGCGCTGATGTGCGATGGCAAATGGAGCGAGGTCAGAGCCGCCAGGATCCGGGCCGGTGCTCTCGGGTCGCCGGCCCCGAGACGCATCCGGACGAGCTCATGCCGACACTCGGACCGACCATCTGGCGCGCCCGGAGGGTGTCAGCCGCGTCCGAACAACAACAGCGCCCGTCACGCTCCCAGCAGCGTCAAGATCGCAGCACCCGACAGTTGAGGCGCTCATGGCGCGACCGGAGGGCTACGGGCGCGCGAGCGAACGACCGGTTCGGCTGTCGAACAGGTGCAAGTGGTCGAGCGCGATGGCGCCTTCGACGATGTCCCCCGCCCGGAGGTGCCTGGCTCGCGTCGTCGAAGGCCAGCAGCTCCACGTTCGCCGACTCGAAGGTGGGCGAGGACCTGGTGGCCGAGGTACTCGACGAGGTCGCACCTGGCACGGAATGCGGTCTCGCCGTCAGGCGGCCAGGATCCACCCGGATGTCCTCGGGACGGATGCCAACCGTCACGTCGTGGAGCGAGTGATGCGACGGCGCTATCGGGAGCCGGCAGCACGAACGAGCCGGCGCGCAGGACCGGGTGGTCGCCGTCCAGCTCGACCGTCATCTCGATCAGGTTCATCGCCGGGCTGCCCATGAACCCCGCCACGAACACGTCGGCGGGGCGCTCGTACAGCGTGCGCGGCGGCGCCACCTGGTGAAGCCGTCCTTCATCCATCACGGCCACACGCGTGCCCACCGCGAGCGCCTCGGCCTGGTCGTGGGTCACGGAGATGATCGTCGCCCCCGATTCCTGATGGAGTCGGGCAAGCTCGGCACGGCCTTCGAGGCGCTGCCGGGCGTCCAGGTGCGAGAGCGCATCGTCAAGCAGGAACACGGTCGGCGCGTTGCGCACGACCGCACGCCCGATGGCGACGTGTTGGGCTTCGCCGGCCGCGAGCTCGCGCGGCTTGCGCTCGAGCAGGCCCGCGACCTCCATCGCCGCGGCGACGGCCGACACCGCGGCGTCGGATTTCCTCCGCGGGCCGGCGACGGAGTCGGAGCGGGAACTCCAGGTTCTCCCGGACGGCCAGGTGCGGATAGAGGGCGTAGTTCTCGAAGACCATCGCGACGTTGCGGGCGCCCGGAGCGACACTGTTCACGACCTGTCCGTCGATTCGGATCTCCCCTTCATCCGGGTCTCGAGACCGGCGACGAGGCGGAGCACCGTCGTCTTCCCGCATCCAGATGGGCCGACGAGGACCGCGAACTCGCCGTCCGCGATCTCGATGCTCATGTCGCTGACCGCCACCACGTCGCGATATCGCTTCGTGACGTGATCGAGGGTGACCGACGCCATCGCATGCCTCCGGGCTCCGTCGTCGATCGGTGTGCCCGTTTCGGCCGGGCCGCGACCCTGCCGTGCCGGCCCGCAGGCCACCTGTCGATCCCGACCAGCCTCTGGCAGGCGGTCGATTTCGCGCAAGTACCACCCCCAGGGCGCCGGACGTCCAGCCCCCGATGTGCCGTGCCCGAACGAGCTACGACAACGAGTCGGCGCGTCAGGACGCGGGCTGGCAGGGAGCCTGGCAGCGGCGACTGCCATCGCTGGCGCGCCCGGAGGGCGTCGGGCGCGCACTAACAACAACAAGGCGAACGATACGGACCGTAGTTGCTGCGGCATCACCCTACGGATGCAACGCTCCGTGGCACCTCCGAGACGCTCTATCTACCACCCACGACCCGTTCGTGCATTCCTGTCTGGCGGAAGCTCGCTAGACTTGCCTTGACGTCGCATGGCTGACCGGACTGGGTGTCGACCGGCTCCGCGCTGGGTGGCGGGGTTCTGGGGCGCCGGATGCCAGTGCCGCAGCGACCGGCGTCGCCAGGATCCCACGCTATCCCGTCGGTCCGAAGCGCACCGACTCCGACGGGCTTGTCGACCTTCTGCGCGTAGCTGATCGGAGGAAGGTGCATGTTGGTACCCGTTACCCGGCTTCGGATCGTGGCGGCCGCTGCGGGGCTCGCCCTCGCGCTGGCCGTGCTGCCGCTGGCCGTTCCCATCGCCGCGGCGTCGTCGCCCAATCTGTTCGTCGCCAGGCACCACAGCAGTGACACGAACTCGTGCACGGCCCACAAGCCGTGCCGGACGATCGGTCACGCTGTCGACGTCGCCCCGCCCGGCGCGACCATCCATGTCGGCATGGGCAAGTACGCCGAGCAGGTTTCTATCACCAAGCGGCTGACCCTCAAGGGTGTGCACGCGGTCATCGACGCGACCGGCCAGACCGGCGGGATCGAGCCGCTCAAGAGCATGGGTGTGTTCGGCTACGGGCTCCTCGTGTTCGGCCCTGATGCAAGTGGAACGGTCGTCAAGGGATTCACGGTGCAGCACGCGATCGGCGAGGGCATCCTCGTCGCAGGGACCTCGAAGGTCCGCATCGAGCACAACACGATCCGCCACAACGACGCCGGCTTTGGCACCTCCGCCACCCCCCAGTGCCAAGTCCAGGGCAACATCCCCGGCGACTGCGGCGAGGGACTCCACTTCATCGGCGTCACCTGGTCCAGGCTCGCCCACAACTCGGTCTATGACAACGTCGGCGGCATCCTGATCACCGACGAGATCGGCCCGAGCGCTCACAACGTGATCTCCTCCAACGTGATCCGCAACAACAAGGAGGACTGCGGGATCACCCTGCCGTCCCACAACGGTGCAGCGATGACCGACCCAACACTGGGCGGCGTCTACGACAACCTCGTCATCCACAACGTGTCCAGTGGCAACGGCGGGGCGGGCGTCGGGATGTTCGCGCCCTTCCCAGGCACGGCCTCTTACAACAACCGGGTGATCGGCAACGTCCTCCGCAACAACGGCGAGGCGGGCGTCGCGATCCATGCCCACGCACCCGGGATGAACGTGTCCGGGAACGTGATCCGCGGCAATTGGATCTCGGGGAACCTCATCGATCCCGATGCGGGAAGCACCCAGCCGAACGGGATCTCGATCTTCAGCGCGGTGGTTCCGGTGACCGTGACCATCGCTCACAACCACATCGCCCACGAGTATTGGGGCATCTTCCTGGCCGGCCCAGTGACGGTCAGTGGGCTGTCGACCAACCACTACGCGTCATCGGTGACCCACCACACGAACTGACCTCGCTCACGTCAGAACGCCGACGGCCATGCGCCGCCGGCGTTCTCATGTGCCCGCGGCGCCCGGCTGCCGCCGGCCGCGGTGGCGCCGCGCGGGCAACCCGCGCTCCTGCACCCATCCACCGCTTGCGTTTCCACCGATTGCCACGACGACTTTGCTCGTTCTCGTGGCGCGCCCGGAGGGCGCCAGGCGCGCACGAACAACACGCGACACAATGCGCCCACGCCCCTGACCAGGACGCCCGCGCCGCCGCTCATTGCGGCTTCGGCGGGACCCCGCATCGCTTCGTGACGAACGCCTCTGGCCCTGCCGGAGCCCGTCGGCGCATCCTGCCGTCGACGCGGGGCTGGCCGCAGCAAACATGCTGGTCGCCTGGGCCGCGCCGAGCCAATGGCGGCAGACCGAGGAAGGACAGCAATGAAGGCGATCGTGCAGGAACAGTACGGCTCGGAGGAAACGCTCCGGCTCAAGGACATCGACAAGCCAGAAGTCGGCGATGGCGAGGTCCTCGTGCGGGTGCACGCGGCATCCATCCATGTCGGTGACTGGGTGCTCATGGGCGGTAAGCCGTTCGTCATGCGCATGGCGACCGGGCTGCGCCGACCGAAGCACCCCATCGCCGGCACTGACGTCGCGGGGACGGTCGAGGCAATCGGCGCGAGCGTGACGGGCATCCGACCGGGTGATGAGGTCTTCGGGTGGGTCGCGGGCGCATTCGCCGAATACGCCTGTGCGACCGAGGATCACTTCGTCATGAAGCCGGCGAATCTCACATTCGAGCAGGCTGCGGCGGTCGGCGTCTCCGCCACCACCGCGCTCCAGCTGCTGCGCGATCAGGGCCACGTCCAGCCGGGCCAGAAGGTCCTCATCAATGGCGCGTCGGGTGGCGTGGGTACGTTCGCGGTGCAGATCGCCAAGGCCTTCGGTGCGGAGGTCACCGGCGTCACCAGCACGCGGAACGTCGAGCTGGTCCGCTCGATCGGAGCCGACCATGTCATCGACTACACCCAGGAGGACTTCACGCAGGGCGGGCCGCGCTACGACTTCATCCTCGACAACGTGGGCAACCACTCGTTGGCGCAGACCCGGCGAGCCCTGACTCCCACGGGGAAGCTGCAGCCGAACGGCGGCGGCCACTCGGGCGGCGCCTTGGGGACCGTCATCAAGGCGATGGTGGTGTCGATGTTCGTGCACCAGCAGCTGGGCCCGTCGGTCAAGTTCCAGAACCACAAGGACCTCGTCGCCCTCAAGGAGCTCGTGGAAGCCGGGAAGGTCAGCCCGGTCATCGACGGCAGCTACCCCCTGGCTGAAACGCCCAGGGCGTTCGGTCATGTGGGAGATGGGCATGCGAAGGGCACGGTCGTGATCACCGTGCCACTCGGGGTCGGTCTTGCCTGAGCAGGGCTCGCCGATGGCCGGCAAGCCGTCTTCATCGCCGGCGGCACTGGCGGCATCGGCTAGGCCACGGCAATGGGCTCGCCGCGCTCGGCGCACGGGTGGCAACGGCGGCGCCGTGCACTCCTTGCGCCCCTGGAGGGCGCTGGAGGCACCGAGGAGTACAGCGGGTTGGGCTGGTAAGCGGAGGCTGCGAGCGACGTTGGACGAACGGATTCGGACCGCTGCGGAGCCACGGGCGGGAGACTAATGAGAGCCATCGTGTGCGCGGACTACGGACCGCCGGAGGTCTTTCGGCTCAGAGACGTCCGGAAGCCCGTTCCGAAGGACACCGAAGTGTTGGTTCGAATCCGCGCCACGACGGTCAGTGCGGCCGATTGCGAGCTGCGGAGATTCGACTTTGCCCCCTGGATCTGGGTGCCGATGCGGCTGGCGTTCGGAATCCGCCGACCAAGACAGCCCGTGCTCGGGCAGGAGCTTGCCGGTGACATCGAGTCGGCGGGCAAGGGTGTCAGGTCGCTCAGGAAGGGCGACCGGGTCTTCGCGGCGACGGGCATCGGGCTGGGAGCCTACGCTGAGTACATCTGCCTGCGCGAGAACCCCCAGACCGGGGCGATCGCGACGATGCCGGCGAACCTGGACTACGCCGAGGCTGCGGCCGTTCCCTACGGAGGAGTCGAGGCCCTGCGGTTCCTGCGGAAGGCGGACGTCCGGAGCGGACAGAGGGTCCTGGTCAACGGCGCGGGAGGGAGCTTCGGCACGTTCGCGGTCCAGCTCGCCAAGGTCCTCGGGGCGCACGTGACCGCGGTGGACAGTGCGCCGAAGCTGGAGATGCTGCGCACGATCGGGGCGGACCGCGTCATCGACTACGCCCAGGAGGACTTCACCGACAGCCCTGAGACCTACGACGTCATCTTCGACGTGGTCCGCGGCACACCGTCCGCTCGCATGGTGAGGTCGCTGACCGAGAACGGATGGCTGCTCATCGCCAATCCGGGCTTCCTGCAGATCGCTCGCGCCAGGTGGGCTGCGAGGGGGAGCAAGAAGCGGGTGTCGTTCGCACCAACGGGCCCGACGAGCGAGGACCTAGCCTACCTGCGAGGCCTCATCGAGGCAGGACGGCTGCACCCGGTCATCGACCGGCAGTTCGCGCTCGAGCAAATGGTCGAAGCTCACAGGTACGCCGAAACCGGACAGAAGCTGGGGAACGTCGTTGTCGTCCTCGCATAGTTGCGGCCGCGATCGCAGCCTCCCCGCGGGCCCAACAGCCCACTGAGACTTGCCCGCCAGCGGGAGATGGCGCGCCCGGAGGGATTCGAACCCCCGACCTACTGATCCGAAGTCAGTCGCTCTATCCACTGAGCTACGGGCGCGAACGTCGACGGGCCTCGCCGGCGTGCCGACCGAAGTAGCGTACGTGATGTTCCCGTCGGATGGCCGGTCGACAGGGCCCGTCGGAACGGTACGTCGGCCCTTCGCCCGCATCTCCGCGGTGTATCGTCCGGACCCTCACCACCGACAGTCGGAGTCCACGATGCCGGCCGCGGAGCACCAGGTTTCGATCGCTCGACCTGTGGCGGACGTCTTCGCCTATGTGGCCGACGGCCTGAACGGACCGCGCTGGCGACCCGGGGTCCTCGACGTCGCCCTGGCTTCGGGGAGCGGCGTCGGCGCCGTCTACAAGCAGGGCGTCCGCGGCCCGGGCGGCCGCCGCATCGACGCCGACTACCGGGTCACGGCCTTCGAGCCGAACCGACGGCTCGCGTTCGAGGCCATCGCCGGACCCGTCCGGCCGACCGGCGAGTACCGATTCGAAGCCACCGATGGGTCGACCCGTCTCACGTTCACCCTGCAGGCCGAGCTGGGCGGGATCAAGAAGCTGCTCATGGGCGGCGCGGTCCAGCGGACGATGGATGCCGAGGTGGCCGCGACCGAGCGTCTGAAGACGATCCTTGAGGCCTCCGCGGCGTCGAGCTGACAGCGGGACCCAGGCAATCCCCCGGGTCGTGCCAAGCGCCGGCGGCTGACACCCCCCTGCGAGACTCGGCGGCCGGTTGCGACCCGGCTGCAAGCCGTCTCGCCGCACGCTGCGCGCGTGGAAGGCAGCGTTGCGCGGGTTGGTACCCACGATGAGCAGGCCGGAGACGGCCTCCTCGACGACGTGATCGGTCGAGCGTTCGGCGGCCGGGCCGAGACGCTGGACGCCTTCGTGGCGGCCCTCCAGAGCGGCCTGCCCGACGGGACGACGATCTGCCTGCGCGGCAGCGCGGTGAACGGCTGCAGCTACAAGACCGGTGAGCCGTTCGATGCGGACGGTCCCGGTACGAGCGATCTCGACGTCGTCGTCATCGGCGAGGCCGCCGAGGGGCTGTGGGACGACGAGGCCCGATTGCTCGGTGGGATCAACACGCTGCCCCTCAACGACGAGGCGGCGTGGGTCGCGCCGACTCTCGAGGCTGCACGGCGTCGGGCCCAGGCCGTCGTCCGCCGGCCCGTGAGCGTCCAGGCCATGGCCGAGTGGTTCCTCGACGTCCGCGGCGCCCTGCAGGATCAGCAGTACGTGACCCTCGCCGCGCCGGACGAGTAGCGCCCGTGCGGCTCGTCAGCTACAACATCCGCCTCGGCGGCCAGAGCCGCCGGGAGGTGATCGCCGAGGTCCTTCGCCGGATCGACGCCGACCTCGTCATCCTCCAGGAGGCCGTCGATCCGTCGGTGGTCGAATGGCTCGGCGGCGAGCTTGGCCTGGCCGTCGTCGCCGCGGGGGCCGGCCGCTCGGTGGCAGCGCTGAGCCGGCTGGATGCGGACGGCGTCACCTGGCACCGCGCGCGCGCCGGCCGGATGTTCCTCGAGATCGACCTCCGGGCGGACGGCCTCCAGTTGTTCGGGATCCACCTGACGGCGGGACTGTCGCGCTGGGGCGAGCGCCGCCGGCTCGCCGAGCTCGCGGTGCTGCTGCCGCTCGTCCGGGCTGGAGCCGGGCTCGACGCGTCGCTGCTCGTCGGTGACTTCAACGCGATCGCGCCCGGCGACGAGCCACTGGTTGCGAGCCTGCCGCGCTGGATCCGCGTCCTCCTTCGCTTCGACGGCGGGATCCGCACGGAGGTCATGACGGAACTTCACGACGCCGGTCTGACGGATGCCTTCCGCCGAGCCCACCCGGCCGAACCGGGGGTGACGATGCCCGCCGGCGACCCGAGCGTGCGCCTCGACTACGTGTTCGCGGGGTCACGCGTGGCCGCTCGCATCCTGGACTGCGCACCCGCCGATCTCGATCGTGGACTCCTCGCGAGCGCCTCCGATCACCTGCCGCTCGTGGCGACCCTGGCGCCCTGAGCCTCGGTGCAAGACCCTCGCAACGCCCGGCGCACGCTCGACCGCCGCCCATGCGAAGCCCGCGGTTGGAGGCTGGAACGGCCGTCCGAGCCGCGGACGATCAGTCGAGGAGACCACCATGGCCGAGCTTACGACCCGCAAGCGCAAGTCGCTCCCGAAGTCCGACTACGGTCTGCCGGAGCAGCGGAAGTACCCGATGCCCGACAAGTCGCATGCGCGGAACGCCAAGGCGCGGGCATCCCAGCAGGAAGAGAAGGGCACAATCACCGAGAGCCAGAAGGAGAAGATCGACCGGAGGGCCGACCGCATCCTCGACAAGTGACTGGCCCACGCTGATCGCCGGTCCGCGTCACTCGACGCGGCCGGCGTCTGGGTCCTGCTAGCCGGACACGGTCCAGCGAGCCGCCCGGCGGAGCGCCTCCTCTGGGGTGCGATCGCACACGATCCTCGCCCCCGGGTAGCCGCGCTCGCGCAGGAGCCCTTCGACGCGGGCCGCCGCCGCCGGGCCGTTGCGGACCAGGCCCTCCGAGACCGCCTGCTCGCGGGCCGCCTCGAACGCCCGGACGAAGTCCGCGTCCTGCCAGTCGATGATCCGCGCCTGGAATGTGATCGATGACGCCACCGTCCACCTCCGCCCCGAGGATAATGCGGCCCGGCAATCCCTGCCATCTTCCGTTCGCCGGGTGGTTCCGTCGGTCGTATGGCGGAAACGTGGGACGCGCCGGACTCGCTTCGTCCGGCGCGTCCCACCCGGCCCGGGCTCGCCGCGTCGTCCCCGACGCCGACGGCGAGGCCGCGCCTCAGTTCGGTGCGAGCGGCATCCTGACCCGCACCAGCAACGCGTCGTAGGTAGGCCCGGCGCCTGTCCCGATGGCGGTCGCGACCGCCCCGACCTTGAGGTCCGCGGCCGTGGCCGCCTGCCCGTGCGAGCGGATCCGGGTGGTCGTGCCGAGCGCGAAGGTCGTCGACGTCCCGTCGGCGCCTTTCAGCGTTAACGAGGTCGCATTGGCCGCCGTGATCTGGCCGCGCTCGAAGTGGACGGTCAGCTTCGACCCGTCCGGCCGGAGGACGGTCGCGTCGCCGCGCATCACCCGGCCGAGCCGAGCCGGGCGATCGGCCGCCTCGAGCGACGCCTGGGTCGGCGCGGCCGACGGCGCCGCCGAGGCGGCGAGCATCTGTGGGACCGCGACGATCCCGACGAGGCCGGCCGCGAGGCCGACGACGGCGATCCGCCGGGCGCCGAAGGTACGAATCCGTGCGAGCATCTTGGTCGACTCCGTCGGCGACCGAGGTCCGGAGGTGGGACCACTGCGCTCGCCGCACACGGCACGATCGGCTTCGACCCGTTGGGCCGCCACCGTCCGTAGATCACCGTCGGTAAGCGCTGCGTAAGCTGCGACATGCCGCGGGTGCCAGGTGGCACCGCGGTCGCCCGCGGCCGTCCCGATTGGCGCACCCTTGTCGGACCGATCTCGGAGCCGCGAGGAGAGCATGGATCGCGTTGACCTCAGGACCGAGGCGCTGGCGCTGCTCGACGCCGAGGACGCCCACATGACCTTCGAGCAGGCCGTGGCCGACTTCCCCGATTGGGCGATGAACGTCCGCGCACCGAACGTGACCTACACCCCGTGGCAGCTCCTCGAGCACCTGCGGATCACCCAATGGGACATCCTCGAGTACGTCCGCACGCCGGGTCACGAGTCGCCCGACTGGCCGATCGGGTACTGGCCGGCGCCCGACGACACCACGACGGTCAACGGCTTCGACTCCACGATCGCGGCGTTCCAGGCCGATCAGGCCGAGCTCCGGGCGCTGGTCGCCGATCCCACGACCGACCTGCGGGCCGTGCTCCCCGGGACGCCGGGCCACACGGTCCTGCGCGAGGTCCGCATCGTGGCCGATCACAACGCGTACCACATCGGCGAGTTCGCGGTCCTGCGCCAGGTGATGGGCAGCTGGCCGGCCGAGCGGGCCGGATGACGATCGGCCGCGACGCCGGGGTTGCGTCCGGTCGGTGGATGCGGTAAGAACCGCGCGTGCGCCGACAGCCCATCATCGCCTGCGCCGCACTGCTGATCGCGGGTGGTGCCGTCCTCGCCCTGCCATCGCTCGGCCAGCTCGGGCGCACGCCGGTTCCGGTCGGGAACGTGCTGCCGGCCGTGGCGGCGGCCTCACCGGCGGCCACGTCCCCTTCAGCCGCGTCTCCATCGGCCGCGGCGCCCTCCCCAACGCCACGCCCGACGCCCACGCCTCGCCTGGTGCCGCGCGCAGCCCCGGCCGTCGCGCCCGGGCTGGCCGGGGACGGCCCGATCGCCCCCGACCCGCGGCGGCTGACCGGCTACCGCTGGCCGCTCCGGAACGGGGTCATCACCCAGCCCTTCGGGACGAGCCCGTTCGGTGCCCTCCTCGTCCGTGGCCAGCGCTTCCACGACGGCCTGGACATCGCCTCATTCTGTGGCGACACGGTCCTCGCCGCCCATGACGGGCTCGTCCTCACCGCCGGCCGGAAGTTCGACCCGTACATCGGCTGGATCGGCTCATTGGCCCCGCATACCCGCCGAATGTTGGCCGGCAACTTGTGGAACGAGCTGCCGATCACGGTGATCGTCGACGACGGCGACGGGTACCGGGCGATCTACGCGCACATGAACGCGGTCGCGGTCCATCGTGGCCAGTACATCCGCGCCGGCCAGCAGATCGGCTGGGAGGGCAGCACCGGGTTCGCGACCGGCTGCCACGTGCACTTCGGCCTGTTCAGCCCGCTGTCGACCGGTCGGTTCCTCCTCCGACCCGACGTCCAGCGACGAACCAAGTACCCGCGCTGGGAGATCGCGCGGATCGATCCGCGGATCGTGCTCCCGGCGCTGCCGCGGGGGCGGATGGCCGGGCCCTTCCCGAGCCCGTCGCCGAGCCCGTCGAGCACGGCGCCCTGACCCGACCTTCGGCCGTGGGCTCAGGCGCCGGGTCTGGGCGACGCGGTCGAGCCCATGCCGGCCCGGGCCTATGAGCGTCGATACCGACGGGCGGTGAGCGAGTACGCCGGCAGCCTGGCGAGCGATTCAGACAGCGGCGGCGCCGGACGGCCGTCGCGCCCTTCGACCGCGAGCAGCGAATCCGTGTCGGTCGCCTCGGCCGGACGCGCGTCCACGGTTGCCACGTCGATCGCGACACGCCCCGGCTCGGGCGTTCCGAGCGAGTCGACGAGCGCCTTGGGGAAGGCGCCCGGCTCGTAGTCCGCCCGGACCTCGGCCTCGGAACGCCAGCGCGGCCGGCGCAGGAGGATCCCGCGCCAAGCGTCGGCGACGGCCGGCGTGACGGTCCCGTCGCCCGGCTGCGGGGCGTCGGCCACGGCCTCGTGGCGGGCCCACAGGGCAGCCTGGTGGAGGAGGGCGTACTCGTCGAGATCGGCATAGGCCGACAGTGCGTCGGCCGGCGAACGGCGGCCGAAGATCGCCTCGATGCTCGGCTCGAAGACCTCGCCGAGGTCGAGGTCGATCGCCCGGACGGTCCGGTGGAAGTAGACCTGGCGGTACATGAACAGGCGGGCCGTGAGGAACATCTCGAGCGCGCCGAGCCCCGGCTCGTAGATCGTCAGCCCTCGCGCGCCGACGAAGGAGTAGCGACGCAGCCGCTCGACGTCGACCGGCCCGACGGCCACCCCGGTGAGGTAGGCGTCGCGCCGGACGTAGTCCAGGTTGTCGACGGTGAACACCCCCGACAGGAGCGGCTGGAGCCAGCGCACCCAGCGCGGCATCGCCGGATCGGCGAGCGCGGGCTTCGAGACGAGGAACGCGACCCAGCGTGGATCAATCGCCTCGCCGGACGCGAAGGCGTCGCGCTCGGGCAGGATCCCCGGGGCGCGACGGAGACCGCGAATGAGCTGGCCGAGCTCGCGCTCGACGATCAGTTGGGAGAGGTCCTCGTGGCTCAGCGTCTTCCCGCTCGGCCGGCGGACGTCGGACGGGGCCGGGTAGTGGCCCAGGACGTGGTCGTCGAAGAAGTGGGCGAACGGACCATGACCGACGTCATGGAGCAGCCCGGCGACGCGCAGTGTCTCGACGACGAGGCCCTCGGACGGTGGTGCGGCGGCCGGTTCGGCGTCGACCAGCGCCGTCCGCAGGGTCGGATAGAGATGGCGTGCCCAGAGCCCGGCCTCGTGCATGACGCCGAGTCCGTGGGTGAACCGGCTGTGCTCGGCGGTCGGGAAGACCCAGCGCGCGCTCTGCAGCTGGCTGATCCGGCGCAGCCGCTGGACCCACGCGCTATCGATCAGGTCGTCCTCGGCGGCGGACTCGTCGGGCAGGCCGAGGGCGGTCGCGGTCCCCGGATCGAGCCGCTTGGTCAGCTCGATGTACCCGTGGATCGGGTCGCTGATGAGGTTGACCGCCGAGAACGGGTGGCGGCGCATCAGGGTCGGATCAGGGGACCCAGACGCGGACGCCGTGCGACCAGAAGGACAGGTTCCCGCGGCGGTCGCGGGACTGGACCCGGACGGTGTACCAGTGGCCGTGGGCGCGGTGGTAGAGCGTCAACGAGGTGCGCGTCGTGCCCGTCCGGATCTGGACGTACGGTCCGTTGTCGACCCGGTAGGCGACGTTGAAGTTCTGGAGTCCCGGCGGTGTGTGTCTGGAGTCGAGTGTCCCTGCCGCTCCAGGTGAACCGGATCGTCGTACCGGATCGGGTGTGGGTCTGCATCCGGGCGGTCGGGCGCGTGTGGTCGGGGCCCTCGAGGAAGACGAGCGACGCGTACGTCGTCCCGTTCGTGCGCCGGGCCACGCCCACGCCGAGGTAGTTGTAGCGGTTCGACATCATCAACGACCAGTGCGGCGCGCTGTGCTTCCAGAGGTTGTAGATAAACCGGGCGGCCGTGTTGCCCCAGGTCGCCGTCGTGAAGCCGATGTCCTCGCCGCAGCGGTACCAGAAGATGGACCGCTTGCTCATCGCGTTGCAGACCGAGCCGTCGGCGGAATCGTGGGTTAGCAATCCCTGGGTCGCCATCCAGGTGGCCCGGTCGCCGGACAGGAGATCGAGACGAGCGTCCTTCCGGAGTGGCGTGAGCCCGTGCGCGACCCGGTCGTTGTTCAACAGGGTGCGCAGGGCGGATTCCATCGACGACTCAGTCGATGCCGCGGCGATGCCGGGCTGGCCGAACCAGATGGCGCTGAGGATGAGGACGGCAACGAGCCCGGCGAGACTGCGCCGGCCGCGTGCAGGGGCACTCTGCATGGGATGGGTAGGGTAACCGACCCGGCGACGATCCGTCACCCTCCTGCGTAGTTCGTCCCGGCCTGGCGCACGATTCCGGCGATCTCGTCCTGGAGCTCGGGCGGACCGACGACCGTGACGTCGGCGCCCCAGCCGAGGATCCAGCTCCGGATCTCGAGCGTCCCCGACACGCGAGCCCGCCAGGTCAGCGATCCGTCGTCGCGTGGCTCGACTCGTTCGCTGGGGTGCCAGCGCGTCTCGCGGACCCGCGCGGCGACCACCGGCGAGAAGCGCAGCTCGACGTCGATCACGGGCTGGTCGGCGATGATGTCCCAGGCCGTCGCGAACGTCTCCTCGATCGTTCCTTCGGGCGGCGCCTCGAACCGATCGGCGGTCAGGGCGACGGCCTCGATCCGCTCGAGCTTGAACGTCCGGATCGCGGCGCGCGTCTCGTCCCAGCCGATGAGGTAGAGCGCCCGGGTGGCGATCGACGGCTCGATGAGGTATGGCCGGACCCGAGCGGTCCGCGATCCCTTGGCCGGATCGTAGGTGCCGCCGCGATAGGTGATCTCGACCACCCGTCGCTCGGCCCAGGCCCGGGTCAGGCGCTGGTTGATCGTCCGCTCCGAGGCGTCGTCGGTGGCCCGCTGGGAGAGCAGGTCGAACGTCCGCAGGACGTGGGCCGCGAGCACCTCGGGCAGGCCCGATGCGAGCTTCTGGAACGCCGCCGCGAGGTCCGGATCGTAGGCGTCCGAGTAGCGCGCCATCAGCCGGGCGGACAGGAAGACGGCCATCGCCTCGGCCTGGGTCAGCCGGAGCGCCGGGAGGAGGCCTTTCTCGTCGAGCCCGTACCGGCCGCCATCCTCCCAGATCGGGATCAGCAGCTCCTCCTGGATCGCGACGAGGTCCCGGTAGGCGGTCCGCTTCGACATCCCGACCGCCTGGGCGATCTCGACCGGCGTCGCCCCGCGCTCGCCGCGGCTTTCGAGGAACGTGACGACCCGATAGAACCGGGCGGTGCGGTCGCGCTTCGCGGTCAGCCGGTCGCGCTCGTCGTCGATCATCGTCCGGTGACCCGGTCAGGTTCCACGGTCAGACGGCCGGCCGCGCGATTGATCGGCCGACGTCGCGGTCGGTCGCGTCGAGCTCGATCCGGATCGTGCCCTGGATCCCTCCGGCCTGGAGGCTGTCGGCCGGACCGTTGACGCTGCCCGACAGGCGTCCGAGCTCGCCGTCGGTGAACACCCAGTAGTCGAGCTGCCCCCGCCACCGGCGTAGCGTATCGTCGCCGACCAGCCAGCGAGCCTGCGGCACGGCGAGCAGGAAGGTCGGGCCGTCGACGGCCGTCCGGCAGTGCCTGGCGCGAGCCCCTTCGACGAACTCGACGCCGTGGTTCTCGGCGGTCGTCCGGATCCCGGGGCTGAGGGCGGTCGCTCAGGGCCTGGACGTCGACGAGCGCGTCGTCGGCGATCGACGGATCGGCGGCCACCCAACCGCTCCCCGGCTGGGCGGACCAGGCCCGCGTCCCGATCCGGGCCACCCCGTAGCGGCCGAGCGCGATCCCCGAGGCGACGTCGGCGCTCCAGCGCACGTCGACCCCCGACCGTTCGCCGGCCAGGGCGACCGCGCCGACCGGCCGACCGTCGACGTCGGCCGAGAGATGGAGATCGAGCGTCGCCGTCGTGCCCGCCGTCAGTGCTCCGTCGCAGGGCGGGGGCTGGGCGTCGCCCGTCGTTCGGTCCGAAGCGCGAGCTCAGGGCCGGCTGATCGCGCAGGGCGAGGTCGTTCGCGATCGCCGCGCCGGCGAAGATCGTCCCGCTGCCGACCGCAAGCGCGATCCCGATCGCG
Source organism: uncultured Chloroflexia bacterium (assembly GCA_963825545.1). Taxonomy (GTDB): domain Bacteria; phylum Chloroflexota; class Limnocylindria; order Limnocylindrales; family CSP1-4; genus Chersky-267. Next base: position 281,548 of record CAWGTR010000010.1, on the reverse strand, counting down.
CCGCCGAGGACGAGGCGGGCGCGCCGGAGGGCGGTCTCGCCGAGCAGCCGGCGGGCGATCCCGAGCCCGGCGAAGACGCTCGTCGCGATCAGGGCCAGCAGCCACGGATACGCCGTCTCGAGCGACGGGAGCAGCGTCTGCGGGCCCCGCGCGAGCAGCTGGTTGAGGACCTCGCCGATCGACGGGACGAGGAGCAGCCCGGCACCGAGGCCGAGCCAGACGATCCCCGCGAAGGCGCGGTCACCGCGCGCGACCGGCGGCCAGAACACGGCGGCCAGGGCGATCACCATCGGCAGCGCCGCAGCCGCACCGACGAGCCCGTCGATCGGCCCGCCGGGGCGATAGCCGAGGACCACGTACAGCGCGCCGAGGAACCAGAGGGCCGTGAGGGTGGCTGCCACCAGGCGGAGCTCGAACGTCCGTACTCGCACGGCCGAAGTCTAGCCGGGGCCGTCCGGAGCCCTGGCGCGCGGACTGCCGCGCCGCCGGAAGTACCGGCTGCCGCGGGACTTTCGGACCATCGAAAGGTACCCCCGACGCGGCGAATGTTCTCCCATCGGGCGACCCCTCCGGACGTCACCGATGCGGACTTCCCGTGGGCATCGACAACAGAGAGAGCCAGGGATCGTGGGACATGGCCGAGCATCGGCGCACCGGCGGTACCAGGGCCTCGGGACGTCCGTCCCGGGTCGTGGACTCGTGGGCGGCGGACGCGGCGGGCTCCGCGGGCGGGTCTGGCTCGGTCACCTCCACACCGGCGTCAATCCGGCTGATGTCCCCGGAGCCGGCCTTCCCATGGCGCGACACGGCGACCCTGGCGACCTATCGCCTGCTCCTCCTGAGGGGCCTGTCGACTGACGAGGCGGCGAATCTCACGGCGTTCCTGTGTGGGCTGCCGGTCGACGGCCAGCGCTGGAAGCTGATCGAGGTCAACCGGCTTCTCTTCCTTCGCCGGCTGGCCCAGACCGGCGCCTGGGGCGCCACGGACGGGACGGCCCAACCGGCACATTGAGACCGTCGCGTCGCAACGCGGGCCGCTCCCGCGTCAGCGACACAAGAACTCATCGAATCCATCCCCTGAAGCGGCGCCGAATCCTCCTCCCGGCGCCGCTTCAGGATTCCCGGGCCCGTCGAGTACGATCGCCACGATGACCCGTCCGGTGATCACCTTCCTGAGCGATTTCGGGGCGGACGGTGCCGCTGCGATCTGTCGCGGCGTGATGCTCGGAATCGTCCCCGACGCCCAGATCGTTGACATCAGCCACTCCGTCCGGAAGTACGCCATCCGGGACGGCGCCTACCTGCTCTGGACGGCGCTGCCGTGGATGCCGGTCGGGACGCATCTCGCGGTGGTGGATCCCGGGGTGGGCACCGCGCGCCGCGCCATCGGGCTCCGGTCGGAGCGGGGCGACCACCTCGTCGGTCCGGACAATGGCCTCCTGATCGCGGCCGCCGAGGCGCTCGGCGGCATCGTCGAGGCGCGGGCGCTCGAGAACCCGTCATACCTGCTTCCGGGCATGAGTCATACGTTCCACGGCCGCGACGTCTTCGCTCCGGCTGCCGCGTACCTCGCGGCCGGGCGTCCGTTCGCCGCGGTCGGCCCGGCGATCGATCGAGGCAGCCTCGTCGAGCTTGAGCCGCCCAGCGCCAACGTCAGCGCTGGTGGGCTCGAGACGGCGGTCGTCTACGTCGACAGCTTCGGTAACCTGCGGATCGCCAGCAGCCGGGCAGAGCTCGGCGCAGCGATCGGGCCGCTGGAGCCGGGACGGCGCCTGGCGGTGACCTTCGGTGCGACCGCCGGGGCCGGTTCGCTCCGCGAGACCGCCACCTGGTCGACGAGCTTTGGCCAGGTCGCGGCCGGTGATGCGCTCCTGTACGAGGACTCCTCCGGCCGGCTGGCCTTCGCCGACAACCAGGGAGACGCCGCTCGCCGGCTCGGTCTCGCGCCCGGAGCGCACGTTCGGATCGAGCCGGCCTGAGCCCGTCCGCCAACGGTACTCGGCCAGGCCCGGCCCGTCGTTTACACTCTGCCGGTTCCAGGAACGGAGGAGGAGGACCCGATGATCCGGACTACCCTGCGGGCGGGCGCCGTCGCGTTGACCGCCCTGATCGCGGTCGCCGCCTGCAGCGGCAGCGCCGCCAGCCCGACACCTGCACCGACGACCGCCCCGACGGCCGCCGCCTCGAGCGCGGCCCCGGCCAGCCCGACCCCGAGCTCGAACGCGTGCGCCAAGGAGAACCTGACTCTGGTCGCGCCGGGCAAGCTGACGGTCGGCACCGACAACCCGGCTTACCCGCCCTACTTCGCGGCGAGGACCGGCGGCAACACCCCGCCGTGGGATCCGTCACAGGGCGATCCGACGACCGGCGAGGGCTTCGAGAGCGCGGTTGCCTTCGCGATCGCCGACAAGCTCGGGTTCAGCAAGGACGAGGTCACCTGGGTCGTGGTCCCGTTCGCGAGCTCGTATGCCCCGGGACCGAAGACGTTCGACTTCGACGTCAACCAGGTCTCGTACACCACCGACCGGACCCAGACCGCGGACCTGTCGGACGGCTACTACTTCGGCCCGCAGACGGTCGTGACCCTGAAGACCAGCCCGTTCGCCAAGGCGACCACGGTGACCGAGCTCCAGGCCGCCAAGCTCGGCGCGCAGGTCGGAACCACGAGCTACGACGCGATCGTATCGGGCATCAAGCCGACCAAGGACGCGAGCGTCTACGACTCGAACGACGCGGCGATCGAGGCGCTCAAGAACAAGCAGATCGACGGGATCGTCGTCGACCTGCCGACGGCTGACTTCATCACCAACGTCCAGCTCGAAGGGTCGGTCATCGTCGGCACCCTCGACCAGGGCACGCCCGAGCACTTCAGCGCCGTCCTGGCCAAGGGCAGCCCGTTGACGAGCTGCGTCAACACGGCGATCAAGGCGCTGACCGACGACGGGACCCTGATGGCGCTGACGACGAAGTGGCTGCCGTTCAGCGGGACGCCGGTCCTGAAGCCCTGACCGCGCGCCGTTCGAGCGCGACGTGGCCGGCCTGCTCAACGGCCCGGGCGACTCCGGTGAGCTGATCGGCATCGGCGGTCCGACCGGGCCGCGGCTGACCCACGAACGTGGCGCCAGCGCGGTCCGGTCGACGGCGATCGCCGCGGTCAGCACCCTCGTCTTCCTCGGCGTCATCGTCTGGATCGTCGTCAACTCGCCCGGCTGGCCGGCGGTCCAGCGATCCTTCTTCGACGGCAAGGTCTTCGCCGAGTCGTGGCCGGTCATCGTCAAGGCGTTCTGGATCAACGTCCAGCTGTTCCTGATCGCCGAGGTGCTTATCCTGGCCCTCGGCCTCGTGGTGGCGGTCCTGCGCAGCGTCCCAGGGCCCGTCTTCTTCCCGGTTCGTGCGCTTGCCACGATCTATGCCGACGTGTTCCGCGCCTTGCCCGGCCTGCTGGTCATCTACATCCTCGGGTTCGGGATCCCCGGCCTCGGCCTCGCCGGAGTCCCCGTCGACCCGTTCCTCTACGCGGTGCTTGCCCTGACGCTGATCTACTCGGCCTACGTGTCGGAGGTCTACCGGGCGGGGATCGACTCGGTTCATCCGAGCCAGGAGGCGGCCGCGCGATCGCTCGGCCTGTCCCGCTTCCAGGCGCTCCGCTACGTGATCCTGCCGCAAGCGGTTCGGCGGGTGATCCCGCCGCTCCTCAACGACTTCATCGGGCTCCAGAAGGACACCGTCCTGGTGTCGTACATCGGAGTCGTCGAGATCTTCCGGCAGTCGCAGATCCGCAGCGCCGCGACGTTCAACTTCACGCCCTACCTCGTGACCGCCCTCGTGTTCATCGTGGTGACGATCCCGCTGGCCCGGCTGACGGACGTGCTCATCGCCCGCGACCGGCGGCGCGGCGCGGCGAACGCCCGATGACGACCAGCGTTGGCAGCCTGCCGACGACGGTCCCGGCCGTCCTGATCGAAGGGCTGCACAAGTCGTTCGGCAAGCTCGAGGTCCTCCGCGGCATCGACCTGAGCGTCGGCCAGCACGAGGTCGTCTGCCTGATCGGCGCGTCGGGCTCCGGCAAGTCGACCCTCCTCCGCTGCGTCAACCTCCTCGAGCCGATCGACGCCGGGCGGATCACGATCGAGGGCGATGAGATCTCGCGACCCGGTGTCGACGTCAACAAGATCCGGCGGCGGATCGGGATCGTGTTCCAGGCGTTCAACCTGTTCCCGCACATGAGCGTGCTCGACAACGTGACTTTGGCGCCGCGGAAGGTCCTCCGGACGCCACCCGACGAAGCCGCGTCACAGGCGACAGCGCTCCTCACCCGGTTCGGCCTGGCCGACAAGCGCACGGAGTTCCCGGACCGACTGTCGGGCGGTCAGCAGCAGCGGGTCGCCATCGTCCGCGCCCTGGCCATGCACCCCGACCTGCTCCTCCTCGACGAGATCACGAGCGCCCTGGATCCCGAGCTCGTGGCCGAGGTGCTGGGCGTCGTCCGCGAGCTCGCGGACGGCGGGATGACGATGCTCATCGCGACCCACGAGATGGGCTTCGCCCGGGACGTCGCGAGCCGCGTCTGCTTCCTCGACGCCGGCCGGATCCTCGAGGAGGGGCCACCCGATCGGATCTTCCGCCAGCCGACCGAGGCCCGGACCCGTCAGTTCCTCGATCGGGTCATCGCCGCCGGCCGGATGTCCTAGGCCGACGAAGCGCGCGAGCTGACTGGTCCGCGACAGGCGTCGACGAAAACGGCCCACAGCCGCTCGAAGTCGACGGGCGTCGACTCCTGGCGCTCGGGGTGGCACTGGACGCCGAACAGGAAGCGACCGTCGCCCGCCTCGACGCCTTCGACGAGGTCGCCGGCCGGGCTCGACGCCCAGGCGCTGGCGACGAGACCGGGCGCCAGGTCGGAGGCCCGGACGCCCTGGTGGTGGTACGTGTTGACCTCGGTCGCGCCGACGACCCGGGCCGGCGACAGGACACGGGCGAGCCGGGTCCCGGGCACGAGCCGCATCGCGTGCGTCTTCGCCGGGCCGTGCCCCCAGGCCGCCCCGGCGTGACCGTCGACGTCCTGGAGCAGCCCGCCGCCGGAGAACACGTTGATCGCCTGGAAGCCGCGGCAGATGCCGAGGACCGGCAGCGAGCGGGCCGCGGCGGCCGCCCACGCAGCCGCCTCGAGGGCGTCGCGATCCGGCTCGATGTCGACGGAGCCGCGGTTCGGCATCCCGTAGCGCGACGGCTCGATGTCGGCGCCACCGGACAGGAGCAAGCCGTCCATGGTCCGCAGCGCCTCGTCGCGCGCCGCGGCGTCAGTCGTGGCGTCGAGCGGCACCGGCTCGCCACCGTGACGACTGATCCCGTCGAGGTACAGCTCGTTCTTGCGAGCCGCGATCTCGGGCTCCTTTTGGCGGCTCGCGACGGCCAGCGTGATGACGATCCTCGGTCGGTCCATCGGACGAGGATAGCGATCCCCGTCAGAGCCCGAGCAGGCGCCCCAGGTTGATGGGCAGGAGGCCGTTGCCGGCGAGCGCGTCGACGACGCCGGGCATTGCCGCCAGCGTGTTGGGACCGTCGAGGTGGAGGTGGACGATCGAGCCCGGCTGCGCCTGTGCGGCCACCTTCGTCACGATGTCGTCGGCGGTCGGGCCGCCGGCCGATTCCGGCGTCAGGTCCTCGGGGTCGACGTCCCAGAGCACGGTGTACGGGAAGCCCGCCCCCGCCGCGGCGGCCCGGACGATGGCGTTCTGGGCCCCGTCGGGCGGCCGGAACAACGGCTTCGTGGTGCTGCCGGTCGCGGCCGCGATGGCGGCGTCCGCGCGCTGGAGCTGGTCGACGATGGCCGAGCGACCGAGGCCGGTGAGGTCGGGCCGGCTCCACGTCCCGTCGCCGACGGTGAACAGGTCGGGATGGGCGGCGATCGCGGTCAGCAGCGCCTGGGTGCCCGGATCGGCGACCGACTGGCCGGTCGTGAAGAAGCTGGCCGGGACGTGGCGGTCGATCAGCCAGCTCACGATCGCGGTCGCCGACCCCGACGGTCCGCCGAGGTCGAAGGTCAGGACGGCGACGTTCGAGCTCCGGGCGCCGTGGGTGACCAGGAGCCCCGTGCCGTCGGCCGGCGGGCTGGCGATCGGCCCGACGCTGATCGACGGCTGCGGCGTCGGCGAGGCCGGCGGCGGCGATTCGACCCCCTCCTCGTAGGTGATCCCGGGGGTCAGCGTCAGCTTCCAGCCGACCTCGATCCGGTTCGGGTCGTACTTCGGGCTCTCGGGATCGAGGCTCGGATACGTCGCCCGGTTCCAGTAGGCAATGCTCCGACCGGTCGTCTTGAACCGCTTGGCGATCGTGAGCAGCCTGTCGCCCGGCTTGACGGTGTAGATGATCGGGGTGGGGAGGGGCTTCGGGGTCGGGGTCGGCGGCACCGTCGGGCTCGGGACGGGCGTCGGGCTCGGGCTGGCCGTCGGCGGCGGTGGCTCGACCGACTTGGGCGGGCGGGTCGGCAGGTCGCCGAGGCCGCACCCAGCAACCGCCAGGGCCAGGCCGAGACCGGCGGCGAAGGGGCGGATCCGGAGCGTTCCGAGGCGCCTCATCAGCGCCAGTGTGACGAAACCGGCGCCGGCGTGGTAACGCGACCTCAGTCCGGCGCGATCGCGACGGACGGCGGGTCGACCGGCGTGGGCTCCTGGAGGGAGACCTCGGCCGCCAGCTCGAGGCCCTCGGCGGCGGTGGCGATCCGGCCGTTGCCGGTCCGCTTGGCCACGTAGCACGCCCGGTCGGCCGCGAGGAGGACCTCCTCGGCTGTCGCGCCGTCGACCGGGAAGGTGGCCAGCCCGATCGACGCCGAGACCGTCGCTCCGAGCCCGGCCCAGGGGGCCAGGTCCGAGACCCGGCGGACGGCGTCGCGGGCCCGGTCGGCGACCCGGAGCGCCCCGCTCCCGTCGGTGCCGGGAAGGAGGAACGTGAACTCGTCGCCGCCGTAGCGGAAGACATGGTCGGTGTCGCGCCCGGCGCGGAGGAGCGCGTCGGCGATCGCCCGGAGCAGCTGGTCACCGGCCTGGTGGCCGAGCTCGTTGTTGACGGTCCGGAAGTCGTCGAGGTCGAGCATGATCAGGCTGAACGGCGTGCCATCGCGGGTGCGCTGGGCCAGGAACTCCTGGAACGTGCCGTGGTTGAGCAGCCCGGTCAGGTCGTCCGAGCGGGCCCGGATCTCGACCGCCCGGTGGATCTCGGCGTTGTTCAGTGCGATCGAGACCTGGGCGGCGAAAAGCTTGACCAGCTCGAACTCCTCCTCGTCGAAGCGGTGCTCCCGCCCGAGTCGCTCGAGGGTGAGCACGCCGGCCACGCCTTCGCGACCGCGCAGCGGGACGACGATGAGGCTGCCGTCGACCGGCCCGGTCGAGTCGAACTGGAGGACCCGCGGATCGGCGAGCTCGTCGACCACGAGCTGCGGCTCGTTGTGCTGGAGGACCCAGGTCGCGACGCCAGTCTCGCCCGGCTCCCACGGCTGGAGGTAGTCCTCGGCGTTGACACCCCGGGCGGTCAGCGGCGTGAGCACGTTCGCGCGCCGGTCGTAGACCTCGATCGAGATGTTGTCGTAGCTGACGAGGTTGCCGAGGCGGTCGGTGATCTTGTCCAGGACGCCGACCGGGTCGAGCGTCGTCAGGATCGACTCGGTGATCTGGAGGAGCTCGCGCTGGTTCCGCAGCTGGCGCTCCAGCGCGGCCGACCGCTCGCGCAGGAGCTGGGTCGAGTCGGCGTTCACGAAGGCCTGGGCGGCGAAGCTGGCGTAGATCTCGAGCAGGCGGAGGTCGTCGTCGGAGAACTGATCGACGCCGAGCTTCGAGAGGACGAGGACGCCGAGGACCTGGTCGTCGAACAGCATCGGCGCGAGGAGCATCGACTCGTCGAGGTCGTCCTGCGTCCCTGGGATCGTCTCGGCGCGAGGGTCCCGCGCGGCGTCGGGCAGGTTCTGGGCGATCCCGCTGGCGGCGACCCAGCCGGTGATCCCGACCCCGACCCCGATCCGGAGCTGCTCGGGTGTCTCCTCGATGTACTCGCCCACCTGGCCCTTGAAGGCGACCGGGACGAGGTCGTCGGCGACGATCCGGTAGACCCGCACGTTGTGGTAGTCGATCAGCTGCTGGAGCTCGGTCGCGATCGCCATCCCGATCTCGCGCTCGCTGGTCAGCCGGTTGAGCCGGTTGCCGAGCTGCTGGATCGACTGCAGCTGCGCCGCCCAGGTGGTCATCCGGGCGACGTCGGCCGCCGACGTCCCGTCGCGATCCGTGCCAGGCGTCGCACCGGCGCGGCGCCGGGCGACCAGGGGCGCCGGGGTGCGACCTCCACGTGACGGACGACCGGTGCTCGCGCCGACCGGCAGCGTCAGCCCGATCGAGCTGCCCTCGGCCGCGTCGAGGAAGCGCTGCAGGTCGCCCATCCGATAGCGCCGGTCGCCGCGCGGATTGATCCGGTAATAGCGCAATCGGCCCTGATCGCTCCACGCCCGAATCGTGTTCGGGTGAACGCCGAGCAATCGGGCCGCCTTGGTCACTGAGAGGGTTGCATCCGTCGGGCGGTCGATGAGCAATTTGGGCAGGCTTCATGAGGAAATGTGAACTGGCCAACCCAGCCTACGGAACCTCACAGTTCCTCTCCATAGGACGAACGTACGCGGGCCCCGACGGCCGAACGGCTCAGGCCTCGGGCGGTCGGTCGCCGCGGCCCGGCGCCGTCAGCCGAAGGTAGGCGAGCGTCGCCACTACGGTCACGACCGCGATCAGGACGACAAGCGCTACCGCCAGGACCGGCTCGCCGACGAGCCCGGGTCCCTCACCGGGGCTCCTCGTGTCGCCGGCGGCGCCGGGTGAGGGGCTCGGCGACGCCGCCAGGACCGACGCCGGGACGGCAACCGCCCAGAATGTCCGGACCAGGGCCCAGGCCAGCCCGACGGCGAGGAGGGCGAGCCCGGCCACGAGCAACCCGGCCGCCGCTGCTGGCCGGCCGCGGCGACCGCCCGCCAGCAGCTGCATCGCCTCGGTCGGCTCGACGGTGGACAGCACGAGCGGCCGGCCGAGGCCCTCGGTGAGGAGCGTCGATCCGTCCGGCTGACGCTCCGGGACGCCGAGGATCGTCGCATGCTCGACGGCGGACACCTGCTCGATCCGGAGCCGGACCGGTGTCTGCGGCGGGGTACCCTCGGGCACCCGGTCCGGCGCGTCGGCGGCGGTGCCGATCGATTCGCGTGGCAGGACGACGAGGCCGGCGGCCAGCCGCGGCCCGTCGATCGCCAGCGCGGCCAGGCCCTCGCGGACCTCGAACGGCACGACCTGGACGTCCTCCTCGAGGATCGACCAGCTGCCCCGCCGGCGCGCCTCGAGCCGCCGGCGCCGGAAGACGAGCGGGCGCTGGTGCTCGTCGGGGAAGTCGGCCTCGCTGTCGATCCGGCCGTCGATCCGGATGTAGCGCGGCGTCCCGGCGGCCGCCAGGCGATCGGCTTCCTCGATCGTCGCGGTCGGCGTCGTGGCCAGCAGCCGCCCGACGCGATAGGCCGGTCCGAACGACCGGAGGACGAGCGCCCCACCCACCAGGGCGGCGGCACCCGCGACGACGACGAGGAGGGGCTCCACGAGCCGGGATGATACCGGCGCGGGACATGAAAGGGCCCAGAGGAACCTACCCGGCGCGTGGGCGTTGATGCGATCGCCGCCGTTAGCGCTGTTCGGCCCCTCCGGGCTGGGGATAACGCTACGGCCGCGCCGGCTGCGCGGTCAACCGTCGCCGTCCACCGAATTCGACATGTGACACCCGCTTGTCCACCGCTCGTCCACAGCGCGACGCACAACTCGGCGACTGGTTCACACGCTCGGCGAGAGGCTCGCCCCCGTGTCGTCAGCCGCCGGCGGTCCGCCCGGTCCGGGGGTCGAGCGCCGTCAGCTGGCCACCGTAGCTCGTCAGGACGAGCCGGCCCCCGACGAGCTCGACGTCGGTCACGACGTCGGAGTGGGCCACCCGCCAGGCCACCTCGCCGTCCGGCAGGAGCGCGAACGTCTCGACCTCGGCCTGGACGATCAGGTGCGGCAGGCGCGACGAGCCGATGACGGCCTGGACCGGCGAGCCGGAGCGATGGGTCCAGCGCAGCTCGCCGGTTCGCGCCGTGAAGGCGTAGGTGACGAAGCCGTACTTCACGACGAGCAGGCCCTCGCTATCCCAGACGAGCCCTGCAGGGTCGTCGAAGACCGGCGAGGCGAGGCGGACGGTCCACGGCCCCGCGGGCGTCTCGACCCGGAGCTCGGCCCGGCACATCCGCTCGAACGCGGGCGAGACGACGGATCCGAGATCGGCGAGCGGCCCGCCGCTCTCGGTCAGGGCGAACACCGCGGGACCATCGGCGCTGCCGGCCCACCGGAAGCGGACGCGGACGCCGCCCGGGTAGTCGACGGCCGCATGGCGCGGCTCGACGGTCATCCCGCCGGCGAGGAGCTCGACTCCAGCACGGGCTCCGCCGGCGGTCGCTCCTCGGTGATCGGGGCGACCGTCGCGTTCGACAGCGTCCGCAGCGTGGCCGGTGAGACCGGGAACACGGCGGTCGGCGTCCCGGCCGCGGCCCACACGACGGGGTAGCGGCCGAGATCGGGATCCATGACCGCCCGGACCGGCTGGCTGTGGCCGATCGGCGGGATCCCGCCGATCGTGAAGCCCGTGAGCTCGTTCGCCTCGCGCGCGCTGGCCCGGCGGACGTCCTTCTCGCCGGTGACCGCCGCAAGCCGTGCCAGGTCGACACGGTTCGGGCCCGACACGAGGCAGAGGATCGGCTGGAGCGCGTCGCCCTCGTCGGGAGCGACGAACATAAGCGACTTGACGATCTGGCCGAGCTCCGCGCCCACCGCGACCGCGGCTTCCTGGGCGGTGTGGGTGGACTCGTCGAAGACGCGGATCTCGAGGCTCACGCCCTTCCGGGCGGCCGCCTCCCGGACGCGCTGGATCCCGGGATGCTCGGCGGGCTCGGACACGGCGGGAGTCTACCATCGGGCAGTCGGGTAGCATCGCCCGCGTGGACGCGATCCTGTTCGATTGGGACGGCACCCTGGCCGACACGCTCGGGTCGATCTACCGGGCGAACGTCGCGGTGATGGCCGCCCTCGGGCTGCCGTTCGATCTCGATGCGTATCGCCGCCACTTCGCGCCGGACTGGCGGGTGATGTACGAGCGGCTCGGGGTGCCGGCGGATCGTCTCGACGAGGCGAACGAACGCTGGTGGGCGGCCCTCGACCCCGCCGCCACGACGCTTTTCCCGGGGGTTCGGCCCGCGCTCGAGCGACTGGCCGCGATGGGTCGTCCGCTCGGGATCGTGACCGCCGGACGAAGCGATCGGGTCGCGACCGAACTGCGCGACCTGGCGCTCGAGGGACTGTTCGGGGCCGTCGTCTATGGCGACGACCTGGTCGCCCAGAAGCCCGACCCGGCCCCGCTCCGCCTGGCGCTTGCGCGACTCGGCTTCGCCGATCGCGCGGCGGATGCGGTCTACGTCGGGGACACGCCAGACGACATGCGCATGGCCGTCGCGGGCGGCGTCCGGGCGGTCGGGATCGAGTCGATCCTCGGGACGCCAGCCGAGCTGCGCGCGGCCGGCGCACGGGAGACGGCCACCTCGGCGGTCGAATGGATCGACCGCCACTTCGACGCGACGCCGTCGACCGCGACGACCGACGCCGCGGCTGGCTAGCCGACGCCGATGAAGGCGCTGATCGTCGCCGCGGGCAGCCCTCCGGACCGGGCCGAGCTCGACCAGGCGTGGCCCGGCTGGGCGGACGGGCTCGACCTGGTGGTCGCGGCTGACGCCGGAGCCGAGACCGCCGCCGCCCTCGGGCTCCGCGTCGACCTGGCCGTCGGCGACTTCGATTCGATCAGCCCCGACGCCCTGGCCCGGCTGCGTGCCGCCGGCGTCACGATCGACACCGCCCCGGCGGCGAAGGACGAGTCCGACACCGAGCTGGCCATCCGCGCGGCGCTCGATCGCGGCGCGGACGAGCTGGCGATCGTCGGCGGGCTCGGCGGGCGGGTCGATCACCTGCTCGCCGACGTCGGGCTCCTCGCGATGCCCGCGCTCGACGGCCCCCGCGCCGAGCTGCTCGACGGGCGGTCGCGCGTCCGGCTCGTCCGCGGCCCGGGCACGCTCGACCTGACCGGCCGGCCGGGCGATCTCGTGTCGCTCCTACCCCTCGGACCGGGCGTCGACGGCGTCACGACCCACGGTCTCGCCTGGCCCCTCGACGACGAGCCACTGCCGGTCGGGCCGGCGCGCGGGCTGTCAAACGTCCGGAGCGCCGCGGACGCCGGCGTCGCGCTGCGGTCCGGGCTCCTCCTGGTCGTCGAGACCGTCGCCTCGCCGTCCTCTGCTAGGCTGCCCCGATGAGCACGCCTGAAGTCGGCGACCGGGCTCCCGAGGTCGCCCTGCCGGACGAGAACGGTACGATCCACCGCCTGTCCGAACAGCGCGACCGATGGACCCTGGTCTACTTCTATCCCGAGGACGACACCCCCGGCTGCACGACCGAGGCCTGCCAGTTCCGCGACCTCGACGACGACATCCGCGACGAGGGCGCCCAGGTCTGGGGGATCAGCCCCGACGGGGCGGCCAGCCACCGCCGCTTCCGCGCCAAGTTCGGCCTGCCGTTCACCCTCCTGTCGGACGAGGACCACGCGATCGCGACGACGTACGGCGCATGGGGCCTCAAGAAGAGCTACGGCCGCGAGTACGAGGGGATCATCCGCTCGAGCTTCCTCGTCGATCCAGCCGGGCGGATCGCCCGGGTCTGGCCGCGGGTGAAGGCCGACGGTCATGCCGCCGAGGTGCTCGCCGCGCTGGCCGAGGCGAAGGCCGCTGCCGCCGGCTGACGCGGGAGGAACGGTGGCGGACACGAAGGGAGGCCTCGCCCGTGGGGGGAGACGAGCGAAGCCTCGGCCACGATTGTACGGAACGGCGCTCGTTGTGCAAGACCGTTCCGCGACGATCCTGTTGATGCACCCGGCACGGGTCCGCTGGCCGTGAGCGGCGCGGCCGGCGTGCCGCCGGAGCCCGCGCCCGACGCCACGGATCACGACTGGCGGCCCGGCCGGTTCATGGTCATCGTCGCCCACCCGGACGACGCCGACTTCGGACCAGCCGCGACGGCCGCGCGCTGGATTGACGCCGGCTCGGTCGGCTGGCTGGTGTGCTGCACGAGCGGCGACCAGGGCGGCGAGGACCCGGACGCCGACCCACTGGTCCTCGCGGCCACGCGCGAGGAGGAGCAGCGGGCCGCGGCCGCGATCGTCGGGTACGCCGGCATCACCTTTCTCCACCAGCCCGACGGCGCGCTGGCCAACGACCTTCCGCTGCGCGAGCAGCTCGTCCGCGAGATCCGCACGTTCCGCCCGGACGCCGTGCTCACCCAGGACCCCGAGGTGGTCGTCTACCCCGACGGCGGGATCAACCACACCGACCACCGCGCGGCCGGCATCGCGGCGATCGACGCCGTCTACCCCGCGGCGCGCAACCCGATGGCCTTCCCGTGGCTCGCCCGCGAGGGCCTGGCGGCCCACCGCGTCCGTCGCGTCTATCTCTTCTGGACGACGGCTCCGAACGCCTGGATCGACGTCTCGGCGACGATCGAGCGGAAGGTCGACGCGCTGCGCGCCCACGCCAGCCAGATCCGGGACTCCGACGGGCTCTCCAAGCGGATCCACGAATGGGCCGCCGGCGACGGGGCGCGGATCGGCGTCGCGGCGGCCGAGGACTTCCGGCTCACGGTCATCGACGACGACGAGGACGAGGGGCCTGCCCCGGCCTGAGCGGGGTCGTGGCGCCTCAGGGCTCCAGGAGCAGGGGCCGGATCTTGCCCCAGGCGTTCCACAGGTCAGTCAGGCCCTCGGCGCGGTCCCGGAGCAGGGCGACGAGCTCGCCGAGCGTCAGTCCGCCGGCCGCCCCCGCGAGGAACTCGCCGGCTGCCACGGCTACTCCGCGATAGAGCTCGATCGCCTCCGCCTCGCTCGGCCAGCGCCGGATCCGCATCGGGTCGAACCCGGCGTAGCCGACGGCCAGCGATAGGTCGCGCTGACCGGGGACGCGGCCGTCGACGAACCCGCCCAATCCGTCGAAGCGATAGCCGAACGAGGCGAGGGCTGTGGCCACGTCGCGACACTGGGCCGGGCTGAACAGCGCCCAGAACGGGTGATCGGCCGGGAACTCGAGCGCCGATGCCTCGATCGCCCGGGCGAGGATCGCGTCGACGAGCCCGCTCAGCGCGAGCTGCCAGTGGCGCCGCTCGGTCGGTGCGGTGCCGGCCAGCGCCGTGACCACTCGGTCCATCGCCTCGCGGTCGCCACGGAGGAGCTTGAGGATGGCCGGCTCCTCGTCGCCGAAGACCCGGACGGGCGCCTCCTCGTCGAACGGCCGTCCGCCGGCTTCGAGGTCGATCCCGCCGAGCAGGCGGGGCCGGGTGGCCTCCCCCTCGTCGACCTCGGGATGGACGCGCCCGGCGATGCGGTCCTGCTCGGCCTCCTCGCAGGCCGCGAGGGCCTCGCGAGCGGCCAGGCAGGCCGCTGAGGCAGATTCGGCGTTGATCCGGGCCGCGTCGGCCTGCAGGTTGAGCCGTTCGATGTCGGCGACCATGACCGCCGCCGCCTCGCGCTCGTGGGCCGCCTCCTGCTCGGCCTCCTGGGCGGTCCGGTTGATCCGGTCGATCTCCTGGAGCCAGTCGCGGGCGGCCGCCTCGACCGCCTCACGGGCGACGGCATCGGCATTCGCCCGGCGGAAGCCCGTCCAGGCGACCTCCTTGGCGGTGCGCACGGCTCGTGGGTCGGCGACCGAAGCGGCGCGCTCGCTCCGTCCGACGTGCTCGTCGTACGCGCGCTGGGCCTCGCGCCCCCGGTCGGCGGCCGCCTGGGCGGCCTCGCCGAGGCGCTCGGCGAGGGCGCACCGATCCTCGGCGATCCGGCGCTCCTCGGTGCAGGCGTCGGGCGCCGTCATCGGGCGCTCGATCGCGCCGCCGTGACGTCCGCCGTCTCGGGGTCGTCGACGGCGGCCGGGTCGACGATCCGTCCGGCGCGCCGCGCGAGCGGAATGGGGTCGCGCATCGGATCGGCCAGTGGATCGGGTCGCACGGGAATCGCGACGGGGGGTCGGGGCGTCGGCGGCGCAGAGCGAACGGGCGTTCGGTCAGGGTCCGGTGCACGGAGGATCGCGGGGTCGGCCGGGCCGCCGTGGGCCGCCGGCGCATTCGATCCGGGCGGGACGAGGCCGGACAGGGTGGCCGCCGGGCGGCGCGGCACCGCTTCGGTCGACACGGTCACCCGGACCTCACGCGGCGCCGGCGGCCGGGCCCGGATCACGATCGACAGCGCGGCGCCGGTCGCGATCCCCAGGACCAGGCCGAGCGCCAGGAAGGCGAACTCGCTCGCGGTCACGTCTCCATCCTCTCGTCGTGGCCCGGGAGGGCGGGCCGGACGGACCCGGACCGAGGGTAGCTGCGACGATCGAGGGCGTCAACTCGCCGGACCGCCTTCCGCCGAGGGCGCGGCACGTGCAGGCCGTCGGCCGGCGATGGTAGATTCGACCGGGTCGGCGCCCCCGCGTCGCACCGTCCCGCCTCTCCGAGCCGACCGCAGGGAAAGGCACGACTCCCGCTTGGCAATCGACCCGAACCAGGAATTCCTCGTCCAGCCCGTCGATGCCTCCTGGCTCCAGTGCAACATCGAGTGCCAGGAAGCCTGCCCCGTCGGCACGAACTGCCGGGGCTACCTCAACCTCGCCGCCGAAGGCCGGTTCGAGGAGGGCTACATCCTGTCCCGCGACCCGAACCCGGTCGCGGCGATGTGCTCGTACGTGTGCTCGGCCCCGTGCGAGCGGGCGTGCCGCCGGGGCGACATCGACCGCCCGCTGGCGATCCGGGCGATGAAGCGCTTCCTCGTCGAGTGGCACGAGGCCTCCGGGATCCCCGACGCGATGCCCGCGATCGAGGCGCGCCCGGAGCGGGTCGCGGTCGTCGGTGCCGGACCGGCCGGGCTGGCAGTCGCCCGGGAGCTCGCCCTCAAGGGCGTCGCGGTCACCGTCCTCGACAGCCTGCCCTACGCCGGCGGGACGATGCTCATCGGGGTGCCCGCCTTCCGCCTCCCGCGCGAGGCGATCGAGATGGACGTCCGGCTGATCGAGCGCCTCGGAGTGACGTTCCGGTTCAACACGACGGTCGGGGTCGACGTGACATTCGACCAGCTCCAGCAGGACTTCGACGCGGTCGCGATCACCGCCGGGGCGATGGACGCCGTCGCGCTCGACGTGCCCGGTGGCGACCTCGAGGGGGTCGACTACGGGGTCGACTTCATGAAGAAGGCGAACCTCGGCCAGGAGATCGATCCCGGCCGCGACGTCGTGGTCATCGGCGGCGGCTACACCGCCATGGACTGCTCGCGGACGAGCCTGCGCCACGGTGCCGAGCACGTCACGATCGCCTACCGGCGGACGCGGTCCGAGCTCGTCGTGGACGAGGAGGAGCTCGGTGAGACCGAGCGCGAGGGCGTCCGGATGGAGTTCCTCGCCAGCCCGATCGAGGTCCTCGGCGAGGACGGCCACGTGACCGCGGTCCGGTTCATCCGCAACCGGCTCGGCGAGCCGGACGCCTCGGGCCGCCGCTCGCCGGTTCCGATCCCGGGCTCGGAGTTCACGATCAAGGCCGACACCGTGATCCCGGCGGTGTCGCAGGCGGCCGACCTGACGTTCCTGCCGGTCGAGGCGACCTTCGAGGTCAACCGGGGCCGGGTGAAGGTCGACCCGGCCACGTACGCGACGAACGTCCGCGGCGTGTTCGCCTGCGGCGACTTCGTGACCGGCCCGACGACCCTCATCGAGGCGGCCGGGCACGGCAAGAAATGCGCCTACGCGATCGACCGCTACCTGACCGGGCGGACCGACGTGTCGGTCGCGGCCAACGTCAAGATCACCAGCTCGTGGCGGCACGACATGCCCGAGTTCTACGACGTGCTGCCGCGCCAGCACATCCCGATGATGCCGCTCGACCTGCGGATGCCGTCGACCGATCCGGCGGTCAACTTCACGACCCCGGTCGAGCTCGGCTACACGACCAACCAGGCGGTCGCCGAGTCGACTCGCTGCCTGATGTGCAACTTCAACATCTGGTTCGACCCGTTCCGCTGCGTCCTCTGCGGCGCGTGCGCCGACGTGTGCCCCGAGGGCGTCATCCACATGGTCGACGTCAACCAGCTCAAGAGCGAGGGCCTGCTGCCGGAGATCGAGGAAGCCTACGGCTGGGAGCAGGGCGGGGCGATGATCCTCGACGAGGAGCGCTGCATCCGCTGTGCCTTGTGCGTCAAGCGATGCCCGTTCGACGCCATTACGATGGAGCGGTTCGAGCTCCAGGAGATCTCGACCGACGGTCGGCTCTACAAGGAGTCGTATCGCGATGCCCAGCTCGCGGGGACTGCGGGCGTGGCTGGAGGAGCCAGGTGAGTTTCCTCGAGCGAGTGGACCAGACCATTCGCCGCAGCCCGGTCTGGCGCTCGCTGTTCCGTCAGCCCTACCCCAACGACGAACGGTCGCGGGCGTACGCGGTGATGAACAACGTCTTCCTGCACATCCACCCGGTGCGGGTCCGCCAGCACGCCGTCAAGTTCGCCTACACGTTCTGCCTCGGCGGCCTGAGCTTCTTCCTGTTCCTCGTGCTGACGGTGACCGGCGTCTACCTGATGTTCTTCTACGTCCCGTCGGCCACCCAGGCCTACTCGAACATCCTGTCGATCCAGAGCGAGGTCACGTTCGGGCTGCTGACCCGGAACATCCATCGCTGGGCGGCCCACCTGATGGTGTTCTTCGTCTTCCTTCACATGATGCGGGTCTTCTACCACGGCGCCTACAAGCCGCCCCGTGAGTTCAACTGGGTGGTCGGCGTGGTCCTCCTGTTCGTCACGGTGATGCTGAGCTTTACCGGCTACCTCCTGCCGTGGGACCAGATCGCGTACTGGGCGATCACCATCGGGTCGAACATGGGTGGCTACGTCCCGGTGTTCAACACGCCGACGAAGCTCCTCCTGCTCGGCGGGCTGGAGGTCGGCCAGAACACGCTGCTGCGCTTCTACGTGCTCCACATCATGGTCTTCCCCTTGCTGGCCGCGGTATTCCTCGCAGTCCACTTCTGGCGGATTCGCAAGGACGGCGGGATCTCGGGGCCGCTATGACGACCCAGCGCGTCGTTGCCGCCTGCGCTCCCTCGCTTACGCACCTCGGGGTGCGCGCGCTCACGTGCTCGGCGTCGCCTAGCGCTGGACACGCCCTGGCAGCCCCGCTGACCCGTGCTCGCCGAATGGATCTCCCTCTCGGAGCTTCTCGTGTCTGATGTGAAGACACCCCAGGAGCCGCGGGTCGTACTCCCCGTCGATCCGACGCGGCGGACGGAGATCGACAAGCAGCGGGTGCCGATGTCGGCGCGGCCGTACCGGTTGCTCGCGCTGGTCAAGCAGGACGCCGTCGTTCGGGTCCAGAAGGAGCCCGACGACACGGTCATGACCTGGCCGCACCTGCTCACGATTGAATTCCTCGCGGCCGGCGTGATGTCGGTCCTGCTCCTCCTCATGGGTGTCTTCGTCAACGCGCCGCTCGAGGAGCTCGCCAACAGCAGCGTCACCCCGGCCGTGGCCAAGGCGCCGTGGTACTTCCTCGGCCTCCAGGAGCTGCTCGCCTACTTCCATCCGGTCGTGGCCGGCGTTCTCGTCCCGACGTTCTTCCTGGTCGGCACGGCACTTATCCCATATGTCGATCGCGGCAACCTCCAGGCTTTTCGCCCGTCCGAGCGCAAGACGGCCGTCGTCCTGTTCTCGATCTTCGCCACGCTCGGGCTGGTCCTGACGTTCGTCGGGATCTTCTTCCGCGGCGCCGGCTATTCGTTCCAGGCGCCGTTCGTCACCCCATTCGCGTTCCACTTCAACCTCTAGGCCCAGGAAACGGATCCCATGAGCAACTATCAGGTCGAACCCGTCAGCCAACCGCAGGCGCTCTCCAAGGAGGCGATCAAGGCGCTGCGCCACGAGCAGGTCCAGGGCCTGTCGCGCCGGACCCTGCTCCGGACGTCGATCGGCGCGGCGATCGGGCTGTGGCTCCTCGAGCTCAGCGCCGGGACGCTCGGCTTCCTGTGGCCGGCGATCGCGAGCGGGAACCGGAGCCAGGTCCGGGTCGGGACGTTCAAGGAGGTCATGGCGGCCAACTCGACGCTGCCGATCAACCAGGGCTTCCCCGCGTACTACCAGGACGCGAAGTCGTTCGTGGTCCTGATCGACCCGTCGCGCCAGGAGTTCGTCCCGGGCGCGGACACCACCGGCGACGGGACCGCGCTCAACGTCCGGGCGATGTACCAGCGCTGCCCGCATCTCGGCTGCAAGCCGAATCCGTGCCTCAAGAACTTCTGGATCGAGTGCCCCTGCCACGGCTCGCGCTACGACCGCCTCGGGACGAAGGCGCTCGGACCGGCCTACGGTCCCGCACCGCGCGGGCTGGACCGCTTCTCGATCATCGTCAAGTCGGACCAGGCGCTCTACGTCGACACGCTGAAGATCACCCTCGGCCCGCTGCCCGTTGCGCTCGGGCAGCCGGGGCTGATCCCGCCGAAGTCGGCGACCGGCTGCATCTGATCGCCTTGACCGACCGACTCGCTCCCCGAGGACGCGCATGACCGACCCGACCGGGACCGACCCGGAGCAGCGGCTCCCCGCCCGGCGCCCGCCGAGCGAGCCTGCCCCGGTCGAGCGGTTCGCCGCGCCACCGAGCGCCCATCAGCTCGCCCTGACGCCGGAGCGCGCCGCGGGGATCGTCCGCCAGAGCGGCAATGCCCGCTGGGTCGGCTTCCTCGCCGTCCTGATCGTGGTCCTGTTCGTGATCGTCTACTACTTCTACGAGCTCGGCGTGCCCGGGATGGCGAACACGAGCCGGCTGACCGCCGAGTCCTCGGCGCAGTCGGTCACGTCCGTCGAGCGCGGCTACAACCTGTTCCAGGCCAACTGCGCCCGCTGCCACGGCGCGAACGGCCAGGGCGGCATCGGGCCGGTGCTCAACGACCAGATGAAGCTCGCGACCCACCTGACGACCCAGTACATCAACAACGTGCTGTCGGTCGGTGGCCGGTACGTCTGCGGCAACCCGGACAGCTTGATGCCGGTCTGGGCGGACACGGGCGGCGGGCCGCTCAACTACCTCCAGATCGTGGACCTGATCGCGTTCCTGCGCGCCCCGAACAACGTGACCTACACCGTCCGCGATCCGGGAACCGGGGAGCCGGTCCAGAGCGCGGGCAAGGACGAGACGTTCACCGGCTGGCGCGACCCCAACTTCGTCCCGCCTGACACCGCGACGCCGGTCCCGGCCTGCTGGAGTCGGCCGGCCACCGCCAGCCCGGCCGCCAGCGGCTCGTCGGGCGCCAGCGGATCGCCGGCAGCGAGTGGCTCGCCCGCCGCCAGCGGCTCGCCGGCGGCCTCCGGCGGGACCGGCGGAACCGTCCTCAACCAGACGGCCGTGAACGTGAACTTCCTCACCCCGACGATGGAGGCTCCGGCGAACCAGGCCTTCCAGATCGCGTTCGACAACCAGGATCCGGGGATCCCGCACAACATCCAGATCGCCGATTCGTCCGGCGCCTTCGTCTTCGAGGGCGACACGGTCAACGGGCCGGCGAAGACGACCTACAACGTCCCGGCCCTCGCCGCCGGGTCCTACAAGTTCAGCTGCAAGTGGCACCCCAACATGGTCGGGGACCTGACGGTCAAGTAGGCGCCACCGCGTCCCGGGACCGGGCCGCGGCGAGGATGGAGGACGATGGCGGGACAGGCGATCAGCGCGGGCAGCCCAGGTCGGCGACGGGCCCTCTTCGGAGCGCTCGACCGCGACGGCTGGACGTGGGCGTCGATCAAGGCCGCGATCTGGTTCGTGATCATCGTCATGCTGCTTGGCTACCTGCCCGACCGGGCCTACTACTTCACGGTGTTCCCGACGATCGACCTCGGCGTGATGATCTATTCGCCGATCAACTTCTGCCCGCCGACGAACCGGACGCTGCCCTGCCCGGCCCCGGTCGGAGCGACGCTCCCGTGGGATGGCTCGCCGAAGGAGCTCGCGCTGCCCGCCGGGCGGACCGATGGGACCGTCGTCCAGCTCGGCCAGTCGCTCGTGTACATCGGCGGCAGTGACGGAACTGCGGCGACTTCGACGACCTCGATCGCGCCGCTCTACGCGGGCAACTTCGGACCGTGGCAGTCCGGGCCGCCGCTGCCGGAGGCGCGCAGTGCCGCCGCGATCGCCGTGTTCAACAGCGCCGCCTACGTGGTTGGCGGCACCGGTCCCGACGGCAAGCCGACCGACACCGTGTTCGTCGCCCAGCAGAACCTCGACACCCAGCAGATCGGGACGTTTGCGCCGAACCCCGACCTGAAGCTGCCCGAGGCTCGCTCCGGCGCGATGCTGGTGGTCGCCAGTGATGGGCTCGTGCTGATCGGCGGCACGAACGGGACCGCCATCCAGTCGACGGTGTGGAAGTCGACGGTCGACAAGAACGGCAAGCTCGGAGCGTGGCAGCCCCAGGCGCCGATGCCGACCGGGCTGGAGCAGGGCTCGGCCGCGATCGTCGGCGACTACGTGTTCGTGTACGGCGGTCGGGACCAGAACGGGGCGACGAACGCCGTGTACCGCGGGAGCGTCAGCAAGGACGTCAAGACGACCGGCCAGATCGTCCAGTGGGCGTTGCCGAACGGCCCGTCCGCCTCGAAGATCAACCTCCCGGCAGCACGCGCCCGGGCCGCCGGGTTCTCGGCCAACGGCGGGCTGTACCTCGTCGGCGGCGAGGATTTGTCGGGTCTCCATCCAGAGATGTACTGGGTCGTCCCCGATGCGGTCGGCAACGTCAACGGCTGGCAGACTCTCGCCGCGACCGACCTGCCCACGGGGGTCGCCGGCTCGTCGGCCGTCGTCAACGGCTCCAACGTGTTCCTCGTCGGCGGCACGATCTCGGACCAGCCGGCGGTCGTCGGGAGCGCGCGCGCGAACCTCGCCCCCGCACCGCCCTTCTTCCAGTTGGGCCTGTTCGGGCTCACGGTCCCCGCGCTCAAGATCAGTGGCGAGATCGGCCAGCAGCTCGGCTATCTCAATGCCGCCGGGGTCGCCTCGGTCAACTTCATCCTGCTGCTGCTCATCGGCTGGGCGTTCGCGCATCCGGCCCGCACGCGCGAGATCTACGACCGGATCCGCCACCGGCGGCCCCGCTCGCCCTGATCG
Organism: uncultured Chloroflexia bacterium; assembly: GCA_963825545.1. Taxonomy (GTDB): domain Bacteria; phylum Chloroflexota; class Limnocylindria; order Limnocylindrales; family CSP1-4; genus Chersky-267. The sequence continues at coordinate 259,260 of CAWGTR010000010.1, read as the reverse complement.
ACCCCCCCGCCCTGGTCAACCCGGCGGGAGCTCACCCTCGCCAGGGGCCAGCGGTCCGCGTCGCGTCGGCAGCCCGGCCTGCTGCCAGGCGACCATCCCCCCGGTCACGTTCCAGGCCTCCAGGTAGCCGTTCGCGGCGAGGAACCCGACGGCCAGGCCCGACCGGTAGCCGGACTGGCAGACGACGAGCAGCGGCCGATCGGCCGGCAGCTCGCGGAAACGCAGCGTGAACTGGGAGAGCGGGAGCACGACGGCTCCCTCGATGCGTCCGCCCGGCAGCTCGTTCAGCTCCCGCACGTCCACGACGAGCGGGCCGTGTGGATTCGTCGCCTCTTCGCGCAGGCGCCGCTCCGCCTCACGGACGTCGATCCCGGGCGGCCCGCCGGATGGCCCGCTCATCGCCGCCGCCGCGGGATTGCTGGCGGGTCGGCAGCGCTGGGCGCGAGGGCCTCGGCGGCGAGGCGGGCGTCGATCGCCGCCGCGAGCGCCGCCAGGTCGAGCCGCGCCGCACCGGGGATGGCGTCGATGGCCACGGGATCACCATGGCCGCGCGTGGACGCCGGTCGGTCGACGAGGATCGCCAGGCGGGTACGGGCGCCGGCCAGGTTCTTGACGATCCCCGGCGGGTTGCGGCGGGTCGCGTGGACCCCCGCGGCGGCCAGCTTGATCAGCCCGCCGTGGAGCGCGCGCTCGGCCGGGTCCGCCGAGCCCATCCAGGCGGGCTCGAGCAGCTCGTGGGCCAGGAACCAGTCGCCCCGGTCGTAGGCGGCGAGCCCCGCCGTGAATGCCGCCCGGCGGTCGGCGGCGGACAGCGGCCGGTAGGCCTTCGACCGGCCGCCCTCGATGACCGTCTGGCCGGTCATGCGAGCTCGATCAGCGGACGCCGGCCGGCGAAGCCGTCGTCGAGCTCGTGCCACCACTCGACCGGGCCCTCGCCGAGTCGCCAGCACAGCCAGACCTGGCGACCGCTGACCAGCGCCGGGAAGTCGATCATGCCGGTGTCGATGTCGCGGAGCGTGATCCCCCAACCGTCGATCCGGGCGACGGTCGCCTGCATCTGGTCGACGAGGCCCTGCATCCGCAGTCGTAGGCGCCGGCCCTCGTCCCCCGACCCGGCGCCATCGAAGGTGGCCTTGAGCTCGCGCAGCTCGTCCCGCTGGGCGCGCAGGAGGGCCAGCATCTCCCCCAGCTCGGGGATGCGGTCGTTGGCCCGATCGAGCGTGTAGAACGCGGTCACCGGCGGATTCTAGCGGCCACCGCCGAGGATCGGCCGGCGGCCGGTCTGGTCGCCCGGATCGAACCATCCGACACGCTCGCCGTAGGCTGCCGGAGGCGCCCGAACCCGGTGCTAGACTCGCCGCGGGCCGTTAGCTCAGCGGTAGAGCAGCCGCCTTTTAAGCGGTCGGTCGTGGGTTCGAATCCCACACGGCTCACCAACAACGGAGGGGGTCACGGCCGAGGGAGGACGCCGCACGTCCGGCGCGACGCTGCGACGACACCGGCCGAGTACACTCCGGGACCGGCGCGCCGCGCTGAGGGGGGCGGGAACCCGGCCAGGCTAAGGAGGGACGAGATGTTCGGCGGTGATTCTGAAGCCCTACGGCGACGATGAGGAGAACGACACACACGGCTGGGTGGAGGTTCCGCTCGACCAGTTCCTCGGCACGGCCGGGGACGGCTGTGCGCCGACCTTCAAGGTCTTCCTGAACCGGTTCAAGAGCAGCTCCCCGGACTGGGAGGCGTTCCTCCACGATCCGCTGCGTTCGATGCTCATGGATCCGGGCGATCTCACGAGCGTCGACGGATGGAAGGACTTCCCGGGCGACGACGATCCCGATCCGCGCGAGAACATCAGTGGTGGGGCGTTGCAGGCGATCCGGGACGACCCGCGGTTCCGGATCACCGGCAGCTTCGTGAACCAGAACCGGAAGCTGAGCAAGATCCACGCCTCGACGATCGCCATCGTCAGCCCGGACGGGATCAGTCTCACGACGCACAAGGACGCAAACCTGGACCACCCGTAGTCGGAGCTTGCCCCGGGTCCGATACGGCTACCCGGACGCTGTCGACGCGGCACCCACCGCTGTGTCGGCGGTCGTCTCGGGCCCGATCGAGGCCGCCCCGGATTCGAGCCGCTCGATGAGCGCGATGGCGCCCAGACCCTCGAGGGTCGCCCGCGCCTCTGCGTGGGCGACCTGCGCCTCCGCCGAGCCGGCCGGCAGGTAGCGGGCCGCCTCGAGGTCGCACAGCGCGAGCTGGAGCGGGACGTCGAGCGCCCGCCAGAGCCCGGCCGCAGCCGCGTAGCGTTCGACGGCCGCGTCGACGGCGCCGCGCCGCGCGTCGATCCCCGCCCGGAGCGTCGTCAGGATCGCCGTGATGTAGCGTCCGCGCAGCCCCGACCGCTCGACCTCGGCGATGGCGGCCGCGACCCGCTCGTCGTCGCCGGCCCACAGGGCGGCCCGTGCCGCCGGGACCGCGCCCCACAGCAGGGCGGTCCGGAACCCCGACGGGCGGAACCGCGCCGTGGCCGACTCGGCGTGGGCCAGCGCCTCGACCGGACGGCCGAGCGCCAGGGCCGCCGCGGCCTGCCGGCAGCGAAGGCTGGCGACCGCGAGATCGGGCTCGATCTCGGCGCCGAGCTCGTCGAGCGCCTGGAAGGTCTCGTCCGCCGCCGGGTCGCCGCGCCAGGCCCGGACCAGCGCGGCGGTACTCTCGAAGTCGACCCGGTCGGTCACCGGCAGGTCGGCCCGATGGAGCTCGGCCACGAGGTCCAGGATCCCGTCCCAGTCGCCGACGTCAAGGGCCGCCTCCGCCCAGCTGCTCGCGAGGCGGATCGCGAGGTCCCGGAACCCGAACCGCCGCGCAATCTCGAGCCCGACGGCCGCCGTGTCGAGCGCCGCCCGCGGGTCATCGGCCAGCAGCCCGACCGCGAGGCTGTTCCGCGCCCGGAGCGCCGGTACGACGAGCCCGTGCCGCTCCGCCATCGCCAGCGACGCCTGGAGCAGCCCGATCCCCTCGGTCGTCCGGCCCTCCTCCAGGAAGGCCGCGCCCTTCGTGGCGAGCGCTCCGGCGACCACCGGCTGGAGATCGAGCCGTTCGGCGTCGGCGAGGGCCCGGTCGGACCAGTCGACCGCCTCGCGGATGTGCCCGGCGAGGAGGTACGAGCGGGCCATCCCGGCATGGAGCTCGGCCAGCCATGGGTCGTCCCGCAGCGACGGGTCGTCGGCCAGCTCCTCGATCGCCCCCTTCACGACGGCGATCGACGCCTCCGCCTCGTAGCCGAAGGCGAGGATCGCCCCCAACCGGACCGTCGTCCGGGCCACGGCCGAGCGATCGCCGCGCGCGGCATGCCAGTCGAGCGCCTGGCGGGCATACGCGGCGGCCTCCTTGAGGTGCGCGGCGGCCTGGGCCGCGATCGCCGCCTGCTCCCACAGCTGAGCCCGCTCCGCGTCGTCATCCGTGATCGATAGGGCGCCGTCGATGAACTCGAGCGCCTGCTCGGGTGAGTGGAGCGCCACCGCCCGGTCCGCCGCGGCGCGAAGGGCCGCGACGGCCTCCAGCGCCAGCGTCCGATCCGAGCGACCCGGCGGACCAGAGCGATGGGCGGCCAGCATGTGCCCGGCGACCGCAGCGGTGAGGTCCGGATCCCCGAGCGACTCGAGATAGCGCGCGGCGGCGAGGTGGCGCTCGCGCCGGTCGCGCAGCGACAACGTGCCATAGGCGACCTCCCGGACGAGCCACTCGACGAAGCGGTAGCTCCCCCGGCCAGGATCGCGCTCGTCGGTCTCCTCCACGAGCAGCTCGCGCTGGACGAGCCGGTCGAGATTCGGTCCGATCGCCTCGATCGTGCTCCCCCCGACGGCGGCGAGCGTCGCCGGGCGGAACGCCTGGCCGAGCACCGCAGCGTCGCGGATCAGCGCCCGGTCATCCGGATCGAGATCGTCGAGGCGTGCGGCGACGAGCGCCTGGAGCGTCTCCGGGATCGCCAGCCGGTCGAGCGAGCCGCGGACCCGATAGACACCGTCGACGGCCTCGAGCTCGCCCCGGTCGACGAGCATGCGCAGCGTCTCGACGGCGTACAGAGGGATCCCCTCCGCCCGATCGAGGACGCGCTCCGCGACCGTCTCGGGCAGCCCCGGCGCGAGCCCACCGAGGAGCTCGGCCATCGCCGTCCTGGGGAGCGGATCGAGCTGGACGACGACCGCGTTTCGCAGGCCGGCAGCCCAATCGGGGCGACGTTCGAGCAGGGCCGGCCGGGCGAGGGTCGCCACGAGGATCGGCCGACCGGAGGCCGTCTGCGCGAAGTACTCGATGAAGTCGAGGAGACCCGCGTCGGCCCAGTGGAGGTCGTCGAACACGAGAACCGTTGTCGCCGTGTCGGCGACGCGTTCGAAGAACGACCGCCAGGCGGCGAACGCCTCCTCGCGGCCACCGTCGGGGACGGGGCCGAGACCGACGAGCCCCGACAGGTGGGGGGCGATCCAGCGACGCTCGACCTCATCCGGCACGTAGCGCGCGAGGCAGGCGGCCAGTCGTCGTCGGGCAACGGCGGGCGGATCGCCCTCCGCGATCTCGGCACGGAAGCGGACCATCTCGGCCAGCGCCCAGAACGCGAGGCCCTCGCCGTAGGCCGGCGAGCGGGCATGGTGCCAGGCGATCTTCTCGACGACGCCGTCGACGTACTTCTCGAGCTCCCAGCCGATCCGGCTCTTGCCGATCCCGGCCTGCCCGAAGATCGAGATGAGCCGGGGCGTGCGCTCCTCGCGGACCGCCTCCAGGAGGTCCTTGACGATCGCCACCGCGCCGTCGCGCCCGACGAGCGGCCCCTCGGGCAGGACGCTGCGGTCCTTGCCCCGCCGGCGGGCGACGACCTGACGTGCCTCCCAGGCGGGGACCGGGAGCCGCTTGCCCCGCAGCGACCGATCCCCGGCGCGCTCGAAGGCGATCGAGCCGCGGGCCGTCCGATACGTGGCCTCGTCGACGAGGACGGTTCCGGGACGTGCCGCGGCCTGCAGCCGCGCGGCTGTGTTGACGACGTCGCCGGCGACCATCCCCTGGCCGACCGCCCCGACGGTGATCGCCGCCTCGCCGCTGACGACCCCGGCCCGGGCGGCGAGCCGCGGCAGACCGACCTGCTCGCCGACCGCGGCGACGGCGGCCACGAGCTCGACGGCGGCCCGCACGGCGCGCTCGGCGTCGTCCTCGTGGGCGACCGGGGCGCCCCACATCGCCATCACGGCGTCGCCGATGAACTTCTCGACCGTGCCACCGTAGCGGGCGATGATCGCGCGGCACGTCTCGAAGTAGCGGCCCTGGAGGTCCTGCACCTCCTCCGGGTCGCGCCCCTCGGCGAGCGTGGTGAACGACACGAGGTCGACGAACAGGATTGACACGAGCCGTCGTTCGGCGGCGGACCGGGTGACGTCTCCCGTGCGGCTCGACACCGGCTCGCCGAGGACGGCCAATCCCGTCCCGGTGCGCGTGTCGCCCGCGTCGAGCGCGACGCCGCACGAGCCGCAGAAGCGGAAGCCGCGGACGACCGGCGCCGAGCAAGCCGGGCAGCGCTCGCCGAGCGTGCTGCCGCACGTCCCGCAGAACCGGAAGGCCTCCGGGTTGTCGGCGCCGCAGGCCTCACAACGAACGCTCATCGCCCCATCATGCCGCTCAGACGGCGCGCCGACCAGCCTCCGCGGCGAGCTCGTCGACGAGCGCCGCCACGAGTCGGTCGTACTGCTCGGCCCGGTTGTACGGCGCGGCCGAGATCCGGATCAGGCGAGCGCCGGGGAGCGCGCCGTCGTCGAGTGCTGCCGCGACCGGGAACGGACCGATCGGAACCTCGATCCGGTGACGCTCGAACAGCCGGGCGGCGAGCGGATCGGCGTCGGGCGGCGGCCGGCCAGGCAGCGGCAAAGCAGCCATCGAGCCGAGCATGTCGCCCGGCGCGGGCGGCTCGATGCCGAGCGCGGCGCAGAGCGCATCCCGGGCCGACATGGCCAGAGCGCGATCGGCCGCCATCGTCGTCGGCCAGCCACCGGGTCGCAGGCCCTCGCCGAACGTGATCGCCGCCGGGAGGCTCAGCCACGGCGTCGGATCGGGCGTGCCCGTCCAGTCGGCCTCGAGCCGGAAGCGCGATCGATCGGTGCGCGGGTCGTTCGCGCCGTGCGAGATCACGAGCGGCCGGATGACCGCCTGGCGGTCCGCCCGGACATAGAGGAAGGCGCTGCCCTTCGGGCCGAACAGCCACTTGTGCCCGTTGCCGACGTAGTACGCGGCGCCGAGGACGTCGAGCCGGAGCGGGACCATCCCCGGGGCATGGGCGCCGTCGACGAGGGTGTCGACGCCTCGCTCGGCCAGCTCGCGGACGATCCGCTCGATCGGCAGCACGAGGGCGGTCGGGCTCGTCACGTGGCTGATCACGGCGAGCTTCGTCCGCGGGCTCGCGGCCGCGAGGATCGCGGCGAGCGCGGTCTCGGCATCGGCGATCGGGAATGGGATCCTGGCGACGACCACTCTCGCACCGTCCCGCGCCGCGGCGAAGCGGACGGCGTTGAGGATCGCGTTGTACTCGTGATCGGTGGTCAGCAGCTCGTCGCCCGGCCCAAACCGCAGCGAGCGCAGGACGGTCGCCGCCCCAGCCGTCGCATTGGGCACGAAGGCGAGATCGTCGGGGCGGGCACCGACGAACGCGGCGACGGCTTCGCGCGCCTCGTCGAGGAGCCCCTCGAGGTCGTGGGCCAGGAAGCGCACCGGCTCGCATTCCATGCGCTCGCGCCACGCCGCCTGGCGGTCGAGGACGGCTCGCGGGCAGGCACCGAACGAGCCGTGGTTCAGGAAGTCGATCGCCGGGTCGAGCAGCCAGGGTCCGGGCGGATCCATCGGCGAAGCGTACGGCCCGTCGCGGCAGGCCGTACGAGCCCCCGGTCGCTGCGGCCGCACCGAGCCGGCCGCGTCATCCACGACCTCGGTCGGATGACCCACGTCACCGATCGCCGAGCGCCTCCTCGATCCCGAGCGACAGCCGCTCGGCGTCAAGGGCGCCGCGCAGCCAGACCACGCCGTCGCTCGGCTCATTCGCCTCGAGCGCGCCCGGCTCCGCCCCGCCCGCCACGACGACGAGCGGCTTATCGGCGTACAGCGCTCGGAGCTCCGCGCCCAGCTCGCGGCCGTCCCGCTCGAGCCGCAGGCCGGCCACGTCGTAGACGAGGACGTCGGCGCGCTCGACGAGCGGGCAGGATCGTCCGTCGACGACCGGGCAATCGCAGGCGGCCGGTCCGCGGCACTGCTCGACGGTAAAGCCGAGCCTGCGCAGCGCACTGGCTTGGGTCGATGCGGTCGCCGGAAGGTGATGAACGACGAGCGCTCGGGTCATCGGCGACCCTCCTCCGTCACGATCCTACGCCGGCGGCGCGGCCCGTCCAGAGGCGAAGGTCACTCCTGTCGGGACGTTCGGCCGGCCTCGGACTCCGCCGGCGGGATGGGCGTCTCGTGGGGCACGTCGCGCGACGGGCCCTCGACGTGCTTGATCGGCGGCCGGTCCACCGTCACCGACGCCCGCCGGAACGGGCGCAGTCGATCCATCGCCGGTCGCGCCGCGACGAACGGCGCGAGGTAGCCCACGACGAGGATCGGGATCAGGAACCGATCGGCGGCGACGAGCTCGGAGGCAAGGAGGCCGAGGAGGACCATCGCGACGAGGTAGCCACCGAGGGCCCGCGGCGGCCAGCCCGCGCGCCGGAGCCGCTCGGTCGGGGCGAGGAGCACGACAACGAGGACGAGGGCGAGGGCGAGCAGCGCCGGGCTCAGCATCGTCCGATCATACGGCCGGGTCCCAGCCCGCGACCTTTGGCGCGGAGGGGGAGCCGTTTCGACCGACACGACGGTCGTTCCGGGCGTTGCGATGACGTCGCCCGGCCGCCCGACCGCCGCTACGATGGCGCCCAACCCCTCGACCTGCCACTCGAGATCATGGCTGCCGCGCTCACCCAATCCCGTCCGTCCGCCTGGATTGCCCGCTGGCGACCGATCCTGCCCCTGTTCGTGGCCGAGTTCGTCGTGTGGCTCGGGTTCGGCGCCTTCCTGCCGATCCTGCCGATCTACCTGTCCACGCGGGGGATCGACTTCGCCACGCTCGGGCTGATCGTCGCGGCCTGGCCGGCGGCGCGGCTCGTGGCGGAACCGATCTTCGGCTGGATCGCGGACCGGACGTCGCGCAAGCCGTTGATGGTCGCGGCGCTCATCGCGAACGCGATCGTGCTGCCCTTGCCCCTGTTCGTCTCCGGCGCCGCCGCGTTCGTCGTCCTGCGCGCGTTCGCCGGGCTGGCGACCGCGGCCTACGACCCGGCCGCGCGCGGCTTCGTGGTCGACGCGACGCCCGCGGATCGGCAGGGCGAAGCGTTCGGGCTGTACGGGGCCGCCCAGATGGGCGGGCTGCTGTTCGGGCCGGCGATCGGCGGGTTCGGTGCCTCGATCACCGGGAACGAGTCCGTCGTCTTCTGGCTGGCGGCCGTCTCCTCGGCGGCGGCCTCGCTGATCGTCGCAGTCGCCGTCCGGGAGGGACGTCGCACGCGGGTCCGGGGCGGGATCCCGGCCGAGGGCCTGGCCGAGCTGTCCGCCTCGCCGATGGCGATCCCCGCAGGCAGCGATGGAGCCGGCGCGCCCGACCGTGCCGGCGACCCGCCGCGCCCGGCGTCGCTGCGCAACCGGCTCCTGGTCGCAGCCATCGTGATCAACGCCGGCAGCGCCTTCGCCCAGGGCACGTATGAGGTCGTCTGGTCGCTCTTTCTGACCTCGCTCGGGGCGAGCCTCGACCTCGTCGGTGCGACGTTCGCGACGTTCGCGATCCCGATCCTGCTGTTCTCGCCGGCCGCCGGCCGCTATGTCGACCGCCAGGGCGGACTGCCGTTCATCATTGCCGGCACGCTGATGCCGGCCATCGCGGGGGTCGCCTACACCCTGATCCGCGACCCGGTGCTGGCGTTGCCGCTCATCCTGTTCGAGGCAACCGGCTTTGCGTTGCTGTTCCCGGCGCTCTATGCCGTGGTCGCCGCCGGCAGCCCGTCCGGCCGCTCCTCGACGGCGCAGGGGCTGTTCGGGGCCGCCGGGACGGTCGGGTTCATCGTCGCCTCGCTGATCGCCGGCCAGCTCGCGGCTCGCGACATCCGCTACCCGTTCTGGATGTTCGTGGCGATCACCCTGACCTCGCTGGCGGTCGGGCTGGCGATCGGCCTGCGACCGATCCGGGCGATGCGCGCGACCCTGCGCGAGCCCGCCTAGCCACCTGCTACCCGCCAGGCTGGCAGCGCCAAACGGCGCCTTCGTTGACGATTTGGCCGTTTGACGCTAGAATCCGAGGTCGCGGGGTGGAGCAGCGGCAGCTCGTCGGGCTCATAACCCGAAGGTCGGCGGTTCGAATCCGTCCCCCGCAACCAACGCATACACCCGAGAACCCAGGCTCCGACCGGCCTGGGTTCTTCCTTTCCCGGGGTCAGATCCGGCGTCGGGCTGGGCCGAGCGGCACGGATCGACCCACGAGGCGAACGCGTTGACGGGGGCGACCGGCGACCCATAGGCTGGCCGCCGAGCCGCCGAGGAGCGGCAGCACGGGAGGGGCTCCATGCAGCGGATCATCGGGATCGTCCTCGGGGCGGTCGTGACGTACCTGCTCCTGGTCGTCCTGGTCGGGACGACCGGAGACGCCGCACGGCAATTCGGGATCGCGGTGATCGTCGGGGCGATCGTCAGCCTGGTCTGGCCGTGGATCGTCGGGTTCTATGTCGCCAGGCGGGTCAAGGAGCGACGCGACGAGGAGATCCAGCGCGAAGTCGAGAAGCAGCTCGCCGACGAGCACAAGGGCGGCTGAGGCCCAGCCAACACCGGGCTCCGGGGGACGGGGCCGTCACTCCCAGCGGAACGTGCGCGCCGCGAGGAGCGTCGCGCCGGCGCCCCAGGCCGCCAGCAGGAGGAGCGGCCCGAGCGGATCGCCCGACTGGGCGCCGAAGCCGACCCGGAGCGCGTCCGACAGCGCAGCGGCCGGCAGCACCCGGGCAAGGTCGGCGAGCAGCGGCGGCAGGTGGTCGACAGGCAGGACGATTCCGCCGAGGAGCAGGAACGCGAGGAACAGACCGTTGGCGAGCGCCAGGGTCGCCTCGGCGCGCAGCGCTCCGGCCATCAGCAGGCCCAGCCCGGCGAACGCGAGCGTGCCGAGCGCGAACGCCGCGAGGCAGACGGCGGCGCTCGCACCGGCACCGGGGGCCCAGCCGAAGGCCAGCCCGGCAACGGCCACGATGAGCACGATCTGGGCGATCTCGACGACAACCACCGTGGCGATCTTGGCTCCGAGCAGCCCGGCCCTCGGGAGCGGCGAGCCGCCGAGCCGCTTGAGCACGCCGTACGACCGCTCGAACGCCGTCGCGATGCCGAGGTTCACCAGGCTCGTCGAGATGATCGCGAGGGCGAGGATCCCCGGGACGAGGAACGCGATCCCGCCGCGGTCGACGGCAGGAACGAGCGCGAAGAACACGAGCAGGACGAGCGGGACGACGATTGTCACGAACACGTTCTCGCCGCGCCGCGCGAGCAGCCGCAGCTCCATCCCGACCTGGGCGAGGGTGGCGCGGAACGCCGAGCCGGCGTTGCCGCCGGCGACGGGCGTCAGCGGCTGGCTCACGCAGCATCACCCCCGCGCTCGCCGGTCAGCTCGAGGTAGCGCTCCTCGAGGGTCGCCCCACCGACCCGCAGCTCGATGATCAGGATGCCGCACTCAGCGCACCACGCCGCAAGCGTGCCGAGGAGCGCCGGGTCGGGATCGCGTCCGACGAGCCGATAGCGGCCTGGCGCGCCGTCGTCGGCCAGCTGGGCGGTTGGGGCCGGGACCCCGGCAGCCGATCCGAGGGCGGTCTCGAGGCTGACCCGGTCGGCCTTGTCGAGGGCGCGATCCAGCCGCAGCCGGAGCGTCGGGGCGGCGCCGCCGGCGAGCGCGGCCGGGCTGCCACGGGCCACGACCCTGCCCCGGTCGAGGATCGTGATCTCGTCGGCCATCCGCTCGACGTCGGCGAGCTCATGGGTGGTCAGGAGGACCGTGACCCCACCGGCCCGCAGCGAGCCGATGAGCTCGCGCGTGGCCGCCTTCGCCGCCGGATCCATCCCGGCCGTCGGTTCGTCGAGGATCACGAGCTCGGGCCGTCCGACGAGTGCCAGGGCGAGCCCGAGTCGCTGGCGCTGGCCGCCCGACAGGACGCGGTAGCGGGTCCGGGCGACGTCGGCGAGCCCGACCGTCTCGAGGAGCGCTCCCGGATCGAGCGGCTCGCGGAAGAAGCGCGCGTACAGCCGGAGGATCTCGAGGGGGCGCGCCTGCGGGTAGATCCCGCCGCCCTGGAGCATCAGGCCGACGCGGCCCCGCAGCGTGGCACCGTCGCGGGCCGGGTCGAGGCCGAGCACCCGGACGTCGCCGCCGTCGCGTCCCCGGTAGCCTTCCAGGATCTCGACCGTGGTCGTCTTGCCGGCCCCGTTCGGCCCGAGCAGGGCATGGATCGAGCCTGCGGCCACCTCGAGGTCGATCCCGTCGACGACGGCGCGGCCGGCGTACGCCTTGCGCAGGTCGTGGACCGTGATCGCCGGCGGCGCGCCGGCCGTCACTTGAGGATGGCCGCGAGCTGGCGGTCGAGGTCGGCCTGGGTGAGCTCGCCGATCTGGCGCGACGCGATCACGCCATCCCGGCCGATGAAGTATGTCTGGGGCGGCGCGACCATCCGCCAGGCCCTGGCGAGCTGGCCCGTGGGATCGGTCACGCTCGGCCAGTTCGCGCCGGTCTTCGTCATGAAGCTCCGCGCGTCGGCATCGGCATCGTTGAAGCTGACCCCGACGACTTCGAGCCCGTCCGCGCCGTAGCCCTGGAGCGCCTTCTCGAGCATCGGGAACTCGTCGCGGCAGGGCAGGCACCAGGACGCCCAGAAGTTCACGATGACCGGCCGTCCGCGGAAGTTCGCGAGGTCGAAGCTGGTCCCGTCGAGGGTCGTGCCGGTCAGCAGCGGGGCTCGATCGCCGGCGCCGGCATTGCTCGGCGATCCGCTCGGCGTCGTGGACTGCCCGCAGCCAGCCACGACGACCGCCAGCAGGAGGACGACGCAGGCCCGCCGGGCAAACGCCGTCCATCGGCCGCGGCGTCGGTCCATCGCCGGCGGCCTACTTGACCGTCAGGTCGCCGACCATGTTCGGGTGCCACTTGCACTGGAACTTGTAGGCGCCGGCCTTCAGGGCCGGGACGTTATAGACCGTCGCGTTCACGCCCGTAACGGTATCGCCGGTGAAGACAAGTGTCCCGGAGCCGTCGGCGATCTCGACGTTGTGAGGGATCCCGGAGTCGTCGTTCGTGAAGCCGATCGTGAACGGCTTGTCGGCGCTCGCGTTCAGCGAGGCCGCGCTGAACTGGATGCCCTGGGCGGTCAGCGACAGGTCGGTTGCCGGGAGGCTGGCCGGGGCCGCGCCGGACGGGCCGCCGGATGCCGCGCCGCTCGCCCCGGGCGATCCGCCAGGCGAAGCTGCTGCGCCACCGGTCGAGCCGTTGGCGGCTCCGCTCGGGATCAGCCCGCTGTTGAGGATCAGGGCGAGGACGAACAGCGCGCCGAAGAGGGCGAACGTCCCGGTCGGAGCGCGCGGGGCCGGCAGGGCGTCGAGGTGACCGCTCGAGTCGGCCCGCTCGGCCATGACGTACTCCGCCCGCGCGTCGCGGAACCAGCCGATGAGGCTGACCACGAGCATCACGATCCCCGCCGCGATGAGCCAGCCGCCGAGCACCAGCCCGTACAGGATCACCGCCACCGCGATGGCGGCCAGGATCGGCCGGAACGACGGCCCGGGCATGTGGACGCCGGGCGGCGGCGGGGCGTGGACGACCGCCGGGAGGGTCGTCGCGTTGGCCGTGTGGTCGTAGTCGCGCATCGCCTCGGCGCCCCAGTAGAGCAGGGTGAGGACAAGGAACGCGAGGCCGAGGAACAGGATCGTCGGGCCGAACACGAGCCCGAACAGGACGAGGAACGTCCCGATCGCACCGAAGATCGGGGCGAACGACGGCGTCGGCGGATGAACGCCGGGCGGCGGCGCCGGCCGGATCCGTCCCTTCCCACGGCGCCGCGGACCGAGCTGGGTCAGCCGGAACAGCAGCCAGGCGATGAACAGGACGACGAGGGCCAGGATGGCGATCGGGATGAGCGCGATGAGCGCGCCCCAGTCGGGGATGACCAGCTTGCTGGTGAAATCGAGGATCGCGTTCCAGACCTGGTCCATCAGACGCGTCCGCGCCCCGTGCGGCGGTGGTTCAGCCGCGCGGGGAGCCGGCCGCCAGCACGTAGGCGGCGAGGCTCATCGCGATCGACAGGGCGGCGATCATCGTCGTCCCGGCCGCGTCGTGGCTCAGCACGAAGTAGACGGCGGCCACCACCGCGAAGGTCAGGCCGATGAACACCGCGTTCCGGGGATGGGCGATCGGGTGATCCATCGTCTCCCTCAGGCTGGGTTCGGAATGATGTAGAGGACGCTGAACAGGACGATCCAGACCACGTCCACGAAGTGCCAGTAGATCGAGGTCGCCTCCACCATGTCGTGGTGCTGGCTCGTGAACTGCCCGATCATCGACCGGTAGAGGACCACCGCCAGCATGATGACGCCGCCGAGGACGTGGGCGAAGTGGAACCCGGTGAGGGTGTAGTAGGTCGTCCCGAACGTGCCGCTGTCGAGCCGGACGCCCTGGCTGTACAGGATCGAGTAGTCGAGCAGCTGGAGCAGGAGGAAGACCGTCCCGAGGATGACGGTCACCCCGATATTGCGGACCAGCGCCCGCCGGTCGTCCCGCCGGATGCCCCACACGCCGAGCTGGCAGGTGAACGAGCTGCTGATGAGCATGATCGTCGCGATCGTGACGATCGGGATGATCTCGTCGGCCGTGGGCAGCCAGTGGAGCTTGTCGGCGAAGCCCTCGGGGGGCCAGACCGGCGAGGTCGCCCGGACGTTGAAGTAGGCGGCGAACAGGCCGGCGAAGAACATCACCTCGCTGGTGATGAACAGGAGCATCCCCAGGATGACGTTGCTGATGCCGCCTTCGCGGGCGTGACCCTCGGCCGCGTGGGTCGTCGTGAGGGCGGTCGGCGAGGCCGTCATTCGTGGGTTCCGCCGGTCAGGCCGTGGCGGGCGTCGAACACCGGCCGCTCGGAGCGGATCTCCGGAAGCCGGTCGAAGTTGTACGGCGGCGGCGGCGAGCGTGGTCGCCCACTCGAGGGTGTTGCCCTCCCAGGGGTCGTCACCGGCGAGCTCACCGCTGCGGAGCGTCGTGAAGACGTTCCACAGGAACGGGATCATGCTCGCCGCGATCGTGAACCCGCCGATCGTCGCCAGCAGGTTGAGGTCGCTCCAGCCGGTGTCGGGCGCGTAGTTCGCGATCCGCCGGGGCATCCCCTCGAGACCGAGGATGTGCATCGGGAAGAACGTCAGGTTGAAGCCGACGAACATGATCACGAACTGGATCTTGCCGAGCGTCTCGTTGAGCTTCCGTCCGAACATCTTCGGGAACCAGTAGTAGATCCCGGCGAAGACGCCGAACACCGACCCGCCGAACAGCACGTAGTGCAGATGGGCCACCACCCAGTACGTGTCCTGGAGCGCGAAGTCGACGGGGACGGCGGCGCTGAACGCGCCGTTGATCCCACCGATGAGGAACATCGTCAGGAACCCGAGCGCGAACAGGAGCGGCGTCGAGAACGTCAGCTGGCCCTTGTACAGGGTCGCCGTCCAGTTGAACATCTTGACCCCGGTCGGGATCGCGATGAGGAACGTCATGAAGCTGAAGAACGGCAGGTAGACCGCCCCCGTCGTGAACATGTGGTGGGCCCAGACGCTGAACCCGAGGGCGCCGATCGCCGCCGTCGCGAACACGAACGCCTTGTAGCCGAACAGCGGCTTGCGGCTGAAGACCGGCAGGACCTCGCTGATGATCCCCATCGCCGGCAGGACCATGATGTAGACCGCCGGGTGCGAGTAGAACCAGAACACGTTCTGCCACAGGATCGCGCTCCCGCCGTTGGCCGGGTCGAAGAAGTGGCCGCCGTAGTTGCGGTCGATGAACAGCATGATCAGCGCGCTGGTCAGGACCGGCGTCGCGAGGACGACGAGGGTGCTCGTGACGAGCATCGTCCAGACCATGATGGGCAGCCGGAACATGGTCATCCCGGGCGCGCGCATCTTGAAGATCGTCACCAGGAAGTTGATCCCGCCGAGGATCGAGCTCGTCCCGATGAGGATGACGCCGACGATCCAGAGGTCCTGGCCGACCCCCGAGTAGGGCGCCTCCGAGAGCGGCGCATAGGCGGTCCAGCCGGTCGCCGCCGCGCCGCCGACCAGGAACCCGGACAGGATCATGATCGCCGGCCAGCGGGAGCATCCAGAACGACAGCGCGTTGATCCGCGGGAAGGCCATGTCGGGCGCCCCGATCTGGAGTGGGACGACGTAGTTCCCGAAGCCGGCGAGGACCGGGATGATGAATAGGAAGAGCATCAGCGAGGCGTGGATCGTGAACGCCTCGTTGTAGACGTTCTCCTTGATGAACTGGAGCCCCGGCTGGGCGAGCTCCGCGCGGACCACCAGCGCCAACGTCCCGCCGATCAGGAACATCACGAACGAGTTGACCAGGTAGAGGATCCCGATCTTCTTGTGGTCGGTCGTGGTCAGCCAGTCGTACAGGCCCGATCGAGCCCCGGTCGCGGCAGGTGTGAGTGCGGTGGTCGCCATCCGATGCTCCCTAGTGGACCGTGAGCGTGCCGGTCATGTTCGGGTGGACCGAGCAGTTGAACGTGTAGCTGCCGGCCGTGAGGGCCGGGATCGGATAGCGTCCGGACGTCGACGCCGGCGAAGATCTCGCCCTTGAACACCTCCTGCCCGGACGCGTCCTTGATCGCGACGTTATGGGTCGTCGCCCGGGTCGTTGTTCTGGAACTTGATCGTGAACGGCTGGCTCGCCGGCGCATCGAGGCTCGACTTGTCGTACTGGATGTCCTTCGCCGCGAGGTCGAGCTGGACCTGGGCCGGCGCGCCGCTCGGGGGTGGTGCGCCGCTCGCGCCGCCGCTCGGTGGCGGGGCCGGCGACTGGCTCGCCTTGGCGATCTGGGCGGCAAGCCAGGCGTCGTAGTCCGAGGGGCTCAGCGCCTTGACCGTGAACAACATCGAGCCGTGGAACGTCCCGCACAGCTCGGCGCACTGGCCGCGGAACGTCTGCCCGGCGTCCGCCGCGTCCACGGTGAAGTCGAAGTTGTTGTCCCGCCCGGGGATCACGTCGCGCTTGAACAGGAACTGCGGGACGTAGAACGCGTGGTTGACGTCCTTCGAGCGGAGGTCGAGATGGACGGTCCGGCCGGCCGGGACGGTCAGCTCAGGGGCGAGCTGCTGGAAGACGACCTTCGAGCCGTCGGCCGACAGGTATTCGAACGACCACTGGAACCGGGCGGCCACCGCGGTGATCCGAACGTCGGTCGGGGCCGTCGCGTCGACCTTGTTCAGGGTGTTGAACGAGAACACGAACAGGATGGCCACGATGATCGTCGGGATGACGGTCCACACGATCTCGAGCACGTTGTTGCCGTGGATCTGCGGCGGCAGCTCGGTGTCGGTCGGCTTGCGCCGGTAGCGCACGACGGCGAACAGGATGAGCCCGGTGACGAAGGCCCAGATCATGAGCGCGATCGCCAGCACGAAGTAGTACAGCGATTCGATGTCCTTGCCCTGGGCCGTGACCGCGGCGGGCGGGCCGAAGGCTCCGCAGCCGGCCAGCAGGACCACCGCGGCGCCGAGCGCGACGAACGCGGCGAGGCGCGACCGGTTGAGCCTGGGCAACGACATGGGGCGGTGTCCTCGCGCTCGTCAACGGGTCCGGACAAGAACGCGGACATGATAGCGGGCGTCGCAGAGGCCTGCCCGTCCGGTGGCTCGCCGCGCGGGGTGGCGGCCGCGATCGCGACCCGACCGCCGGAGCGGGCGATCCGGGGCAGAATGGCGCACGTGACCGCCGCACCACGTCGCCGCCCAGTCGCGCGCATCCGCCGGGGGCTCGCGGTCGGGCTCGGCTCGGCCGCCGGCTGGCTCGCGCTCGCCCCGGTCGCGGCCGCCCACGGCAGCGCGGCCCCGGCCCCGGAGCTGCCGGGGGTCCTGCTCGCCTGGTCGTTCGACCCGACCGTCGTCGTCCCGGTCGTCCTGGCCGCGGCCGGCTACCTCTGGGCGGTCCGGTCGGTCGATCGGGCGCACCCCGGCAACCCCGTCCCGACGATCCGCTCGGTGTGCTGGCTGCTCGGCCTCGGGGCGATCCTCGTCGCGCTCCAGTCGCCGATCGAGCGCTACGACACGACACTGTTCAGCCTCCACATGGTCCAGCACATCCTGCTGACCCTGATCGCGGCGCCGCTGCTCGCGCTCGGCGCGCCGATCACCCTCCTGCTCCGATTCGCACGCCCGGAAACGCGCAAGCGGCTGATCCTGCCGGTCCTCCACTCGCTGCCGGTCCGGATCGTGACGTTCCCGATCGTGACGTGGCTGTTGTTCGCCCTCGCGATGTGGGGCACCCACTTCTCGCCGATCTTCAATGCGTCGCTCGAGGAGCCGGTCGTCCACCAGCTCGAGCACGTCCTGTACCTCGTGACCGCCTGCCTGTTCTGGTGGCCGGTGATCGCCCTCGATCCCCACCCGTGGCGGATGGGCGAGCCGGCCCGGATCGTCTACACCTTCCTCCAGATGCCCCAGAACTCGTTCCTCGGGCTGGCGATCCTGAGCGCGACGGCGCCGCTGTACGCCCACTACGCCACGCTCGCCCGCGACTGGGGGCCGAGCGTCCTCGAGGACCAGGCGCATGGCCGGCGCCGCGATGTGGGTCGTCGGCGACCTCGTCTTCGTGGCGGCGATCCTGGGGACCGTCGTCCGCTGGATGCATCGCGAGGAGCGCCAGACGCGGGCCATCGAGGCGCGCGAGGATCGCGACCGGGCGGCCATCCGCGAGCGCGAGGTCCGGCTGGCCGAGCGACTGGCCCGGGAGCGCTCGCGAGGGCTGACCGGCGCGAGCCAGCGTTCGACGCAGTCGCCCGGCCCGGCGACTCAGCCGGCCGGTTCCGCCAGCAGCTCGCGGTAGCGATCTGGCTCGACGTTGCCACCGCTGGCGACCGCCACGACCGGCCCGGTCGCGTCGCCCAGGCCGGCCTCCGCGGCCCGGAAGCGCATCGCGGCGAGGGCCAGCGCGCCCGACGGCTCGACGACCAGGCGCGCCTCGGTCGATGCGATCCGCACCGCAGCGGCGATCTCCTCCTCGGTCACCGTGATCACTCGGTCGAGCAGCGCCCGGAGGTGGGCGAACGTGCGCTGCCCGAGCGCCTGGGTCCGCGTGCCGTCGGCGATGGTCCGGCCGACGAGCTCGGCCGGCCAGCTCACGATGCGGTCGGCGGCCAGCGAGTCGCGGGCATCGGCCGCCAGCTCGGACTCGACGCCGATCACCCGGCACGCCGGCCGGAGCGCCCGGCGCGGCGACCGCGACGCCGCTCGCCAGCCCGCCCCCGCCGATCGGGACGAGGATCGCCTCGACGTCGGGCAGGTCCTCAACGATCTCCAGCCCGCAGGTTCCCTGGCCGGCGATGATCCGGTCGTCGTCGTACGGCGGGATGATCGACAGGCCGCGCTCGGCGGCGAGACGCTCGGCGACCTCCCGGCGCTCCTCGCTGGCGGTCCCGACGATCACGACGCTCAGCACCGTCCGCCTCGACCCGGCGGCGCTTGATCGGCGGTGCGTCGGACGGCATCACGACGACCGCGGGCGCGCCCAGCAGCCGGGCAGCCCGGGCCACGCCCTGCGCGTGGTTCCCGCTCGAGTAGGTGATGACGCCGCGTCGCCGCTCGTCGGGCGAGAGGCTCGCGACGGCGACGTACGCGCCGCGGATCTTGAATGCGCCGATCGGCTGGAGCGACTCGGCCTTCAGGTAGCGCGGCGGCCGGTCAGGTCCGACCGCGACAAGCGGTGTCCGCAGCGCGATCCCGGCCAGCGTGCGGGCAGCGGCGCGGACGTCGTCGATCGAGACGAGCCGATCCGTCGCCGGGCTGGTCACCGGCCCTCGGACACGAGCTTCTGGCAGTCGATGCAGTAGGCGGCCCACGGCAACGCCTCGAGCCGTCCGGCGGCGATCGGCTTGCCACAGCGCAGGCAGCGGCCGAACGTCCCATCGTCGATCCGGATGCGAGGGCCGCCACGACGAGCTCGAGCTCCTTCTCGGCCTTCTCGCGCAGGGCGAGGTCGCGCTGCTGTGCGACGACCCCGGGCGCGGCCGCGGCCTGCGAGCCGTAGGTCATCTGCCCGGGCGCCTCGATGCCCGCGTCGATCACGGCCTGGAGGCGGGCGCGTTCCGCTTCGAGGCTCGCTCGCGCCGCCGCGAGGTTCGTGGGGTCCATCCGCCGATCGTACGCCGCCCGCGGCCGGGTGTCGCGCCTCGGCTATACTCCCGGGGAGTACCGATTCGGCCGGCGGATCGGCCGCTGAGGTGACGCGACATGAGGACGAGCACAGGATGGCGATCGACCCGGTCTGCGGGATGGAGGTCGACACCGCGACCTCCCAGCTGTCGATCGAGCACGACGGCACGATCTACTGGTTCTGCGGTCGCGGCTGCCTCCTCGAGTTCCGCGACGATCCGGAGAAGTACCTCGACCCGGACCACGTCCCGTCCATGTGACCGCGGGCGGCGCCCGGTGGTCGCCCTGCCGGCGCCGGCCTGCCGCGTAAGTCGCAGCTAAGCGGGCCCGGGCAGACTGGCGCCGGTCGCCGGGCTCGCGGCAGGGGTCGCGGAGCGGGCGACCTGCCGGGGCACGAGGAGCGCCGTGCCCATGCGCCACGATCGTCGTCTGCTCGCCGCCGCCGTCCTGGCGGCCGTCATCGTCTCGGCGGGAGCCGTGACCGACGGCCGGCGCTGGGAAGCCGGTCGGCGCTGGGAGGCCGGCCGCCTGGTCGCAGCGCGGACAGACCCGCATCCGAATCGGGTCGTGACGGCCGCTCGCTCGCGCGCTCGACCTGGCAGGCCCGCGCTGGTCCTGAGCTCGGACGACGCCGGCCCCATCGGACCCGCCGCGGCTACTTCGTGACCGTCGCCCCGCCCGACGTGTCCGAGCTCAGCCGCTGGGCGAGGTAGACCGGGATCACCGACAGCAGGATCAGGAACAGGGCGACCACGTTGACGATCGGCCGCTGGTTCGGCTGGCGGATGTGGTTGAGGATCCAGATCGGGATCGTCTCCTGGGTCCCCGCGGTGAAGGTCGTGACGATGATCTCGTCGAACGACAGCGCGAACGCCAGCAGGCCCGGCGGCGAGGACGGCCGTCCGAAGGACCGGGAAGGTCACGTGGCGGAAGGTCTGCCAGGTGTCGGCGCCGAGGTCCATCGACGCCTCCTCGATCGAGCGCGACGTCCGCCGCAGCCGGGCGATGACGTTGTTGTAGACGACGACGACGCAGAACGTGGCGTGGCCGACGATGATCGTCATCGTCCCGAACGAGATCCCGAAGTTGTGGAACGTCGCGTTGAGCGCCATGCCGGTGATGATCCCCGGCAGCGCGATCGGCAGGACGAGCGCGAAGGCAATCACGTCCCGGCCGAAGAATGCGTAGCGATGGACCACGAACGAGGCGAGCGTCCCGAGGGCGATCGCCAGCGCCGTCGCCGCCAACCCGACCGTGAACGACAGGACGAACGCGTCGCGGACGCTCTCGTTCGTCAACGCGTCGCCGAACCACTGGAGGCTGTACTGCTGGATCGGCCAGGCCTGGACCCGCTGGGCGTTGAACGCGTACAGCCCGATCACGACGAGCGGCAGGTACAGGAACCCGAGGGTCAGCCCGGTCGCCACGCGGAGGAGGATCCGGCTCATCGCTCCGGCTCCTCGGCGGTACGGGTCTCACAAGGCGTCGAAGGCGCCCAGCCGCCGGGCGGCGAGCAGGTAGACGGCCATGATCGCGACGGGCACGAGCGCAAACGCCGCCGCGAACGGGATGTCGCCGGCGACGCCCTGGCTGGCGAACACGACGTTGCCGATGAACTGGCTGTTCCCGACGAGCTGCGGAATGATGTAGTCGCCGAGGGTGAGCGAGAACGTGAAGATCGAGCCGGCCACGAGCGCCGGCATCGCCAGCGGCAGGACGATCCGCCGGAAGGTCATCCCGCCGCGCGCGCCGAGGTCGGCCGAGGCCTCGAGGTACGACGACGGGATCCGCTCGAGGCCGGCGTAGATCGGCAGGATCATGTACGGCAGCCAGACGTAGATGAAGACGATCGTGATCGACAGGTCCGACAGGCCGAAGATGCTGCTCGTGTCGATGCCGAGGAAGCCGAACGCCCAGTCGACGAGTCCGCCGGGCGACAGGATGACCCGCCAGGCGTAGGCCTTGACGAGGTAGCTCGCCCAGAGCGGCAGGAGCACGGACATGAACAGCAGCGCCCGCCGGCGGGGCGAGGCGACGCGGGCCATGTAGTAAGCGATCGGGAAGGCCAGCAGCGCGTCGACCACGGTCACGACCGCGGCCACGGTCACCGTCCGCAGGACGATCGTCCGATAGACCGGCTGGTCGAGGATCCGCTGGAAGTTGGACAGCGTGAACTGCTTGACGACCTCGCCGGTCTGCGGGTCGAGCGACCAGAACGCGTAGGCGAAGAGGAGCGCCAGCGACCCGAAGTAGACGATCCCGAACCAGCCGGCCGGGGCGACGAGGAGGACGCCCAGCTGGACGCGCGGCCGCCGGTACAGCCAGCCGAACAGGCGGCGGCCGCGGCCCGGACGGGCGAGCTCGGCGCCGGTCATGGGCCCGTCTGGCGGACCGCCGTCGGATCGAGGCCGGGCACCCCGAGGGATCGCCCGGCCCCGGATCGCTCGGTCGGCCGGCCGCTCAGCCCTTCACGTCCGTGTAGGCCGCGAGCCACTGGTCGTAGGCGATGCAGGTGTTCCCGCGGCTGTCACCGCAGTCGCGGAGCGGCGTCTTCCAGAAGCTGATCGCCTGGTAGAACGCCTGGTCCGTCACGTGGTAGGCGTCGCAGAAGTTCGGGATCGCGTACGAGCCGTAGCCCTTGTTGAGGATGTCGCAGGCCTTCGGGTTGGCCGGTGCCTCGCCGAAGTACTCCGCGACCTGGGCCTGCACCTCGGGGGTGACCATCCAGGCCATCCACTTGAGCATGCAGTTCGGATGCTTGGCGTAGCGCGACAGCATCCACGTGTCGGACCAGCCGGTCATGCCCTCGGTCGGCACGATCGCCTCGACGGGGACGTTGGCCGCCTTGAGGGTGTTCGTCTGGTACTGCCAGGTCGTGCCGATCACCGACGCGCCGTTGGTGAAGTTGTCGATCTCGTCCGTGAACGACGACCAGTACTTGCCGACGAACGGGCGCTGGCCCTTGAGCAGCGCGATCGCGGCGTCGAACTGCGGCTGGGTCAGCTCGTACGGGTCGGTGATCGCGAGCTCCGGGTTATGGGTCTTCAGGTAGAGCGCCGCGTCGGCGATGTAGATCGTCCCGGCATAGGCCGTGACCTTGCCCTTGTAGGCTGCCCATCTGGGACGGGTCGAACACCGCGTTCCAGCTCGTCGGTGCGGTCGCGAACTTGTCCGTCCGGTACATCAGGGTGTTGCCGCCCCAGCCGTGCGAGATCCCGTAGTGGAACGCCGTTGACGGTGTTGTTGGCCGGGCTCTGGAGGAACGGGCTGAGGTCGGCGTAGTTGGGGATGACCGCCGGATCGACCGGCGCGACCTCGGCCCGGTCGATCAGCCGGTTCGACGCGTCGCCCGAGGCGGACACGCCGTCATACACGCCGTGGCCCTGCGACATCAGCGTATACATGTCGTCCGAGGTGTCGGCCGGCTTGACGTTGACCTTTCCGCAGTCCGGGTTCTTCTGCTCGAACGGATGCACCCAGTCGTATTCCTTGACGTTCGAGCCGTCCTCGGCGTAGCCGGGCCAGACGACGATGTCGAGCTCGCCTTCGCCGGGCCCGATCGACGCGATCGGTGCGGCGCTGGCCGACGGAGCCTCGCTTGCCGCGCCCTGGCTCGCCGGCGCCTGGCTGGGCGGGGCGGCGGTCGGAGACGGCGTGGCCGCCGCGCTGCTACACGCTGCGACGACGATCGCGACGACCGTCGTCGCGATGAGCACCCTGCGATGGCCCATGGTCAGTCCTCCTCCGCCCCGGTCAGTCACCGACCGGGAAGTTGTACTGCCGCTTCCAGATCAGGCGCACGGCCCGACCCTGTGCGGCGAGTGCCTCCATCGACGAGATCGTCAGGTTCTGCGCCGTGACCACGAGCTGGCCGCCGGCGTCGAGCGCGACCACGTAGCGGGTGTCCGAGCCGAGGTAGATGACGTCGCGGATGCGTGCCCGTCGCGCTCGTCTCGTCGTCCGCGACCGCGGCCGCCGGCTCGGCCAGGCGGATCTTCTCGGGCCGGACGGTGAACGTGCCGGCGCGGCCGACGATCCGCTCGGCGACGTCGCCGCTGAGCAGGTTCGAGGTCCCGACGAAGCCGGCCACGAAGGCGGTCGCCGGTCGCTCGTAGACCTCCGCCGGCGTCCCGACCTGCTCGATCCGCCCGCGGTTGAACACGGCGATCCGGTCGCTCATCGTGAGCGCCTCCTCCTGGTCGTGGGTCACGTAGATGAACGTGATCCCGACCTGGTGCTGGATCGCCTTGAGCTCGATCTGCATCTCCTCGCGCAGCTTCAGATCGAGCGCCCCGAGCGGCTCGTCGAGGAGAAGGACCCGCGGCCGATTGACGAGCGCCCGCGCGAGCGCGACCCGCTGGCGCTGGCCGCCGGACAGCTGCGACGGACGGCGCCGCTCGTAGCCGTCGAGCCGAACCATTCGCAGGGCGTCCGCCACCTGCTCGGCGCGTCGCTCGCGGGCGACCTTGCGGATCATCAGCCCGTACCCGACGTTGTCCCCCACGGTCATGTGCGGGAAGAGCGCGTAGTCCTGGAACACGGTGTTCACGTCGCGCTCGAACGGCGCCTTGCCGCTCACGTCCTGGCCGTGGAGGATGACCCGGCCGGCAGACGGGAGCTCGAACCCGGCGATCATCCGCAGAGTAGTCGTCTTGCCCGAGCCGGACGGTCCGAGCATCGAGAAGAACTCGCCGTCACCGATCTCCAGGTCGACCCCGGCGACCGCCTCGACGTCGCCGAACCGCTTCTGGACCCCCTCGAGACGGACGGCCGCGACCGCCGTGCCGGCGGAGCCGGGCCGGGGGACGGGATCCCGCGTCGTCGCTTGGAGCGTCGGGCTCGCCAAGGATCTCCTCGGATGACCGCGCGGATCACGCGCGGGTGATCGGACCTCGGGATCGGGACACGGGTCGGCGCGCCGGCCGGCAGCTCGTCCGAATGCGAGATGGCGCGCACTGTGGCGCGTCCACGGCGCCGATGTCAAGACGTTCGGCGACCCCTAGACTCGCCCGCGATGCGCCTCGTCGGCCGGCAGGCGCCGGCGTTCCTTCTGGTGGTCCTCGCCGCCCTCCCCGCCGCCTGCGCCGGCAGCGCGCCGGGGACGACGCCGCCCATCTCGGCGGGCAGCTCGGCGACCCCGCGCGAGGTCAACATCATCGCCCGCGAGTACTCGTTCGACCCATCGCCGGTCGACCTCGTGCGCGGCGAGACGATCCTCCTCCACGTCATAAACGCGGGACTCGAGGTGCACGAGGTCGTGATCGGCGACGCGGCCGTCCAGGACGCGTGGGAGGTGGCCGAGGCGGCGACCGTCGGGGCGCCACCGGGCCCGACCCCGCTCGTCAGCGTCCCGCCGGGCGTGACCGGCCTGCGGGTCGTGGTTCGGTCCGGCGAGCGCGTCGACGTCCGCTGGACGGTCCCGACGGCGACGACGCCGCTCGTCGTCGGCTGCCACATCCCGGGCCACTGGGCGCGCGGGATGCAGGTCCCCGTCCGATTCGTCGGACCGGGCGGTTGACGGCTGCCCGGTGATACGCTCTGACCCGTCCCGCGACGGCGCGTCGCGTGGGTGGTGCCGAGACAGTGCGCACGGGAGAGGACTCGAATGACCTATACGATCGCCGAGCCTTGCATCGACGTGATCGACCAGTCGTGCGTCTCGGTCTGTCCCGTCGACTGCATCCACTTCGAGGAAGGCTCGGATCGGATGCTCTACATCGATCCGGACGAGTGCATCGACTGCGGCGCGTGCGAGCCCGAGTGCCCGGTGAACGCCATCTTCCCCGAGGAGTCGGTCCCGGCGGAATGGGCCGCCTACACCCGAGTCAACGCGGTCTGGTTCTCGGACAAGGCGGCCGCCCGCGCCGAGGTCGACGCGCTCAAGCCCGCCTGACCGCGCCCGGCCGGGCGTTCCCGGGATCCCGGGCTAGACTCGGGTCATGCGGATCGTCTCGCTCCTCCCCTCGGCGACCGAGATCGTCTTCGCCCTCGGCCTCGGTGACGAGCTCGTGGGGGTCACCCACGAATGCGACTGGCCGCCCGAGGTGGCCGGGATCCCGCAGGTCACCCGGAGCACGCACGACCTGGCCGAGCGCTCCTCGCGCGAGATCGACCGGCTCGTCGGCGACGCCGTCCACGGCGGCTCCTCGCTCTACGCGCTCGACGAGGACGCCCTCGCCGCGGCCGACCCCGACCTGATCCTGACCCAGGAGCTGTGCGCCGTCTGCGCCGTGAGCTACCGCGAAGTCAACGACGTCGCCCGGGCGATCGACGCCGACATCACCGTCGTGTCGCTCGAGCCGACCTCGGTCGAGGGGGTGCTCAACTCGATCTCGACGGTCGGGGCGATGACCGACGCGGAGGACGCTGCCGTCGACGTCGTCGGCGAGCTGCGCGAGCGGCTGCGCAAGCTGGAGACGCGCCTCGCCCGCCGTCGCGAGCGCGGCCAGCCGGCGGTCCGGGTGGTCGGCCTCGAGTGGCTCGACCCGCCCTTCGCGCTTGGCCACTGGGTCCCCGAGCAGGTCCGGCGGGCCGGTGGCTGGGACCTGCTCGGTCGCGAGGGCGAGGCATCCGTCCGGACGAGCTGGGACGCCGTCCACGAGGTCGATCCCGAGATGCTGGTCCTCATGCCGTGCGGCTTCCACCTCGCGGAGACCGTGACCGAGTGGGAGCGGACCCCGCGACCGGCGGGCTGGGCGGAGCTCGAGGCAGTGCGGCGCGGCCAGGTCTTCGCGGTCGACGGGTCGGCCTACTTCTCGCGGCCGGGACCGCGGGTCATCGACGGGATCGGGCTGCTCGCCGAGATCTTCGACCCGGACGGGTTCGTCGAGACCTCGCCGCTCGGCAGCTGGACCCCGCTCCTCTAGGGCGGCGACCGGATGCCGTTCCGCGCTTCGTTCGACTGTTTGTGGTGCGGCCGCGCGTGGACGACGCGCTCCGCGGACGATCTCGAGGGCTACGCCCAGCTCTGCCCGGATTGCGTCGGCCGAGCCGGTGAGAACGGCTTCCTTCGCTTCCGATTGCGCGCGGCGCTCGACGAGCGCGGCCGGGCGACCGGCGCCGCGAGCGACGGGGCATCGTCGAGCGGCGCGATCGCGACCGCACCGCGGGCTGTCGTCTCCGAGCCCGCCGCCGATCCCCTGGCGACGGAGATGATCGCCTACTACGAGGCGCGCGCCGGCGAGTACGACGACTGGTATCTGCGCCGCGGACGCTACGCCCGCGGGCCGGTCCACGACCAGGCCTGGGCAGCCGAGCTCGATGCCGCGACCCTGTGGCTCGACCGCCTGCCGTGGTCCGGCGAGATCGTCGAGCTGGCGGCCGGGACGGGCTGGTGGAGCCCGCTCCTCGCCGCGCGCGGGGAGCTGTCGGTCTACGACGCCGCCGATGCGCCGCTCGACCGGGCCCGCGATCGCCTGCTCGCCCACCGGCTGCGTGCCCACATCCATGTCCGCGACGCCTGGGCCGAGCCGGATCGCGAGGTCGACGGTGTCTTCTGTGGGTTCTGGCTCAGCCACGTCCCGCGCGACCGGCTGCCCGACTTCCTGGGCCTTCTCCGACGCTGGCTCAAGCCGGGCGGGCTCCTCGCCTTCGTCGACTCGCGCGCGGACCCCCAGTCGGGAGCGCTCGACCAGCCGCCGGTCGGCGAGGCCGATCGGGCGGCCGGGATCGTCCGGCGCCGGCTGGCCGACGGCCGCGAGTTCCGGGTCGTCAAGGTGCTCCACGAGCCCGGCGAGCTGGCCGCCGGGCTGCTGGCCGCCGGGTTCGCCACCGCCGAGGTGACCGCCACCGATCGCTTCTTCGTGCTCGGGCGGGCGACGGCCTAGCCGCCCTGGCGCGAGTCCGGCTCGCCTCGACGCCACCGTATACTCGCGCCATGTCCCCCCTGTCCGAGCGGACGATCGCAACCGTCGGTTCCGGGGTCATGGCCGAGGCCATGATCGCCGGCCTCCTGCGCGGCGAGCTGGTCGAGCCGGGACGGGTCGTCGCCAGCCACCCGCGGGCCGATCGCCGCGACGAGCTGGCGCGGGCCTACGGGATCCGGACGGTGTCCGGCAATGCCGAGGCGGTCCGCGATGCGGACGTCGTCCTGCTCGCCATCAAGCCGCAGATGCTCGCTCGGGTCGGCGCCGAGCTGCGGCCCCACCTGCGCGACGGACAGCTCGTCCTGTCGGTTATCGCTGGCGCGACCACCGCCGCACTCGAGGGCTTCCTCGGCCACCGCCAGATCGTGCGAAGCATGCCGAACACGCCGGCCCGGCTCGGGCGCGGGATGACCGTGT
Source organism: uncultured Chloroflexia bacterium (assembly GCA_963825545.1). GTDB lineage: Bacteria > Chloroflexota > Limnocylindria > Limnocylindrales > CSP1-4 > Chersky-267. The sequence goes on along the minus strand of CAWGTR010000010.1, from coordinate 231,498 downwards.
GGTACGCGACGCCCGACACGACCGACGAGCAGCGCGCGCAGGCGAGCACGCTCCTGCGCGCGCTCGGCGCGGAGCTCGAGGTCGACGATGAGCGCTTCGTGGCGATGGCGACGGCGGTCTCGGGCACGGGTCCGACGTACGTCTTCCTGGTCATGGAGGCGCTGATCGACGCCGCCGTCCATCTCGGCTTCCCGCGCCACGTCGCCCACGACCTCGTCGTGGAGACGCTGGAGGGGAGCACCTACTTCGCGAAGCAGTCGGGCGACCACCCCGCCGTGCTGCGGAACATGGTCACCTCGCCCGGCGGCACCAGCGCCGCTGCTCTCCACGAGCTCGAGTCGGGCCGCCTGCGGACGGTCCTGTCGGAGGCGGTCTGGGCCGCCTACCGCCGGACCGTCGAGCTCGGCGACCAGCTCGAGGCGAGCGCCGGGTCGGCAGCGCCGGAGCGTGATGGGGCGGCTGCCCGCCGATGAGCCGATCTCGGATGCGTGGAGCCGGCGGGTCGTGAGGGACCCGCTCGTCAACCCCGCCGGAGCGGCGTCTCGGGCTCCGGCCGGCGACCCGCTGACCATCGAGCGAATCACCGCGTTCGACCCGCCGCGCGAGTTCCGTCTCCACCCCCGCGACCGATCGGTCGCCTATACGGCCGAGGCGGGCGGCACCCGCCAGCTGTTCGCCCTCCCCCTTCGCGGTGGGGTCCCGGTCCAGGTCACGGCCTCGGCCGAGTCGATCTCCGATCCCCAGTGGTCACCCGACGGCCGGCGGTTGGTGTTCCTCCGCGACAACGCCATCTGGGTGGTCGACGCCGACGGCTCCCGCCTGGTCCAGGTGACCGATCCGGTCCCCGGGACGACGCAGCCGCGCTGGGCGCCGGATGGGCTCAGCCTCGCCTTCATCTCGCGGCGGCGTGGCTGGTCGCAGCTCTGGCGAATCGACGCGCCGGTTCCGCGGCGGGGTCGCCCGACCGCCCATCCGAAGCCTGCCGAGCCCCGCGCACTGACCGTGGCCGGCTTCGACGTCGATGGCTTCAGCTGGTCGCCCGATGGCCGGCGGATCGCCCTCGCCGGACAGCTCGAGGAGCACGGCTGGGCGTCGGCCGTGTCCGTCGTCGACGCGCTCAGCGGCGAGGAGCAGGTGATCGCGCCCGGCACCGCCTGGGAGGCCGGCCCGCAGTGGCTGCCCGACGGCGGGCTGCTCCTCCTCTCGGACGCCGACGGCTGGTTCCAGGTTGTCCGCCTCGATCCGGCGCTGCGCGAGCGGACGCTCCTCACGACCGGGCCGCGCGAGCACGGCGAGCCGGGCGGCACCTTCGGGTACGTCCCGCTGCCGTCGCCCGACGGGAGCCGCTTCGTCCACGTCGAGGTCCACGACGGGCGGGCTGACCTCCTCGTGGCACCGCTCGGCGGGGCGCCGGCCAAGCGGGGCCGCGGCCGCCCGCCGAAGAACCCGCGGCCCCAGACCGGCGCCGGCACGGGCGTGCGGATCGACCCGTGGCCGGGCGTCTGGCGCGCGATCGACTGGACGGCCGACGGCGCGTGGGTGGCCGCGATCGGCGAAAGCGAGCAGCGACCGCAGGACCTGTGGCTGCTCCCAGTCCCGGGGGTGGCCGCGGAGGGATCGCGACCGCGCCGGATCACCGACAGCCTGCCGGCCGTCCTCCGCTCGGCCCGGATCGTCGCGGGGGAGCGGGTGGCGTTCAGCGCCCGGGACGGCCTGCGGATCGAGGGCAACCTGTTTCGTCCGGCCGCTGCCACGGGCAAGCGCGGCGGGAAGCGGGTGACCACGATCGTCCACCTTCACGGCGGCCCGACCTCACAGAGCTTCCTTGCCTGGCTGCCGTTCAAGCAGGTCCTCGTCCGCGAGGGCTTCGCCGTCCTCGACGTCGACTTCCGCGGCTCGACCGGCTACGGCCGCGACTTCCGGCTCGGCAACGTCGACGAGTGGGGCCACGGCGACGCGAACGACGTGGTCGACGCCGGACGCTGGGCGGCCGGCCAGCCGTGGTCCGACGGACGCCTCGTGGTGCACGGCGGGTCGTACGGCGGCTATCTCGTCCTGTGCGCCCTGGTCGCCGAGCCGGCGCTGTGGGAGGCGGGGATCGACCTGTACGGCGACTCCGAGATCGCCGAGAGCTATCGCCACGGCGACCGGCCGGGACGGATCGACCTCTACCGGATGATGGGCGACCCGGACGATCCGGCCCGCGCTGCCGGCTTCCGGCGCGGTTCGCCGGTCTACGCGGCCGAGCGGATCCAGGCCCCGCTGCTGATCCTCCACGGGCGCAAGGACAAGCGGGTGGTGCCGTTGATGACCGAGCGGATGGTCGAGGCGCTCACCATCGAGGACAAGGTCCACGAGGTCCACTGGTATGACGAGGAGGCTCACGGCTGGGAGCGGCGCGAGAATTGGCGCGACGCCTGGACCCGGATCGTCGCCTTCCTCCACCAGCACGTCCCCCAGACCGGCTCGAGCGGCGGGTCCTAGGACCAACCCTCGGTGCAGGGCGGGCGGGTCGGTCGCAGGGGCGACCCGCTGCTCAGGAAAGCGTCGGACCGTCGGTCGCCCGACGGTCCGACGCGTTCAGCGTCGACGGCCGGAGCCGTCGGGAGCTACGTCCAGCGCCGGCCGGCTTCGAGCACGATTGCCGAGCTGCCCAGCGCCACCAGGGCGAGCAGGACCCGGAGGACCTGCGAGCGCACGAGGTCGTTCACACGATTCCCGCCTGACCCCTGTCGCCCATGGTGCGTGCCTCGGTCGCCTTGCGGCGCCTCGGCCTTGGTGCGGCGCGCCAGGTTCGCGTCCACGACTCCACCTCGGGCACGGTTGCGACGGGGTCCCGGCGACCGGGCGGTCTGCGCGTCGCCGCGCAGATCCCTGGCTTTGCGTCCCCGTCTCGCGGCGGGTTTGCCCTGGACGGTGGCCCATCGGAAGGCGATCTCGCCTCCGCGACCAACGCTAGGCGGCGTGCCCGAGTGGGCCTATGAGATGAACGTACGCCCGCTCCCGCCGGAGGGGGCAGTGCCTGGCCGCACCGCGGCCGACCGATCAGCTGCGAGCGTCAGCCGATCTCGGGGTCGAACGCCCGCCCGCCGGCCTCGGCGAGCGTCGCCCGGAGCTGGACGACGTGCTCCTCGGCGTGGACGACGGCGAACTGCTCGAGCGCCTCGGCGACGGTCATCTCGCCTCGCCGCGGATGGAGGCCACGACGCGCCGCGTCGGCGTCGGTCAGCTCGGGCAGGCGATGGGCGTAGCGCTCGACCGTCGCCTCGATTCGATCGACCAGCTCGCGCGGCGGCAGGGTCCGGTCGCGCGCCAGGGTCAGGATCCGGATCCGGTCGTCGGACATCCGTCCGAAGGGCACCGGCCCGGGACCGCCGTCGACCAGGCGCTCGATCTCGCCGAGCCAGAACTGGAGCATCTCCGCGACGTGGGCAAGCACCTCGGTCGGGCCCCAGGCGGACTCCGGTCCAGAATCAGGGTCCACGTCGTGGAGCGGCCATGGGTGCCCGGCCTCGACCGCAGGGAGCTCGGCATCGAACGCCGCCGAGGCGGCCCGGAGACGCGCGACGGCACGGTCCATCGAGCTGGTCGGGTCCATCGCGGCAGTGTGGCACCCCGCGCCGGCGTTGTCTCGACGACCGGTGGCGAACCCGTCACTGTCCTGCGCCGCGATGGCCCGATCGGACCCTCAGGCGACCCCGCGCGATCGTCGGATCGGGATCGGCTCGGACCCGGCTGCCGCGGTGCGTGCGGCGGGACCCAGCCGGCGGCCCTCGAGCAGGCCGCGGACCTCGTCGACGGCGACCGGTCGCGCATACAGGTAGCCCTGGCCGCGGGTGCAGCCGAGGCGGCGCAGGACGGCGACCTGCTCGGGCCGTTCGATGCCCTCGGCGATGACCTGGAGGTCGAGGGCGCGGCCGAGCTGGAGGATCGCTCGAGCCAGCACGGGCCGGGTGCGCCGCTCGCCGATCCCGTCGATGAACGTCTTGTCGATCTTGAGGATGTCGACCGGGAACCGCTCGAGGTAGCCGAGCGACGAATAGCCCGTCCCGAAGTCGTCGATCGCCAGGCGGACCCCGATCCGGCGCAGGTCGGCCAGCTTGCCGATCGTCTGGGCGGTCGTCTGCATGAGGACGGACTCGGTGATCTCGAGCACGAGGCGCGATGGGTCGAGCCCGCTCGACGCCAGGGCCGTGCCGACCTCGGCCACCAGGTCGGGATGCTGGAACTGGCGAGCAGAGAGGTTCACCCCGACCGACAGACCGTCGATCCCGAAGTCGCGCCCCATCGCCTGCGTGTCGCGGCACGCCTGGCTGAGGACCCAGCGGCCGATCTCGACGACGAGCCCGGACTCCTCGGCGAGGCCGATGAACTCGCCGGGCATGAGCAGGCCCCGCCCGGGTGCCTGCCAGCGGACCAGGGCCTCGAGCCCGACGATCGTGCCGTCGGCGAGGTCGACCACGGGCTGGTAGTGGAGCCGCAGCTCGTCGCGATCCTCCGCGCCGCGGAGCAGCGCCTCGAGCGCGGCTCGCTCGCTGGCGGCTTCACGCAGGCTCGGCCGGAAGACCTCGTAGCGGTCCTTGCCGCGTCGCTTCGCCTGGTACATGGCGAAGTCGGCGTTGCGGAGCAGCTCGGTGACTCCGTCGCTGTCCTCGCCCGGCGTGCTCACGGCGATGCCGATGCTCGTGGCGATGACGGCTGCGGTGCTGCCGATGCGGATCGGTGGCCGCAGCGCGTCGATGATCCGCTGGGCGACGGCGGCCGCCTCGGACTCGTCGCGCAGCTCCTCGAGCAGGACCGCGAACTCGTCACCGCCAAGCCGGGCGGCCGTATCACCGGCCCGGAGGCAGTTCCTCAGCCGATCGGCCACCGCCGCGAGGAGCTGGTCGCCGCCCGCATGGCCGAGGCTCTCGTTGACCGTCTTGAAGTCGTCGAGGTCGAGGAACAGGACGGCGATCATCCCCGCGTCCGTACCGGGACGGCGGGCCACGGCGTGCTCGACCCGATCGCGGAAGAGCGATCGGTTGGCCAGCCCGGTGAGCCCGTCGTGGAAGGCCTGGTGGCGGAGCTCCTCGTAGAGCCGGGCGTTCTCCAGCGCCATGCCGGCCTCCGCCGCGAGCGTCTGGGCGAGGCGAACCCGGCGCTGGTCGAAGAAGCCGGGCTTGCGCGACGTTGCCTCGATGGCGCCGAGGGCGCGGCCCTTCGCCAGCAGCGGCAGGGTCGCCATCGTCCGCTGGCCGATCGAGTGGAGGTAGGCGACCTCGGCCGGGTCTGCGCGGGGGTCGGTATCGTCGACGACCATCAGGCCGTGCCCCTCGAGCACGGCCCGCGTCGCCGGGTAGTCATCGAGCGGATACGACTCGTCGATGGCGCCGCGCCGCTCCGGCGGGTAGTAGCCGTAGGTGAGGATCTGGTCGGACGCCTGGTCCCAGTAGCAGATCCCGCACTCGTCGGCGCCGGTGGTCATCGCCACGAAGCGGGCGGTGAGGTCCCCGATCTCGCGCGGGTCGAGGGTCTGCGCGAGCGAGCTCGAGAGCTGGATGACGTTGGCCAGCTCGGTGGTCGTCGAGCGCAGCCGGACGGCGAACTGGCCGATGAGCAGCACCACGAACCCGAAGACCGTCGCCACCGCGGCCACGTTGAGGACGGTCAGGACCGGCCACGGGATCGACGCGTCCGCGGCGACGAGGCTGGCACCGCCGCCGACGAGGACCGCCACTGCGAGCGCCACGGCGGCCAGGGCGGCGAGGTCACGGCGGGGCAGGTAGGGCAGCGCGAGGGCGAGCGGCAGGAGCGTCGCCACAGCGACCGCGTCGTGGAGCAGGAAGCCGGCGCTGACGATCGGGAGGTAGATCGCCACCGCGAGCGGACGGATGACGCGGTCGATCGGGATCCGGCCGATGCGCGGCAGGCACCAGACGACGGTCCAGGTGGTGAAGACGCCCAGGCCGATTGCACCGAGGAGCGCGCTCGGGGCGCCGTAGGTGAGTCCCAGGAAGGCCAGGCCGGCCGAGAAGGCGAACCCCGTGGGCACGAGCAGCCGGATGAACAGGCGGAGCTGCTCGGCGCCGTCGTCGAGACCGAGCGACCCGATCCGGCCGCTCGGCAGCCGAGGAAGCTCGATCGTCGGTGTGGGCATCCTGACCAGCCTGTCCGACCCGGCCCTGAGCGGCCATCCAACCTTCGTACCGGTCGGCCGGGTCCGTCCGGCCGGGCCACGTCGTGCGGGCACCGTGCGGTGCGTCGACGGGTCGCCGCCCGATGGGCATACTGGGTGGCCACGAGACCGAACGGTCGCCAGGAGGACACTGCGATGACCGACACGGCACACCGTCCCGTCACGCCCGGGGCGGCGAACCAGGCCGGAGCGCGGATCAACCGGAACGCGTACGCCGAGGCCGCCGACTTCCTGCCGCTCAATGGGCTCGACCACGTCGAGTTCTGGGTCGGGAACGCCCGCCAGGCCGCCGCCTACTACCGGGCGCTGTGGGGCTTCGGCCCGGTTGCCTTCTCGGGTCTCGAGACCGGGCTGCGCGACCGGGCCTCGTATGTCCTCGTCCAGAACGACATCCGGTTCGTGATCACCGCCCCGCTCACCCCGGACGGCGAGATCGCGGAGCACGTCCGCGAGCACGGCGACGGGGTCCACGACATCGCGTTCGCGGTGGACGACGTGTCGAGCGCCTGGCGCGAGACGACCAGCCGGGGTGCCGTCTCGGCCCTCGCGCCGACCGAGCTCGACGGTGGCGAGGACGGCGTCCTCCGCCGGGCGTCGATCCGGACCTACGGCGAGACGCTCCACTCGTTCGTCGATCGGCGCGACTACCACGGCGCGTTTGCCCCCGGCTACCGCCGGGTCCGGCGGCCCGCTCGCGCGGCAGACGGGCTGTCGCTCCTCGAGGTGGACCACTGCGTCGGCAACGTCGGCCTCGGCGAGATGGATCGGTTCGTCGACTTCTACCGCGACGTGCTCGGCTTCAGCCAGCTCATCCACTACGACGACAAGGTCATCCACACCGACTACTCGGCGCTCATGAGCAAGGTGATGACCAACGGCAACGGCCGGATCAAGTTCCCGATCAACGAGCCGGCGGCGGGCCGCAAGAAGAGCCAGATCCAGGAATACCTGGACTGGTACCGCTCGCCCGGCTGCCAGCACATCGCCCTGCGGACCGAGGACATCGTCGGGACCGTTCGCGGGCTGCGCGACAACGGCGTGGAATTCCTCGGTCTGCCGCACGAGTACTACGCCACGCTGTCGGAGCGGGTCGGGGACGTCGGGGTGCCGATCGAGACGCTGGAGGAGCTCGGGATCGAGGCGGACCGCGACGAGGAGGGCTACCTGCTCCAGATCTTCACCCGGCCGGTCCAGGACCGCCCGACCTTCTTCTTCGAGATCATCGAGCGGCACGGCTCGCGCGGCTTCGGGGTGGGCAACTTCAAGGCGCTGTTCGAGGCGATCGAGCGGGAACAGGCCAAGCGCGGCAACCTGTAGCCCGGTCGAAACCGTCCGACTGGGGCCGCGCCGGGGCCCAGCGGCGCTTGCACCGGCCGCCTATGCTCAACGGGTTGTCCGGCTGAGGGTCCGCCGCGCAGCGGCTGTGGAGTCGGACGCAATGCGAATGGGAGTGTGACCGTGCTTCGTCCCCCGGTGGGTGTCGCGATCCTGGGGTTCTTCGCCCTGCTGGCCGGTGTTGCCTATCTCGTGCTCGGTCTGCGGTTGACCGGCTGGGTCGTCTTCGGACCCGGCTCGATCGGTGACGGGACGTTCCTGTGGGGCCTGCTGACGCTCGCCGCCGGGATCGCGTTCGCGGCTGCAGCGTTCGCCCTGTGGGCGGTCCAGCCGTGGGCCTGGATGTTCGCCGTGATCATGGCCGGCCTCGGCGTCATCGACGCCTTCTTCCTCTGGCTCGCCACCGGCGACTTCAGCTACGGCTTCATGGCCGCGCTGCTGCCGCTGCTCGTGCTGTGGTACCTCAACTCCAAGGACATCAAGGGCGCCTTCGGAATCGAGAGCGCCTAGCCGCCAGCGGCATCCGCCCGCGGTCGGCCCAACGCGCCGCGTGTACGCCTGGCTCGTCCTCGTCCACCTGACCGGACTGGTCGTGTTCGCCGTGGGCCACGGGGTCTCGGCGATCATGACCTTCCGGATCCGGGGCAGCCGTGACCGGGGGCTCGTCCTCGAGCTGCTGGCGCTGTCACAGCGGTCGAACCAGCTGGCCTACCTCGGCCTGCTCCTGCTGCTCGTCGGCGGGATCGGGGCCGCGGCCCAGGCCGGCCTGCTGACCCGGACCTGGGTCGTCGCGACGGCCGTCGTCCTGGTCGCCGTCATCCTGGCGATGTTCGCCCTCGCGGCGGGCTTCTACTATCCGCTCCGGCGGCGGCTGGCCGAGCTCCGGCCCGAGGGCACGCCGGCGCTGTGGAGTGACGAGCTGGCAGACACGCTCGACAACCGGCGGCCGGACGTCCTCGCGGCGATCGGCTTCGGCGGCCTGGTCCTGATGATCGCGCTCATGGTGCTCAAGCCGGCCTGACCCGGCCCGGGCAGTCCGCGGGACGAGCACGGTCGCTGGCTAGACTGGAGCCATGAAGGTGGCCCACGTCCGCGAGCGGCATGCCCCGCCTGGCAGCCCGTTCCGCCTCGCCGCGGCGTTCGACGCCGGAGCCGAGACCTGGCTGGACCTCGAGATCGCGCGGCGCCGGATCGCGTCCGCCGACCCCGCGCTCGCCCACAACGACTCGCTCTTCCGGCGCCCCCTGACCACGCTCGACGCACACCTCGCCGCCGGCTTCCGGGTCGCGACGCTCGGGTCGCTGCTCGACGACTTCGTGCCGGCCGATGAGGACGACGAGGCCATCCTCGACCGGGCCGACCTCGACTTCGGGCCGCCGGTCCTCCAGCCGCCGAGCCTGCGCGACTTCTACGCCTTCGAGCGCCACGTGGCGACGGTCTGGGCGCGCCGTGGGGGCGAGGTGCCCGAGCCGTGGTACCGGCTACCGGTCTTCTACTTCAGCAACGTCTCCGAGATCCGCGGCCCGGGCGACCCGGTGTGGGCCCCGCGGGGCAGTGTCGAGCTCGATTTCGAGCTCGAGGTGTGTGCCCTGGTCGACACGCCGGCGCGGGACCTGCCGGCCGAGCGGGCCGAGGAAGCGATCGGCGGCTACACGATCTTCAACGACTGGTCGGCCCGCGACCTCCAGCGGGACGAGACGACCGTCCGGCTCGGCCCGGCGAAGGGCAAGGACTTCGCCTCGACGATCGGTCCATGGCTGGTCACGCCCGACGAGCTCGCCGACGCGCGGCGTCCGGGGGCCAGCGCGCCCGATCTGGGGATGACGGTCGAGGTCCGGCCGCCGGCAGGTCCGCCCGTCGCGGTGACGAACGGGCGCTGGGCGGACAGTCGCTACTCGTTCGGCCAGCTGCTCGAGCGGGCGTCCGCCGACGCGCGGCTCCGGCCGGGCGACCTGTTCGGCTCGGGCACCGTCGGTGGCGGCTGCCTGCTCGAGGTGCGCGACGAGACGCTGGGCCGGTACCTCCTGCCGGGTGACGAGGTGGTCGCCCGCGTCGAGGGCCTCGGCGAGCTCCGGACGCCCATCGTGGAGCGTCCGCCGACCGACGCGCCATGACCGAGATTCGCCCAGCGACTGCCGTCCGGATCGAGCGGATGCGGCCCGGTCACTGGCCCGCCGTCCGCGCCATCTACGAGGCGGGGATCGCCACCGGCAACGCCACCCTCGAGCGTGAGTCTCCCGACTGGGAGGCGTGGACGGCCAGCCACCGGAGCGACTGCCGGTTCGTCGCCGTCGACGGAGACCGCGTTCTCGGCTGGGTCGCCCTGTCGCCGTACTCGAGCCGCGACGTCTACGGCGGCGTCGCCTGGCTGAGCGTCTATGTCGCTGCCGACGCCCGCGGTCGGGGCATCGGGGGCGAGCTCGTCCTCGCGGCGGTCGAGGCATCCGAGATCGCCGCGGTCTGGACGATGATGGCCGGCGTCCTGCCCGAGAACGCGGCCAGCCTGGCCCTCCATCGGCGGGCCGGGTTCCGGCGCGTCGGGGTCCAGCGTCGCATCGGCCAGGACGCGACGGGTCGCTGGCGCGACGTGATCCTGCTCGAGCGGCGCAGCCGGTCGGTCGGAGGCGCCGCGTGAAGCACGGGCTCGCGCGTCCCGGACTGATGCCCGGCGGGCCTCCGTCGTCCTAGACTGATGCCCCAGCCGAGGGGAGGCCGACTCGCCGATGTACTACGTGTCGCGTGGCCGGGTGCCGCACAAGCGCCACACCCAGTTCCGGACGCGGGAGGGCGTCCTCTACGCCGAGGAGCTGTTCGGCATGGAGGGCTTCGTCGGTCGGAGCTCGCTGCTCTACCATCGCGTGCCGCCGACCCAGACCCACCGGATCGAGGCGATCGGGCCGGTGACGATGGAGGAGGCCGACGACGGCGTCCATCGCCATCGCCTGATCAACACCGCCGGACTCGCACCGAAGGGCGACGTGATCACCGGCCGGGTGCCGCTGTTCTTCAACGCCGACGTGACGTTCGGCGTCGTCCGTCCCGCGGCGCCGATGCCCGAGACGGTCTTCTACCGGAACGGCGAGGCCGACGAGCTCCTCTACGTCCACGAGGGCAGCGGACTGTTCGACAGTGTCTTCGGCCAGCTGCGCTACGGTCCGGGCGACTACCTCGTCATTCCGATCGGGACGACCTGGCGCCTCGCGCCCGACGAGGGCTCCGCCCAGCGGATGCTGTGGCTCGAATGCCCAAGCGAGATCGAGCCGCCGAAGCGCTACCGGAACGAGTACGGCCAGTTGCTCGAGCACAGTCCCTATTCGCAGCGTGACATCCGGGTGCCGCGCTTCGTGCCACCGCGGACCGAGGCGGGCGAGTTCCGGGTCCACGTCCGGGCCCGCGGCCGGCGAACGGCGTACCACTACTCGAGCCATCCCTTCGACGCCGTCGGCTGGGACGGCTACCTCTGGCCGTACGCGTTCAACATCGCCGACTTCGAGCCGATCACCGGCCGGGTCCACCAGCCGCCCCCGGTCCACCAGACGTTCCAGGCCCACAACTTCGTCGTCTGCTCGTTCGTGCCGCGCAAGTTCGACTACCACCCGCTGGCGATCCCGGCGCCGTACAACCACTCGAACATCAACAGCGACGAGGTCATCTACTACGTGGCCGGAAACTTCATGAGCCGGCGCGGCGTGGAGGTGTCGAGCTTCACGCTCCATCCCGCGGGGATCCCGCACGGACCCCACCCGGGCACGGTCGAGGCGTCGATCGGCAAGGAGGCGACCGAGGAGCTCGCGGTGATGGTCGACACGTTCCGGCCGCTGCGGATCACCAAGCAGGCAGCCGGGCTCGAGGACGAGCGCTATCCCTACTCCTGGCTGCCGACCGACGCCGCGCCCGGCGAGGCCGAGGCACTCGCCGAGCGCGGGCCCGAGGCGTTCCCCGACTGAGCTCGCCGTTCCGGGCGGCGCGGCCGCCCGGGAATGTGCGGCGCGGCCGCCCGGGAATGTGCCCCGCGGCCGCCGGCAGGCGCTGGCTCAGCCCTCCTCGGGTGGCGCTCCGGTCATGGCCACGACGAGATCCCAGAGGGCGCGGCGCTCGGTCGGCGTGACCCGGGTCCCGGGGATCCGGTCGAACGGCCGGGAGCGCCGGTCGAGGAAGAGCCGCCCGGAGACGCCGGCGGCCTCCGGCGCGGCCGCCAGCCAGATCACGGTGTCGACGCCCTCCTCGGCCGTGCGCGCATACGGCCCGAGGAGCTCACGGAACGCCGGCAGCGACGCCGCGAGGCCCGGCGTGTCCGCCCACCCCGGGTGCATCGCATTCGCGACGACGCCCCTGTCGCGCAACCGGCGCGCCAGCTCACGGACGAGGACGACCTGGGCGCGCTTCGCCCGGGCGAAGACGGCCGGGCCGCGGTACTCGCCGACGCTCGACTGGAGGTCCTCCAGATGCAGCCGCTGGGCGTACATCCCGCCGCTCGCGACGGCTACGATCCGGCTCGGGGCGCCGGGCCGGGCCGAGGCCCGGAGGAGCGGCAGGAGGCGGCCGGTGAGGGCGAACGGTCCGAGGACGCTCGTCGCGAAGGTGAGCTCGTAGCCGTCGGCCGAGGTGCGCCGATCCGGGACGATCCCGCCGGCGTTGTCGACGAGCACGTCCAGGCGCGGCTCGGCGGAGCGGATGGCATCGCCGGCGGCGCGCACGGATGAGAGCGACGACAGCTCGACCGGGTAGGCCGCGATCTCGTGGTTGCCCGACCAGGCGGTCAGCTCGAGCCGTGTCCGCTCCAGGCGGTCGGCGTCGCGACCGACGAGCAGGACCCGGGCGCCCATCGCGGCGAAATGGCTGACCGCGGCACGGCCGAGGCCCGAGGTCGGGCCGATGACGAGCACGGTCCGGCCACGGAGCGAGGTCCGGCCGACGTCGGGCCAGTGGTACATCCGGCGCCGGAGGTCGAAGCCGATTCGGCTGAAGCTCGGCAGGACGAGCAGCTCGAGGCCGCCGTCGACGAGGTCGCGTGGGTCGATGTCGTCCTCCCGGGGCACGTCGCCCGATCGCTCCGTGCATGCGCGCGGCGAGCCGCGTTCATGATGACGCGTCGGCCGGCCCGCGCGCCTATTCGTCGGCGACCCGCAGCGTCACCTCCGGCCGGACCGTCGTGGGCGCGGTCTGGGCGAGGATGACCCCGCCGATGACCAGTGCTCCACCGACGAGCTGGAGCGGGCCGAGCGTCTCGCCGAACAGCAGACTCGCCAGGGTGATCGTCCAGACCGGCTCGAACGTTGAGATGAGCGACGCCTGCGCCGCCCCGATCCGGCGGGTCCCGGCGTAGAACGTCTGGATCGCGACGAAGGTCGAGATGATCCCGATGCCGAGGATCCCCGGCCAGGCGGCGCTCGGCAGCTCGGCCGGGGCGAGCGGCCGCCGAGTGACGATCGCGAGCGCCCAGAACCCGATCGCCGTGGCCACCATCATCAGCGCCGTGGCGGCGGCCGTGTCGGCGCCGTCGTCGGCTTCGCCGCCGACCCGCTCGGTCGTCTCGCCAGCCAGTCGCGCCGAGAGCACGATCCAGACCGAGTAGATGATCGGCGAGGCCACGACGGCGAGCAGGCCGGCCAGCGGTGGCACGGCCCCGGCGGGGATCCCGCCGAGGGCGAGGGCCGTGCCGGCCAGGGCCATCGCCAGCGCGGCCCACGGCCGGCGGCCGACGAGCCGGTGCCCGACGCGCAGCGACAGGACCGCGACGATGGCCGGGTAGATGAACACGATGAGCGCGGCCAGCGACGCCGAGACCGTCTCGAGACCGGCGTAGTACGTGCCGGCGTTCCCGAGGTAGAGCACGCCGAGCCCGAGCGCGATGATGATCCGGCGCCGGGGCAGCCGGCGCAGACCGTCGCGTCGGTCCGCCGACAACGCGAGCCACGTCCACGCCAGCCCGGCCCCGATCAGGAACCGCCACGCGAGCAGCGTCAGCCAGTCGACGCCGGTCGCGTAGACGGGCTTCGCGAACAGGGCACCCGAGCCGAACGAGGCCGCCGAGACGAGCACGAGCCCGACCCCGACGAGCCGCTGGCGATCCACCGGCCGAGCCTAGCAGGGCGGATCGGCCCGGCGAGGGCCGCCCGGCTCGACCGCGGCCGCGGCGGGTCCAGAGCGGCCATGGCCCGGCGGCGTCTCAGCGCGAACGGGCTACACTGCGAGGCGTGGCTGAGCTGACCGAACGCGCCGTCTCGGCCCGGGTCCCCTCGCTCGCCCGCGAGACGCTCCGGGTCGTCCAGCGCCGAGATCCACTGTCCGTTCCCGAGGGCACTGCCCTCGGCGCCTGCCTCCACCTCGTCGAAGGCTCCGGGATCGGCGATTCGGTTGTCGTCACCGACGCCGCAGGCCGGCTCTGCGGGGTCCTCACCGAGCGTGACATCTTCGGGGTCATGGTCGGCGGCGAGGTCGACCTCGACGCGCCCGTCGAGACGCTCATGAACCGCCGGCCGCGGACGCTCCGCCTCGAGCAGACCGTTCACGACGCGATCGTCCTGTTCGCCGACGGTCGCTACCGGAACGTCCCGATCGTCGATGACGACGGCCGGGTCGTGGGCATGGTTCGCCAGCAGGACCTCCTGAAGTACCTCGCCGAGGCCTTCCCCGAGGAGCTGCTCAACCTGCCGCCCCGGCCGCACCAGCGGATGACGGAGTCGGAGGGCGCGTGACCACCACCCGCGAGCGCGACCAGGCCGTCCAGGATCTCGATCGGGTCACGATCCGGTTCGCCGGCGATTCGGGCGACGGGATGCAGGTCACCGGCACGCAGTTCACCCGGACCGCCGCGGTCTTCGGCAATGACATCAGCACGCTGCCCGACTTCCCGGCCGAGATCCGCGCGCCGGCCGGGTCGCTGCCGGGCGTGTCCGGCTTCCAGATCAGCTTTGCGAGCTCGGACATCCACACCCCGGGCGACGAGCCCGACGTGCTCGTGGCGATGAACCCGGCAGCGCTCAAGGCGAACATCGGCGACCTTCCGGCCGGCGGGGCGCTCATCGTCAACACCGATGCCTTCAGCGGACCGAACCTCCAGAAGGTCGGCTACGCCGCCAACCCGCTGGCCGACGGCTCGCTGTCGTCGTACACCGTCTTCGAGATCCCGATCACCACCCTCAACGCGCGGGCGCTCGAGGGTCTCGAGATGACGACGAAGCAGATCGACCTGACGAAGAACTTCTTCGCCCTCGGGATCATGTTCTGGCTCTACGAGCGGAGCATGGACCCGACGCTCCGCTGGATCGACGAGAAGTTCGGCAAGCGGCCGGTGATCGCCGAGGCCAACGCCCGGGCGCTCAAGGCCGGCTACGCGTTCGGCGAGACGACCGAGATCTTCCACACCCACTACCGCGTCGCGCCGGCCCACCTGGCCCCGGGTACCTACCGCAACATCACCGGCAACGAGGCCACCGCGCTCGGGTTCGTCGCGGCCGCCCAGAAGGCAGATCGGGCGCTGTTCTACGGCTCGTATCCGATCACGCCCGGCGAGCGACATCCTCCACCAGCTGTCGGGCTACAAGCACTTCGGGGTGACCACCTTCCAGGCCGAGGACGAAATCGCCGCGATCGGATCGGCCATCGGCGCCAGCTATGGCGGCGCGCTCGGCATGACCGGGACGTCGGGGCCCGGCATCGCCCTGAAGAGCGAGGCGATGAACCTGGCGGTGATGGTCGAGCTGCCGCTCGTGGTGGTCGACGTCCAGCGTGCTGGCCCGTCGACCGGGATGCCGACGAAGACCGAGCAGGCCGATCTGCTCCAGGTGCTGTTCGGCCGGAACGGGGACTCGCCGATCGCCGTCGTCGCGCCGGCCACCCCCGGCGACTGCTTTGACATGGCGTTCGAGGCCGTCCGGCTCGCACTCCGGGCGATGACCCCGGTCGTCTTCCTGTCGGATGCCTTCCTGGCGACCGGTTCGGAGCCGTGGCTCCTGCCGGACGTCGACGCCTTGCCCGACCTGGCCGTCCCGAACCGGACCGAGCCGGCCGGCTTCCAGCCGTACGACCGCGACCCGACGACGCTGGCCCGGCCGTGGGCCGTCCCGGGAACGCCCGGGCTCGAGCACCGGATCGGCGGTCTCGAGAAGGCCGACATCACCGGCAACGTCAGCTACGACCCGGACAACCACCACCGGATGCAGGTCCTGCGGGCCGAGAAGATCGCCCGGATCGCCGACGACATCCCCGAGCTCGAGGTGTTCGGGCCGCCGCGGGGCGACCTCCTCGTGCTCGGCTGGGGCTCGACGTACGGCGCCATCCGGAGCGCCGTCGAGCGGCTCCAGGGCCAGGGTCGCAGCGTCGCCCACGCTCACCTCCGCTACCTCAACCCGTTCCCGCGCAACACGGGCGCCGTCCTCGGCGAGCTACCGCCGGGTGCTGATCCCCGAGGTCAACCTCGGACAGCTGCTCCTGCTCGTGCGGGCCCGGTATCTCGTCGACGCGGTCGGCTACGACCGGGTCCGCGGCAAGCCATTCCGGATCGCCGAGATCGAGGACGAGGCCGTCCGCCTGCTCGACGCGGACGAGAACGCCCGATGACCGACCACGCCCTCGACGACCAGCCGCCGCTGAGCCCGGACAACGAGCGCGTCCTCCGGCAGCTCCAGGCCGCCGTGCCCCTGACGCGCAAGGACTTCGTGTCCGACCAGGAGGTCCGCTGGTGCCCCGGCTGCGGCGACTATTCGATCCTGGCCCAGACCCAGAAGGTGATGCCGACCTTCGGCTACCCGAAGGAAAACATCGTCTTCATCAGCGGGATCGGCTGCTCCGGCCGGCTGCCGTACTACATGAACACCTACGGCTTCCACACGATCCACGGCCGGGCGCTCACCCTGGCCACGGGTCTCAAGGCGGCCCGCCCCGACCTGATGGTCTGGGTGATCACCGGCGACGGCGACGCGCTATCGATCGGCGGCAACCACCTGCTCCACGCGATGCGCCGCAACGTTGACATCAAGGTGGTCATGTTCAACAACCGGATCTACGGGCTGACGAAGGGCCAGGCGTCGCCGACCTCGGAATTCGGCAAGGTGACCAAGTCGAGCCCGTCCGGCACGATCGACCACCCGATCAGCCCGCTGACGGTGGCCCTTGCCGCGGAGGCCAGCCTCATCGCCCGCTCGGTCGACACGCACACCGAGCACCTCCAGGCGACGCTCGACCGCGCCGGCTTCCACAAGGGCTCGGCCTTCGTCGAGGTCCTCCAGAACTGCAACATCTTCAACGACGGCGCCTATCGCGACTTCACCGACCGCGAGGTTCGCGAGGACCGGATGCTCGTCCTGGAGCAGGGCAAGCCGATGATCTTCGGCAAGGATCGCGACCGGGGGATCCGCCTGAACGGCCACCAGCCGGAAATCGTCACGATCGGCGAGAATGGCGTGACCGAGGCGGACCTGCTCGTCCATGACGAGACCGATCCGCTGATCGCGTTCATGCTCAGCCGGATCTACTGGCCCGACTTCCCGGTGCCGGTCGGCGTGATCCGCGACGTCAAGCGGGCCACCCACGACGAGCTCCTCACGGCCCAGCGCGAGGAGGCGATCGCCCGGCGTGGGACCGGCGACCTCCGCGCGCTCCTCGAGGGCGGCGAGACGTGGAAGGTGGCGCCATGATGCGCTGTCCCGCCTGCGGGCACGACAACTACGCCGGCGAGGACCAGTGCGAGGCGTGCGGGGCGGACCTCCGGACGATCGACGTCCCGCAGGACGCTGTCGACTTCCACGGCCGGCTGCTCGGCGAGCACCTCGACGCACTCGGGATCGAGCGGCCGCCGACGGTCGTAACCGGGACGAGCGCGCGCGCGGCGATCTCGCGGATGAAGGACGACGGCCTCGAGTGCCTGCTCGTGGTTGAGGGGGACGCGCTGCGCGGGATCGTGACCTACCAGGATGCGATCCTCAAGCTGCCCGGCCGCTCGCTCGACGGCATGGTCGTCGATGCGCTGATGACGCCCGACCCGGTCGTCCTGCGCCACGACGACACGACGGCCGTGGCGCTCCACAAGATGGCTGTCGGCGGTTTCCGCCACATCCCGATCGTGGAGGACGGCCGGCTCGTCGGGCTCGTCCAGGCGCGCAACCTGTTCGGCCACCTGCTCGAGGTCATTGGGTGACCGACGGCCGTCCGACGGTGGTCGTCCTGGCCGACGACCTCATCTGGGCGACGCGGCTCGCCTCGATCGTCGAGCGGATCGGGGCGACGCCTGCAGTCACCGGGACCGACGAGCGGTTCGTCGCGGCGCTGCCGGCATCGGCCGGTGCGCTGGTCGACCTGTCGGTGCGCGGCGCGGACCCGATCGGCGCGATCCGGGCTGCCGCCGCCGCGGGCATCCCCGTGGCGGCCGTCGGACCGCACGAGGATCGGCCGGCCCGCGAGCAGGCCCTGGCCGCCGGGGCCGGACGCGTGTTCGCCTACCGGAAGCTGCACGCGGACGGGCCGCGGGTTGTCGGCCGGGCGCTCGGGCTCCCCACGCCGCCGACGCCGAACCCCCCGGCCGCCGACGCGGCGAACCAGACGACGGGCGTGCGGTGACCGGATCGACGGGATCGACCCGCCCCGTCGCGGCCCGAACCCGCCCCGCGATCCCCGCGTCGCGGTTCAGCGAGCGGATCGCCCGCACGCGGAATCTCACGGCGGCCGCCGGTCTCGACGCACTCCTTGTCGGGGTCGGCCCGGATCTCGAGTACCTCACCGGCTACCGGGCGATGCCGCTCGAGCGGCTGACGATGCTCGTCGTCCCGCCGGTCGGACCGGTCTCCCTCGTCGTGCCGCGGCTCGAGGCGGCACCGGCCCGGCTCAGCCCCGCGGTGGAGGCCGGCGAGGTCGAGGTCGTGACGTGGGACGAGACCGACGATCCGATCGCCCGCGTCGGGCGCCTCGTGGCCACGGCCGAGGAGATCCCGAGCGGATCGATCGGCCGGCTCGCCGTGAGCGACCGCCTGTGGGCGATGCACGTGCTCCGGCTGCTCGAACGGGTCCCGTCGCGCGCGCCTCGAGAGCGCGGGGACGGTCCTCCGCGAGCTGCGGATGATCAAGGACAAGGACGAGATCGCGCTGCTGCGCCTGGCCGCCGAGGCCGCGGACCGGGTGATCGCCCAGATCGCGGCGGGGACGTTGATCGGACGGACCGAGGCGGACGTCGCACGCGAGGTCCGCGAGCGGCTGCTGGCGGAGGGTCACGACCTGGCCGAGTTCTCGATCGTCGGCGTCCGGCCCGAACAGCGCGTCGCCCCACCACGAGGCTTCGGACCGGGTCATCGGGCCCGGCGAGCCGATCGTGCTGGACATCGGCGGGATGCTCGGCGGCTACGGCAGCGACATCACCCGGATGCTCTGGATCACCGGCGGCGACCCCGCGCGCGGCCCCGACGACGCCTTCCTCCACCTGTTCGCCGTCCTGCGCGCGGCGCAGGCGCGGGCGACCGCGGCCGTCGCCCCCGGGATGGCCGCCGAGGCGATCGACGCGACCGCCCGACGGGTGATCGACGCCGAGGGCTACGGCGAGCAGTTCATCCACCGGACCGGGCACGGGATCGGGCTTGAGGGCCACGAGGAGCCGTACCTCGTGGCCGGCAACGCGGGAGCCGCTGCGTGCCGGGATGGCGTTCAGCATCGAGCCCGGGATCTACCTGGAGGGGCGCTACGGGGCGCGGCTCGAGGACATCGTCGTCTGCGGTCCGACCGGTCCGATCGTGCTCAACCGGGCGCCGCTCGACCTCCTCGTCGTCGACGGGACCTGAACCGCCGGCCTCGGATCAGCGCGGCGCGGTATCATCGGGCGAACCGACGCGCCCAGTCGAGCGCGCACTGCCCATCGCGTTCGGATCGATGCCTACGACCTTCTTCCGTCGCTTCCGCGACGACGAGTCCCCGCGGACCCCAGCTGGTCACGCCCGCCGGTCGTCCGGCCGGTGCCGGCGGTGAGTCGGCGGACGGGCCGCGGCGGCCGGCCGCGGCACTTCGATCATCGTGGTGGGCCGCGTCCGCACGACTCCGCGCGGATCGGACGGCCCACGGCCGCGGCCGCACCCGGTGAGCCGACCTGGGTCGAGATCGGGCCCCCTCGCCGAAGGGAGCGAGACCGTCCTGCCGGCCGACGCCAGCGGCCCGGCGAACGATCCGAGGCCGGTGCCGCCGGCCGAGGTCCTGGTCTCCGCCACCGGTGAGCGGGGATTGCCCACGCCGGAGCCTGCCGGCCGCCCCGAGGACGTGCCGTCGATCCAGGGCCCGCCGATCGTCCCGAACGCCAATGGCGCCGCATTGCCGGCGGGGCTGATCGCGCCGAGCGGGCCGCTCGATCGCCCGATGCCGAACCCTCCGCCCGGCAACGGCCAGGGGCCGCACGGACCGTCCGAGCGCAGCGGCGGCTGCACCACCGCCCAGCTGCGGCGGTTCATCAAGAGTCGCGCCTACGTGCCGATCCACGAGATCCGGCGCCGCTTCCTCATCGCGACCGAGGACGACGACGTGTCGGGGATCGACGCTGGGTTCCGGGCGCGTGTACGTCGGGCTGCCGGAGCGCGAGGGCCAGATGCTCGGCGAGCTCCTCCGCGGCGGCGAGGTCGGCTACGAGCTCCAGCTCGACCCGATGGCGCCCGTGGTCATCGGCGTCTACCCGATGCGGCCGGTCACTCGCACCTGACCGCCGCGGCCCGCGAAACGTCGCCTTGCTGACACTCCCGCCGTCGCACGAAGCGCTGGACGGTCGGGGGATGAGCGGCGCAAGATGGCCTGGCTCGACGGAAGAGCCGGAGTCCGAGTAGCCGATAGGAGTCAGAGATGCCTTCGAAGCAGAACCGCGCGATCGAAGACCAGGACGTCGAGGGCCACGGTAGCCCCAAGACCCTGTGACCGGGGACGACGACGTCGAGGGCCACAAGCGCTACAGCGACGACGATGTCGAGGGCCACGGCAGCCCCAAGACCCGCGTGACCGACGACGACGAGGCCGACACCGAAGGCCACAAGCGCTAGCCGCCACGACAAGCGCTAGCCGTCAGGAGCACAGCGATGCCCAGCAGCAAGAGCCGCGCGATCGAACCGACGACGACGTCGAGGGCCACGGCAGCCCCAAGACGCCGCGTGACCGGCGGCGACGAGGCCGACACCGAAGGCCACATGTTCTCCAACCCGCTGCTCGGTCGCGAGCTCGCCCGTGAGCGTGAGCGCGAGATCCAGCGGAACCTGCAGGCCCACGCGGCGAAGGCCGAGGCGAGTCGCCCGCACAAGAAGTGACCGGCGTCGGCGCGCGATCGACGCGTCTCGACCCGGACCCGGCCCGGAACGAAGCGGCGCCCAGCCGGCGCCGCTTCGTCGATTCCACCCTCGACTGCCCACCGGCGGCCCGCTAGGATGAGCGCCCGGAGGAGGGCCGCTGTGACCGGAGGCGACGACGACGGACTCGAGCTTCGCGATCGAGGCGCTCCGCCGCTGCGCGCTCTTCGCGCAGGTCGACGACGAAACGCTCGCCCTGTGCGCCTCGACGCTCCGGATCCGTCGCTACCGCAAGAACGAGACGATCTTCCACCAGGGCGACCCGGGCGACTCGCTGTACATCGTCGAAGTCGGGCTCGGTCAAGATCGTCCTGCCGTCGCCCGAGGGCGAGGAAGGCGCGATCATCGCGACGCTGGCCCGGGGCGACTTCTTCGGCGAGCTGGCGCTGCTCGACGGCGCGCCCCACTCGGCGACGGCCGTCGCGCTCGAGCCGACCCAGGCGCTGGTCCTGCGCCGGCGATCGCTTCGAGCGAGCTCGTGGACGAGCGAGCCCGCGCTCCGGCAGCGCCCTCTTCGCGGGCCTCGTCGCCGAGCTGCGCCGCCTGACCGGCCACGTCGAGGAGCTCCACTTCCTGGACCTGCCCGGCCGGCTCGCCAGCCGGCTCGTCCGGCTGGCCCGCGAGAGCCAACCCGACGCCACGGGCGAAGTGCGCCTCGACTGGCCGTACACCCAGTCCGACCTCGCCGCGCATGATCGGCGGCACCCGCCAGACCGTGAACCGCCTGCTCAACGACCTGCCGACCGCGGACCTCGTCCGGTTCGAGAAGGACGCCCTGATCATCCCTGACCTCGATCGGCTCGAGCGGGCCGCCGAGCGGTGAGCGCCCGTGGCTGACGACCCTCGACCGAGGCGCTCGGGCCCGAGGCGCTCGACCTCCTGCGCGCGATCGCCCTGCGCGGCGAGGTTGCCCGCCGGCTGGAGACCGAATCGGCGCTCGCGCGTCCTCCGCTCGATCGTCGACGCGACCGTGACCCTGTTCCAGGCCGAAGCCGCCTCGATCGCCCTGTACGACCCGGCCATCGACCGGCTGGTCTTCCAGGTTGCGGCCGGGGAACAGGGGCAGGGCGTGATCGGTGTCGCGATCCGACCGGACCAGGGCCTCGCCGGGTACGTCTTCACGACCGGCCAGGCCCTCGCCATCTCGGACGTGGCGAGCGACGCGCGCTTCGGGCGCGCAGTTCGCCGAGCGGACGGCCTACGTGCCGCGCTCGATCGTCGCCGTCCCGCTCGTCGACGACCAGGGCACGATCGGCGTGCTCCAGGTCCTCGACAAGCGGAGCCAGGCCGCCTTCACCCTGCGCGACGTCGAGCTGGCCGGCGTGTTCGCCCGGCAGGCCACCATCGCGATCAGGGCGAGCCGCGTCGAGCGCGACATCGCGGCCCTCCTCCGGGCCACCCTGGCCGACCAGGCGCGGGCGTCGGGCCCGCGCCTCGGAGACGGCGCTCGACGAGCTGGTCCGCGCCGGGACCGAACGCCTCGGACGCGACGACGACAGCCGCCTCTGGGAGCTCGTCGAGCAGGTCGCCCGGATCCGCGGCGCCGACCCCGACCGGCTCGAGCTGGTGACCGACCTGCTCGGGGCCGTCGCCCGCCAGGCCGAGCGGGACAGCCGTGCGCGACGCCGCGGACGGGGCCCGTCCGCGCGCTCGTCCGACCATTGACCGATCCCTACCTGCCCGCCTGGAGCGAGCCCTTCGTCGGCGAGGGTCGCGAGCGGCTCGAGCGGCTCGTGCCCATCCCCGGGATGGACCGTGACGTGGCCTTCGGCGGATCCGACGGGACCGGGGTCACCGTGGCGATCGTCGACTCGGGCGTCGAGCGCGATCACCCGGCGGTCGGCGGCAAGCTCGTCCGGAGCGTCCGGGTCGAGCCGGGCGAGGACGACCCGCAGGTGCGTCGAGGATGCCGAGGCGATCGACGTCGTCGGCCACGGCACGGCGTGTGCCGGGATCATCCACAGCCTCGCCCCTGGAGCGGACATCATCTCGATCCGGGTCCTCGGCCCCGACAACCGGGGCAAGGGCACGATCTTCGCCGCCGGGCTGGAGTGGGCGATCGCCCAGGGGGCGACGGTCGTCAACCTGAGCCTGTCCTCGAAGAGCGACGCCATGTTCGGCGTCTTCCACGAGATCGCCGACGCAGGCCTACTTCGCCAACGTCCTCCTCGTGAGCGCCGCCAACAACGTCCCGGGCCCGAGCTACCCGTCGCTGTTCTCGTCCGTGGTCTCGGTCGCAGCGCACGACGTAGCGGACCCGTGGACGTGGTTCTACAACCCGCGGCCGCCGGTGGAGTTCGGGGCCTACGGGGTGGACGTGGAAGTGGCCTGGAAGGACGGCGGAGCGGATCGTGGCGACGGGCAACAGCTTCGCCGCGCCGCACATCACCGGACTCGCCGCGCTCATCCGGGCGAGGCACCCGGGGGCGACCCCGTTCGAGGTCAAGACGATCCTGGCGACCGTCGCGAACGGGGCCCGGCCCGGCGGCTGACGAGAGTCGCGACCGGGCTCACTCGCCCCGGCTGGTTGGGCTCTTCAGGTGACCGAAGTGGCCTTCGACGTCGTCCTCGTCCTCGTCGATCTTGCGGGACGAGACCCGGGTCTGCATGAAGTCCTCGGGTGCGCCGTCGACCCGCGCCCCCATCCCGCGATGGCCCTCGACGTCGTCGTCCGGCTGCGGTTCCGTTGGCTGCGCCTGCGGGTCCATCTCGTCTGGCATCGGTCTCTCCTGCACGCCGCTACCGTGGTCGCCCGAAGCGGGAACGAAGGTGCTGATCCGCTCCGCGCCGGAACCGTACACCCGAAGGTCAGCGGGGGACAGGTCGTCAGGCGACGCTCCGAGGGTCGGATGGGCGACAGCGCCGGCCTCAGCCGGACGCCAGGCCACCGCGATGGAGCGCCAGCAGTCGTGGCCCCACCTCGGCGCCGGCCTCCACGAGCTCGAGGAACGACGGTCCGTCGAGTGCCAGCAGCCGCCCGTGGGTCGCCGCGCTGACCGTTGCGCTCCGTGGAGCCCCGGTCAGGAGCCCGATCTCGCCGAACACCTCGTCGGGCCCCATCGTCCGCAATCGGGTTGGGGACGTGCCTCCATCGGCCGTCTGGTCGACGTCGAAGCGGCCATCGAGGATCACGTAGAAGCGGTCCGCCGGCTCGCCCTGCCGGACGATCGTGGTCCCCCGCGGGACGTCCATCTCGGTTGCCCGGTCGAACGCGTCGGCCAGACGGGCCGTGGGAACGCCGGTGAAGACCGGTAGCGCCGCCGCCCGCCCCGCCGCCGAGACGACCGCCGCGGACGGCCCGCGATCCCCCGCGGTGCCGATGAGGACGACCGCGGCGACCACGCCGACGACGACGAGGATCCCGGACGCAAGCAGGACCGGCTCGATCCCGACGATCCCGGCAGCCACCGGCATGACCATCGAGCCCGCAGCGTAGGCGAGCGTCGAGACCGTTGCGATCGTCCCGAGGGCACGGCCCCGGACCGCGTCCGGGACGACCCGCTGGAAGATCGTCGTGCTCACGACCTCGGTCAACAGGCTGCCCGCCGAGGCGAGTGCCATGGCCGCGAGGGCTGGCCCGAGACTCGTCACGAGTCCGAGCACCGCGACGCCCGCCGCCAACCCGAGGGATCCGAGGACCAGCGGCAGCCGCAGGGCCGGCCGAACGACGAACGCGCCCGAGCCCAGGGCGCCGATGATCCCGCCGACGCCGACAGCGGCGTTGAGGTAGCCCGTCGCGGATTCCGTC
This sequence comes from uncultured Chloroflexia bacterium, assembly GCA_963825545.1. Taxonomy (GTDB): domain Bacteria; phylum Chloroflexota; class Limnocylindria; order Limnocylindrales; family CSP1-4; genus Chersky-267. The sequence continues at coordinate 206,939 of CAWGTR010000010.1, read as the reverse complement.
GCACCGAGCTGGTCGGTCGCGATGATCACGGTCAGCACGCCGAGCCCGCCGAAGACGAAGCCGGCGACCGTGTCGATCACGGCCAGGCCGGCCAGCGGGACGACGGGGATCCGCGGTTCGAGCGGCGCGGATTCCGGCGGTCCGGCATCGGTGGAGGACGGCGTGGTCGAGTCCGCCGCGCCGGCCTGCTGGACCGCGGGGTCGGGCGCCGCCGGCGACGCCGCGCCGGCCCTCGCCGATCGTCCCGACTCGGCCGGCAACCGCCACAGCACGACGGCGACGAACGCGAACGAGATGGCATTGAGGACGAAGGCGAGCGTCAGTCCGCTGACCCCGATGAGCAACCCGGCGACGGCCGGACCGATGACGAACGCCAGGTTGTCGAGTGTCGACCAGGCGCTGTTCGCGGGTCCGAGCTCACGCTCGTCGCGAACGAGGGTCGGCAGGTAGGCGCCGATCGTCGGACCGAAGAAGCACGAGAAGCACGTCGCCAGGATCGCCAGCGCCACGATGGCCCAGAGCGGCCCGTGCACGGCGACGAGCCAGGCCATCACGACCATGATCAATCCCCGGGCGACGTCGGTCACGAGCAGGACCAGCCGCCGCTGGAAGCGGTCCGCAACGATCCCGGCGGGGATCGACAGCACGACGTACGGCAGGACGCGCGCGCCGCCCACGAGCCCGAGGAGGAGCGGGTCGGCGCTCACCTGGTAGACCAGGATGAGCAGGGCGACGAGGTACAGCCAGTCCCCGATCGAGCTGACGAACTCTCCGCCGAGCAGGCGGACCAGGGGACCGTTCGAGAGCAGGCCGCGGTAGGCGCGAAGGACGCTCACCGGGGCCGGTGACGCGTCAGCGGCCGGATGGTCGCTCCTGGTTCTTGGCCTGCTTGCGGAGGGCCTCCTTGGCGGCCCACGCGTCGGCGTCCCGCGACTTGTCCGAGACGTGCTGGCGGGCGTACTCGTAGCCGAAAGAGTGACCGGTGGTGTCGTCCTCGGTCGGAGGCGTCTCCGGCTCCGTTGGCTGGACGTCGCGCGCGTCGGTGGGCTCGCTCATCTGGTCCTCCTGGTTGCCGTGGCGACGCGACCGCCGCTCCGTCGAGTCTAGGCCGCCGCGACGGTCGCCGGGAAGTCATCCGGGTGGCGCGTCGAACGTCGTCCAGGCGACACGACCGTGGGCGGGTCGCGTGCCCTCGAGCGCCAGCAGCTGGCGCTTGACGTCGCGGAGCGCCGCCGCCTCACCGAACCAGGACCCACCGTAGCCGCCGAGTGACCCGTCGCCGGCGATCACCCGATGGCACGGGATCACGAGCCCGATCGGATTGCGACCGACTGCGGCGCCCACCGCACGCGCGGCACCGGGCCGGCCGATCGCGCGGGCGAGGCCGCCATAGCTCGTCACGCGGCCCCACGGGATCCGGCGCACGCCATCGAGCACGAGCCGGTCCCAGTCGCTCACGCCGCGGAGCGTGAAGGCCGCCGATCCGAGGGCGGCCCGATCGCCGGCGAGGTGCGCCTCGACGGCCTCGACGGCCTGGCCGACCCGGCGGCCGACCACGCGCCCGGCCGCCGTCGACGGGCGCGCGCCCAGGCGCCGCCGGACCGACTCGGCGAACCCGTCGTCCGTGGCCATGACCTCGAGCGCCACGAGACCGGTCTCGTCGGCGGCGAGGTGGATCGGTCCCCACGGAGCCTCGACCACCGCCAGTCCGATCATCCGCTGGCGACCGGGTGCCGAGGGTCGCGTCTCGTCCCCGGACCGGAGGAGCGGTCGTTCATCGGTCCAGCCTACCCAACCGTCGCCCGCGCGTGACGGTCGGCCCGGTCAGGGCGGGCCGGTCGGACCGCCGGGGTCTGCGATCCAGGCTGGTATACTCCCTGGGAGTATGGCAGCACAGCCCGGAACCACCCACGACGCAGCCGCCGCGGTCTCCACGACCGGCGTCGAGGAGATCCAGCTGCCCGTCGCGGGCATGACCTGTGCCACGTGCGTCAACCGGATCGAGCGGTATCTCCGCCGCACACCCGGGGTCGAGGACGCCGCCGTCAACCTCGCGACCGAGGTCGCCACGATCCGCTACCTGCCGGACCTCGCCGGCCGGGACGACCTCGTCGACGCGATCGAGGCGGCCGGCTACGAGCTCAAGCCGTCGGCGCCGCTCGACGCGGCCGCGGAGTCCACCGATCCGTCGGCCGCTGCGATGGCCGTCGAGGACGCCCTTCGCGCCCGCGACCAGCGGTCGCTGGCGATGCGGGCCGCCGTCTCGATCGGCGTGGCGATCGGGATCATGATCGCCTCGTTCTGGCCGCAGACCTCGATCCCGATGGAGACGATCAACTGGCTGGCGCTCGTGCCGGCGACGTTCGTCCAGGTCTGGGCCGGCGGTCGCTTCTACCGGGCGGCCTGGCGCGCGCTCCGCCACCGGTCGGCCAACATGGACACGCTCGTCGTCGCCGGGACGAGCGCTGCCTGGCTGTACAGCGTCTTCGTGACCGTCTTCCCGACGGTCGTCCACGAAGCGGGGCTCCATCCCGAGACCTACTTCGACTCGTCGTCGATCATCATCGGCCTCGTGCTTCTCGGGCGCTGGCTCGAGGGCCGGGCGAAGAGTCGCACCATCGGGGCGATCCGCTCGCTGGTCGCGCTCGGCGCGAAGCGGGCCCGGGTCGTCCGCGGCGACGACGAGCTGGACGTCGAGCTGGCGGAGGTCCGGGTCGGCGACCTCGTTCGGGTCCGCCCGGGCGAGAAGGTCCCGGTGGACGGGATCGTCGTCTCGGGCGCCTCGGCGATCGATCGCTCGATGCTGACCGGCGAGCCGATCCCGGTGGACGTCGCGCCGGGCGACGAGGTGATCGGGGCGACGCTCAACACGAACGGGACGTTCGTCTTCCGGGCGACCCGCGTCGGCAGCGAGACCGCCCTGGCCCGGATCGTCGACATGGTCCGCCGGGCCCAGGGCAGCAAGGCGCCCATCCAGCGTCTCGCCGACCGGATCAGCGAGGTCTTCGTCCCGATCGTCCTCGGGCTCGCCGGTGCCGCGTTCCTCGCCTGGGCGATCGTCGGGCCGGAGCCGCGGCTGACGCTCGCGCTGACGGCGTTCATCAGCGTCGTGGTGATCGCCTGCCCGTGCGCGATGGGTCTGGCCACGCCGACCGCGATCATGGTCGGCACGGGCCGCGGCGCGGAGGCCGGGATCCTCATCCGTGGCGGGGCGGCCCTCGAGACCGCCGCCGGAATCGACACGGTCATCTTCGACAAGACCGGGACGCTGACCGCCGGCCGGCCGGCGGTGGCGGCGATCGAGCCGGCGACGGGCGTCGAGCCCACCGAGCTGCTCGACCTGGCGGCGTCGCTCGAACGTGGCAGCGAGCACCCGATCGGTGCCGCGATCCTCGCCGCCGGCCGGCTGCGCGAGCTCGGCTTCCGGCCGGTGTCCGGATTCGCCAGCCACGCGGGACGGGGGGTCGAGGGCGTCGTCGAGGCGGCACCGGGCGGCGGGTCGTCGCGCCGGCATGTCATCGTCGGCACCGAACGCCTGATGGGCGAGCGGGGGATCGACCTCGCGCCGATCGCGAGCAGCCTTGCCGCCGATGCGGCATCCGGGCGAACGACGGTCGTCGTCGCGATCGACGGGCGGGCGGCTGGCTCGATCTCGGTAGCCGATCCCGTCCGGCCCGACGCGACGGCGGCGGTTCGCGCGCTCGCGGGGAGCGGGATCGAGGTCTGGCTCGTCAGCGGCGATCGACGACCGGCGGCCGAGGCGGTCGCCCGCCAGGTCGGGATCGCCAGCGAGCGCGTCCGGGCCGACGTCCTGCCGGGCGACAAGGCGGCGGTCGTCGCGGCGCTCCAGGCCGAGGGTCGTCGCGTGGCGATGGTCGGCGACGGGATCAACGATGCGCCTGCGCTCGCCCAGGCCGATCTCGGCGTGGCGATCGGGACCGGCGCCGACGTGGCGATCGAGGCGTCCGACGTGACGCTCCTCGGCGGCGATCCGCGGCTCGTGGAATCGGCCATCGCCCTGTCCCGCCGGACCATGGGCGTCGTCCGGCAGAACCTGTTCTGGGCGTTCGCCTACAACATCGTCCTCATCCCCGTCGCGATGGGCATCCTCTACCCGGCGTTCGGGATCACCCTGAACCCGGCCCTGGCGGCCGGCGCGATGGCCCTCTCGTCGGTCAGCGTGGTCATGAACTCGCTCCGCCTGCGCGGCTTCGACGCGCGTCCGACGGCCGTGACCGGGGCGGCCCGCCAGACCCGGCTCGGGCGCGTCCGCGAGGTGGCGTTCCTGTCGACGATCGCGCTGCTGGCGGTTGGCGTCATCGCCGCGGTGACCGTGGTCGATCGGGCGATCGACGCCTCGGCGACCCAGCTCCGGGTCGTCGCCCGGGACCTGGCATTCCAGCCGCCGGACGTCCACGTCACCGCGGGCCGGTTCGTCGTCCTCGACCTCGTCAATGACGACCCCGTGTTCCACGACTGGACGGTCGAGGGCCTGGCCAACGTCGACGCCGCCACCCGGCCGGGCGAGACGACCCGGATCCGGTTCATCGTCGACCGGCCCGGGCGCTACCCGATCCGCTGCTCCGTCGCCGGCCACGCGGCGGCCGGGATGGTCGGCGAGCTGGTGGTCGACCCAGCCCCCTAGCCGGCGGAACGCGAACGGACCGCCCGGGGTCCCGGACGGTCCGCCGCTGGGAGTGAGGAGCCCGGCTTGCGCCGGGAGACGATGGGCTACTGATGGTCCTGGCGGTGCTTCTCGGCCGGAGAGAGCGTCGCCGGACTCGTCTCGGTCGTCGTCTGGGCGACGTGCGAGGCGGGGAGCTTCGGGACAGTCGCGCCGCGGGGGGCGGCCGGAGCGAGGTCCTCGGCCGGGATCCGCGGGTTGACCTCGGGCTGTGCGCGGGGGACGGCCGGCGCGAGATCCTCGGAGGGGATCAGCGGGTTCACGACAGGCTGCGTGAGCGGCGCCGGGGCGGCGATCGGAGCCGCCGGCGCGGCAGTCGTCGAGGCCGGGGTGGCGACCGACAGCTGGGCCGCGGTCACGCCGACGATCAGCGCACCGGCCAGGACGCCGGTGGCGATGGCGCGCCGGCGGAACTGCTCGGCCTTCTCGGCGTTCGGGAAGTGGAGGCTGAGCGCGTGACCCTCGACGTCGTCGTCGAAGCGCAGGCTGATCGCCACGACGGACGCGTCGAGCGAGTGACCCGCAGTGTCCGCGTCGTCGAGCTGCACCGTCACGCGATGCTTGGCCCAGGTCGGCCCGGCATCGCTCTCGCGCAGCCGGCCCTCGGCGACGAGGTTCTCGTCGTCATCGAGGACGATGGTGAAGGGCTGGTCGGCGGCGGTCGGCTTGGCGGTCATCTCGTGGGTTCCTCCGGGCTCGGTTGACTCTTCGGCTGCGACGAACGAACGGTAGCCGGACCGCGGCGGCTCGGTCTGCCGACCGCCGGACAGCGCGGCTGTCGTTCGGGCGACAGCCGCCGGACGGTCAGTCCGCGAGACGGCGGAAGATGGCGACCGCGTTCTGGCCGCCGAACCCGAACCCGTTGACCGCGACGGTGTCGATCCGCGCCGGCCGGGCGACGAGCGGGACGTAGTCGAGGTCGCACTCGGGCAGGTCGGGCTGGTGGAGGTTCGCGGTCGGGCTGATGACCTGGTCGCGGATGCCGCCGAGTGCGGCCAGGACCGAGGCGATCCCCGCCGCACCCACGAGGTGGCCGATCATCGACTTCGGCGAGCTGATCGCCCGCGTCGACGCCGCGCTGCCGTAGGCCGCCTTGATCGCCCGCGTCTCGGTCAAGTCGTTGAGCGGCGTCGACGTGCCGTGCGCGACGATCCAGTCGATCTCGTCGGGCGCGACCCCTGCGTTGCGCAGGGCCAGCTCCATGGCCCGCGCCTGACCGCGACCCGTCGGCTCAGGGGCGCTGATGTGGAACGCGTCCGCGGTCAGCGCGCCGCCGATCACCTCCGCGATCGGGGTTGCGCCGCGCCCGAGCGCGTGAGCCAGCGACTCGACCACCACGACCCCGCCGCCCTCGCCGAGGACGAACCCGTCGCGGGTCGCGTCGAACGGGCGCGACGCGGTCTCCGGCGAGTCGTTCCGCTTCGACAGCGCGCCCATGTTGCCGAGGGCGGCGACGCCCATCGGCCAGATCGGCGCCTCGGACCCGCCGGCGAGGACGACGTCGCACTCCCCGGACGCGATCAGCCGGAGCGCGTCGTGGAACGCGATCACCGAGGTCGCGCAGGCGGCGACCTGGGTCATGACCGGGCCGGTCAGCCCGTACTCCATCGACAGCATCGCGGCGCCCATCGAGCCCGACAGCGCCGGGATCGCGAAGGCGCTCACGAAGCGCGGACCCTTGCTGTCGAAGGTGTGCGTCCCGTCGATGATCTGCTCGATCCCGCCGCCGCCCGTGTTGACGACGACGCCGACGCGGTCGCGCTGCTCCTGGCTCATGGCCGCGAAGTCGATCCCGGCGTGCGCAACGGCCTCCTTGCCGGCCGCCATCGCGAAATGGATAAACCGGCTCATCCGGCGGGCCATCTTGGGATCCATCGCGACCGTCGGGTCGAAGCCGATGACCTCGGCCGCGATCTGGACCTCCATCCCCGAGGCGTCGAAGCTCTGGATCGTCCGCGTCCCGGTCACGCCCGCCTTGAGGTTCGCCCAGTAGGTCGGAAAGTCGTTGCCGACCGGCATGACGGCGCCAAGACCGGTCACGACGGCACGACGGGCGGGGTCCTGGGCTGGGGGCACGATCACCTCTGGGCGAGCGGGACGTCGGTGGGTAGTCGGGTGGGCGGTCCGGATTCTAGCGGCTCGGCGGCGGCTGCTTCGGCAGCGCGCGCCGGTCAATCGCCGTCGTAGCGGCGGAAGATGACGGCGCCGTTGTGGCCGCCGAGCCCGATGTTGTTGGACAGCGCCGCCCGGATCGGTCGCTGTTCGGTCTCGGTCGGGATGGTGAGGTTGATCTCGGGGTCCGGATCGCGGTAGTTGAGCGTCGCGGGGACGGTCTGCTCGGCGATCGACAGGACGGTCGCGAACGCCTCGAACGCCCCGGCCGCGCCCATCATGTGGCCGGTCATCGACTTCGTGGCGCTGATCGCGATGTTCGGCGTGTGGTCGCCGAAGACCGCCCAGATCGCCTCGGCCTCGCGCTTGTCGCCGAGCGGCGTCGACGTCCCATGCGGGTTGATAAGGTCGACCTCGTCGGCCGGCACGCCGCGTCGCTCGAGGGCCATCTTCATCGCCCGCGCCGAGCCGGCGCCGCCCTCGACGGGCTGGATCATGTCCCAGCCGTCGGCCGCCGAGCCGTAGCCGACGACCTCGGCGTAGATATTCGCGCCGCGCGCCTTGGCCAGCTCGAGGTCCTCGAGGAACAGTGAGGCCGCGCCCTCGCCGAGGACGAACCCGTCGCGGGTCAGGTCGAACGGCCGCGACACGCTCGTGATCGGCTCCCCGGGTCGCGGGTTGCCGAGGCCGCGCATGTTGCCGAAGCCGGCGTGACCGACCTCGAGCAGGGGCATCTCGGTCGAGCCCGAGATGATCGCGATGCAGTCGCCCCGGCGGATGGCCTCGGCCGCCTCGGCCACGTTGTGCGTCCCGGTCGCGCAGGCCGACACGATGCACAGGTTGTGGCCGATCGCGCCGGTCTCGATCGCGATCATCCCAGAGCACGAATCGACGAGGGCGTTGGCGATGAACGTCGGAGCCACCGTCCGCGGACCACGGTCGTGGAGGCTGGCGTAGTTGTCGATCATCAGCGACTGGCCGCCGGCGCCCGAGCCGAAGACCACCCCGACCTCGGTCCGGTTCTCGTCGTTGATCTCGAACCCGGAGTCGGCGAGCGCCTGCTTTGCCGCGGCCACGCCGTAGTGGAGCGACGCCTCGCTCCGGCGGGCGGCCTTCGGGTCCATCCAGTCGACGGCGTTGAAGTCGCGGACCTCGCCGGCTGCCTTCTGCTCGTAGCCCGAGACGTCGAACTTGGTGATCTCGCGGATCCCGGACACGCCGTTCACGAGGTTCGACCACGCGGTCTGCCGATCGTTGCCGACCGGGCTGATGACGCCGAGGCCGGTGACGACGACGCGACGGGTGTGGTCGGGGGCTCGCACGGATGATCTCCTCGTGTGACGGTCAGGCCGGGATGCCGGCGCCCGGCACGGCCAGGCCGTCCGGGCTCGATGCTTCGGTGGGGTACGCCTCGGCGTCGGGGGCGATGCGCTTGATGAGCCCGGTCAGGACGCGGCCCGGTCCGATCTCGATGAACGTGGTGACCCCGGCGGCCGTCATCGCCTCCACGGCACGGACCCAGTCCACGCCGGCCGTCAGGTGCTCGACGAGCTCGTCACGAGCCTCCGCCCCGGTCGTGAGCCGGCGGGCGTCGCGGTTAGCGAGGAGCGGTGCGCTCGGATCGGCGAACCGGACGTCGGCCAGCGCGAGCCGCATCCCGTCGGCCGCCTCGGTCATGAGCGGGGAGTGCGCGGCGACCGAGACCGGCAGCTCGATCGCCCGACGGGCCCCGAGCTCGCGGGCGATGTCGAGCGCGGCCTCGACCGCGGGCCGTTCGCCCGACACCACGACCTGGCCGGGCGAATTGCGGTTGGCGATCCCGAACACGCCGCTGGCCGACGCGCGATCGACGAGCTCGGGCAGCCGCTCGTCGGCCAGCCCGATGATCGCCGCCATCCGACCCTCCCGACCGGCGCCCGAGGCCTGCATCAGCCGTCCCCGCTCGCGGACGAGCCGGATCCCGTCCCCCAGCTCGAGGACGCCGGCGGCGACCATCGCGCTGTACTGGCCCATCGAGTGGCCTGCGTAGAACGCCGGGCGCGGCGGCTCCAGCCCGAGGCTCGGCCAGCGCTCCTGGAGTGCAGCGAGATAGGCGATCGAGGTCGCGAGAAGCGCCGGCTGCGCGTTCTCGGTGCGGTCGAGCAGCTCGGCCGGGCCCTCCCAGGCGAGACCGGAGATCGGCTCGCCAAGCGCGTCGTCGGCGGCGGCGAAGACCGATCGGGCGGCCGGACTGGCGGCGGCGAGGCTGCGACCCATCCCGACGGCCTGCGATCCCTGGCCGGGGAAGACGAACGCGACCGTGGTCATCTGGCTCCTGATGCTCCGGGACGCGCAATGCGGCCGTCTGGCCGGCTTCCAGCGTACGGCGCGCGGGCCGTTCCACGCGGAGGGCGTGTGCAAGGTTGCATGCATTCACGCCCGGCCGTAGGCTGGATCGATGGAACTCGAGCCGTCCGCCCATCGCCCCTCCTCGCGCCCCGCCGGCCGGCCGGTGCGGCGGGCCACCCCGCGCCGGACCATCGCCCGGACCTTCGAGGCCGCCCTCAGTGCGCCCGTCCTCGCGGCCGGCACGTCGATCCAGAACCCACGCCAGATCTCGGAGCGGGTGGCGATGGGCCGTGCGCTGTGGCGGGAGCTCGTGATCGGATTCGCCTGGCAGCTCGGCGAGCTCCGCCTCGGGTTCACCCAGCTGGCGGCGCTCTATGTGCTGGCCGACTCGGGCACGACGACGGTGGCTGATCTCGCCGACGCGCTCGGACGCTCGCCGTCGGCGACGTCACGCCTCGTCGACGGGCTCGTCCGACGGCGCCTCGTCGAGCGACGCCGCGAGGAGGAGGACCGTCGCCAGCGCTCGATCTGGCTGACCCAGCGGGGCCACGCCATCCTGCGCCTCGTCGACCGCGGTCGAGCTGATCAGTTCCTGTCGGCCGTCCGGGCACTGCCACCGGCGGAGCGCAAGCTCATCGCGATGGGCGTCGCCGCACTGGCGACCGGCGCCATCTCCCGCCGCGGCCGGCTGATCAAGGCGCCCCGCGAGTAGCCGCCGGCGACGGATCCGGGCCGGTCGGTGGAGCGACCGCGACCCGAACCTCCCCAGGGGCGATCCCGGTCGCGGCGAGGGACCCGTGGAGCGGGCTGGCGACGTCGAGGACGAGGAGGTACGAGCCCGGAGCCGCCGGCGCCGTGAGGCCGAGGTGGACCGTGACCTCGGATCCGGGCGCCGGCTGGGCGACCGCCGAGGCGTCGGTGGCCGAGTCGATCGGATCGTCGACGGCCAGCGGCAGCCAGTGGGCGACGAGCCGGGCGCTCGGGTGGTCGCGGACGATCGACGGGTCGATCAGCTCCTCCGGCAGCTGGGTCGCGTCGAACGGCGCGGCCCAGGCGACGGCGCCGTCGTTCGCGACCCGGACTGGCAGGTCGAAGTCGCTGCCGGCGACGACGGACAACGCCGGGGCCACGCCGTAGGCCGCGGACAGCCGCGGGCTGACCCGGACCCCGAGGGCCGGGATCAGCGACTGGGTAGCTCCGTCGAAGGCCACGCCGTCCGATCCGTGGACCGTGACCACGAGCCGGTACAGCCCGGCCGCGGCGGGCAACGTGACCGACAGCCGGAGACCCGACCGAACGACCCTCGCCCGCGCGGGCGTGACGACGCCACCGGAGACTTCGGGCGCAACGGACTGGATCGTCGGTGGCTCGCCGACGGTGGGACTCAGGATCGGGCTCGACGACGGCGCAGGCCGGCCGCGCGGCGACGCTGGCGGGACACCGGCGCCCGGCGCCGGGCTCGCGACGGCTGGGCCTGACGGACCGGGAGTCGGTGGCGCTGCCCGGCCCGTAACGGGCGGCGCGGCGGCCGCGGGCGGGATGCCCGGTGTCCCGGCCAGGACCACGGGATCCCAGCGCACGCCGAGCTCCATGCCGGCTGCCAGGGTCGCGCCCTTCGGGACCGTGACGGGCAGGGTCAGCGTGGCCCGGCTGCCGGCAACGAGTCCACTCGGACCGGGCCCCGCCGGCGTCAGGCGCGGCGCCTGGAAGCCGTACCCGAGCCCGGCGAGGGACGCGGCACCCGGAGCGATCGACGATCCCGGCTCGATCCGGCCGAACGACACGCGACCCGATCCGTCTCGGACATCGGCCGCGGTCAGGCCCGGCCGCCACACGAGCGAGCGATTGAACCCCGACGACGGTTGGGTCGGGTCGAGCGCCGCCAGGGCGCCGGGGGTCCGGACGCTGGCGAACGGCAGGACGTGGTCATGGGAGTCGGGGGCGGCGCGCCAGATCCCGTCGACGGTCCCGTCGCCGCCGAGCAGCGCCCGGAGGTACGTGCGCGGATCCCCGAACGTGTCCGCCACCACGGCGCCGGCGCCGGCGCGGAGCCAGCCCGCGGAGTAGTTGTCGACCCGCTGCTGGGCCACGTCGAGCGATCCCTCCGGAAGCCCCGGCTCGGAGTTGCCGCTGGCGTAGCACAGGTGGTTGAGGATGACGACGGCCCCGGGGGCGAGCCGGATCTCGCGGGCGATGAGCGACTCGCCGAAGTACTGGTGGGTGTCGTCGCCCGCGCCGGCGACCGGATTGAGCCCGAGCCCGTCCTGCGTCGCCGGGAACAGCGCGTCCCGGTAGGGTGACGGCCAGCCGTTGCCGTGACCGAGGTAGAGGACGATCGACGCTCCGCGCAGGGCCCGCTTGACGGCCGGCCAGGTGGCGTTCGGCGAGACGACCGTGACAACGTCGCTGGTCCAGCGCCGCGCTTCTCGGGCGGCCGTGGCACCGATCGAGCGATAGAGGTCGGTCAGCCCCTCGACGGGTCCGACGACGATCGCCACGCGCGGTTCCGGGCGCGCGCCGACGACCGACCCGCTGAGGGCCCCGGCGAGAGCGATTCCGATGAGGATCCCGAGGATCCGGCGCATGGGACGGGCACCTCCACCGACGAACACGGCGGTGCACGCATCCTAGGCCCGGGCGGTCACCGGTGGATCAACTGGGCGCCGAACGCGGTGCCGCCGGGCACCGTCAATGAACGGTATGCCCGCGACGGGCTGCGGGTTCAACCGCAGAAGCGGCGGACCACGTCGTAGAGGGCGGGCAGGCCGAAGGCCAGTGCGTCGACCCCGACTCGCTCGTCGACCCCGTGGAAGCGTTCGAGGAAGCGTTCGGCGGGCTCGAGGCGGAGCGGTGAGAAGCCGTACGTCGGGACGTCGAGGCGGATCGTGTGCTTGGCGTCCGTGGCGAACGGGACCATGACCGGGACCGGGACGCCGTCGGGGTCGTGATCGCGGATCGTGCGCTCGATCGTTCGGAAGAGCTCCGTGTCGAGCGGTGCCTCGACCGCCGCCGCGACGCCGAACGGGTCGACGTCGCAGTACGCCCAGAGCTCCTCGCCGATCCGTCGCCGGAGCTCATCGACCATCGCGTCCGGGTCGGTCCCGGGCAGCGTGCGGCAATCGATCTCGATGATGGCGACGCCGGGGATCACGTTGTACTTCACCCCGGCATGTACGACGTTCGGCGAGGCCGTGTCGCGCAGCAGGGCCCGGGCGGCACGACCGTACATCTCGTCGCAGAGGGCAGCGATCGCGGCCTCGCTCGCCCCGCCGTCCGGCGAGGCGATCCGCCGAACGAGGTCGCCGGTCGGTCCGCCGAGCTCGTCGGCGACCGTGGCGAAGAACGTGGCCATCGCCGGGGTCAGCCGCGCGGGGCCCGGCTCCGCGACCCGGGTCACGATCGCCGCGGCGCGGACGGCGGCGTTGTCGGCGCGGGGCATCGAGCCGTGGCCCCACGTCCCGTGGACGGTCAGCCGGACGTTGACGTAGCCCTTCTCGGCCACGCCGATCGGGTAGAACCGCTGGCCGCCGAACTCGACCGACACACCGCCGCACTCGTTGAGCGCGCCGTCGGCGCGCAGGAGCTCGGGCCGCTGCGTGACGAGCCACCCGGCGCCGTGGAGGCCGCCGGCCTCCTCGTCCGCGGTCGAGGCGAACAGGACGTCCCGCCGGAGCCCCGGGACCGGGTCCGCGGCCGGGTCGCGTCCCGCCGCCCTGGCGTCGGCGGCCAGCCGGGCGAGGACGGCCACCTCCATGGCGACCATGCCCTTCATGTCGACCGCGCCGCGACCCCAGACGTAGCCGTCGGCAACCGCCGCGCCGAACGGGTCGTGGGTCCAGCCGTCGGGCGGCGCCGGGACCACGTCGACATGCGACAGGAGGAGGAGCGGGGCGCCACCGCTGCCGTCGCCGCGGAGCCGCGCGGTCACCGAGCCGCGGCCCGGGGTCGGCTCGTGGATCTCGCTGGGGATCCCCGATTCGGCGAGCGTGGTGGCGATCGCCCGGGCGACGCGGAGCTCGCCGTCTCCCTCGTCCGGTGGCGGGTTGATGCTCGGGATCCGGATCAGCGTCCGGAGATGCTCGATCAGGTCGCGATGGGCCCGCCGCCAGTCGGCCGGCGGGATGGCGTCCGACGGTCGCGACGCGCGATCCAGCCCGACGCTCGAGTCGTCGATCGCGGCCACGATCAGTCGGCGCCGCCGACGAACCCGAGCACGAACCCGAGGATGCTCACCGCGAACCCGCCGACGACGATGAGGAGGATCATCGCGACCAGCAGCCGGAGGTAGTAGCGGTCCTCGCGCTGGCCGGCGTCCGGGTCCGGGTCGGTGCCGCCCGGCGGGTACGGGGCGGACAGGCCGCGCTGATCAGGTCGCGGCGGCCACGGTACGGCGCGACCCGGATGGGACTCGATGATGTCGAAGAGCGGGTCGCTCGATGCGGTCCGCTCGTCCCCGTCGGACGGGGACGGCTCGAGGGTGGCCGTGGCCGCCTCCGTCAGCTGCGTCCTGGCCGATCCGGGCACGCCGGACAGGCCGGGGTCGTCGGGGGTCGGGCGATCGGGATCGGCGTCGATCCGTGGTTCGGTCACGCGCCCATGATGCCGCGTACCGGCAGCGGCTGCCGGGGCGGCTCAACCAATCGCCGCGCGGACCGGCTCGGCGACCTCGCGGGCCATCGTCCGCAGGCCGTCGGGGCCGAGCCGGGCGGGGAAGCCGATGATCAGGTGGGTCGCCCCGGCGGCGACCATGGCGGTCGCCGACTCTACGGCCGCGCGGCGGTCGTCGCCGGTCGCCCCGGAGACGACCTGGCCGGCGACGTCGAAGCCGGTCGGGTCGCGACCGATGGCCTCGAAGGCGGCCAGCACGGCGTCGCGCTTCTCGCGCAGGTAGTCGACGTTGCCCGCCTGGTCGCCGGGCATGATCCAGCCCCGGCCGGCGCTCGCGACGAGGGCGATCCCGCGCCGGCGCTGGCCACCGAGCCAGATCGGCGGTCCCCCGGGCGTGAGCGGCGGCGGCTGATTGAGGGCCCCGTCGAGCGGGTAGTAGGAGTCGGGCCGGCTGACGCCCGGCGGCTCGGCGGCGGCGTCGGAGAACAGAGCCTGGAGGACCGCGACCGCCGACTCGAGCCGATCGATCCGCTCACCGATCGGGGGCAGCGGGATCCCGAAGTCGTGGTGCTCGCGCTCGTGCCAGCCGGCGCCGAGCCCGAGGATGAACCGGCCGCCCGTGGCGTGGTCGAGGACGGTGGCCGCCTTCGCGAGCACGGCCGGGTGGCGGAACGTGTTGGCGAGAACGGCATGCCCGACCCACTTGCCGGGGACCCGGTGGGCGAGCGTCCCGGCCAGCGTCAGCGCCTCGAGCGACCGCCCGCCACGCTCGTTCGTCGGGTCGGTCAGATGGTCGTTCAGCCAGCCCGCGTCGAAGACGTCGAGCTCGCCCGCCGCGGCCCACGTTTCGTCGAGGGTGGTCCAGTCGACCTCCTGCGGCGAGGTCTTGAATGCGATGACGACCCGGCTCATCGCGCCGCGAGACCCGCGGCCATCCGCCGGCCCGTGGTCACCGCGCCCTCGGATGCCGAGCTGACCTGCGCGGCGTACTTCGCCATCACGCCGCCGGCGTAGCGCGGCGCCGGGGTACGCCAGCTCGCCTGTCGCCGGGCGAGGACGTCCGCCGCCACGTCGAGGTCGAGCGCCTTGCGGTCGACGTCGATGACGACCGGGTCGCCCTCCTCGACGAGCGCGATCGGGCCGCCGAGCGCGGCCTCGGGCGCGATGTGGCCGATCATGAGGCCATGGGTCCCGCCCGAGAACCGGCCGTCGGTGATCAGGGCGACCGAATCGCCGAGGCCCTCCCCGACGAGGGCGCTGGTGACGCTCAGCATCTCCTGCATCCCGGGTCCGCCGACGGGTCCCTCGTAGCGGATCACGACGACGTCGCCGGCGACGATCCGACGATCCCGGACGGCCTCGTACGCCGACGTCTCGGAGTCGAAGACGCGGGCCGGGCCCCGGTGCTGCCGCCGCTCGTGCCCGGCCAGCTTCACCACGCAGCCGTCGGGGGCGAGGCTGCCGCGCAGGATCGTCAGCCCGCCGACGGGCTTGAGCGGTCGCTCGATCGGGACCACGACCTCCTGGCCGGGCGTCTCCCGCGCCGCCGCGCCGATCTCGGCGATCGTCCGGCCGTCGACGGTCAGCGCGTCGCCATGGAGCAGGTCGCGCTTGAGCAGCTCGCGCATGACGAGGCCGACCCCGCCCGCTTCGAAGATGTCGGTGGCCGTGAACCGGCCGCCCGGCTGCATGTCGGCCACGATCGGCGTTCGATCGGCGATCGTCCCGAAGGCATCGATGTCGAGCTCGATCCCGAACTCGTGGGCGATCGCCAGGAGGTGGAGCACCCCGTTCGTCGACCCGCCGGTAGCGGCGACCGAGGCGATCCCGTTCTCGAGCGCCGCCTTGGTCACGAACCGGTCGGGCCGGAGGTCGCGCCGGACGAGGTCCATGACGAGCTCGCCAGACCGGCGCGCCGCCTCGTCCTTCGCTGGGTCCTCGGCCGGGATGCCGTTCAGGCCGGCCGGCGACAGGCCGATGAACTCGAGGACGGTGCTCATCGTGTTGGCCGTGAACTGGCCGCCGCAGGCGCCGGGCCCGGGGCAGGCCACGTTCTCGACCTCGTACAGCTCCTCGAGGCTGATCTTGCCGGCCCGGTAGGCGCCGATCGCCTCGTAGACGGTCACGACCGTCGCGTTGCGCTTGCCCTTGTACGTGCCCGGGTAGATCGTCCCGTTGTAGAGCACGAGGCCCGGCACCGCCAGCCGGCCGAGCGCCATCGCCGCGCCCGGGATCGTCTTGTCGCAGCCGACCAGGCAAACGAGCCCGTCGAGGAGGTGGCCGCGGACGACGAGCTCGATCGAGTCGGCGATCACCTCGCGGCTCACGAGGCTCGCCTTCATCCCCTCGGTGCCCATCGACACGCCGTCGCTGACCGCGATCGTGTTGAACTCCATCGGCGTCCCGCCGGCCGCCCGGATCCCGGCCTTGACCTCCTCGGCGAGCCGGCGCTGGTTGATGTTGCAGGGCATCGTCTCGATCCAGGTCGTGGCGACGCCGACGAGCGGCTTGGCGAGGTCCTGGTCCGTGAACCCGACGGCCTTGAGCATGGCGCGCGACCCGGCCCGGTCGGGTCCGTCGGTCAGGGCGTGCGAGTGGCGCTTGGCGGGATCGGTCGGCTGGTCGTACGGCAGGCGGGTCTCGGGCATCGGGCGATCCTCGGCGCGGGTCGACGGGGCTCCAGTGTACGTGCGAAGGTAGCCCGGTTCTGCGGCGCCGCTACGATTGGCCGACCATGGTCCAGGCCGCGCCGTCCGACCGGCTTCCATCCACGGCCGACGTGGTCATCGTGGGCGGCGGCGCGGTCGGGCTGAGCGCGGCCTACCACCTGGCCGCCGCCGGCGCCGGGCGTGTCCTCCTGCTCGAGCGCGAGGCGTCGTTCGGTCTGGGCTCGACCGGGCGCTGCGCTGGCGGCTTCCGGCACCAGTTCTCGAGCCGGGTGAACGTCGAGCTGTCGCTGGCGAGCATCCCGCTCATCACCGGCTTCAGCGCGACCCACGGGCTTCCCCTCGACGTCGTCCAGGACGGCTACCTGTTCCTCGTCCGCGGTGACGACCTGTGGGCCGAGTACCGCGCTGCCGCGGAGCTCCAGCGCAGCCTCGGTGTCGACGTGCGGCTCATGACAGCGGGCGAGGCCGCTCGGGTCGTGCCCGGGATCGCGCTCGACGGCGTCGCCGGGGCGACCTTCTGCGCGCAGGACGGGATCGCCGATCCGTCCGGCCTGACCCTCGGCTACGCGACGGTGGCGCGGCGCGCCGGGGCGAACCTGCGGACGGGGGTCGCCGTGACCGGCCTGGCCGTGAGCCGCGACGGGTCCCGCGTCGACGGCGCCCGCACGGAGGACGGCGCCGTGACGGCCGGGATCGTGATCGACGCGGCCGGTCCCTGGGCCGGGCAGCTGGCCGCGACCGCCGGGCTGGCCCTTCCGCTCGAGCCGCTGCCGCGGGTCGTGCTGGTGACGGGGCCCTTCGCCGGCCGGCCGGAGCGGCGGACGCTGGTCGTCGACGCGGCGACGAGCTTCTACTTCCATCGCGAGGGTGGCGGGGTGCTGATGGGCATGGCCGATCCGCACCAGCCGTCGACGTTCGAGCTCGCCGTCGACGAGCGGTTCGTGGCCGACGAGCTCCTGCCGACGGCCGTCTCTGTCCTGCCGGCGCTCGCCGAGGCCGACCTCGCGAACCGCTGGGTCGGGCTGTACGAGATGACCCCGGACCATCACCCGATCATCGGACCCGTCGACGGGCTGGCCGGGCTCCTCCTGGCCAACGGATTCAGCGGCCACGGGTTCCAGCACGCCCCGATCGTCGGCAAGCTCCTGGCCGAGATCGTCGTCGACGGGGCGGCGCACACGGTGGATGTCTCCGGTCTCGGTCTCGACCGGTTCGCCGCCGGCCGCCTGGCCGATGAGGTCCACGTCGTCTGACGCCGGCCGATCAGGCCCCCAGGCGCGACTCCACGACGGCCCGCAGCGTCGACAGCGGGAGCGCTCCCTCGGACAGCACTGCGTCGTGGAAGGCGCGGATGTCGAACCGTCCGGCGAGGCGGCCGCGGGCCTCCTCGCGGAGCCGGCGGATCTCGAGCTGGCCGAGCTTGTAGGCGACCGCCTGGCCCGGCCAGGTGATGTAGCGATCCACCTCGTTGACGACGTTGCCGGGGGCCAGCGCCGTGTGCTCCAGCATGTAGGCGATCGCCCGGTCGCGTGACCATCCGAGCGCGTGGATCCCCGTGTCGACGACGAGCCGGCAGGCCCGCCAGCCATCGAACGAGGCGATCCCGATCCGGTCGAGATCGCCCGAGTAGAGGCCCATTTCGTCGCTCAGCCGCTCGACGTACAGCCCCCAGCCCTCGAAGAAGGCCGTCGTCCCGGCGTGCCGCCGGAACGCGGGAAGCCCGGCAAGCTCCTGGCCGATCGCCAGCTGGAGGTGGTGACCCGGGACCGACTCGTGGAATGCCAGCGCCTCGGCCTCGTAGCGGGGACGGGTCTCCGGGGCGGAGGTGTTCAGGTAGTAGCGACCGGGCCGGCTGCCGTCCTCGGCGGGCTGGAGGTAGTAGGCGATCGTCGAGTGGGCCGCCTCGTGCGCGCCCATCTCCACGATCTCGCAGCCCGCGCGCGGCAGGATGCCGAACCAGCCGGGCAGCGCCGCGATCGCCCGGTCGAGCGCGGCCTGGCCGGTCGCGAACACCTCCGCGCTCGTCGCGAAGCGGAGGCTTGGGTCCGTGCGCAGGCGCTCGATGGCGGCCGTCCGATCGGTCAGCCCGATCGCTCGCCCGGCCGACTCGGCCAGCTCGGCGTCGATCCGCTCGACCTCGGCAAGGCCGATCGCGTGGATCGCCTCGGCGCTCAGGTCGAGCGAGGTGTGGGCCCGCGTCAGGCGCGCGTAGTCCTCCCGACCGCCCGGCAGCGCGCCGATGCCGGGGCGGTCGTCCGGTCGCGCGCGCGGCTGAACGCGATCCACCAGCACGGAGCGGTAGCGGGTGAAGGCCGGCCGGACCAATTCCTCGACGGCGGCGCGCAGCCCGTCGGCGAACCGCCGCCGCTGGCCGTCGGACCAGCCCGGACGCTCGGCGACGGCGGGGGCGAGGAGCGGCCAGTCGGCGATCGGCTGGGCGAGCAGCCCGTCGAGCTCGTCGACCACCGCCCGGATCGGTGCGGCCGGGGAGACGATGCCGTCGTCGAGCGCCGCCAGCACGTTGGCCGCGTGCTGGTCGACGTACGGTCCCATCGCCCGCCAGCGAGCGACCATCCGGTCGCCGTCGGCCGGCTCGTCGACCGCCTGGTACGCGGCGACGTTCAGGAGGGCGACCTGGGGACCCTCGAGCGGGTCGATCGCCCAGCGAGCGACGTCCGCCGAGGCGATGTCGAGCTCCATCTCGAGGAACGCGACCAGCGCCGCCCGGGTCACGGCCGGCGCCGGATCGAGCCCGGCCACCGGGAGCGACCGCGCCCGGGCGAGCAGCTCCGCCAGCGCCGTGCGGTGCGCCGCCCGTGCCGCCGGCCGGTTGTCGGCGAGGCGGTCGTCGAAGCGGCGATCGCCGAGTGAGGTCGCGAACAGCGGGTCTGCGCTGAGCACGGTCTCCCACGCTTCGGCGGCCAGCCGGTCGAGCTCGAGGAGCCGCTCGTCCGCCCCCGACGGCACGCCGGCCGGCTCGGCCGCGCTCACCTCGTGCACGCGCCGGTGGACGCCTTCGCCGTCGTGCCGATCGCCGGCCGGACGCGACTGGCGACGGCGACCGGGGCCAGCGCGTACCCGACGGTCGGGTCGCTGAGCGCCTCCGCGTAGACGACCCCGCCGACGGTCCCGTCGGGCAGGACGAGCGGGCCGCCGCTGTCCCCGCGCTCGATGTCCGCGCGGAGCTCGACGATCCGCCGGGTGACCCGGCCGGTCCCGTACAGGTCGCGGCCCTCGGCGGAGTAGCTGTCGGAGACCGCCGCCGGGATCACCCGGAGCGGCGCGCCGCCGGGGTGCCCGAGCGCGGCGCCGACCGTCCCCCTGGCCGGATCGGTCGCGGCGAAGGCCAGGGCCGGCGCCTTGACGTCGGGCGCCCGCAGGACCGCGATGTCGAGGCTCGGGTCGAACAGGACGACGTCGGCGTCGAACGGGTTGCCGCCGTCGAACCCGACCAGCACGGCCTTCGAGCCGGCAACGACGTGGGCGTTGGTGACAACGTAGCCGCCGCGGCCGACGACGAACCCAGTGCCGGTCGAGACGCGGCCGCAGGCGGTCGCCCGGACGACGAGCGTGCTCGCCACGGCGTCCTGGGCGATCCGCTCGGCCTGGGTGTCGGTCGGCCGGTCGACGGGTGCCGCGGGGAACGGCTCGAGGCCGATGAACACCTCGGGCAGGCCGGTTGCGTCGAGCCAGGTGGCGAGCTGGTCGACGTAGGCCGTCGGCGGCGGGAGCACCCCGCTGATCGTCCGGATGACGAGTGATCGCTGGGCCTGTGCGGCCATCGCGGGAACGGGTCCGGCGGCCAGCAGCCCGCCGACGAGCCAGACGACGAGGAGCCCCTGGGCGAGGCCGGCCATCGCCCCGGCGAGCCGGTCGAGGCCGCTGAGGACCCCCTCGCCGAGGCGCCGACCGATCGCCGCGCCGAGGCTCGAGCCGACGGCCTCGCCGATCCCGATCGCGACGAGCAGGGCGACGAGCACGCCGATCGCCCGGAGCGCGGGGTCGACTCCCGCCAGGAGGTCGTGGGCGAGCGGCAGCGCCAGGACGACGAGGACGCCGCCGGCGGCGGCGCCGGCCAGTCCGAGCAGCTGTGGGAAGAAGCCGGAGCGCCAGCCCGCGATCAGTCCGAACGCGAGGAGGACGACGATCCCGACGTCGACGAGGTTCACCGGGCAAGTATCGGCGACGACGGCCCGGGCCGCCCTCGCGGGTGATCGTCCAGCTCAGCCCGCCGTCCGGGTCTCGACCCGGGCCGGGTGGTCGTGCTCGTAGGCCGCAATCGCCGGCTCGCGCTCGAGCAGCCAGCCGAGCTCGTCGGTCCCGGCCAGGAGCATCTGCTTCGCGAAGGGGTCGACGTCGAACGGCAGGTCCTCGTCGCCCGGCAGGTGGACGACCTGGGCATCGAGGTCGACCGTGAGCGCGACGGCCGGCTCGGCCGCGACGAGCTCGAACAGCTGGCGGTGCCGCTCGGCCTCGACGACGATGGGCAGCAGGCCGTTCTTGAGCGCGTTGTTCCGGAAGATGTCGGCGAAGCCCGTCGAGATGACGGCCCGGATCCCCCACGACCCGAGGGCCCACGGGGCGTGCTCGCGCGACGAGCCGGTCCCGAAGTTGTCGCCGACGAGGAGGATCTGGCGGTCGGCCATGGCCAGCCGGTCCATGACGAAGAGCGGCTCGCGCAGACCGCCGTCGGCGTCGTACCGCCAGTCGTGGAACAGCGCGTCGCGCAGCCCGTCCTTGTCGGTGACCTTGAGGTAGCGCGCGGGGACGATCTGGTCCGTGTCGATGTTCTCCGCGGGCAGCGGGATGACCGCGCTCCGGAACGACGTGAACGGCGCGGCCACCTCAGCGCCCGCCGAGCCCGGCCGCGGCCTCGATGCCGGGCATCGTGCGCGGGTCCGTCACCACGCCGGTGATGGCCGACGCCGCGGCGGTCAGCGGCGACGCGAGGAACGACCGCCCGCCTGCGCCCTGGCGGCCCTCGAAGTTCCGGTTCGAGGTCGAGATCGCGTACTGGCCGGGCGCCAGCTGGTCGCCGTTCATGGCGATGCACATCGAGCAGCCGGCCTCGCGCCACTCGGCGCCGGCCGCCCGGAAGACGTCGGCGAGACCCTCGTTCTCGGCCTCGCGCTTCACCTCCTGGCTGCCCGGCACGACCATCACCCGGACCCCGGCTGCGACCGTCCGATCGCGCAGGAGCGAGGCCGCGAGCCGGAGGTCGCTGATCCGGCCGTTCGTGCAGCTGCCGATGAACACCACGTCGACCGGCCGCCCGAGGATCGGCTCGCCGGGCACCAGGTCCATGTACTCGAGCGCCCGCTCGAGCGCCCGGCGTGCGCTCGGGTCGGCCTGGTCGTCGGGCGACGGGACGCGCGATGTGATGGGGATCCCCATCCCGGGGTTCGTGCCGTAGGTGACCATCGGCTCGAGCGTCGAGGCGTCGATCGTGACCGTTCGGTCGTAGGCCGCACCCGGGTCGCTCGGCAGCCCGCGCCAGCGCTCGACGGCGGCGTCCCAGGCGGCGTCGGAGGGGGCGAACGGCCGGCCCGCGACATAGGCGAAGGTCGTGTCGTCGGGCGCGATGAGCCCGGCCCGCGCGCCGCCCTCGATGCTCATGTTGCAGACCGTCATCCGCTGCTCCATGGTCAGGGCGCGGATGGCCTCGCCGGTGTACTCGAAGACGTGGCCGGTCCCGCCACCGACGCCGATCCGCGCGATCAGGGCGAGGATGATGTCCTTGGCGCCGACCCCGGCCGTCAGCCGCCCGTCGACGCGGATCTCGTATGTCTTCGGCCGGCGCTGGAGCAGGCACTGGGTGGCGAGGACCATCTCGACCTCGCTCGTCCCGATCCCGAACGCGAGGGCGCCGAACGCTCCGTGCGTCGCGGTGTGCGAGTCGCCGCAGACGATCGTCATTCCCGGCTGGGTCAGCCCGAGCTCGGGGCCGATGATGTGGACGATCCCCTGGTTCGGCGATCCCGAGCCCGTGGAGCGGGATCCCGAACTCGCGGCAGTTGTCGGTCAGCTGCTGGACCTGGGCCGCGGCCATGGCGTCGGCGATCGGGAGGCTCCGGTCGTGGGTCGGGATCGAGTGGTCGGCCGTCGCGACTGTCTGGCCCGGCCGGCGCACGCGCAGCCCGCGTTGGCGGAGCCCGGTGAAGGCCTGCGGGCTCGTGACCTCGTGGACGAGGTGAAGGTCGATCCCGAGGACGGTCGGCGCCCCGGGCTCGTCGGCGACGACGTGGTCGTCCCAGATCTTCTCGACGAGGGTGCGCGGTCGACTGGTGGCAGGCATGCCCGGGAGCGTAACAGAGGGCGTCGTCCGGGCTCGCCGGAGGGCTTGCCTCCGCGATCGGTACTGCCGAGCGATGGTACTTAAGGGCCCCGGTCGCCTGACCCCTCACGAGTGGACAATCCATCGGTGGACCACCCTCATCCACCGTCCGATGCGGTCCTCGGGACGGTGCGGACGCGGTTGGCGGCTCAGGCCGCCGTCATCCGGGTGTGGCTGCTCAGCGTTGCCCTCGCGTCGGCGGCCGTCGTCGGCTACCTGGCGTTCGTGCGCGAGATGACCACGCTGCCGGCTCCCGTGACCGTGCCCTGGCCGGTGCTCGCCGTCGCGTTCTTCGTCACCGAGACGAAGGTGATCGACGTCCACTTCCGGCGCGAGAGCCACTCCTTCTCGCTGAGCGAGATCCCGTCGGTCATCGGCTTCTTCCTCATGCCGCCGTCCGACTTCCTCATCGGGCTCCTCGTCGGCTCGGGGGCGGCGCTCATCCTCCAGTCGCGCCAGTCGCCGCTCAAGGTGTCCTTCAACCTCGCGAACTACGCGTTCATCGCGGTGGTCTCACTGACCGTCTTCCGCTCGATTGGCGCGTTCGCCGGATCACCGGCTCCGATCGACTGGCTGGCAGCGATGATCGCGACGTTCCTCGGCGCCATCATCGGCGCGCTCACGATCGCCACGGTCATCGTCCTGTCGGGGGGCGCCCCGCAGTTCCAGAAGCTGCCCGAGATGATCGAGTTCGCCAGTCTTGTCGCCCTGGCCAACACGAGCCTCGCCTTGCTCGCGGTCACGATTCTGTGGACCGACCCCGTTGCCCTCTTCCTGCTGGCCGTCCCGTTGATCACCCTGTTCGTGGCCTACCGGGCCTACGTCTCCGAGCGGGAAAAGCACGAGCGGCTCGAGCTGCTCTACCAGTCGAGCCGGATCCTGCAGCACTCGCCCGAGCTCGACCGAGCCCTCGTCGCGCTCCTCGACCATGCCCGCGACATGTTCCGGGCCGAGCTCGCCGAGGTGCTCCTCGAGAGCGCCGACGGAAGCGGCCAGGGACTCCGGACGACATCGCTCCAGGACGCCGAGCCCGAGCTCATGGTCCCGGTCGACCTGCCCGACACCGACCTGATCCGATCGCGCGCCGGGGCCGAACGGCACGCCTTCTTCGCGATGCCCCGCCGGACACCGGGCGGCCGGAGGATGCCGATCCGCCAGGCGATGGTGGCGCCGCTGATCGGTGAGGCGTCCATGATCGGGACGCTGACCGTCGTGAACCGCCTGACCGAGGGCACGAGCTTCGGTGACGACGACCTGCGGCTGCTCGAGACGCTCGCCAACCAGGTCGCTGTTGCGCTTGAGAACGGCCAGCTCGAGCAGTCGCTGGCCGAGCTCAGCCGGCTGAAGGAGCAGCTCCGCTACCAGGCCTACCACGACCCGCTCACGGACCTCCCGAACCGGGCGTTGTTCGCCGAGCAGGTCGCGCTGCACCTGCGCGATCGCACGGATGACCTTGTCCCGGTCGTCCTGTTCCTAGACCTGGACGACTTCAAGGTCGTCAATGACACCCTGGGCCACGCCGCCGGCGACCAGCTCCTCGTCGCGGTTGCCGAGCGGATCCGGAGCACGATCCGCGAGGGCGACCTCGCGGCGCGGCTCGGCGGCGACGAATTCGCCATCCTGGTCATCGACCAGCCCGACCTGCGCCACTCGATCGCGGTGGCGAAGCGGCTGATCGACCTGCTCGGGATGTCCTTCCCGATCTCCGGCCAGGAGACGGTCGTCGGGGTCAGCGTCGGCATCGCGATGGCCCGGAGCACCGCGACGTCCGGCCTGTCCGAGAGCGCCGACGACATCCTCCGCCACGCCGATGTCGCGATGTACACCGCGAAGGCCGCCGGCAAGCGCCGGTTCGCCGTATTCGACCCAGCGATGCACGCCTCGATCGTCGCCCGCCACGAGCTGTCGGCGGAGCTGGCACGAAGCGTGGCCCGCGAGGAACTCGTCGTCCACTACCAGCCGATCGTGGCGCTCGACACCGGCGAGACAGTCGGCGTCGAAGCGCTCGTCCGGTGGCGCCATCCCGTTCGTGGCCTGACCCACCCGGATGAGTTCATCGGCCTGGCCGAGGAGAACGGCACGATCCTGGCCCTCGGTCGCTGGGTGCTCGCCGAGGCATGCCGGACGGTGGTCGCGCTTCGTGCGGCGGGCGGACCCGAGCGCCTGATGCTCAGCGTCAACGTCTCGCCCCTCCAGCTCCAGCGACCCGACATCGTCGACGAGATCGAGGCGGTCCTCGCAGAAACCGGATTCGACCCGGCCGACCTCGTCCTCGAGCTGACCGAGACCGCGATGTTCCGCGACACCGTGACGACGATCGCCCGGCTCCAGGCGATCCGCGCGCTCGGGGTCCGGATCGCGGTCGACGATTTCGGGACCGGCTACTCGTCGCTCGGATACCTGCGCCGCTTCCCGGTGGACATCCTCAAGATCGCCCGTGATTTCGTGGTCTCGGGCGACTCCGACCCGGAAGCCTGGGCCTTCGCTCACGCGATCGTGGCGATGGGTCAGACGCTCGGACTCCGGATCATCGCCGAGGGGATCGAGGAGCCCGCCCAGCTCGATCGGCTGCGGGCCCTCGGCTGCGAGCTCGGCCAGGGGTTCCTCTTCGCCCGCCCGGTCTCCGCCGACCATCTCGGCCGCCTGCTCGGCATGCCCATCCCGCTGCCGTCCGCGTCCGAGTCGCCGGCTGCCGAGCTCAGCGGGGCCCGGCCGGGCGGCTCCCCGGTCGGAGCGAAGGCGAGCTGATGTTCATTCTCTACGCTGTCGTCATCGGGCTCGCGATTGGCCTGCTCGCCGGCGGCCGGCCCGCCGGCCTGGCCGCACTCCACTTCCGGTTCGGCTGGCTGGCGGTCGTCGGCTTCGGAATCCAGGTCGTCCTCTTCTCGGGTCCGGTGAGCGAGCGGATCGGAGCGCTCGGGGCACCGATCTACGTCGCCTCGACGGCCCTCGTCTTCGTCGTGCTGCTCCTCAACGCCCGGATTACCGGCCTGCCCATTGTCGCCCTCGGGGCCGCCTGCAACTTCGCCGCGATCGTGGCCAACGGTGGCTACATGCCGGCGTCGGCCGCGTCACTGGTCGCGGCCGGCAAGGTGCCGCCGGCGACCTACTCGAACAGCGCCGTGGTGAGCGCCCCGCTCCTCGCCCCCCTGACGGACATTTTCGCCCTGCCGACCTGGCTGCCGTTCTCGAACGTGTTCAGCATCGGCGATCTCCTCATCGGGCTCGGGATCGTCGTGGCAATCGTCGCCGCCATGCGCCGCCCGACCGAAACGACGCTGCGTTCGACCTAGGTCGTCGTCGACCGGTGCACCCAGGAACCTCCCCCGGAATTCCAGCGGCACCAGTACTGATGGGTCATGCGGTCCTGGCCCGATCGGGCCTAGCGTTCGGGCTGAGGACGACGATCGTCCTTCGTCCAAGGGCCGTCCAGGGCAAACCCGTCGCGAGGCGGAGACGCAAAGCCAGGGACCTCGAGTCCGCTCGAGGCCGCCCGGCCGCCGGGCCAACGACGTCGTTCTCGGATATGAGGTGCAGACTGTGAAGGCGAACCTGGCGCGCTTCACTACGGCCATCGCGCTGCTGGCGTCCATCGCCCTCAGCCTCGGTGCCGGCATCCGGTGGGATTGGTGATGGCCCCGCTGGCGGGACATCGCTGGTAGACCCTCCGAGGCCGGTCCGGCCTCGGCAGCTGACATGGAACGACCGCCCGAACCGGGCGGTCGTTCTGGTTTCCGGTGCCGAGCGTCTCGGCGGGACCGGCTAGCGGTGGACGAGGAACCCGTCGACGGTGACCGTCGGATGACCGGCGGTCCCGAGGACCATGATCGTCAGGTGGTGGCGGCCGGCCCTGCTGAACGTGTACGAGAACAGCCGGACGTGGTACTGCCGGAACGCGGAGTGGAGGTTCACGACCCGGACCCGTCTGCCGTCGATGTACACGGCCGCCCGCCCCTGCGTCGGTCCCTTCGTGCCGATCCAGACCACGGCGCTGCCGCCGAAGGTCAGGACCGCCTTCGCGTGGATCCGTCGCGCGGCGTGGATCCGAGCGTCGCTGTAGGAGCCAGCGGCCAGCCGGAACCAGCCGTTGACGTAACGCACCAAACGGCTGCCGTCGCCGACCTTGGCCCATGTCGTGGAGCCCTTGACCCGGGTGCCGTACAGCCAGTCGGTCCACGCGAAGTTCTTACCGGGATGCGTGGGACTCGCCCGGCGATAGGCGGTCCCGTAGCGATAGTCGATCAGCCAGGGCTGCCAGTCGTCATCCGACTTGGCGGGCCAGCCGGCGGTGGAGTACAGGAACCGGGCGGCTCGCAGGAGCGCCTTGTTCTGCCACGACCATGCTGGATACCCGGCTCGCTGCAGCAGCTCGGCCTCGAGAACCGCCCCCTGCAGGGCTTCCCATGGGTAGCCCGTCGCACCCGGCGGCCATTGGAACGAGCCGCCACGGCGAAGGTCGTCGGGCAGCGCTCCGTTGAGTGAGACGCGTCCCTTTTGGCAGCCCGCCGGGTTGATCCCGACCGGCTTCGCCGGGTTGCACTGCCAGGAGAGGTCCCCGTAGCTGAAGCCCGCGTACGACGCGCGGTCGCCGAGCCAGCCCTTGAACACCTTCGCCGTCCGCCGAAGCTGGGCGGTGTCCCCGAGATAGATGGCGATGGCCGCCCGGGCAGCGCCGGCGTGCGTCCCCCAGTTGTTGGGCCGGGTCTCCTGGGTGCGGATTAGCGTGAGGCCCTGGAGGTTCTCGGTGAGGAGTCGGCGCAGCCAGGGTCGGAAGGTCCCGTTGTTGAACGAGGGGTTGAACGTCGGCAGGGAGATCAGATCGGCGGCGATGACGTAGGCCGGGATCCCCCGGGCAAGCGACAGGGTGCGCCCGCCGGCCTCGGTGCCGACGACCGCCCGGAGGTTGGCCAGGACGGCGTTGCGATAGGCGGCCGAATGCGTGCGGGCGTAGACGAACGCCTTGGCGAGCACGATCACGTCCTGGTTCGAGTCCTGGTTCGACAGGTCGGGCTTGCCGGCGTTCGAATCGGCCGCCTTCTTCATCGACTTCCAGGCGGTGCTGGTCGTCGACAGGCGCGCGATCTCGCCAGCGGTTGCAATCAAGTGGGGTCCGCTGGCGGCATCGGTGGCCGGGAGTCCTGGGAGCCCGGCGTCCTGGAGGACCGACCCGAGGCCGGTCACGATGCCGAGGCTCAGGATGGCGGCGGCGCCTGCCCTGGCGAGGCGTACCCGTCGTCCGGTGCTGATGGTCGTGGGGGAGGCGACCGCGTTCATCGGTCACCCCGTCGCTGTGGCACGCGTGCCCCGTGCTGGTTGCACGGCTGGGACGGGTGGCTGCGGATCGACGCCCGCTGGGCGCCTCTTGGTGACCGCGGCAAACTCTTGCCTCCTCCCTACCAGGACGCCGCGCGGCCGGCGCGACGAGCGGAGAGCTGTCCCTCGGGGGGCGGCGCGGCGACCGAGGGCACGGGGGTCGCGGCGTCCGGCGAAGGAAGGACTGGGGCCGCGCCGGCCAGGGGCCGGGCGGCGGACTGGGAGCCCGCGGGGGGCTGCGCTCAGTATGACCGATCCCGTCACGCCTCGCTGCAAGGCGATGTGCAAGGTCCCGTCCGGCGAAACCGCACCTCGTCGAGGCACCTGCCCACGCTCGCCCGGTGCAGGTTCCTCGGTGCGGCCCGGTGCGGTGACGGTGGTTGCGGAATCGACGAAGGCTGGTAGACTGCCCGCACACCGACGGGCTCGAACGGCCCGCTGGACGCTCACGGAGACCGACTTGGGCCTGTTCAACGGTCAGGATCGCCGCCGGATCGCCGTCGTGGTCACGACGGACGGCCGCCGCGCCAACCTGCCCCTGGATGATGGTGGCTCCGTCGAGGTAACGGCGCTCGCGCTTATTCGCTCGCTCCTCATCGGGCTTGACGGCCTTATCGGTCGGCTCTCCCGGCGGGAGAACGGAGGATCGCGGAGGTAAGCAGGCAAGCGCCACCGAGAACCAAAGGGACCCTCGCCGGGAGGCGGGGGTCTTGTCGTATCTCGGATCCGAACGGCGCCATGGATCGCGGCACGACCGCGGCGGAGGGGCTCACGCGATGACGATGACGAAGGGGACGCCGGACCGCGGCTCATCGCCGGCGGCGGGCGCGGAGGCGGGCGCGGCCGGTTCCGCGGTCCGCGCGCGGCGCAGCCACGTGCCCTCCGACGGCTCGCCGGCGGCCTCCGCGGTCGAGCAGGCGCGGACCTCGATGCTCCACGAGGTAAAGCCGCGGAAGCGGACCCGGATCGGCGCCGACGTCGTCTGCGAGGCGCTCCTCCGCCAGGGCGTCGACGTGATGTTCTCCTACCCCGGTGGCGTGATCCTGCCGCTCTACGACGTGCTCGGCGACTACCCCGAGCTGCGCCACATCCTCGTCCGCCACGAGCAGGGCGGCGCCCACGCCGCGGACGGCTACGCCCGCGTCACCGGGCGCGTCGGCGTGTGCATGGGCACCTCCGGCCCGGGCGCCACGAACCTGGTGACCGGGATCGGGACCGCGATGCTGGACTCCGTTCCTGTCGTCGCGATCACCGGCAACGTCCCGGCTGCCCTGCTCGGCAAGGACGCCTTCCAGGAGATCGACATCACCGGCATCACCCTGCCGATGACGAAGCACAACTACCTCGTCCGCAACGCGGACGACCTGCCCCGGGTCATCGCCGAGGCGTTCCACATCGCCCGGACCGGGCGTCCGGGTCCGGTCCACGTCGACATCACGAAGGACGCCCTCCAGCAGGAGACGACGGCCGAGCACCCGTCGGAGGAGGAGATCATCGCCGGGCTGCCGGGCTTCCGGCCGACCTTCGACGGGCACCCCAGGCAGGTCAAGCTGGCGGCAGCGGAGATCGCACGCGCCCAGCGCCCGATTATCCTGGCCGGCCATGGTGTCCTCCACGCCGAGGCGTGGGACGACTTGCGGGCGTTCGCCGAGAAGACGAGCATCCCGGTCGCCTGGACCCTGCTCGGGGTCGGCGCGATCGACGAGACCCACCCGCTCGCCTACGGGTTCATGGGGATGCATGGCTGGAAGCACGTCAACCGGGCCATCCAGTCGGCCGACCTGCTGATCGCCTTCGGGATGCGCTTCGACGATCGGGTCACCGGCAACGTCCGGACGTACGCCCCGTACGCCCGGATCATCCACGTCGACATCGACCCGGCCGAGATCGGCAAGAACGTCGCCGTCGAGGTCCCGATCGTCGGCGACGCCGGGCGCGTGCTGCGCGCCCTGCTCCCGCTCGTCGAGCGGACGGAGCCTGCGGCGCGGGCTGACTACCTCACCCAGCTCGCCGAGTGGCGGCGCGAATCGGAGGCGTCGAGCTGGCACGGCTCCGGAGCGTGGCGCGACGGGCTGCTGTCCGCGGACTACGTCGTCGAGCGGATCGGTGAGCTGACCAGTCACGCCGCGACGTACGTCGCCGACGTCGGCCAGAACCAGATGTGGCTCGCGCGTTACGCGGGCTTTCGCGGGCCGAACACGCACGTGAGCTCGGGCGGCCTCGGGACGATGGGTTTCAGCGTCCCGGCGGCGATGGGCGCGGCGCTGGGCCGGCCTGACCGCGAGACCTGGGCGATCACCGGCGACGGTGGCTTCCAGATGACGTTCCAGGAGCTGATGACCCTTGTCCAGGACCGGATCCCGGTCAAGATCGCCCTGTTCGACAACAAGAAGCTGGGGATGATCCGGCAGTGGCAGGAGATTATCTACGCCGGTAACTACCACTCGGCGCACCTCCTCGGACCCGACTACCTCAAGCTTGCCGAGGCGTTCGGCATCCCGAGCTTCAAGGCCTCCCGGCCGGACGAGGTGGACGACGCGATCCGCGCCGCCCAGGCCGTGGACGGCCCGGCCCTCACCTGGTTCGAGATCGCCGAGGAGCAGAACGTCTTCCCGATGATGCCGGCCGGCAAGGGGCTGTCCGACCTGATCGAGCATTGGGGAGGGGCGGACGAGTGAACGCCGAGCAGGCATCCTCAACCTCGACTCGCGACTCGCCCACCGAAGGCGGAGGCGACGCTCCTGCGAGCCATCCGCCTGAGGTTTCGCCCGCCCACGCGGCCCCGCCGTCGCGTGCACTGCCCGGGACCGGCGACCAGCATCGCCACGTCCTGGTCGTCCTGGTCCTCGACAAGCCCGGGGTCCTCAACCGCGTGTCGAGCCTGATGCGGGCCCGCAACTTCAACATCGAGTCGCTCGCCGTCAGCCACACCGATCAGCCCGACATCAGCCGGATGACGATCACCCTCAACGGCGACGACGTCCTCGTCGAGCAGGCGATCAAGCAGCTCTACCGGCTGATCGACGTGCTCAAGGTGCAGGACCTGACCGACGAGCCGACGGTCGAGCACGAGCTGGCCCTGGTCAAGGTCCGGGCCGGCGAGGCGAATCGCGGCGAGATCGTCCGGATCGTCGAGCTGTACCGTGCCCGCGTCGTCGACATCTCGGACAGCTCGATCGTCGTGGAGGCGACCGGGACCGAGGCCGAGGTCGACGCGCTCGTCGCCCTGCTGCGGACCTACGGCGTCCGCGAGCTGGTCCGGACGGGGACGGTGGTCATGGCGCGGGGCTCGGGATCCATCGAGGAGGCGGTCAAACGATGACGGCGAAGATGTACTACGACAACGATGCCGACCCGTCGGCGCTGGCCGGGCAGACGGTGGCGATCATCGGCTACGGGAGCCAGGGGCATGCCCACGCCCTGAACCTGCACGAATCCGGGGTTGACGTCGTGGTCGGCCTCGCGCCGACGAGCAAGAGCCGGACGATGGTCGAGGACGCCGGCCTCCGGGTCACCACCGTGCCCGAGGCGGTCAAGACCGCCGACGTCGTGATGATCCTCGTCCCCGACACCGCCCAGAAGGCCGTCTACGACGCCGAGATCGAGCCCGATCTGCGCCCCGGCCAGCTGCTGATGTTCGCCCACGGCTTCAACATCCACTTCAAGCGGATCGACCCGCCGGCCGGCGTCGACGTCGGCATGGTCGCTCCGAAGGGGCCCGGCCACCTCGTGCGCAGCGTCTACCAGGCCGGCGGCGGCGTGCCGGCCTTGTTCGCCGTCGAGCGCGACGCCAGCGGGACCGCCCGGGCGCGGGTGCTCGCCTACGCTCGGGCTCTCGGCAACACCCGCGCGGGCGTGCTCGAGACGACCTTCGCCGAGGAGACCGAAACCGACCTGTTCGGCGAGCAGTCGGTGCTCTGTGGCGGCACCGCCGCGCTCGTCAAGATGGCGTTCGAGACGCTGGTGCAGGCGGGCTACCAGCCCGAGCTCGCCTACTTCGAGACGATGCACGAGCTCAAGCTGATCGTCGACCTGATGTACCGCGGCGGGCTCAACTTCATGAGGTTCAGCGTTAGCGACACGGCCGAGTTCGGGGACTACGTGAGCGGCCCGCGGATCATCGACGACCACGTCCGGGCGACGATGAAGCAGGTCCTGGCCGAGATCCAGGACGGCTCGTTCGCGGCCCGCTGGATCGCCGAGAACGATTCGGGCCGCGGCGATTTCGAGCGAATGCGGGCCGAGGACAGCGATCACCTCATCGAGCGGGTCGGGGCCGAGCTGCGCAGCCAGATGGCGTTCCTCGACCCGGTGGTCGTCAAGGCCGGCCAGGCCCAGGCCGCCGCCAGCGAGCCGCGTCGGGTGGCGGAGTCGGCCCGGTGAGCGCCGCCGGCTCGGCCGGGGTAGCCGCGGGCTCGGTCCGGATCTTCGACACGACCCTCCGCGACGGCGAGCAGGCCCCCGGGGCCGGGCTCACCGCGGCCGAGAAGCTCGAGGTCGCCCGTCAGCTCGTCCGGCTCAACGTCGACGTCATCGAAGCCGGCTTCCCGGCCGCTTCGCCGGGGGACTTCGAGGCCGTCCAGCGGATCGCCCGCGAGACCCGCGGCGTGGCCGTCGCCGCCCTCGCCCGCTGCCGCGACGGCGACCCGCAGCGGGCCGTCGAGGCGATCCGGGCCGCCGAGCGGCCGCATCTCCACGTGTTCATCGCCACGAGCGACATCCACCTCAAGCACAAGCTGCGAATGGATCGCGCTGCCGCGCTCGCCCAGGCCGTCGAGTGGGTCCGCTACGGCCGCAAGGCCCTTGGCCGCGACGCCGAGATCGAGTTCTCGGCGGAGGACGCCAGCCGGACCGACATCGATTACCTGCTCGACGTGTACGAGGCGGTCGTCGAGGCCGGGGCGAGCACCGTCAACATCCCGGACACCGTTGGCTACGCCATTCCGGCCGAGTTCGGCGCGCTCACCCGGCTCGTCGTCGATCGCGTCGGGAGCGCAGCGACGGTGAGCGTCCATTGCCACAACGACCTCGGGCTGGCAACGGCAAACACGCTCGCCGCGGTCCAGGCCGGCGCGCGCCAGGTCGAGGTGACCATCAACGGCCTCGGCGAGCGAGCCGGTAACGCCTCGCTGGAGGAGGTCGTGATGGCCCTCCGGACGCGGCCGACGCAGTTCCCGGACCTCGGCTCCGCGGTCCAGACCGAGCAGATCACCGCCGCCAGCCGCCTGGTGAGCTACCTGACCGGGTTCGCGATCCAGCCGAACAAGGCCGTCGTCGGCGGCAACGCGTTCGCCCACGAGTCGGGGATCCACCAGGACGGCGTGATCAAGAACCCGCTGACCTACGAGATCATGACCCCGCAGTCGATCGGGCTGTCCGGGAGCCAGCTGACGATCGGCAAGCTGTCCGGGCGACGCGGCCTGCAGGGCAAGCTGCGCGAGCTCGGGCACGAGCTCGACGGGGAC
Source organism: uncultured Chloroflexia bacterium (assembly GCA_963825545.1). Lineage (GTDB taxonomy): Bacteria > Chloroflexota > Limnocylindria > Limnocylindrales > CSP1-4 > Chersky-267. The sequence continues at coordinate 173,426 of CAWGTR010000010.1, read as the reverse complement.
GCGCTCGACGCGGTCTATCGCCAGGCGATCGCCCTCGCCGACGCGAAGAAGGAGGTCACCGACGCGGACCTCCTGGCGCTCGTCGAGGCGCGCTCGTCGGAGGTCCCGGCGTCGATCGCGCTCGAGGGCTGGAGCGTGACCAGCTCGCACGGCGGGAACGCGACCGGGACCGTCTCGCTCTCGATCGGCGGCGACGTCCGCGCCGCGGAGTCGACCGGCAACGGCCCGGTCAACGCCCTGTTCAGCGCGGTCGACAAGGCGATCCAGCCGGTCCTCGGCTGGCGGCCCGTGCTGACCGAGTACGAGATCAAGGCCGTCTCGGCGGGCGAGGACGCCCAGGGCCAGGTGCTGGTCCGCTGCCGCCGCTCGTCGGACGAGGGCGGCGGCGCACTCGTCGTCAGCGGTCACGGGTTGTCGACGAACATCATCGAGGCGTCGCTCGAGGCGTACCTCGTCGCCACGAACAAGCTCCATGGGGCCGAGATCAACGGCGTCGACACCGCCTTCGTGACGCCGGACGCGTGACGAGCTCCCGTGACGACCGCGCCATGACGGCCCAGACCTACCGGATCGTTGCGATCCCCGGCGACGGGGTGGGCCCGGACGTCCTGGCGGGGGCGCGCAGGGCGCTCGATGCGGTCGGTGTGGCGGACGGGTTCACGATCGCCTGGACCGAGCTCCTCGTCGGGGGCGCGGCGATCGACGCGCACGGGGTTGCCATCCGGCCGGAGGACGTCGAGGCCTGCCGCGCGGCCGACGCCGTCCTCCTCGGTGCCGTCGGCGGGCCCGAAGTGGGACAATCCGACCGCGGCCGTCCGCCCGGAGCAGGCGCTCTTCGCGCTGCGCGGCGGCCTCGGCCTGTTTGCGAACCTCCGCCCTGTGTCGGTCCACCCGGCCCTCGTGCCGTCGTCGCCGCTCCGACCCGAGCTCCTCCGCGGCGTCGACCTGCTGATCGTGCGCGAGCTCACCGGTGGGCTCTACTTCGGGTCGCGGACCGAGGCGAGCGGCGCTCCCGGCATCGCGGTCCGCGAGCGACACGCTGCCGTACACGCGACGTGCGAGATCGAGCGTGTCGTCCGGCTCGCGTTCGAGCTCGCCCGCGGGCGGCGGCGGCACGTGACGAGCGTCGACAAGGCGAACGTGCTGGCAACGTCGCGGCTGTGGCGACGCGTCGCCGAGGAGGTCGGCGCGGCGTTCCCCGACATCGAGCTCGACCACCGGCTCGTCGATGCCTGCGCGATGCAGCTCGTCCGACGGCCGGCCGACTTCGATGTCCTGGTGACCGAGAACCTCTTCGGCGACATCCTGTCCGACGAGGCGTCGGTGCTGGCCGGATCGCTCGGCATGCTCCCGTCCGCGTCGGTCGGGTCGCGCCGGACGGCGTTCGGCCTGCACGGGCTGTACGAGCCGATCCATGGCTCGGCGCCGGACATCGCCGGACGCGACCTGGCGAACCCGATCGGGGCGATCCTGTCGGGGGCGATGCTCGTCCGCTGGTCGCTCGGCCGCCCCGCCGCGGCGGACGCGATCGAGGCGGCCGTCGGGCGCGCGCTCGATGACGGCTACCGGACCGCCGACCTGTGGCCGTCCGGCGGGGCTGCGACCTCCGGCCTGCGCCGGGTCGGGACCGCGGCGATGACCGAGGCGATCGTCGAGCGGGTCGCGATTCGCCGGGCGGCGCCGGAGACGGTGGCCGCCCGCGTCTCGTGAGCCACCCCTCGCCGACCCGTCCTGATGGAGCCGCTGCGATGAGCCAGCCCAGCCCGAACCAGAGCGCGAACCCCGCCGACGACCGGCCGGTCGTCCTCTACGACACCACCCTGCGCGACGGGACGCAGGGCGAGAACATCATCCTGTCGCTGGCCGACAAGCTGCGGATCGCCCGGATGCTCGACGAGTACGGGATGCCCTACATCGAGGGCGGCTGGCCCGGCTCGAACCCGAAGGACATCGACTTCTTCGCGGCAGCCCGGAAGCAACGCTGGACGAACGCGCGGCTGGCCGCCTTTGGCTCGACGCGTCACCGCGCCAACCGGCCGGCGGACGACCCGAACCTGCGCGAACTCGTCGCCGCCGAGACGCCCGTGGTCACGATCTTCGGCAAGAGCTGGCTGCTCCACGTCGTCGAGGTCCTCGGCGCGACTCCGGCGGAGAACCTCGACATGGTCGCGGACTCGATCGGCTTCGTGGCCGATCGCGGCCGGGAGGTCGTCTACGACGCGGAGCACTTCTTCGACGGCTACCGCGACGACCCCGCCTACGCGCTCGCGACGCTGCGTGCCGCCCGGGAGGCCGGCGCCCGGACGCTCGTCCTGTGCGACACGAACGGCGGGACGATGACCGACGAGCTGTTGCGGATCGTCGGCGAGGTTCGCGCGAGCGTCGACGGCGATGCGGCCGCGCCGCCGCTGACCTGGGGAATCCATACCCACAACGACGCCGAGCTGGCCGTGGCGAACTCGATGGCTGCGGTGACGGCCGGCATCCGCCACGTCCAGGCCACGATCAACGGCTACGGCGAGCGCTGCGGCAACGCCAACATGGTCAGCATCCTGGCCAATCTCGCGCTCAAGACGGGCAACGCCCTGGTGCCGGCCGGCGGCGGCGACCTGGCCGACCTGACGGGCCTGTCGCGGAGCGTCGCGGAGATCGCCAACGTGGCCCCGCTCGACTACCAGCCGTACGTCGGCCGCTCGGCGTTCGCCCACAAGGGCGGCGTCCACGGTGCGGCGGTGGCCAAGGTCGAGCGGAGCTACCAGCACGTCGACCCGGCGACCGTCGGCAACGAGGGCCGGCTCGTCGTGTCCGAGCTCGGCGGGCGAGCGAACACGAAGCTGCGCGCCGAGCAGCTCGGACACCGGCTGGAGGGCGTCGACCCGCGCGAGCTGTCCCAGCTCATCAAGCAGCTCGAGGCCGACGGGCTGGCGTTCGAGGGTGCCGAGGCGTCTTTCGAGCTCCTGGTCCGGCGCCACGGCAGCGGCTACGTGGCGCCGTTCCGGATCGTCGACTACACCTGCCTCGTGGAGCAGCGCGACGGACGCGAGCTGCTGGCCGAGGCGACCGTCAAGGTCGAGGTGGACGGCGAGGTGCTCCACACCGCCGCGGACGGCAACGGCCCGGTCAACGCGCTCGACGCCGCCCTGCGCAAGGCCCTCGGGGCGTTCTACCCTCAGCTCGACGCCGTCCATCTCGTCGACTACAAGGTCCGGATCCTCGACGGTGGCGCAGCGACCGCGGCCCGGACCCGGGTCGTCATCGACTCGGCCGATGGGACCCGCACCTGGTCCACCATGGGCAGCGACACGAACATCATCGCGGCGTCGGCCAGCGCGCTCGCCGACTCGCTCGAGTACGCCATCTGGAAGGCCGGCGCCGAGCTGCGCCGGCGCGACGAACGCCATTTCGCGACCGTTCGGCCCGAGCCGGCCGTCGCCGACGCCACCCCCCGGAGGTAGCCCCATGACCGACACCGCGAGCGCGACGCTGCACCTCGAGCGCTGGACGGTCTCGTCCGGCTCCAACGTCCAGAGCCGGGGCGCCGTCGTCCTGGGTGCCGGCGACCACCAGTGGGACGGCGCCGCCGAGGGCAACGGACCCGTGGATGCCCTGTTCCGCGCCGTCGACGCCGCGCTCGAAGGCGTCCTGACCGGCCATCCCCGCCTCATCGCGTACGACGTCCACGCGATCGCCGAAGGGCCCGATGCGGAGGGCCTGGTCACCGTGCGGATCGCCCCGCCGGCATCGGCCACCGGCGACCGGGCGACCGGCAAGTACACCGGCAGCTCGAGCAACGTGAACATCATCGCCGCGTCGATCGAGGCCTACATCGCGGCGATCGACGAGCTCCTCGCCGAGGCCCACTGGCAGGGCGCGACCGACGCCGCCGGGAACCGCCGTCGGGCCAAGTCCGCGGCGGTCGCGAGCGCGCCGCGGCGGGCCGAGCTCGACGAGGACGCCGCGGAGCACGACACGGTCGCCTGGTTCGAGCGCTGAAATCCTCGGAATCCTCGGAATCCTCGGGCCGATGGCGAATCCTCGGGGCCATGGCGTCGCGGAGCTCCGCCTGGCGCCTCGGAGAACGAGTGGCAGATGACCGTTGAGGGTGCCAGGACGACCGGTGAGGGTGCCTAGATGACGGCTGCGGTCGCCTACTCCGGCGAGCCGGGAGCGTTCGCGGAGGACGCGGTCCGTGCGGCATTCGGCGACGTCGAGCGCGTCGGCGTGCCCGGCTTCCGGGGGGTCTTCGAGGCGGTCACGCGCGGCGACGCGAGCGCCGGGGTCGTCCCGATCGAGAACAGCGTGCACGGCACGGTCCGCGAGAACTACGACCTGCTGCTGGAGCACGACCTCGAGCTCCGCGCCGAGGTGGTCGTGCCGGTCCGACTCTGCCTCGCCGCGCTCCCGGGCGAGCGGCTCGACGGCATCGAGCGCGTCTACTCGCACATCCAGGCACTCGGCCAGGCGGAGGCGTTCCTGCGCACCCGACCGTGGGCCCTGCTGACGACCTACAACACGGCCGGCGCCGGGCGGCTGCTCGTCGATCGTGGCGAGCGCGGCGCGGCGGCCGTGCTGTCCCCCCGCGCGGCCGGCCTGTTCGAGCTCGAGATCCTCGCCGGCGACATCCAGGACGTGGCCGACAACCGGACCCGGTTCCTGGTCGTCGCGCGTCCCGGCGCGACGATCCCGGCCCCGGCCGTCGTCGGGCCGATGATGATGCGCACGACGCTCGTGCTGGCCGTGCGGAACGAGCCGGGTGCGCTGCTCCGGGTGCTCGCGGTCTTCGCCGATCACACGCTCAACATGAGCACGATCGAGTCGCGTCCGAGCCGCGAGCGGGCATGGGAGTACGTCTTCTGGGTCGACCTCGACGCCGACGGCGCCGCTCCCGCCACGCTGGCCGCGCTCGACGACCTCGCGGCCGTTACGACGATGGTCCGGGTCCTGGGTTCCTACCCGCGGCCGTCCGCCGGCTGACCTCGTCCGGATCAGATCGGCCGGCGCCCGTCGCGGCGACGCTCGCTCAGTGCTCGACGATCTTTGGCAGCTTCTTCGCCTGGTCGATCCAGCCCTCGATCATTGACTCCGACGGAGCCCGCCGAACGATGTCCGGTCGCGCGGCGATGACCTCCTGGATCGTGGTCGCCAGGTTGGCCGGGTTGCGCTGGGCGAGCTCGGCCGGGGAGTCGACCCCCGCCGCCTCGAGCAGGTCGGAGTACTCCGAGCCGACCCCGTCGAGCCGCATGAGGTCGACGTGGTTGACCCATTCGAGGATCAGCTTGCCGCTGATACCGGTCGACTCGGCGAGCCGGTCCCGCCCGCCCGGCTTGGCGCCCTGTGCGAGCAGGTCGTCCGTGGTCGCAATGCCCGCCGCGGACAGCTTGCCGCCGTCGGACGGACCGATCCCCTCGACGTCCTCGATCTTCATCGTGCCGTTCCTCCCATCCTCAACTGGCGCCGAACAGACGCTTGATCCGGGCCCACAGGCCACCGCCCGACGCGGTCGGGGCCGATGGGGCTACGGCGGCCGGTGTCGGCGCCGTCGGCGCCGATTGCGTCGCGCCGGTCGCACCGTGGTCGTGATCGCCGTGATCGTGGTCGTGGTGGTCACTGTGATCGTGATCGCCGTGATCGTGCTCGTGCCCGGTCGCGGCGGCGGCCGCCGGCGCCGCGCTGGCGGCCGAGCCCCCGGCTCCACCGTGGGTGACGACCTTCGGCAGCGTCTTCGCCTGGGCGATCCAGCCCTCGATCTCCGCCTGGGTCGGAACCCGGCGGACGATCCCGGGCCGGGCGGCGACGACCTCCTGGACGGTGATCGCCAGGTTGGCCGCGTTGCGCTGGGCGAGCTCGGCCGGGGAGTCGACGCCGGCGGCCTCGAGGAGGTCCGAGTACTCCGGTCCGACGCCGTCGATCCGCATGAGGTCGACGTGGTTGACCCACTCGAGGATCAGCTCGCCGGAGATCCTGGTCGTCTCGGCGAGCTCGGTCCGCCCGGCTTCCGACGCGCCGCGATCGAGCAGGGCGTCGGTCGTCGCCACGCCGGCCGCGGCGAGCGTCGCCCCGTGAACCGGGCCGATCCCCTCGATCTCGTCGATGCGCATCGTCGCTCCTCCATCCGTGCCGCAAGGGGACCGTGCCGATCGCTGGGTCGACGGGCGCCCGTCGGGCACCGCCCGGACCGCAGATTGGATGGTACGCTCGGGCTGCGGGCGATTTAATCGGCGACTTCGGCAGACCCAGTGGGCGGTCAGGCGCGCGAGTGAGGAGGGTGCCGGTGGACCAGGCGTTCCGTGACGCGATGACGGCGGGCTACGCGATGACCGAGCCGTCGCTCGCGCTCGGCAGCCCGATGCTCGCCGGCGAGGTCCTGTCCGAGGTCCGGATCCAGGTCGCCCTGGCGATGCTCAACCGGCACGGCCTGGTGGCCGGCGCGACCGGAACCGGCAAGACGAAGACGCTCCAGCTCATGGCCGGGCAGCTGTCCCAGGCCGGGGTGCCCTGTTTCGTCGCCGATATCAAGGGCGACCTGACCGGGCTGGCCGCCCCGGGCGACGCGACGAACGCGAAGGTGATCGAGCGCTGCACGAGCCTGAACTGGACGTTCCAGCCGGCCGGTCACCCGGTCGAGTTCCTGTCGCTGAGCGGGCAGCTCGGCGCCCAGGTCCGGGCGACCGTCCACAGCTTCGGCCCGCTGCTCCTGGGCAAGGTGCTCGGCCTGAACGATACGCAGACCTCGATCCTGTCGCTCGTCTTCAAGTACTGCGACGACAACGCCCTGCCCCTGCTCGACCTGGCCGACCTGTCGACGACGCTGAAGTACCTCGGCTCCGACGAGGGCAAGCCGATCCTGGCCGACTACGGCGGGATGTCGAGCGCGTCGCTGGGCGTGCTGATCCGGTCGATCGTGTCCCTCGAGCAGCAGGGCGCGGGGGTCTTCTTCGGCGAGCCGGAGTTCGACGTCCGCGACCTCCTGCGGACGACCGCCGACGGCGCCGGGACGATCAGTATCCTCGAGCTGTCGGACGTGATGGACAAACCGCGGCTGTTCAGCACGTTCATGCTCTGGCTGCTCGCCCAGCTGTACACCGTCCTGCCCGAGGTCGGCGACCTGCCGAAGCCGAAGCTGGCCTTCTTCTTCGACGAAGCGCACCTCCTCTTCGCCGACGCGTCCGACGCGCTGATGGAGCAGGTCGAGCGGACCGTCCGCCTCATCCGCTCGAAGGGGGTCGGGGTGTACTTCGCCACCCAGGCCCCGACGGACATCCCGCCGAGCGTCCTCGCCCAGCTCGGCAACCGGGTCGAGCACGCCCTCCGGGCGTTCACCCCGCAGGACGCCGACAACCTGCGCAAGGTCGTCCGGACCTTCCCGATCACCACGTTCTACGACGTCGAGCAGACGATCCAGTCGCTCGGGATCGGCGAGGCGCTCGTCACGGTCCTCACGCCGAACGGCGTGCCGACCCCGCTGGCGGCGACCCGTCTCGGGCCGCCGGACTCGCTCATGGCGGCGCTCGATCCGGCGGCCTTCCAGGCGCACGTCGCCGGCGATGCGCTCAACACCAAGTACAGCCAGACGATCGACCGCGAGAGCGCCCACGAGATCATTTCCGGCCGGATCGCCGCCGCTCGTCAGGTCGCCGAGAACCAGGCCGCGGCGGATCCGAACGCGCTGCCGCCGCCGGTGATGCTCAACCCCGCCCAGCAGCAGCGCGAGATCGAACGGCAGGCCCGCGAACTCGAGCGCCAGCGCCAGGCGGCCGAGAAGGAGGCTCGCGCCCAGGCCCGCGAGGAGGCCGCCGCCGAGCGGGAGCGGAAGACCGAGGAGCGTGCCCGCCAGCGGTCAATCGACTCGGCGATCCGGACCGGCGGCAAGATCGTCACGTCGCGGGCCGGCCAGAGCCTCCTGCGCGGCGTGTTCGGGACGCTCTTCGGCGGCAAGGGCTGATCGCCCCGCGGTCGGTCAGAACGGCGGCTCGTCGTCCTCGGCCGTCTCGTCGAGCGGAGTGTCGTCGTCCGGCTCGGGCGCGCCCGTCTCGAGCGTCATCTGGTGGACCCAGCCCTCGTCGCCGTAGGGGGTCTTGACCAGCCAGTAGGCGCCGGCCGAGCGGATGAGCTCCACCTCATCGCCGCGGTCGAGGCGGGCCACCTCCTCGCCCATGATCTCGTCCGGGATCGACGAGACGCGGACGAGCCGGTAGCGGATCCGGCGTCGCTCGACGTCGGTGGCGCCGTCCTTGAACGCCGCCGGCACGTGCGGCAGCTCGACGCCACGGCTCGGGGCCTTGCGCGCCTTCTGCACCGACGGCCGTCGCCAGCGCGGCATGTTCGCCTCTTCGTCCGGCGTGTCCGGGATGATCGGGGCGACCTTCGGCAACGGCGGCGGCGGCGCGATCGGGAGCGGCCCGGCGGAGGTCGCCAGTGCGAGCCCGCCGGCCGTCTCGACGGCCTCGTCGGTCCGCCGCCGGCGGCGGGAGAAGAGGAAGAACAGCATCCCCAGGGCGCCGAGGATTCCAGCGGTCATCCACAGGCCGAACCCGCCCGGCGTCGAGGACCCGGTCAGCCCGCCTCCATCGGACGAGCCGCCCGATCCGCCGTCCTGTCCCGCCCCGTTCGGGCCACCTGGCCCGCCGACGACCCCGATGCCGCCGGACGGCGACGGAGTCGGCTCCGCGGTCGGGGTCGCGGCGGAGGTCGGCGGCTCGGTCGGCGCGGCGGTCGGCGTGGGTCCGGGCGTCGGCGTCGTGCCGCCGGCTGCCCTCGAGGTCGGCCTCGGCCTCGGCGTCGGCTTGGGGGTGGGCTTCGGTGTCGGCCGTGGGGTCGGCCGTGGGGTCGGCCGTGGGGTCGGCCTGGGCGTGGGCTTAGGCGTCGGCTTCGGGGTTGGCTTTGGGGTCGGGGTCGGCGCGCTGACGATGACGGCGCTCGGCGCGACAGTCGACAGCGTCACTGTGCATGTCGCGGCCCCGCCGTTCGTTCGTCCGGTGGCGGCAAAGGTATAGGTGTGCGTACCCGCCGGCAGGGTCGTGCTCACCTGGTACGTGACGCCCGTGCTGTAGTTGCCTCCGCCTGACGACATCGGGTAGCTGCCAGCCCCCGCCACGCTGAGGGTCACTGCGTTCTGATATGGCGGCCGGCCTCGCGTGTCGCGGAACGAGACCGAGAACGAGAAGGTGGTCGTGGTTAGCCCGGAACCCGGGCTTGCGACCCCATTCTCGAGGTAGGTGACGTGGGCACCCGGAGCCGGGTTGGCTGGACACTGTGCCGCCGCCACCGACGCCACGAAGGGCGCGCTGAAGCCAAGCACCGTCGTCACGATGAACGACGGCACGAGGAGGCCGAGGAGCGGCAGGCTGCCGCGGCGCTTCTTGTTCACTCGAACCCGACCGTAGTCAGGACCGTCGGCCGCGTCGATGCCCCGTTGGTCCGGTCCGCTCGGTCCGAACGGGGGAGGCGCCCCCGAGCGTGCGAACGGCGCCCGCGCCTACTCGACGACGAGGTCCTGGCTGCCCGGCTCCGGCGGCGGGTAGACGGGGTTGAGCTCCTCGAGGGTCTCGGCCACGATTCGTGACACCGCGAGGTTGCGGAACCAGTTGCGGTTCGATGGGATGAGGTACCACGGTGCCGCCTGGGTCGAAGTCCGCTCGAGGCACTCCTCGAACGCCTCGACGTACTTGTCCCACAGCGCGCGCTCGGCGACATCGCGGGCGGAGAACTTCCAGGCCTTGGTCGGGGTGTCGCGACGCGCCTCGAGCCGGCGCTTCTGCTCGTCGCGGTCGATGACCAGGAAGAACTTGATGATCGTCGTGCCCTCGTCGGTGAGCATCCGCTCCCAGTCGTTGATGTGGTCGTAGCGTCGCCGCCAGACCGCCTCCGGGACGAGCTCGTGAACCCGGACGACGAGGACGTTCTCGTAGTGCGACCGGTTGAAGATCGAGATCGTGCCCTTCGCGGGCGTGTGCGGGTGGATCCGCCACAGGTAGTCGTGGCTGAGCTCGACCGGCGTCGGAACCTTGAAGCCGACGACCTCGCAGCCCATCGGGTTGAACGCGTCCATGACCTTGCGGATCGTGCCGTCCTTGCCGGCGGCGTCGATCCCCTGGAGGACGATGAGCACCGGATGCTTCGCCTCCGCCCACAGCCGTTCCTGGAGCGACGTCAGCCGTCTCTTGAGGGCCGCCTCGTCCTCGAGCGCCTGGGCCTTCTCGTGGCCGAGCGTGGCGCCGGCGTCAAACCTGGCCAGGTGAACCTTGGAGCCGGGCGCGATCCGGAGCGCCTCACCGAGCCGGCTGGTCGGGATCGGGCGGGTCATCGGAACCTCTGGACGGTCGGAGCGGACGAAGTCGACGGAGCCGAGGATACCCCGGCGAGCCCGGGCGGACGGGCGTCCCGGCGGCGGCGCGGCGACCGCCGCGTATCATGGATCGACCTCGCCGACCGCGATCGGGCTGCCGCGTGCGCCCGAAGGAGACCGCCGCATGGCCACCGTGACCATCACCAGCCCCCATCCGATCCTCCTCGCCGGCCGCTGGGTCGAGTCGCCGGACCCGCTCGTCGTGACGAACCCGGCCGATCCGGGCACGCCCGCCGGCGCCACCTATCACGCCACCGAGGCCCAGTACGAGGAGGCGGTTTCCGCGGCGGTGACCGCGTTCGAGGAGACCCGCCAGCTGCCCGCCTATGAGCGGGGACGCATCCTGCGCTCGATCAGCGCCGGGATCGCGGCCCGTCGCGAGGAACTCGGCGCGCTCATCTGCCGCGAGGCGGGCAAGCCGATCCGCGACGCGCTCGTCGAGGTCGACCGGGCCGTGCTGACCTTCCGCCTGGGTGCCGAGGAAGCCGAGCGGATGACCGGCGAGACGATCCCGCTCGACCTCATGCCGGCCTCGCGAGGGCGGATCGGCGTGACCCGCCGGTTCCCGATCGGCCCGGTCGCCGCGATCTCGCCGTTCAACTTCCCGCTCAACCTGGCCGCCCACAAGCTGGCGCCGGCGATCGCCGCCGGCTGCTCGGTCGTGCTGAAGCCGCCGTCGAAGGACCCGCTGACGATGCTGACCGTCGGCGAGATCGTCGCCGAGGCGGGACTGCCGCAGGGTGCCGTGAGCATCCTGCCGATGACCCGCGAGCTCGGCGACCGGATGGTCGAGGACGAGCGGTTCAAGCTGCTGACGTTCACCGGCTCGCCGTCGGTCGGCTGGCGGATGAAGGCGCGCGCGGGCAAGAAGAAAGTCGTGCTCGAGCTCGGCGGCAACGCGGGCGTGATCGTCGACCGCTCGGCCGACCTCGACTGGGCCGTCCGCCGCATCCTCGTCGGCGGGTTCGCCTACGCCGGCCAGGTCTGCATCAGCGTCCAGCGGATGTTCGTCCACGAGGACGTCTGGGACGAGTTCATGGCCAGGTTCGTCGACGGCGCCCGGGGCCTGCGGCTCGGCGACCCGGCAGATCCGCAGACCGATCTCGGACCGATGGTCGACGCCGCGGCCGCCGAACGCACGCAGCGCTGGGTCGACGAGGCCGTCGCGCTCGGTTCCACGGTCCTGCTCGGCGGCAAAGCCGACGGGACGTTCTTCCCGCCGACGATCCTGACCGACACCCCGGTGACCGCCCAGGTCTGCTCGAACGAGGCGTTCGCGCCGCTCGTGGTCGCCTTCCCGTTCCGTGACTTCGACGATGCCATCGACCGGGTCAACGACTCGATGTTCGGGCTCCAGACCGGCGTGTTCACGAACGACCTGGCGAACAGCTGGCGGGCGTTCGACCGGCTCGAGGTCGGCGGCGTGATCGTCAACGACGTCCCGACCTACCGCATCGACCACATGCCGTACGGCGGCGTCAAGGATTCGGGGCTCGGCCGCGAGGGCCTGCGCTGGTCGGTCGAGGACATGACCGAGCTGCGGATCATGGTGGTCGCGCAGCCGCAGTAGGTGCGGCGAACGGTCGTTCCGTTGCCCGGGACGTGATCGTCGAGGCCCGTGGCCGCCGGTCACCATCGGCCGGATGGACCTGACCCTGAGCCCGGCGGAGCTCGAGCTCCAGGCGCGCGCCCGCGCGTTCGTCGTCGACGTCCTCCAGCCGTTGGAGGTCGAGTTCGAGCGGTCCGGGGGCCGGCTGCCCGCCGAGCAGGGCCACGCCCTCCGGCGTGCCGCGATCGCGGCGGGGCTCCATGCCGGCTCGGAGCCGAAGGCGGTCGGCGGCCAGGGCTGGACGATGATGGAGCAGGTCCTCGTCCACGAGCAGTTCGGCCAGGTCACGGGCGGGCTGTGGTCCTACGTTCCGGGCGGCTACAACGTGCTCGTTCACTGCGACCCGGAGCAGCGCCGGCGCTATCTCGAGCCGTCGATCCGCGGCGAGCGCTCGGGCTCCTACGCCATCACCGAGGCCGGGGCCGGGTCCGACGCGCGGACCCTGGCCTCGACCGCCGTCCGCGATCCCGCCACCGGCGACTACGTCCTCAACGGCGAGAAGTGGTTCGTGACCGGCCCGGACGACACCGACTTCATGGTCTTCCACTGCCACCTGCTCGACGGAGAGCGCCGCCTGCCGACCCTGTTCCTGGTCGACTACGACACGCCGGGCGTCCGCCTTTCCCACGACCCGGACTACACCCACACGTTCGCCGACCGGCATCCCCAGTTCGTGCTCCAGGACGTGCGCGTCCCGGCGTCGGCGATCCTCGGCCCGATCGGCGCCGCCGACGAGCTGACCAACGAATGGTTCGTCGAGGAGCGGATCCACATCGGCGCCCGCTGCAGCGGGGCGATGGAGCGGCTGCTCGAGATGGCCGTCGCCTGGGCGACAAGCCGGGTCCAGTTCGGCGAACGGATCTACGACTTCCAGGGGGTGAGCTTCCCGCTGGCCGACTCGGCGGCCGACGCCTCGGCGGCGCGGCTGCTGACCCGCGAGGTCGCCTGGCTCGCCGACCACGGCGCCGATCCGAAGGTCGTCCACGCCAAGGCGTCGCTGGCCAAGCTGTTCGCCTCGGAGGCTGCCTTCCGCTGCGCCGACCGGGTGGTCCAGGTCTTCGGCGGGCGCGGCTACATGCGCGAGACGGCCGCCGAGCGGTTCTTCCGCGAGCTCCGGGTCGACCGGATCTGGGAGGGCACGAGCGAGATCCAGCGGCTCGTCATCGCCCGGGCGCTCGAGAAGCGCGGCGTCCGGCGGGTCGTCGGGTCGGGATGATCGACGCCTCCCCGCCGGCCGACGGACTGCCGCCCGCGGATCCCTCGCCGGCGCATCGCCCGGACATCGATCTCCGGCCGCTCTTCGCCCCGGCCTCGATCGCGGTCGTCGGGGCGTCACCTCGGTCCGATCTCGCCCGGACCGTCCGCGACAACCTCACGATCATGGGCTCCGCGACGCGCTGCCACTTCGTCAACCCGAAGTACGACGAAGCCTGGGGTCAGCCCTGCTACCCGGACCTGGCCGCCCTGCCCGAGGTGCCCGAGGCGGTCCTCATCGCGACGAACCCGCTGCGCGCCACCGAGCTCACCCAGGCTGCCGCCGACGCGGGAGCGAAGGCCGTCCTGATCCCCGGCGGCGGCGTCGTCGAGGGCGGACCGGCGGCGGCGGAGATGCAGCGCCGCGTCCGCGACATCGCCATCCGGCACGGGCTCGCGCTCATCGGCCCGAACTGCATGGGGATGGTCGACCTGACGACCAATGCCGCGTTGTACATCGGCGACGTCAACCCGTGGCTGCCCCGCGGCGGGGTCGCCGGGATCGCCCAGAGCGGCAGCGTGACGGACGCGTTCATCCACTCCGGGACGCGGATCGGGTTCAGCCGGATCGTGGGGAGCGGGGCCGAGGTGGTCCTCGACGTATGCGACTACATCGCCCATTCGCTCGACGACCCGGAGACGCACACGATCATCCTGTTCGTGGAGGGGTTCAAGCGACCGGAGCGGTTCCTCGCCCTGGCCGATCGAGCGCTCGACCTCGGCAAGCCGATTCTCGCCGTGAAGGTCGGGCGGTCGGCGCAGGCGCAGGAAGCCGCGATCGCGCACAGCGGCTCGATCGCCGGTGAGGACCGGGTCACCGACGCTGCGCTCGCCGCGGCGGGCGTCGTCCGCTGCGCCGACCTCGACGAGCTGCTCGAGGCGGCCGAGCTGCACGCCGGCTGCCGGCGGACCGGCCGCTCGGTCGGCCGGGGCCGGACCGGGGTCGTGACGGTGTCGACCGGCGAGGCGTCGCTCGTCGCGGACCTCGCCGCCGAGACCGGGCTCGACCTGCCTCCCGTCCCCGACGCGGCCCGCGAGGCGATCCTGCGCGACCTCCCGACGATGGGCTATGTCGGAAACCCGATCGACCCGTGGGGCGCCGCCGAGGACGCGGTCTGCTACCCGGCCGTCATGCGCGGCTTCGCCGAGTCCGGCGCCTACGACGTCCTCGCGATCGTCCATGACTTCCCGTATCGCTCGCTGCCTGGCGAGGTCGACGTGGCTCGGACGGTCACGACAGCGCTCCTTGGCGCGACCCGCGACCACCCCGAGATCCTGCCGGTCTTCATCTCGCTCACCAGCGGCGAGCCCACGCCCGAGGTCCAGGTGCTCCTCGACGCCGCCGCTGGCGTCCCGCTCCTCCGCGGGGCGCGCGAGGCAGAGCTCGCGATCGCCCGCCGCGCCTGGTGGGAGGCCCGCCACGCCCAGCGACGGCTCGGCGAGCCCGCCCGTCCGACGTGGCCCGCGCTGGCGGCCGATCGGACGCCGTGGGGTCACGATGTGGACCCCAGCGGCGAGCCGCAACCGGGTCGACGCACATTGTCGGAGGCCGAGTCGCTGGCGACCCTGCGGACCGCCGGACTGCCGGTCGTCGAGGCGATCGCGGCGGCCGACGGCGTGGCGGCGGGTGCCGCCGCCGCCCGGCTCGGCGGGCCCGTCGCGGTCAAGCTCGACGCAGTCGGCCTCAGCCACAAGAGCGATCTCGGGGCCATTCGCCTGGCGCTGGTCGGGCAGGAAGCAGTCCAGCGGGCGGCCGAGGAGCTCCTCGACCTCGGCCGGCAGCGCGGTCTCACGGTCCGGGGCGTCCTCGTCGAGTCGATGGCCGTCGCCGGCACTGAGCTCATCGTCGGACTCGTCCGCGATCCGCTGTTCGGACCGGCGGTCCTCGTCGGGTTCGGCGGGGTGTTCGCGGAGGTCCTGGACGATGCGGCGATCCGGCTCGCGCCGCTCGATCGCCGCGCGGCCCTGGCGATGCTCGAGTCGCTCCGCGGGGCACCGCTCCTCGCCGGCGCGCGTGGCCGTCCGGAGGTCGACCGGGGCGCCGTGGCCGACCTCATCGTCGGTCTCGGCCGGCTCGCCTGGGACCGTCCGGACCTGCTCGCCGTCGACCTCAACCCCGTCGTCGCCGGGCCCGACGGTGCGTTGGCCGTGGACGCGCTCGTGGTCCTCGCCGAGGCTGCGACCGGCTGACCGGCGAGGTCGAGCGGCAGCCGGGCCGCGGTACACTCGGCCGGCCATGGTGTCCCCTCCGCGGCCTGCCCGGACCGCCGCCGACCTGCTCGTCGAGTGCCTCGAGAGCGAAGGCTGCGAGTACGTCTTCTCGGTCCCGGGCGAGGAGACGATGGACGTCCTCGACGCGCTCAGCCGGTCCGACCGGATTCGCCACGTGACCACCCGGCACGAGCAGGGTGCCGCGTTCATGGCCGACGTCCACGGCCGGCTCACCGGTCAGGCGGCCGTGGCGATGTCGACGCTCGGACCGGGCGCGACCAACCTCATCACCGGCATCGCCGACGCCTTCCTCGACCGCGCGCCGATGGTGGCGATCACCGGCCAGACGGGTTCGGACAAGCTGCACAAGGAGGCGCACCAGCTCGTCGACATCGTCCGGATGCTCGATCCCGTGACGAAGTGGAACACCCGGGTCGAGCGGATCGACGCCGTCCCCGAGATCGTCCGCAAGGCGTTCCGGGTCGCCGAGCTCGAGAAGCCCGGCCCGACCCACTTCGAGCTGCCCGAGAACCTGGCCGCGATGGCCCCCGAGTCCGGCGACGCGACGCAGCCGCTCCAGCCGACGCTGGCCTACCTGCCCGAGCCGACCGACGAGGCGATCGCCCACGCTGCCCGGCTGATTGCCGGCGCCGAGCGGCCGCTCGTCCTGGCCGGCAACGGCGTCCTCCGCCGGCGCGCCGCCGGCGGGCTGCGCGCCTTCGCCCGCGGGCTCCACGTCCCGGTCGCGGTCACGTTCATGGGCAAGGGCGCGATCGACGACCGTTCGCACCTCTCGCTGATGGCCGTCGGGCTCCAGGCACGCGATCACGTCCTGACCGGGTTCGACCGGGCGGACCTCGTCGTGTCGGTCGGCTACGACCTCGTCGAGTACGCCCCGAGCCGGTGGAACCCGGCGGGCGCGAAGCCGATCGTCCACATCGACACCCAGCCGGCCGAAGTCGACGCGGACTACCGCCCGTCGGTCGAGCTCATCGGCGACATCGACGGGACGCTCGAGCGTCTGCTCGCGGCGGTCCTGCCGCTGGGGATCGGTGGCCGCAACGCGACCGAGCGGCACGCCTCCAAGGAGATCCTCGTCAACGCCGACCTCCGGCTGGCGCTCCTCGAAGACCTCCATACGTTCGAGGCTGACGACGGCTACCCGATCCGGCCACAGAAGGCGATCGCCGACCTGCGCAGGGCGCTCGAGCCGGACGACATCGTCGTGTCCGACGTCGGGGCGCACAAGGTGTGGGTCGCCCGCCTGTACCAGGCCTACGAGCCGAACACCGTGATCATCTCGAACGGCTTCGCGGCGATGGGCATCTCGCTTCCCGGCGCCATCGCCGCCAAGCTGGTCCACCCCGACCGCCGGGTCGTCGCGCTGTGTGGCGACGGTGGCTTCCTGATGAACAGCCAGGAGCTCGAGACGGCCCGCCGGATCGGGGCGAACGTGACGGTCGTGGTCTGGCGCGACGACGCCTACGGGCTCATCGACTGGAAGCAGCGCAACGAGTTCGGCCACCCGTTCGCCGTCGAGTTCGGCAACCCCGACTTCGTCCAGTACGCCGAGAGCTTCGGGATCGCCGGCTTCCGGGCGGACTCCGCCGCCGACCTTTACCCGACGCTGATGCGGGCGCTCGCCGTCCCGGGCCCGTCGCTCGTCGAGGTCCCGATCGACTATCGCGAGAACCTCCGCCTGACCGAGCGGCTCGGCGCCCTTGCCGGCGGCGCCGACTGAGCGGCTCGCCGAGAGCGGCCTGACCCGGCGAGCACTGGCCGGCTTGGGCGGGTCCGTCCCCGCGGTCCACGCTTCGCGGTGCCGAGGGACAACGAAAACCAGGCTCGACCGGGACCATCGTTCGCCGACCTCGGGTACCATCCGGCCATCACGTCGCACGCGCGATCGACGCGTGGATCCCGACTCCACCACAGCCGCAGGGGGAACCCTTCATGTCGTTCACCGCCCAGCCCGCCGAGCCCCGAGGTGCCCGTTGGCGGGCCGGGGTCGTCGCACTGATCGGGGTCTTCGCCCTCGGTCTCGCTGCCGTGGCTCCGGTCGCGGCGGCGCCCGCCGTGCCCGGCCCAGGGTTCACCGATTTCGTCTACAAGCCGGACGTCGACGGCACCGGCGGCGACGATGTCACGTCGTTCCGCAACCAGAGCAAGCTCTGGTTCAACGACGGGCGCTGGTGGGGGATCCTGTTCGACAAGGGCTCGGCCCCGAACGGGACCTTCCGGATCCAGAGCCTCACCATGGCGACCCAGACATGGACGACGAGCGCGACCGCGACCCAGGTCGACAACCGCAACCGGGCCGCCTCCGATGCGCTCTGGGACGGCACCAACCTGTGGGTCGTCTCGTCGCAAGATCACGGCCGCAACTGGTCCCCGAACGGGGACGTACGGCTCTTCAAGTACACCTACAGCTCGGCGACGAAGACATACAGCCCGGTCGACCTGAACCCGTCACCGACCGCCACGTACAAGCTCCTCGCGTCGAACGGCGCCGATCCGGGTGGGACCCCGCTGCCGAAGGCCCCGGGCCGAGATGCGGCGACGATCGCGAAGGCGCCGGACGGCTCGCTGTGGGTTAGCTGGATGCAGCAGATCGACCCGACCCTTCCGAAGCCGTCACCGGCCAACATCATGGTCATGCACGGAAACGCCGCCGGCACGACGTGGGGCGGCGCAATCGTCCTCCCCGTCGAGGGCACTGCGCCAACGACCGATGACATGGTCGCGATCGCCTCCGTCGGCACGACGGCCAGCCATCGTGGCGTCGGCGTCCTGTGGAGCAACCAGACCGGTGGCGCCGAGGGCTTCTACTTCGCGGCCCACACCGACGGCGCGGCCGACGGGTCCTGGGAGACGCGCGAGACCGTCGACAGCGGGGTCGGCTCCGCGGACGGGCACATCAGCCTCAAGACCGAGACGTCGACCGGACGCATCATCGCGGCGGTCAAGACGAACAAAACGACCGGAACGGACCCGCTCATCGAGGTCCTCGCCCGCACGGGCAACTCGGATGCGGCCGGCAGCTGGTCGATCCATCCGGTTTCGAGCGACAACCAGCACGGCTCCCGGCCCGTTCTCGTGCTCGACAACGAGAACTACCCAGGCCAACGTCTTCATCACCAACATCGACAACCCGCAGATCATCTACCGCCGTGTCGCGCCGCTGAGCACGCTCAACTTCGGAGCGGCATCGATCGGGACGGCGTTCATCAGCAACGCCGCCACGGCGACGATCAACAACGGGACCTCGACCAAGCAGATGACCGACGTCACGTCGGGGATCGTCGTCCTCGCCGCTGACATCCCCACCCGGACGTACTTCCACGGCTGCACCGGCGGGCCGTGCCCGACCACCCCGGTCGCCGATTTCACCGGCACTCCGACGTCCGGCGTCGGTCCGCTCAGCGTCCAGTTCTCGGACGCGTCGACGGGCAACATCGCGACCTGGGCATGGACCTTCGGCGACGGCGGCACCTCGACCCTTCAGAACCCGATCCACTCCTACAACCCCGGCACGTATGACGTCTCACTGACGGTCACCAACGCCGCCGGCACGAACGCAAAGACGCGGCCCGGATACATCACCGTGTCCGTCCCGCCGGGTTCGACGTTCACCGCGATGACGCCGCCAGACGCGGGTCCTCGACACGCCGGATCAACCAGGCCACGTCGGGGCGTTCACTGGCCAATGTGGCGGACAACTTCCAGGTCACGAACGGCGGGACCATCCCCAACACCGCGGTCGCCGTGACCGGCAACCTCACCGTGACCCAGCAGACCAAGTCCGGCTACGTGGTGCTCGCGCCCTCGCCGGGCGGAACCACGTCGACGATCAACTTCCCGGCCGGCGACAACCGCGCCAACGGCGTGACCGTCGCCCTCGGTGA
Organism: uncultured Chloroflexia bacterium; assembly: GCA_963825545.1. GTDB lineage: Bacteria > Chloroflexota > Limnocylindria > Limnocylindrales > CSP1-4 > Chersky-267. Next base: position 154,102 of record CAWGTR010000010.1, on the reverse strand, counting down.
CGGCGGCGTGCTGAATGCCGTGTACAAGGCGCCACCCGGCGCGCACACCCAGCTCCTGTTCGACGTGACCGGCTACTTCGAGAATGGCGCCGGTGGGGCGAAGTTCCACTCGATGACTCCCGAGCGAGTGCTCGACACCCGCTTCGGGACCGGCCTGAGTGGCGTCTTCCACGCCAACACGGCCCGCGACTTCCAGGTCACCAACGGCGGGACCATCCCGACCGGCGCCGCCGCGGTCACCGGCAACATCACCGTCACGCAGCAGACCAAGGGCGGCTATGTCGTCCTCGCGCCGGCTGCCGGCGGGACCACGTCCACGATCAACTTCCCGGTCGGCGACAACCGGGCAAACGGCGTGACCGTTCCGCTCAGTGGGAGCGGCAGCCTCAATGCGGTCTACAAGGGCCCGTCGGGTGCGACGACCCACCTCCTGTTCGACGTCACTGGCTACTTCATGGGTGGCTCCGGCGGCTTCGCCTGGTTCCCGCTCGCGCCGCAGCGCGTCCTCGACACCCGGTTTGGGACCGGCCTGAGCGGCCCCTTCCATGCCAATACCGCTCGTGACTTCCCGGTCACGAACGGCGCCTCGGGCACGATCCCGGACACCGCCCAGGCGGTCACCGGTAACATCACCGTCACGCAGCAGACCAAGGGCGGTTACATCGTCCTCGCGCCGGCTGCCGGCGGGACGACTTCGACGATCAACTTCCCGGTCGGCGACAACCGGGCGAACGGCGTGACCGTTCCGCTCGCCGTCGGCACCCCCGGCACCCTCAACGCCGTGTATAAGGGCCCGTCGGGTGCGACGACCGCGATCCTCTTCGACGTGACCGGCTACTTCAAGTAACCGGTCACCCACCCTCGCGCCAGGGACGGCGCGGCTCGACCCTCCGGGGCCGGGCCGCGCCGTTCGAATTCAGGACGACCGATCGGGCGTCAGCGGAAGAACTCGGCGAAGGTGTTCGCGCCGCAGGCCCGATCGAGGCAGGGCATCCCCCAGGCATCCTCGAGGCTGCGCACGAAGGTGTAGTGATCGTGGCGGGTCGCCGAGCGGAAGCCCGCCGTGACCCGGTCCGAGACCAGGATGGTCGCGACCCGCTGATCGGCTCCGACACCCTCGTCGAACGTCACCACGAGGAGGTCGTCCGGGCCCCACGACGGGCGGTCGATAATCCGTGGCACGAAGCCGGCCATGAACCGGTCGCCGGTGGCCACCGAGCAGTCGTGCATGTCGTGGCACAGGTTGGGGACGATCAGCGAGAAGTCGGCCGCCGTCGGATCGAAGCCGCTGAAGTCGGTGATCCGGGCGCAGCGGGCCGGGTCACGGGCGATCTGCCGGAAGCTGATCGCCGGCTCGTGCTTGCGGGCATAGGTCCCGCTTCCGTCACGGCCGCCCGATGCGCGGCTGCCGGTGAAGCAGTCACCCGGGACGTTCTCCGCCGCGACCTGCCAGGACTTCCCGGCCGCCTCGATCTGGTCCGCGATCGTCCCGGCCGTCAGGGTGTGGTCGCCGTCGTCGGTGACCCCGTGCGTCCCGCCGCTGAACAGGGCGATGTAGTTCGGCTCCGACGGATGGGCGACCGCGAACCAGGCGGTCGCCAGCGCATAGCGATCGGCCAGCTGGTTGAGGTACGGAGCCGCGGACGAGCCGATGATCCGGTCGAAGGCCTTGTTCTCGAGGACGATCAGGTACACCCGCCGGAACGGTGGCAGGGCGGCGCCGGCAGCCGGGCTCGGGGACGGCCGGGCCGAGGACGTGGGACTCGCGCCGGCGGACGCGGATGCGCCTGGGCCGCCGGCGCTCGCCCCGGGCGAGGCGGTCGCCGGTTGCGTGGCCACTGAGGCGGCTGGCGGGGACGCAGCGGGCCGGCCGCCGATCCCGCTCGCGAGCGCCAGGCCGACGAGGATGGCGACCGTCGCCAGGGCGACCCCGGCGGCGAGGCGGCCCCGACGGTCGGCCGGCCGCACGGGGTCAGGCGGCCTGGGGCGTCGGGCGGCGCGTGGTCGGTTCGCGTCCGGACGCGGAGCCGGCCGGCTCTGCCGGGGTCGGGTCGATCGGTTCGGGCTCGCGCAGGGCGATCACGGCCGTCGCCCCGGCGAGGGCCATCACGAGCCAGAAATAGCGCTCGTACGACAGGTGGAGGAAGATCCCGGTCGTCATGTAGGTCACGACCGACAGACTGAACGCGGTCGCCATGTTGGCCAGGTCGTTGCGCCGACCGATCCAGCGCCGCCGGGCCCGGGCCAGCTCCCAGAGCGTCACGAACAGCACCATCAGGAAGCAGACGAGGCCGAGAATCCCGGTCTCCGCCGCCGTGCCGAGATACAGGTTGTGGGCCTCCCGATCGGCGGCCTTGCTGAGCAACCCGACCTGGTCGGCGTACTGCCGGTAGTACGTGCTGAACTCGCCTGGCCCGACGCCGATCAGCGGGTGGTCGGCGAACACGTTGAGCGCGGCGATGTTCTCGGTCGCCCGGCTCAGGATCGAGTTGTCGGTCACGGTCCCGGACGTGTTCCCGGTCAGCGCGTCGGTGATCGCCTGGAGGCTGGTCAGCCGCTCGGCGTACGACGGCACGGCGACCAGCAGCCCGACCGCCAGGAGCAGCACGAGGAACAGCTGGATCGGCTTGATGTAGCGCAGCACGACCATGATCACGATGACCAGCGCGAACCCGACCGCCGCTCCGCGCGAGAAGGTCAGGATGACCGCCGCCGAGGTCAGGATCGTGATGCCGAACGCGGCGACGCGGAGGATCCGTCGCCGTTCGCTCCATGCCTGGAACAGGGCCAGCGGGACGAGCATGAGCATAATCTGGGCGTACCGGTTCTTCTCGCCGATCGGACCCGCCAGCCGATGGAGCCCGGAGACCGCGACGCCGAGGTCGTTGGTCGCGTCGGTCTGCGCGAACCCGAAGTAGTCGTTCCCGTACGTTCCGGTCACGGCCTGGTACACCGACAGTCCGCCGAGGAAGGCCCCGACGATCAGCAGGGTCCAGACGGCGTTCCGGAGCGCCGAGGGGGTCCGGACGACGTTGATCACGAGGAGGTACAGCCCGATCCCCTCAAGGATGAACGTCACGAGGTTCCCGGCCGTGCCTTCCAAGTCGCGGGCGAACAGCGTCCCGAGGATCTGCACGAGGAAGAAGCCACAGATCCATGGGAACGCCGGCGTGATGATCACCGTCCGGCGCCTGATGAGGAGCTCGTAGCCCAGCGGGACGACCAGGATCATCGGGACGACGGCGCCCACGAACACTGGGACGCCAAATCGATTGACGGCCACGACCGCCGCGTTGCTGTAGAGCAGGAAGATGACCACCAGCGTCGCGATCTCGGGCCGGATGATCGAGGCCAGGGCCAGGAGGAGCCCGACCAGGCCGGCGATCACGAGCAGCGGCTGGTGCGCCGCCGCGAACCCGATCCCGACGCAGCTGAGAATGGCCAGCGCGGTCGCGATGATCGGGGTCCAGCGAAATCGAGGTTCGACGACGGTCTGCCTGCTCGGCGCGACCTCCCCGCCGGTCACCGGGACCCCTTCGACGTCATCACCGCTTCGACCTCGACCACCGGCTCGGGAACGGCGGCTTCGCCGTCGGCCGCACGGCTCGGCTGCCATCGGTCGATGCGCCGGCCCGTGAGGAGGTTCCACGCGGCCTGCAGCGAGGCGACGTTGACGAGAACGAAGTAGGCCGCCAGCCCGGTGGGTCGCTGCCGCCCGATCCTCGACCTGGGTGCCGCCAGGCCGACCACGCCCAGGGCGGCGACCACGAGCGCCCCGACCGTCGTCAATCGGTAGATGGGCCCCCTCGTCCACAGCAGCGGGGCCGTCGCCGCGACGACGAGGAGCGGGAAGACCGTCATGCGCCGCAGGATCTTGTGCGACGCCAGCTGGATCGCATAGAACCCGCTTCGTCGCGGATCAAGCAGGGCACGCCGCGCGAACACGCCGCGCAGCCCACGGGTCATGATCCGCACCTTGCGCCCGTATTCGAGGCGTCCCGACGGGGCCACCGGTTCCCAGGCGACGGCGCCGGGGACGAACACGAGACGCCGACCCTGGGCGATGACGGCGGTCGAGGTGATGAAGTCGTCGGTGACTCCGGCGCGGACGGGTTCGAACAGCTCGTGCCGGATGGCGTAGATCGCCCCGGTTGCGGCGATCGTGCTCCAGCTTGCGCTCTCCGCCTCCTTGAGCCGTCGCTCGAGATCCCAGTAGCTTCGCTCACCGGCCGCCTCGTCGCCGGGCTCCGCCGCCAGGTAGCGCTGGTCACCGGCCGCTCCGCCGACAGAGGGATCGGCGAACGGCTGCACCAGCGCCCGGATGGCCTGGCGCTCGAACATGGTGTTGGCGTCGGTGAACACGATGACGTCGCCACGCGCCGTGGAGACCGCTTCGTTCAGCGCGTCGGCCTTGCCGATCCGCCCGAGGTCGAGCACGCGAACGCCGCGATCGGCGTAGCGTCCCGCGATCGCCGCCGTCGCGTCCTCGGATCCGTCGCTGGCAACGATGGTCTCGAGCCGGTCGGCTGGATAGTCGAGCGCGAGGATGTTCTCCAGGCGCTGGCCGATGACCGCCTCCTCGTTGTGGGCGGCCAGGACGATGCTCACCGATGGCTCGATCGGGGCGAGCCGCACCGGTCGAGGCCGGAGCCACGCCCGGCCGATGACCAGGAGGGGATACCCGAAGTAGGCATAGACGATCGTCACCACGCCGAGCCAGAAGGCGCGCAGGATCATGGTGTCCGTCCGGCGGTGGGCGCGATCGGCGCCGGCTCGTGGTTCAGCGCGGCAATCCGGCTGACGAGTCGAATCGCATTGCGGTCGACGTCGAACTCGTCGCTGACCCGGTCCCGGGCGGCCGCGCCGAGACGCGTCCGGAGATCCGGGTCCTCGGCCAGGCGGCGGAGCGCCGCGGCGATCGCGGCCGAGTCGCCCGGGCGCACGGTGAGCCCGGAGACACCGTCGACGACGAGCTCGGGGATCCCCGACAGGGCGCTGGCAACGACGGGCAGCCCGGCGCTCATCGCCTCCATCAGCACGACCGGGATCCCCTCGCGCTTGCCACCGCGCGTCGGAACGCTCGGGGCGACGAGGACGTCGCTCGTCGACAGGAGCCGGGTGATCTCGTCGCGAGTGCGTTGCCCCAGGAACTCGACCCGGTCGGCGATCCCCGCATCGGCGACCTGGCGCTCGAGCGCCGAGCGATCCGGCCCGTCGCCGACGAAGCGGCAGCGGAACGCGACGCCGTCAGCGGCCAGCCGCCGGCAGGCGTCGATCAGGTGAGTCTGGCCCTTGACCTCGTGGAGCGTCCCGATGGCGAGGATCGACAGGGGCCGCGACGGGTCCGCCGGGCGCGGCACCGGGTGGAAGAAGGTCGTGTCGACGCCACAGTGGATGACCTCGAGGGTCTCGATCGGGCCACCACATTCGCGCTCGAAGACCGCCCGGTTGTCCTCCGAGATCGTCACCGTAAACGCCGCCTCGGCGACCTTCTGGCAGAGCATCGTCCGGTCGACGTGGAGGTCCGAGCCGTGGGCCGTGAACGAGTACGGGATCCCGACCAGCCGATGAACGATGAAGCCGGCCAAGGCCGGATGGGTCGCGAAGTGGCAGTGGACGTGGCGAACTCCATCGCGCTCCATCAGCCGCGCCGCGTGAGCGACCTTGGGGAAGATGCCGATCCCGCCGAGGAAGAAATTCGGGCTCCGCCACGTCCCGCGGAGGACGGCACCGAGCGTGCCGAGGTAGCGCCGCGGCGAGCGACGCAGGAAGTGCCACTGGCTGGCCAGGATCGCCGGGGACAGGAACGGCAGGTAGGTCGCCCGGGCGACGTACGGCGCCGCCTCCGGGTGCATCGACGCCTCGCGCTCGTGAAGCAGCGGGAACAACCGGATCTCCGCTCCGTGGCGCTCAACCGCGATCATCTCGAACAGGACGAACGTCTCGGTGAGCTTCGGGAACCGCGACATGACGTACGCCACGCGAAGCGGGGCGGGGCTGGTCAGTGGAGCCTCTCCGGCGTCGGGCGCGGTCATCGTGGCGAGCGCCGTCATGCCGGGGTCGCCAGGCCGAGCCGCGGTCCGTCGGGCGGTCCGTAGCCGTCGAGATGGGTCGCGTGCCACCGCCAGGCCGTCTCGACGATCTCCTCGAGCCCGCGGTCGGCGCGCCAGCCCAGGACGGCGTGGGCCCGGCCCGGATCCGCCCAGATCGCCGCGGGATCGCCCGGCCGGCGGGTGGCCTCGACCGTCGGGACCGGCCGGCCCGAGATCCGGCCGACCGTCTCGACCACCTCACGGACCGACGCCCCGCGGCCCGTGCCGAGGTTGAGGACCGTGCTCCCGAGCCCGCCGGCCAGCGCCTCGATCGCCCGGACGTGCGCGTCGGCCAGGTCGGCCACGTGGATGTAGTCGCGGATCGCGGTGCCGTCGGGGGTCGGGTAGTCCGAGCCGAGAATCCGCACGGCCGGACCGCGCCCGAGGGTCGCCTTGATGACGACCGGGACGAGGTTCGGCGCGTCGGTCCAGTCCTCGCCATGGCGTCCGTCCAGTGCAGCGCCGGCGGCGTTGAAGTAGCGCAAGCTCACCGAGCGGATCGCCGCCTGGTCGAACCAGCGCAGCGCGCGCTCGACCAGCAGCTTCGTCTCGCCGTACGGGTTCTCGGGGCGGAGCTCGGCCGTCTCGCTGACCGGCAGCTCCGACGGCGTGCCGTACACGGCGCACGACGAGGAGTACACCAGCCGGTCCAGCCCGGTCCGGGTCATCGCGCCGAGGAGCGCGAAGGAGCCGCCGACGTTCGTCGCGAAGTAGCCGGCCGGGTCGGCGAACGACGCCTCGACCGACTTCAGCGCGGCGAAATGGACGACCGCCTCGACGGCATGGTCCTCGATGATCCGCTCGACGAGGGCCCCGTCGGTGACCGACCCGACGACCAGCGGCGCGTCATCGACCGCCGCCCGATGACCGCGCTCGAGGGTATCGAGCACGATCGGCTCGTGACCGCGGGCCGCCAGCAGCCGGACGGTCTCGGACCCGATGTACCCAGCACCGCCGGTCACGAGGACGCGCATGAACCGGGCCTCAGGACGCGTCGGCCGGATCGGTCCGCGTCGTGCTCGATCGCCCGGTAGACCGGCTCCGCGAGCTGGAGCGTCGCGACGCCGGCGCGGCCGGGGCAGCCGGCGGGATCGGGGTGGGATCGACAGCCGGCTCGGGAACTGGGGCCGGGATCGGCTGCGGAGCGCTGGCCCGGATAATCGTCGGCCGGAGCGCCGACGGGCTCGTCGACATCGGCGACGGGCTGGACGGCAGCGGGGTCGGTGCGATCGGTGTCGGGGCGGGACGGTACGCCTCGAGCGTCGGCGGCGGCGCGGCTTTCGGCGTCGCCATCTGGGTTGTGATCTGCGGCGGGCTGACGGTCCGCGCCGAGCCGGACCGTCCGCGGCCGAACAGCCAGGCGAGTGGTGCGGGCGCTCGGCGAGGATCGAACCCGCGAGATGCCCGCCGACGGTGGACAGGGTCTCGGCCGCTGCGGCGACCTCGTCCCGCTTGGCATGGTCGCGCCGGGCGACGAGGATCGACCGGTCGACGGCGCGAGCCCAGGCGAGCGCGCTCGGCCCGGCCTGGACCGGCGGCGCGGCGACGACGACCACGTCGACGGAGCCGAGCAGGTCGTGGACGACCGCCTTGGCCCGGTCGGGGTCGACAAGCTCACTGCCTTCGTAGCCGCCGGGCATGACCGCCAGCCGTTCGCCGACGGCCCGCATCGCCGAGCGGACCGGGGCCTCGCGCGCGAGGACGTCGCGGATCCCGGGGGTCGGGTCGATGCCGTACAGCGCGGCCAGCTGGCCGCGGACTCCGCCGTCGATCACGACGACCCGCCGACCGAGGCGGGCGAGGGCCGCGGCGAGGTTGAGCGCCACCACCTCGGAGCCCGTCTCCGACTCGACGTCGACGACGGCGAGGCTGTGGAGGACCTCTTCGGGGTCGCCGTAGACGATCCGGCCGGCCAGGACGCGGTACACCCGGGCCACATCGGACTCGTCCCGGGCCAGGTCGCGCGGATTCGGACGCGACTTGACGGGCGCCGGGACCGAGCCAAGGACCGGCGTGGCGGACAGCCGGGCCAGCTCCTCCCGCGTGCGGATGCTCTTGCTGAGGTACTCGATCAGCAGCACGAGGACGAGCGCGGCCAGGATCCCGGCCGCCGTGGACAGGAGGACGATCAGCGAGACCTGCGGCGCCACGGGGTTCGGGTCGGCGACCGCCGGCTGGGCCGGAGTGAGCGAGCCCTCCGGCCGATTGAGCCCCGCCGAGACGATGCCGATCATCTCCGTCGAGATCGCGTTGGCCAGCGCCGCCGCCTGGTTCGGGTCTCCGGCCCGGACGGTGATCGTCAGGATCCGGTTGACGTCGTTGGCCGATGTCCGCGTGTTCGCCCCGAGCTCGTCGACGGTTACCGTGGCGGTGGTGTCATCGATGGCCTTGCTGAGGATCTGGGGGGTCGTGGCGAACGTCGCGTAGGTCTGGATCAGCTGGCCCGACGCGCGCAGCGTCACGTCGTCGGTGTTGAGCGGCCCGACCAGCAGCTGCGCCGACGCCTCGTAAGTTGGCGGGATCCGGCTGGCGACATAGAAGCCCGCCAAGCCGGCCACCCAGGCGGCGACCAGGAGTGTCCACCACCAGCGCCGCACGACCGCGAAGTAGCCCGAGAGCTCCACCTACGTTCCTCCATCGAGCGGGCACCGGCGCCCGTGCACGCACGGGTTGCGGCGTCCGCAGCCTACCATCAAGTCGTCCACCGGCCGCCTCATCGAGCCAGCCAGCCGAGCGCCTGTGCCCGGATGAGCGCAGGACTCGAGCGGCCGCCGACGTTGATCCGCCGGAGCCGCTGCCAATCCGCCCGGCGGAGGTCGTTGACCCCCCGGACGGTCGTGAATGCCGCGCGGATCCCGAGCGCCCGCACTCGGGCGACCACGGTGTCCGAGTGGCTGCCGCTGGGATACGCGAACGCCGCCGGCGAGGCGCCGACGGCACGACGCAGGTCGTCCACGGAGCCGGCGATCTCGGCGTCGAGGGCCTCCGGCTCGATCCGCTCGAGCAGGGGGTGGACGCGCGAGTGGGCGGCCAGCGTGACGCCGTCCACCGCCAGGGAGCGGAGCTCCGACCAGCCGAGCACGGACGACCCGATGCCCGGGTCGCCCAGGATGCCGACGAGTCGATCGACCTCGGCCATCGCCGCGACGTGCGGGAGGGTCTTCAGCTCGTTCCGCAGCGACCGGAAGGCGGCGACCCGATCCGACCGGTCGGCCATCGGCAGCGAACCGGCCGCGGTCTCGAGGGGCTCGGTGCGCGTGGTACGGATGAGCGCGGCGTACAGGCGATCCCACCAGAACGGTCGGTCGGTGTCCGGGAACGCCGTCGGGACGAACAGCGTGGCGGGGATCCCGAGCCGGACGAGGACGGGCCAGGCGGCCTCCGCGAAGTCGCGATAGGCGTCGTCGAAGGTCAGCATGATCGAACGCGCCGGGATCGCCGGGCCGCCCTCCGCGCGGTTCAGGACGGCATCGAGCGAGACGAACGAGAACCGCCGGGCGAGCGTCTCGACCTGCTCCGCGAAGGCCGCCGGGCTCGCGCTGATCAGCCCCGGATGGTGATCGTCATCCGGCTCGGCGACGCGGTGGTAGGTCAGGATCGGCAGGACGTCCGACCGGTCGCGGTCGACCGCCTCGAGGGCACGCACGACGCCGCCGAAGACCGGGGTCGCAGCGACAGCGGCCGCGGCGCCGCGGGTGCCGAACATCTCAGGCCTTGCCCCGGGCCGGGCCGGCTCCGGCCCCTCGCGCCTGGCGGCGCTGTCCGACCCGGCTGCCGGACGCGGCGATCGACCGCCAGGCATCGAGCGCGAACGGGAGCGGATCACGCCATGAGCCGACGGCTTCGATCTTCGGGCCGCGAACCGACCGCCACCAGCTCCGCGGGGTCAGCCGTCCGCGCCGGGCAGCAACGATCGACGCTTGGATGTCGTGGCGCCAGTAGATCCACTTCACGCCGCGGTAGCGCTGCGTCCGGGCGGCCGGGAGCGGCTCGCCGAGGGCGTCGCGGTAGGCGGTCATCACGAGCTCGACCCCGCCGCGCTCGGCGATCGACGACCGGCCGGTCGGCCGGCCGATGTTCGGCTCGATGATGAAGTGCTTGCCGCTGTGCGGGTCGCGCTTCATCTCGAGGTAGCCCAGACCGGCGTAGGCGACGCTGCCGAAGAGCCGGAGCGACTCGTCGAGCACGACGTCGTTGCGGACCTCCTCGCCGAGGCAGCTCGTCCCGGTGTCGACCGGCCACTGCCGGATCTTTCGGGCGATGAATGTGACCTGCGGCGCCGACGATCGGTCGAAGTAGACATTGCTCGAGTAGAGGTCGGACTCGCCGCCGTCGACCCAGGCCTGGGCGATGAGCACGTCTGCCCAGGCGGAGCAGCGGTCGTAGGTCGCGAGGAGCTCATCGGGTCCGCCGACAAGGAAGACCTTGGCCTTCGTGGCAGCCTGCCAGCGGAGTGTCTTGAGGCCGGGCTTGACGACGGCCGGGTACGGCAGCGCGGCCGCGGCCGCCTCGGCGTCGGCCCGGTCGCGCAGGATCCGCGTCGCCGGGATCGCCAGGTCGTGGACCTGCGCGTGCTCAGCGAACCGGACCTTGTCCATCAACAGCTCGACGATGCCGTGCTCGGGAAGGACGAACCGGTACCAAGGCGCAAGCCGCTCGCGGCCCTCCGAGATCGCCAGCACCGACCCATCCGAGCACGGGACGAGCACCGCCGGCCCGCCGCGCTCCGGGACACCGAGCTCGGGACCGAGACGCTCGAGCGTGGAGACGAGGTCGTCGCCCGCGGTCGGGCTCTCGACCACCCGCCGGACCGCCCGGGTGCGGGCGCAGAAGTGGCGCCGATCGGCCGCCACGCCGATCACCGGGACCCCGCGCGCGGCGAGGATCCGCGCCGTCTGGAGCCCGGTGATGCAGTCGAGGGCGAGCACGACCGCCGGGTGGGTCGGGCGGCCGCTGGCTGGCTGGGGCATCGCCGGGGTCAGCCTCCGACCTCGTCCTCGAGGGCGATGGCCTCCTTCGTCCCGACGAGGTCGAAGACGTGGTCGACCGTCGCGATCGTCGGGTCCACGTCGGCGGCGCGCCCGGCCCGGGCCAGCCCGGCGAGCGTCTCCTCCATCGCCTTGACCGCGGCGCGCATCGGATGGTTGGCAAGGATGACGAGGTTGAAGCCCTTGGCGTAGAGCTCCTCGGACGTGAACGTCGGGAAGAGCGTCGGCACCGCGACGAGCGGGACCGAGCCGAGGCCCGTCCAGCTGCCGAGGAAGCCCTCGATCTCGCCGAGGGACTTGTCCCGCGAGTGGATCAGGATCGCGTCCGCCCCGGCCTCGACATAGGCGTCCGCCCTGGCGCAGGCGTCCTCGACGCCGTGACCGGCGATCAGGCTCTCGACCCGGGCGATGAGCATGAACTCGTCGCTGTCCTGGAACCGCTTGGCCGCCTTGATCCGGCGGGCCTGCTCGTCGCGCGGGATGAGCTCGCGCTTGGACTCACCGGTGTACAGGCTGTTCCGCTTCGGGAAGAGGTTGTCCTCGACCGAGATCGCCGAGATCCCGGCCCGCTCGTACTCCACGAGCGTCCGCACGACGTTGCCCAACCCGCCGAACCCATTGTCGACGTCGGCGATCACGGGGAGCTCCGTCGCGCTGTCGATCCGGACGGCGGCCGCGAGCGTCTCCGTCATCGTCGTCAGGTTGAGGTCGGGCAGCGCGTGGGCCATCGTCGCGACCCCGAAGCCGCTGACCCAGACCGCGTCGAAGCCGTACGAGCCGATCAGCTTCGCGCTCAGGGCGTCGTGCGCACCGACGGCGACGACAGCCCGCGGCTCACGCAGCCCCGCCCGCAGCGCCGCCCGCTTCCGGTCGGCCCGGTTGACGGCCGTCATGCTCGATCGGCGGTGGTGTGATCCATGACCGAATCCTCCCCGGTCGGGCTCGACCCGTCGACGATCGCGACGACCTCCCGACCGATTTCGCGCTGTGCGTCGACGGTCGAGGCGCCGACGTGGGGGGTGAGGACGACGTTCGGCAGGCTCGCCAGCGGCGACACCTTGCCCTCGCCCTCGTTGACGTGGACGTCGAGCCCGGCCCCGCGGACCCGCCCGCCGGGCTGGAGCTCCGCGAGCAGGGCGACCTCGTCGACGACCCCGCCCCGGGCGGCATTGACGAGGAAGACACCGGGCTTCACCCGGGCGAGCTCGGGTGCCCCGATCATGCCCCGGGTCCGCTCGCCGAGCGGGACGTGGATCGTCAGGAAGTCGGCCGCGGCCAGGACGCCGTCGAGCGTGGTGAGCTCGATGCCGTGCGTCGCGAACTCGGCCGCCCGCTCGGGGCTCGGGGACTCGACGACGCCGATCGGCCGCATCCCCCACGCCGCGCCGAGCGCGGCGACGCGCGTCCCGATCGAGCCGAGCCCGACGATCCCGAGCGTCTTGCCGGTCAGGTTGTAGCCGACGAGCTCGGACTTCGCCCAGTGCCCCTGGCGGAGGAGCCGATCGCCGAGCGCGATTCCGCGGGCCAGGCTGAGCATCAGCCCGAACGTCAGCTCGGCGACGGCCTGGGCACCGGGCCCGGGGACCCGGCGCAGGTCGATGCCCCGGCGGCGGACCTGCTCGAGGTCGAGGTTGTCGAGCCCGGATCCGGCCCGCACGAGCAGGCGCAGCCCGGTCGCCGCCGCGAGGACCTCGGAGCTGATCGAGACGCCGCTGCGGAAGATGATCGCCTCGCGGTCCACGGCCAGCCGACGCAGCTCGTCCTCCGGCGCTCCGAAGGCCGCGACGACGTCGTGACGGCCCTTCAGCTCCTCGAGCGCGTCCTTGTCGATCGGGCTGGCGACGAGGATCCTCATGACCTTCCTCCGGGTACGGCGGCGGCGGCCCGGACCGGCGGGACGCCGCGGACGAACTCGACGATCCGCGCGCGGACCTCCCCGACGACCGCCTCCGTCGGCTGGCGCGCGTCGACGACGACAAAGCGGCGGAACTGGTCGGCCTGCCCGAGGTACTCCTGGCGACGCGCCTCGAGCGCCTCGAGGGTGCCCTCACCCTTGCGGGCGTGGAGCACGTCCGCCGGGGCGTCGAGGACGACGACGAGGTCCGGGCGCGGATACAGCCGGCGCAGGCTCAACCCGTGGAGTCGGCTGGCCAGCGGACGGCCGCGGGTGGCCGGTGCGACGTCGTGGGCATAGTAGTCGCAGAAGAAGTGGCGGTCGAACACCACGACCCGCCCGCGCCGCTGGTGGTACGCGGCGATGGCCGCCCGATACCACTCCTCGGCAATCCAGTTCGCCATGCGCAGGCTCGCTCGTACGCTCGCCAGCGTGCCACGCGCCCGCGGCGCGCCGTCGCCGGGCCCCGACCCGCTGCGACCCGTCATGTCGGGTCGTCCGCCGCGGGCTCGCTTGACGGCCAGCGCGAGCCGGGTCGTGGGCAGCATCGTCGCGCTCGCCTCGAGGTTGACGCCCATGTACACGCGCCGCGCGGGGAACGGCAGCTCGGCGACGACCCGCCGGGCGACGGTCGACTTGCCGGCGCCGTCGGGACCAACGAGCGCGACGGTCACCATCGGACCGCGCGGCGTGGGCCGCGAGCGTCCGGTGACCCCCAAGGCATGGGCAACGGTTCCCCCTGGCTCCCGCACCGGCTGCATGGAAGATCCTCGGCGCGGAGCGACCAGTGTACGGAAACGGTCGCTGGATGGGACCTTCGGCAGCCCCGGGATGGCCCATTCGGCGAAGAACCGTTGCACCTCGTCACCGACGGACGGCTCAGCCGAGGTGGGGGATGAGCGCGTCCGCGAGACCCGCGATGTCGGGTGGATAGGGGTGCCGGAGATTGAGCGCCGGGCGCCCGGCGAGGGCACGATCGAGGCGCTCGGCGAGTGTGGCCTCGAGCCCATCGAGGATGGGGTTCGGCCGGTCGGGGAATGCGTAGCGCCACTTGAGGTAGGCCGTCCACAGGTCGAGCCACTCGTGGCGGATGGAATGGGTCATCCGCCGCGCGATCTCGGCCCCGGCGATCGGCTCGACGACCGGGCCCGGCTCGTCGCTGCTCTCGACGAACACGAGACGGTCGAGCGGGGCGCCGCCGGCCAGGACCCGTCCGTCGAACAGCCGGTCCGGCGGGACCTGGACGTCGAGCTGGCGGTCGACGTACGGCCGCGCCCGGCGAAGCGTCCGGCCGGCGGCCGTCGTCCGGATGACCGGCGCACCGGCCAGCCCGCCGACGGCCGAACCGACTGCGCGCGTCGACGTCAGGCGGGCACGCTGAGCGCGCGTGATCCGGGCCGCGAACTCGGGCATCGCGCGGAGCTGCCAGTCCCACAGTCGGATCGGCTCGGGCAACCCGACCATCCGGGCGCCGTCGTCGGCCAGGTAGACCCATTCGTCCCCGACGTACGACGCGCCGCGGGCCGCGAACGCGAGCAGGACCTCGCTCTTGCCACCCTTCGCCCAGCCCGTCACGAGAATCCCGCGGCCGTCGTGGACGAAGGCCGAGGCATGGATGGGCAGCAGCCCGCGTTCGAGCGCGGCCAGGTTGACGATCGGAACGAGCAGCGGGATGGTCCGCGAGCCGCGCTCGGCAACGATCCGGCACGGACCGCCGACCCGATCGAACGGGATCGCCACGCGGACCTGCGTCTTGAACCGCCCGCGCAGGATCACCAGCGTGGTGCGGTCGAAGGCCGCGTCATCGCGGCCGATCATCCGCCGCGGCCCGTCCGACGGCAGCCGGTCGACGTACTCGATCTCGATCTCGGGCGGCCGCTCGAGCCGGCGCTCGATGGGGCCCAGCTGCCGGCGTACGCGCGGCCGCGTCGGCCGGATCGGCACCGATGAGCCGGACGCCGACGGCCCCGTGCAGGTCGAAGTCCAGCGGCCCTCCGGAGGCCGGCTCGCCCATCGCTGGCGCGGTCGTCAGCGCGCTCGGAGCTGGATCAGGACCAGCGCCCCCATGGCGAACGAGCCGATCCCGAGGGCGATGGGGACGAGCGCCGACTCGAGCTGGTCGGGGATCAGGTCAACCTGCCAGACCGCGATGATGATCGCGCCCGACGACGCCCGGGATCACGCCCAGCATCATCCGCCCGAGGATCGTCGCCGTGCCCCACGTCCAGCGCGACGTCACGGCGGCGAGCGCGCCGAGCATGCCCGTCACGCCGGCGAAGAGGACGACCTGCTGCACCGGATCATGATAGGTGGCTCGACCCGCGCGCGGTCCATGCCCGGCAGGGGATCGATCCGACCTCGACGTATACTCCCGCCGCCATGCGTCCGCCAGGACCGCGGGCACGGAGTGCGGAGCGCATGTCGAATCGGATCAAGCTCCTGGGTCTCGGTGCGATCGCCGCGCTGACCCTGGCGATCGTGTGGACCGCGGCCCAACCGTCGGGGCTCCACGGCGGGCCGGACGACACCGCCGGCGCCGACGCTCAGCCCGCCGACCCCTGCTCCGACGCTCCCGCCCCAACCGATCGCCACCACCTATGTCGACACGCTGGTCGGACTGGGCGCGCCACCGTCGCCCACCGGCGATCGTGCGCAGTCGAAGCTGTGGGTCGCCGGCGGCTCGTGGTGGGCGGCGATGGTCGAGCCGAAGAGCAAGGCCTACCACATCTACCAGCTGGTCGATGGCGGCACGTCGTGGGCCGATACCGGAACGCTGATCGACGACCGCAAGCTCGCCCAGCCCGACTGCTTGTGGGACGGCAAGCACCTCTACATCGTCACCTCGACGCCGAGCAAGGGCACGTCCGGGGCCGCTCGGCTCCTGCGCTACACGCTCGATCCGAAGAGCAACCGCTTTGCGCTCGACCCGAACTTCCCGGTCACGATCAACCCGACCGGCATCGACTCGATCGTGCTCGCCCAGGACGGGACAGGCAAGCTGTGGGTCACCTACCTCGACGCCAACGGCCAGGTGACGGTCAACCGGACGCTCGGCAGCGACCTGTTCTGGGGCCAGCCCTTTGCCCTGCCGATCGACGGCAGCCACGTCTCCGTCGACGACATCGCGACGATCGCGGCCTACGGACCGGGCCGGATCGGCGTGCTGTGGGGCAACCGAAGCGAGGGCGCGTACTACTTCGTCAGCCACGAGGACGGCGACCCCGACGCCAACTGGTCCGCGCGGGAGACGGCCGTCTCCGGCAAGGCGCTCGCGAACGACCAGCTGCGAACCGTCACGGCGCCTGACGGCCGGCTGTTCGTCCTGGCCAAGACGGCGCTCGATCACGACCCCACCGGGAACGGCCGGTCGCCCCAGATCCTGCTCCTCGTCCGCGACGCCGACGGGCAATGGACGAACACGCTGTATGCCCGGATCCAGGACCAGGTCGGGTCGCCGCTCATCGCCTATGACGCAACGGCCGGGATCGTCTACGGGATGGCGACCACGCCGAAGGCCGGCGGCCAGGTCGCGTTCAAGCGGACCTGGCCCGACGACCCCTCGTTCGACGCCGGGAGCGGCAGTCCCCTCGTCGACGAGGCGACGAACCCGGCGATCGGGGCGGGCACGTCATCGAAGAGCCCCGTCTCGGCGTCGACGGGTCTCGTGGTCCTTGCCTGGGACGCCACGACTACGCGCTACCTCCATGGAGTCATTGATCTGGGCGGCGGGATTGCCGCGGGTCTCCGGCCACTGCCCGGGTCGACGACGGGACCTCAGCCGGTCTTCACCGACGACTTCAACCCGTGGCCGGTCAACACGCACCCGCAGACCGGCTGGGAGCTCCGGCCCTCGGACCCGGCCAGCGGCTTCGTGATCCGGAGCATTCCTTCGAACCCGAGCCGGTCGAACAGCGCCGCGATCGTCGCCCCGAGCGTCGGCAAGGACGTGCGGGCGTGCCGGTCGTTCCCGACGATCGCGACCGGCGACGTCAGCGTCGACCTGATCGTCCGCCTGACCCGGATCGGCGGTTCCGACGCCGTGCTCACCGAGGTGCGCGGCGGACCGGCGGAAGCGGCGAGCATTCGGGTGGGCCGGGTTGGGCGGTTCGCGTACTACAACGGCGCCACCAAGGTGACGACTGCGGTCCCATTCCGACCCGGCGCCTGGTACCGGTCGATCGTCGTGGTCCACGTCGACAGCCGAACCTACGACTGGCGCCTGCTCGACGCCGCCGGCCGAACGCTGGTCTCGCTTCGCGCCATCCATTGGCGCGACCCGGCTCGATCGCCGGTCAATGCCGTGTGCCTGCGTACCCCGACCGGAGGACCTGGTGTGGAGATCGACTGGGACAACGCCCGCGTCGCCCACTAGGCCGCTCGGCCCGGGCCGGGTCGCCTAGGCGCCCTTGCCCTGCAGGACGACGAGGACCGTTGCCCCGAGCAGCTTCACGTCGGTCGTCAACGACATCATGTCGATGTACTCGAGGTCGAGCATCACTCGCTCATCAAAGGTCATGGCATTGCGGCCCCGAACCTGCCACAGCCCGGTCACGCCGGGCGGCACGTCGAGCCGGCGCTCGTGCCAGGGCTCATAGGTCGCGAGACCCAGCGACGTCGGGCGCGGGCCGACCAGCGACATCTCGCCGCGCAGGACGTTGAACAGCTGCGGGAGCTCGTCGAGGCTCATCTTCCGCAGAACCTTGCCGACCCGGGTGATCCGGGGATCGTCGAGCGTCTTGAAGTGGACGGTGTGGCTGTCCAGGGTCGTCGCCTTGAGCTCCTCGGCATTGGCAACCATCGTCCGAAGCTTGTAGACCCGGAAGTGGCGGCCGTGCTGGCCGATCCGCTCCTGGATGAACAGGGCGGGCCCAGGCGAATCCATCCGGATCGCGATGCCCGACACGAGCAGGATCGGGACGACAAGCGGGAGCGCCGCAATCGTCAGGGTGAGATCCATGACACGCTTGGCGCGGAGGTAGCGACGGCGATCCTGGGACATCCATGGGGCTCCGATTGGGTGCTGGGCGGGCCGTAGTGTACCCTTTGGCGGTCGGAGCTCGACCCGATTTGGCTGTCCGGGACGTTGGAGTCCCAACGAGCCCTTGGGCCGCTCGTACGTTCACCTCGTCCCAACTCGAGGCTCACGCTTGCGCGATGTCGGGCGATCATCAGGACCGTGCGCGAGATAGCGGTCCAGCCGCTGGCCAGGTGGTGAACCACGTCGCGGTCATCGGGACGGGTCCGTGGGGTCGCCGACTCATCCGGGTGATAGACGACCTCGGCGTCCTGTCGATGGTCTGCAATCGTGGTGATTCCGAGCACCAGGCCTGGGTCCGGGCCGAGTACCCCGGAGCCCGCGTCGGCCAGTCGGCGACGGAGGCATTCGAGGACCCTTCCATCGAGGCGGTCGCCATCGCGACGCCGATCCGCACCCATGCCCAGATGGCCCTCGACGCCCTCGCGGCCGGGAAGCACTGCTTCGTCGAAAAGCCGCTGGCGACGACCGCGGCGGACGCGTGGCGGGTCGTGGAAGCTGCGGATCGCGCGGACCGCCGGCTGGCGGTTGGCTATGTCTTCCTGTTCGATCCGGGCCTCGACCGACTCCACGAGGCAACCGCCGACGATCCCGTCGTGCGGGCGGCATTCTCATGGTTGAAGTTCGGCACCTTCGGCGAACCGTTGGTCTGGAACCTCCTTCCGCACGAGCTCGGTCTCGCAATCTGGTTCATGGGAGAGCCGGACACGATCGAGGTGGTGGGGCGGTCGAGCGGTCGGACCGACCTCGACCGTGTCCGGCTTCGCCTGGGCTTCGCGGAGCCCGATCGGGAGTGCTCGATCGAGATCGATCGACTGAGCTCGGACCGAACGAAGACCGCCACGATCACCACGCGATCCGGCGCGGTCTACACCTGGCGGGACGGCGCGCTATCGTTGGATCGCGGAACCGGCACGAGCACGCGGATCGAGGTCGCTCCTGAGGAGCCACTGATCCGCGAGATGCGGGCCTTCCTGGACGGCGGCCGGCCCGACTCGGACTGCCGTTCGGACGGGCGCTTCGGAGCCCGCGTGGCCGAGCAGGTCGAGCGGGTCGAGGGCCTGCTCCAGACCACCAAAGAGATGGGAGCTTGGGTCGCCCAATGACCATGAACTCACTCCGGATCGCCGTCATCGGCGGCGGGATCTTCGGCGTGACCAGCGCTATCGAGCTGAGCCGGCGCGGACACCGAGTCGACCTGTACGAGCGGGATGTCGACCTGCTCCGGTCGGCCAGCGGCATCAACCAGTACCGCCTGCACCGGGGATACCACTACCCCCGCAGTCGCGAGACCGCAATCGACTGCCGCGACTCCGAGGTCGTGTTCCAGTCGGTCTTCAGTCCCGCCGTCGTGAGCGATGTCGACCACTACTACTCGGTGGCCGCTCGTGACAGTCTCACCTCGGCCGACGATTACGTCGCCTTCTGTCGGACGCTCGGCCTCGAGTTCGAGATCGCCGAGCCCGACATCGTGATCCCGGGCTCGATGGGGATCACCCTCCGCGTGCGCGAGCACCTGTTCGAACCGACGATCCTCCGGGCGATCGCCTGGGACCGCCTGAAAGCGAGCGGCGTCGCGGTCCACCTCGGGGCCGAGATGCAGGTGGCCGACCTCGACGATGCTGACGTGATCGTCGTCGCGACGTACGCGGAGCTGAATCGACAGCTGCGAGATCACGCCGCGGCTCAACGACCGTACCAGTTCGAGGTCTGTGAGAAACCTGTCGTCCGGCTGCCGGAGGCGTATGCGAGGCAGAGCGTCGTCGTCATGGACGGCCCGTTCATGTGCTTCGACCCGCTGGGGTCGACCGACCTCCACGTCCTCGGGCATGTGGTCCACGCGATCCACGCGACCAACATCGGGCTCGATCCGGAGGTCCCGGCCGAGCTCGTTCCCTTGCTGAACCAGGGTGTAGTCGAGCGGCCGCCGGTCACGAACTTCGAGCGCTTCGTCGAGGCCGGCAGGGAGTTCTTCCCGCGCTTCGACGAGACAGTCCACGTCGGGTCCATGTACACCGTTCGAGCCGTGTTGCCCGGGGTCGAGGGGACCGATTCGCGGCCGACCCTCGTCCGCCAGGTCGACGATCGGATCATCACGGTGTTCAGCGGCAAGATCGCAACGTGCGTCGCGGCTGCCCTGCAAGTCGCGTCGCTGGTGGACGATCGGCTCTCGGCCAGCGCCTAGGATCTGCCCGGCTCAGGGGGCGTTCGACGGGATCCGGCCGACCGAGACGTCGTCGAGCCAGACCGAGCCGCCGTTGCCGCCCACGTCGATCGCGATGCTCGCATTCGTGGCCGGGGCGAACGAGGTCATGTCGAACGAGTAGGACGCCCAGGCGGTCGAGATCTGAACTAACTTCGAGCCGTTGCCGAGCAGTTGCCCGTCCGGTCCGATGATCCGGATCCGGATGTCCCGGATGGCGGTGCCGCGGGCCGACAGCGTGATCCGGTAGTACGCCCCCGCCTCGATGGTCAGCCCGGGTTGCTGCTCGGACACGTCGATCTGGCGGTTGCTGGGCGCGGCGACGTCGATCCGCGCCGAGCGACTGCCGCCACCCGGGTTCAGGGGATCCGCGACGGTCGTCGCCTGGGCCGGATCGATCACGAACAGCGCCCAGGGCGGTCCTACGCCCTGCTCGAAGCCCGGGTTGAGCAGGACGTTCGGACCGGGCGCCACGCTCGGGGAGGTGGACGGTGGCGGCAGCGGGGTGGGTGACGGCTCCGTCGGGATCGGCGTCAGGCTGGGCTCCGTCGTCGGGCTGGGGCTCGGACTCGGGCTCGGTGTCGGCGTCGGAGCGACCGTCGGGATCGGCGAACCGCCGGGCGACGGTCCAGTCAGAAGCTCCGTCAGGGCGGAGTTCAGCGGTGAGAGCTGCTTGAGCTGCTCGACGACCTTGAGGGCGCCGGCCCGCGCGGCAACCTGGTCCCCGGTGGCATGGGTCAGGGTGTCCGAGATCGTGTTCCGCAGCCCGTTGTAGACGGTCTCCAGCGCCCCGCCGACGGAGGCCCCACCGGGCGTCGCCTTGAGCTGTCCGGCGGCGACGAGCCCGACGGTGATCTGGGGTTGCATGTTCGCCATCGTGATCCGCAGCGTGGCGACGTCCAGGGGCGACGTCTTGAGCGCGGTCTCGAGGTCGGCGCCGAGCGTGGCGAGGTTGGCGTTGACCTGGAGGAGCGTTCCGATCAGGACGGTGTCGACCGACGACGCTGACGCGGTCGGCCCGGCCGACGGGCTGGGGCTCGGGCTCGCCGGCGGGATGATCGGCCCGCCAGTGAACGCCAGGCGCGACGCCAGCAGGGCCACCACGACCGCCACCGACAGGACGGCAGCCACGACCTCCGGCCCGACGATCGCGGACAGCCCGCCGCCCTCCTGGCGACCGGTCGGTGCACCGCGCTGGATCGTCGGCTCGCTCATCGGGACGTCGCTGAGGCTCACGTGCCCGCTGCCCGGGCGCGCGGCCGGCGGCGCGTGCCGAACGCGGACTCGAGGTCGACGTCGTCCTGCACGCTCAGCGCCTGGAAGACCATGACGAATTTCGGCCGACCGGTCGTCTTCTCGGTCACCACGAGCCGGTCGGCGACGACGGTGGCGTCGAGCCCGGCCATGGGGTGCTCGAGCCGGAGGATCCCTGGCGCGATGTCGACGGGCCCGCGGACCTCGAACGTGCGCTTCCGCCGCGCGATCGCGTAGCGGGCACCGAGCGACAGGTGCACCGAGCCGCCGACGAACACGCCCGTCGCCAGGATCTCCGTCTCGCCGGCCCGGGTCGTCGCGTGACTCGTCGCGGCGGCCGCACCCGGCTTGGCCGGCGACTGCACGGCCGTCGCGGAGACGGCACCGACGGCCGCCAGGTTCGCGCCCGAGCGGGTCGCGGCCGGCGTGCCCGCGGGGATGACGATCGGAGCGGTGCTGCTGGAGGCCGTTCGCGCAGCCGGCGCCATCATCACCGCCACCCGTGCCGAGCCGTCGAGCGGCGAGCCGCAGGCCTGGCAGGTGTCGAGCCAGCCGCGACTGCGCTCGCCGCACACGCGACAGCGGCCCGGCGGCGCCAGGGCGATCAGGAGCGGCGCGATCGGGCCAAGAAGGAGCCCGAAGGCGAACCAGATCGCGGCGCTCCGCTCGCGGGCGACGGCGAGCCAGGCGGACAGTGGCCCGAACACGATCGCCGAGATGACGAACAGGAGCGAGATCGCCAGTTCGATGATGGACCTCCGCGGCTCCCCGATTCCGGCAGGGCTACTCATCCTAGCGGCATCCTTCGGAGACGGATAACGATAGGACGTTCGGATGGCCGACCGGTGCCCCGGCGCAACAGATAAGGCCGTCCGGAGGCGTTTCGAGCAGTACTAACGGGTCATGAACAACGTGTTTGTTATTGCGACCGCAAGGTAGGGATCGGTAGACTCCGGGGGTCGGTGGAGGCGTCCGAGGAGGCTCGGAACTCCGGACGGGCAAACGGTCTTATCGTCAATCGCGTTTCTTCTGCCCCAGCAGCTCAGGCCCGTCACCCCAGGCGTTCGGTACGCCCGGATCTCCCGAACGGGACGCTCACTCCGACACCGGCGGCCGGAGAGGTCGCATCCAGGCGAACGAGGGATGTATCGGCGAGCAGGGTGAGCTGTTCGGGTCGAGCGTCATGCCTCGGGGGAGGGCACAGTGCGGATCACGGTCGTGGGACTCGGATACGTCGGTCTGGTGACCGCCGCGGGTCTCGCCCGTTGGGATCACGAGGTCGTCGGACTCGAAGCGGACCCGGAGCGTCTGACCAGCCTGCTGGGTGGGCAGGTCCCGCTTCATGAGCCCGGTCTCGATGAGCTCGTTCAGACATACGTCGCCGCCGGCACGCTGAAGTTCAGCGGCCGGTCCGCCGAGGCGATCCCGGGCGCCCATGTGGTCATGGTCGCCGTCGGGACGACCGACGCGGACGGCAACTGGCAGACCGCGACCATCCTGCGCACGATGGCCGAGATCGTACCGCTCCTCGCGGACGACGCGGTGCTCGTCGTGCGGTCAACCATTCCGCCGGACTTCGTCCGCCAGCTCGGCGCGATCGTCGACGAGATCCGGGACCAGTCCGGTCGCTCGCGCGTCCCGGTCATGCTCAACCCCGAGTTCACCCGCGAGAGCCAGGCCGTCGCCGACTTCCTCGGGCCGGACCGCGTCGTCGCCGGGATCATCCGTGACCCCGACGGCCATGGCGTCCGCACCGTCCGCCGCGTGTACCACCGCGTCGATGCGCCGATCCTCATCCTTCGCGGGGTGGATGCGTCGCTCTCGAAGCTCGGTGCCAACCTCTTTCTGGCCACCAAGATCTCGTTCGCCAACGAGCTCGCCCGTCTGTGCGACGCGTACGGCGGCCGGGTCGACGAGGTCGTCGGGGCGATGGCCTACGACGCCCGGATCGGCGGCAGCTTCCTGAAGGCCGGAGTCGGCTACGGCGGCTCGTGCCTGCCGCACCAGGTTACCCAGACGGTCCGCAATGCGAGCCGCATCGGAGTCGAGACGCCGCTCCTCGCCGCGGTCGACCAGATCAACCACGATCAGCGGGTCGAGATCGTCGACCGGCTGGCCGCCCTCACCGGCGGCGACGTCGCCGGCCGCAGGATCGCCCTCCTCGGGCTGACGTTCAAGCCGGGCACCGACGACCTCCGCGAGGCGCCCGCCCTGACTGTCGCCGCGCTCCTCATCGCGCGCGGGGCCACCGTGGTCGCCTACGATCCGATGGAGCGGGCACGAACCCGCGCCGCAGGGATGGTCGACGGGTTGAACGTCGCCGAGTCGGCCCTGGCCGCGCTGGGCGACGCCGACGCCGCCGCACTGATCACGGAATGGGCCGAGTTCGCCGGGCTCGATTGGGACGTCGTGGCGGCCACGATGCGCCAGCCGCTCATCGTCGACGGCCGGAACGCCCTCGCCCCGGATGTCCTCGCCCGGGCCGGCTTCACCTACGTCGGCTTCGGCCGCGGTCGGATGGATCCGGAAGAGGTCGGCTCCACGGTCCCGGTCATGACCGCGATGCCCGCGATGGTCGCGGGTCAAACCGCCCCGGCCGCCGCCCTGGGCCTCACCGAGGCCACCGTCCTCGGCGACTATTGATGGTGTTGGCTGCCGGCGCTGCGATCGCCGGCATCCTCGCTGGTTGGGGTCTCGCATCGGGGTTGCCCAGCCTGCTGGCTGGTGTGCCGGCAGTCCTGATCCTCGGGCTGCTCGTCGCTCGAACGCGCAACTGGGGAGGTGCGCGAGGCGAGGCGGTCGCGACCGAGGTTGCCTGGCCGGAGGTCCACGTGGAGCTGGCTCGATCGCGTCGCCATCGCCGCCCGATGGCGATCCTGCGATTTCCGATCGAAGCCGGTCCGGAGGTCGTCGATCGCGTGACGCAGCGATTGCGCCGGTTCGACCGCGCCTGGGTCGCGCATGGCGATCTCATCGTTCTCCTTCCGGAGACCGATCGCGCGGCCGCGGAGCGGCTGGTGGCACGGGTGGCGTCGCTCGTGGACGCGCACGCGCCGGCCGGGGTGGCCGTGTTCCCGGAGGATGGCGCCACGAGCGCCACGCTGATGGCCAGGCTCTACGGTCCGCCCGCCGTTTCATGGGCGCGGACCGTCGCCGACATCGCGGACGCCGATCTGCCTCCGAACGTCATCGACGTTCGTGCTCGTCTCGTCAGGAGCATCGTGGCGGATGGCCGTGCGTCGCTGCCGTGATCCGCGGCGCGACGATGGATGCCGGGAACGGTCCCAAGGGACGGTGGTCCTGCGACGCAGATGCGTTCAGCCAATTGATGGCAAAGTGAACCCTGAGGGACCCTGCCGAGATCGACGGGCCAGCCCGGGGTAGGGCCGGGCAGTGAGGGGGTACGACGTGCCGAAGGATTCATCGCGGGGGACGGCCCTGCGCATCGTCGCGCAATTCGGCGGTGCGCTTGCCGCGAGCGTCGTGCTGCTTGTGGTGCTCGGGGCCGCCGTCGCTGCAGCCGCGGACGTCGGTCACAAGGACTTCGTTGACTCCGGCGGCAGCGCCGTTACCGGGTCCAAGCCCGAAAGCAAGCTTTGGTACAACGATGGCTTCTGGTGGGGCGCCCTGCAGCCAACGACCAGCGGCGGACTGTTCATCTTCAAGCTCGATCCCGGCACCGACTCGTGGGTCAACACCGGGGTCCAGATCGATCCGCGCTCCAGCAATCATCTTCGGGCGGACACGCTGTGGGACGGCTCGAACCTGTACGCGGCGACGCAGATCCAGGACGAGGGCGGCGCGACGGGCACGGGCGCCTCGTTCGAGGCGCGGCTCTACCGGTTCAGCTACAACCCCTCGACCGACACCTACTCGAAGGACACCGGCTTCCCGGCGGTGATCCGGAGCGGTCTCAAGTCCGAGACCCTGGTCATCGACAAGGATTCGACCAACACGCTGTGGGCGACCTGGACCCAGCCGTCGGGCTCGGATCGGCTCGTCTACACGAACCACACCCTGAACGGCAACGACACGACTTGGTCGACGCCGGCCTTCGTGCCGGTCGGCAGCCAGGGCGTCGGTGTCACGACGGATGCCGACGACATCTCGACCATCATCGCCTTCACGGTCAGTGGCCAGCATCGAATCGGGGTCTTCTGGAGCAACCAGCTCGACAAGAAGGACTATTTCGCCTGGCATGTCGACGGCGCCGCCGACAATGCCTGGACCGCCGAAACGGCGCTGTCCGGCAGCGGCAGCCAGGCCGACGACCACATGAACATCAAGACCGACGCGTCCGGTCAGCTCTACGTCGTGGTGAAGACGAGCCTCACGGGCTCGAATCCTTTGATCAAGCTGCTTCGGCGGACGACGGGTGGGACCTGGAACGACTTCGTCGTCGGAATCGACAACGTTGCGAGCAACACTCGGGCCATCCTCGAACTCGAGGAGAGCGGCTCCGGGAACATCCTCCATGTGTTCATGACGGGGAAGCGGAGCGGGAGCACGACGGGCCAGAGCGGCGGCGACATCTTTGAGAAGACGTCCCCGGTGTCCTCGATCTCCTTCCCCGCGGGCCTCGGCACGCAGGTCATCCACGACGGCTCCGGGACAGGCGACTGCTCCTCCTCGGGTACCAACCCGACCGGGTGCCTCAACAACGTGACCTCGACGAAGCAGAACGTCAATTCGACGACCGGCGTCGTCGTGGCGGCCTTCGACGACAAGGCCGACGTCTACTGGCACACGCGCGAGGCGCTCACCGGTGGCGGCGCACCGGTTGCGGACTTCAGCGGGACGCCCACCAGCGGGCCGCCGGGCCAGACGGTCCAGTTCACCGACCTGTCGACCAACAGCCCGAATCAGTGGTCGTGGAACTTCGGCGACCCGGCATCGGGCGGAAACAACACCTCGACCCTGCAGAACCCTAGCCACATCTATGCCGCGGCCGGCCAGTACACGGTTTCGCTTACGGCCACGAATGGATCGGGGTCCAACCAGGCCACGAAGACCAACTACATCACCATCACGAGTGGCGGCGGCGGTTCGACGATCACGCTGAGTCCCGTGGCCGATGCCCTGGTCGATTCGAGTCACGCAACGACGAACTACGGGACGCTCGGGACGCTGCGCGTCAAGGAGGGTTCGAGTCCGTTCTACCGCAGCTTCCTTCGGTTCAACGTCGCCGGAGTCACCGGCCCGATCACCGGCGTCAAGCTCCGTCTGTACGTGACGGACGTGAGTCCGAATATCCAGAGCGTCTTCCCGATCACCGACCAGTTCAACTGGACCGAGAGCGGTACGGGGAGCATCACCTGGAACAACGTCCCGACGATCGGATCGACCCTCCTGGGGTCGGCCGCCGTGCCCACGCTCAATGCCTACAACGAGATCACGCTGAGCCCGACGTCGATCAGCGGCAATGGGCTCGTGACGTTCGCGATCAAGGGCGCCTCAAACGGGACGAACAGCGCGATCTATGCGAGCCGCGAGGACGCGACGAACAAGCCCCAGCTGGTCATCACCCAGACGGTTTCCAACACCGCTCCAACCGCCAACGCGACCAGCAAGACGACCAACGAGGACACGGCAGCGTCGGTCGACCTGTCCGGCAGTGACCCCGAGACCTGCGAGCTGACGTTCAGCGTCGTCACGCAGCCAGCCCACGGCTCGCTCGGTTCGATCACGAACAGCGCCTGTGCTCCCGGCAGCCCGAACAACGACGGCGCGTCGGTCAGCTACACCCCGGCCGGCAACTACAACGGCCCCGACTCGTTCACCTACAAGGTCAACGATGGGATCACCGACTCTGCGCCGGCGACCGCCAGCCTGACGGTCACGGCGGTCAACGACATCCCGACGGCCGACGCGGTCAGCACCTCTGCCGTGATCGCCACACCGAAGGTCATCACGCTGTCGGGCGCTGACGTCGAGACCTGCGACCTGACCTTCACTATCGTCACGCAGCCAACGAACGGATCACTCGCCGGGGGCGGGACGATCACCGACAAGCCGTGCGCCGGGAGCGGGCCGTTCACGGACACGGCCGAGGTCACCTATACCGCGGCCAGCGGCACATCGGATTCGTTCACCTACAAGGTCACGGATGGCAACTCCGCCGACTCGACGAACGCGACGGTGACGATCACGATCGGTGCCGCCAACACCGCTCCAACCGCCAACGCGACCAGCAAGACGACCAACGAGGACACGGCAGCGTCGGTCGACCTGTCCGGCAGTGACCCCGAGACCTGCGAGCTGACGTTCAGCGTCGTCACGCAGCCAGCCCACGGCTCGCTCGGTTCGATCACGAACAGCGCCTGTGCTCCCGGCAGCCCGAACAACGACGGCGCGTCGGTCAGCTACACCCCGGCCGGCAACTACAACGGCCCCGACTCGTTCACCTACAAGGTCAACGATGGGATCACCGACTCTGCGCCGGCGACCGCCAGCCTGACGGTCACGGCGGTCAACGACATCCCGACGGCCGACGCGGTCAGTACCTCCACGGCACAGAACACGGCCAAGGCGGTCACCCTGAGCGGGCACGACGTCGAGGACTGCGAGCTGACCTTCACCATCACGGGCAACCCGAGCCATGGCACCCTCGGCGCCATCTCGAACAACGCCTGCACGGGCGGTCCGAACACCGACACGGCGTCGATCACGTACAACCCGACCTCGGGCTACAGCGGTCCCGAATTCGTTCAAGTACAAGGTCACGGATGGCAACTCGGCCGACTCGGCCGACGCGACGGTGTCGATTACGGTCAACTCGAGCAGCTCGACTCTGACGTTCAACCCGGTCGCCGATGCCGTCGTCACCGACAGCAGCGTCAACAAGAACGACGGCGTGGGGGCGCTGATCCGGACCCGGGAAGGCGCCGGGCCGACCGGAGACTACCGCTCCTACGTCCGCTTCAACGTGAGCGGCTTCAGCGGGACGGTTCAGTCGATCAAGCTCCGCCTGTTCGTCGACCCGACCGGATCCAGCCCCGATCAGCAGGGCGTCTACGCGGTGAGCAACACGACCTGGATCGAGACCGGGACCGGGGGGATCACCTGGGCCAACGCGCCGGCGACGGGCTCGCTGCTCGGTCAGGCGGTCGCCAGCCCGACCGGCTCGTATGTCGACATCACCCTGAACAGCTCGGCGGTCACCGGCAACGGGCTCGTCAGCTTCGCCCTCAAGGGGATCAACGGCACGAGTACGGCCAAGAGCGCCTACTTCAACAGCCGGGAGGCAGCCTCGAACCCGCCCCAGCTGGTGATCGTCACGCAGTAGCGTCCCGCCGACCCTCGCGATGGACGAGCTCCGGGTAGGTGACCGGGTCCTCGCCCTGACCACCGGCGACATCGCGCAATTCCGGGCCGACGCGCTCGTGAACGCGGCGAACGCCGGGCTGGCCGGTGGGGGTGGGGTCGACGGCGCGATCCACCGGCGTGGTGGACCGTCGATCATGGCCGAGCTGCGCCGCCGCTACCCCGACGGCTGTCCAACCGGTCGGGCCGTGATCACCGGCGCCGGTGACCTTCCGGCCCGCTGGGTCGTCCACGCCGTGGGGCCGCGCTGGCAGGGCGGCAGCCACGGCGAGGAGGCGCTCCTGGGCGGCGCCTATCGATGGGCGATGCAGCTGGCGGCCGACGCCGGAGCGCGAACCGTCGCCCTGCCGGCGATCAGTGCCGGGATCTACGGGTACCCGCTCGCGGGGGCGGCGCGCGTCGGTCTCGAGGCCGTCCGCGACCACTTCGGCGGGACGACCATCGTGGAGCGGGCCACGTTCGTTCTCTACTCGGTCGACACCCTCGAGGTCTTCGAAGAGGCGCTCGGCCGGCTGGCCGCCGGCCCCGCCTAGATCAGCGTCCCGCCCGGCTCGAGGGCGTGGACCGTCACCCCGCTGAGCCGGCGGGTCTTCAGCTCGGCTGACAGCTCGGCCGGCGTGCCCGCCAGGATCGGGAAGGTCCCGTAGTGGATCGGCAGGACGTGCTTCACTCCGAGCAGGTCGACCGCCAGCGCCGCCTCCCGCGGGCCCATCGTGAAGTGGCCGCCGATCGGGAGGAGCGCGATGTCGGGCTTGTAGAGCTCGCCGATGAGCCGCATGTCGCCGAAGACCGCCGTGTCGCCCGCGTGGTAGAGCCGGAACCCGTTCTCCATCTCGATCACGAACCCGGTCGGCTCGCCGAGGTAGAGCGGCACGCCACCGTCCGGGTTCCAGTCGCCGGCCGAGTGGTCCGCCTGGGTCATCGTCACCCCGAGACCCGCCGCCGAGACCGTGCCGCCCTTGTTCATCCCGATCGTGGCGTCGCTGCCACCCGGCAGGCGGCGGGCGAGCCAGAGGCTCATCTCGATGATGCACGGCCAGACCGGCTGGAGGCGGCTGGCGATCGAGACCGCCTCGCCCATGTGGTCGCCGTGGCCATGGGTGACGAGCAGCAGGTCGCAGCGCTCGACCTGGTCGGCCGGCTTCGGGCTGAGCGGGTTGCCGAACCACGGGTCGATCAGGATCGTCTTGCCGCCCGGAGAGGTCACCTCGACGCAGGCGTGGCCGTACCAGGTGATGCTCGTGTCGCGCCCGAGTGCCATGGGTCACCTCCGCGCCGCCAATCGTAGCCCGCGTCGGCGTCCCTCGGGGTGCGCGGCTACACTCGGACCGTGCCTGCCCAGCGGATCGCGGAGAACCTGGCGTTCATCAACTGGACGGTGCTCGCCGCGCTCGGGCTGGGGGCCTTCGCGGCCGTCGTGCTGGCCCGGCTCCGGACCGACGCGACCCGTGGCTACCTGGCGTTCACGTCGGCCTGTGCGGCCGGCTTCGCGTTGCTCGCCTACCTGTCCGACTCGGCGCTGCCGACGGTCGTCGGCGGTACGGCCGCGGTCCCGATCGACCCGACCTGGGACGGTGCGCGGCGGGCCTGCCTCCTCGGTTTCACCGTCATCGCCGCGGTCTACACGGTCGTGCTCGCCCGGGGCGGCCGTGCCTCGTGGCTCGGGATCGCCGGGGTGGTCGTCGGGGCCGGCGCCTTCGTGTTCGGCGCACTGGGCTGGGGCGGTGGCTTCCCGACGCTCGTGGCGCTGCTCGGCCAGAGCCTGCTCCTCGCGGCGGCCACCGGCGGGGTCTTCGCGGCGATGATCCTGGGCCACTGGTACCTCGTGACCCCGAAGCTGCCCGAGGGCCCGCTGGTGCTCTTCGCACGCCTGCTGCTGGCGATCGTCCTGCTCCAGCTGGTGTTCTTCGTCGTCTCCGTCGCGCTCGGCGGTGGCTCCGGCGGCGGGCCGTTCGCGCCGCTCACCGGGCCGTGGGCCCTGTTCGTGTGGCTGCGGCTGGTCGTCGGGCTCGTGTTCCCGCTCGTCGTGTCGTGGGCGGCGATCCAGACCGCCCGCACGCGGTCGATGGAATCGGCGACCGGGCTGCTGTACATCAACGTTGGCGTCATCGCCGCGGCCACGATCGTCGCCGCCGGGCTGTACTTCGGCGCGGGCCTGCTGGTCTAGGAAGGAGGTCGGGATCGCATGAGCTCGGCGCGCGACTATGTCCCGAGCGTCGTCGACCGCGACTGGATCGAGTCGCTGGCGGAGCCGCTCCTCCCGTCGCTCGTCGCGATCGAGGCGGCCGCGGAGCCGGAGTCGATCCCGATCCTCGATCGCGAGGCCGGCCGGGTCCTGTCCGTCCTGGCCGCCGGGCGGGCGCGGATCGTCGAGGTCGGCACCGCGATTGGCTACTCGACACTGTGGCTGGCGCTCGGCCAGCCGGCGGGCGGGACGATCGTGACGATCGACCCGGATCGCTCGCGGACCGACCGGGCCCGGGCGTCATGGCGTGCGGCCGGGATCGCCGACGAACGGATCATCGTCGTCAACCGCCCGGCCCTGGAGGCGTTCGCCGCCGGGTCGTCGGAGGCGGCGCTCGCTGGGCCGTTCGACCTCGTCTTCGTCGACGCCCTGAAGGAGGAGTACCAGGCCTACGTCGAGGCGCTCGTCCCGCGACTCGTCCCGGGCGCCCTGGTCGTGGCCGATAACGTCCTCTGGTCCGGGCAGGCGTCGGGCGACCGACCGAACGCGCGCGGCACTGCGACCGCGAGCCTCCAGGCGTTCGACCGGGCGATGCTCCGCGACCCGCGCTTCAGCGCGACGATCCTGCCGGTCGGCGACGGGCTGCTGATCGCCGGCTACCGCGGCTGATGGAGATGCGACTGCGGGTCCGCCTGTTCGCCGTCCAGCGCGAGCTCGCCGGCACGCGCGAGGTGGCGCTCGAGCTGCCGGATGGGGCCACGATCGAGGACGGCTGGCGCGCGCTCGTCGAGCGCTTCCCGGTCCTGGCCCCCGGGCGACCCTCGGTCCGCTTCGCGCGGAATGGGGAGTACGCCGACCCGACCACGACCTTGGCCGACGGGGACGAGCTCGCCTGCATCCCGCCGGTGAGCGGGGGTGGCGAGCACGGGCCGACGATCCGGGTCATCCAGCTCCGCAGCGAGGCCTTCCCGACCGGGTTGGGCGAAGAGCTCGGGTCGAAGCTGGCGACCCCGGCGGATGGCGCGGTCGTCGTGTTCGCCGGGCGGACACGGGAGACGCCCGGGAGTCCTGCCCCGGGTCAGGAGGCGGAGGCCGCCCGCCACGCCGGCCGCCGGGTGGAGGGGCTCGACTACGAGGCGCACGAGCCGATGGCCGAGGCGATCCTGAGCCAGATCGCCGAGGAGGTCGCCGAGCGGTTCGACGTCCTCCGGCTGGCCATCGTCCACCGCACCGGGTCCGTCCCGCTCGGGGAGGTGAGCATCCTCGTGGTCGCCGCGGCCCCGCATCGCGATGCGGCGTTTGCCGCGGCTCGCTATGCGATCGACGAGACGAAGGCGCGTGCGCCGATCTGGAAGGCCGAGCAGTTCACCGACGGCCACGTCTGGATCGGGACGCCCGCCCGGACGTCCGCCGGACCGGAGTCGGAGGGATCGTGAAGGCCTACCTCAGCGTCGACATGGAGGGGCTCGCCGGGATCAGTCACCCCGGCCCGACCGGGCGCGACGACCGCGAGTACGCCACGGCGGTCGAGCTCATGACCGGGGAGGCGAACGCGGCCATCGCCGGTGCGTTCGACGGCGGGGCGACCGATGTGCTCGTCAACGACAGCCACGGGGCGATGCACAACCTCACCGCGGCGCAGCTCGATCCGCGGGCCACGCTGCTCCAGGGCCAGAAGGTCTGGTCGATGGTCGCCGGCGCGGGACCTGACCGCGGGTTCGGGGTCGCCCTGTTCGTCGGCTACCACGCCCGGGCGGGCAACCCCCAGGGTACGATCGCCCACACGTACTCCTCCCGGCCCGTCCGCTCCACGCTCAACGGGACCCCGGCCGGCGAGGCCGCCATCAACGCGATCGCGCTCGGGGCGTGGGGCGTGCCCGTCGGCCTGATCGCCGGCGACGACGTCCTCGCCGCCGAAATGGCTGACTGGTTCCCGTGGGCGGAGCGGGTCGTCGTGAAGGAGGGCTTCGGCCGGCACGCAGCGGCGTCGGTCCACCCGACGGTCGCCCGTGAGCGGATCCGGGCCGCCGCCGAGCGCGCGGTGCGACGGGCGATCGCGGGCGAGCTGCGGCCCCTCGTGCTCGACCCGCCGTACGCGATCGAGGTGACGTACCAGAACGCGCTCCAGGCCGATTACGCCTGCCTGGTCCCGGGGGCCGAGCGGGTCGGCGACACCGGCGCGCGGTTCAGCTCGGACGACCCGGTGCTCGCCTATCGCGGGTTCCTGGCGGGGTTGCGGCTGGCCGGGCTGGTCGACTGACCCGGGCTGAGCCGCGTCAGCCCGCGGCGGCCTCCTGCCACCCTCGGGCCCGGTTCGCTTGGCTATGCTTCGCGCGCGGACGCCCGTCCCGTCGCCGGCCAGTCCAAGGAGCTGAGCATGTCGAACCCGGAGCCCGACGTGGAGCGGACCTCGAACCCGGGGGGCCACTCCAACTCGTACAACATCTTCATCCTCGTCCTGACCGTGCTCTCGCTCGTGATCATGGTCCTGCTCGTCCTGCCGCTGGCACCACAGGAGATCGAGCTCCTGAGCCTCTACGACAACGCCATCTGCATCATCTTCCTGTTCGATTTCGCGCTCAACATGAGCCGGTCGCGCCCGAAGCGCGACTACTTCATCGGTCGTCGCGGCTGGCTCGACCTGATCGGCTCGATCCCCAGCTTTGGCGTCTTCCGGTTCGGTGGCCTGCTCCGCCTTGCCAGGCTCAGCCGGCTGGCGCGGATCACCCGGCTGCTGCGCGGCGACAGCAAGAAGCAGCTCGTCGAGGACATCGTGCGCAACCGGGGCGAATACGCGGTCTTCATCACCCTGCTGTCCGCATTCATGGTCCTCATCACGGCGAGCATCCTCGTGCTCCAGTTCGAGAGCTACTCCTCGGACGCGAACATCACGACCGGCGGCGATGCCCTGTGGTGGGCGCTGGTGACGATCACGACCGTCGGGTACGGTGACTTCTTCCCCGTGACGTTCCTGGGCCGGGTCACGGGCGTCTTCGTGATGTTCGCCGGCGTCGGCATCATCGGCGCCCTGGCCAGCATCCTGGCCAGCGTCCTCGTGCCGCAGCCGAACGAGAATGCCGCGGCTGCGGCCACGCCGGATGGTGGCGCCAACAATGCGCTCCTGGACGAGCTGACCAGCATCCGCACCGAGCTCGCCGCGCTGCGTGAGAGCGTCGCAGCGGACCGGACCGGCTGAGCGGCTTGCTCGTCCCGCGTCCCGGGCCACGGCCGGTGGCCGGCGTCCGTATCCTTGGCGACGAACCGTCCCGCCGGAGCCCGTCGCCCGGCCGCCCAGGGAGGACCCCGGTGACGCCCGCCTCGCAGCCCCCCGCGCCACGACCCCGCCCGAAGGCGCTCGGGCTGCGGATCGGCCTCCTCGAACCCGGCCCGACAAATTCGATCGTCGACGTCGCGAACGTGGCCGTCGGGCATGCGACCGTCTGGCGCGACGAGCCCGGACCGCCGGTCGGTCGAGGGGTCGCCCGAACCGGCGTGACCGCGATCGTGCCGTTCCGACCCCACGAGTTGTTCGACGCCCGCGTTCCCGCCGGCGCGTCCGTCCTCAACGGTGCCGGCGAGGCGATCGGGATCACGACGATCCGCGAATGGGGAGTCATCGAGTCGCCGATCCTGCTGACGAGCTCGATGGCGATCGGCCGGGTCTACGACGCGACCGTCGCGACCCTCGTCGAACGGATCCCCGGAGCCGGCATCGAGGACGCCCTGATGCCGGTCGTGGCCGAGTGCGACGACGGCGACCTGAGCGACTCGCGCACCGTGCAGGTCGAGACCGCCGACGTGGTCCGCGCGATCGACGGGGCGACTGGTTCCGATGCGGGTCCGCCGGCGCTCGGAGTCGTGGGCGCCGGAACCGGCATGACCTGCTTCGAGGTCAAGGGCGGGATCGGCACGGCGTCGCGGCTCGTCCGGCCGGTCGATCGCGACGGGCGCGCGCGCGGGCCCGTCCAGGAATACACCGTCGGCGTCCTCGTTCTGGCGAACTTCGGCTGGCTGGAGCGACTCACGATCGATGGAGTCGCCGTCGGCCGGACGCTCGCCGCGGAGGGCTGGCCGCGCCGTGGCGCATCGCGCGCCGGTCCCGTGGCTGCGGGTCCTGTGCGCGAGCGCGGAAGCTGCGTCGTCGTGCTCGCCACGGACGCGCCGCTCCTCCCGCACCAGCTCGAACGGGTCGCGCGCCGTGCCGGGCTCGGTCTGGCGCGAACCGGATCAACCGCCGGCCACGGCTCGGGTGAGATCTTCCTCGCCTTCTCGACCGGCGGGCGGATCCTCCGTGAGCCCGCCGATCCGGTCGTCTCGGTTCGCCATCTCCACGACGCCTACCTCGACCGCCTGTTCATGGCCGCCGTCGAGGCGACCGAGGAGGCCGTAATCGACGCGCTGTTCGTCGCCGACACGGTGACCGGCCGGGCGGGGCTGACGGTGCCCGGCCTGCCCGTGGATCGCGTCCTCGAGCTCGTCCATGCGAGTGGGCGACCGGCATGAGCGGACCCGGCGACCTCGGCCCGATCGACCGCCTGGTCGACCTCGCCGAGACGCTCGCCGGCGCCTGGGGCGCCCGCGCCCGGCTGTGCACGACCGGCGGCCAGGAGCGGGCCCTCCTCCGGATGTTCGGGGTGACCGGGCTGGACCGCTCCGGGCGGCCCCTGGCGGCCGAGGTGGTCGACCGCTACGTCGGCGGCCGGCCCGATCGCCTGGCCGGCGGCGTCGTCCTGCCGTTCGCCGCCGCCCTGCTCGAATACGAGACGACCCCGCAGGAGCTCGCCCTCGACGTGGCCTCCGGCGCCGTCGACCTCGGTCTCGAGGCCGAGGTGCTTCGGGACAAGGAACGCCGCGCCGCGGTCGAGGTGATGGCGCGCGCTCTCGGCCAGTCGGCGCTCGAGCGGATCGATGCCAACCGGACCGCCCGCCTCGAGCTGCTTGCCGTGATCGGCGACGCCGACAAGCCGTGGATCGGGGCGCCGCTCGCGGCGACGAGCGTCGGCTCCGGCACGAAGGAGGCCGTCGCGTTGACCACGGCCGGGGTCGACGTCGTCCAGGTCAGCGTCCCGGCCATCCGCGAGCTCGCCGATCGCCTCCACGACGAGGGCGTCGACGTCCCGTTCTGGCGCCCCCGACCGGTCCCGGGCAGTGCCGCCGCAGCCGAGCCCGCCGCCGAGCCGACTCCGGCGGGCAGCCAACGCGGGCTCGCCGAGCTGCGCCAGGCAGTCGACGCGGCGGCGGCCGAGCGACGCGCCTACGCCCGCCTGGCGACGGTGGGCCTGCCGCTGGCGGCCCCCGAGCAGGCCGTCGTGGCCGCGTTCGAGCGGATCGACGTCGTGGCGGCCGACGTCGTGGCCGAGATCGTCGACGGCAACGTCGACCCCGATCGCGCCCTCGCCGACCACGCCTTCGCGCACCGCGTCCTCGCCCGATCGGGCGCCTCGGTGCTCGTCGGGGCCGGCCCGCTCGTCGTCGCCCCCGACCTCGCCCGCGGCGTACCCTCCGATGCCACGACCCGCGCCGGGCGGGCCCTCGCGCTCCAGATCGTCGGGGTGATGCTGGCCCGCCTCCACGGCGTACCGGCCGGCCGGATCCTCGTCGGCGGCCTGCCGCACTGGCTGCTCGACGAGCGGGGTCCGACCGCGGCGGCGATCGCCCAGGTGGCCGTCCGACGTGCCGTCCTGCCCGACCACCTGCTGGCGTTCGACGAGCCCGCGGCCGGCACCCGGGCCGCCACGAACTGGCCCGCGATCCTCGGGACCGTCCTGCCCGTGGCCGCGCCGACGGGTCTCGTCCTGCGCTCGGCCCGCGCCGACGGCATGGCCGAGATCGTTGCGGCGACGCGCGCGGCAGCCGCCGTGTCCCTGGAAACCGCCGCGTCGCTGGGGCCGCTCCGCCCGCGCGGCCCCGCGCTGACGATGGCGCGCGCGACGGTCGCAGCGGCCGTGGCCACCCTCGAGCGCGTCGCCGGGAGCGGCTGGCCGTCGATCCTCGGCGAACCGATCGCCGGGGGGCGCCGGGGCCGGCTCGGGGCGGACGCGGTCGTGGAGCGGGGCGAGGCGTTCGACCCGCTCGCCAACGTCGGCGTCGTCCGCGGATGACCACGGTCGACCCGCTCGGCTACGGCACGACGAGCTTCTGGCTCGAGACGTGCGACGACGACCTGACGCCCCGGCCGTCGCTCGACGGCTCGGCCGATGCCGACATCGCAATCCTGGGCGCGGGCTATACCGGCCTGTGGACGGCGTACGAGCTCCTGCGTCGGGAGCCCGGACTGAAGGTGACGCTCCTCGAGCGAGAGATCGCCGGGTTCGGGGCGTCGGGCCGGAACGGCGGCTGGTGCGCCGCGGGTCTCCAGATCTCGCCGGCCAACCTCGAGCGGCGGTTCGGGCGCGCCGGCATGACCGCGATCGAGGACGCGGTCGATAGCGGGGTCGACGAGATCGGGCGGTTCTGTGCGGACGAGGGGGTCGATGCGGGCTACGTCAAGGGCGGCAGCCTCGTCGTCGCCCGCGGTCCCAGCCAGGTACCGGCGCTCGAGGCCCACTGGGAGAGCCTCGTCGCGGCCGGCCGGGCGGACCACTACGAGAAGCTCGACGCGGTCGCCGCCGCCGAGCGGGTCCGCGTGGAGGGCGCGCTCGGTGGGGTGTTCGGGACGCAGTACGCGTCGATGCACCCCGGTCGGCTGGTCCGTGGCCTGGCCCGCGCGGTCGAGCGGCGGGGCGGCACGATCCACGAGCAGACCGCGGTGCTGGACGTCGAGCCGGGCGCCGGGAGCGGCCGTCTCCGGCCGGCACTGCGGACTCAGCGGGGCGAGCTGCGTGCCACGACGGTCGTCCTGGCCGGCGAGGCGTACCTGACGCAGCTCCGCCCGTGGCACCGGGCGCTCCTGCCGACCTACTCGCTGATCGTGCTGACCGAGCCGCTCAGCGACGCCCAGTGGTCGACGATCGGCTGGCGCAACCGGGAATGCGTCGCCTCGTACCGGCTGTCCGTCGACTACCTGACCCGGACGGAGGATGGCCGGATCCTGTTCGGCGGACGTGGTGCGCCATACCGCTACGGGTCGCGGATCGAGCCCGCCTTCGATCGCGACGAGCGGACCCACGCGATGCTGCGGCGGTTCGTCGAGGCCTGGTTCCCGAGCCTGGCCGGAATCCGCTTCAGCCATGCCTGGGGCGGCCCGCTCGGGTTCCCGCGCGACTGGCTGCCCACGTTCGCCTACGACCCGCGGACGGGAGTCGCCTCCGCCCGCGGCTACACCGGCCACGGCGTCGCAACGGCCAACCTCGCCGGCCGGGTGCTCGCCGACCTGATCACCGGGCGGGCATCCGAGCTGACCGAGCTGCCGCTCGTGGATCACCGCTCGCGGAAGTGGGAGCCCGAGCCGCTCCGCTGGCTCGGCGTGCGTTACGTGCAGGAGGCACTCCTGCGGGTCGATGCCCGCGCCGAGCGGACCGGCCGCCCGCCGTCGGGCCGGAGCCTGGCCGAGCGGCTCGCCGATCACTGACGGCCGTGGGGCGCGGTCGTCGATCCGCACCGGCGCCCGGCAACGCCGGCTCGGCGGTCAGCCCGCCGACGCGGCCACGTGGTCGGACCAGCGGTGCTCGGGCTCGTAGCCGAGCAACCGGCGCGCGCGATCGATCGCGAGGAGCGACTCCCGGCCGTTGACCGCTCGCCGGACCGGCACGCCCGGGAAGACCTCCGCCATCAGCTCCGCGCTCGGCCGGGTCATCACCGTGTCAGCTGCCGCGACGATGCAGACCTCGGACCCGGCGACGTCCGCCTCGAGCGCGCGTCGGACGGCCTGGGCGACGTCGCGCACGTCGACGTAGCCCCACAGGTTCCAGCTCCGGATCGTCGGGTCGTCCCAGTAGCCCGGGAAGGCCGCGTAGTCGTCGGGCTCCATGATGTTCGAGATCCGGAGCCCGACGAAGGGCACTCCCGAGCGCCGCGCGAACTGGCCGGCGAGCGTCTCCCCGGCGAGCTTCGACAGGGCGTACGACGTCTCCGGGCGGGGCTCGATCGTCTCGTCGATCGGCGCGAACAGCGGCGGCGTGTCGAACGGCAGGCCGAGGACCGTCTCGCTCGATGCCCACACGACCCGCCGGACCCCGCCGGCGATGGCCGCCGCGAAGACGTTGTAGGTCGACAGGATGTTGATCCGGAACGTCTCGCCCTCGGGGCGCAGCCTGGGCGCGGGGATCGCGGCGAGATGGACCACGGCGTCCGCGTCGCGGAGCACGTCGTGGGTCTGGCCGAGGTCGGTCAGGTCCGTGACCACGCACAGCCCGAACTCGCTGCCATCGTGGGCACGGTCGACGTTGAGCACGTCGTGGCCGTGCTCGCGCAGGTCACGCACGACCCACCGACCGGCCTTGCCGCTGCCGCCGGTGACGACGACCCGCATCTCAGCGGCCCGCCTTGAACGGGTAGACGACCCAGGCGTTCGTCGCCACCGCGTAGTGATCGGGGATCAGGGGCACGATCGAGCGGGCCGGCTTGTAGTGAAGGACCGCGGTCGTCGGGATGCCGCCGGCGAGCCGAACCCGCTCGACGACGGCGTGGATCGTCGTGCCGCTGTCCCAGACCTCGTCGACGACCAAGATCCGCCGGCCGTGGAGCAGGGGATCGGACGGGAACTGGAAGAACGTCGGCGCCGGTCCCGGAGCCCCGTGGTCGTCGTAGAACGCGACCGCCGCGACCAGGATGTCGCGGATCCCGAGGCGGTAGGCGAGCATGCCCGCCGGGACCATCCCCCCGCGGGTGATGGCGAGCATCGCGTCGTACTCCCCGCGGACCTGCTCGGCCAGGTCGGCGACGAGCCGGTCGAGCGCCGGCCAGTCGACGATCTCGCGCTCGGGCGCGGCGACCCCGGAGCCCCCGGCGACGGCGGGGATGACGTGGATCGTGGCGTCGGGTCCGACCGCGTGGTC
Source organism: uncultured Chloroflexia bacterium (assembly GCA_963825545.1). GTDB lineage: Bacteria > Chloroflexota > Limnocylindria > Limnocylindrales > CSP1-4 > Chersky-267. Next base: position 114,192 of record CAWGTR010000010.1, on the reverse strand, counting down.
GAGGGACGCGGCGCGGTCGCCGTCGACGAACACATTGATGTAGTCGCGGATCGAGGGACCTGAGTCGCACAGCCGATCCGCGATCCCCGGCCAGCGTGCGTCGAGCGACGCGATCACCTCGCCCACCGTCGCCCCCGGCACGGTCGTCCGTCGCTCGACGCCGGGTACGAGAGCCACCAGGGAGCGGGGCAGGATGACGGCCGCCATCGGGCTCAGACGACGACCGCCTCGACCGACCAGATCGGTGGCAGGGTCGCGGCCACCTCGGTCCAGGTGACGCCCTCGTCCGCGCTCCCGTACAGCTGGCCGGTGCTCGTCCCGAAGTAGACCCCGACGGGCTCGAGCGGATCGCGGGCCATCGCCTCGCGCAGGACCCCCACGTAGGCGTCGCGCTGGGGCAGCCCGGTGTCGCCGCGGACCCAGCTGTCGCCGGCGTCGCTCGTCCGCCACACCGCAGCTTTGCCCTCGGGCATCAGCCGGCCCTCCTCCGGCGACGTGAGCGGGATGACCCAGGCGGTGTCCGGGTCGCGCGGGTGGGCGACCATCGGGAAGCCGAACTGGCTCGGCAGCCCGGCCGAGATGTCCTGCCACGTCCGGCCGCCGTCGTACGAGCGGTACTGGCCGCAGTGGTTCTGCTGGTAGAGCCGCTCCGGGTCGCCGGCCGCCATGACGAGCTTGTGGACGCACTGGCCGGTCTCGGGGATCGGCCCGGGCATGAAGTCCGCCCGAACGCCGCTGTTGCGCGGCTCCCACGTCGCGCCGCTGTCGCGCGTCTCGAACGTCCCGACCGCGGAGATCGCGACCCACATCCGGCGGGGATCGGTCGGGTGCGGGACGATCGTGTGCAGGATCAGGCCGCCCGCGCCGGGCTGCCACGTTGGCCGGCTCGGATGGTTCGTCAGGCCCTCCACGTGGGCCCACGTCCGTCCCCCGTCGTCGCTCCGGAAGAGCCCCGCGGGACCGACCCCGGCGAACACGGACCCGTGCGCCGCCGTGACGTTCCAGACGGCCGTGATCTTGGGGCCGTCGGCGCCGTACGTCAGCCCCTCGCTTGACTGGGTCCAGGTGACGCCGAGGTCGTCGCTCCGGAAGACGGTCGGGCCGTACCACGGCGAACCGCCCCCGGCATACAGGGTTCCCGTGTCGGGATCGCGGCTGATGTCCTGGATCGGGTAGCCCTCGCACGACGGTCCGCGGACCGTCCACGTCCGCCGCCTCGAGTCGGACTCGACGAGAAACGCGCCCTTCTTCGTCCCCACCAGCAGGAGGATCCGCTCGGCCATGTGCGCCACCTCGGCTCGCGCGACGGGTCCGGACGCCGTCGCCGGGCCCCTAGGGTAGCCCGGCTCGCGCGTTGGGGTCGGCCGTCCCCGTCGGGCCGCCCGGTCCTCCGGGACCCGAGGTCGGCCGGGTCCCGCAGCGTGGAGGTCCGCCATTGGGTTGCGGGCCGGGCGTCCGGCGGCCAACAACCGTCGCGGCCGCTAGAATCGCGCGGATGGATCCGACCGATCAACCGTCACCCGGCGGGCACCGCAGCCGGATCGGCATCCTGGCCGGGGCGGCGGTGGCCCTCGCCGGGATCGCCCTGATCGGTGGCGGGCTCGCCACGCGTGGGCAACCGGCTCCAGCGCCATCCAGCCCGAGTGCGCCAATCGAAATCTCGAGCCTCGTCCCGTCGCCTGGGTCGGCTGCCTTCGGTTACCTCGTTCTGCCGTCCGACCTCGCGGATCGGGCGGCCAAGGCGGCCAAGGGACTCGAGCCATGGGCGAGCGCCGAGGCCGACCTCCTGAACAGCGCAGAAGCCGCGCTCAAGGCTCAGCCCCAGCCCGCGGTGAACCTGGACATTCCCGGGACCGAGGGTCCGTTCGTGGACGATACGGCAACCGCCTACGGTCTCGCCCTGAGCTACGCCGTCACCGGCGACGTCCGCTTCGCGCAGGGAGCCAGGACGTACATGAACGCCTGGGTCACGACGACGAAGGCCCTCGTCCACGCGTGCCAGAACGACGGGAGCTGTCAAACGTCGCTCATCGTGGGTCGCGTCGTGCCCGGTTTCGTCTTCGCGGCGGACCTGATCCGACCGTCTGGCGTCATGAGCTCGAACGAGGACGCCGCATTCCGGTCGTGGCTCCGCGACTTGATCCTGCCGGGTCTGTCGTCCCGGATCAACAACTGGGGCGACGCGGGGACTTTCTCGCGGGCCGTCATCACTGACTATCTCGGTGATGCCGATGGGTTCGGCCAGGCGCTGGCCGACTGGCGCAGCCGGATGGACCTCGTCGCCGCGGACGGGCACATCCCGGAGGAGGTCCGGCGGGGCAGCTCCGGGATGTCGTACACGCAGGAGGCGCTTCAGTACAAGGTCGCGGTCGCGCGTCTGGCCGAGCTCCGAGGCGTCGACCTGTGGTCGTACGTCGGCGCCCAGGGCGCGACCCTCCGCGACGCGATCGGCGTGCTCCAACGGTATTGGTTCGACCCGGCCGCCTGGCCGTGGGATCCGGCAGTCACGGTGCCGTCGCCAAGCCCGATGTGGGAGATCGCATACCAGCATTGGCAGGAACCGAGCTGGCCGAAGATCTTCGCGGCGGACCGACCGTTTGGGGCCAAGGCCCACTCGGCGATCCGCTGGACAACCCTGACGAACGGGATTCCTATCCCCTGACGGCCAGCCGACCGAATCCCCGACGCCGCGCGACCCCGGGCGCGACGAAGCAGCGTCAGAAGCGGGCGCTGGCGACGACGGACAGGATCGGGCCGAGCACGATGGCGGCGATCACGATGACCGTCACGACGATCGCCAGCCGGTTGGACACCTTCACCGGGGGATCATAGGCCGGCCCGCCCGAAGCACTCGGCCGTCGCAACGTCTGCCCAATGACGGCGCGCTCCGGCGTACCCTCAGCCGCGATCGCTCCACCGTCCATGAGGTCATCGTGCCCACCGACGCCGGTCATCGCCGCGGCCGCCGTCCGCCGCCTGGGCTGGGCCAGCTGCCCTGGCGGGCGGTCGAGAACCCGTTCGCGCCGGTCGAGATCCTGAGCGCGGACCAGGTCGAGGCGATCCACCGGGCGTCGCTCCGGATCCTGCGCGAGATCGGGCTCGAGGTCCTCGGTGCACGGGCCGTCGATCTCCTCGCCCGGGCCGGCGCGACCGTCGACCGGGCGACCGGGCGGGTCCGCCTCGATGACGGCCTCGTCGAGGCGCTCGTGGCTCGGGCGCCGGCCGAGTTCACCCTCCATGCCCGCAACCCGCTCCACGACGTCACGTTCGGCGGCCGGCGGGTCGTGTTCTGCAGCGTCGGCGGACCGGCCTTCGTCACCGACCTCGACCGTGGCCGGCGGCCGGGCATCGCTCGCCGACCTGGTCGACTACGTCAAGGTCATTGCCGGGCTGGACATCCTCCACCAGGAAGGGGGCGGGCCGCTCGAGCCGATGGACGTCCCCGTCCCGATCCGGCACCTCGAGATGTATCGCGCCCTCACGACCCTCCTCGACAAGACCTGGCACTGCCTCGGCGCCGGCCGGGTCGTCGTCGACGACGCGATCGAGATGACCTGCCTCGTGCGTGGCATCGACCGCGACGAGCTCGCCCGGCGCCCGAGCCTGATCACGATCATCAACACGAACTCGCCGCTGCGCCTCGACGGGCCGATGTCCGACGGCGTGATCGAGCTGGCCGCTCACGGCCAGGCCGTGGTCGCAACACCGTTCACGCTGGCCGGGGCGATGAGCCCAACCTCGCTCGCCGGGGCGCTCGCCCAGCAGAACGCCGAGGCGCTGTTCGTGATCGCCCTGGCCCAGGCCGTCCGACCCGGAGCCCCGGTCGTCTACGGCGGGTTCACCTCGAACGTCGACATGCGCACGGGATCGCCGGCGTTCGGGACGCCCGAGTACGTCAAGGCGGCCTTCGCGACGGGGCAGCTGGCGCGACGCTACGGGCTCCCGTGGCGGTCGTCGAACGTCACCGGCTCGAGCGTCGTCGACGCCCAGGCGGCCTACGAGTCGGAGATGGCCGTGTGGGGCGCGGTGATGGGCGGGGTGAACCTTCTCTACCAGGGCGCCGGCTGGCTCGAGGGTGGGCTGACCGCCTCGTTCGAGAAGCTCATCGTCGACGCGGAGATCCTGCAGATGATGGCCGAGGTGCTCGTCCCGTTCGAGGTCGACGAGGCCAGCCTGGCCGTCGACGCCCTGGCCGACGTCGGGCCGGGCGGCCACTTCTTCGGCTCGGCCCACACCCTCGAGCGGTACGAGACCGCGTTCTACCGGCCCCTGCTGTCGGACTGGCGCAACTTCGAGACCTGGCAGGAGGACGGCGCCCGGACTGCGACGGAGCGCGCGAACGGGATCTGGAAGCAGCTCCTTGCGGCGTACGTCGAGCCGGCGATGGATCCGGCGGTGCGCGCCGAGCTCGACGCGTTCGTGGTCCGCCGCACCGCCGAGATCGCCTCGGCGGGCTGAGCCGCGCAGGGCGGCCGCGGTCCGATGCGGAGCCGGTCGGCCCGCCATCCGGCCGGCGGATCCCCGTTCAGGCGGACGGCGTCGTCGGGGACCCGGCGGCGGGACCCACGTAGCGTGAGCCGGGCCGTAGGGCTCGGGCGGTCACGATGCCCATCACCAGCGTGCCGACGTAGAAGGCCAGCTCGGGGACCTCGCCAAGCTCGACGATCCGCTCACCCGCGTCGGGCAGGAGGACGAGCCGGATCGTCCGGTAGGCAAAGGGCAGGAAGAACAGGGCGATGAGGCACAGGGGCGGCACGAGCAGCGGGTCCAGCCAGCGCGCGATCCGGGCCCGCACCGCGGGCATCAGCCAGAGGAGTGGCAGGAGCAGGCCGTACAGGCCGGCCAGCAGCTCGCCGAGGTTGAACAGACGCTGCACCGCCGAGATGTTGTGGAGGTTGGACTCGCCCTGGTGGTTGATCGTGTCGAGCTGCCCAGGCGTGGCGAAGCCGAGGATCCGCTGGCCCCACGAGATCTCCTCGCCGGCGGCGAGGAAGGCCCCGACGGCCACCACCACGTAGATCGCGGTCAGCCCGTGCCGGCCCTGCGCCCGCGCCCGCACCGCCGCCAGGGCGAATACCCCGGACGCCGCGAGGATGGCGAAGAACTGCGCCCACTCGATCGGGTGGTCCTCGTCGATCAGGTCTTGGAAGAGCGCGTCGTCCAGGGCGCCGATGACCGTCATCACGACCATCAGGACGAGTGGGGCGGCGAGGAGCAGCCAGGCCATCCACGACGGGATCCCCCAGCTCCGGGAATCGCGGTCGACGGCGCTGACCGCCCGCGCGATCGGGGATGCGGATCGGGTCACCCGGACCTCCCCAGGGACGGCTGGTCGACCAGAACGATAGTCTCCCGGATGGCCGCTGCCGGGACAATCCGTCGGCCGCGACGTTCGCCGGCGGGCGTGCCGGGGCCGGCATGCGTGGCGGTCGCGATGGTGAGGCGGCTCGGCGCCACCGCACCGCGCCGCGTTGCCGGCACCGGGCCCACCTGCTACCGTAGCCAGATTGTTACCGAGCAGGGCAACCGAGGAGGTCGACATGGCTGCCGATCAGGCAACGGGCTCCGGGACCAGGGAGGACCCCTGGCGCCTGACGACGCCTCCCGGCACGTCGGACTACACGATGTACCGCGACGAGACGGCCGACCCGCCGGCGCTCGTCTGCACGGTCGGCGACGACAGTCCTCCGCTACCAGCTTCGGGCGATCGACGATCTCCACGCCATGCTCAAGGCCCACGGCGACTGGATGCCGCTGGGCGGCGCCGACGAGCAGAAGCCGGCTGCGGACGGCACCGTCGAGGCGTGGGGTCGCTCGACGGACAACCCGGTCGGGGGCTGGTACGGGCTCAAGAAGGGGCTGCGCGGACGCTTCGGCGTCTACCTGCCGCCGCTGCTCGAGGCGCTCGGCCTCGCCGAGGTCGAGCACAACCCCAAGAACAACCGGATGCGCGCGATCTGACATCCGGCGGGCCACGGCCGCCCGACTCGACAGAACGGTACGACGCGATCGGCGCCGCAGCTGCCCGGTCACCTGCGCGTCGCGGAGCCGATGAGAGCCGCCCGCCGAGACGCCGGCGCTGACCCAGACCCGTCGATCACCCGAAACGCATGATGCGGTTCACGCCACCCGGTGCTGAAATCGGCGGACCAACCGACGCCAACAATCTGGGCGCCGCGTCCACGATCGTCGCCTGTCCGTGACGATCTGACGATGCCCGGCGGATGAGGAGGAGCGGCACGATGGTGGATATCGGGCCCAAGCGAATCGCCGAGTTCATCGCACCGTTCCGGGTCGAGCCCGGCCGGCGCGTCCGCCTGCCGCATGACTTCGATCCGGCGGGCACCCGCCAGGTCAAGACCCGTGAGGCCAAGGCGATCCTCAGCCAGGGCATCGAGCTGCTGGCCGAGTACCAGATGCGCCTGGCCGCCCAGGACACCCACGGCGTCGTGCTCGTCCTCCAGGCGATGGACGCCGCCGGCAAGGACGGGACGATCCGTCACGTCATGAGCGGCGTGAACCCGCAGGGCGTCGAGGTCCACAGCTTCAAGATCCCGTCGTCCGAGGAGCTCGACCACGACTACCTGTGGCGCTACGCGCGACGGCTGCCCGAGCGCGGCCACATCGGGATCTTCAACCGCTCCTACTACGAGGAGGTCCTCGTCGTCCGCGTCCACCCGCAGATCCTGGACAAGCAGAAGATGCCGCGCGAGGCCAAGCGCGGCAACATCTGGAACCGCCGGTTCCGCGAGATCAACGACTGGGAGCGCTACCTGACCGACCAGGGCTTCAAGGTCGTCAAGCTGTTCCTCAACCTGTCAAAGGAGGAGCAGCGGGCGCGGTTCCTGTCGCGCATCGACGAGCCGGCCAAGAACTGGAAGTTCAGCGCCAACGACGCCAAGGAACGCTCGTACTGGGACGACTACCAGAAGGCCTTCAGCGACGTGCTCTCGAAGACGAGCACCGAGTGGGCCCCGTGGTACGTGATCCCGGCGGACGACAAGCCGTTCGCCCGCGTGGCGGCCGCCGGCGTCCTCGCCCATGCCCTGATCGAGATCGACCCGAAGTTCCCGAAGGTCGGTCGTGAGCAGCTCGACGCGCTCCAGGCCGCCAGGACCGAGCTGGAGGCGCAGGCGCCCGAAGGCGCGGCTCCCGATCCGAACGTGGTCGAGGCGGCCAGGAAGGCCAAGAAGGCCAAGAAGGGGAAGAAGGCATGACTGCGGCGACCGTCCCGTCGGCAGGAGCCGTCCAGGCCGCGCCGGACGTCGCGTGGTACGCGCTGACGCCGGACGAGGCCACGACTCGGATCAAGGTCGACCCGTCGGTCGGCCTGACGACCGCCGACGCCGAGGCCCGGCGTGCGACCTACGGCGCCAACACCTTCGCCCAGGCGAAGAAGGCCTCGAAATGGCAGATGTTCGTTCGCCAGTACGCCGACCCGATGCAGGTCGTGCTGCTCGTCGCCGGCGTGATCTGCCTCTTCCTGCCCGGTCAGTTCTACACCGGGGTGTTCCTGCTCCTGCTGACCGTGATGAACGCCTGGATGGCGATGAACCAGGAGGGCAAGGCCGAGGCCAGTGCCTCGGCGCTCGAGAGCATGATGGTCGTCAAGGCCAAGGTCCGCCGCGACGGCGACCTGGTCGAGCTGCCGATGGACCAGCTCGTCCCGGGCGACGTCGTCAACATCGAGGCCGGCGATCTCGTCCCGGCCGATGCCCGGATCCTGACCGCCGCGACCCTCGAGATCGACGAATTGGCGCTCACCGGCGAGAGCGTGCCGACGCCCAAGCAAGTTGACGCCGTCGCGGCCGACGCCGCGCTCGGCGACCGCGTCGACATGGCGTTCATGAACTGCCAGGTGACCCGTGGAGCGGGCACCATTCTCGTCGTCACCACGGGGATGGCCACCGAAGTCGGCCACATCAGCGGGATGCTCCAGGCCACCGGCGACCGAGAAGACGCCGCTCACGAAGCAGCTCGACGCGCTGACGAACCAGATCCTGATCATCGCCGGCGTCGCGCTCGTGATCTCGATCGCCCTCGGCCTGTACCGCGGGGTCCAGCTTCAGGAGCTCTTCCTGAGCGCGGTCGCGTTCGCCGTCGCCGCGATCCCCACCGCGCTGCCCGCCGTCGTCACGGCGATCCTGTCGAAGGGCTCGCAAACGCTCGCTTCGGCCGGGGCGATCATGAAGCGGCTCCGCTCGGTCGAAACGCTCGGCTCGACGTCGGCGCTCAACTCCGACAAGACGGGCACCCTCACCCTCAACCAGATGACCGCCGTCCAGATGGCGATCGTCGGCCGGCGCTACGCGATCAGCGGCGACGGCTACCAGACGACGGGGCAGATCAGCCACACCGGCGGCCAGCCGGACGTGCCCCTCGAGCAGTACCTCCTGCCGATGGCCCTGTGCGCAGACGCCGAGGTCCGCAACGGGGAGCTCGTCGGCGATCCGACGGAGGGCGCCCTGGTGGTGCTGGCCGCCAAGGGCGGCGTGGATCCCGCGCTTACGCGCGAGCAGTACCCACGGGTCGCGACGCTGCCCTTCGACGCCGCCTACAAGATGATGGCCACCTTCCACGCCATGAAAGACGCAGGCGGCAAGGACGTCATCCGCGGATACATCAAGGGCGCGCCGGACCAGCTCCTGGCCCGCGCGGTCTCCGCGCATGGGCCTGACGGCCAGGAGGTCCCGATCGCGCAGCTCCGCGACGCGTATCTCGCGGAGAACGAGCGCCTCGGCGAACAAGGCCTGCGCGTGATGGCCACCGGCCAGAAGGACTTCGACCCGGCGACCTTCGACCCGAACGCCGATCTGCTCGAGGCGATCAAGGGTCTTACCCTGCTCGCCATCGTCGGCATCGTCGATCCGCCTCGACCGGCCGCCAAGGCGGCCATCGCCCAGGCGCATGCGGCCGGGATCCAGGTCCGCATGATCACCGGCGACCATGCCGTCACTGCCGAGGCGATCGCGCATCAGCTCGGGATCGAGGGCCGGGCCATCACCGGCGCCGACTTCCGGGCGATGAGCGACGAGGAGGCGATGCGCCAGATCGACGGGATCGGGGTCATCGCCCGCGTGTCACCCGAGGACAAGGTCCACCTCGTGGACATCCTGCGCAAGAAGGGCCACGTCGTCGGGATGACCGGCGACGGCGTCAACGACGCCCCCGCGCTCAAGAAGGCCGACATCGGCATCGCGATGGGGATCACCGGGACGGAGGTCTCGAAGCAGGCCGCCGTCATGATCCTGACCGACGACAACTACGCCACGATCGTCAAGGCCGTCGGGCTCGGCCGGGCCGTGTACGACAACCTGATGCGGTTCATCCGCTTCCAGATGGCCGGCCTGTTCGGGTTCATCGCCACGTTCCTCGGCTCGTCGCTCCTCAACATCGTGGGCGGGATCCCGTTCCTGCCGCTCCAGACGATGTGGCTCAACTTCACGGTCAACGTGTTCCAGGCGATCGGGCTCGGCTACGGCAAGCCGCGCGAGGGCCTCATGGAGGTCCCGCCCCGGCCGAAGGCGCAGAAGATCATGCCCCGCCGTCTCATGACCTGGCTCGTGTTCTGCGGGCTCGTCATGGCCGCCGGGACCCTCGGCGTGCTTGCCTGGGCCAGCGGTGCCTTCGGAGACACGATCGCGCGCACGATGGGCGTTACCACGTTCGCCCTGTTCCGGCTCTTCTCGTCGCTGGAGACCGCGGACGAGGACGAGTCCCTGTTCAGCGGGTCCATCCTGTCGAACCGGCCGCTACTCATCGGGACCGGTCTGTCGGTGCTGACGATCATCCTCGCGACCGAGCTCGGCGTGCTCCAGCGGGTCCTCGGCATGGTCAGCCTGACGGCCGACCAGTGGGCCGTCTGCCTGCTCGTCAGCCTGTCGCTGATCGTCGTCGAGGAGGTCAGGAAGCTGCTGAAGATCTCGACGATCGAGGCTGCCCAGCCCGCCGAGGGAGGGGTGCCGGCCGCCGCAGCCGCCTGAGCGGCCCACGAACGACCGGCCCGAGCCCGCGTGGTACGGGCCGGTCGGCCCAGGGTCTAGTCGAGCTGCTCCAGCGCGGCGTCGATGTCCCAGCCGAGGGCGCGCCCGAGGCGTGGTGCCTCGGCGACGAGCCTCGCCGAGCCGATCGCCGGGCCGACGACGACGAGCACCCCGGTGACCTCGCCCGGCGTGGCGCCGGCCCCGATCGCCTCGGAAACGCCCCACGACAGAGCGGCCTCGGGTGCGTCGACAGCGATGAGCCCGGCCAGCCGCACGAGAGCCAGCGTCCTCGCGTCGAGGGTCGCCTCCGCGGAGTCGCCTCGGAGGACGTCCTCGACACACGCCGGGTCGTGGATCGCGATCCGGCGGAGCAACTTCTCCTGGGCCGACATGTGCCTCTCCGGCGCCGCCTGGATGACGCGTGGACGGACATCCGATCACACGCGCCGGACCCCGGTGGTTCGGTCACCATCAAGCGCCCATTGGCGGCGCTCGGCATCACCCGAAGAGGATGAATGCCACCCGGAGTTCGGCGCCTGCGGCGCCACGAATCACCCGTGCAGGATGACGACGCGCCCAAACAGACCGCCTACGATCGGTCGATCCGAGTGGTCCTGAAGGGGAGCGCGATGCGCCGATTCGTCGTCGAGGCCGTGATCTACGCCCTGATCGCGCTCGTCGTGATCCTGGTGCTCGGCTTCATCAGCGTCCCCCAGCCGTTCCCGTTCGGCCAGGGCACGGCGCCGATCTTCGCGCTGCGCGGCGCCGGGCCAGTCGGCTTCCTGATCTGGGCGGCGGTCCTGGTCCTCGTCAACCGGTTCGCCCGTCCGGTGATCGTGGCGCTCACCGGTCGGCTGCTCCTGTCGACGATGGGCCTGTTCATCGTGATCGTGAACGCGATCGCGATCTGGCTCGCCTCGCTGATCAGCCCCGTGAAGATCGCCATCGTCGCCGACCCGACCCTCCTGTGGATCATTGTCGCCGCCGTCCTGTACACGTTGCTCGCCACGCTGCTGGACGCGATCCTCGGGCTCAACCGCCCTTCGATCGGCGAGGAGAGCAAGCGCTCCGTCTGGCGGATGCTCGAATCCCTGCCGACGCCGCGACGCAACATGATCATCGAGAACCTGCGTCTCCAGCAGGTCTACGACGCGATCTACTCGAACGCCCTCGACATCGCGCTCGAGGAGACGCCGGTGGGCAGCCTCCGGCGATGGTTCGAGCGCCGGGTCCTGGGCCAGACGGACACGCTGTCCGGCGAGACCGGACCGGCGCGCGTCCGGGCGATGCTCCAGCAGCTCGGCCCGACCTACGTGAAGATCGGCCAGATGGCCGCCAGCCGGGCCGATCTCCTTCCGGAGGTCTGGATCACCGAGCTGTCGAAGCTCCAGAGCGAGGCGGCGCCGTTCTCCTGGGAGGAGGCCAGCCAGATGATCCAGGGCGAGCTCGGCAGGCCGCCCGAGGAGCTGTATGCCTCGATCGAGCACGAGCCGTTCGCCGCCGCGTCGACGGCCCAGGTCCACCGGGCGACGCTCCACGACGGGACGCTGGTCGCCGTGAAGGTTCAGCGGCCGCGGATCGTCGCCAAGACGAAGGCCGACCTGGGCGTGATCCAGGAGCTCGCCACGGTTGCCGAGCGGCGGTTCGGGATCGCGCGCAAGATCGGCGCCCGCGGGATGGTCGACGAGTTCGCCGGCGGCGTGCTCAAGGAGCTCGACTACCGCAACGAGGCGTACTACGGCAAGCGGCTCGCGGACGGGATGAGCCGCTTCCCGCAGATCCACATCCCGATCACCTACGACGAGCTCTCGGGCGAGCGGGTCCTCACCATGGAGTTCGTCAAGGGGATCAAGATCTCGAAGGTCGACGAGCTCCAGGCGGCGGGCCTCGACACCGCCGAGCTCGGGTCGGTGTTCATCCGGGCGATCATCAAGCAGGTCCTGATCGACGGCTTCTTCCACGGCGATCCGCACCCCGGCAACGTCTTCGCCGACCCGGAAGCGAACCGGATCGTCTTCCTCGACCTCGGGCTGGTCGGCCAGCTCGATCGCCAGCAGCGGCTCGACCTGCTCGGGCTGATCTACTCGATCAAGAACATCGACATCCCTGGCATCGCCGACGGACTGATCGCCCTCGGCAACCCGATGCCCAACTTCGACGAGGCGGCGTTCCGCAACGACATCGACCGGCTCGCTCGCCAATACCTCGTCTACGGCAAGGCCGAGACCCTCGGCGCCGCGCTTGGCGCGTTCCTGTCGGCGGTCTTCAACAACGGCCTTCGCCTCGACAGCCAGCTGACGCTGGCGATGAAAGCCGTGATCCAGGCCGAGGAGACGGCGCGGACCCTGTCCTTCGACATCGACCTCGGCGAGGCGGCCGCGACCGAGGCGCGCGCGGCGCTGCTCGAATCGCTCACCTCGGAGCGCGTCCAGAAGGAGCTGACCGACTCTGCGATCCGGATCGGCAAGGAGGTCATCCGGCGGGTGCCGTCGATGGAGGTCGCGGCGTTCAAGTGGCTCGACATGTTCAACCGCGGCAAGATCACGGTCGAGGTCGACACGTCGGATCTCGGCCGGTCGATTGCCGGGATCGAGAGCGTCGGACGCCAGGCGACGGTCGGGCTGATCGTCGTCGGCCAGCTGATCGGGACGGCGATCGTGATGGCGATCCTGCTGCAGCCTGAGCTGGCCGCCTACCAGGGCTTCGCGTTCGTGGCGATGATCGCATTCGCCCTGACACTCTTCGTCAGCTTCGTCGTCCTGTTCCGGATGCTGACCGGGCGCGGCAGCTCGGGTGGCGATCGGCGCTGAGCCCGGCGCCGGCTAGCCTTTCCCGGATCGCGCGGCCCGGGCCGCCTGCCGGCTGGCGATGGCGGCCAGGATGTAGGGCTGGACGATCATCACCGCGGCTACCGCGAGGACGATGAGCGCGGTCAGCTCGGCGGTGGCCTGGAGCATCACGACGGTCAGCAGGATGACCATGAACGGCGCCCGGAAGAGGACCATGAGGAAGCCGGCCATCACCCCGCCGATGAGCACGTCGACGGGCAGCGCGGGGAACGCCAGGCTGATGGCGAGCGCGACGCAGGTCGAGGCGAAGATGGCCGGGAACGTCGGGCCGCCGAGGAAGCCGCTCTTGAACGCGACGGCGAGCAGCACCAGCTTGACCAGGGCCATCAGCAGGAGCTGGACCGACCCGTAGCCGGCGGGATCGGCGACGACGGTCCGGATCTGCGTCTCGCCCGAGAAGAGGACGATCGGGGCCACGACGCCGACGGCGCTGAAGACGAGCCCGGCCAGCAGCGCCCGCTCCACCTCGCGACCCTCGAGCCGGCCGAAGACGGCCGCGGCCGCGCGGAAGAACGCGCCCGTGACCAGGGCCATGATCAGCCCGAGGAGGCCGAAGACCACCACGAGCACGACGTCGGACGGCGCATACGACGAGCTCGGCGGCAGGTGCAGGTAGTTCTCGAGGCCGGAGCTGCCCGCCGCGAAGAAGATCAGGAAGCCGATCGAGCCACCGATCAGGTTGGCCGGCAGGGTCCGCGCCCTCGTCTCGGGGTCCTTCACGAGCTCGGACCCGAGCACGCCGGTGAAGAGCGGGTTCGCGACCAGGCCGTTGTAGGCCGAGGCGAGCGTCGAGAACACGAGCTGGGAGCGATGCTCGGCCGGGATCCCGACCTTCTCGTTGTAAAGGGCCGCGAGCTTCGAGGCGATCCCGCCGATCCCGCCCTCGGGTCCGATCACCGCGCCGGAGAACAGCGACACCCAGGCCATCAGGACGTGGACCGGCAGCGTCCGCCAGGCGATCGCCGAGACATCCCCGCCGAGGCTGTCGAGCATCGACTCGCCGAGGTTCGTGGGGGCGTTTCGGTACTTCACCAGCAGGCCGACGGCGAGCGACATCGGCAGGCAAATCACCGGGAACAGCCAGCGATTGGCCGTGACGAGAGTGTTCTCCCACAGGAGCCGGTTGACCGTCTCGAACACGACCAGCCAGGCCAGCACCGCGACGGCGCCGATGATCGCCACGATGACGACGTGGACGTACGGGTGGACCGGCTGGCTGGCCGACACCTCGGGCGCGTCGGGTCCAGCCTCGCCGGCTCCGGTCACGGACGTCAGGGTCGCCGTGGTGTCGCTTGGGCGGTCGTCAACCGGGTCCTCATGCAATCGGCGGCGCGCGCAGCAGCCGGCGCGAGCGTACACGACCGGGCCGCCGGATTCGACACCGACGGCCATCCGGATCATCCGGTCCGGGTGATGCACAGGCCGGGCGACGCGTGTTGGATTCGGGAACCCGTTGCGCGGCGGGCTGAGGAGGGCGTCCCATGACCGCACGGACCCGGCGACCGCCGACCTGGCTGCTCAACGGCCTTCTGCCGTTCGACCGTGCGGGGGTCCCCTCCGAGGTCGTCGCCGGCTGCACCCTCGCGGCGCTGGCGATCCCCGAGGTCATGGGCTACACCAAGATCGCCGGGACCCCGGTCATCACCGGCCTCTACACCATCCTGCTGCCGGTGGCGGTGTTCGCCCTGTTCGGGTCGTCCCGTCACCTCGTCGTCGGTGCCGACAGCGCCTCGGCCGCGATCATGGCGACCGGCCTCGTGGCCCTCGGGGCGACCGCCGAGTCGACCCAGTACGTCGAGCTCGCTTCGCTGTGCGCGCTGATGTGCGCGGTGCTCCTGATCGGCGCCCGGATCCTCCGCCTCGGGTTCATCGCCAACTTCCTGTCCCGGAGCGTCCTCATCGGCTTCCTGACCGGCGTCGGCATCCAGGTCGCCATGGGCCAGTTCGGCGGGCTGTTCGGGGTCAGCGAAGGCAGCGGCACGACCCTCGAGAAGTTCGCCAACGCGTTGAAGGCGATCCCGACCGAGACGAGCGTGCCCACCCTGGCCGTCTCGGTCGGGGTTCTGGTCACGATCGTCGGGCTCGAGCGGGTCAACAAGAAGATCCCGGGGGCGCTCATCGCCGTGGTTGGCTCCATCGCGATCAGCTACTTCTTCGACCTCGCCGCCCGGGGCGTCACCGACCTCGGGACGGTCCCGGGCGGCCTGCCGCAGTTCGGGCTGCCGACCGACGTGATGACGGCGGCGAACGTCGAGGCGCTGCTCCCGACCGTCATCTCGATCGTCGTGGTCATCCTCGCCCAGAGCGCCGCGACCTCGCGTGCGTACGCCGTCAAGTACGGCGACAGCTTCGACGAGAACGTCGACCTGGTCGGCCTCGGCCTGGCCAACGCCGCCGCGGGCATCTCGGGCACGTTCGTGGTCAACGGCAGCCCGACCAAGACCGAGATGGTCGACAGCGCCGGGGGCAAGAGCCAGCTGGCCCAGCTGACGACCGGCCTGGTGGTCCTCGTCGTGCTCCTGTTCCTCACGAAGCCGCTCGCCTACATGCCGAACGCGGTGCTCGCCGCGGTCGTCTTCCTCATCGGCGTCCGGCTCATCGACATCAAGGGCATGACCGACATCTACCGGTTGCGCAAGGGTGAGTTCGCCGTCGCGGCGATCACCGCCGCCACCGTCGTCATCGTCGGCGTCGAGCAGGGGATCATCCTGGCGATGGCCCTGTCGATCGTCGAGCACATCTACCACAGCTACCGCCCGTACGACACCGTGCTCGGGGTGACGAGCGCGGGCCGCGTGCAGGTGCGACCGCCGACGGCGCCCATCCAGGCCGCGCCGGGCGTGCTGGTCTACCGCTTCGGGGCCAGCCTCTACTACGCCAACGCGGCGCGCTTCACGGCCGAGATCCTCGAGCTGGTCGAGACCGCCCAACCGCCCCTGTCGTGGTTCGTCCTCGACTGCGCCTCGATCGGCGACGTCGACTACTCCGGCTCCGATGCGATCCGGCAGGTCGTCGAGGAGCTCGGCCGCAAGGACGTCAAGCTCGCCCTGTCGGACGTGGACCCGAACGTCCGGGCGCAGCTCGACGCGTACGGGCTGACGGCCAGGATCGGTGACGAGCGGATCTTCGAGACGTTCCAGGACCTGCTCGAGGCGGCCGTCCGGGGCGAGACGCCGCCGGCCGGTGCGGCCGGACCGCCCGCCGCGGACGGCGGCTGACTGCCCGACCGATGACGCTGCCGACCCGCGACGAACGAGCCGGGCTCGGCCGGGAGGCGCGCGCACGGGTCCCGCCGGCCGGCCACGCGGCCTGGCAGCCGGCGCCCGGACGCGCCGACCCGGTCGCCCTCCTCGAGGAGCAGGCGCGGACCCGTCTGCCCGATCTCGTGCCGGTGCGCTACGGCCGTATGGCCGCGTCGGCGTTCAACTTCTACCGTGGCGCCGCGCTGCCGATGGCCGCCGACCTCGCCGCCACCCCGACGAGCGGGCTGATGGTCCAGCTCGCCGGCGATGCCCACCTCTCGAACTTCGGCCTGTACGCGTCGCCGGAACGCAATCTGCTGCTCGACATGAACGACTTCGACGAGAGCCTGCCCGGCCCCTGGGAGTGGGACGTCAAGCGACTCGCGACGAGCGTCGTCGTGGCCGGCCGCTCGCGGGCGTTCGATGCGCACCAGACGCGTCACGCCGCGCAGGCGACCGTCCGCGCGTATCGGGAGCGCATGGCCGAATACGCCACGATGCGCGCGATCGACGTCTACTACGCCCGGGTCGACATCGCCGCGGTCGAGGCGTACGTCTCGAAACGGGCGCGGCCCTACCTCGAGTCGACGGCCAAGGCCGCCTCCCACCATGATGCCCTCCACGAGCTGCCGAAGCTGACCGCGCTCGGCTCAGATGGGCGTCGCCGCATCGTCGACCGGCCGCCGGTGATCACCCACCCCGCCGAGCTGACCCAGCCGGTCGACATCGACGCCCTTCAGCGCTACCGGGACACGCTCGAGGACGACCGCCGGGTCCTGCTCGACCGCTACGAGCTCGTCGACGCCGCGCTCAAGGTCGTCGGCGTCGGGAGCGTCGGCCTGGCCGCCTTCGCGGCGCTCCTCGAGGGCGGCGGCGGCGACGACCCGCTGTTCCTCCAGGTCAAGGAGGCCGAGGCATCGGTGCTCGAGCGGTTCCTCGCGCCGAGCGCCTACCCGCACCACGGCCAGCGCGTCGTGGCCGGTCAGCGGATCCTCCAGGCGGCGAGCGACATCCTGCTCGGCTGGACGACGGGTGCTGCCGGGCGCCAGCTGTACGTCCGCCAGCTCCAGGACCAGAAGGGTGGCGCGGTCGTCGAGGTCATGACGTTCGCTGACCTGGTGACCTGGGGCGAGCTGTGCGGCTGGGCCCTCGCGCGCGGGCACGCGCGCTCTGGCGATCCCGTCGCCCTCAACGGCTATCTCGGCACCGATACCGCGTTCGATGACGCGATCGGCACGTTCGCCCTCGCCTACGCCGACCAGACCGAGCGCGACCACCAGGCGCTCGTCAACGCGATTGCGGCCGGCCGGATCCCGGCGGTCGCGGGCGTCTAGCATCAATGGATCTTGGAGGAGGCAACGCAATGCGACGGCACGCAATCGTCCTGGGGGTCCTGGCGCTGAGCCTGCTGCTGGCCGGCTGCTCGAGCACCGGGCTCGTCGGCGGCACCGACCTCGCTCGCCAGCTCGGGCGGCGGGGCGGCGCAGGTCGCCGGCCTGACCGGGGTCACCTGGCACGCGATCGCGTACGCCGACGCGAGCCAGACGATCCAGCCCGTTGCCGCCGGCTCCGATCCGACGGCGCTGTTCGGCACCGATGGGACGATCTCCGGGAACGCGACCTGCAACACCTACAACGGGCCGACGAAGATCCAGGGCAACCTGATCCAGATCGGTCCGCTCGCATCGACGCAGATGGCCTGCTGCCAGCGACGCCCTCAACGCGCAGGAGACGGCCTACCTCACCTCGCTCGCGTCCGCGCAGTCGTGGGCGATCACCGCCGGGAAGCTCGTGCTTCGCTCCGCCAGCAGCGTCCAGGTGGCGACCTTCGAGCAGCGCTAGCGTGGCCGGCAGAACGAGGGAGCGTCCATGCGTCGAGTCGGGATCGTGATCGGGTTCGTCGTGTCCGGCCTGCTCCTCGCCGCGTGCAGCGGCGGGTCCGGCGGGTCCTCGGCGGCCCCGGGGTCCGGCAGCCCGACCGGCGGCACGCTCGAGGGGCCGACCTGGCAGCTCACCTCGTACGCCGCCGCCGGGATGCTCCAGCCCGTGCCGGCGGGCGTCTATGTCGATGCCCGGTTCGCGGCGGGCCGGGTGGCGGGCTCGGCCGGCTGCAACGGCTACGGCGGCGGCTACCAGGCCTCCGGGAGCGGCCTCACGATCGGCCCGGTCGCCGCCACGAAGATGTTCTGCCCGCCGCCGGCGGGAACGGTCGAGAGCGACTACCTGGCGGCGCTCGACAGGGTGGCGGGCTACGCGGCATCGTCGACCGCCCTGACGCTCCTCGATCGCAGGCGGAGCGACGATCCTCGCATACGCCGTGGCGCCCGGCGGCGGTCTCACCGGGGTGACCTGGCACGCGATCGCCTACAACAACGGCAAGCAGGCGGTCCAGTCGGTGGCCACCGGCTCGGATCCCACGGCGACCTTCGCCGGCGACGGCACGGTCAGCGGCAACGCCACCTGCAACACCTACCACGGCCCGGCCACGACGCAGAGGAACCGGATCGCGATCGGTCCTCTCGCCTCGACGCGGATGGCCTGCAGCAGCGACGCGCTCACCGCCCAGGAGGCGGCCGTCCTCGCCGCGCTCCAGGCGGCCAAGACCTTCGACGTCCAGGGCAATCGCCTCGAGCTGCGCGACGCCGATGATGCGCTGATGATCCAGTTCGAGCGTCGCTAGCGGATCGATCTGGGCCGGCTCGGGCCGGTCACCGGTAGCGCGGATGCCCGATCCGCGTACGGCGTTCGTCGCTTGCGCGGCCCGGCTATGCTCCGCGGGTGACGATGCAGGTCGATCCGGCGATCGTTCGCCGTCGGCCGGTCGGACCGGGCGGCTCGGGCGAGCCGCGCCTGGCGGTGCTCGAGGCGAAGCTCAAGCTCCCGCCCGCGCGTTCGGGGATGGTCCGCCGCTCGATGGTGATCGAGCGGCTCCGTGCCTCCGAAGGCGGCGCGGATCGTGCTCGTGCGCGCCCCGGCCGGGTATGGCAAGACCTCGCTCCTGGCGCAATGGGCCGCCCTCGACGCGCGCGACGTCGCCTGGCTGTCGCTCGACCGGCATGACGACGACCCGGTCGTGCTCCTCACCTACCTCGCGGCGGCGATCGACCAGATCGAGCCGCTCGATCCCGACCTCCTGCGCGCCCTCGGCGGGGCTCCGGTCGCGATCCGGACCCGGATCCTGCCGGCCCTCGCCCTGGCGATGGCCCGCCTGCCGCGGCCGGTCCTGTTGGTCCTCGACGACGTCGACGAGATCCGCGACCCCGACGTCCTCGGGCTCGTGACGCTGCTCGCGGGGCACCTGCCCGACGGCTCGCAGCTGGCGCTCGTCGCGCGCAGCGAGCCGAGCCTTCCGATCGCCCGGCTGCGGGCCGGCGGCGGGCTCCTCGAGCTCGGAGCGGAGGACCTGGCACTGGACGTCGAGGAAGCCGCGGCGCTGTTCGCCGGCGCCGGACTCAAGCTGCCGCTGGCCGACGTCGCCGAGCTCGTCCACCGGACCGAGGGCTGGCCGGCCGGGCTCTATCTCGCGGCGCTCGAGCTCCACGCCGGGGGCCGCGGCGTCCCGACGGCCGCGACCTTCAGCGACCGCGACCGCCACGTCGAGGACTTCCTCCGCGCCGAGCTGCCCTCCGACCTGTCGGCGCGCCAGCTGCGCTTCCTCTACCGGACGTCGGTCCTCGATCGGATGACCGCTCCCCTGTGCGATGCCGTCGTCGGCCGGCGCGGGTCGGCGGCGATGCTCGGCACGATCGAGCGGGCGAACCTGTTCCTCGTCCCGCTCGATCACGAGCGGCGCTGGTACCGCTACCACCAGCTGTTCCGGGCGATGCTCCGTGACGAGCTGGAGCGGCGCGAGCCCGGGACCCGGGACGCCCTCCTGGCCAAGGCGGCCGACTGGTGCCAGGACCACGGGCTGGCCGAGGAGGCGCTTGGCTACGCGTTCGAGGCCGGCGATCTCGATCGCGCGGCGACCCTCTTCGAGCAGCTCGCCCAGCCGCTGTTCCAGAGCGGCCGGATGGCGACCCTCCGTCGCTGGCTCGACCGGTTCGACGAGGCAACCCTCGATCGACACCCCGCCGCGGCGGCCCTGGCCGCCTGCGGGTTCGCCTTCGTCGGCGAGCCCCGCGAGGCCGATCGCTGGCTGTCCCGGGCGGTGATCTCGACGTCGCGAGGGACACCGCCCGCGGCTCAGCCGGACGGTGCCACCTCGCCGGATGCGCTCGTGGCCGTGGCGAGCGCCCTCCTGTGCAGCGCCGGCGTGGACCGGATGCTCGCCGATGCCACCCGGGGCGCCGAGCTCGTCCCCGAATGGAGCCCGTTCCGAGCCTTCTCGCTCGTCGTCCTCGGCACGGCTCGCCTGCTGGCCGGCGACGACCGCCAGGGTCGGACCGCCCTGCTGGCGGCGGCCGACCTCGGCGAGGACCTGGCTGCCCACCCCGCCCGGATCATCGCACTGGCCGAGCTCGCCGTGCTGGCCCTCGAGCGCGGCGAATGGTCGGTGGCAGAGGCGCACGCGGGCAAGGCGCGATCGGTCGTCATTGGGGCCGGGCTGGACGACTATCCGCTGACCGCCCTCGCGTACGCGGTGGCCGCCCGCACGATGGTCCATCGTGGCGACCTCGTGAAGGCCCGCAGCGACCTGGCCCACCTCGGCCGCATCGTCCCCGGGCTCTCCTACGCGATCCCGTGGCTGGCCATCCAGGCGCGGCTCGAGATGGCCCGCGCCCACCTCGGGCTCGGCGAGGGCGATGCCGCACGCGCCATGCTCGCCGAGATCGACACCATCCTCGAGCGCCGGCCAGACGTCGGCCGGCTGAAGGAGCGGATCGACGGGCTCCGCGCGCAGCTCGACGAGACGGCAACCGACAGGCGGGTGGAGTCGCTCACCGAGGCCGAGCTGCGGCTCGTGCCGCTGCTGCCGACCCATCTCTCGTTCATCGAGATCGCAGAGCTCCACGTGCTGTCGCCGAACACGGTCAAGACCCAGGCGATCTCGATCTACCGCAAGCTGGGGGCGTCGTCGCGGAGCGATGCCGTCGCCCGGGCGCGCAAGCTGGGCCTGCTCGAGGGGTAGCCCGGCGAGGAGGGGATCGATCGCCGGCGGGTCCGGCGCGGATCAGGTGGCGGTCGCGGGACCGAGCTCGGGTGGCTGCTCGGTCGCGGGGCCCGACGGCGAGCTCTCGATCGGATCGGGCGTCCCCGTCGCCGTATCCGGCGCCGGGGCGTCGCCGAACACGAACAGGACGGTGCGCCACGTCGCCGCGATGATCCCGATCACGGGGACGACCAGGAACATGCCCATGACCCCGGCCAGGGCGCCCCCGGCCGGGATCGCGATCAGGATGATCGCCGGGTGGATGTGGACGGCTCGTCCGTAGACCAGCGGTGCCGCCACGTTGCCCTGGACGATGTTGAACACCGCCGTGAAGATCCCCATGACGATCACGTCAGTCGTGCTCCCGACGGCGAGCGTCACAAGGAACGCCAGCCCCGTCGTGATGAGGCTGCCGATGTAGGGGATGTATCCGCCAAAGAAGGACAGGACCGCCAGCGGCAGGGCGAGCGGGATCCCGAGGATGGCCATGATCGCGAACTGGGAGACGGCCCCGACCGCGGAGATCACGCCCGTCCCGAGCATGTAGCCGCCGAGCACGCTGATCGAGCGCGTCCCGGCGGCGTCGACCTCCTGGCGGCGCCAGTCGCTCAGCCGCCGGGTGAACGTCGCCCACCACGCCGGGCCGTCGCGCAGGAAGAAGAACGACAGCAGGATCGCGAGCACGACGATGACCGCCAGGCTCGCGGCGGCCGACACGATCGCCGCGATGTTGGACAGGAAACCGCTCCCGATCGCGTTGACGACCTTCTCGAGCGCATCGGTCGTGCCGGCCGAGCTGTCGGCCTGGCCCGCCCCCTGCTGGGCGGAGTCGATGATCGGTCCGGCCTGGGCGATGAGCGTGGCGAAGGTCAGGATGAGGATCGCCGTGATCACGGCGAAGACGCCGAGCACGGTCGTCACGGCGGCCCGGGCCGAGCCCCAGCCGCGCCCGAGCAGGGCGTTCTGGAGGGGCGCGAACGTGGCCGCCACGATCGTGGCGAGGAGGACCGATCCGACGACAGTCGGGACGAGCACGGCGATCTCGATCGCGGCGATCCCGACGCCGAGGGCCAGCAGGACTCGCCAGCTCCACTGGGCGAGGTGATCGAGCCAGGCGGGCATGTAGTAGGTGGATCGCTCGCGACGCGACGGTTCGACATCGAGGACGGCGGTCACGGCACCGGCCACCGATAGGCAGAAGGCGAGCACCGGGATGACGGCGAAGAGGCCGATGACACCGGCCACCGCAGCTCCGGCCGGCAGGGCAACGAGGACCAGCGCCGGGTGGATCTTGACCGTTCGGCCGTACACGACCGGGATCACGAAGTTGCCGAGGATGATGTTCCGGATCGTGATCAGCACGAGCAGGACGATCACCGGCTGGATACCGAGCGCGGCGTAGGCCACGAGCAGGAGGACGGTCGTGGTGACGATGCCGCCCAGGATCGGGATGAAGCAGCCGAAGAAGACGAACACGGCCAGCGGCGCCGCCAGCGGAACCCCGAGGACGACCATGAACACGAAGTCCGTGCTGGCGTTGATCCCGGCGATGATCGCCGTGCCGCGCAGGTAGCCGCCGACGCGTTCCAGCGCGTCGTGGCCGCTGGTCATGACCTTGTCCCGACGACGGGTGCCCACCGAGGCGAGCGCCGCGGCCCAGGCCCGGTCGCCGTCCTGCATGAAGAAGAACGTCAGGAACACGCCCAGCAGGAGCACGGTGGCCGCCGTCGCGATGGAGCCTGCGATCGCCTGGAGGTTGTCGGTAAGCCAGGTCTGGAGATTCATCTGGGCCTGGTCGACGGTGTCGATCACCTGGGGTGGGACGCTCGCATCGGCGAGCGCCTGCTTCAGGTGCTCCATGCCCGCCTCGAAGTTCTGGGCGAGGGCGGCCGCGTCCGGGGCGAGGGCAAATGCGATCAGGAGACCGCCGCCGACGATGACGAGCACGGCCCCCAGGGTGACCACGCCGGCCGCCCGCGTCCTGGACCAGCCGCGGCCCCGGAGCTGGAGGACCCACGGAGCGAACGTCGCGGCGATGATCGCGGCCACGAGGACCGACGCGGTGGTGACGATGAGCTGGGCCGCGAGCACGGCCGCCACCAGGACGAGTCCGCCGATCGCCAGGAGCCGCCAGCTCAGCCCGCCCAGATGGGCAAGCCAGATCGGGACGATGCCCGATGCGTCGGGATCTCGGGGATCCGAGCCCGTGACCAGCGTCATCCGGTTCTCCTCGTGCGACCCGTCGGCCGCGCTGCCGTCCGGCCTGCCCTGTCGGAGCCCGGCCCTTCCCGCCGGACCGCCCCGGCGGAGCGCATCGTCTCACGCCCGTCGACTGCCCAACACCCCGATCCAGCGTCGGCGACCATGCCGTCGCCGCAGCACGCCGGCGGACCGGTCAGTCGAACAGGTCGCGCGGCAGGAACGCGGCCACGACCCAGTTCGGGCGGTCGACGACCTCGCTGATCTTCAGGTCGACGGCGACCGAACAGAGCGCGTACGCGGCGTACGGGTCGAGCCCGCGCCGGCCGAGCCGCTCGATCATGTGGCGGACCGCCGCGCGGGTCGCCTCGAGCAGGTCCGGTCCGATCCCCGTCGTGACCTCGTAGCCGGCCACGGCGGCGGACGGCCGCTCGAGCGGCCGGACGAACTCGTACTCGGGTGTCTCGATGACGAGGTCGCGCCGGACCGTCAGGCGGACCGCCGCTTGCATCGGCGCCTCGATCGCGGTCCCGCAGACCTCGCCGTCGCCCTGGGCGGCGTGCGTGTCGCCCGAATCCGAACAGGGCCCCGTCGACCTCGACCGGTAGGTACAGGGTCGTCCCGGCGCGGAGGTGCTTGCTGTCCATGTTCCCGCCCGTCCGCCGCGGTGGAATCGCGTCGAGGTTGCCCGGCGTCGAGCTGGCCACGCCGACGACGCCGCAGAACGCCTCGATCGGGATCCCGATCCGCTCGTCGAAGGCCGCCCGCTCGCCACGGACGTCCCACAGCTTGAGCCACGGCTCCGGGTACTCGGCGGCGAGCAGCCCGAAGCCCGGGATGATGGCCGTCCAGCCGAAGCCGTTCGCGCTGAACTCGAGCAGGTCGACCTGGAGGACGTCACCGGGCCGCGCCCCCTCGACGAAGACGGGCCCCTGGAACGGATCGACGAGCCCGAAGTCGAGCGCCGCAAGGTCGTCGAGCGTCGATCCCGCGTGGAGCTGGCCTCCCGACGCGTCGACCACGTCGATCCCGATCTCCGTGCCGGAACGGACCGAGAGCGCGGGCGCCGCGTCGCGGTCCCAGCCGACCCGCCGCTGCGCCGCGGCGAGATGGACGCTCGGGGCGCTCATGATCGGTCCACTCCGTCGACGCTGCCTGGCCGGGTGATCCGCGAAGCCTAGCCGACCCGACCAGGCCTTCGCCGACCGGAGCGCCTGGTGGACCGGAGCGCGCGGCGGCTCTCAGGGTCCTCGAAGACGTTCGCGCTAGACTGGTCCGGCGATCGGTCCGTGACCGGTCTCCCAATCGACCACCGAGCCAGTCCGCTCCCTGACCCCGGCCTCGGCGGGACTCCTCCGATCGTCGGTCGCGAAGCGTCCCCTCCGCCGGACCCACGGACCCGGAGACGTTCCGCGAGATGACCGAACCGACGGCCGAATCAACTCCCGAAGGCGGCGCAGCCCGCTGGCCGCGCGCTCGCCGCATCGGGGGCCGTCTGCGGCGGGCGATCCCGTTCGCCGGCGGGATCGCGGCGGCCCTCGTCGCCGTCTGGCTGTATGGCATCCTGGCCCCCGCTCCGGCGCCGCTCACCCAGCAGAACGTGACCGACAGCATCAGCCAGGCCCTCGCCTCGGCGACGCCGGCGCCCGCCCTCTCGCTCGGCGCGTACCAGGCGGTCCAGCCGTCGCTCGTGCTGGTCGAGACGAAGACGACTGGCGGCAAGCCCGGGGACACCGGCCACCTCGGCAGCGGCGTCGTCGTCAGCTCGGCCGGCGACATCCTGACCAGCCTCCACGTCGTCGCCGACGCGTCCTCGATCCAGCTCACCTTCGCCGACGGCTCGACGTCGCCGGGCGAGGTGGCGTCGACCCAGCCGGCCAACGACATCGCCGTCCTCCGCGCGACGAGCCCGCCATCCGATCTCGTGCCCGCGACGCTCGGCAACCCGAACGCCGTCCAGGTCGGGAGCGAGGCCTACGTGGTCGGCAACCCGTTCGGCCTGTACGGTTCCATGAGCTCGGGCGTCGTGTCCGGCCTCGATCGGTCGTTCAAGCTGCCGACGAGCGACGTCGTGCTCCACGGCCTCATCCAGGTCGATGCCGCCGTCAACCCCGGCAACTCCGGCGGCCCGCTCGTCAACCGCGACGGCCAGGTGATCGGGATCGTGGCCGCGCTGATCAACCCGACCAAGGAAGACGTGTTCGTCGGCATCGGCCTGGCCGTGCCGATCGACGTGGCCGGCGGCGCCGCCGGCCTGCCGCCCTACTAGCTCGCCGAACCGCGACCGACCGGTCGCTCGTACCCCTTCGAGGAGGTCGATGCCCGTGGACCAGGAGCCGAACATCGAGCGGATCTTGCCGATGGAGCGCGTCCTGTACGAGGTCAAGAAGGTCATCGTGGGCCAGGATCACCTCCTGGAGCGCCTGCTCGTCGCGCTGCTGGCCCGCGGTCACCTCCTCGTCGAGGGCGTCCCGGGGCTCGCCAAGACGATGGCGATCAAGACGCTGGCCGAGTCGGTCGGCGGCGAGTTCCGCCGGATCCAGTTCACGCCGGATCTCGTCCCGGCCGACCTGGTCGGGACCCGGATCTACAACCAGAAGACCGCCGAGTTCAGCACCTCGCTCGGCCCGGTGTTCACGAACCTGCTCCTCGCCGACGAGATCAACCGGGCGCCGGCCAAGGTCCAGAGCGCGCTGCTCGAGGTGATGCAGGAGCGCCAGGTCACGATCGGCCGGGAGACGCATCGGGTGCCCGACCCGTTCCTCGTGCTGGCCACGCAGAACCCGATCGAGACCGAGGGCACCTATGCCCTCCCCGAGGCGCAGGTCGACCGGTTCATGCTCAAGGTCCTCGTCGGCTACCCGAGCCCGACCGAGGAGTTCGCGATCGTCGAGCGTCAGACCGGCCCCGTCCAGCCGGTCCAGGAGGTGCTCACGACCGAGGGACTGCGCGGCCTCCAGCAGGAGGCGGACCGGGTCTACGTCGACCCGGCGCTCCTCGAGTACGCCGTTCGGCTGGCGACCGCGACCCGCGATCCGAAGGCGCACGGGATGCCCGAGCTCGAGCGCTACGTCGCCTACGGAGCCAGCCCCCGCGCGTCGATCAACCTCATCCTCACCGCCCGCGCGCTCGCCTACGTCCGCGGACGCGACTACGCGCTGCCGCAGGACGTGACTCGACATGGTCCGCGACGTTATGCGTCACCGCCTCGTGCTCACGTTCGAGGCCCTGTCCGACGACATCACCAGCGACAACGTCCTGACCACGGTGCTCAACCGCATCCCGGCGCCCGTGGTCCCGCTCCGGGAGACGTCCAACGTCCGCGCCAGCGCCTGAACGCGTCCTCCAGCGGCTCGACTG
The DNA here is from genome assembly GCA_963825545.1 of uncultured Chloroflexia bacterium. Lineage (GTDB taxonomy): Bacteria > Chloroflexota > Limnocylindria > Limnocylindrales > CSP1-4 > Chersky-267. The sequence goes on along the minus strand of CAWGTR010000010.1, from coordinate 87,467 downwards.
GCAGGTCATTCGCCGGCTCGACGGGCTGCTCCAGGGCGACTACCGGACCCTGTTCTACGGCTCGGGCATCGACCTGGCCGACATCCGCGAGTACCAGCCGGGTGACGACGTCCGCTACATCGACTGGAACGTCAGCGCCCGGATGGACGCCACGTTCGTCCGCCAGTACCACGAGGACCGCGAGGTGACCGCCTGGTTCCTCCTCGACCTGAGCCCGTCGGTCGACTTCGGGACGGTCGCCGCCGAACGCCAGAAGCGAACGGTCCTCGTCGACTTCGTGGCGACCCTCGCCCGGCTCCTTACCCGGCGCGGCAACCGGGTCGGGGCGATGCTCTACGGCAGCGAGGTCGATCGGACGATCCCCGCCAAGGGCGGACGGGACCAGGTCCTCCGGCTGATCGACGACCTGCAACGGCAGCCGCGCCTGGCCGGCTCGCCGTTCACCGACCTGAGCCCGCTCGTCGACGCCGGGGCGCGGGCGATCAAGCGCCGCTCGCTCGTGTTCGTGATCTCGGACTTCATCAGCGTCCCCGGCTGGGAGCGGCCGCTCAACCAGCTCAACCGCCGCCACGACGTCCTCGCGGTGCGGCTGCTCGATCCACGCGAGGTCGAGCTGCCCGATGTCGGCCCGCTGATCATGGAGGACGCCGAGACCGGCGAACAGCTCTACGTCGATACCCACGACCGCGGCTTCCGGCGGCGCTTCCGGGAGGCCGCCGCAGCCCGCGAAGCGGCGGTGAGCGACGCGTTCAAGCGCTCCGGCGTGGACGCGGTCACTTTGTCGACCGACGAGGACCTCGTCCGGGCGATCGTCCGGATGGCCACGCTGCGACGGCAGCGACGACGGCGCTAGGCGATGACCTTCATCTGGCCGCCGATGCTCCTGCTCCTCGTGCTGATCCCGCTCGGGCTGCTCGGCTACCGGGCGCTCGAGGAACGGCGCCGGCGACGAGCGGCCGTCCACGGCGGTCTCGGGCTGACCCGGCCGGCCGGGCCGGGGCCGGCCGCCTGGCGTCGCCGGATCCCGGCGATCCTGCTGCTGGCGGGGATCACGATCATGACCGTCGCAATGGCCCGGCCGCAGAGCACCGTCGACCTGCCGCGCGAGGAGGGGACCGTCATCCTCGCCTTCGACGTCTCGGGCAGCATGGCCGCCGACGACCTCAAGCCGACCCGGATGGAGGCCGCGAAGGCCGCAACAGAGGCGTTCGTGCAGCGCCAGCCGTCGAGCGTGGTCGTCGGCGTGGTGGCGTTCAGCGACGCGGGCATCGCCGTCCAGACGCCGACGAGTGACCAGGCGAGCGTCCTCGCCGCGATCGCCCGGCTGACGCCCCAGAAGGGCACCTCGCTCGGACAGGGGATCCTGGCGTCGCTCAACGCGATCGCGCTGGCCGACGCCGGCCCGAACGCGAACAACTACTACAGCAACCGCTCGCCGGCGCCGACCCCCGCCCCGACCCCGGTCCCTGCGGGATCCCACGCGCCCGCCGTCATCGTCCTCCTGACCGACGGCGAGAACAACGAATCGCCGGACCCCGTCGCGGCGGCCCAGACCGCCGCGGATCGCGGGGTGCGGATCTACACGGTCGGCATCGGCAGTGCAGCGGGAACGACCCTCGACCTCAACGGCTTCAAGGTCCACACCCAGCTGAACGAGGCGATGCTCCAGCAGATCGCCCAGCTGAGCGGCGGCTCGTACTACAACGCCGCCAGCACCGCCGACCTCGCCGCGATCTACGACCACCTCGACACCCGGCTGGTGGTCAAGCCGGAGGCGATCGAGATCACCTCGCTGTTCGCCGGGGCGAGCGTGATCCTGCTGACGGTCGGCGGGCTGTTCTCGCTGGCCTGGCTGGGACGGCTGCCGTGATCCGACCGCTGCTCTGCGTCGGCTCTCGGGGGCGATCCTGATGGACCTGCTGTGGCCGGGCTTCCTCGTCCTCCTCGGCCTCCTCCCGGTCGTGGTCGCGGTCTACATCTGGAGCCTCCGTCGCCGGCGGCCATCGGGTGCCCGGTACTCGAGCCTCGCCCTCGTCCGGGACGCGCTCCCGCGCTCGTCGCGCCTGCGCCGCCACCTCCCGTTCGCGCTCTTCGTCGTGGCGCTGGGCGGGCTCGTGATCGCGCTGGCGCGACCGGTCGCGATCGTCAGCGTGCCGGCGAACAAGACGACGGTGATCCTGACGATCGACGTCTCGGGCAGCATGTGCTCGACCGACATCGACCCGACCCGGCTCCTTGCCGCCGAGCAGGCGGCCAGCGCGTTCGTCCAGCGCCAGGGGTCGACGACCCAGATCGGGATCGTCGCGTTCAGTGGGTTCGCCGAGGTGGTCCAGCCGCCGACCAACGACGAGGAGCTCCTGCTCGATGCCATCCAGAGCCTCACGACGGGCCGCCGGACGGCCATCGGGAGCGGGATCCTGGCCGCGATCGATGCCATCAGCGAGGTGGACCCATCGGTCGCCCAGAGCCAGGTCGACGGACGGCCGGGCGTCCCGCCGACCCCGGTGCCAAAGGGCGCCTACGCCCCCGACATCGTGGTCGTCCTGACCGACGGGGTCAGCAACGCCGGCCCGGACCCGCTCGATGCCGCCCAGCAGGCCGCCGATCGTGGCGTCCGGGTCTACACGATCGGGTTCGGGACGGCCGACGGAGGGAGCTTCGCCGCGGCCTGCGCGCAGCAGTTCCTCGGTCGCGAGCCGCAGGGCGGCGGCGGGTTCGGTGGCGGCGGCGCCCCGGGCGGCGGCGGCGGCGGGTTCCGGCGGGGGATCGACGATGCGACCCTCAAGCAGGTCGCCGCCATGACCGGTGGGAGCTACTACCCGGCCGAGAGCGCCGGCGAGCTCGACGCGGTGTTCCAGGGGTTGCCGACGTCGCTGATCACCAAGCACGAGGTCGTCGAGGTCGGGGTCGCGTTCGTGGCGGTCAGCCTCGTCCTTGCCGCGCTCGCCTTCCTGCTCGGCCGGGCCTGGCGACCCCTGCCCTGACCCGAACGCCGGAGCGCGCTCAGCGCGGCCGTCCGGTCTTGAGGACCTCGACCGACTTCGCGATCCGGCGTTGACGCGTCTCGTCCGTCTTGGCACCGCTGACCTGGAGCACGTGCCACGACTTGTTGCTGTACGACAGGGCGTCGAAGGTCCGGCGGGCCGCCGGCTCGGCGTCGAGCGCAGCGGCGAGATCGGGCGGCACCGTGACCACCCGCGGGGCGGTGTCGAGCTCGATGTCGACGTCGACCTCGTCGCCACCGGCCACGCCCGCGCCGGCACGATGCTCGGCGCTGACGCCGACCATGAATTGCCCGCCCATGACGGCGATCGTGTTGCGGTACGTGTAGCCGCGGATGGTCACCACGACGGGCGGGCGCTTGCCCGCCCCGAGCGCGGCGACGACCTCGTCCGGGACGACGATCCCGGTCGCCGTGGAATCCGTCCGCAGGAGCGTGGTCCGGAAGCGCATCGTCGTCCTCCGTGAGCTCGGTGACCGACGCCGTTGCGTCGGCCAACATGGTCGCATTCCAGTCCGGAAGCGGGGTCGCCGCTGCTATCGTGGCAGCGCGACGGAGTGGGGGCCGGAGCCCGCTGCCAGGTTCGCCGGCAGTGGCAGGGTGGTCGGCCGCGATGCCGCCGAGTCCGTCCGGCGCTGGGCAGGAGGTCCGCGATGTTCGTGCCGCTCTCGGTCCTCGAGTTCCGCGACCGCGCGGCGACGTTCTTCGGCGACAAGATCGGCGTCGTCGACGGCGAGGCGCAGTTCACCTACCGGGCCTTCGCCACGCGCACCCATCGGCTCGCGAATGCGCTCGTCGAGCTGGGCGTCGAGCCGGGCGACCGGGTGTCGTTCATCACGTTCAACACCCACCACCTGCTCGAGGCGTACTACGGGGTGATCGAGGCGGGCGGCGTCCTCAACCCGATCAACATCCGGCTGGCCGCGCACGAGATCGCCTACATCCTCGACCACGCCGGATCGCGGGTCGTGTTCTACCACCGGGACTTCGCGCCGCTGGTGGAGGAGATCGGTCCGCGACTCTCGAGCGGACCGACGTTCGTGATCCTCGAGGGCGAGCCCGGCGGCCTCGCCGCCCACGAGTACGAGGCGCTCCTCGCCTCCGGCTCGACGGAGCCGTTGCACCCCGAGATCGACGAGAACGCCGTGGCCGAGCTCTTCTACACGAGCGGGACGACGGGCCTGCCAAAGGGCGTGGCGATGACCCACCGGGAGCTGTACCTCCACGGCCTGGCGGCGCAGATCGGCCTGGCCTTCACCGAGGACGACGTCGTCCTCCACGTGGTGCCCCTGTTCCACGTCAACGGCTGGGGCACGCCCCATTTCCTGACGATGATCGGCGGGCGCCACGTCATGCTCCGGCGGTTCGACCCCGGGGCCCTGATGGGGCTGGTCGAGCGCCACCGGGTCACCCGGCTGCTGGCCGTCCCGACGATCTTCAACGCCCTCCTCAACAGCCGCGACCGGTCGCGCTTCGACCTGTCGAGCCTCCGCCAGCTGATCATCGGCGGGTCGCCCGCGTCGATCGACCTCGTCCGCGCGCTCGAAGCGGAGCTCGGGGTCCAGGCAATCGTGGGCTACGGGCTGACGGAGACGTCCCCGATCATCACGCTCGCCCAACCCCGCCGCGTCGTGACCGAGCTCGAGCCGCCCGAGCGGCGCCAGGAGCGTCAGGCCATGACCGGCTGGGCGATCCCCGGCGTCCGGATCCGCGTCGTCGACGGCGACGGGAGCGACGTCCGGCCCGACGGCACGGAGATCGGCGAGATCGTCGTCCGGGGCAACACGGTCATGGACGGCTACTACCGCGAGCCCGACGCGACAGCCGAGGCGATCCAGGATGGCTGGCTCCATACCGGCGACATGGCCACGATCGACGAGGCGGGCTACGTCCTCATCAAGGATCGCTCCAAGGACATCATCATCAGCCGCGGCGAGAACATCTCGTCGGTCGAGATCGAGACGGCGATCGGGACCCACCCGGCCGTCCTCGAGACCGCCGTCGTGGCGGCCCCCGACGACAAGCGTGGCGAGGTGCCCGTCGCCATTGTCGTCCTCAAGCCCGACACTACCCTCACCGCGAAGGAGCTCCGCGCGTTCTGCCGGACGCGCCTCGCGGCGCACAAGGTCCCGCGCGAAATCCACTTCCGCGAGGCCCTGCCGAAGGGCGGCACCGGCAAGATCCTCAAGGCCGAGCTGCGCGAGCCGTTCTGGGCCGGGCTCGAGTCGCGCGTCCACTGACCATCGGCGGCTCTCGGCAGGAGGATGACCCCGCGCGTGCCCGACCGCCGTGAGGCCCGTCAGCGCCGGCCGACGAGCTCGAAGACCGGCGTTGAGCCCTTGCCCTTGAGCTCGATCTCGCCGCGCGCGGCCAGCTCGTAGGCCCCGGCCAGGGCGTCCGCGACGGACGCCGAGACCTGGATCCGGCCGGGCGGCGCCGTCGTCTCGAGCCGGCTGGCGACGTTGACTGCGTCGCCCCACAGGTCGTACACGAACTTCGTCGTTCCGATGACCCCGGCGACAGCCGGGCCGCGGTTGATCCCGATCCGGATCCGCCAGGGCGGCCCGGCGGCATCGACGGCTGCTCCGCATCGCGAGGGCGAGCTCGGCCGCCGCGCGCGGGTGATCCTCGCTCGTGCCGGGCAGCCCGGCCGCGGCGAGGTAGGCGTCGCCGATCGTCTTGATCTTCTCGACCCCGAGCTCGGCACACGCGGCGTCGAACGCCGAGAACAGCTCGTTGAGCGAGGACACGAGCGTGTCGACCGGCAGACCGCCGGAGATCTCGGTGAACCCGACGAGATCGCTGAACACGATCGAGATGTCGTCGTAGCGGTCCGCGATCAGCTGCTGGCCGGCATTGAGCCGGTCGATGATCGGCTGGGGGAGGATGTTCAGGAGCAGGGTGTGCGACTTCGTCCGCTCGACCTCGAGCTCACCGCGCATCCGATCGAGCAGGCGGGCGTTGGTGTCGCGGATCGCCTCGATCTGCTGGAGGGTCGACTCGAGCTGGCTCACCCGGCGGGCCAGCCGGATGTTCTCCTTGCGGAGCGCCTCCGGCGTCGCGCTGGGATCGGTCCCGGGCGTGTCGCTCACGATCCGAGGAGGACCGTCACGAACGTCTCGTTCAGGAACTGGCTCGTGGCATCGCCCCGGATCGGGCCGATCTCGCCGGCGCAGTACAGCCCGACGAGCGGGATCGCCGCTCCGAACGCCGCGCTCGCGAGCTCGGCCTCGATCCTCGTCCGCGAGCCGAGGAGCGACTTGCGGACCATGCACGAGAACATCAGCGCGGCCTCGGGTCGCGCGCCGGCGGGGAAGTCGGCAGTCGCCCGCGCCAGGGCGTCCCGCGTCCCGGCCAGGATGTCGTCCGGGTTCGCCGTCGTCAGCTGCACGCTGGCACCGACCGGGACCGAGCCGAACAGGGTCACGGCGCCGGACGCCGGGTCCGACCGAACGATCGCGCGGAGGTACGACCGATCGGTGCCCTGCTCGACGACGGCGAGCGGGTTGCCGAACGAGGCCGGCCCCGTCACGTCGAGATAGGGCGCCAGGAACTCGATCGCCGGTCGGCCGTCGATCTCCTCGACCAGCCCACGGACCGCCCGGGTCACGGTTCCCGGCGGACCGAGCGCCCGGAACCCGGTCCCAACCGCGATGGAGTACGCCACCTCGCCCGAGAAGAGGAGCACCGAGATCCCGTCCTGGACGACCCGCTCGTCGCAGAACTGGTCGGTCGGCGTCATCGTGCCCAGGTCGCGGCGGGCGGAGCCGCCGCCGACGATCATCACCCCGGGCGGCAGCGCGCGGGCCATCGCGTCGAGCGTGACCTGGGGATCCTCGACGAAGCCCTCGGCGAAGAGGACGCACAGCGCCGGCTGGCGCGACGTCCCGGCCAGGGCCTCGCCGACCGCGGCCGCGCACGTCGCGTCGGCGTCGACGCCGAGGCCGCCCGCGAGGCCCGTGGTGATGTCGGCCGTGTCCGACGCGAACAGGGCCAGGGTCATCGAGTCCTCGAGGAAGCCGCCGACCGACGAGACCTCGGCCGCGGACGTCGAGCCCATGATGCTCACGCCCGGGAACGCCGTCCGCACGGCCGCGACGATCGCGGGATGGAAGCTCTCGAAGACCGACAGCAGCATCCCGGCCTGCGGCGCGCGCCCGCCGAGCGCGGTCCGGCACTGATCGATGACGGTCGCGATCGCGTCCATGGGATCGACGTCGTCGCTGTGACCGACCGCCATCGTGAGCACGGCCAACCTCCGCCCGCCCGAACCGCCTCCGCCACCCATTGACGAGGGCCGCGCTCGCCGCCGGGGAGCGCGTCCATGCGAAGAGCCTACACGCGCCGACCGGCGGCGGTCGTCGATGCGCTGGACGTCGCCGAGCGCCGCGGTCAATCCGTGTGGAAGACCTCCGGGAGGTCGAGCCACCACGTGCCCGCCGGGCGATCCGGGTCCGGCTCCTGCATCGCGTCGGTGAGGGTCCACCAGCGTTGCGTCTCTGGATCCGCGGCGATCGACGCGAGATCGGCCGCGTAGTCCTCGCCCACGTACTCGTAGTAGGCGAACAGCGTCGTCCCGTGGCGGAAGATCGAGTAGTTCCGGATGTTGCCGCGCGCGAGCGCCGCCAGGACGCCCGGCCAGGGCGCCGCGTGGAGCGCCTCGTACTCCGCGATTTGCTCCGGTCGGACCCGGATCACCTGCCCGAACCGCCTCACGCCCGGACCTCCGCGGCGGCGCCGTCCTCCCGCCACTCGGTGCCGTACGGGAACCGGTACCGCGCGAGCGATGCCGGCCGCATCTCCGCGCTGTACCCGGGCATCGACGGCAGCCGGTACGAACCGCTTTCGATCGCCACCGGGTCCAGGAAGTGCTCATGGAGGTGGTCGACGTACTCGATCATCCGTCCGTCCATCCGGCCGGAGATCGCGATGTAGTCGATCGCGGAGAGATGCTGGACGAGCTCGCACAGCCCCACCCCGCCTGCGTGTGGACAGACCGGCACGCCGAACTTCGCGGCCAGCAGCAGGACCGCGATCACCTCGTTGACGCCGCCGAGACGGCATGCGTCGATCTGGCAGATCCCGATCGCGTCGGCCTGGAAGAGCTGCTTGAACATCACCCGGTTGTGGACGTGCTCGCCGGTCGCAACGCGGATCGGCGCGACCGCCCGGGCGATCGCCGCATGCCCAAGGATGTCGTCCGGGCTCGTCGGCTCCTCGATCCAGTACGGGTCGAACGGCGCGAGCGCGCCCACCCACGCGATCGCGACCGGGACGTCCCAGCGCTGGTTCGCGTCCACGGCCAGCATCCGGTCCGGGCCGATCTCCGCCCGGATCAACGCTGCGCGCCGGATGTCGTCGTCGACGTCCGCTCCGACCTTCATCTTGAACCGCGTCCAGCCCTCGGCCAGCGCCTCGCGGCACAACCGGCGGATCTTCTCGTCGTCGTAGCCCAGCCACCCAACCGACGTCGTGTAAGCCGGGTAGCCGCGGGCGCGCAGCTCGGCTTCCCGGTCACCGCGCGTCGCGCCGAGCGGCTCGATCATCGTCAGCGCCTCGTCCCGCGTGAGCGCGTCCGTCAGGTAGCGGAAGTCCACGAGGTCGACGAGGGCCTCGGGCGACAGGTCCACGAGGACCTTCCAGAGCGGCTTGCCCGCCCGCTTCGCGATCAGATCCCAGACGGCGTTGACCACGGCTGCCGTCGCGAGGTGGATCGCCCCCTTCTCGGGCCCGATCCAGCGCAGCTGGCTGTCGCCGACCAGGTCGCGCCAGAACCCGCCCATGTCGGTTTCGAGCTCCTCGACCGAGCGTCCGACGACGAGCGGCTCCAGCGCGTGGACGGCCGCGACGACGACCTCCGTCCCGCGCCCGATCGTGAACGTCAGCCCGTGGCCCTCGAGCCCGTCGGCCGCGTCCGTTCGCAGGACGACGTACGCCGCGGAGTAGTCCGGATCCGGGTTCATCGCGTCCGATCCGTCGAGCGAGCGCGAGGTCGGGAAGCGGACGTCGAGGACCTCGAGCTCCCGGATCCGGCTCAACCGATCACCCCTTCAGCGCGCCGACGAGGATGCCCCTGGTGATGTAGCGCTCGAGCGCGATCGCCATCACCACGACCGGCGCGATCATGATGATGATCAGGACCGACATCGCCCACCACTGCGGCCCACGGGTCGCGTTCTGGGCGGCCACCTGGAGGGGCATCGTCTGCGCGTTCGCGCTCGTGAGGATCAGCGCGATGAGGAATTCGTTCCAGGCGAAGATCAGGACGATCAGGAACGTCGCCACGAGTCCCGGCACGGAGATCGGCAGGACGATCGAACGGACGACCCGATAGACCGACGCTCCGTCGACGGCAGCCGACTCCTCGAGCTCCCGTGGCAGCGAGGCGAAGTAGTCGCGCATCAGCCAGACGACGATCGGCAGGTTCGTCGCGACGTACGTGATGATCAGCGCGACGATGTTGTCGAGCAGATGGACCTGCTGGAACAGGACGTAGAGCGGTACCGCGACCGCGATCGGCGGCAGGATCCGCTGCGAGATCAGCCAGAACGCGATGTCGCTGTTGCCCATCGCCCGGACGAACCGTCGCCCGACCGTCTGGCTGAGGATCACGAAGATCGCGATGGCCGAGGCGAAGGCGAGGACGACCGGCGCGCCCAGCCCCGACGCGATGAACGCGTAGGCCATCGACCCGATAAACAGCCCGATGATCCCGATCCGCGGTCGGTAGGTGAACCGGACGAGGGCATATGCGGCCAGCGATCCGATCAGCAGCGCGATCAGCGAGCTGCTCAGCCCGACGATCACGGTGTTGATGTACGGCCGGATCGTGTCGTTGCCGAGATCGAACAGGATGTAGTGCCAGGCGTCGAGCGTCGGCTGGAAGTCGACGAACGGGAGATAGAGCGGGCCCTTGTCGACCTGGTACGGCGTCTTGAACGAGGTGACGACCAACCAGTAGATCGGGAACAGGACGACGAACGACCAGCCGACCAGGAGGAGCCAGGCGATGAATTTCGCCCGTGGCGACAGGTCGGCGGCCGACTGGCGTCGGAAGGGATTCGTCACGCCACGTCCGTCACGCGCTGGCGGACCAGGCTCACGTAGATCGTCGCGACGATCGTCACGAGGATGAGCAGCAGGTAGGCAACCGCCGCCGACCGCCCGAGGTTCAGGGTGTTCCAGTCGATGTAGGCCTGGAGGGTCATTGACTGGGTCGCGGTGCCCGGCCCGCCGCCGAGCAGGATGTTCGGCATGTCGATGATCTTGAAGCCCTCGATGATCCGGATCAGCACGATCGTGGTCGTGACCGGCAGGATCGCCGGCAAGGTGATATGCCGGAAGCTCTGAGGGCGGCTCGCACCGTCCACCAGCGCGGCCTCGTTCACCTCCTGGTCGAGGCCCTCCAGCGCCGCCAGGAGGACGATGAACACGAACGGGGTCCACTGCCAGGTGTCCCCGATGATCACCGCGAGCCGAGCCAGCCACGGATCGGTGACCCACGTGAAGTTGCGCAGCCCGAGCGCGACCCAGACCGGCTCGATGGGCCCCTTCGAGGTGTCGGTCATCATGAGGAACATGTAGCCGATGCCAACCGGCGTGATCGTCAGCGGGATCAGGAAGAGGATCCTGAAGAAGCGCCGCCACGGGACCAGTTGGACGGCGAGGAGCGCGAGCCCCAGCCCCAGCCCGAGCTGGAGGGCGATCCCGCCGAACACGAAAATCACGGTCACGACGAGCGAGCCGGGCCGGCCGCCGTCGCTCGCCAGCGTCTGGACGAGCAGCCAGACGAAGACGACGAACAGGATGCCGGCCATCAGCCGGAGGGCGAGCCCGAACGGGCCGATCGCGCCGCTTCGCGCCGCCCGCACCCAGGCGAGCGCGGTCAGGACAGCCGTGGCGATGAAGATCACCCAGCCGATCGGGGTGGGGGTCTTCAGGACACCCAGGAAGTGCGACCGCTCCAGCCCGAAGAGGAGCTGCTGGTAATTCGTGAACCCGATGAACGACAGGGTGACGCCGCCCGGGCCGAAGACCAGCTTCGAGAACGACAGCGCGACCGACGCCACCAGCGGAAAGAGCGACAGCGCGAGGACGAGGAGGACGGCGGGCCAGATGAACAGCCAGCGCGCCGCGCCCTCCGAGTGGAGCCCGCGGGGCTCGGCCGACGTCCGTCGGACGGCAGCCGAACGCGGAGCCGGGCCGCCACTGCGGCCCGGCTCCGGAGGAGGAGTGGCGAGGGCGTTACTGCTTGATTCCAAGACTCGCGACGTAGGCTGCGAGCTGCTTGTCCTTTCCGGCCTGGTCCGTGATCTGGTTCCAGCCGTCGGCGATGGCCTGCTCGGTGCCGGCCTCATCCAGCTCCTTCGCAAGGTACTGCGCGATGGCGGTGTCGAGCACGTCCTGCTCGTACTGCTTGGTCTGCGGGATCCGCAGGTCCAGCACGAAGTTCTTGTTGTCGAGGCTGGTCTTGATCGCCCCGAGGTAGTTGTCGGTTGCGGCCTGGCTCAGGCCGGCCGCCAACCACGGCGCGGGGTTCGAGAACTGCGACGTCCGGTACGGGTTGAAGCCCGTCTTGCCGAGGGTCACGTCGACGCCGGACTGGGCCGGGGCGCTCATGTACGACAGGAAGTCGTACGCGGCGTCCTGGTTCGCGGTCGGTGACTTGGCGTTGATCGCGCCGGACCAGCCGCCGAACGAGGCGAACGGGGCGTAGTTCACGCCGTTGACGGCGTTCGGGCAGGTGGTCGCATCGCACGGGACGAGCTTGCCGGACGACCGATCCAGGACCTGCTTCCAGCCCGGGGTGATCGTTGCGCCCGTCTTGTCCTGGGCATAGGTGCCCGGGGTCAGCGTCCCGATGTCGCCCCAGTCCATCGTCAGGGCGCAGCGGCCGGTCGTGAACAGACCGCGCGTCGCGCCGACGTCCATGTTCAGCTCATCGGGCGGTCCGAACTGGGCCGTCTTTGCGTAGGTCTGCAAGGCGAGGGTCATCGCCTCGTTCGGGCCGAAGAGCGGATTCATGTTCGAGGTGTCGAAGAACGCGCCTTCGCCCGTGCCCTTGGCCTGGAGCAGGCCGGCGGCCACGGAGATGATCCACCAGTAGCTCTGGGCGCCCTTCTTCTTGGCGATGCACGAGCCGTAGTCAGGTTGGCCGTCCCCGTTGAGGTCCTGGCCGTTGTACTTCTGGGCGATCGCGAGGTAGTCGTCCCAGGTCGCCGGCGGCTTGAGGCCGTCCTTCGTGAGCAGGTCGCTCCGGTAATAGACCATGTGGAAGTCGCCGTCGAGCGGGATCGTGTAGACCTTGCCGTTGTAGACGGAGTTGTAGTCGCGGAAGAACGGGACGATGTCCTGCTGGTCGAGCTGGGGGTCATTCTTCTCGCGATCGGTCAGGTCGAGCAGGTAGCCCGGCCCGACGAAGTCGCCCATCCATTGAGGATCGAAGACGTAGCCGTCGAACGAGTTCGTGCCCGTCGACGCATCGAGCAGCGCCTTGTCGTAGATGGTCTGGAAGCCGACGGCGACGACGTTGACGTGGCCGCCCGTCAGCTGCTCCCAGTCCGGAGCCCGACGCTGGAGCGGCTCCGCGATCTGCGGGCCGTTGAAGGTCAGGATGTTCACGCTGACGCCCGCGAACTTCGTGCCCGGTGACGCGGCAGCGACCGACGGACCGGCGGACTGCCCCGGCGATGCCCCGACCGACGGGGCCGCCGCGGACGGGACCGCGGACGAGGGCGAAGGCGTCGCCGACGAGCTGCAGGCCGCCAACACGAGTACGGGAACGATCGCTGCCGCGATCGATCGGAACCGCGACTGCACGCTTGGCCCTCCTCTTGACCCTTGCTCCGTCGTCCAACATACTGAACACACGGCGGTAGGCTGGACAGTCAACCACAGCGAACCGACGTAGTCAAGATGTAGAACGCCAGCCAGCAGGCTGGCCGCGCGGCGGATAGCCGCGCGGTGCACGAGGGGCTGCGATGGCAACGGCGGCGACAATGGACACTGGCGACGGAAGCGCGAGCGAGTCCCTCGCGCCGGCGGTCACGCGTGCCGCGTCGATCCTGGACGTGCTCGCGGAGGACGCCGCCGTCGCCCTCGGACCGAGCGAGCTGGCGCGCCGGCTCGGCCTCCCGAAGTCGTCGATCGCGAACATCTGCGGCGCGCTCGCCGATGCCGGGCTCGTCCGCCGGGTCGGGACGGGGTTCGCTCTCGGCCGCCGGCTCGCGGAGCTCGGCGGCGCCTACCTCGTCGCGGTCGACATGGTCCAGGAGTTCTACGACGCGGCGCGGCGCCTCCCGGTCGGATCCGAGGAGACCGTCCAGCTCGCGATCCTCGACGGCCTCGAGATGACCTACCTCGCCCGTCACGACGGACGCCAGCCGGTCCGCCTGACATCGCAGATCGGGCGACGGCTTCCGGCGACGAGCACCGCCACGGGCAAGGCCGCGCTGGCCTCGCTCGATCCGCGGGACCTCGACCGCCGGCTCGCGGGCGTCACCAGGCTGCCGGCGGGGACGGCGAACGCGATCCGGACCGTCGACGCGTTGCGCGCCGATCTCGATCGCGTCCGCGACCGTGGCTACGCGATCGACGACGAGGAGACGATGGAGGGTGTCGTCTGCTTCGGCGTCGCGATCCCGGGTCGCCAGCCGGGGGAGGGCCCGAACGCGGCCAGCATCACGCTCCTGAAGGTCCGGGCCACGGATGAGCGTGTCCCGCTCCTGGTCGCCGATCTCCGCACGCTGGCCGGCGAGCTCGTCGATCCGCTCCGCCGGCTCGACACGGTGGGCGTGCGAGCGGGCTGACCCGGCACGCTCGCCGGGGCCGGCCCGCGTCAGCCGACGCGCAAGCCGTACTGCGCGATCGCATTCGCCCCGAAGACGCCGTCCTGCTCGACGGACGGGAGCCCGGCGATCGCCAGGGCGTCGCTGGCGGCTCGGACGACCCGGTCGTAGGACGACGCAAGCAGGCAGACCGGCCAGTCCGAGCCGAACAGCAGCCGCGACGGCCCGAACAGCTCGAGGGCGTGACGCACGGGGGCGACGAGGTCGTCGACCGTCCAGCGCGCCCAGACCGCCTCGGTGACGAGGCCGGACACCTTGGCGGCGACATTCGAGAGCTCGCCGAGTGGCCGGATCGCCTCCGCCCATACCGCGATCGACCCGTTGCGGATCGGAGGCTTCGCGAGGTGGTCGACGATGAATCGGACGTCGGGCAGCGCGCGAACGGTGTCGACGGCGGCCGGCAGCTCGCGGGCCCGGACCAGGAGGTCGTACGCAAGCCCGGCCGATCCGACGGCCGCGATCCCACGGCGGACGTCCGCGCGGCGGAGCCAATCGGGGTCGGGTTCGTCGTGGACCTGGTGGCGGATCCCGACCAGGCGATCGCCGCCAGGACGGTCGCACAAGACGGTGATCGCGTCGGCGATGCCAGGGTCGGTGAGGTCGAGCCAGCCGACGACGCCGGCGATGAACGGCGAGGCCGCCGCCGTGGCGAGGAAGCCCTCGGTCTCGGCGACGCTCGATCGGGTCTGGACGAGCACGCTCGCGCCGATCCCCTCGGCCGCCAGGAGCGGCGCCAGGTCGGCGGGCCCGAACGGACGGCGGATCGCTGCCAGGTCGTCGGTCAGCCACGGGTATTCGGCCGGCGTCGGGTCCGGCCACAGGTGGTGGTGGGCGTCGACGCGCAGCGGTGTCGTCGTCACGCCGGGGTCGGGGCGTCGGCCGGGATCAGACCCTCGTGACGGAGCTCCGCCCAGAGGTCGCCCGGGATCCGCTCGGCGAGCAGGCGCGGGTACTCGTCGAGGTGGGCGACGGACCGGACGCCGGCCAGGAGGGCGATCGCGGCCGGATGGGCCATCGGGAACTGGGCTGCCGCCGCCTTCAGCGGCACGCCGTGGCGCGCACAGACCTCGCCGAGCCGGCGGACCCGTTCCAGGACGTCCGCCGACGCGGGCGCGTAGTCGTACCTGCCTCCAGGGCGGGGATCGGCGAGGATCCCGGAGTTCATCACGCCGCCGATCATGACCCGGATCCCCTTGTCGACACACAGCGGCAGGAGCTCGGCCAGCGCCTCGTGATCCAGAAGGGTGTAGCGACCGGCGAGCAGGAACACGTCGAAGTCGCCCTCGCGGGCGAACCGGGCGAGCATCGCCGATTGGTTCATCCCGACGCCGACCGCGCGGATCACGCCCTGCTCACGGAGGCGCGCGAGGGTCGGCCATGCCTGCCCGATCGCGGCAGCCCAATGGTCGTCGGGATCGTGGATCAGGCGCGATGTCGATCCGGTCGACCCCGAGTCGCGCCAGACTCGCGTCGATCGACCGGCGGATGCCGTCGGGGCTGTAGTCGAACAGGACCTTGCGGCCGGCCGTGCCGGCATACGCGCCGTCCTCACGGCCGTCGACCAGCTGGCGGTCGACCTCCGCGCCGGGCGGCACCGCTCCGGGTTCCGCGATCAGCCGGCCCACCTTCGTCGACACGACGTAGGCGTCGCGCGGCCGGCCGGCCAGTCCCGCGCCCACCCGCCGCTCGGATACGCCGTACCCGTAGAGCGGTGCCGTGTCGAACAGCCGGATCCCGAGGTCCCATGCGCGCGTCACGGTCGCGATCGCGTCCGCCTCCGGGACCTCGTCGTAGAGACCGCCGATCGGCGCCCCGCCGAACCCGAGCCGGGTGACCGACAGGCCCGTCCGCCCGAGCGGCCGGCGCTCCGCGGGATCGATCGGCACTGCGTCCTCCATCCTGTGCCGGCGGCCGGTTGACGCCGCGACCAAGCGTATCGTATCGTCCAGTCCACCGTCCAACGACCAGAATGCTGAACACTGGGAGTGTCCGTGCGCCTGATCAGCTGCCGCACCGGGTCCGGAGAGACGCTCGGCGTCGTCCGGGATGGTCGCTGGCTCCCGGCCGCGGAGCTTGTCCCGGACGGTCCGGCGACGATCGGCGCGCTGCTCGCGGGCGGCGACCACGTGCCTCGACGCGCTGAGGTCCGCAGCGGGATCCCCCAGGATCGAGCGCGATGGCCGCCCGTTGGACGGACTGGAGCTGCTGGCCCCGGTTCCGCGGCCCGGGAAGGTCGTGGCCATCGGGCGGAACTATCGCGAGCACGTCGCGGAGGAGCAGTCGGATCCACCGCCGGCCCCGCTCATTTTCGCGAAGTTCCCGAGCGCCGTCATCGGCGACGGGGCCGAATTCGCTGGGACCCGGCACTGACCCAGCAGGTCGACTGGGAGGCGGAGCTCGGCGTCGTCATCGGGTCGACCGCCCGCAATGTGTCCGCCGAAAACGCGCTCGACTGCGTCCTCGGCTATACCTGCCTCAACGACGTCTCGGCCCGCGACGTGCAGTTCTCGGACGGCCAATGGGTCCGCGGCAAGTCGCTCGACACCTTCTGCCCGATCGGGCCGGCGATCGTCACCGCCGACGAGATCGGCGATCCGCAACGGCTCGCGATCTCGTGCACGGTCGACGGCGAGGTCGTCCAGTCCTCGACCACCGCGATGATGTTCTTCGCGGTCGCCGAGCTCATCAGCTACTGCTCGCGCTCGTTCAGCCTCGAGCCGGGCGACGTCATCGCCACCGGCACCCCCGGTGGGGTCGGCGTGTTCCGCGACCCGCCGCGGTTCCTCGGAGACGGCTCGACCGTTGTCGTCGAGATCGAGGGGATCGGGCGGCTGACGAACCGGACGCGTCACGTACCCGCGGGGGCGCCCGCTGCGACGGTCGCCGGGGCAGCCGTTGCCGCCGGATCCCGGTCATGAGCGACGACGAACGATTCCTCGTCACGGGCGCGCTCGGCTGCATCGGGGCGTGGACCGTGCGGGCGCTCGCCCGCGAGGGCGCGCCGATCGTCGCCCTCGACCTGGGTCGCGACCACCGGCGACTCGCCCAGATCATGACCGCCGACGAGCTCGCGTCGGTCGACTTCGTCGTCGGTGACATCACCGACCTGCCGACCCTCGAGCGGACGCTCGACGAGCACGGCATCACGAACGTCATCCACCTCGCCGCGCTCCAGGTCCCGTTCTGCCGCGCAGACCCCCCGCTCGGGGCGATGGTCAACGTGGTCGGAACGGTCCACATTTTCGAGGCGGTCAAGCGGCTGGGCCTGCGGGCCGCGCCGGTGGTCTACACCAGCTCCATCGGGATGTTCGGAGCGGCCGATGAGGATCCAGCCACCCACCGTCTGGAGGAGACCGCCGACGGCCACCCGACCACCCACTACGGCGTGTACAAGCGCGCGAACGAGGGGACCGCACGGGTCTACGCCCTCGACGACGGGATCGCGTCCATCGGCCTTCGCCCGATGACGGTCTACGGGGTCGGCCGGGACCAGGGTCTGACGAGCACGCCGACCACGGCGATCGCCGCGGCGGTGCTCGGGCGGCCGTACCAGATCAGCTTCACCGGGACGACCCTCTTCCAGTACGCCGAGGATGTCGCGGCGACCCTGCTCGCCGCCAGCCGAAGCGACCTGGACGGGGCGAACGTCTTCAACCTGGACGGGAGCTCCGTGGACATCGGGTCGTGGATCGCGGCGATCGAGGAAGCCGTACCCGGGGCCGCCGGCACGATCAGCCGAGCCGATGCGGTTCTGCCATTCCCTTCCGAGATCGCGCACGACGGGGTCGCGGCCCTCGGGTTGGTGCCCCTGACGCCGTTCCGCGACGGGATCGCCGCGACCGTCGAGATCCTCCGCGGGCTTCAGGCCGACGGACGGCTCGTCGCGACCGAGCAAGGGCTACCGGGGGAGACACCGAGCCCCGCCTGACGCTCAGGCGACGGCGACCAGGGATATCGCTCCCCCGGGCGACGACCTCCAGCGGCTGTCCGACGGCTAGCCCTGGCGCAGGCCCAGGAAGTTCCCGTCCGGATCGCGGAACCAGGCGCCGCGCGAGGGCCCGAGCTGGGCGATGTGGCCCGTCGTCTGGAGCGGGCCCTCGTCGTAGTCGACGAAGGTCACGCCCTTCGCCTCGAGCTCGCGGACGGTCGTCTCGATGTCGGCTACCTCGAAGTGGGCGAGCGTGTGCTGCGTCTCCGTCGCCGGGCGGCGGAAGACCGACAGCTCGCTGACATCGCCGCAGCGGAACCGGATCGAGGCGGGGTTGTCCCACAGGAAGGTGAGGCCGAGCGTAGAGCCGTAGAAGCTCCTCGCCCGATCGAGATCGCTTACTGGGATCGTGGCCACGACCATCGTTGCGCCGTCCATCGCTCGACCTCCTGTGTCGGATCGTCCGTGTCGCAGCGGCTCGACCAGCGATTGCGCTGAGCCCGCGACCACGCCATGGACGATAGCGCGCCAACCTGAGATCGTGACGGTCTCGGGGGCGGATGGCTCCGTCACGGTACGGTGAGCCGAGGCATCGGCGGAAAGGGAGTCGGCGATCAGCGAGCCGAGCGGGATCGATCAGCCGGTCGAGCGACTTCGGACGAGTGGTCCGCGCCGGCCTATCGCGGTCGCGCTCGGGATCCTGGCCGTGGTGCTCGTCCTGGTGTGGCAGCCGTGGGGACGGAGCCCGAGCGCGGCCCGGCCGACGGACCGGCCGACGACACCGGTTGCCGTGGCCGCCGGCTCGCCCCCGGGCTCGGCGCCCGCTCCGTCCTCGTCCGTCCCGAGCGCCGATGGCCAGGCGGTCGACGCCTACGTCTCGCTCACCGACAACGAGTGGACCGTCGTCGCCCTGCTCGCGCCCGACGCCCTGTCCTCGACGGAGGAGCCGTCGATCCAGCACGCCAGCGGCGCCACCTGGTCGCCGGAGGGCCCGTTCATCGTCCTCCAGCAGGGAGCCAGCTTCGCGACCTCGCCGGTCGAGCGCCCCGGTCACCCGGAGGACCCCTGTCTCGGGCCCGGCAACCCCAGGTATCGACCGGCGGTCCACCTGCCGCCCGGCCGCGTCGCCTATGTGGGGGTCACGTTCCCGGGCATGGATCGGCGGGCGACGGTGACGGCGTCCGTGCTCGGTCGCGCCGGCTTTGCCGTCCACCACGTCTCACCGCTCGTCGTCCGGCTCGGCGGGATGACCGAGGGTCGGCAGTATGCCGTTCCGAGCACCGGCCCCGGCGGCACGATCCTCTTCGCCTCGACGCCGCCCAGCGTCCTGCCGCCGGCAGCCTACCGGTTCGAGGTGCGCGATCCGGGCCTCCCCGGGCGGCACTACCTGTACGCCTGCATCGATTCGTGAGGGTGGTGGCTCCCGGGCCGGCCAGCGCCGGCTTCCTGCGGTGTAGCATGCGCCGTGCAAACGAATGCACAGGCTCGCCACCGGAGGCCGAAGATGGTCCAGTCCGCGCGGCGCCCAGGCGACGACCGGGTCGCATGGGATCCGCTGATCCAGGCGGACGATCCGTACCCGGTGTATCGCCGGCTCCGTGATGAAGCGGCCCTGTACCGAAACCCGGATCGCGACATCTGGGCCCTGTCGCGCTTCGACGACGTCCAGGCTGCCGCCAAGGACTGGGAGACGTTCTCAAGCCAGGCGGGCGGGACCGGCAACGACGCCGACGACACGTACCAGCTGTTCGAGCCCGCCGGCGACATCGCGGCAGCCGATCCACCGCTCCACACGCGACTTCGCGGTGCCGTGCGCCTGGCGTTCAGCCCATCGCAGATCCGGCTCCGGTTCGAGGACGCCGCGCGCGTCCGGGCGAACCGCCTCATTGATGGCTTCGCGGACGCGGGAGCAGCCGACCTGGCGCAGGACTTCGCCCGGCCGCTGCCGGCGCACATCGTGTTCAGCTGGCTCGGCTTCCCGGACGACGACCATCCCCAGCTGATGGAGTGGTTCGCCAGGATGCTCGACCGCGTTCCCGGCGAGCGTGCGCTGCCCGCGACGGCGATCCACGCGCGCGACGAGATGCGCGCCTACCTCGAGCGCAGCGCCGGTGATCGGCGAACGCGGGAGCGGGACGACCTCCTGGGCTTCATGGTCGCTGCCGAACAGGCCGGCGAGCTCAGCCGGGACGAAGTCATCGGCGGCTGCATGCTCCTGTTCATCGCCGGGATCACCACCACGACCGGTCTGATCTCGAACTCGCTCCTTCACCTGGCGCGGTTTCCGGACCAGCGCGAGCTGGTCCGCCGCGAGCCCGAGCGGCTCCCGGCGGCGATCGAGGAGCTCCTCCGCTTCGACGCCCCGATCCAGACGCTGGTCCGGACCACGACCCGCGACGTGGACTGGTCGGGCGCGACCATCCCCGAAGGCGCCAAGGTCCATCTCATCTGGGCGTCGGCCAATCGCGACGAGCGCCGCTGGCCGGATCCGGACCGCCTCGACATCACCCGTCAGCCGCAACGGCATGTCGCCTTCGGCGAGGGCATCCACCATTGCCTCGGGGCGCCGCTTGCCCGGCTCGAGGGACGGATCGCGCTCGAGGAGCTGATCCGGCGGATCCCCGACTACGCCGTCGCCGGCCCGGTCACCCGAATCAGCACGCCCACCGATCGGGCCCTCGAGCGCCTGCCGGTCGCGTTCTGAGCGGCCGGCGCGGTCTCAGCCGGCGGCATCGCCCGCCGCATCGCCCAGCGCGGTATCGAGATGGTGGCGAATCCGTTCGAGCATGAACCGGGACGACTCGACGGCGCGCTCTTCCCAGGCGAAGACGCAGCTCGTGAGGATCCCGTCGAAGCCCACGGCGCGCAGAGCCCGGAAGCAGGCGTCGAAGTCGACCTCGCCCTGGCCGATGTCGAGGTGCTGGTGGATCCGGGCCGTCGAGCCGGGCGGGTTGACGATGTAGCGGAGGCCGGACGAGGCCCGGTGGTTGAGCACGTCGGCGATGTGGACCTGGCGGAGGACGGGCGCCGCGTAGGTGATCATCGCGGCGATGTCGTCGCCCAGGTGGAACGTGTGCGGCGCGCAGAAGACATAGCCGACACCCGGCGAGTCGATCGCCCGGACGAGGTCGACGGCCGGCTCGTTGCGCTCGATGAAGTCATCCGGATGGGCCTCGAGGTTGAGCTGGATGCCCTCGCGCTCGAAGATCGGCAGCAGCTCCTCCAAGGACCGCCAGAACTGGGCCTCGCTCCGCGCCGGCTGGTCTGGGCGGCCGTTGAACTCCGAGTTCATCGTCGTGCAGCCGACCTCGACCGCCAGCTGGATGGCCCGCTTCCAGTAGCGGACGGCCGCCTGGCGCTCGTCCTCGTCGGGGCCCGACCAGCGGTACAGCGGCAGGATCGAGGCGAGCTCGATCCCCGTTTCCCGGAGCGCGGCCCGGAACTCGGCCACGCGCGCTCGGTCCGCCCGGGGATGGGTGAAGAACGGGATGAAGTCGGGCCGCGGCGAGAGCTCGATCGCGTCGTAGCCGATGTCGGCCGCGATCCGGCAGACCTCCCCGAAAGGGCGATCCCGGAGCATGTACGGGTCGAGGGCGATCCTCATGTCAGGCATCCTCCCGCTTCGTGCGTGCCAGGCGGTCGCGCAGCGGCGCGCCGCTGGCGCTGATCCGGTCGACCATTCGCGCTCGCTCGCCGGGGTCCGTGACCGCCGCCATCAGCTCGAGCCAGCGAGCCGTGCCGTCGATCACCTCGACGATGGCCCGCGCGTCTCCGGCGTCGAACAGCGGTCGATACGGCACCTCGACGTACACCGGCGAGGTGTGGGCGGCCATCGTCGTCGCGAACGCCGAGTGGACCTCGTGGTCGCTGCGCGAGCGGGCCGCGATCCAGGCGCCGGCCGTCACCTCGATGGTCGCGGCCAGCTCCAGGTCCGCCGCCGGGGCGGCCGCGTCCTCGCGGGCGACGACGCGCCCGTTCATGACGACTTCCAGCGAGCCGACGATCGGCTGCGCCGCGCGCGCCCGGGCACGGATCTCGAGCCGGCCGCCGCCCGCCGGCAGCGAGATCGTGGCGCCCGGCTCGTGGCCGTCGACCGCGAGCTCGAGCACCGGCCCCGACGTCGCGAACGTGCGGCCGGCGCGAACGGCGGCGGCCCAGGCGTCGAACGAGCGCGGCTCGTCGGGCCCGAGGCGGGCGTAGGTGCGGATCGCGCCGACCGGGACCTCGGCGGACATCTTGTCCGTCCCGCCGAGGACGGGCAGCCGGTAGCCGCAGTTGAGGAAGCGGTACCACTCGAGGATCGGCGGGCTGTCCAGGCCCGGGCGCGAAGACCTGCATCTCGACGGCGTCGATCCGCCCGCTCACGATGTCCGCCGCGATCTCGGCGTAGGGCAGCGGGAAGTGCGCCCCGACAACGAGCCCGCCCGCCGCGCGGCAGCGGTCGGCCCAGTCGCCGAGCAGCTCGTCGACCGCGCCGCCGAGCCTGCCCTCCGGCGCGCCGCCGGACGCCATGGGCAGGACCGGCCGGTGCGCCCCGAGGAGCGCCAGGTGGCCGAGGAGGTTCTGCCGGTTCTCCGTCCCGACGATGACGGCGTGTTCGCCCGACGGGTCCCGCTGGGATCCCCAGGCGAGGTCCTGCCCGTTGGTGACGTCGTCGCCGGCCTGCGTCGCGAGCAGGTGGACGAACGCCACGTCCTCCGCGGCGGCCTGCAGGAGCGCGGTGGACGGCGAGATGTAGTGGACGTGCGAGTCCGAGGTCAGCCAGCCGTCGCCGCGGAGGTCGATCGCGCGCTCGAGGTCGAGCGTCAGCTCGCGTCGATCGGGTCCGACGTCGAGCCGCGTCCGGAGCGGCCGGTGGTCGAAGCCCTTGACCGCCTCCACGTCCACCGGGCCGAGCGGGAGGTCGACCTGGAACGTGCCGGCGACATAGGCATAGGCGTCCGAACCGAGCAGGACGTCGGCCCCGCTGTCCTCCATGAGGCCCGGGTTGACCTCGTCGCGATGCCCGAGCGGCGCGAGGTACCGACCGTCGGCCGCCACGAACCGGACCCGGGCCGGTGTCGGATCCCCATCCGCGGTGACGCGCACGTCGACCCGGACGCTCGCCGCGGGCAGCGCCCGGATCACGGTTCGATGGCGGGTCGCGGATCCCGTCCGGTCGAGCTCCGCGAGGGGCAGCTCCCAGTCGCCGACCCGGATCTGCGCATCCGGCGTCGCGGCGAGGTCGACGATGGCCGCCTCGCCGGTCGTGTCAGCCGCCGGAACCCGCGGCCGGCCCCAGCCGATCGGCCCGCGATCGCCCGCGCCGCCGCCATCCGCCGTCGTCCGGGCCGGTGGGAGCGCGCGGATGGCCACCCCGAGGTCGATGCCGGGCAGCTCGCTTCCGGGCCCCTCGATCCGGAGCTGCCGACGCGGCGTCGCGACGAGCGGATTCGCGGTCCCGTGGAACACGGTCACGGCCGCCAGGACGACGGCCGTGCCCGGGCGGCCGTCGCCCAGCGGGACGAGCCGGAGGCTCAGCGGCACCTCGCCGGGCGCGAGCGGGATCGCGTGGAGCCAGTAGGTGATGTCGTCGTCCGGGGTCGGGACGAAGTCGGCGACGCCCGTCTGCGCGGGACCCCACGCGGCGGGGAGCATCCCGAGCGGCCCGGCGTGCCCGGCGGCCGGGTAGCGGCCCGCGGACTGGACGGGGTGCGGGCCGCGCCAGTCCATCGGCGCATCCGACCGATGCCCAACCGCTTCGAAGGGCAGGAACCCCCAGCCGATGATCCCGTCCGCGATCTCGAACCGGCGGCGCACCGTGATCGCCCGGGTTCGGCCGTCGGCGAACGCCAGCTCGTAGGTCGCGAGCGGCTCGCCGGCCGGGAGCACCCAGCCCACGGGCATGCCGGGCGGCCGGTTCCCGGTGGCGTCCCGCCAGCTGTCGGCGAAGTGGGCCACGACGACGTGGCTGGCTGCCGCGACGGCGCGGCAGGGCGGGCCGGAATGGCCTCCCGCGCGTCCGGCGCCGGCCGACGGAGGTCGATCGTCACGGCGTGGTCGAGCAGCACCCAGCGTCGGGCGGCCGAGCGCGGAGCCAGCGCGAAGGGGAGACCGCGGAACACCGCCGGCCCGCTCGGGAGCCGGTCGAGCGCCGGTCCGTACTGCGGGTGGAGCCGTCCGGCCACGTCGCCGTCGCCGGCGTTCCACGTCGCGCCGAGGTCCACCGTGCGCGCCAGGGGCGTCGCGGGCGAGACCCGTTGCAGCGTCATCGGCGCGATCCTCGACCTCGGCCCGTGTTGACGTGGCAGGAGGCCTGATGATACCGTCCTTGCAATCGGTTGCGCAAGGAGAGGACGATGCGGACTGTCCGGCTCACCGTGGGTCAGGCCATCGTTCGATTCATGGCGGCGCAGGACGTCGAGCGCGACGGCCGCCGGCACCGGTTCATCGCCGGCGTGTGGGGCATCTTCGGCCACGGCAACGTCGCCGGGCTGGGCCAGGCGATCGAGGAGTACGGCGACGCCGTTGGCCTCCCGTACTACCGGCCCCAGAACGAGCAGGCGCAGGTCCACATCGCCCACGCCTTCGCCAAGTACCACGATCGGCTTCGCACCTTCGCCTGCATCTCGTCGGTCGGCCCGGGCGCCACCAACATGATCACCGGCGCGGCCGGAGCGACGGTCAACCGGATCCCGGTCCTGCTCTTCCCGAGCGACGCGTTCGCCAACCGGGCACCCGATCCGGTGCTCCAGCAGGTCGAGCACCCGAACGAGCGCGACGTGAGCGCCAACGATGCCTTCCGCGCGGTGTCGCGCTACTTCGACCGGATCTCGCGCCCGGAGCAGCTCCTGGCGTCGCTCCCGGCGGCCTTCCGCGTCCTGACCGACCCGGTCGAGACGGGGGCGGTCACGATCTCGCTGCCCGAGGACGTCCAGGCCGAGGCCTTCGACTGGCCCGAGCGGTTCTTCGAGCCGCGCGTGTGGCACGTCCGCCGCCCGGCGCCCGAGCCGGGTCCGATCGCCGATGCGGTCCGGCTCATCGGCGCCGCGCGGGCACCGCTGATCGTCGTCGGCGGTGGCGCGATCTACTCGGACGCCAGCGACGACGTGGCGGCATTCGCAACCCGGTTCGGGATCCCGGTGGCCGAGACGCAGGCAGGCAAGGGCGCCATTCCGTGGGACCACCCGATGAACGTCGGGCCGGCCGGGACGAACGGTGGTCTGGCCGCCAACCGGCTCGCCCATGATGCCGACCTGGTGCTGTCGATCGGGAGCCGGCTCGGCGACTTCGTGACCGCGTCGCAGACGACGTTCCAGAACCCCGATGCGGCCTTCGTCAACGTCAACGTCGCGCCGATGGACGCGCACAAGCTGCGCGCGATCCCGATCGTCGCGGACGCTCGCGAGGCGGTCCGCGCGCTCAACGCTGCGCTCTCGGCGGCCGGCTACGGCGGGACCGCGGCGGCGTACCAGTCGCGCGTCGCCGGGCTCAAGGGCGAGTGGGACGACATCGTGACCGGGCTGCGCTCGGCGGACGGGCAAGCCGGGGATCTCGGCCAGGCGGAGATCGTGGGCGTCGTGAACGACGCCGTCGGCGGTCATGCCACGGTGATCTGCGCCGCGGGCAGCCTGCCGGGGGACCTGCTCCGGCTGTGGCGGCCCGAGGACCCCAAGGCCTACCACGTCGAGTACGGCTACTCGTGCATGGGCTACGAGATCGCGGCCGGGCTCGGGGTCCGGCTGGCCGATCCGGCCCGGGACGTGGTCGTGATGGTCGGCGACGGGTCCTACCTCATGCTCAACTCGGAGATCGTCACGGCCGTGGCGGAGGGCCTCAAGCTCACGATCGTCGTCGTCGACAACCACGGCTTCCAGTGCATCCTCGCCCTCCAGCGCTCGGTCGGCGTGCCCGACTTCGGCAACGAGCTGCGCTTCCGGGATCCGGTCGGTGGCCGCCTGACCGGGCCGTACGTCCCGGTCGACTTTCGGCAGCACGCCGAGGCGATGGGCGCGACCGCGATCCTCGCCCGCACCGCGGACCAGCTGCGAACCGGCCTGGCGCGCGCCCGCGACGCGGAGGGCGTCACCGTCATCGTCGTGCCGGCTGAGCCCGAGAAGCGAATGCCCACCTTCGAGACGTGGTGGGACGTCCCGGTCGCCGCCGCGAGCGAGCGACCCGCCGTCCACGCCGCGCGCGACGCCTACGAAAGCGCCCGCCGGCTGCAACGCACGGAGCTCAATTGACCTCGTCGCCCGTACCGCGCGCGTGCCGCCCAACCGCGCCGCCGTCCCAGTAGAAAGGAAGCGAACGATGCCCGGACCCGGGGTCGAGCTCATCGGAGCCGAGGAGACCGCCGAAGTGCTCGAGGTGCTCTCGAGCCGTTACCTGAGCCGCTACGGTCCGTCGGACGATCCGGCGTTCGGCGCCAAGGTCCACCACCTCGAGCTGGAGATCGCCGAGCTGGCCGGGGTTCGCTACGGGCTCGGCCTGAGCGGTGGTGGCTCGGCGGCGCTGTGGATCGCGCTGCTCGGCCTCGGGGTCGGCTCGGGTGACGAGGTGATCGTCCCGGGGTTCACGTTCGTCGCCTCGATCTCGGCGATCGTGTTCGCCGGGGCGACGCCGGTCCTCGCCGAGGTCGACCAGTCGTTCGACCTCGACCCGGTCGACGTCGAGGCGAAGATCACGCCGCGGACGCGGGCGATCATCGTCGTCCACATGCTCGGCGGTCCGGCCCGGATGAAGGAGCTCAAGGCGGTCGCCGACCGGCACGGGATCCCGATCATCGAGGACTGCGCGCAGGCCTTCGGGGCGACCTACGAGGGCCGCGGCGTGGGTGGCATCGGGGCCATCGGCACCTACAGCTTCAACGAGTACAAGACGATCACCAGCGGCGACGGCGGGATGGTCGTCACCGACGACGAGGCGCTGTACGAGCGCTGCTTCGCGCTGCACGACCAGGGCCACGCGCCCGATCGGCTCGAGGCGAAGTACGCCCCGCGGCCGTTCTTCGGGATGAACTTCCGGATGACCGAGCTGTCGGGCGCCGTGCTGCGGGCCCAGGTCCGCAAGCTGCCCGCGATCGTGGCCCATCTGCGCGAGAACAAGGCGATCGTCCAGGACATGCTCGAGGAAGTGCCCGACATCGACTACCGGACGCTGCCCGATCCGGCCGGCGACCTGGCGACGCACCTCGTCGTGGTCCTGCCGAGCGCCGAGATCGCCGCCGACGTCGCCCGCGAGGTCGGCTCGATCCAGCTGTCCGAGTCGGGCTGGCACGTCTACAGCAAGATGAACCACCTGCTCGAGCGCCGGACGGTGACCGGCAAGGGCTGCCCGTTCGACTGCGACCACACGGACCACCTGCACGGCGAGTACCACGCCGGCATGCTGCCCCAGACCGACGCGTTGCTCGAGCGGTCGATCAGCATCGGGATCGGCGTCCGCGACGCGAACCTCGCCCCGTTCGGGCTCCGGATCGGCGACGGCGCCGACGAGGCGCGGGCCGTCGGCCGCACCTTCCGCGACGCGGTGATCCAGCATCTCCGATGACCGCCGGGACCGGTCGGTGATCGAGGCGGTCGTCATCGGCCGCGTCGGGGTCGACTTCACGCCGGCCACGCCGCGCAGCTCGCTTGCAACCGCGCCGTCGTTCGTGCGGGCAGTGGGCGGGTTCGCCGGCAACATCGGGACCGGCCTCGCCCGGCTCGGCATCCCGACGGCGATCCTGTCGGCGGTCGGCGACGACGGCCACGGTGAGCACGTGCGGAGGTTCCTTGCCGGCGAGAGCCTCGACGTGACCGGCCTCGTCACCCGACCGGGAACCCGGACCCAGGTCGCGTTCTTCGAGGCCTGGCCGCCCGAGACGTTCCCGGTGACGTTCTATCGCCCGTCCCCGGCCCCCGACACCCTCCTCGTCCTCGACGACCTCCCGCTGGCGACCCTGGAGCGAGCGCCGCTCGTGATCGTCTCGGGCACGCTCCTCGCGGCGGAGCCGGCCCGCACGACGACACTGCGCGTCCTCGAGCTCCGCGCCGCGTCGCGCGCCACGCGACCCGTCTCGTGGACGACGCTCGACCTCGACTGGCGGCCCGCCCTGTGGTCGGATCCAGGCGAGGCGCCGGCGCTCGTCGAGCAGGCCGCACGTCATGCGGACGTGCTCATCGGCAGCGACGACGAGTTCCGAGCGACCCGCCTCGACCCGGATGCGGCGCTGCACCTGGGTCCCGGGCTAATCGCGATGAAACACGGCCCCGGCGGGGCGTCGGTGATCACCCAGGACGGCCGTCGGACGGTCGCCGGCATCCCGGTCGAGGTCGTCTGCGGGCTCGGCTCGGGCGACGCCCTCGCCGCTGCCTTTGCCGCCGGCCTGCTCGCGGGCCTCGACCCGGTGGTCGCGCTGGAGCGGGGCAACGCCGCCGGGGCGATCGTCGCCTCGCGCCTGATGTGCAGCACGTCCATGCCGTCGCCGGCCGAGATCGACGCGCTCCTGGCGCGCCGGCCGGCGGCATCGAGGGAGGCTCGGCCATGACCCCGAACGACCCGCCGGGCATCGTCATCCACGCCGCCAAGCTGCCGATGCGGATCCCGCCCGAGCAGCTCCACATCCGGCCCGGACCGGACGGATCCGTCGCGTGCGATCCGGAGCGCGCGGGCTGGCGCTACCTGTCGTTCCGGGCGTTCGGGCTGGGTGAGGGCGAGACGATGCGCCTTGACCGGCCCGAGCAGGAAGCGGCGATCGTCACCATCTCCGGCGGCGGCGTCGAGGTCAGCCGCGACGGCCAGCGTCCCCTCCGGCTCCGCGGCCGGCCGTCCGTCTTCGAGGGCATGCCCTGGAGCGCCTATCTTCCGGCCGGCGCGACCGCGACGATCACCGGTCGTCCGCTGCCCGGGATGCGTGCCGTCGTCGCCGTCGCGCAAGCGCCGCTGACCGGCCGGTCCGGTGTGTCGGCGGTGCCGATCGTCGTCGAACCCGGGGATGTCGACATCGAGATCCGCGGCCGCGGCAACGCGACGCGCCAGATCAACAACATCATGATGCCGGACTTTCCCGCCGACCGGCTCCTCGTGTGCGAGGTCTTCACGCCCTCCGGCAACTGGTCAGGCTGGCCCCCGCACCGGCACGACGTCGACGATCCGCCGCGAGAGGCGGTCCTCGAGGAGACCTACTTCTACCAGCTTCGCCGGCGGGAGGGCTGGGCGATCCAGCGCGTGTACCACCGCGACGGCTCGCGGGACCGGCTGATGGTGGTCCGCGACGGGGACCTCGCGATCGTCGACCAGGGCTACCACCCGTTCGCGGCAACCCAGGGCTACGACGCCTACTACCTCAACGTGCTCGCCGGGGACCGCCGGACGATGGCCAACAGCGACGATCCGGACCTGGCCTGGGTGCGCACCCTGTGGCCGACGATGGAGGCCGATCCGCGCGTCCCGCTCGTGACGCCGTGACGGCACGCGAGACGCCGTGACGGCCGGCGCGCCCGCCGGCCCGGCGATCATCGGTCGGCGACGCCGCCTGCTCCGGCTCGGCGGGTCGACGGGCATCGTCGGCGGCATCGCGATCGATCACCGCGACAGCCTGCGCGTGACACTGGAGCGGCGCGGCCTCGGCGAGCCGCCCGTCGACGACCTCCGGCGGCTGAAGCTGCGGCTCGCGGCGGCCCTCGCGCCGGCGGCCACGGCGGTCATGCTCGACGCCGAGCTCGGCGGCCTCGCGCTTGAGCAGGGGGTCGTGCCCGCCTCGGTCGGGCTGATCATGCCGCTCGAAGCCCAGGGCTACGAGGCCGGCGGCGACGAGCGGATCACCACGCTCCTGGCGGACTTCTCGGCGGCGATCGCGCTCGGCTACGGCGCCGACGCGTGCAAGCTGCTCGTGCCGTACCGCGCCGACGACGAGGGGACCAGCGCTCACCAGGACGCGGTCGTCCAGTCCGCCGCCGATACGTGCCACGCGCTTGGCCTGCCGCTCGTGATCGAGCCCGTCGTGTACCGGCGGTCGACGGAGGCGCCGACCGACTACGCCGCCGCGTACGAGGGTCTCGTCACCCGCGCGGTCGCCCGGCTCCAGC
This sequence comes from uncultured Chloroflexia bacterium, assembly GCA_963825545.1. Classification (GTDB taxonomy): domain Bacteria; phylum Chloroflexota; class Limnocylindria; order Limnocylindrales; family CSP1-4; genus Chersky-267. Next base: position 57,641 of record CAWGTR010000010.1, on the reverse strand, counting down.
CGCTCGGCGCCGACCTGCTGAAGCTGCCGTTCCCACTGCCGGATCTTGGCGCCGTCACCGAGGAGACCGGCCTCGCGGCCTGCCGGCGGCTCGCGGAGACGTGCGCGGACACGCCGTGGGTCCTCCTCGGCGCGGGTGTCGACACGGGGGCGTTCCTCGTCCAGATCCGGCTGGCCGGGGACGCCGGCGCGTCGGGCTTCCTTGCCGGACGCGGGATCTGGGGTCCGGCGCTGGCAGCGGACCCGGACGAGGCCGGGCGCGTCGCCGCAGCGAGCGGCGTCACCGCCCTCGAGCGCTGCCGCGCGGTGGCCGAGCGCCATGCCCGGCCGCTGCCCGACGGCCGCGCCTGACCGAGACCGGCCCGATGACCCCGATCCTGGGCGGCCTGTGCGCGGCGTTCGCGTTTGCGATCTCCGTGCTCGTGTCGGCGCGGGCCAGCCGCCTCGTCGGCCCGCACGTGACGGTGACCGGGGTGATGCTCGTGGGCAGCGCGATCCTGCTCCCGGTCGCGCTCGTGGCGACGCCGCTGCCCGCCGTCGAGCCCACGGTCTTCGTGCTGCCCCTGGCTGCCGGCGCCGTCAACGTCGCCGGCCTCCTCCTCGCCTACACGGCGTATACCGTGGGGGCCGTCGCGGTGGTCTCGACGATCGCGTCGACCGAGGGCGCGATCGCCGCGGTCATCTCCGTCGTGGCCGGCCAGCAGCTCGCACCGGGCTCGGGTCCGATCCTGGCGCTCGTCGCCGGCGGCGTCGTGCTCGCGGCGGCCGGCGGCGGACAGGAGATCGAGGAGGGCGTGCAGATCGGCCGCGCCCGCTCGCTGCGGGCCGCCGGGCTCGCCGCGCTCGCCGCGACGATGTTCGGCTGCGGCCTGTTCCTGACCGGGCACACGAGCGCCACGCTCCCGATCGCCTGGGTGCTTCTCCCGGGCCGGGTCCTCGGCCTGCTGGTCGTCGGCATCCCGCTCGTGCTCGCCGGGCGGAGGTCGATCCCGCGATCGGCGCTGCCCCTCCTGGTCACCTGCGGGACGGTGGAGATCGTCGGCCTGACCGCCTTCGCGATCGGGGCACGGGTCGACATTGCGGTGACGTCGGTGCTCGCCTCGATGTTCGCGCCGATCGCGGCCGTCGCCGCGTACGTCCTGTTCCGCGAGCGGCTCGTCCGGCGGCAGGTCGCCGGGATCGCCCTCGTCGTGACCGGGATCGGCTTGCTCGGGGCGCTCGGCGCATCCAGCATCCCGGGGTGAGGTGATCATGCGGCTCGTCTACAACTCGAATTCGACGATGCACCTGCCGGTCCGGATGCAGGTTCGCCTCGCGCGCGAGACCGGCTGGGACGGCGTGTTCCTCCGCGAGGAGCACATCCGGCGCTACCTCGGCGAGGGGTACCCGATCGCCGGTCTCCGGGACGCGCTGGCGGGGCTCGCACCGGTCAACCTCGGGGCCCTGGCGGACGTCGAGCGATGGTCGCCACCGGATCGGGCGGCCATGCTCCGCGAGGCCGAGGCACTGACCGAGCTGGCCGCGGAGATCGGAGCGACCTTCGTCCAGCTGCTGACCGGGCCGGTCCAGCCGGACGGGGCGTACCGCGGTCCCGGCGACCTGTCCCCCTCGGAGCGTCGGCGGGTCACCGCCGAGGCGCTCAGGGCCGTCGCCGACCTTGGGGCCGGACGGGGGATCCGCTACTACCTCGAGCCGCTCGCCTGGACCCCGCTCGCCCCGCTGGCCGAGGCTGTCGCCGCGATCGACGCCGCGGACCGCGACAACGTCGGCCTCGTCCTCGACTTCTGGCATCTGTGGCACAGCGGCACGAACCCCGACGACCTCGCCCGGCTCGATCGCCGGCTGATCTTCGGCGTCGACTTCTCGGACTCGCTCGGGCCGCCCGGAACGGGCACGCCCGACCAGCGCTCGCGACGAGTGTGGCCGGGCGACGGCGAGATTCCGCTCCGCACCTGGGCCGACGCGGTCCGCTCGACCGGGTTCGACGGTTGGTGGGACAACGAGCTCTACAGCCCGCTCCACTGGGAGTCCGACGACCCGTTCGGGATCGCGACCGGCCTGCTCGACGTCCTCCGCGAGACGCTCCGCGATTGAGGGCCGCTGGATGGTCGCCGGCGAGGCCGTCGGCGCCGCCATCGCCGCGGACCCGCGGAGGTCCTTAACGTGTTGACGCCACCTCCGACCCGATGCTACGTTCGCCATGCAACCGGTTGCGTGGAGCGAAGGGAACAGCCCGTGCGTGGATCGCCCGACAGGCGCATGGCACCCGGAGCACCGGTGCCGTCCACGACGGCTTCCCGGTACCGCGTGCCCCCGAAACGCGTCTCCGTGGGTGCTCGATGACGGGTCCACCGGTCAACGGCCTGCGTCGGCGGGTCCTCCTGCGCGACGTCGCCCGGCGGGCCAACGTCTCGGATTCGACCGCGTCACGCGCCCTGGCCGACGACCCGCGGATCAGCCAGGCCACACGCCTGAGCGTCAAGAGCGCCGCGGCCGAGCTCCAGTACGTCCCGAACGCCGCCGCGCGCAGCCTCCGGATGCGTCACACCTCGACCCTCGGGCTGCTCATCCCCAACCTCAGCGACCCGGTACACGGGCAGATCGCCTCGGGCTTCGAGGATGAGGCGGGCCGGAGCGGCTACTGCGTGATCATGGTGGCCGGCGACAACACGCCGAACCGCGAGCGGCTCGCGCTGAAGGTCTTCGCCGAGCACGGCGCGGACGGCGTGGCGATCGTGTCCAGCGCGATCTCGCCGCGCGAGGGGCGTGAGCGGGTGGATCCGGCCCGCCTGGTGATCGTCCAGCCCGACCATCGCTCGCTGCCCCGCCGCGACGGGCCCGCCTCGCCAGGGGTCATCCTGACCGACGACGCCAAAGGCGTTCGTGCCGCGGTGAACCACCTCGTCGACTGCGGGTATCGCCGGATCGCCTACGTCGAGGGCGAGGGCGGCGCCTCGAACTCGCTCCGGTCGGCGGCCGTCGCGGCCACGCTCAAGAGCCGCGGGGTCCGCGCCGCGCCGCACATCTTCCCGGCCCCCGACGACGCCTGGCGGGAGCCGGGTCCGCTGGCGGAGGCGATCGCGACCGATCTGCCCGAGGCCCTGGTGTGCTACGACGACAAGCTGGCGCTGTCGCTGATGGACGCCCTCCGGCGGCTCGGCATCCGGGTCCCGGACGACGTGGCCATCGTCGGCTTCGACGGGATCCCGTCGACGGCGATCTCCAATCCGCGCCTCACGACGGTCACCACCCCGTCCGGCGAGATGGGCCGGCTCGCCGCCGCGTCGCTCATCCGGGCCATCCAGGACGGCTCGCCGCCCGAGGGCCGCCGGCTGGAGCCCGAGCTCGTCGTCCGCGAGAGCACCCGCGCCCGCGACTGACCGATCGTCCCGCCGTTGACCCGCCGGGTTCAGCGCGGCCGCGCCGCCATCCGGGCGCGGAGCGTCTCGAGGCTCGAGTCGAGGAACGCAACCATCCGCGCCCGCTCGGCCGGCTCCGCCACGGCCGCCAGCTCGGACACCCAGGTCCGGGCGCCGAGGATCACCTGCTCGACCACCCGCCCGTCGTCCGCCGCCGGGACGAGCGGCCGCCCGTTGACCTCGACGTAGACCGGCGACGTGTGGGCGGCCATCGAGCTCGTGAACACCGACTGGATCTCCGAGGCGCTCCGTGAGCGAGCCGCGATCCACGAGCCGGCATCGATCGGGATCGTCTCGTGGACGGCGAGCTCGGTCGATCCGCCCGCTGCGGCGACAGAGGCGACGATCCGGCCGTTGACGACGAGCTCGAGGTCGGTGATCACGGGCTGGGCGGCGCGGGCATGGGCCACGACCTCGAGCCGGGCCGGCGCGCGGAGCTCAACCGTCTCGCCCGGTTCGCGCCCGTCGACGGCAAGCTCGACGATCGGGCCCGACGAGATGAACGTCCGGCCGGCTCGGACCGCGGCCGCCCACCCGTCGAACGACAGGGCGTCGTCGGCCAGCAGGTGGGTGTAGGTCCGGACCGCGCCGACGGGGACCTCGGCCGACATCTTGTCGGTGCCGGCCACGATCGGCAGCCGGTAGCCGAGGTTGAGGAAGCGGTACCACTCCACGATCCCCGGATCGTCGAGCCCCGGCGACAGCGCCTGGGCCTCGAGCCCGTCGATCCTGCCGCTGACGATGTCGGCCGCGATCTCGGCATACGGCAGGGGGAAGTGCGCCCCGATCACGAGCCCGCCGGCGGCATGGCAGCGGTCCGCCCAGTCCGCGAGCAGCGTGTCGAGTGCGCCGGCCATCCGTCCCTCGGGCGGCCCCGCGCTGGCCAGCGGTAGCGTCGGCCGGCGGGCGCCGAGGAGGGCCAGGTGGCCGAGGACGTTCTGCCGGTTCTCGGTGCCGACGACGACGAGGCGTCGCCCGGATGGGTCGGCCGTCGAGCCCCACGGCAGGTCGGTCACGCTCGTGAACAGGTCGCCCCACTGGGCGGCCAGGAGGTTCACCAGATCCACGTCCTCGGCAGCCGCCTGGAGCAGGGCCGTCGACGGGGCGAGGAAGTGGACGTGGCTGTCGGCCGTGACCCACCGTCCGGCCGGTCGCTCGACCGTCCGTTCGAGGACGAGCGGGAGCCGCCGGGTCGAGCCGTCGACCTCGACCGTCGTCCGGATCGGTCGCCGATCGAAGCCCGCCACGGCTTCGACCTCGACCTTGCCGGGCGGCAGATGGATCGAGAACCGGCCCGGAACGTAGGCGTACGTCGAGGAGCCGAGGACCAGGTCGGCGCCGGTGTCCTCGAAGAAGCCCGGGTTCACCTCGTCGCGATGGCCGTCGGGTGGCAGGTAACGCCCGTCGGCCGCGGTGAACCGGACGCGCCCGGGGAGCGGCTCGCCGGATGCCGTGTCGACGAGCTCGACGTCCACCGGCACGCGCGGCGTGGGCAGCGGCTCGATCGTGCGCCGCCCGTCGGGATCCTGGATCGGACGGCCGTCCAGCAGTGCCCGGCCCGGGACGGCCCAGCCGTCGAGGTCGACGATCGCGTCGGGCGCGATCGCCAGGTCGACCAGCCAATCGTCCGCGCTGGGCCGCGCCGCCGACGCCCGTGGCGACCCCCAGCCCGCGACCGGCGCGTCGCCCGCTCCGTCGCCGGACGTCGTCGCTGGCGCGGGGATCGACCGGATCACCGTTCCAAGATCGACCCGCGGGGCATGCTTCCCGAGACCGCCGATCGCGACCTGGAATCGCGGTCCCCGGACGAGCGGGTTGGCCGTGCCGTGGAAGAGCGTCACGGCGGCGAGGACGACCAGGCTTCCGGGCCGGCCGCCGGCGAGCGGTTCGACGCGGAGCGCGACGGGTCGCGACGAAGGGTCGAGCGCGATGGCATGGAGCCACAGGAGCGCGTCGTCGGTCGCGCTCGGGACGAAGTCGGTCATCCCGACCTGGTTCGCGCCATATGTCCCCGGCATGATCGTCAGCGAGCCCGACTGGCCGGCCGGGGCGTACCGTCCGGGCGTCTGGGCCGGGTGCGGACCGCGCCAGTCCGACGACCTCGTTGTCGAGGTGGCTGACCGCCGCGAACGCCATGGACCCCCAGCCGAGGAGCCCGTCATTAACCTCGAACCGGCGGCGCACCTCGCGGCTCCACGTGCGGCCGTTCCGATCCGCCACGGTGTAGCGCGCCAGGGGTTCGCCGACCGGGACGACGTGGCCGACCGGCAACCCGGCGCCGCGCCCGCCGGCATCGTCGCGCCAGGTGTCGCACAGGTGCGCCACAATGACGTGGCTGGCCGGCGTATCACCCCCGAGCGGGAGGGTCAGCGATCCGTCGACGGCGATCCAGCGTCGCGACCGGCGAGGCGAACCGAGGTCGAAGGGCAGCCCGCGGAAGACCTGCCGGCCGGTTGGAAGGCGGCCTAGCGCGGCACCGTACCCGTCATGGAGGCGGAGCGTGGCCGCCCGGACCGAGAGATTGCGGGCCGGATCGAGATCGATGGTCCGGGCGAGGGGGCTCGAGCGCGGCATCAGGCCAGGATCCGCGTCGCCCGCTGCGCCGCCGCCCGCTGCGCTGCCGCCCGCGATTCCCCGTATTGACGGGCCATGGGCCTGACGCTAGCATCGTACAAACGGTTGCACAAGAGGGAACCCCATGGCAGTCGCGCGTCCTGAGGTCCTGTGCGCGGCCAGGGCCCGAGCCGGGTCGACGGAGGCGTGAGCGCCGGACGCCACGGGGGACGCCCGCTGCCGGGCGGTGCGTTGGGAGACCACCGGCGCCAATGACCTCGAGCACGCCCGTGGCGGGCTCGGCCGTGGCCGAGCCGGAGGCCGCGATCGGGTCGACGCCCGCGATCGAGCTCCGCCATGCCACGAAGCGCTACGGTGAGGCGGTGGCCCTCGACGACGTGTCGATGACGATCGCCGCGGGCGAGTTTTTCTGCCTGCTGGGGCCGTCGGGCTGCGGCAAGACGACCACCCTCAACCTGATCGGTGGGTTCATCCCCCTCAGCTCGGGCGACCTCCTGATCGAGGGACGCACGGTCAACGACCTGCCGCCGCACAAGCGGAACGTCAACACCGTCTTCCAGAACTACGCGCTCTTCCCGCACATGACGGTCGCCGAGAACGTCGCCTTCGGGCTGCGCATGGAGAAGCACTCGAGCCAGGAGGTCAAGCAGCGAACCGAGGAGTACCTCGAGCTCGTCGGCCTTGCCGGGTTGAGCCGGCGCCTGCCGTCGGCGCTGTCCGGCGGCCAGCAGCAGCGGGTGGCGCTCGCCCGGGCCCTGGCGAAACGGCCGGCGGTGCTCCTGCTCGACGAGCCGCTCGGCGCGCTCGACCTCAAGCTGCGCAAGCAGATGCAAACCGAGCTGGCCAGGATCCACCGCCAGGTCGGCACGACGTTCGTCTTCGTGACCCACGACCAGGAAGAGGCCTTGTCGATGGCGACCCGGATCGCCATCATGTCGAACGGGAACGTGCTCCAGACGGGTTCGCCCCGCGAGGTCTACGATCGGCCCGCCAACCGGTTCGTCGCCGACTTCGTCGGCGACACGAACTTCCTCGAGGGAACCGTCAGGAGGAGCGACGGGACCCCCCGCTTCGAGCTCACCGGGGGCGCCACCGTCGATGCGCCGGCTGACGCCACCGATGGACCGGCGACCCTCATGGTCCGGCCCGAGTTCATGGCCCTCCGGTCGATCGACCCGGCGGACCCGACCGCCGGGCTGACCGGCAGGATCGTCAACATCGCCTTCCTCGGGAACCACACGCGGATCACCGTCGCCACCAGTGCCGGAGACGTGGTGGTGGTCAGGCCGCACGGGACCCGGGACCCGACCACCGACACACAGCGAGATCTGGGTGAGGAGGTATGCGTATGGTGGCGCGCCGAGAACGCCGCTCTCATCCGCGAGTAGTCCAACCATGTGGAGGAGGATGGAATGGATGAACTGACCAGGCAGCTCGACCGGCGGACGTTCCTCAAGCTGGCCGGAGCGGCCGGAACGACCGCGGGCCTCGCCGCCTTCCTGGCCGCCTGCTCGGCGTCCGGCGCGACGATCGCTCCCACGACCGCGCCGAGCGCTGCCGGCGGTGCCTCGACGGGTCCATCGGCGGCGCCTGCCTCTCCGACCGCCGGGCCGACCGGAACGTTCAACTGGCTGACCTGGGGCGATCACTGGTACCAGGCCGAGATGGACAAGATCGCGGCCGACATCGGGATCAAGGCCAACATCACGAGCTTCAGCGACAACATCGACGCCTACACCAAGATCCAGCAGGTCGGCGGCCAGGTCGACCTTGTCTCGGGCGATGCCCTGTGGGTGCCTCACTACTACCAGAGCCAGCTGATCGACCCCTTTGACATCAACTCGCTGAAGGTGTCGAGCCAGCTGTTCTCGATCGCCCGCAGCTTCGACATCTGGACCAGCCCGGCCGGCTACCTCGGCTACCCGAACGGCTGGGCGCCGATCCAGATCACCTACGACGCGGCGCACGTGACCTCGGGCGCTGACTCGTGGCAGCTCCTGCTCGACCCGAAGTACAAGAAGCGGGTCGTCGTCGAGGACCAGCCGGTCGAGGTCATGGCCTACATGGGCAAGGCCGCCGGCGTCAAGGATCCCTACAACATGACGGACGACGAGATCGCCAAGGCAAAGGCGCTGCTCGTCCAGCTCAAGCCGAACATCCTGCGCCTCGCGCCACAAGCCACCGACACGGTCGCCGCGCTCAAGAACGGCGAGGCCTGGATCGCGACCATCAACCTTGGCGCCGACACGGCCGTCATGGACCAGGGTGGCCCGAAGCTCACCACGTTCACCCCCAAGGAAGGCTCCATCGGCTGGATGGACAGCGAGATGCTCGTCCACGGGGGTGCCAACAACAACCTGCTCCTGCCGTTCCTCGAGGTCCACGAGCAGGCGGAGTACGTCGCGGCCAACTTCATGATCAACCGGCGGCCGCTGTTCAATGAGCAGGCCTACAAGCTGCTGATCAACCAGGGCCAGCAGGAGCTGGCCGACCACCTGCTGTACAACAAGCCCGAGACGGTGAACACCATGACCCTCAAGGGCCCCGGTAGCTCGACTCAGAAGGTCATTGCCGCGTTCAACGACGTCTTCGGCGCGTAGCGGACGGCCGGACGCGGCGACAGACGAGGCATGACGGCTGAGGCTCGCGAGGGGGTCGGCTCGGCCCCCTCCGCGGGCGTCTCCAACTCGCTCGCGACGCGACTCGGCAGGGCGGTCCCCGCCCTGCCGGGCCTTGCCGTGCTCGTGTTCCTGTTCCTCGTCCCGATGGCGATCATGTTCGTGTTCAGCCTGTGGCACACGAACAACGACTTCAAGCTCGTGCCCGAGTGGAATCTCGACAACTACGCCCGGTTCTTCACGGAGGGGACGTACCTCCGCACGTTCTTCAAGACCCTGATCATGGGCTCGCTCGTCACCGCGGCGGCGCTCGCCATCGGTCTGCCGTTCGCCTACTTTCTGGTGCGCTACACCGGCCGCTGGATGCAGCGGGCGATCCTGCTCGCGGTGATCGTCCCGTTCTGGACGAGCTACCTCGTCCGCGTTTACGCCTGGCAGGCGATCCTCGGCGAGCACGGGGCGCTCAACCAGTTCCTCATGGGCATCGGGGTGATCAGCCAACCCTCGGAGCTGTTCAACTACGACGACCCGGGCGTGTTCGTCGTGCTGACCTATATCTATTTCCCGTTCGCGGTGCTGGCCCTCTACGCCTCGCTGGAGAAGTTCGACTTCACCCAGCTCAATGCCGCCCAGGACCTCGGGGCGCGGCCGGACCAGGCCTTCCGGCACATCCTGCTGCCGCAGATCCGGGCGGGCATCATCACCGCCTGCATCTTCGTGTTCGTCCCGATCCTCGGCGAGTTCCTGACGCCGACACTGGTCGGCGGCGCCCAGAGCAGCCTGATCGCCAACCTCGTCGTGAACTACCTCCGTCAGGCCCAGTTCGCGGAGGGCGCTGCCCTGGCGATCATCATCGCGGCCTTCGTGACGGTGGTCATGATCGTGTTCCGGAAGTCGTTCCGGGTGGAGGACGTGGTCACCAGTGCCTAGACGGGCCAGCCCGCTCGAGACGATGCCTGTCAGCCGCTTCGCCCGGCAGACGCGCTGGTCGCTGATTGCTCTGACCGGGGCCGTGCTGGCCTTCCTCTACCTGCCCATCGCGTTCCTGATCCTCTTCTCGTTCGAGGAGGCCGCGACGCCGGGCCTGCCGATCACCGGGCTGACCCTGCATTGGTACCAGGTGCTCGCGGCGGACACGTCGATCCAGCAGGCTCTCCTGACCTCGGTGGAGATCGCGATCGTCGTGACGATCATCGCCTCGATCATCGGCACGATGGTCGCCTTCCCGCTCGTCCGCGGCGGCGTCCGCGCCCCCGGGACCCTCCGGCTCGGATTCACGTTGCCGATCATGATCCCGGGGTTCCTGATCGGCATCGGGCTCCTGATCTTCTTCCGCCAGGCGCTCCACCTCCAGCTCGGCCTGTACACGGTCGTCGCCGGCCACCTGGTGTTTACGATCCCGTTCGTCGTCCTGATCGTCGCTTCCCGGCTGCAGGGCTTCGACCGCCGCCTCGAATGGGCCGCCGCCGATCTCGGCGCGAGCCCGTGGGCGACGCTGCGCTACATCGTGCTGCCACTGATCGCGCCGGCGATCCTGGCCGGGGCCCTCCTGTGCGTCACCCTGTCGATCGACGAGTTCGTGATCACGTTCTTCACGATCGGCCCGCAGCAGACGCTGCCGCTGTACATCTACACGCAGATCAAGTTCGGCGTCACGCCCGAGGTCAATGCGATCGCCACGGTCATCCTGGTCGTGACGCTCGGGGCTATCCTGGTCGGCTCGCTGCTCCTGACCGGCGGGCGGCGACTGCGTCGCCGGGAAGGGCAATGAGCCGCCGCCGCGACGCCACCGGGTGCCGTCCCCGACCGACCCGCTCGGCCTCGTGACCGGCCCGCTGGGGTCGTCGGCCGGCGGATCGAGCCTGCTCGGACCGCCGCCGGCGCTGGGCGACCCGATCCGGCTCGGCTTCCAGACCTGGAGCATGGGCGTCGCCTGGTCGGACCTCATGGCGGCAGGTGAGCGGATCGAGGCGCTGGGCTTCGCGAGCCTGTGGGCGAACGACCACCTGATGCCGGTCCTCGGCGGCGCCGCCGGACCGGTCATCGGGCCCGAGGGCGCTGTCTTCGAAGGCTGGATGGTGCTCGCCGGCTGGGCCGCCCGGACGCGCCGCGTGCCGCTCGGGACGATGGTCTCGGCGGTCGGCTACCGGAACATCGGGCTGACAGTCAAGATGGCCACTGCGCTCGACCATGCCACCGCCGGCCGGATGCTCGTCGGCATCGGGGCGGGCTGGCACGAGCCGGAGATCGAGGCCTTCGGCTACGAGCAGCTCGGGCTCGGCGACCGGATCAGCCGGCTGGGCGAGGCGGCCCATGTCGCGCGCCGGATGCTGGACGGCGAGTCCGTGACCTACGACGGCCGCTGGATCCGGGCGGCCGGCATGCGGAACGATCCGCCACCGGTCCAGGCCCGGATGCCGCTCCTGGTCGCGGGGAGCGGCGAGAAGCGGACGTTGCGAATCGTCGCCCTCGAGGCCGACATCTGGAACGGCGAGGGAAACCCCGAGCTGTTCGCGCACAAGAACGCGGTGCTCGACCGCTGGTGCGCCGAGGTCGGTCGCGATCCCGCGGCCATCCGAAGGACCGTCGGCGTCCCGCCGGTGATGATCCGGGCGACCCGCGCCGGGGCCGTCGAGGCGCTCGCCGCGGTCCTCGGTCGGTTCGGCGGCACGCCCGCGCAGGCTCGTGGCTGGGCCGAGAGCTCACCGCTGGCGGGCACCGCCGAGGTCGTCGCCGGACAGTTCCGCGCCTATCGCGCCGCCGGAGCCGAGGAGGCGATCATCGACCAGCCCTGCCCGCTCGATGACGAGACCTTCGAGCAGTTGGCCGGCTTCGCACGCGAGGGACTGGCGTGACCGACACCGCCGCGCCCTCGGCGACCGCCATCGCCGAATTCGACACTGCGGTCCCGCGGGCCGCGAAGGAGGTTGCCCGGTGCGTGCTGCCGTCTTCGAGGGTGAAGGTCGGCTCGTCGTCAAGGACGTGCCCGACCCGGTGCCCGGTCCCGAGCAGGTCCTGATCGAGGTCGAGGCCTGTGGCGTCTGCGGCTCCGACGTCCAGATCATCAACGTCCCCCCGGGCCACCCGTCCAGCCCGCCGGTCATCATCGGCCACGAGTTCGTCGGCCGGATCCGGGCGGTCGGCTCGGCCGTCCGCGACGTGCCGATCGGCGGCCGGGTGGTGTGCGACCCGGACCCCAAGTGCGGGGCGTGCGACTCGTGCCGTGCCGGTCGGCCCGCGAACTGCACGAACATCGTCGCCCTCGGCGTCCACCGCGACGGCGCCCTGGCACGCTACGTGACCGCCCCAGCGAACAGCGTCTACGCGATCTCCGATGCCGTTCCGGCGGAGCTGGCGGCGCTCGTCGAGCCGCTGGCCTGCGTCGTCAACGGCACGAACCGGGCGGCCATCCGACCGGGCGAGTCGGTCGTGGTGTTCGGGGCCGGGGCGATCGGCTGCCTGTTCATCGCCGTCTTCCGGGCGTCGGGAGCAGCGAAGATCGTGGCGGTCGAACCGAGCCCGGATCGCGCGCCCGTGGCCAAGGCGGTCGGCGCAGACGTCGTCCTGACTCCCGACGAATGGGCGGCGCGTCGCACCGAGCTGCTGCCGGCCGGCGCCGACGTGGTCGTCGATGCGGTGGGCAGCGTCCTGCCGCAGGCGATCGAAGCGGCCGGCATGGGCGCCCGGGTGGTGATCTTCGGGATGAACGGCAACGCCCGGCCGCCGGTCCACCAGGTCGAGATCGTCGAGAAGGGGCTCGCGATCCTCGGCTCCTACATCTCGAACTTCACGTTCCCGGCCGCGATCCGGCTCGTCGAGAGCGGCCAGCTCGACCTCGCCCCGATGATCACGGCCACGATCGGGATCGACGACACCGCCGCCGGCATCGCCCGGCTGCGCTCCGGCGAGGCCGTGAAGATCGTGATCAAGCCCTGACCCGGACCGATCGAGGAGGCCATCCATGACCGTTGCCGGCATGCGCATCGCCAGCGCCCCCGTGTCGTTCGGGGTCGACGAGATCATGCAGGACGACGCGTGGATGCCGGCGCCCGACGACATGCTGGACTGGATGGTCGACATCGGGTTCGCGGGGACCGAGCTCGGGTACCCGGGCTACCTGGGCGAAGGGGCGCAGGTCCGTGAGCGACTCTCGTCCCGCAACCTGGAGCTGGTCGGGGCGTTCCTGCCCCAGCACTTCAGCCGCTCGGAGAAGGCCGAGGAGGACCGGGCGTGGCTGCGCGATGCCCTCCGGCTGATGGCCGACGGCTCGCCGGACGGGTCGCGACCGTTCGCCGTGCTGTCCGACCACTTCGACGAGCCCGACCGCCGGGCGCTGTCGGGGCGGATCGCCCAGCACCCCGAGACGTGGCTCGACGCCGCGCGCTTCGGGACGCTCGTCGACAACCTCCACCGCGTCGCGGAGACCTGCCGCGCGGCTGGGTTCGAACCGGTCCTCCATCCCCACGCCGGAACCTACATCGAGACGGCCGACGAGATCGCCCGGGTCATGGACGCGATCGACCCGTCGCTGCTCGGTCTGTGCCTCGACACCGGTCATTTCCGGTTCGGCGGCGCGGATCCGGTCCAGGCGGCACGGGACTACCGGAACGTGATCCGCCACGTCCACATCAAGGACTGCCGGACGTCGGTGATGGATGCCGTCAAGGCCGAGGGCGGGAGCCTCGACGAGGCGCTCGTCCGGGGCGTGTTCTGCCCGCTCGGGCTCGGTGACGCCGGGATCGACGCGGTGATCGCCCAGCTCGGCGCGAACGGCTATGCCGGCTGGCTCGTCATCGAGCAGGACCAGGCGCTTCGCTCATCGGACACTCCGGCGTCGGTCGTCGCCGGCCAGCGGACGAACCGCGACTACCTGCGCGCGCTCGGCCTCTGATCGTCGCCGCGCGTGCGTCCTCGTCCGAGCCGAGTCGCGTGGCGTCAGGCCTCCTCGCTCAGCTCGCCGGCGCCGCGAGCACGTCGCGGTGGGCCCGCAGGAAGGACGCGGTCGCCTCGACCAGCCGGTCGACGTCGTCGGTCGTATGGGATCCGGTCAGGAAGCCCCGGATCATGTAGTGCGGGTGGACGTAGATCCCGTGCTCGAGCAACCAGTCGCGGTAGGCGCGCTGGACCGGGTGGTTCTTGTCCATCGCGAACCGGGCGAAGTCGCGGAACCGGCGGATCGGCTCGTCCGTGAAGTAGATCGTCCAGACGCCGGCCATCTCGCGAACCTGGACCCGCGCCCCGGTCTCGTCGATCGCGGCCTGGATCCCGGTGGTCAGCCGCGTGCCGAGCGCCCGGAGGTGGTCGTGGATCGACCCCTCGAGTACGACCTCCGTACAGGCGAGCGCCGCGGCGGTGTTCAGCGTATGGCCGGCGAACGTGCCCGCGAACAGGACGTCGCCCTTCGGGCCGAGATGATCCATGACGTCGCCCCGGCCGGCGAGGACCGAGATCGGGAAGCCGTTCCCGATCGCCTTGCCCATCGTCGTCAGGTCGGGCGTGACGCCGAGCGCGGCCTGGGCACCGCCCGGTCCGTGACGGAAGCCGGTGATGACCTCGTCGAAGATGAGCAGCGTCCCGGCGGCCGTGCACGCCTCGCGCAGCGTCTCGAGGAAGCCCGGCTCGGGCAGAACGACGCCGGCGTTGTGGAAGACCGGCTCGAGGATGACCGCCGCGATCGAGTCCCCCTCCTCGGCCAGGACGTTGCGGACGCCAGCCGCGTCGTTGTACTCGCGGACGATCACCAGGTCTCGGATCGCGGCGGGCATCCCCGCCGACGCCGGGACGGGCGTCGGAACTGCGCCTCCCTCGTCGGTCGCGAAGTGGTGGCTCCACGCCACGTAGTCGTGCCAGCCGTGGTAGTTGCCCTCGAACTTGAGGATCCGTTCCCGGCCGGTGAAGCCGCGGGCGAGCCGGATCGCGTGATAGGTGGCCTCGGTCCCGGTGCAGCTGAACACGACCCGCTCGGCGGACGGGATCATCCCGACGAGGCGCTCCGCGAGCTCGACCTCGAGCGGGTTCGCCGCCGAGAAGGAGACACCGTGCTCGTCCATCGCCCGGACCACGGCGCGGTTGATCCGCGAGTCGTTGTGGCCGAGGAGCACCGCGCCGAACGAGTTGTGGAAGTCGACGTACTCGTTGCCGTCGACGTCCCAGATCCGCGAGCCCTGGGCGCGGGTCATGAACAGCGGATACGGCGTCGCGCTCCGGCCCTCGCCCTGGACGCCGCCCGGTGACACCGCGTTCGCGCGCTCGAAGAGGGCGCGGGACCTGGCCGACGGGACCGGCCATCCGGCATCGCGGGCGGGTGCCGTGGCGGATGGGGAGGGGGCTCGCGTCGTGTCCGATGTCGTCACGTCAGCTCCGATCCGTTGATGGGGTTCCGGCTGGCAGGACGACCGGGGTCCTCGCCCCGGTCAGCGCAGAGGCATACAGCGCGTCGATCACGGCGTTGTCGCGGACGCCGTCGCGGAAGTCGGCGTGGCCGGGCCGGCCCTCGGCGATCGCGGTCAGGAACTCGGCCCACATGGCGCACTCGAAGCCGAGCCAGCCGATCGAGGTCCCGTCGGTGCCGGCGATCAGCAGCTCCGCCGCGCCCGGGTGAGTCGGGTTGACGAGGACCCGTCGGAACCCGAACGTCCCGGCGTCACTCGGCAGGCAGACCTGGAACTCGTCCGGTCGCTCGAGGTCCCAGTCGGCCGAGCCGCGCGACCCGAACACCTCGAGGCGGAGCGAGACCCGCCGTCCGGTCGCGACCCGGCTCGTCTCCAGGACGCCGTAGCCGCCGCCGGCGAAGGTCACGAGCGCCGCCGCGGCGTCCTCCACGTCGACCGTCCCGGTCGCCGCCTCGCTCCCCTGGGTCGATCCGGCGCCCCGATTGCCGACGGCGTCGGCCGACGGCAGCCGCCGCTCGCCGATGAACGTGGCGGACAGGCCCTGGACGCTGTCGATCTCACCGATCAGGAACCGCGCGCAGTCGACGAGGTGGTAGCCGGTGTCGATTGCGATCCCGCCGCCGGCGAGGTCCTTGCGGAACCGCCACAGGAGCGGGACGCCCGGGTCGGCCGCGTAGTCGAGCATGAACGAGGCGCGCAGGCTGCGGATCTCGCCGAGCTGACCGGAGACGATGAGCTCACGGATCTCACGCACGGCCGGTGACCAGCGATAGCCGGCGGCCAGCCCGTGGAAGACACGGGCCGCCTCGCAGGCGTCGAGGAGCTCGGCCGCGTCCTCGGCCGTGACGCCGAGCGGCTTCTCGCACACGACTTGCTTGCCCGCCGCGGCGGCCCCGAGCACGACCGCCTTGTTCGCCGCCGGCGGGAGGCAGGCCAGCACGAGGTCAATGTCATCGGCCTCGACCAGCGCGCGCCAGTCGTCGGCGACCCGGTCGTAGCCCCAGCGGTCGGCGAGCGAGCGCGCGAGCGAGCCGTTGATGTCCGCGACCGCCGCGAGCCGTGGACGGAGCGCCACGTCCCGGAACAGGTACGGCACGTTGACGAGCGCGGCGCTGTGAGCCCCCGCGATGGTCCCCGCCCCGACGACGCCGATCCGCAGCTCTCCCGCGGCCGGTCGCGACGCGGTCATGCCCGGCTCGCGCCTGGCTCGGCCATGGTGACCTCCGCTGAAGCGCCGAGGCGCGAGCGTACCACGGGGTGTATCGGTTGCACTGGCCTGGCGACGACCCTCCTGAGGACCATCCCAAGGGCGTCCCGCACCGGTCCGCGGGCCATCGGTCCAGGGCCGCCCTCGGCCCTCGGGCATACTCGAACGGACATCTCCGACGGGGGCTCAGCCAGGAGGACGCGCGTGCTCAGCGACTACCCGGTCTTCCCGATCCTGCTGTCGACCGACCTCGACGCGAGCCGGACCTTCTACCGCGATACGCTCGGCCTGGAGGTCGCCCGGGAGGACCCCGGCGACCGGATCGTCTTCCGCTCTGGAGGCGGGACGCAGCTGGCGGTCACGAGCAGCTCGGTCGGAACGTCCGACACCCAGACCCAGATCGCCTGGCGCGTGCCGGACATCCATGCCGCCGTCGCGGACCTCCGCGCCCGTGGCGTCCACGTCGAGGAGTACACCGCGCCAGACCCGGTCACGGTCGACGGCGTCGCCGACATGGGCCATTCCTGGGCGGCCTGGTTCCTCGATCCGAGCCGGAACGTCCTGGCGGTGGTCCAGCCCAAGGGCTGACGGGACCCACGAGGCGCCGACAACTCCGCCCACTGCCCGTCGTTACGAGGGGGCGGACGTCCTCGGGGCGGGCTCGACAGCACGCTCGCGTGTCGGTTCGGCGGGATGGGGACGCGCGAGCGCCGCGTCGAGTCGTTCGACGAACGGCGTTGCGCCCAGGCCGACGAGCGTGGAGCGTGCGGACTCGGCGGCAGCCACCACCTCCGGCTCGGTGGGGTCGAGGACCGTGGCCATGTCGATCGCGCACATCGCCTCGTCCCACACGAGGCCGAGGTCGCGCCACACGGCGAGCGCCTGGCGATAGCCGGTCATCGCCTCGGCGTTCCGGCCTTCGAGCGCCGCGATCCCGGCGAGGATCGTCGCATGCTCGTTGTCGATGGCTCGCCCGTGGCGCGGCGTCGCCTCGAGCAATGCGAGGTCCTTCCGGGCAAGTCCGGGATCGCCGGCCAGGATGTCGCAATGAGCGGCAAGAAGGGCTCCGTCGCCGGTGCCGGGCGCGAAGATCTCGCCAAACCGAAGGGCCTCCCGTCGACCGACGTCGAAGCGGCCCTCGACGAACCCGAGGCCAGCGTTGGAGTAGGCGATCGACGCCGGCTTGACCGTGTCGCCCGACCTCGGCGGGATGGACTCGGCTTCGGCGACCAGCCGGTCGACCGCCTCGCCGCGTGACGCGCGCAGGAAGATCGAGTCGGAGATGGCCACGAGGCGGATCACCGGATCGATCTCGTCGCCGAGCATCGGCTCGAGCTCGGCGAGCGCCCAGTCCCATGCGCCCGTCCGCAACGCCCCGGTGACTCCGTTGTCCATGATCTGGAACGAGCGCCTGCCGAGCCGACGCTCGAGGGCGATCCCTTCACGCGCGGCCTCCAGCGCGGCGCGCGGGTCGTCGTCCATGAGGAACGAGGACAGGTTGTTCAGGGCCCGACCGACCGTGTCGTAGAGCGCGTTGGCGGCGGCCAGCCGCTGGCCCGCCTCGATCGCACCGATCCCCTCGTACTTGCGGCCCTCGCCGGCGAGGGCCGAACCGCGCGTGACCAGCGTGTCGGCAACCACGTCCACCAGGTTGGCCCGCTCGGCTACGGCGAGCACACGATCGGCAACGGCGACCGCCGTCATGTTCTCGTCGATCATGAAGTACGCCCGGGCGAGCTGGCCGTTCAACATGGCCACGCCCGGATCGTCGGCCAGGTCGGCGAACCGCGCCGAGGCCTCGGTCAGGAGCGCGATGCCGTCGTCGAAGCGATACGCGACGAGGAGCGCGCTGGCGTACGCGGCGGTGACCCGCGCCTCGCCCCCACGGTCCCGGAGCTTCGCGCGCAGCTCGATCGCGGTGCGATAGTGCGCCGCCGCATCCTCGACCCGGGCGACCGCGGCCGCGGCGTCGCCGGCCTGCTCGTGGAGGCTGGCCTGGTCCGCCGGGTCGGACGCCACCGTGAGCGCCTGTTCGCAGAACCGGAGCGCCTGCTCGTGGGCGCCGAGCGAGGCCGCTCGATCGGCGGCCGCGCGAAGAGCGATCCGGGCCTGGCCAGCCAGGGCCTCCCGTTCGGGGCCGGCGGCGCTGTTCGCATGCGCCGCGAGGTACTGGCTCGCGAGGGCGCCGGCGAGCTCGTCCGACCCGAGCGACTCGAAGTGCCGGGCCGCCGCCAGGTGGCGCGTCTTGCGATCGGCGCGCGCCATCATGTTGTAGGCGACCTCGCGGATGAGCGCCTGGACGAAGGCGTACTGACCGCGCTCCGGCGAGCGCGGATCGGCCTCCACCCGCAGGAACTCGCGCTGGGAGAGCGACCGCAGCCGGCCCTCGAGGTCAGCCTCCGCGATGCCCGACACGGTGACGAGACCGGCGAGCGTGAACGACTGTCCGAGCACGGCCGCGTCCTGCAGGACGGCGCGGTCCGCCGGTTCCAGGGCGTCGAGCCGGCTCGCGATCAGCGCGGTCAGCGTCTCCGGGACGGCCAAGTCGTCCATGTTGCCGGTCGGTCGGTAGGCGTCGCCTTCCTGGGCCAGCCGGCCTTCGGCCAGCAGCATGCGCACCGTTTCGACGGCGTAGAGCGGGATGCCGTCGGCGCGGGCGACGATCGCGCGCACGGCGGCCTCGGGCAGCCCGGCGATGAGGCCGCTGAGGAGCTCGCGCATCGCGGACGGGGGGAGCGGCTCGAGGTAGAGCGACGTGAAGTTGCGCTTGCCGGCACCCCAGTCCGGGCGCTTCTCGAAGAGCTCGGGCCGGCTGAGCGTCACGACGTAGATCGGCGCGTGCCGGCTCCACTCCATCAGGTGGTCCACGAAGTTGATCAGGCCGGTGTCGGCGAAGTGGAAGTCCTCGAAGACGAGGACGACGGGGGCGGTCGTCGCGAGCCGCTCGAAGAACGTCCGCCATGCGCCGAACAGCTGCTCCGAGCCGACGCCCGTCTCGAGGCCGAGCAGGGACAGCAGCGCCGGCTCGATCCAGCGCCGGTCGTCCGGGTCCGGCACCAGCTCGGCCAGCATCGCGGCGACGCCCGCCCGGGTTGTCGCGGCATCGCTCGTCTCGAGCAGGCCGGCCCGCCTCCGGACCATCTCGCCGAGCGCCCAGAAGCTGATGCCCTCGCCGTAGGCCGGGCTGCGGCCCTCGTGGAACCAGACCGTCTCGACGAGGCCGTCGAGGTATTTGAGGAACTCCCAGGCGAGCCGGGTCTTGCCGATCCCGCCGGGACCGACCACGCTCACCAGTCGTGCCCGGCCCTCGCGCGCCGTGGCATGGAAGAGGTCCTTGAGCAGGCGCAGCTCGTCGTCGCGACCGACGAACGGGGCCTCGAGCGTCTCGCTCCGGTTCCGTCCACCGACCTCGGCGACGACCCGCAGCGCGCGCCAGGCCGGGACCGGGGCCGACTTGCCCTTGAGCGCCTGGTCGCCGGCCTCCTCGAACGCGATCGCCCGCGACGCCGCTCGCTGGGTCGCCTCGCCGACCAGGACCGTGCCCGGCTGGGCCGCCGCCTGGAGGCGCGCCGCTGTGTTCACGAGGTCCCCGGCGACCAGCCCCTGGTTCGTCGCCCCGATCGTGATCGCTGCCTCACCAGTCAGGATCCCGGCCCGGGCCTGGATGCCCGGGCCGAGCGATCGGACTGCGTCGACGAGCTCGAGGCCGGCGCGAACGGCCCGCTCGGCGTCGTCCTCGTGCGCCGCGGGCGCACCCCACACGGCCATCACGGCGTCGCCGATGAACTTCTCGACCGTGCCGCCGTAGCGGCCGATCACGTCCGAGGCGAGCTCGAAGTAGCGCGACAGGGTATCGCGGACCTCCTCGGCGTCGCGCTCCTCGGCGAACGGGGTGAAGCCGACCAGGTCGGCGAACAGGACCGACACCAATCGGCGCTCGGAGATCGGGCCGTCGGAGCGTCCCGCCACCGCGCCGGCCGGCGTCGGCAGGCGGGTCGCCGGCGCCGCGGCCAGGGGCGTGGCGCACTCGCCGCAGAACTTGGCGGCCGGTGGGTTGACCGTCCCGCAGTTCGGGCAGCCGGCGGCCAGGGGCGACGCGCACTCGATGCAGAACTTGCGCCCGGCTATCGTTCTCGGTGCCGCAGGTCGAGCAGATCACCGTGACGCTCCCGCATGACGATAGGGCAAGAGGGTAGCGCACCGGACGGCGTGATCGGCTGTCCGGCCGCAGGCCGGGCGCGACTCATCCTGCCCCTGGCATGATGAACGGTGCAGCCGCCAGGGTCGCCGATGACGCATCATCGGATCAGACGCGACCCGGGCGGACGGCGCCCGTGTGGCGATCACGCGTGGCGCGAGGACCGACCCGTGGCCCGTCTCCAGGCGAAGTCGCTCGAAACCCCCGACGAGACCCGGCCGACCCCCTTCGGGCGGGTCGACATCTACAACCTGGACGACCTCGTGATCGGGCGGATGGTGTTCCAGCCTGGATGGCACTGGCTGGAGCATGTCCAGCCGATCGCCGGGACCAGCCTCTGCCAGTACCACCATGTGGGCGTCTGCATCTCGGGCCGACTCGGCAACCGGCTGGAAGACGGCACGACCAGCGAGATCGGACCCGGCATGGTCTTCGAGATCCCGCCCGGCCACGACGGCTGGGTCATCGGCGACGAACCGTTCGTCGCCTACGACGTCGCCGGCGTGCGCTCGTTCGCGCGGATCGACGAGAAGACGCAACGGGTGCTCGGGGCCGTGCTGTTCACCGACATCGTCGACTCGACCGCGATGGCCGAGTCGCTCGGGCCGGCCCGCTGGCGCGAGCTCGTGGCGACGCACAACGAGAGCATCCAGTTCGAGCTCGACCGCTTCCGCGGCCGGCTGATCAAGACGACCGGCGACGGCGTCCTCGCGCTGTTCGACGGCTCCGAGCGAGCGGTGCGCGCCGCTGCCGCGATCTGCGTCGCTGCGAAGGCGCTCGGCCTCACCATCCGGGCGGGGATCCACACGGGCGAGGTCGAGATCGCCGCGGGCGACGTCCGTGGGCTGGCGGTGCACGTCGCCGCGCGGGTCATGGCGCTCGCCGGACCGGGCCAGGTCTACGTGTCGGGCACCACCCGCGAGCTCGTCGCGGACTCGGGCCTGACGTTCGTCGATGCCGGTGTCCACGAGCTCAAGGGGGTCTCCGGGGCGCGCCAGCTGTACCGGCTCGCGGACGCACCACCGGCGTAGGGGCGACGGCCCGTCCCCCTCGTCAGCTCGCGGTCATGCCGTCGACGATGTCGTGGTCCTCCGGGTGCTTCGCCAGGTAGCGCCGGACGTACGGGCAGCTGGCGATCACCCGCAGCCCCCGCCGGCGTGCCTCGTCGAGCGCGAACCGGGCGAGCGCGGCGCCGATGCCGCGTCCCTCGTGGCCCGGGTCCACCTCGGTGTGGACGAGATCGATCCGGCCCGCCGCCTCGGCGTAGTCGAGGATGCCGGCGAGCTGACCGTCGAGCCGTGCCTCGAAGCGCCGGCGTTCGGGGGCGTCGCTGACGACGAGGTCCATGGCGGGGCGATGGTACCCGGTCGCGCTCGTCGATGCGGACGTGCGGGTTCCGACAGCCGGAGACAGGCCGAGCCGGAAGCCGCCGCCTTGGGACGTATAGTGGCGAGCGTCGCCGGGCCCACCTCTCGACCGAGGAATCCATGCTGACGAGCGCGCAACCCACCTGGTTCCTGATCGCCGACATCTCCGGCTACACCGGCTACCTCGCCGACGTCGAGCTCGACCACGCCCAGGACATCCTCGCCGACCTCATCGGCGCCATCGTCACCGCGCTCCGGCCGACCTTCCGGCTGGCCAAGCTCGAGGGTGACGCCGCGTTCACCTTCGCGACGGCCGAGCGCATCGACGGGTCGATGCTGCTCGACACGATCGAGCGCTGCTACTTCGGGTTCCGCCGGCGCCGCCGCGATGTCCGCCAGGCGACCTCGTGCCAGTGCGACGCGTGCGTGCGCATCCCCGACCTCGACCTCAAGTTCGTCGTCCACCACGGCTCGGCCATCCAGCAGACGGTCGCCGGGCGGCAGGAGCTGCTCGGGTCCGACGTGATCGTCGTCCACCGGCTGCTCAAGAACGACGTCGTGGAGCGGCTGGGCATCGGCGCCTACGCCCTGATCAGCCAGGCGGCGATCGACGCGTCCGACCTCGACCCGGCGGCGCTCGGGATGCGGCCGCACACCGAGACCTACGACCGGATCGGCGACGTGCACGGCTGGGTCCTCGACCTGGACCGCCGCTGGCAGGAGGAAGAGGCGCGCGGCCGGGTCTTCGTGAGCCCGGACGAATCGATCCTCGATCGTGTCCGTGCCGACCAGCGTGCCGCCGCAGGTGGCGTGGGAGTTCCTGACCAGGCCCGGGCAGCGGATGTCGTGGCAGCCGTGGGTGACCGAGGTGACGGTCAAGGGGGCGACGGGTGGCCGGCGCGGGCCGGGCTCGGCCAACCACTGCATGCACGGCAAGGACGCGGTCGTCGAGGAGATCCTCGACTGGCGGCCGTACGACTACGTCACCGACCGGACGATCCTCGACACCCCGACCGGACCGATCAAGCTGCTCCACACGATCGAGTTCGAGCCGACGTCGACGGGCACGACGATCCACTTCCGGTACGGCGCGCCGAAGACGAAGCGCGAGAAGGCGCTGATGGAGGACATCGGGCCGGCCTACGGCGCGGCGCTCGAGTCGGGCATCCCGAGCCTGCTCGCCCAGCTCGCCGACGTCCTGGCGGCGCGCGACGCGGGCCGCGCCGCCGAGCCCGAGCTCGCCACGCCGAAGCCGGGAGGCCCGCTGGCCGGGCTGCAGCCGCTGGTGATCGTCGGCTGACGGCGCTGCGGTCGGGGCATGGCCCCGTTCCGGACCGCGCCGGAGCGGGCGGAGCCCTTACGCCGATGCGGGTCCGAATGGCCCGCGACGGGGATCGCCCGACGTGAAGGCGCCATCGTGCAGCACCGCGACGGGTCGTTCCGAGTTGCCTGGGCTGATCGCGCCCGGCGACCAGAACACGAGGTCTGCCGGGGCGCCGGGCTCCAGGGTCACGGCCGGATCGAGGGCGGTGACGACGCAGCCGGCCAGGTCGAGGAACGTCGAGTCGCCCCGCGAGATGGCTCGAACCGGCCTGTCCGCGCCGACGGCAAGGATTCGGTCGATTGCCCAGGCGATTGCCGTCGCGCGATGTCCGTCCGCGTCGAGTGCCCCGCTGATCTCCCCGCCGAGGGCCACGACATACTCGTGCGTCACTCTGGCCGCCCTCCGATCCGGTGGTCGGCCGAGGGTCTCGACGCCGCGTGCAGGAGCATCGCGCCGGCGACGCCCTTCAGCTCCACCTCGCCGACGTCGCGGAAGACCACGGCCGCCCCGGTCGACGCGTCGACCACCGCCTGGCTGACGATGACCTCGCCGGCCTGCGCGTAGTCGGCGATCCGCGACGCGAGGTTGACCGTCTGGCCGTAGTAGTCGCCCTCCTGGAAGATGACCGGGCCGGCGTGCAGGCCGACGTGAGCCGGGGGCAAGCCGGCCGCGGCCAGGGCGGCGACCATCTCGAGGGCCGCTTCCACCCCCGGCCCTGGGCTCGGGAAATGGAGCATCACCCCGTCGCCGAGCCATTTCACGGGTCGGCCGCCGTACTTGATCGCCGTCCGATGGACGACCCGACCGAGTTCTTCGGCGAGCTGTGCCGCGGCAGCGTCCCCGCGCTCCTGGGTGAGGCGGGTGTAGCCGCTGATGTCGAGGAAGCACATCGCCGGTGGGTGGTCCACGCGGTGATGCAGGCCGGCCCGCGCGAGCGTCATCTCGAGTTCCTCGATGAGGCCGGCCGTCCACGCGCGAGACTGCTGGAGGTGATACATCGCCAGTACGGCGCGCTCGGTCAGGACGCTCATCCGATCGCCGAATTCGATCCCGAGGATCTCGTCCGGTCGCTTGCCTGCGGCGGTGGCGGGTGCGATCACCTCGGACTGCCATGCGGCTGACTCGGTCTCGGCGATGCGCCGCATCGCGTCGCACTGGGTACGGATCTGCTGCTGGATGACCGCGGAGCGGAACCCGGCCTTCACCTGGGCCTCGATGACGTCGACGTACGGCAGCTCCTCCACCCGGACGCGATCGCCGGGATCCGCCGCGGCCGACCCGGCAGCCTCGCGAACGAGCAGGAGCAGCTGGACCGGGACGCCGATCCGGTCGGCGAGCTCCGCGAAGGTCACGCCGCCGAGCGCCGAGAACCGTTCGAACGCCGGCGCATCGAGGAAGCCGAGCGAGACCTGACCGGTCTGGATGGCGGTCCCCAGGCCCTCGAGCGGAATACCCGAATCGATGAGGCTCTTCGCGAGTCCGGCACGACGCAGGTCGCCAGGCGTGAACCGGTCGTCAGCGTTGGGCGTCACGATGCCGAGGTCCACGAACCGGCTCAGCTCGTCGGCACCGAGGCCGCTGCGCTGGGCCGCCTCGTCCAGGTCGAACGCCTCCACCGACCCACTGTAGCGGTGCGGCGGCCCGACGCTGCCCGGCATCGGTCGGTATGGTTCGTCACGTCGCGCCAGGACCGAGGGAGAGGCTTCCGAGATGAGCAAGAACCGGATGGAGGCGTTCAGCGATGGCGTCATCGCCATCCTGATCACGATCATGGTCCTCGACCTCAGGGTTCCCCAGGGTTCGAGCCTCGCGGATCTCGTGCCGCTCGCGGCGGTCTTCCTGTCGTACGTCCTGAGCTTCGCGCTGCTGGGGACGTACTGGAACAACCACCATCATCTGCTCCAGGCGGCGCGGGTCGTCGACGGGCGCGTGCTGTGGGCAAATCTGCCGTGCTGTTCACCCTGTCGCTCGTTCCGTTCGCGACGTCCTGGATGGGCGAGACCGACTTCGACCCGGTGCCGACCGCGGCCTACGGCGTCGTCTCGCTGGCGGCGGCGCTCACGTACTACGTTCTGGTCCATACCCTGATCCGAACTCCCGGTCAGGCGCCGACCCTCGCGCGCGCCGTGGGCAGCGACTGGAAGGGCATGATCTCGCCGGTCCTCTACGCGATCGCCATCCCCGTCGCACTCGTGGTGCCCGCGATCGCCGTGCTGCTCTACGCCACGGTCGTGTCGGTGTGGATCGTCCCCGACCTGCGGATCGAGCGGGCGTTGGCGGAGTAGGGGCCGACCTTGGGCCGCCAGCGGATACCGGCCGCACAATCGAGGCGGCGTGATCGCGGCTCGGCGGCGACCCACCCTCAGTCCAGCGCCTTGACCGCCTCGCGTTCGATCGCCAGCCCGTTCCGGTGGCGAGCGTAGTACGCGGCGAACCCCTTGACGTCGCGCGGGTCGGGTGGGACGGGCCGGCCGATGCTTCCTGCGATGCGCTCGTCGAGGTAGTCGGGCAGCGGTTGTTCGGGGTCGGGCCGGAGCAGGTAGGCGGCGAGGATGGCCATCCCCCAGGCGCCGCCCTCACCGGCGGTCGCCGGGATGCTGATCGGGACCCCGAGCGCGGCGGCCAACATCCGCTGTCCGGTATCGCCGCCGCGGAAGAAGCCGCCATGGCCGCGGATCTCCTCGATGACCACCCCCTCCTGGTCGGTGAGGACGTCCATGCCGGTCCGCAGGGCACAGAGCGAGCCGAAGTACAGCGCCCGCACGAAGTTCTCCAGGCTGAACCGGCTGCCCTGCGATCGGGCGAAGAGCGGGCGGCCCTCGGTGAACCCCGTCAGGTGCTCGCCCGACACGTAGTTGATCGCGAGGAGGCCGCCCGCGTCTGGATCGCCCTGCGCTGCCAGCGGCAGGAGCCTGGCGTAGAGGTCGTCGGGCCGCGCCTCGGCCCCCATCGACTTGGCGACCTGCCCGAAGAGGGCGAACCAGGCATCGAGATCGGACGAACCGTTGTTCGGCATGAGCCATCGCCACGGGCCGGCCATCGGGGGTGACCACGATGTCGATCTCCTCGTGAACCCGGGCCAGGCTCTTGTCCAGCACGATCATCGCGAACATCGAGGTGCCCGCCGAGACGTTCCCTGAACGGGGGCGCACGGCATTGGTCGCGACCATGCCGGTGCCGGCGTCGCCCTCGGGAGGACACAGGGGGATGGCGGTCGGGAGCCGCCCGCTCGGGTCCAGCAGCTTCGCGCCCTCGGCCGTGAGTCTCCCGGCCGCGCGGCCGGCAGGCAGGACGTCGGGGAGGATGTCGCCGAGCTTCCAGCCCAGCCCGCGCGGGGCGATCAGGGCGTCGAACGTCGCCACCCGCGCGGTGTCCCAGTCGCCGCTCTGCGGATCGATCGGGAACATGCCGGAGGCTTCGCCAACGCCCATCACGTGCTCGCCGGTCAGCTTCCAGTGGACGTAGCCGGCCAGCGTGGTGAGGTGGGCGATCCGCGCTACGTGCGGCTGCTCCTCCAGGACCGACTGGTACAGGTGGGCGATGCTCCAGCGCTGCGGCACGGCAAAGTCAAGGAGCGGGGTCAGCTCGGCGCAGGCCGGCCCGGTGATGTTGTTCCGCCAGGTGCGGAACGGCACCAGCAGACGCCCATCGACGTCGAGGGCCACGTATCCGTGCATCATCGCGCTGATGCCCATGGCCGCCACGGCCCCGAGCTCAACGGAGTAGCGGGCCCGCACGTCCTGGCCAAGCGACACGTAGCAGGCAGCCAGACCCGTCCAGACGTCGTCCATGGCATACGTCCAGATGCCGTCCGTGAGCTGGTTCTCCCAGCCATACCAGCCCGACGCCAGCGGCGTCGTGTCGGGCGCGACGAGCGACGCCTTGATGCGGGTCGAACCGAGCTCGATCCCCAGGACGGCGCCACCCGATCCGATCAGCGTCGCCGCGTCGTCCCCACACTGGTTCACCGGATCCTCCTCGGCGTCCCGGCTGAGTCCATCGCCGGCGTTCCCGTGGTTCCCACCGTCGAGGCTCAGGACGCCCGTTCCTCGTCGGTCGGCGAGACCGCCTGCGGTTCCACGTCGCGGACGGGAGGCGCGCCAGTGGATTGGCGGATCACGAGGGACGGCGGGAAGACGCGGACCGTCGACGCGCCTCGGCGCTGCGCCGGCGCGCTGCTCGTGCCGGGGCCGGCGCTCCCGCGGCCATTGCGCAGGCTCGGCACGTCGAGGCCGGTGCCGGTGCCGGTGCCCGTGCCTGGCTCGCCCGGCTCGGTGCCGTTCTGGCCCACGGCCAGGGCCACCGCCTCGGCGGCCATCGCCGCGATCGGCATTCGGATCGTGGTGAGGCCGGGGACGGTGGACTTCGCCATCGGAATGTCGTCGAACCCGACGACCGACAGTTCGTCGGGGACCTGCACGCCGCGGAGGAGAGCGGCGCGCAGGACCCCGATCGCGAGGACGTCGGTCGAGGCAACGATCGCGGTCGGCCGCGGTGACAGCCGCAGCAGCGCGCCAAGCGCCGCCTCGCCGCCCTCGGGTGTATTGGCGACGTGTTGGAGGTACGCCCGGGGGATCTTGCCCAGGATTGGCGACACGGCCTCGGTGTAGGCGGCCTGCCGCTCGCGGATGTCGCCGAGGAGGCGCCCGCCGATGAACGCGATCCGCTCGTGACCCAGTCCGATGAGGTGCTCGACCGCGATCCGGGTGCCGAGGCGGTTGTCGACCTGGACGCTTGGGATGAGGTCCAGCCTCGTGCCTTGCCACATCGTGACGACTGGGACGTGGGATGCGCGAAGGTCGGCGAGAAGCCGGGGCTGGTCACCCATGTCGCCGAGGAGGAGGATCCCGTCACACTGGCGTGCCTCGAGGATTGCCGCCAGCTCCAACGCTTCCGTTGCCCGGGCGTGGGCGAGGCCGAGGACGATGCTGTAGCCGCGGGCCCGCGCCGCGCTCGAGACCGCCTCGACGGCACCCGCGAAGAACGGGTCCGTGATGTCGCGGACGATCGCGCCCAGGAGCATCATCGGCGCTCCCCGGAGCGCCCGTGCCAGCGGGTTCGGCCGGTAGCCGCGGGCTCGGGCCGCAGCGAGGACTCGCTCCCGTGTCTTCTGGGCGATCGGCACCGTCAACGGTGCGTCGTTGAGGACCCGCGACACGGTGCTCCGGGAGACGCCGGTCGCGAGCGCGATGTCCTGCATCGTCGGTGCCCTGGCGCGCGTCACTCGCTGGCGAGGCAAGCTCGAGCCGGCGGCGTCGGGCGGGTTCGTCGGCACCCTCGTCTCGTCCATCAGTACTCGAAGCGGCGCCGGAGCAGCGCGTGGATCGAGACGGAGATCAGGATGACCGCGCCGTAGACCACGCTGGGGTAGTAGTCGCTCAGCCCGATGGCAACGAGACCGGCCTGGATCCCGCCGATCATGAATGCACCGAGAGCCGTGCCCCAGATGCTGCCGCGACCACCGAACACCGACGTCCCGCCGACGAAGACCGCCGCGAGGGTCGGTAGCAGATAGCCGTCACCCATCGACGGGTAGTAGTTCACGACCTGGAGGCTATTGAGGACTCCGGCGAAGGTGGCCGCAAGGCCAACGAGGACGAAGAGCACGATCCGCGTCCGACCGATCGGGATGCCCATGAGCCTGGCAGCCTGAGCGTTGTCGCCGGTGACGTACGCGTTCTGACCCAATCGGTGGCGGTTGAGCAGAACCCACGCGGCCACGGCGATCAGGACGAGCCAGTAGAACTCCATCGGGATGCCGAACAGCTTGCCGACGAGGACCTCGTACGCGGGCGACGACTCGGTCTCGACCAGCGGGTACTGCCTGCCGCCGACGAGGACCAGGGCCAGGCCGCGGAAGAGGAACTGCGTCCCGATCGTGACGACCAGCGACGGAATCCCGATCGCAACCACGAAGAACCCGTTGAAGAGGCCGCACAGCACGCCGACGCCCAGAGCCGCAGCGACGCCGAGCTCGACGCTGCCGGTGGCTTGCCACGCGCCCACGAAGCCGACCATGCCCAGGGACATCGTCGCCGGGAACGAGAGGTCGATGTCGCCGGCGACGATCACCATCGTGAGCGGCATGGCCATGATCGCGAAGAACGGCGTGGTCTGGGCGAATGACAGGTAGATCGGTGAGTTCAGGAATGTTCGCGGCGCGAGGACGACGAAGGCAATCCACAGGACGAGAAAGGCGACGGTGATGCCGATCTGGGATGCCCAGGTCGCGAGGAACGCGCTCCGGCTGCTCCGCCGTGGTTCGATCGCGGCGGGCCGCGCGGTCACGTGAGTCCTCCGGCACGTTCCGACGCAGACTCACCCGGTGTCCGGTACCGCTCGGCCTCGGTGTAGGTCCCGCCCGCGGCGACCTCGCGCATGATGTTCATGAGCTCTTCGAGCGAGTAGCGCGACGTCGGGAACTCGCCGGCGACTCGTCCGCGATCGAGCACGACGATCCGATCGGCCACCGAATACACGTGGAAGATGTTGTGGTCGATGAAGACTGCCGACTTGCCCGCGGCCCGGATGCCCTCGACGAAGCCAAGGAGCTTTTCGGTCTCCTTGAGGGACAGGCCCATCGTCGGCTCGTCGAGGATGATGATGTCGGCTTCGAAGTACAGGGCCCTGACGATTGCCAGGCCCTGCCGCTCGCCACCCGACAGGCCCAGGACGCTCGTGTTCGGCGTCAAGGCCGCCGACGTGAAGCCCATCGACTTGCCCATGAGGTCCTGGGTGATCTGGCGCATCTCGCCGACCCGCAGGAAGCCAAGCCGATAGGTCAGCGGCCGCCCCATGAAGATGTTGCGCCAGAGCGGTTGCTGATCGGCCAGCGCTCGCTCCTGGTAGACGGTCTCGACGCCGAGTCCGCGGGCCTTCTCGACGGTGAGGTCCTGGACCGGCTGGCCGCTGAAGAGGATCTCGCCGCGGTCCGGCTGATGGACGCCGGTGATGATCTTGATCAGGGTGGACTTGCCGGCGCCGTTGTCGCCGAGCAGGCCCACGACCTCGCTCGGGCCGAGTCGGAAGTCGATGTCCTCGAGGACGCGGACGCCGCCGAACGACTTGGAGACACCGCGGAGCTCGAGGCGGAGCGGCGACGCCGGAGACGGCTGGCGGGCGATCTCGCGCCCGCCAGCCTCCTGGTCACCCATTGGACCGGGACGGACCCCCACTTACCGGATCTGCTGCTGCACCAGCGGGGCGATCACGTCGACGTTGGACTTGTCGATGAAACCGCCGCCGGTATCAATGAACAAGCCGCTGAAGCCGTACTTCTTGGCGAGGCACAGCTGCTGGACGGCCTCGAACCCCTGGAGATACTGCTGCTGGTCGATGACCAGGCTGATGTAGCCGTCCTTGATCCCCTGGACCGTCGCGGCAGAGGCGTCGAAGCCGGCCATGTAGACCTTGCCGGGGGCGAGGTTGGCGGCCTTCATGTAGGTCGGGATCGTCGAGGTCAGGTTGCCGTGGTCGATGAACATGGCCTTGACATCAGGATGCGATGAGACGTAGCCCGTGAAGGTCGCCGTCCCGTTGGCCGGATCCTTGTTGGTCGCGTCGTCGATCTCCTGGTAGTCGACCGTCAGGCCTGCGGTCTGGAGCGCATCGATGATGCCCTGCGTCCGCTCGCCGCGGCCGGCCTGGGACTTGAGGCCCCAGACGAAGGCGCGGTCGCCCGACTTGAGGCCGCCACGCGCGATGGCCTCGTTGGCGAGCGCGGCACCTGCGTCATGGAGGACCGCCCCGACGTAGCCGAGGCCCTTCGTCGCATAGGTCGCTTGCGCCTTCTGAAGCTCGGTATTCATGACCGTCACGAGGATGCCCTGGTCCTCGGCCTGCTTGATGAGCGGGTCGAATGCAGCGTCACCCGGGTGACCCATGACGGCGATGCCGTCCGGCTTGGTCGCCATCGCCTGCTGGAACTGGGTGATCATCTTGTTCGGATCCCAGTCGGACCACTGGTACGTGACCTTGGGCCCGAACGCCGCCTCGGCCGCTTTCGCGCCGTTGTAAACGACCGTCTCGAAGCCGCCGCCCGCCGTGCCACCAGGGAAGAACACGAGGTTCACGCCGGAGCAGAACTGCCCGGTGGCGGCGCCCGCCGCGCCCGCGCTGGCCGACGGCGACGCCGCCGTATTGCACGCACTCAACACGACGAGCATGCTGATCACGACGATCGCCAGCCCAGCGCGTCGAACGCCCTGTCTCATCATTCCCAATCCTCCTCGAGTCTTGTTCACTGCCCGGTCATCAATCGGTTCGCCGTCTCCTCCCAGGGGCAGAACCTCCCTTCTTCGCAGGCCGGTGTCGCGGCCGACCGCGGCCCGATGTCCGTTTCGCGGCCGTCCTCTCGGTCCCGACGAGGTCCGTGGCCGACCGAGGGGCTCGCTCGCGGTCAATCACCCGCGGGCGAGGCGGTAGTAAGCCTCGTTCCAGCGCAGCTCCTTCTTGACGTCGCTCGTGGCGGTCGCCTTGCCGATGGCGATCAGTTCGATGCCGGCCATCTCGGCGAAATCCTCGAGGTGGGTCCTGTCGAGGGCGGTGCTCAGACTGGTGTGATGGGGACCGCCAGCGAGCAGCCACGCCTCGGCCGCGACCTTCAGCCCGGGCACGGGCTCCCAAAGGGCGCGGGCGACGGGCAGCCGCGGCAGGTCCTCGGGCGGCCGGACGACCTCGATCTCGTTCAGGACGAGTCGGAACCGGTCACCGAGATCGAGGAGGCCCATGACCACGGCCGGGCCGGGCAGGGCCGTGAATACGAGCCGGACCGGGTCCGACCGGTTGCCGATCGACAGGGGATGGATCTCGCACGACGGCGTTCCGTCCGCGATCGACGGGCACACCTCGAGCATGTGGGCTCCGAGTACCTGTGGTCGGTCCGCGACCAGGTGGTACGTGTAGTCCTCCATGAACGACGTCCCGCCGGGGAGGCCGGTCGCCATGACTTTCATGGCCCGCACGAGCAGGGCCGTCTTCCAGTCACCCTCGCCACCAAAGCCGTAGCCGTCGGCCATCAGGCGCTGGACGGCGATCCCCGGGAGTTGAGCGAGGTCGCCGAGGTCCTCAAACGTGTCCGTGAAGGCGCCGAAGCCCCCGGCTGTCAGGAAGTTCCGCAGGCCGACCTCGATCCGGGCAGCCTCGCGGAGCGCCGATCGGCGCTCGCCGTCGGGCCGCAGTGACGGCGCCATGTCGTAGCTCGCGTCGTACTCGTTGACCACCCCGTCGACGTCGGCGTCGCTCGCGGCGCGCACGGCGGCGACCAGGTCGTTGACACCGTACCCGTCGACGCTGGCGCCCAGCCGGATTTGCGCCTCGACCTTGTCGCCTTCCGTGACGGCGACCTCGCGCATGTTGTCCCCAAACCGCGCGAGGCGGAGCCGCCTGAGCTCGTGAACGCCGCAGGCTGCCCGCGACCAGGCGCCGATCCGGGCGACGACGTCAGGATCGCCCCAGTGGCCAACGACCGTGGTCCTGCTGCGCCGCAACCGCGTCTCCAGGTAGCCGAACTCCCGATCGCCATGGGCCGACTGGTTGAGGTTCATGAAGTCCATGTCGATCTCCGCCCAGGGGAGCTCGCGGTTGTGCTGCGTGTGCAGGTGGAGCAGGGGCTTCTGAAGGGCGATGAGACCCGGGATCCACATCCGGGCCGGAGAGAAGGTGTGCATCCAGGCGATGAGACCGATGCACTGTGGGGCAGCATTAGCCTCGAGACAGACCGCCCGGATCGCGTCCGCGTCGGTGACGATGGGCCGGGGCACAATCCGGACCGGGATGGGATCGCTTTCATCGAGAGCGCGGGCGATCTCGGTCACGTGCGCGGCCACCGCCCGAAGAACGTGGTCACCGTAGAGCGCCTGACTGCCGGTGACGAACCAGGCCTCGCGGTCCGCCAGGGCCTTCATCGGACCTCCTCAACCCGCTGTGCTCGACTGGCGAGTGGATTGCCCGGCCTCACGACCGACCTGCCGCGCCCGACGGGTTCGCGTCTCACCGCGCCTCTGCCGGCCGCTGGTGGGGACTGCAATCGAGTGTATGCACTCGTGTGCACCCATGTCAAGACGGAGCACGGGCTCGCCGTGGCAGGCCGATGCGCCGGCGGCAACCCAGCCTCGGACAAGCCACCGGAGCGGTCGAACCCCAGGGACTTGCGCTACCGCTCAGCCGCGTCGGCGCTCATACTCGCGTCTCGCGAGGACATCAACACAATTCGGTGTTGGAGGTGTCGACCAGGCCATGAACAACCCGACCGCCGACCCGGCGCTCGACCGACTGCTCCGTCACATGGCGTGGGCGAACGCCGCGCTGTTCGCCCGGCTCGCCGAGCTGCCCGACGAGACGCTCGCGCTCGCGTCCCCGGGCAACGAGTGGACGGTCGCGAGGATCGCAGACCACCTCGAGACGGCGGCAGAACGGTACGCCGTTCGCCTCGAGGGCGGGCCGCGCCCCGAAGGGGCCACGCCCCCACGGACGGCCGCTGAGGTCTCCGAGCTCGCCGCTCGCTGCGCCGCACACGACGCCAGGATCCGCGCTCAGGCGGCCCTGCCGGACGGCCAGGCTGGTTACTCCGACCCGGGGGCAGAGACCCGAGCGCGCTCGACGATCCTCGGCCAGGCGATCCACCATGCGACTGAACACCGCGCCCAGATCGCCGGCGCCCTCGCGACGAATGGGATGGACGTGATCGACCTCGACGCCCTCGATCTGTGGGCGTATGGCGAAGCCGAGGGCCTCGGCGCGTAGCCCGGCGTCGCCTCGATCAGGCGCTCACCGACATGGCGTCATCCCGCTGCGGTTCCTCGAGCGGATCCGCGGCTCGTCGATCGGCACCCGCCTGACGTCGGAGGAGCGCGGCGAGGAGCTCCTCGTCCCGCGTCGTGAGGTACCAGCGGCACGAACACAGCCCGTTCGGGCAGCCTTCGTGCGGCAGCGTCGGCGATCGCAGTTCGTCGGCGACCTGGACGACTCGGCGGTCATCGACCTGGCAGGCCTCGCAGCACGATTCCCCGCGGACCTCCGCGTCCCTGGCGACTTCGCCGATCGCCTGCAGCTCCGCCGCCACGCCTTCGCGGTGGAGCCGAACGAGCTCGTGGGACGGCGGGTCCGATGAGCCGGCGATCCGGGACAGGACACCCGCCTGCTCATAGCGGATCCTGGCCGCCTCATCCCATCGGCGATCCGTCGCCGCGATCCGAAACGCTCGATCGGCGCTCGACATGTACCAGGCTCGCGCGGCGGCAACGTCAGCTTCCGAGATCAACTCTCCAGCGAGATTGGGCGCCCGATCGGCGCCCGCCCCGCTTCCGCTGGCCAGTTCGAGCCAGCGGTCCCGGTCGCGGGCCCAGCCTTCCTCGTTGAGGCGCTCCGCCTCGAAGAACGGCAGCACGGCTTCGGCGAGAATGGCCACCCGAGCACCGACGGATCGGACGATCATGCGCTGGCCACAGCGGGGGCATCGATCGTCCGTCTCCGGCGGCTGCTGCAGACGCACCGCGCAGTACGGGCAGACGGGAGTCGACTCGAGGGGATCGGCGGACGTCACGGGCATCGCCCCGGTCCTGGCGCCCGTTCGTCGTCGCCGCTCCTTGGCGGCCGCGCGACCGGGACGCCGGCCCTGCCAGGACTGTGGGGCAACCGTGACGTCGGCGCCGTCA
The DNA here is from genome assembly GCA_963825545.1 of uncultured Chloroflexia bacterium. Taxonomy (GTDB): domain Bacteria; phylum Chloroflexota; class Limnocylindria; order Limnocylindrales; family CSP1-4; genus Chersky-267. Next base: position 22,889 of record CAWGTR010000010.1, on the reverse strand, counting down.
CCGACCTCCAACGGAGGATCGGCTGCCGTCACGAGTGCTCCGAGCGCGATCACGGCCCCGCCAACACCCCCCTGCTCCGGCGCGGTGTCGGCGACCGGCTCGGAGACCAGTTCGACACCGGCCGCGATCGGAGGCCTCGCCTCGACCACGGCGGCTTCCGTTCCGGGCTCGCTCGCCGCATGCGCCCCGTTCGCTGGACTGGAGATGCTTGCCAGTCGGCGTGGCTTGTCGTCGATCGGGGCGGTTGGCTGATCCGGCTCCGCTGGCTCGACGCTCGCCGCGCCATCCGCAGGTTGGTCTTCGAGCGGCGCGACCAGCAGCCAGTTCGATGGAGACTGGGTTTCCGCTCCGACGTCCGGGTGCGCGATCGCTCCACCAAGCGTCTCGCCGTTGGCTCGCCTTACGACAATGGGCCGCAGATCGGATGCGGGCGGCTCGTCAGCGGTGTCGCCGTTCGCGGCATCGAGCCGGGCCAGCACCACGAGTCGGAGGTCATCGAGCTCGGCCTCGGCGGCGGCCCGCCGACGCTTCAGGATGCGGTCAAGATTTCGACATGCCCTTCCCCCCTGCGGCCCGGACCTCGCCCGGTGCCGACCACCCCTCGACATCACGCTAGCATCGGGATGGTACGAATGGGGGGTTTCGACGCCGCCGAACGTACCAAACGGGTGCATCCGCGCACCCCTCCGGATCGGTTCGAGCCGCTCAGCCCCGCGCCGGCTGGTAGGTGGCGATCACCGCGCCCTTGGTCGTCGTAAGGCTGTCGGTGAGCCGCAGCGAGACCTGCGCGCCCTCCCGGAACAGCCGCCGTCCCGTTCCGAGGACCACGGGATGGATCATGAGCAGGTACTCGTCGATCACATCGGCGGGCATCAGCGAGCCGATCAACACCCCGCTCCCCATGATCACGAGGTTCGCGTCCGAGCTCTGCTTGAGGTCCGCCACGGCGGCCGGAACGTCGCCGCTCAGCAGGGTCGAGTTGGGCCACGCGAGCTGCGTCGCCGGGTTACTCGCCGCGACGTACTTGCGAGCGTCGTTCAGCATTTCCTTGAATGGGCCGCCCTGCGCATTCCAGGTCGGCAGCAGGTCCTCGTAGGTGCGCCGCCCGAACAGAAACGCGCGATTCCCCACCCATCCGTTCGCCCATCTTGGCGACGATCGTCTCGTCGCTGCCCGGCACCGCCCACCCGCCGAGCGCAAACCCGTCACGCGTGTCCTCGTCCGCGCGGCCCGGTCCCTGCATCACGCCGTCAAGCGTGACGTGGTTCATCACGATGACCTTGCCCATCTCCGCTCCTTTCGGCTCGGCGGCGCCACACGGCCGCCGAGCGGGCCCGGGGCCGGGACCGTTCAACGCTGAGCCCGGTCCCCTTGCCGGCGCGTTGCAGTGCTGGACGAGCGCGAGAAGGACTCGTTCCATCGCCTCCGCGCCAGCCAGGCGGCGCCGAGGCTCGCGTCTCTACGAACGGCGCGCGACGAGTCGAAACACCTGGCGGGTCCCGGACAGGCCCTTGAGCTCGTGCAGGCCGGCGTCTTCCAGGATCAGGTCCGAGCCCTCGATCAGCCCAGCCGTCGACGATGAGACGAGCACCTCGCCCGGGCCCGCCAGCGCGAGGATCCGCGCCGCCGTGTGGACGGCGATCCCCCGGACGTCGTCGCCGACGAGCTCGATCTCCCCGGTGTGCAGTCCGGCCCGGATCTCGAGGCCGATCGCCCGGACCGAGCGCGTGATCTCGAGCGCGCACTGGGCCGCGCGGGTCGGGCTGTCGAAGACCGCCAGGAGCCCGTCGCCGGTTGTCTTCACCTCGCGCCCGCGGAAGATGTTCAGCTGCTCGCGGAGGCGCCCGTTGTGGGCGGCCAGCAGGTCCCGCCAGGCGGCGTCGCCGATCCGCTGGAGCCGGGCGGTGGAGTCGACGATGTCCGTGAACAGCACCGTCGCGAGGGACCGCGCACCGCTCTCGTTGAGCGCTTCGAGGGCGCGACCGCTTGCTCCCCACTCGATCGTGACCCACGGCTCGTCGCCGACCACCCATTTGTCGTGGCCCGGTGGAATGTCGAACACCGTGTCGGGCCCGACATCGAGCGTCTGGCCATCGTCCATCACGACACGAACGGTGCCGGACATCGAGTAGCCGAGATGGCGGATCGGGCAGGACGCGACCCCGACGACCGGTCCCATGTCGGTCGACCAGCGCCACCCGGGCTCGAAGCGACAGTGACCCACGGTCGCATCGTCGAGGCCGACGGTTGCGAACTCGACCTTCGTCATCGTTCGGAGGTCGTCAGGGACCGCGAAGCTCTTCGCCTGCAACCGGGGCATGACGTCCTGCCTTGGGGATCGCGGGAGCCGGAGACTGCGACATCATGCGGCCTCCGGACCGGTCGCGCCGGCCGACCGTGCGGCACCATTCGAAAGGCGGGCCGACTCCGGCGCACGCGAGACGCCGCGACCGTGGCCGCAGCGCTTCAGCCCGTCCGGTCGTGGTGGTCCATGCGCGGAACGGTCCCCGACTTCTGATCGGGAGCCAGCTGGGCGAGCTCCGAGAAGGTGTCGCGCCGCCCGGGCGCCCAGAGGGCCTCCCTGAGCCACCTGCCCCAGGCCGCTGGATCCTCGCCGAAACCTGCCATGAGCCGATCCGTCAGCGACTCAGCGAACCGCCAGCCGACCGCGTAGGCGTGAGCACGGTACGGGTCGACTGAGCGGAAGGAGTCGAGGGCCCAGACCACAGGTTCCGGGACGGCCACGAAGGGGCTGAACCAGTCCACGAACAGCCGGCGGGCCTCGGTCGGGTCGTCCTGGATAGCGAACTCGAAGAAGGCGCTCGTCGCGAGCCGTGCCGTTTCCGCCACAGGGATGCGGTTGAGTCGGGCGAGGTCGACGGCCGACACGAGGAGACGGGACGCGATCAGCTCGACGACCGCACCCATGAAGAGTTCACGAAGTGACGGTGCAAGTGCGCGTGCTGCGCGCAGCGATCCAGAAACGTAGCCGAACGCGCAATTCATCTTGACAATCTGCGCGAATCATGCGCAGCATCCGCGCATGGTGAGCAGGGACCGCCGTGCACAGCTGCTTGCTCGCCTGAATGACGAAGGCCGGGCCAGCGTGGGCACGCTGGCCACGGACCTCGGTGTGACGCCTTCAACGATCCGCCGCGATCTCGCCCGGCTCGCGGCCGATGGCGCTCTCGTCCGGACCTACGGGGGCGCGGCGTCGAGCACGAGCGTGCCGGGGCGGGATCCGCTCGATCCCAAGATTGAGGCGAAGCGGGCGATCGGCGCTGCGGCCGCGACTCTCGTCGAGGACGGCCAGACGATCGCGATCTCGAGTGGGACGACGGCGCTCGAGCTGGCCCGGCGCCTGGTCGATCGGCGGCTCACCGTGATCACGAACGCGCTCGACGTCGCCGGTGTCCTCATCGACCGACCGGGGATCGAGCTGGTCGTCCTCGGCGGAGTGGTCCGTCCCGAGATTCACTCGATGCTCGGGCATCTTGCCGAAATCGCCTTGCTCGAGCTGCGGGCGGACGCCCTCTTCATGGGCATCGGAGCGCTCAGCGCCGAGCACGGCCTCATGAACGACTCGATCCCCGAGATCCTCACCGACCGCGCCCTTCGCCGGGCAGCTCAGGCCTGTGTCGTCCTCGCCGACAGCTCGAAGCTCGGCGCGGTGGCCCCGGCGTTCGTCTTCGGGATCGACCAGGTCGACACCGTTGTCAGCGACACGGATGCCGACCCCGGCGAGGTTGCCGCCCTCGAGGCGCGAGGCGTCCGGGTAATCCTCGCGGCGTCCCCGGAAAGGAGCTCTCTCACCGCATGATCAACGGCGTCATCCCCGCCGAGATCGCGGCCGAGCCGGCGGCGATCCGCAGCACCCTGGACGGGAGCCTCGAGGCGGCTCAGTCGGCCGCCTCGGCCCTGCGCAGGGGCGGGGTCCGGCGCATCCACGTCATCGGCAACGGGACGTCGTACCACTCATCGCTTGCTGCGGCGACCCTCTACCGCCGTCACGCCGGTCCCGGCGACCCCGTTGTCGTGCCGCTCACCGCCGGGGAGTTCCGGACGTACCCGCCGATTCTCGGACCCGGCGACGCCGTCCTGGGCATCTCCGCCTCCGGCGAGTTCCGCGATGTCGTCGGCGTCGTCGAGGCGCTGCGCGGCCGCATCCCCACGGTCGCGATCGTCCATGTGCCGGGGAGCACCCTGGACGGGATCGCCGACCACGTCGTGCGATCGGCCGGCGGACCGAGCCAGGTCCCGGTCATGACCAAGACCTTCGTCGCGACCCTCGTGGCCACCGAGCTCGTGCTCGCCGAGCTGCTCGGGGGCGATCGCGCATGCGACATCCGGCGCGCGATCGGCGTCGCGGCCGATCACGCGGAAGCCGCCATCGAGGCCGCCGGACCGCGGGTCGTCGCACTCGCCGACTCCCTCGCGGAGGCCGGCCACCTGTTCGTCGTCGGCAGCGGGGCCGCCTACCCGGCGGCGCTTGAGGCCGCGCTCAAGCTTAAGGAGATGGCGCTCGTGCACGCCGAGGGTACGGAGTCCTGGGAGATGGCCTCCGGGGTCGCCACGATCATCGACGCGGACTCGGTGGTCATCGCTCTGATCCCCGGACGGAGCCGGTCGGGCGGCGACCCTGGACGTCGCCGACTCATGCCGCCGGCTGGGGAGCGCGGGTGATCGAAGTCGCCCCGCGCTCGTCCGTCGCCGGCGCCGTCCTGCTGCCGATCCCCGAGGCCGCGGCCGAGGATCACGCACCGCTGTCCGTCGTCCCGCCCGTCGCGCTGCTCGCCTTCGCCCTTGCCCGCCGGCGGGGTCAGGACCCCGACCGTCCGGGCTGGGTCGAGCGCTACCACAGCCAGGGGCTCCGGCACATCGTCGGGGTCGGAGGGGGGACCTGATGCCTCGGATCGTGCTCGTCGGTGCCGGCAGCGTCGAGTTCACCCGCAACCTGCTCGGCGACTTCCTCTCGTACCCGGAGCTTCGCGACGCGGACATCGTGCTCCACGACATCGACCCGGACCGGCTCGCCACGGCCGAGCGGATGGCGCGCTGGACCGCCGATGCGCTCGGCGCCACTCCGAGCATTCGCGGCTCGCTCGATCGGCGGCAGGCCCTCGACGGCGCCGATTACGTGATCAACACGATCCAGGTCGGTGGCGCGCGCGCGACGCAGCTCGACTTCGACATCCCCGGACGCTATGGGCTCCGTTACACCATCAACGACACGATCAACGTAGGGGGTGTCCTCCGCGGCCTGCGCACGATCCCGATCATGCTGGGGATCGCCGTCGACATGACCGACGTCTGCCCCGACGCCCTGTTCCTCAACTACACGAACCCGATGGCGATGCTCGTCCGGGCCGTCGACGAGGCCATCGGGCTCCCGACGATCGGCCTGTGCCACTCGGTCTACTGGACCATCGACACCCTGGCCGGCTACCTCGGCGTCCCGGTCCGCGAGGTCACGGCGGAGTCGGCCGGTGTCAACCACGTCGCCTGGATCACCCGCCTCGAGCATCGGGGCGTCGACCTCTACCCGGCCCTTCGGGCTTTCGTCGACGCCGGCCGAGTGCCCGACGACGACCTCGTCCGGGCAGACCTCTTCCGCCGCTTCGGCCGCTACCCGACGGAGTCGTCGGAGCACCACGCCGAGTACAACCCGTGGTTCATCCCCAAGGGCGACCTCGTCGAGCGCTTCCACGTCCCGATCGGCGAATACCTCGATCGAGTCGCCCACAACCTGGACGAGTACGCCGAGACGAAGCGGCGGCTCGACGAGGGCGAGCCGTTCGAGATCGAGCGCAGCGGCGAGTACGCCGCGGTGATCGTCCACTCGATGCTCACCGGCGAGCCGTCGCGGATCATGGCCAACGTACCGAACGACGGCGGCCGCCTCATCCCCAACCTGGCGCCCGACGCGTGCGTCGAGGTGCCGGCGCTCGTGGATGGGCTCGGGGTGCACCCGACCGCCGTCGATCCGCTGCCGCCGCAGTGCGCGACGTACACCCGGCCGGCGGTCGACACCCAGGACCTCACGGTGCGCGCCTCGCTCGGCGAGGAACGCGACCTCATCTACCACGCGGTGCTCACCGATCCCCTGGTCCAGGCGCGGCTGACGCTCGACGAGGCCTGGCGGATGACCGACGAGCTCATCGACGCGGAGGCGGAATGGTTGCCGGGATGGCTCGGCGGCACCGCCCCCGACTGGATGTCCTGACCCAAGGAGGAGTGGCCATGCGCAAGATCAGAGTTGCCCCCCGTTCGCGGTCGATTGCCGCGCTGGCTTCGACCCTGCTGACGGTGGCGCTGCTCGCCGCGGCCTGTGGCGGGTCCGGCACGTCGGCGAGCCCATCGGCGTCGACGGCTGGCGCGGGCCAGCCCTCGGCGGTCGCGAGCGCGCCGGCGGCCTCCGGCCCATCGGTGGCGCCGTCCGCCGCCGCGGCCGCTTGCGGGACGTACACAGGGCCGCCGGCCACGATCACCTACGCGATGTGGGGCGACACGACCGAGCTCGCCAACCAGCAGAAGATCGTGGATGCCTTCAAGGTGCTGAATCCCAACATCACGGTCAAGGTCAGCGTGTCCGACTGGGATTCCTACTGGCCCAAGCTGCAGACGGACCTCGCCGGGGGCAACGCGCCCGACGTGTTCCTGATGGACGGCCCCCTGTACCCCGACTACCAGACCCGCGATCAGCTCCTGGATCTCAGCCCACTCATCGCCCGCGACGGCTTCGACACGGGTCAGCTGGTCGACCTTGCGGTCCAGGATTTCACGGCTCCCGACGGCCACCTCTACGGGCTGCCGCGCGACCTCAACACGATCGCCCTCTTCTACAACAAGAAGATGTTCGATGCGGCCGGCATCCCCTACCCGGACGGCACCTGGGACTGGGCCAAGCTCGCGGACGTCGCCAAGCTGCTGACCAAGACCACGGGCGGGACGACCTCCCAGTGGGGCTTCTACACCGAGACCTCGGACATGGAGAACCTCTGGTCGTCGCTCGTCTGGCAGGCCGGGGGTGACATCCTTAGCCCGGACAAGAAGACCGTCGTCATCGACACCGACCAGGCGGCCCAGGGCATCCAGTACCTCCAGGACCTGATCTACAAGGACAAGGTCATGGCACAGCCCGTCGCCGGTGGCACGGGTGACATGTTCGAGAACGGCCAGGCTGCGATGGAGGCCAACGGCTCGTGGCTCGTTCCGACCCACCAGGCGGCGGGGATCGACTTCGGGGTGGCGCCGCTCCCGAAGGGCCCGGCCGGCCAGGCCACCTCGGTCAACCCGAGCGGGGTCGTCGTCTACAAGGGATCCAAGTCGGCCGATGCGGCCTGGGAATTCGTGAAGTGCTACACCGGCCCGCAGCTCCAGGCGATGATCGCCTCGCTGAAGGCCTCGATGCCGGCCAACAAGCAGGTCCTGACCGACCAGTACGCCACGTCCTTCGACGGCGGTAAGACCTTCGCGGACGCGCTGGCGTACGCCCACCTCAAGCCGTCGTTCAAGGGCTACGACGAGTTCAACACCACCCTCCAGGACGAGCTGGACACCAAGGTCTTCAACGACAACGCGCTACCGGCCAAGGCCGCGCTCGACGAGGTAACGCCGAAGCTCCAGAATCTCCTGGGCCAGTGAGGGCCGGCCCGCTCGAACCTCGCCTCAAGACGACGCAGTGACCACGCTCGTGCGGCTCAGGGGCCGGAATCAGGACCTCATCGCGGCCGGCCGGCAGCGGTCTCGCGGCGGTGCGAGGGCGCGGGAGTCCCGCTGGGCATGGCTGTTCCTTGCCCCGACCCTGATCGGCCTGGCGGTCCTCTCCGCCGGGCCGATCCTGGCCGCCCTCGGGATCAGCCTGACGAGATGGGACATGCTGACCCCACCGCGGGTCGTGGGGCTCGACAACTACCTCGCGCTCCTCGGCGACGAGCGGTTCCAGAAGGCGCTCCGGAACACCGTCTTCTACACCCTGGTCTCGGTGCCAATCGGCCTGGCGCTGGCCCTCGGCCTCGCCGCAGCCCTCAACCAGGCGATCCGCGGCATCGCCTGGATCCGGACCGCCTACTTCCTACCCCTCGTCACGTCCGCGACCGCCGTCGCCCTGGTCTGGCTCTGGATCTACAGCCCGAGTGGCCTGCTCAACGGGATCATCGGGATCTTCGGGATCCCACCCCAGCGGTGGGTCGCCGACCCGACCCTGGCGATGCCCTCGATCATCGCGATGAGCGTCTGGCAGGGGCTGCCGGCCAGCGTGATCATCTTCCTTGCCGGTCTCCAGGCGATCCCGGCCGAGTACTACGAAGCGGCGAGCGTCGACGGCGCCGGGCGGCGGAGCCGCTTCCGGAAGATCACCCTGCCCCTGCTCACGCCGGCGATCTTCTTCACCGGGATCCTCTCCCTCATCGGCGCCTTCCAAGTGTTCGACCAGGTCTACGTGATGGCGAACCCCGGCAAGCCCGGCGAGGCGACGATCACCCTCGTCTACTTCATCTACGAGGCTGGCTTCCGGAACTTCAAGATGGGCTACGCGAGCGCGGCCTCGTGGATCATGTTCCTCATCGTCGCGGTGGCCACGATCGTCTACTTCCGGACCCAGGACCGCTGGGTGCACTACCAATGAAGGGGCTCCGGTGAGCGCACCGCCCGTGACGACCCGTCTTGCACGCCGGCCGCCGCACCGCGCCGCGCGCAAGCGGGCCCGCACGGCTGCCATGTACGTCGCCCTGCTGCTGGGCGGCCTGGCGATGATGATCCCCTTCCTGTGGATGCTGACGACGTCGCTGAAGACCCGGTCGGAGGTCTTCTCCAGTGCGCCCCTTACCTTCCCGACCGGGCTCCACTGGGAGAACTACACGAGGATGTGGTTCGCCCTGCCCGACGTGACGTTCGGGACGTTCTTCCAGAACTCGATCGTCATCGCCTCGCTGGCGACGGCGGGCCAGCTCATCACCTGCTCGATGGCGGGGTTCGCGTTCGCGGTTCTCGACTTCCGGTTCAAGCGGATCCTCTTCGCGCTGATCCTGGCGACCCTCATCATCCCGTTCCAGATCGTCCTGGTCCCGAACTTCATCCTCTACCGCTACCTGCCGCTGCCCTTCAGCGAGAGCGGCAACTGGATCGGCACGAACCTGCCGCTCTGGGTCTGGGCGTTCTTCGGCGGGGCCTTCGGGACGTTCCTGATGCGCCAGTTCTTCCTGACGATCCCGAACGAGCTGGCCGACGCGGCTCGGGTCGACGGGGCCAACCCGTGGCAGATCTTCATTCGGATCTACGTCCCGCTCGCCATGCCAGCCCTGGCGACCCTGGCGATCTTCCAGTTCATGTGGAGCTGGAATGACCTCCTCGACCCGCTGATCTACCTGCGCGACCTGCCGAGCTACACGACCACCGTGGGGCTGGCCTTCTTCCAGGGCCAGTTCGTGGGCAAGTGGCCGGAGATGATGGCCGGCGCACTCGTCAGCCTCCTGCCGATGGTCGTCCTCTTCGTGGTCGCCCAGAAGTACTTCGTGCGCGGCATCACGCTGTCCGGGCTCAAGGGGTAAGGAAGCGGTGGACAGGCCGCCCGGAGGGATCCCCGACGATCTCCGCCTGGCCGACTACCGGCCGCGCTCCCGGCTCCGGACGCGTCCTGCCGGCGGGCCGCCGCGTCCGTCCCAGGCCGCGATCGACGCCCACAACCACCTGGGTCCGACCCCGTTCTCCGAGGGCTGGGACCGGCGCACCCCGGCCGAGCTCGCCGCCGCGCTGGACGCGTCGAACATCGCGGCGATCGTGGACCTCGACGGTGGCTGGGGCGAGGCGCTCGAGCGGGAGCTCGAGCACTGGGCGCCGCTCGGTGACCGAGTCGCCGTGTTCGCCGGACTGGAGTACGCGATGTGGGCCGAGCGGCCCGACTTCGGAGAGGTCGAAGCGGCTCGGCTGCGCGCCTCCGCCGACGCGGGCGTGCGCGGCCTCAAGGTCTGGAAGACGCTCGGGCTCCGTGCCCGGGACCCCGCCGGGCGGCTCGTGGCGGTGGACGATGCGCGGCTGGATCCGCTGTGGGCGGCGGCCGCGGCGCTCCGCCTGCCGGTGATCATCCACGTCGCCGACCCCATCGCGTTCTTCGATCCCCTCGACGCGGAGAACGAGCGCTACGAGGAGCTGCGGGCGCATCCGGACTGGCACTTCTGGCCGACACGACCCCACGGGCGATCGGAGATGGACGGGTTTCCGCCCTTCGACGAGCTCATCGACCGCCTCGAGGCGGTCGTCGCCCGTCATCCCGGGACCACCTTCATCGGGGCGCACGTCGGTTGCGCGGCGGAGGACCTCGGCCGGGTCGACCGGATGCTCGCCGCGTACCCGAACTGGCATGTCGACATCGCGGCCCGGATCGCCGAGCTCGGGCGACAGCCGTACTCGGCCCGGGACCTCATCCTGCGCTGGCCGGATCGCGTCCTGTTCGGGACCGACGCCCCACCCGACGCGTCGGCCTGGGCCGTATATGCCCGCTTCCTGGAGACGCGCGACGAGTCGTTCCCCTACGACCCGGACGGCGGTCCCGGCAGCCAGGGGCGCTGGCAGATCCAGGGCCTGGGCTTGCCCGACGACGTGCTCCGGGCGGTCTATGTCGACAACGCCCGGCGACTCATCTTCAAGGCGACTCGGTGAACGCAGTGGACGAGCCAGCGGATCGCGTCTTGTTATGGTGCGTGGCATGGGTCCGCGCAGGCCCAGCCAGGTGACTCTCAAGGGGAGCGCGTCATGCCGTCGGTCGAGATCATTCAGCCTGCCGACCGTGGTCGCGCGATCTCGACACTGACGCTCGCCTTCGCGAGCGACCCGGTCGTTCGATGGGTCTACCAGGATCCTCACGTGTACGCCACGCTCTTCCCGCGGATCATCGAGGCGTTCGCCGGGCAGGCGTTCCAACATGGGACCGCGTTCGCCGTGCAGGGCGGCGCCGCCGTCGCCTTGTGGCTGCCGCCCGGAGTCGGCTTCGACGGCGAGGCGATGACTGCCCTGGTCGACGAGGGCGCGGCCAATTCGGCCCGGCCCGACATCGACGACTTCTTCGGGCAGATGGGCGAATCCCATCCCTCGTTCGAGCACTGGTATCTACCCCTGGCCGGCGTCGACCCACCCGCCCAGGGCCACGGCCTGGGCTCCACCCTCTTACGGCACGCGCTCGAGGCGTGTGACCGCGACAGCCTCCCCGCGTACCTGGAAGCGACCAGCCCACGCAGCCGCGACCTCTACGCCCGCCATGGGTTCCAGGCGACCGGCGTCATCGAGCAGGGTGGCTCTCCCCCGATGTGGCCGATGCTCCGGCAACCAATCTGAGCGGGGCAGTCGATCCGCCGCCGACCTTGCGCCCGGGGCCCGTTACGACCGTGGGCCTGCCGCCAGGGCCTCCGCCGCCCCCGAGAGGCGCGCGAACTCGGCGTCGGAGAGCACGAGGTCCGCGGCCGCGGCGTTCTCCTCGAGCTGCTCGATCGTGCGGGCGCCCGGGATCGCCACCGCGTTGGGGTGGTGGAGCACCCAGGCGAGGGCGACCTGCGCCGGAGTCGCGTCCCGTGCGGCGGCGATCTCGTCGAGCGCCTCGCGGAGCGGGGCCAGGCGCTCCCGGCCGCGCGGCCGGAACAAGGGGTTCATCCTGCGCAACCCGCGGACGGTGCCCGCGATTGCCCCGCTGAGCAGGCCCTGCCCGAGCGGAGAGTAGGCGACGACGATGCGGTCATGTGCGGCCGCGTACGGCACGAGGTCCCTTGCAGGGCCGGGGCTCAGGAGGCTGAACCGGACCTGGTTCGCCACGAGCGGGGCCCGCAGCGCGTGCTCCGCGGCGCGCCACTGGGCGAGCGAGTAGTTGCTGACCGCGGCCCGCCGCACGACGCCGGAGGCCAGCAGCGGGCGAAGTGACTGCATCACGCGCCGCGGCGAGACGAGCGGGTTTGGCCAGTGGACGTAGTAGAGATCGAGCGTCTTGACCCCGAGCCGGCGCCGGCTGCCGGCCGCCTGCCAGGCGAGGATGGGCTCCGCCGGCGCGATCGGCAGGAACTTCGTGGCCACGACGAGCCTGTCGCGCTCCTCAGGAAGCAGGGTCGCGAGCGTAGCCCCGATGATCCGCTCCGAGCGCCCCGGACCGTACCCCTCCGCGGTGTCGATCATGGTGATCCCGAGCTCCAGGGCGCGGCGCACGAGGGCCGGGGCGACCTCGGCCGCGTAGGCAGCGCCGTAACCCCACTCGAGGGAGCCGAACTGCCACGTGCCCAGCCCGATACGGGAGGTGCGAAGGCCCGCGATCTCGACGTACTGCACCCGGCGAGTCTATCGGGATGACTTCACTCAGCCCGGCCGGGGCGAGACGTTCCGCCGTCGCACGCTCGACCGGCGAGCGTTACCTGGGGCGAGAGACTCCGCCTTCGACCCGCGGGCGATGATGTCCGGGTGCTGACCCGCCTTGACCCGCGTCGCGCTCCGATCGTCGTGCTGGTGCTCGCGCCCCTTGGCTTGCTCGTCCTGATCGTCTGGCTGGTCCCCGGGCCGGCGCGGCTGGGCTTCGCCGGCGACCTGACCATCTATCGCGAGTACGGCCTGCGTCTGGTGCAGGGATCGATCCCCTACCTCGACTTCCACGTCGAGTACCCTCCGCTGGCGCTTGCACCCATGACCCTGCCACTGCTCTTGGCGCCCCCTGGCGGGCTCACCGAGGTCGACTACCTCTGGCGTTTCACCCTCATGGAGGGAGTCCTGGCCGCTGGCGGAGGGTGGCTGATCTTCCGGGCAACCGGCGATTCACGTACAGCGCTGGTGTGGTGGGCGGCGCTGGTCTCGGTCTCGTGGGCATCCGTTGCTCTTCGATTCGACCTGTGGGCCGTGCTCTGCGTCCTGGTCGCAGTCCTGGTTGTCGACCGCCGGCCCGGAGCGGCGGGTGTCGCCCTCGGGCTAGGGACGATGCTCAAGCTCTACCCGATTGCGCTCCTGCCCGTCCTTTGCGTGTGGGCCATCGCCAGGCGCGACCGGCCCGGGCTCGTGCGTCTCCTGGTTGGATGCGCATCGGTCGTGGTCCTCGTCATGGCCGCAGCCTGGGCGCTCGCTGGTCCGGACTCGGTGCAGTGGCTCTCCTACCAGGCTGACCGTGGCCTCCAGATCGAGAGCCTCGGAGCCGGGCTGCTCATGGGCCTCCACGTGCTCTTCGGCCAACCCGTGGACGTCGGCAGGGGCTTCGGGACCATCCAGGTCGAGTCGAGCGGTTCCGATCTGTTCGTTGCCGCCTCGCCAATCGTGCTCGGAGTGTTGCTCGGCGTCGTCGTCCTGGTGGCACTCCGACGGTTCCGGCTCGACGCGGAGGGGCAGGGCCGGGTGCCGAGACAGAGCATCGTCCTGGCGTCCGTGGCGGCCATCTCGGCCCTCCTCGTCGGCAGCAAAGTCCTGTCGGTCCAGTACGTCATCTGGCTCGTGCCGTTCGTGCCCTTCCTTCCGGTCCGGATGCGCTGGCTCGTCCTCGCCATCGCGGCCTTGTCGACCGCGATCTACACCGTGGACTACCCCGCGCTCATGCGCCTCGAGCCGTCGTGGATCCTCGCCCTGGTGGTCAGGAACAGCCTCCTCGTCATCCTCCTGGCGTGGCTCGTCGCGGAGCTGTGGGGATCCCGGAGCACGAGCGCGGTCCGCGACCAAGCGCCAGCAGGCGCGGGGTCCTAGTGGATGGACGCGGATCGGGGCGTCACCCGACTGTCACGGTGTCGGCCTGAGCTCAGATTGGGAAGGTGGAGCGGGAGACGGGAGTCGAACCCGGCGACGACCACCAGGCAACAACGCAGGCGTCAGCGCCACTCGACGTTCACGACCTCGATCGGCTCGGACAGGCCCTTGAGCGTCGCGCTTCGGAGACCGGAGGTCCGGTGCGACTCTCCGACCGTGCCGACGCTCGCGACGATCTCGCCGGCCCCGCCGAGTGCAGCGATCCGGGCCGCCTCGTGGACGCCCTTGCCGTGGAAGTCGCCGCCGACCTGCGTCGCATCGGAGGCATGGAGGCCGATCCGGACCTGGGGCGCGAAGCCCTGCGTCGAGCGGTGCTCGGCGAGTCGCCGCTGGATCGCGATCGCCGCCGCCACCGCAAGGTCGGGCGAGTCGAAGCTGACGAAGAACCCGTCCCCGGTCGTCGAGATCTCCTCGCCGCTGTGCGCCGTGAACACCTCACGGAGGGCCGTGTTGTGCCAGCGGAGCATCGTCTCCCAGGCCTCGTCGCCGAGCGCCTCGACGAGGTTCGTCGAGCCGACGATGTCGGTGAACATGAAGGTCCGGAGGACCCGCCGGGCCGGACCGTCCTTGCCACGCAGCTGCCAGGGCAGGAGCTCCGCGACGTCCTCGAGGATGACGGCGGCGGTCGGACACGCGAACGCGGCGGCGCGGAGGACCTCCTCGTCGACGTGTCCTCCCCGACGACGTCGCTCTTGCCGTAGTCGCCGGCGAGCCAGTCGAAGGCCGTCGGGGCGAGGGTGATGCAGTTCCCCGCGCCGACGCACTTGTGGCGGTCGACTCGCGCCCGGATGGCCATCAGCGCGACCCCACCGTGGCGAGCCCGCGGAACGCCAGCGAGGTCGCCTCGGCGCGGCTCGAGGTCCCCAGCCGAGCCTGGAGTCGCGCCAGGCGCTGGACCACCTCGTCCTGACCGACGCCGAGGTCGGCAGCGATCTCGGCGTTCGTCCGGCCCTCGGTCAGGAGCTGCAGCAGCCGGCGCTCGATATCGTCCAGGCTGGGCCCGGCCGCAGGTGCCGCCGACCCCGGCGTGGCGGCGGCTGTCTCGCCAGCCCGGGCGCCGGCGAGCGGCCTGTCCATCGGGCCGGCCAGCTCGACGAGCTCGCGCCCGACCGGCCCGGTGAGCCACCGGACGCGGATCGCCTCGTCCGCCGTTCCCTGCGCGATCTTGGACAGCGTCGACTGGAGGAAGCCCCGGACGGAACCCTGGACCTCCGGCGGCGCCCCAGCGAGCAGCGCCCGGGCTGCCGGGATCACGATCTCCAGGCTGACGTCCTCGTGCAGCCCGGCCTGGAGGGCCTCGAGGGCCGCACCGCCGGCCATGGCGGCGCCCGGGATGTCGCCGCGCAGGAGGGCGACCGTGGCCAGCGCGGCGTCGGCCTGCGCGCCCCACGGCGCGTGTCCGGGCAGGAGCGGCAACAGCTCCTTCACCTGCGCCGCCGACCGCTCGACGAGCTCCACCAGCGCCGGGTCCGGTGCGGCCGTCCTCGGGCGGCGAACCATCGGACAGGCCGACCCCGACGAGCCGCGCCGCCTCGATGGCGAGGCGGGCCAGGGCCTCGCACCGCGCGGATGCCCGGCCGCCCTCGGTCGCCAGCGCCACGGCGCGCTCGAGATGACGGCGCATGCCTTCGGCGTCGCCCGCACCCGCTCGGGCCATCCCGCGCCAGGTCTCGAGCTGGCGGGCGCGCGATCGCGACGGGGCCATGGACGCCGCGGCGGCGGCCAGGCCGATCCATCGCTCCGCCCCGTCGACGTCGCCGAGCTCGAGCAGGCTCATCGCCACGCCGCCGGCGGCGAGGAACTCGATGGTCCGGTCGCCCTGGAGCCTGGCCGCCCGATGGGCGTCCTCGCCGCGGGACAGCGCCAGGTCCGGCACCACCTTGGCCCTGGAGTACACGTGGACGCCGAACAGCATCTGGAGGTCCAGGCGGGCCCGCTCGCTCTCCGTGACGAGCTCGGACAGGCGGCTCGTCACGCGCCGGATCTCCTCGAGATGCCGCGCCGAGGACGTCAGGTGCATGACCGGCCCGTACTGCGCGTAGGCCATGGCGATGACCGTCGACATGACGCCCGTTCGGTCGCCGAGCCGCTCGAAGATGCCCAGCGCCCGCTCGAGGACCTGGGTCGCCTCGACGAACAGCGGCCCGATCGGCGTCGACAGGAGCAGCTCCTCGACGCTGGCGCCCGTCGCGAGGATCGCGAGCACCTCGTTCGCCCGACCGGCGAGGACCTCGCCGGCGAACCACGCGCGCCCACGTGCGAAGTCGATCATCCCGATCTCTCGGAGGGCCGCGGCGAGGCTGCGCTCGTCGCCGAGCTGCTCCGCCAGCTCGATCGCGCGGCGATAGGCCTGCTCGGCACCGTCGAGGTCGGTCTCGACCGCCGCGGCGCCGAACGACTCGCCCAGCGGGCTCCGCAGGAGCGCCTGGCCCAGCTCGAGCGACGCCCGGAGCTCCAGGGCGCGCGTCGCCCTGCTCGGCCGCGCGGGCGCGGACGCGGCGGGCCAGCTCCGCGGCGGCATCCTCGTCGTGGCTCATCCGCAGCGCCGAAGCACGCCGGAGCTGCACGTCGAGCTCGACGTTCGGATCGCGCATCGCCTCGGCGAGGGCGGCCAGCTCGGTCAGGCCGTCCAGCCGCTCGCCCGTCCGGCGCAGGACGGCGAACGCGTCGTCGCGGGTCGCGAGGAGGACCCGCCGGTCGGCCGGCGCCGACACGACCGGGAGCGCCTGCTCGACGAGCCGGAGCGCCTCCTCGGGGGCATTGGAGGCGAGGGCGGCCGTTGCGGCGTCGATCGAGAACCGTGCGGCCCGCCCGGTGTCGCCGGCCGCGAGCGCGTGCTGGGCGAGCATCGGCAGTCCGGCGGGGGCCGGGTCGCCACCCTCCAGCAGCAGGTCGACGACCGCTGCGTGGACCTGCCGGCGACGGGCCGCCGACAGCTGGTTCGCGGCGAACTGGCGGACCTGCTCGTGCGTGAACGTGTAGTCCGCGGGCTCGCCCTGCGCCTGCGGGAGCAGGAGGCCGGCCCGGACCGCGGGCCCGAGATCGTCGGCAAGCGGGTCGGCACCGTCGCCTGGTCCCGCGCTCGTCCGGGCCGCTCGCGGCCGCCGTCGCACGGTCGCCGCCTCCGCCGCGACCTCGCCGTCACCCACCCGCATCCGGATCGCCCTGAGGTCTCGAAGGCTGAAGCTGCGGCCAAGGATCGCCGCGTCGCCGAGCGAAGCCCGTGTCCGGGCCGGGAGTCGCGCGGCGCGGCGATCGATGAGTGTCCGGACCGCGGATGGGACGAGCCGGGCCGCGCTCCGGCCGAGCCGCCACTCACCATCGATCTGCTGGAACGTGCCGGCCTCGCGGTGCGTTCGGGCCAGCTCCTCGACGATGAATGGCACGCCCTCCGACTGGGCCTGCACGGCCGCCGCGGATGCAGCCTCGACCGGACCGCCGAGGACACGCTTGAGGAGCTCAGCTGTCTCCACCGAGCTGAACCGGCCGGGCCGCAGCCGTCGGACGAGCCCCATCCGCTCCATATCGGCGACGAAATTCACCGCCTCGGTGACCGAGGCGAACTCGTCCGGCCGGATCGTCAGGAACAGGAAGACCGGCCGATCGGCGTCGCTCCGGACGACGTAGCGGAGCAGCCGGAGTGAGTCGTCGTCGGCCCATTGGACGTCGTCGATGAACAGCGCCAGCGGGTGGATCCCGGCGAGGGTCGAGATCGCGACGCCCGCGAGGTCGAAGGCCCGGAGGAGCTTCGCGTCCGGCGACAGGGTCTCGAACCCCGGCTCGTCGCGCCCGGAGATGGCCTCGACTACCCGCCTGACTGCCGCCTCCGCCGGCGTCCCGGCAGCCGTGTCGTGGATCGCGCTGGCGGCGAACAGGCTTCGCGCGACGAGGAACGGGCCGCGGATCTCCTCGTCGGCCGTGATCGCGACACACGTGAACCCGCTGGCCGACGCGAGCTCGCTCGCGGCGAGCAGCAGGCGGGTCTTGCCGATGCCCGGCTCGCCCTCCAGGGTCACCGCGGCGAGGCGGCCGGAGGCGTCGCGCAACTCCTGGGTGACCGCGTCGAGCTCGGCGCTCCGCCCGATGACCGCGCCCGTCGCGCGGCGCAGCTGGACCGCGAGCGAGCACTGGGGCCCGACGAGCGGGTCGAGCGCACCGCCCTCGACGAGCCTGCGGCCGTGGATTCGACCTCGGCATCCACGATTATGGGCCGCGTCGCTCAGCATGGGGAGCTCACTCCGCGGCAGCCAGCTGGTCGGCGTAGGTCTCCAGGGCGGCGGCCACCTTCGCCAGCGGCTCCATCAGCACCGGCGTGCAGAGCTCACCGCAACGGACGGCGAACGCAGCCGCATCCCGCAGCCGCTCCTCCATCAGGATCCACGCCGCATCCCGATGCGGAAGCAGGTAGTCGACCTGATAGAACAGCTCGAATCCGGGACCGGCGGTCACGCCGGGCAGATCCACGCCGACGGGCAGCGTCGTGACCACCGTCCCGAGCGGCTTGATCACCGTGAACATCAGGCCCACCGAGACGTCCGCCAGGACCCTGAGCTGCGCGGGCGTCTCGTCAGTGTTCGCGAAGTAGCGGGACAGGAGCTGCAGGAGGACCTCGTAGGAGACGTTGAGGAGGTCCATACAGCGGATGGTGCCCGGGTCGGTGATCAGCGGTACGACCACGCCGGTTGGCTGCGGCCGGACGTTGGCGGCGACAACCGGTCGAGCGGGTTCGAAGCCAGTATCCGCCCGTTTGAGCTCGAGGTACTCGTCGAGGATCCCGAGGAGGCGTCCGAAGTGCGCGTCGCGCCAATCGCCGAGCGCGCCCTCGCCCTGCTCGACGATCGTGTCGATCGCCTGTCTCGCCGACGCCAGGTCGGTGACCGCGACGAGCTCCGGCCAGCGGAAGTGCTCCTCTGTTGCCTGGGCGCTCGGAGGCCCGATGAAGAGGCGACCGGGGCCGAGCCGCTCCTCGAGGTGTCCAAGGCCTGCCTCGATCGACCGGTAGAGCTGGCCGATCGTGTCGAACTCCTGGAGGTGGGGCACGATCTCATCCTGCTCGTCGAAGGGGAGGGCGACGGCCTGGGCGATCGCGGCGAAGCCTTCCGCGTCTTCGACGGCCATGCCGTCCGGCCGCTCGAGGAAGGCGAAGTGCCGGAGAGCGGCCTCGCTGAAGGGCACCAGCTCGATCCGGACTCCGGCTGGGTAGGCGTAGGCGGGCATCGGAAAGTTCGGTCGAGCCAGGCGTGGCGCGGCGCCGACCGCGGTCAGCAGGTTCTGGACGAGGGCGAGATGGAGCATCTCCTGCCTGCTGATCTCGAGCAGCGTCCGGCGCCAGCGCTGGATAGCCGGCAGCGTCTCCTGTGCCACACCCTCCTCGACCCGCTGCTTGAGCGAGAATGCCGCGAACAAGTACTGAAGCATCACGAGATGCTCGAGCTCGGCAGCCTTGCCGAGCGTGTAGATCAGAGCCTCGCGATGCTCGAGCCCACCCGTGGCCGCGTCGCCCTGCCCCCTGCGAACCTCCAGGACGCTGGCAAGCGGTCCGTGCGGCCCGGGCAGGACAAGGTCCTTCATCTGATGCCCGTCAAAGGGCTGTCCGGGAAGTAGAGGCGGAGGTCCACGAAGCACCATTGCCAGGTCTCGTCCGGATCGACCGCGCGGATCATCGGATGGCCCGCGGCCCGGAAGTGCGCTGTGGCGTGCCGGTTCGGACTCATGTCGCAGCAGCCCATCTGGCCGCAGGCGAGGCACTGCCGAAGGTGGACCCAGGTGCCGCCTGACTCAACGCAGGCGGGACAGACGGGGAGCGGCGGGTCGACCTGGAGGTCGGGCTCGAAGTGCTCGCAGGGCGGTGTCACGGGCTCGTCCCAAGTTGCCCGCGCCGGGCGGATCCAACGTTCCGGGATGTCGCGACCTCGACACTACCACCGACGGTCGAGCTGAGCTGGTCGCAGGGAGCCCGCCGAGCCTTTGGACCGGCCAGCTCAGATCGGCGAGTTGGAGCGGGAGACGGGATTCGAACCCGCGACATTCTGCTTGGGAAGCACCCGAGCTCGTGAGCGCTGTGGCGTGAGCGCGGAAGGGTGAGCAAGACTCGAACAGTCAGCGTGTCGTCGCCGCTTCGCTCGATGCCGCTCCAGGGAATGCATCCGTCTAGACAAGCGCCTGCGCCGCACCGAGGCCCTCGAAGATCTCGCGGGCGCCTTGGGGAACGGCTACGGCTTCGGTCGGCCGGGACGGCCCGACAGGACACCGGCCTGTCGGCTTCGGCGCGGTTGGTGCCCCCGAGCTACGTGGAGTGCCCCGGCGTCAGCCGATGTGCCAGTGCCACGGCCTCCCTCTCGCTCAGCTCGCGGCCTTGGGCGAGCCATCGGTCGACGGCACCGGGCTCGACGCCGGCATGGGCGGCGAGCTCATCGGGTCGGACCTCAGGGGTCAGCGCATTCGGAGCCTCGCCGCCGAGCCGTTCCGCTAGTGAGCGCGATGCCCCTTCCAGGCGCAAGGCTCGCTCGAAGTCCCCGTCTTGGGCCGCGACCGAGGCGAGGATGCGCAGGGCCAGGGCCGCTAGGGTTCCGTCGCCGAGCTCGATCGAGCCGTCCAACTGCTCCAACACGGCTGCGCGAGCCTCTTTGTGCTCACCGAGATGTTGCAGCACTCTGCCCATGATGCCCTGCGCGTTGAGATACAACCACCGAGCTCCGGCGGCCTTGAAGATGGGGATGGCCTGAGCCATCCCGTCGCGGGCTTCCAGATACCGGCCGTCGAGCAAGTCGATGAGCGCTACGCCTCCGATCGCATTCGCCTCGCCAAGTCGATCGCCGATGAGGCTCGCCACACGCCCACTTTCGCGGTAGGCAGAGCGGGCGCCCTCGTTGTCGTGTTCGATGCCCCGGATGTACCCAAGCGAGTAGTGCGCCTCGGCCTCGCTCGCGTGGTCGCCGATCGACCGAGCGGCGTCGAGCATCGCCTCGTAAGCGGAGGCCGCCGACGCATAGTCGCCCAGCCAGTAGGTGAGGCCACCGAGCGCGTTGAGCGCTCGGACCCGACCATGGGTCGCGCCCTCCGGTGCCTTGATCAACACCTCGCTCGCCCAGCGCTCACCCTCGCGCAGGTGACCGCGGAGGTGCCAGAAACGCCACACGGCGCCAACCGCCTCCATCGCCGGCTCGAAGTCACCGTGGTCGATCGACCACCGCAGCGCCGCGCGGACGTTGTCGTGCTGTCCTGCCACGCGATCGAGAGCGTCGACCGACGCGGTGAAGGCCGATGCCAGCTCGATCACGAGCTCGCGAAACCGTAATGCGTGGGTGCGACCGACCACTTCGAGCTCGCCCGCCTGGGTCAGCCGGTCGAGGCCGTACTCCCGAATCGTCTGGAGCATCCCGAAACGGGGCTCGCTCGCCGGTCCTTCCTGGATGACCAGGCTGTGGTCGATGAGGCGATCGAGCAGATCGAGCTGGTCCCCTTCTTCGGGTGGGGCGATCGCCTCGGCGTCCTCGTCATTCCACCCGCCGACGAAGATCGCGAGGCGACGGAAGGCGGCGCGCTCGACCTCATCGAGCAGGCCGTAGCTCCAGTCGATGGCCCCCCGCAGCGTGCGCTGGCGGTCTGGCCGGTCGGTCGAGCGTGATTGGAGCAGGTCGAGGCGCCGCTCCAGCCGCGACAGCATTGCCTCGGGTGGCAGGAGTCCGATGCGCGCCGCGGCGAGCTCGATAGCGAGCGGTAGGCCGTCGAGTCGGGCGCAGATCTCGCTGATCGGGAGCGCATTCGAACGATCCAGGACGAAGTCCGGCCTCACCATCGTCGCCCGCTGGGTGAAGAGCGCGACGGCCTCCGATCGCCTGAGGACCTCCAGATCGCCTGCGTCGTGTTCGATCGGCAAACGGAGGGGCGGGACGGGGAACTCCTGTTCTCCCTCGTGGCGCAGCGGCGAGCGACTGGTGACGAGGATCGTGAGCTCGTGTGTCCGCTCCAGCAGGCCCGCGACGATCCCCGTGGCTGGGAGAACCTGCTCGAAGTTATCGAGGATCAGCAACATCCGGCTGCCGCGGATGCGGTCCGTGATCGTCTCGAGCGAGCTGCGCCCCGGCTCTTCCGGGAGCCCGAGCGTCTCGCGGATCGTGCCGCTGACGAGCTGCGGATCCGATATCGGCGCCAGTGGTACGAATGCGACGCCATCGGGAAAGGCATCCGCCATCGCCTGAGCCACCTGGATCGCCAAGCGCGTCTTGCCCGTCCCACCCGGCCCGGTCAGGGTCAGGAACCGTGTCCCGTCGATCAGTCCGCGGATCCGTTCGACCTCCGGCTCCCGACCGATGAACCCCGACAACTGAGGTGGCAGGATGGCGAAGCGCATCGAGACTGACCGGATCGGCGGGAAGTCCGCAGGCAGGTCGTCGATCACGAGCTCGTACAGGTGCTCCGGACGGTCGAGGTCCTTGAGCCTGTGCTCGCCCTTGTCCGCCAAATGGACTCCGTCGGGCAGCCCGCCCGCCGCGAGTTGGCGGGTCGACTCCGAGAGGAGCACCTGGCCGCCGTGCGCGGCGGCCGCGATACGCGCGGCCCGATGCACGTCGAGTCCGACGTACTCGGTGCCCGCGCGGCTCCCCTCTCCGGTATGGACTCCCATCCGAACGCGCACAGTAGCGCCGACCGGCCACGATGCCGCCGCCAAGGCGTGCTGGGCGGTGACCGCGGCTCGGACGCCGTCTGCCGCAGACCGGAAGGCGACGAAGAAGGCGTCTCCTTCCGTCTTCACCTCGACGCCGTCGGAGGTCTCGACGGCAGCGCGGATCAGTCGGTTGTGGAGGGCCAAGATCTCGGGGTAGGCGCTGCCCACGTCCTGGAGCAAGCGTGTCGAGCCCTCGATGTCCGTGAACAGAAATGTGATCGTGCCGCTGCCGGGGGTGCCTCGGGGGTCGGGCATGCCCACGATTATCCGCCCTGTTCGGAGCGCCAACAGCCTCGTCGGATGGCGTGCACATCCGCGACTGTGATGAAGCCCAGAGACGACAGAAGTCACCGAGCTTTGGTGTCGTCGTGAACTGAGAACCGACGTGTTGGAGCGGGAGACGGGATTCGAACCCGCGACATTCTGCTTGGGAAGCAGACACTCTGCCAGCTGAGTTACTCCCGCTCGGGAG
>CAWGTR010000009.1:0-19321 GCA_963825545.1 uncultured Chloroflexia bacterium | reverse complement strand
CGCGATCGGGGCGGCCGAGGCGGCGGACGGGGCCGCTGAGCCGGAGCCGGCCGACGGGGCCGTGGTCGGTGCTGTCGTCGGGGCCGGGCTGGACCCGGTCCCGGAGCACGCCGCAACGGCAACGGCCGTCGCGAACAGAAGCGAGACGCCTCGCTTGATCATCGGGTTTCTCCTCCACACGATCGCTCGGGGGACGCTCCCGGCGAGCGGGCCACAGTATGCACCGGTCGCCGCTTGACGCACATCCCGGATCCTCGTGAATGGACACGTCGTGGGTGGCCGCGCCGGGGGATCGGGCCGGCGAAGTCGGATCGGTCTCCCGGATCGTCCTCCTGGTTACTTGCCGACGTCTGGTGGGCTCAACCAGGCCGTCGCCTGGTAGGCGTCCGGTGCCCCGCGATCGCCGACCGCCACGATCCTCGAGCCCCAGGCGGCCGCGCCGTTGATCTCGGTATCCAGGAACTCCGCTCCCGAGGGCAACCGGGTCCAGGTGCTCCCGTCGGACGACGTCCAGACGGCGGCGACGCCGTACTGGATCCCCTCGGTGATGGTTCCGCCGATGACCGCTCCGTGCGGTCCGGCGGTGACGTCGTACATGCGCAGCTGGATCCCCGGCCGCCCGAACACCGGCGCGGCGGGGACCTGTCGCCAGGCGAGCCCGTCCTGGGACACCCAGACCACGCCGATGCTGCCGGCCAGGTTCTGGCCGACCGCAACGACGCCGATGCCGGGGACGGCCGCGATGGACTGCACCCGCGAGTCGTGGAACATCGACGCATCCGGCGTGCGCTGCCAGGCCAGACCATCCGTCGATGTCCAGATGACCACCGGGCCTGGATTGTCGGCAGGCCCTGCCTGGCCCACGGCGACCCAGCCGGGTCCGCCCGCCGCGAGGGCGATCACCCGGGCGTCGTGCAGGCCGGATGAATCAGGCGCGCGCGTCCACGCGAGGCCGTCCGGCGAGAACCAGAACGCGCCATCCGCGGAGAAGAACTCCGTGCCGGCGTAGCCAGCTGCCACGAACCCGCCGCTCGCAGCGGCGACCGATGTGACCCGGAGCGGCCTGGCGGCGAACGCGGACCGCGACGCCGTCTGGGTCCACGTCTTCCCGTCGGTCGAGCTCCAGGCGATCGCTCCCTCACCATCGCGCCCGACCGCGACGTAGCGCGTGTCGTTCGCGGCGACGCCGGTGAGCAGCGTCTGTTCCGGGAGGACGCCGTTGAGCGACCACGTCGATCCGTCGGTCGATGACCACGTCGCACCCTTGAAGTCCTGGAGGACCCAGCCGACCGCGACGAGCCCGGCCGGTCCAGGCACGACGTCGGTCATGATGGTGTCGATCGCCGGGTGGCACGGCGCACAGCCGCGGGTGTACGGCTGCCCCGACGCATCCGTGTGGACCGTCATGAACCCCTCCGGCTGCTCGATGTCCGGGGCCCGGAGCCACGCCGCAGGATCGGCCGGGGCGGGCGACAGCGAGCCCGCGGCTGCTACCGAACCCGCCGCCGGGGATCCGGCGGGTGCAGTCGATCCTGCCGGGCCGGCGCTCGCGATGCCGGTCGTCTCGGCCGTCGAGCCGCAGCTCACCAGGATCGCCGTGAGCGAGAGTGTTGCCAACGAGCGGCGGAGCCACACCGAGGTCCGTGTCATCGCCCTGCCAATTCGGGGGGTTGTGGAGTCGCGGTTCACAGTACCGGACCGCGGATCGTCGAGTTCACGGCCCCGCGGTTCGACCGGGCGATGGCGAGCCCGGGGACCTTGTTGCCACGTCGATGGTGACAACCTGGGCCGCGAACCACACGCGGTCGGCCGTGGCCTCACCGGGACCGACGGACAGCACGTACCGCCCGGGCGGCCAGTCACCGGGTCGGTCGCCGACGAGCGGCCCCGGGGGCTCGTAGAGCGCGCTGCGACCAGAGCCGTCCAGCCCCTGCTCCGCCGCGCGGACCAGGGCGATCGGCTGGGCATTCCCGGCGTCGTCCACCCGCCAGCCACTCGCTCGATCGAACGCCGCCGAACCGCCCGCCGAGCCGCCGGCGCAATAGCCGAGGCGCCCCAGGCCCTCGGTGTAGATCCGGATCGTCGGGATCGACCCATCGGTCGGTCCGCTCGCCGCGACCGGGCTGATGCTGTACCAGGTCCGAACGGCCTGGCCGGCATTGACCTCGACCGTGAACACCCGCCAGCCGGCCTCGGGGTTGCAGGCGTCCTCGGCGAGCGAAGGCTCGGGGCTCGCCGCCGGCCGGCTCGGCTGGGGCGACACGTCGACCGATCCGGCAGGCGACACCGGCGACGAACCGAGGCCGCTGCCGCCCCACGGCTTGACAATGGCGACAGCGACCAACGCGAGTGCCAGGCCGACGGCGATCAGCGGACCCGGCCCAAGGGGCCTTCCGACCGGTACCACCGGTTGGCCGCTGGATGGCATTGCAGCTCCATCGCCCAGGACGCTCGCACCGGGCTCCCTGGTCAGTTCTCGCCCAGGTACGCCTTTCGGACCATCTCATTCTCACGCAGGTCCGACGATGGACCGCTCAATACGACCTGACCCGTCTGCAGCACGTAGCCGCGATGGGCAATCGTCAGCGCCTGCAGCGCGTTCTGCTCGACCAGGAGGATCGTCGTTCCCCGCTCGTTGATCTCCTGGATGATCGAAAAGATCTGCTGGACCAGGATCGGCGACAGCCCGAGCGACGGCTCGTCGAGCAGCAGGACACTCGGCCGGGCCATGAGCGCACGGCCGATCGCCAGCATCTGCTGCTCGCCACCCGACAGCGACCCCCCGCGCTGGGTCAGCCGCTCCTTGAGACGCGGGAACAGCCCGTAAACGTGTTCGAGGTCCTCGATGCTCTCGGTCCTTGGGCGCGTGAACGCCCCCATCTGGAGGTTCTCGAGGACCGTCAGCCGGGAGAAGATTCGACGGCCCTCGGGCGAGTGGCCGATCCCGGCGCGGACGAGGGTATGCGCCTCGCTCCGCCCGATGTCGTTCCCGTCGAAGACGATGGATCCTTTTCGCGGATGGAGGAGGCCGGAGATCGTCTTGAGCGTGGTGGTCTTGCCCGCGCCGTTCGCCCCGATCAAGGTCACGATCTCGCCCCTGCGGACCTCGAGCGAGATCCCCTGGAGCGCGTGGATGTGGCCGTAGTAGGTGTGGACGTCGGTGAGCGTCAGGAGCGCCTCCGCAGCGGCCTCGCGATCGTGCCCGTTCGTCATGCTGCCGGCTTTCCGAGGTAGGCCTCGATCACGCGTGGGTTGGAGCGCACTTCCTCCGGCGAGCCCTGGGCGATGAGCTCGCCGTGATCGAGCACGTAGATCCGGTCGCTGATCCCCATCACGACCTTCATGTCGTGCTCGATCAGGAGGATCGACAGGCCCAGGTCCTTGCGCAGCCGGTCGATCAGGCGGGTCATCTCGAGCGTCTCGCGCGGGTTCATGCCCGCCGTCGGCTCGTCGAGCAGGAGGAGCTGTGGCTGGCTGCCGAGGGCTCGGGCGAGCTCCAGGCGGCGCTGGTCGCCGTACGGCAGGTTCTTGGCGAGCTCGCCGCGCCGCTCCTTCAGCCCTACGAGGCCGAGGTACTCGGCCGCCTTGTCCGCCGAGGACTTCTCCTCGGCCCGGGCGCGGGGTGTGCTGAACAGTGCATCGGCGGCGTTCGCCTGGAGCGTGTGATGCATCCCAACCTGGACGTTCTCGAGCGCCGTCATGTTCGCGAACAGGCGGATGTTCTGGAAGGTCCGGCCGATCCCCGCCTTGACCATGTCGTTCGGACGCGCGCTCCGGAACACGCCGGCCCGGAGGAGCAGGCGCAGGTACCAGCGGGGTCTGACGATCGCGGCGAGGAACATCACGATCAGGAGTCCGATCGCCAGGAGGATCAGCAGGGAGACCACGGTCGGGCTGGCGTTGAGGAGCAGCGCCCCGGCGGCGACGAGACCGGCGAGGATGGCCGGGACGACCCACACGATCGGCTCGAACCAGGCCCGGATCGGCCGGGCGATCATCGTGCGGTTGCCGAACGCAACGTGACCCGACGTGGGATCGAGGATCCCGGCGATGACGTTGAAGAACGTGGTCTTGCCGGCGCCGTTGGGACCGATCAGGCTGACGATGGCGCCCCGCGGGATCTCGAGGTCCACCTCTCGGACCGCCACGAGGCCGCCGAACGACTTCGTCACCTTGACCGCGGCGAGGACGACATCCTCGCCCAGATCGACCTCGGCCGCGAGTTGACCGATGTCCTCGACGCTGGACGAGTGCCTCGGTGTCTTCGTTCATCCGTCTTCCATCGGCGACGAGCTCGGGTCGGCACCGAGCTCATCGGCGCCGGCTTCCGGCTCGGCGTGGAGCTCACGCCTCCGTCGACTGCTCGGGAACAGCCCCTCGGGCCTGAGGAGCATCATCCCCACGAGGGCGAGGCCATAGAGCAGGAACTGGTACTGGGTGAAGTCGATCTTGCCCAGGTCGATTGGACCGAGCGCCGGCAGGGCCAGGGTGTGGAAGAACGAATTGAGACCCTTGAGCAGGACATTCTGGATCGTGTACAGGATGAACGCGCCGACCGCGACGCCCCAGGGGTTGCCCATGCCGCCCAGGACGACCGCGGCGAGGACCGTGAACGAAACCTGGAAGATGAACTGGTCCGGGCTGACGAGGGTCAGCTTCGACGCCTCGAAGACGCCTGCGAAACCGGCAACCGAGGCGCCGAGGGCAAACGCGAGGAGCTTGGTCGTGACCGTGTTGATGCCGTTGCTGGCCGCGGCCAGCTCGTCCTCGCGGATCGCCGCCCAGGCCCGGCCCAGTCGCGAGTCCTGGAGCCGGTACACGGCGACCATGACGAGCGCCAGGATCACCACCATCGCGATGTAGTACGGCTTGGGGTCGATGATCGGGAACTCGCCGAGGAAGTTCGGGCGATAGACGCCCCCGATCCCGTTGGTGCCCTTGGTGAACCTGTCTGCGTTGAGGAAGACGGCCGGCACGATCTCGCCGAACCCAAGCGTGACGATGGCCAGGTAGTCGCCCCGCAGGCGGAGGGTGGGCGCGCCCAGCAGGATGCCGAACATCGCGGCCGCCACGGCTCCCACGAGGAGCATCGGCCAGAACGGCACATGCAGGCCGTAGATCGGCGACGCACCGAATGCATACGTATAGGCGCCGATCGCGAAGAAGGCCGCATACCCGAGGTCGAGCAGGCCGGCATAGCCGACGACGATGTTCAGGCCAAGGGCCAGAAGGATCGCGATGCCCGCATTCGTGAAGCCGTCCACCCACAGGTTCGCGCTCTGGAATGTGCTGAACGGCGGGAGGTAGGCGACGATGAACGGAAGGACGGTCGCGACGACCACCCAGCCGATGAGGATCGTCGTCGACCGGTGTGTGCCCGAGAGCGTCCGCAGGCGACCGATCGCCGAGCTCACGCCCGCTCACCGAGCTGCTGGCCCAGGATGCCGGTGGGCCGGAAGACCAGGACGAGGATCAGGACGGTGAAGACCGCCACCTCGCCCCAGCGGGAGTAGCCGAGGTTCGTCGCCCAGATCGAAACGAAGGCAATGACGAAACCGCCGAGGGCCGCACCTGTCGTGTTGCCGATGCCCCCGAGCACGGCTGCCGTGAACGCGAACAGGCCGATATAGAAGCCGGCGTTGAACTGGACGCTGCCGAAGTACAGGCCGTAGATCGTGCCACCGGCGCCGGCAAGCGCCGCCGCGATGAAGAACGTGATCGCGATGGTCTGGTTGATGTCGACGCCCATCAACGCGGCGGCCTCGCGGTCCTGTGCCGTCGACCGCATGGCTCGCCCTAACCTGGTCCGGCCGACGAACAGCTGCAGGGCCACGATCAGGAGGGCGGTGACGAGGACCATGAACAGGCTGAGGTAGCTGATCTTGCCGCCGAGGAAGTCGAACCGATCGAGCGGGAAGATCTGCGGGACGTTGACCGGCGAGGGTCCGAAAAGGACATAGACGACATTGAGGATGATGAACGACACGCCGATCGCCGTGATGAGCGGCGCCAGCCGCGGCGCGTGCCGTAGTGGTCGGTAGGCGAACCGCTCGATGAGCACGTTGATGAGGCCCATGATGACCATCGTCGGAACGGTGACGATCACCAGTGTCAGGGCCAGCTGGAGCGGGTTGCTGATCGCCTTGGACAGTCCGAGCGGGACCGTCATGATCCACATGGACAGGAAGACGCTGGCCATGAAGATGTCGCCGTGGGCGAAATTGATCAGCTCGATGATCCCGTAGACCATCGTGTAGCCCAGGGCGATCAGCGCGTAGATCGCGCCGAGTGTCATGAAGTTCGCGAACTGCTGGGTCCCCAGCACGGCGAACGCGAACAGCAGCGCGGCCGCCAAGAGTGCAAGCGGACGGAGGACACGGATCGCGTCGGAACTCATGGCCAGGGCGTGCCTCGAGTCATGGCGACGGATGACCAGCGGTGGCGGATGCTAGGACACCGGGGAGGTGCTCTCCCCGGTGTCGTCGTTGCCGACTCTTACGGTGCGTTCGGGTCGGTGAACTGCTGCTGCTTGATGAAGGTCCAGTCGCCCTTGCCGCCGGCGGCGGTCATGTCGACCTTGTAGAACGAGATGAACGGATGGACGTTGTCGCCGTACTTGTCGAAGTTGAGCTTGCCAAGTGCGGTGTCGAACGTGTTCGCAGCGTTGACGGCGTTCGCTCGGACGCCCTCGCGCAGGGCCGCCGGATCGGTGGCGCCGCCTTCGATGGCCTTGCTCAACGCGGCGACGATGATCTGGGCGCAGGCGTAGGAAGCAGCGCTGTAAGCGCCGGGCGCCTTGCCGAACTCGGTCTGGTAGCGATCGGGGAATGACGTATCGGTCAGGTCGTGGGCGGCCCCGACGGTGCCATAGACATCGTGCGAGGCAGCGCCTGCGATCGTGATCGTCGCGCCCTGGGTGCCACCCGGGCCGAGGTCGGCGACGCCGTCAGGTCCGACGAACGGGATGGTCTCGAAGCCCGGGACCGTCCGGCCCTGCTTGAGCGCGAGACCCATGCCCGTCGGCGTCGTGCCGGCGAGATAGACGCCGGCCGGCTTCTGGCCCGCGACCGCGGTGAAGAGCGGCGTGTAGTCAGTCGTGGACTTCGGAGCGCTGTCGCGCTTGACGAGTGTCCCGCCGAGCTTCGTGAACTCCTGCTGGAAGCTGTCGCCGACGCCGACGCCGAACGTCTCGGTGTCGTCGAGGACGTACACGCTCTTGATCCCGAGGTCGTTGAACATATAGTCGGCCGCCGATGGACCCTGGATGCTGTCCGGGCTGGCCGTTCGGATGTAGCTGATCTTGTCCGGATGCGCGGTCCGGTACTGGTCGCCTTCCGGCGGCTGGGTGACCCCGTTGTTCGTGTTCGCAGGGCTGCACATGAGCAGGCCGGCCTCGTTGCTGATCGGGATCTCGGCCTTGGCGACGCCCGAGTTGAACGGACCAACGACGCCGACGACCTTGGGGTCGGCGACGAGCGTCTGGATGTTCTTGGCGCCCTGCTGCGGGTCATGGACGCCGTTCACGGCGTCGTCCTGGACGTTGATGTCCAGCATGTACCCGTCGACGCCGCCCTTCGCGTTGATCTCCTTGATCAGCAGCTTGACCCCGTTGGCGCTCGGCTCGCCGTTGGCGGTCTCGCCACCGCTCATCGGGAACTCGGTCCCGATGACCAGCGTGCCCTTCGATGCCGCGGGGCTGCCGCCCGATGCGCTCCCGCCAGGCGCCGTGCTCGGTGCGGCGGCGGTCGGCGAAGGGGACGATCCGTTCGACGAGCACGCCGCGAACACGAGCACCGCGCCGGCGACGAAAGCGCCGAGCTTGGCGTTCTTCATGTAACTCCTCCTCAGTTCGCGCCCGTCGCGCTCGACAGGCGGTTTCGGTCGATACCCCTACGCGTTGATCCCCAGCCCCGGCGTCGACGTCTCCGGCGCCCAATCGACCCGCTGCGGTCGAGGCCGCCGGGACCCTCTCCTTGGGTCGTCGGCCGGGACTCGCGCTGGGGCGTCGGTGCGGTGCGGATGACGGCACGGCTGCCGGACCTCGGGCGGCGCGCAGGTGGCCGCCGAAGCGATGCCGTATCATAGCCATCGGCGCGTCGATTGCAACATCCGGTCGACGAGCGCCCGCAGGAGGCTGTCGAGCGGGTCGATACCGCTCGCCCCTGCAGGCGCGCTCGAGTCCGGAGGGGAGATCCGGCCGGACTCGGACCCTGCGGTCGCAGCGATCGCGCCGCCCTCGCGAGGTCGCATCCGTCAGCGTGGAATACCAGGTTCGAGCGGCTCGGATCACCGACATCGATCGGCTCGTCGCCCTGTGCGGCGGGACGGCGACGCTGGACGGCGATCAGGGTCCCCTCGTCGCCCCCGATCTGCTTCGCCAGCTCGTGTACCTGCCGCAGGCGACCGTGCTCGTCGCCGAGCTCCGCCGGACGGTCGTCGGGGCGGCCATCCTGGCCCTCCGTCCGTCGGTCCGGGCCGGTGGCTTCGTGGGGACGGTCGACCTGCTGGTCAGCGATCCCCGCCACGACGTCGACGCGATCGCCGACGCGCTCATCGAGGAAGTCCTTCGCTCGGCCCGGAACAAGGGCTGTGCGAGCGTCGAAGTCGCCCGACCGGGCGATCCAGGCGAGCGTGCCCAATGGGAGCGCCGTGGGTTCCGGGAGGGCGGGCTGCTGCTCGCCCGGCCGGTCGCGACCGCCCGGGCGGCCGTCCGTCAACCATGACCGAACTGACAACCCGGCCGATGCCTCGCGCTGCGGCGCGACCTCCGGCCAACCACTAGATCAAGGAGTCAACGTGGGCAAGAACGTAGCCGTCTTCGTGGACGTGGCGAACATCTTCTACGCGGCCAAGGCGGCCGGGGTGGACATCGATTACGTCACGCTCCTCAAGTCGGCCATCGCCGGACGCGACTTCGTGCGCGCGTACGCGTACACGGGTCTCGACCCGGACAACGAGAACCAGCGCAACTTCCACAGCTTCCTGGCGCGCCACGGCTACAAGGTGGTGAGCAAGGACATCCGCAAGTACGGCGACGGCAAGGTCAAAGCGAACCTCGACATCGAGCTCGTCGTCGACATGCTCAAGACGGCCCGCAACCTGGACGTCGCGATCGTGGTCTCCGGCGACGGCGACTTCGCGCCGGCGATCCGGGCGGTCCAGGAGATGGGCGTCCGCGTCGAGGTCATCAGCTTCCGCGGCAACACCTCGTCGGACCTGATCGACGTCGCCGACCTCTTCACCGACATCATCCAGATCGCCAAGGTCGAGAAGGGCTCCTCGCGCAGCGGCCGCCGGGTCGCCGACGACGGCGAGGACCTGTCGATGACCGAGGTTCCCGACAAGCTGACCGAGGGGACCGGTCGCGGCCGCGGACGGGGTACCGGTCGCGGGCGAACGCGGACCGGTGAAGGCGAGCGCGAGCCGGTGGCCGCCGCCAGCCGGTCGCGGTCGCGCTCGACCACGAGCCGCCGAACGGCACCCGAGGCGGAACCGGTCGCCGAGGGGGCGCCTACGGTCGGGCTCGTCGCCCTGCCGGGCGAGAAGCTGTCGAAGGCCGCCCAGGCCCGACTCGAGGCCGGCGTCGCCAGTGCATCGAGCGAGCCCGAGGTCGAGGACGAGGCCACCCCGACGGACGGCTCGTCGCGCAACGGCGCGGGGGACCTCGACGGCGAGGGTCCGCGCCGGCGACGTCGACGGGGCGGACGGGGTCGCGGCCGCGGACGTGGCCGCGAGGGCTTCGCCGAGGGCGAGGCACCCGTGCAAGACCTGCCCGACCAGGCGCCCGAGGACATCGACGAACCTGAGGAGGAGGCCCCGAGCGCGCCGCGCGGTCCCCGGCCGGGCGCCTTCGGCTCCTTCTGGGACTCCCAGACGGGCCAGACGCGCACGCCGTCGGTCGAGTCGACGCCCTTCGACGTCGACGAGGAGGATGAGCCGGCGATCCCCGAGTACATCATCGCGGAACAGCGTCGCGGCGGATCTGCCGGGCGTGGCAGCCGGCCCGGAGCGCGGGGCGGTCGAGGTGGCTATTCGGCCGCCGTCGATCGGGAGCGCTACGGCCGGGGTGGGGGCGGCGGGATCAACCGCTATCCCGACGTCTCCGGTCGCGGGAGCGGCGGTGGCGTTGGAGGCGGTGGAGGCGGGCGAAGTGGCCGCGCTCCCCGCCGCGACGACCGAGCCCCGAGCGGCCCGCGACCGGATCGCGACCGTCCGGCGGCCGGTCGGTCCGACGAGCCGTGGAGCGAGGTCCCGCCCGAGGTCGAGGCGATGCTTCGTGCCCAGCTGGCCCGCCGAACGGACGAACGACCCGCGCCGTCGGCAGCGGCCCCAGCCGCGTCCGACGCCGTGACCGCCGAGTCCGGTCCGGTCCAGAGCGGTGGTACGAAGGCCAAGCCGCGCTCGACGACCCGGCGCCGAGCGCCGGCCGCTGCCGCGGCCGCCGCAGGGCCGGAGTCCGTCGCCGAGGCCGGCGACGTCCCGGCGGCCGCCAAGCCGCGGGCGACGACCCGCAGGAAGCCCACCGCCGAGGCGACGGCGCCGAGCGAGGCCACCGCCGAGGCGGCCCCGAAGCGCCGAACCACGACCCGTGCCAAGGCGGCGCCGGCGGCCGGCGACGCCGCGCCGAAGCGGCGCACGACCCGCAAGAAGGCGGACGCCCCCGAGAGCTGACGACGTCGCTCGCCGATCCGGATCGGGCCGGCCGATGGGCGGCGTGAGCGGCTCCCCGCGACTCGATCCCACGTCGCCCGCTTCGGGACCGGGCTGGCGGACGCGCGGCCAGCCGACGGCGCTGGCGGCGATCGCGGGCATGGTCCGGGGGCCGGCGCCTCACGCCGTCCTCCTCGTCGGACCGCCGTCCGTCGGCAAGACGACCCTCGCCGAGGACCTGGCCGCCGGGTTGCTCTGTGAAGCGACCGATCCGGCGAGCCGGCCGTGCCGCGCCTGCCGGTCCTGCCGGCTCGTCGCGGCCGGGAACCATCCGGACCTCCACCGTCTCGCCCCGGTGGGTCCCGGCGGCCAGGTCGTCATCGGCGACGCGCGCGAGGCCAGGGGCGCACGCGGCGTCCGTGATCTGCTTCGGGACATCGCCCTCCTGCCGGTCGAGGGCGGCGCCCGGGTCGCGATCGTCGAGGGTGCCGGGCAGATGAACGAGGACGCCCAGAACGCACTGCTCAAGACGCTCGAGGAGCCATCGCCGGGCGTGACGATCGTGCTCTGTGTCGACCGCGAGGAGCTGCTCCTCCCGACGGTCCGCTCGCGCTGCGCTCGCGTTCGCCTGGGCCCGACCGGAGCCCGTGCGATCGAGGGCCTGCTCGGCGAGCTCGGCCTGGCCGACGCGACGACCGCAGCGCGTCTCGGACGGATCGCCGGCGGCCGGCCCGGCGTCGCGCTCGCGTACGCACGGGATCCGGATACCGTGACCATCCGGGACGAGCTCGCGCGCACGCTGGTCGACCTCCTCGCCGCGAGCCGCGCCGCCCGGCTGGCGGCCGCGGCCGACCTCATGGCCCGCGGCCGCGACCTCGCCGCGGCGCTCTCGTCGCTGGATCCCGCGAGCACCCGGCAGCCCGCACCGGCCGCCGCTCCAGGCGTGGCCACCGACGAGCCGATCCCCGAGACTGAGGACCCCGCGACGGGAGGCGCGGTCAGGCTCGCCCCGACGGAGCGGCGCCGCGGGGCGCGCCAGCTGATCGACGTCTGGCGCGACCTCGGGCGCGACCTCGCGGTCGCGAGCACCGCCGGTACGCGTGGACGACGCCTGCTCCACGACCCGGTCCTGCTCGAGGAGATCGAGACCGCGGCCCACGACCTGCCGGACGGTGCGATGGCCGCGTTCCTCGCCCGACTCGACCGCGCCGCGGAGCAGGTCGCCGGGAATGTCAGCCCGGAGCTCGCGGTCGACGTGCTGCTCCTCGCCTGGCCGTCCGTCCGGCGGACCGGCGCGTGACCGACGCGTGACCGACGCGGATCCTGCGCCCGACCCATCCGTCCGGGTCGACGTCACCGTTCACGGTCGCGTCCAGGGGGTCGGGTTCCGGATGTTCGTGGCGCGACAGGCCGTCGAGCTGGGGCTGACCGGCTGGGTGGCCAACGAGCCTGACGGGTCCGTCCGCTGCGTGGCCGAGGGTCGCCGGGGTGCGCTCGAGCGGTTCACCCGCGACCTCGCCGTCGGGCCGCCGGGCGCGACCGTCGACCGGCTGGCGATCCAGTGGTCGGTTTCGGTGGACGGGTTCGATCGATTCGCGATACGGTCGGGCTGGCATGGCGGCGACTGATCCCGGCAGCGCTCCGGGCACGCTCGAGGCGATCCACCTGGCCGACCGGATCGGTGGGCCGATGCAGTCCGTGACCTCGGTCGCGGCGACGGCCGGCGTCGGCCTGGCGGGGGACCGCTACGGTCGCGGCGCGCCGCCGTCGACGCGCGGCGCCGAGCGCGGCGACGTGACCCTCGTCGAGGCCGAGCAGCTCGAGTGGCTCGCGGCCAAGACCGGGATCGAGCTCGCCTCCGGCGCGACGCGCCGGAACCTGACCACGCGCGGGATCCGCCTGAACGACCTCGTCGGCCGGCGGTTCCGGATCGGCGCGCTGCGGGCGGAAGGGATCCGGCTGTGCGAGCCGTGCGTCCACCTGCAGGAGACGATCGGCCAGCCGATCCTCGAGCCGCTCGTCCACCGCGCCGGCCTGCGAGCGCGGCTCCTCGACGACGGCGAGCTCCGAGTCGGCGATCCGATCATGGTCGAGCCCGCCTGAACGTCGCCGAGCAGCGGGCGCCCGGTTCCGCGGCGGACCCGGTGGTTCCGGGCAGGTCTCAGGGCAACCCGGCGATGAGCCCGCCGTCGATCGCCGTGAACGTCCCGGTCTGGTAGCCGGCCGGCTCCGAGCAGAGGTAGGCGACGCACGCGGCGAGCTCCTCGGGGCGCCCGTAGCGCCCGGCCGGGATTGCCGCGATGTGGGCGGCCCGGACGGCGTCCATCGGCTCGCCCGTCCGCTCGCTCCGTCCGCGATCGAGGCTGTCGATCCGCGGCGTCTGGAGCCGTCCGGGGAGCACGCCGTTGACGGTCACGCCGTCGGCGGCCACGGTGCGGGCGGTCGTCTTGAGCCAGGCCGCCAGCGCGCCCCGCGCCGCGTTGGAGTAGACGAGGTCCGGGATCGGCTGGCGCACGCCCGAGGACAGGATCGCCACCACGCGGCCCCAGCGTCGGCCCCGCATCCCCGGCAGCAGTGCCGTGGCGAGCTCGATCGGGGTGACCGCGAGCAGCTGGAACGCCCGCAGCCAACCGCCGGCGTCGGTTGCCGTCGGATCGACCGGCGGCGGACCGCCGGCGTTGAGGACCACGATGTCGATCGTCCCGAGCGCCTCCAACGCGGCGGCCGCGATTCGTGCCCCGGTCCCGGCCTCGCCCGCGTCGCCGACGAGGACGGTCACGTCGGCATCGTGGCGGCGCCGGAGGTCGGCGGCGACCTCGTCGAGGCCGCCCTCGCTGCGCGACCAGATGGCCAGCCGGCACCCCTCCGCGGCGAGCGCGGCGGCCGAGGCCCGGCCCAGCCCCGAGGACGCCCCACCGACGAGCGCCGCGCGACCGGTCAACCCGAGATCCATGCTGTCCTCCCTCGCGTCGTCAGGCCGTCGGCTGGTAGCGCTCGATCGACGGCTCGATCGCCAGCCGGCCGAGGATCGCGTCGAGCATCGCCAGGGTCGGCGCGTCGGACGGCCCGCCGAGACCGCGCGTCGCCGCACAGGCGATCGCCCCGCGGCGCTCGAGGATCGCCTTCCGGATTGCCAGCCCGACGACCGGCTGCGCCTCGAATGCGACGAGCGGGAGGTAGCGATCGAAGACTCGACCGGCCCGATCGCGCTCGCCCGCTTCGAGTGCTTCGCGGATCGCGCGAAGGACCTCCGGGTAGGCGAAGCCGGTCATTGTCCCGCACGCCCCACGCTCGAGCTCCCACAGCGCCGCCGCGCCGCCGAGCCCGCCGAACACGGCGAGGTCGGGGTCGGCCGCCACGAGCCGGGCGATCTTCGGTGGGGTCGGCGGGTCCTCGAGCTTCACCGTCCGGGCGCCGGCCGCGGCGAGGCAGCCCAGCAGGACGCTCACCGGGACGACGACCCCGGTCGCGACCGGCTCGTCCTGGACGATGAGCGGCAGGCCGGCCTCGGCCACCGCGGCGTAGAAGCCGGGCAGCAGGTCGACGTTGCGCAGGAGCGGCGGCGGCGCGACCATCGCGGCCGCGGCACCCGCGCGTCGCGCCTCGGTCGCGAGCCGGACGGCGCCACCGGCGGAGGCGGCCGAGCAACCCACGGCGACGGGCACGCGTCCCGCCGCCGCGTCGAAGATCGTGCCTAGCGCCGCGGACCGCTCCGCGTCGGTCAGGCTCGCCGGCTCGGCCATCACGCCCATCGCGGTCAGCCCGTCGACGCCCCAGCCGATCGCGGCGTCCACCAGGCGGGCGAGCGAGGCATGGTCCACGGCGCCGTCCACGTCGAACGGCGTAGGCAGGATGTACCAGGTCCCGCGCAGTCGTGGGCCGGCCGCGGGCCCCTCCGGAGTGCTCGTCATGGCCGGGCAATGGTGCCATGCGCGAGGCGGCCGACGGGGGAACGCGGCCGGGCAACCGCGGTCGCCGCCACGCGATGCGCGCCCGCATCGGCCGACCCCGCATCCGAAGGTCTGACCCCGAACGGGACGAGTCGGTCATCCCGTGCCCGGTGAGCGGACCGCATGCTCGACCGTGATGGGAACGGACACCGCGCTCGCCGAGTACATGCCGGTGCTCTATCGCGTCGCGCTCGACGCCATCGACGAGCTCGCCCGACGCGGAGGCCGGATCGAGGCCGCCGGACTCCGTCGCAAGGCCGGCCGGGCGTACAGCCACGCATGGGACGACGGCTGCCGGCGGACGCTCGAGGAGGTCATCGTCCGTGCCCACACGGCCGCCGGCACGACGCCGCCCGCACTTCCGCTGCCTGGCTTCGCGGCCCACGTGAGCTGAGCCGGCCGGCCCGCCGAGGGTCGTTCGGCTAGGCTGCGGGGATGGGCTCGACCGACGTCCGCCTCCGCGACCTCGTCGAGCGTGCCATTGCGGCGGAGCGCGCCCTCGCCGACCTCGGCGAATCGATCGAGGACGAGTGGTCGTACGTGAACGACCTCGACGCCTCCTGGGCGGCCCGCCTTGCCGCGCTGGCCGCGGCACGCGGCGACGAACCCGCCCACGAGGCCACCTGCACCGCGGTCGACGAGCTGATCGCCGAGAGCGAGGCGATCTCCGACCCGCACCGCGCGATCGACTGGCTGTCGACGCTGCCACAGGTCGTCCTCCTCGCCCTGGGCGAGCGGGGCTGAGGCCCGGCCGTGCGGTTCCAGGACGCCGCCCGCGACGGACGCGCCGTCGTCTACGCTGCGATCCAGGCGGATTCGCTGGTCATCCGTGCCGCAGCGGCCCTCACCGACTCGGTCATCGCGGCGGCCCCGGAGCCGGCACCCGAGCTCATCCTCGCGCGGGCCGTCATGAACGGCGAGCGGACCGATCCGGACGCCTGGCGCCGGATCTTCCCGACGCTGTTCGGCGAGGCCGCCGATCCGGCAGTCCGGGCTCGCTCCGACGCCGTGCTCGCGCTGTCACTCGAGGTCGCCGACCGCGGCGAGCAGGTCCGGAGCCAGGTCCGCGGCGCGATCGTCGAGCTGCTGACCGCGAACCTGCTTGCGCGCCGCGGCCCCGCACTCGCGGGATCGATCCGGCGCGAGCGACGGATCCTGTTCGACGGCGTGCCCGCTGAGATCCATCCCTACGACGTGACCGTAGAGTCGGCCGGACTGTCCGAGGCGTGGGACTGCAAGTGGGGCGCGCGCGGGATCGGACCCGACGTCCTGCACCAGCTCGACGACGCGCGAAGCCACGCGGTCGACGAGGACGAGGCGCTGGTCGTCGGGCTCGTCGTGTTCGATGCCGATCTCTCGTGCGCGGTGCGCCTCGACCGCCAGACCGCGCCCCACGAGGCCACCCGCCTGGTCACGCTCGAGACGCTCAGCCGGCTCGCCGACCCGAGCGCGTCCGGCTGACGCGATGACGGGTCGACCGCCCGGCGCCAGCGCCGCCGACGATGCGGACGAATTGGGCCGCCGCGCGACGCTCCGATTCCGGGTCCGGTTCGACGAGGCCGGCCCGAGCGGCGAGATCCGAACGTCGGCGCTCCTCCGCTACGCCGCGGACCTGGCGTGGTTCCACTCCGAGACGCGCGGCTACGGGCGGGACTGGTACCGCGAGCGTAGGCTCGCCTGGCTCGTCCGCGGCGTGGAGCTCGAGCTCCTTCGCTCGATCCCGTACGGAACCGAGCTCGTCGGCGTCACCGAGGCGGTCGCGGCGCGAAAGGTGATCGCCCGCCGCGACACGACGTTCAGCACCACCGGCGGCGAACCGGCCGCACGGCTGACGGTGGACTGGGCCCTGACGTCCGCCGACGGCAGCCCCACCCGGATCCCGGCCTTCTTCGGCGCCGTGTTCACGATGCCCGATGCCACGTTCGCGCCGATCCGGGTCCGCGACCAGCCGCCGCCGGAGGGCGAGCCGGTGACGTCTCGCTTCGGCGTCCGCGCCCACGAGCTCGACCCGATGGGGCACGTGAACAACGCGGTCTACCTCGACTGGGCCGAGGAGGCGGTTCGCGGCGCCGGCGACCGGGCCGTCGCGGCGGTCGATGCCCTCCCGCGCCGCTGGCGGCTCGAGTTCCTCGGGGCCGCCGCGCCCACCGCTGCGGTCCGCATCGCCACCTGGGCGGAGTCGTCCGGCTGGGCCTGCCGGATCGCCGACGCGACGACGGACCAGCCGTTCGTTGGCGCCCGGCTCACCGTCGGCTGACCCCGTCGCGCCTCCCGGGTCCGGCGCCGGACGGCCGGCCGGGCCGCCGACCTTGCAGCCGCGATGGCCCATCGGTCCCGGTCGCCGTCGGTGGCCGCGGTGCCGGCCGTCACCGAGCTTCCCACCGGAGCCCACCTGACCGCACCGCGCCCCGGACGATGGTCCTGCCCTCGGGCGGGACGTGCGTCCCGGCACCACCCCTTACCGCGACTGGTACCACCGGTCAGCCTCGGCGGCGGGGACCATCGCGCTATGGCTCCCGCACGGGCGCGCCGCGACGATTGGACCGAGTCCGAATTGATCCGCTACCCGTTGCACGGGTTTGCGCCACACCACGTGCGCCTTGGGGAGTGTCGGCACCAGGTGACCATCACGCAGGAGACGGGTCTCGCCCTGGGGATGCTGGCGATCGCCCTCGTGGGGGCGCTCGTCGGAACGGCCGGCTACGCCGCCACCATCGGGCACCGGCAGATGCGCCGGATCGCAGAGCTCACCGAGCGGCTCGCCACGTCATCCGACCTGAGCGGGACGGTCGACACCGCCAAGGTCGAGGACGCGCGCCTGCGCGCCGGGTTCGGCCGCCTCGCCGAGCGGATGGGCCAGGCCTGGACGCTCGCCACGGTCGACCTGCTGACCGGGGTGCTCAATCGCCAGGCCCTCCTCGCCCGGCTCGAGGACGAGCTCGACCGCGCGGCCCGCTACCAGCGACCGTGCTCGATTGTGCTGGTCGACCTCGACCACTTCAAGCGGGTCAACGACACCCACGGTCACATGGCCGGCGACGCCGTCCTGCGCGAGGTCGCCGACGTCCTCCGCACGAACGTCCGGGGCGTCGACTTCGTGGGTCGCTACGGCGGCGAGGAGTTCATGGTCGTCATGCCCGAGACCGATGCCGACGCCGCCGCGGCCACCGCCGAGAAGCTCCGCCGGCTCGTCGGCGGGCGCAAGGTGCGGCTCGAGGACGGCCACGTGCTCGACGTCACGCTGAGTGCCGGCGTCGCCGGTGGGCCGGGACAGATCCTCCAGCTCGACGCGCTCGTGCGGGACGCGGATGCGGCCCTCTACTCGGCGAAGTCACTCGGGCGGGACCAGGTCTACGTGTTCCACGAGATCGAGGAAGGCAGCGTCGTCCGGCGGGCCGCGATCGGGCCGCAGGCCCGTGAGCGCGCGGTGCAGGTCGGGCGGGCGGCGATGGGTGCCGCGACCGCCACCCTCGAGGACGCCCTGTTCGCCCGGCCGCCCTGGGCGGGCCGGCCGTCGACGATGATCGCCGAGATGGCGGTCAGCCTGGCCCGCGCGCTCGACCTGCCCGGCGGCGAGATCGAGCGGGTCCGGACCGCCAGCCTGCTCCACGACCTCGGCAAGCTCGCGATCCCGGACGAGATCCTGACGAACCCGGGCGAGCTCAGCGATCCGGAATGGCGCGTCGTGTCGGAGCATCCGAAGATCGGCCAGGTCGTGCTCGAGCAGGCCGGCGCGCTGCGCGACGCCGCGACGATCGTCCTCCACCACCATGAGTGGTACGACGGGCGGGGCTACCCGCACGGGCTGTCGGGCCAGGAGATCCCGGTCGGCGCGCGGATCGTCGCGATCGCCGACGCCTACGAGGCGATGGTCGCCGGACGGCCCTATCGCAACGCCGTCACCCACGAGCAGGCCATGGCCGAGCTCCATCGTCACGCCGGCGTCCAGTTCGACCCGGATCTCGTCCGCCTGTTCAGCCTCCTCTTCCAGGAGGGCGTCCCGTGGCGGCCCGACGAGCACGACTTCGGCCATCCGCACCCGCACGAGGGCGACGCCCGGACGCACAGCCAGATCCACGACGAGCTCCACGCGCGGCGGAGGACGGCGATCGCGCCCGACGGCGACGTCGCCGCGGCGATGGTCGTGCCCGACAGCGCGGCCTTGGTGGCCGCTGACGCGGCCGGCGCGTCGCTCGACAGCCCGACCGGCACCCTCGGCTGACGTGGCGATCGATCCGACCGGCGGCCGCCTCGGGCGCCTGCTCGGCCGTCTGGCGCGCCGCCGACCATCCACCCCCGATCCGCTTGCCGCGCCGCGCGACCCGCGGTTGCCTGAGCAGCGGCTCATCGACGCTTCGGAGCGCTACGCGCGGATCGTGTCGGGCGACGGCGTCGCGCGTCGGCACAACGACGCTGCCAGCGCCGGCGTGCGCACCGTCCCACCGCGCGACGTGTCGGAGGCCGGTGCCCCGGTCTGGGTGCGCCGGCTCGGCGATCCGAACGCCGGTGGCACGAGCCCGCTCGAGACCGTCACCCCGGACGCAGATCCGGGACGGGCCGGCAGCGCACCCCGCCGGGGACGCCGGCGCAACTGACCGGGGCCCACCCGCCGGCTTGCCCGCCGGCGTCGCGCGTGGTCTGATTCAGCCACGCCGGCCGTCGGATCGGCGATTGAACGAACCGCGCACGGCAGGAGCGGCACGTCTTGCGAAGGGTGGACA
>CAWGTR010000008.1:0-286958 GCA_963825545.1 uncultured Chloroflexia bacterium | reverse complement strand
CCATGCCCTGATGGCGGCCCGCGTCGATGGGCTCCCGGCGCCCGAGCGATCGCTCGCCCAGCGTGCGTCGGTCGTGGGACGCGTCTTCGACCAGCTGGCGGTCGAGGAGCTCACGCCGGCCGCAGCCCGGCCGGATGTTGCGACGAGCCTCCTGGCACTCGTCCGGCGCGAGCTCCTGACGCCCGACGCGTCGGGTCTGAGCGTCAGCGAGGCCTACAAGTTCAGTCACATCCTCGTGCGCGATGCTGCGTACGACGCCCTGCGCAAGAAGGACCGGGCAGATCTCCACGAAGGTTCGCCGACTGGCTCGAGGAGGTCTCGGGTGAGCGGCGCATCGAGTTCGAGGAGATCCTCGGCTTCCACCTCGCGGAGGCGCATCGGTACCGCGTCGAGCTGCGCGAGGCGGGGCCGCACACCGTCGAGATCGGATCCCGGGCAGTGGCGCACCTCCACGCCGCCGCTCGTCGCGCGCGCGACCGGGGCGACTCGGTTGCCGCCATCCGCCTGTATCGCCGCGCCGAGCAGTTGCCGACTGGCGGTCCGGACGCCGTCGTGACGCTTCGCCTCGATCACGGACTCGCGCTGTACGACGTCGGCCAGGGTGCCGAGGGCCTGCGCTGCGCCGAGGACGCGCTGCGCCTCGCGCTCGAGATCGGCGACCGCCGATCGGCGGCACGCGCTCGCCTGCTCCGGCTCGACTTCTGGCGGACCGATGGCACCGCCACGGCTCG
The DNA here is from genome assembly GCA_963825545.1 of uncultured Chloroflexia bacterium. Classification (GTDB taxonomy): domain Bacteria; phylum Chloroflexota; class Limnocylindria; order Limnocylindrales; family CSP1-4; genus Chersky-267. The sequence goes on along the minus strand of CAWGTR010000008.1, from coordinate 286,227 downwards.
CGACTCGACCCTGCTCGCGGAGCTGGACGCGGCCCGCGCCGACGCCGAGGCGTCGGCGGATCCGGCGGCTCTCGCGGAGGCCTGGTCATCGATCAGCGAGCGCCATTGGAGCGAGGCCGACCACGACCGCTCCCTGGCGGCGCTCGAGACCGCGCTCGTGCACGCCAAGGCCGCGGGCGACGTCCGGCGCCAGCTCGACATTGAGAGCAACCTGCTCGTCCACGTCTTCGCCGGGCCGACGCCGGCCGACCAGGTCGCCGCCCAGGCGGCCTCGCTGGCCGAGCGGGCCTCCGCCCATCCGACCGTTCGCGCCGAGGCCGTCGACATGCTGGCGGTGTCCGAGGCGATGCTCGGCCGGTTCGACGACGCCCGCGCCCATGTCGAGCAGAGCATCGCGACGCTGGCCGACTTCGGCCAGCTGGGATCGCTCGTCAACACCCGGACCTATCTCGCCTGGGTCTACCGCCTCGCAGGCGACCTGCCCGCCGCCGAATCGGTCCTGCGCCAGGCGCTCGCCGAGGCCGTCGAGATCGGCGACCGCGGCCTCGAGAGCTTCGTCTCCTGCCGGCTCGCGGAGGTCCTGGTCAACGAGGACCGGTTCGACGATGCCGAGGCGCCCCTCGCGGTGGCCGAGCGCGATCCGATCGGGGCGACCGAGTCACGGATCGTGGGGGCGCGGGCGCGGATCCGGGCGGCACGTGGTGACGCCGGCGCGACCCGCGACGTGGAGCGGCTCCTGGCGCTGGTCGCCAACGGCCCCTGGCTTAACGTCCGGACGGAGGCGTACCTCGACGTCGCCCACGCGCTCGACTCGCTCGGGGCCCACGACGACGCGGAACGCTACGCCCGGGCCGCCCTCGAGCTGTGCGAGGCGAAGGCCGATATCGCGCTCGCCGAGCGCACCCGCGCGTACGTCACCCACCTGGCGGGCTGACAGCCGCGGTTCAGGTGCCGACCCGCTCGAGCCGGCGACCGGCAGCCTCGACTGCCCGGTCCGACCACCACGCCAGGTCCGCCGCGGCGCTCACGCCGGTCGGGAGGCTGAGGCGTCGCGTACCATCGGCGCGATGGATCACCGGCGCGCTCAGCGGCGCGAGCTCGTCATTCTCGCGATCGCGGTCATCGGCCCATCCCGCCTCCTCGACGGGCCGCTCGTCTGGCTCGTTGCCGTCCTCGCGGCGGCGGCCGTCGCGGTCGGCGCCGCCGCGTACATCGCCGACGGGCGGGCGCGGAACGCGCCCGTCGAGGGCGTGATCCTGCCGGCACTCGCGGCCGCCGGCTCGCTCGGCGCGATCCGCGTCGTTCCCCTCGGCCTCCTGCTGATCCCCGCATTGGCCGCGGCCTGGGTGCTCATCGACCGGACCCTCGAGTTCGAGGGCCGGGTCGCCGGCCGGGAGGGCCAGGCGAGCCCGGACGACCGGACGACGGCGCTGGGCTACGCGATCGTCATCGCCTTCCTGTCGTTCGTCGGCGTCGCGACGTTCATCCAGGGCGGGCTCGTGGAGCCGGCCCCGCGGCCCGACGCCCCGGCCCCGATCCCGCTCGACGAGCAGGCACTGCTCCTCCTCGCGCTCGCAGACGCGGTTGTCGCCGGGCTCCTCGGGTTCCGCGTGTCGGTCCTCCGCGAGCGCTCGCTCGTGGACGCGCTGTGGTCCGCGGCGACCTACGCCGCGGTCGTCGCCATCGCCGCGGCGGCCGTCCGCGCTGTCGCCCTGCCTCGGTTGCTCGGTCCGGCCCTGCTCGCCCTCGTGTTCTTCGTCTGGGACGGCGTCCACGGCGCCCCGCCGGCCCAGCGGCGCGACCCGCGCTGGATCTGGCAGACGGCCCTGCTCGTCGTGCTCGGCGCCGCCGTCGTCGCCTGGAACCTCGCGCTGCGCGGCTGACGAGCGTCGGTGCGCGGCGGCCCGGTCGCGTTGACGGGAGCGCCCGTTGGTGCTACAAACCATTGCTCCCCGGACGTGGTGCCGCGGCCCGCCGCGGGCGCCGAACCGCCGCCACCGACCGGCACCCGAGGCGCCCCCGGAGCGGCGCCGTGAAAGGACGAACCTGCCCGTGACCTTCCAGGACCTCGACAACCAGGCGGCCAGCGCCGCCAACTCGGTTCGACTCAAGCGCGGGCTCGTCGACCAGGCCATCGCCCAGGCGTCTTCGGCGCAGTGGGCCGAGGCCGCCGACACGAACCGGAAGATCCTCGAGATGGGCCCCGACGCCGAGGCCGAGAACCGCCTCGCCAAGGCGCACTGGGAGCTCGGCGAGCTGGCCCTCGCCCGCGAGCACTACCAGACGGCCCTGGCCCTCGACCCGACGAACCGGATCGCCGAGCGCAACATCGACCGGTTGCGCGTGCTCCTCGTCGATGCCGGCGAGAAGACCGTGGCGGCCCAGGCCGGCAGCAAGGCCCCCGTGTCGATCTTCGTCGAGGAGACCGGCAAGACCGGGTTCGCGTTCCTGACCGACCTGCCCGACCCGCGCAAGCTCGCCCAGGTCAACCCGGGCGATGCGGTCGAGCTGACTCCCGAGGGCAACCGGCTCATCGCGGTCAGCAACGGCATGCGCATCGGCGTCGTCGAGCCGCGCGTCGCGGCCCGCCTCCTCAAGCTCATTGCCGACGGGAACAAGTACTTTGCCGGGGTCACCTCGCTCGGCGACAAGGACGTCCGGATCATCATCCGCGAGGTCTACCAGGACCCGCGCAACTACGGCAAGGTGAGCTTCCCGACGGCCGCCAAGTCGACCGACCTGCGGCCGTACACGAAGGGCACCCTCGTTCGCGAGGAAATGGACCTCGAAGAGGACCTCGAGGACGACGACGAGGACGAGGAGATCGAGGATCTCGATCGCGTCCTGCCGGCCGACGTGACGACCGACGAGGCGTTCGTCGAGGAGCCCGACGAGCTCGACGAGCCCTAACCGCCGGCCGGCGCGACCTGCCGCCCGACCGACAGCGTCGGACCGGGCGTCCTCCCCACGACGAGATGGTCCTGGGGCGGGCTACTCGGCCGGCTGGCGGTACGCCATGCGGTCGCGGATCCGCTCCCAGCGGCCGACCGCCCGGCGATCCTCGGATCGCGAGACGCGCCGGCTGCCCCAGCGGACGAGGGCGTAGTCGGCGGCCAGCAGGTCGAGCTCGAGACCGCCCGCGCCACGCTGTCGCAGCCGCCGGGCGTGGGCCGCGGGCGTCTCCGCGGGGTCGCGCCGCAGGTCGTCGTCGCCCTCGAGCACCCGGAGCGCGGCGAGGTAGGCGGTCACCGCGTCATCCGGCCGCCCGCGCCGGGCGAGACGGCGCAGCCGCCGGCCGAGGCCGAGCCCGGCGTCGACGTCCGTCTCGGCCTCGCCGACGAGCCGCTGGCGGCGGTCGCCGTCCGTCAGTCGCTCGGCGGCCTCGGCGTTCCGCCGCCACGCCCGGGCGAGGAAGAGGAGGACGGCCGCGATCAGCGCGAGCGCAATCAGGCTGAGCACGATCCCGAACACCGGTGAGTACGGGTCGGCCGGCTGGGTGCCGCTCGCCCCACCCTCCTCCGGGGTCGAGGGGATCGCGTTGTGCGGCCACAGGACGGCGATGACGGCGAGCACGCCGAAGACGATCAATGGTCCGAACGTGAAGGCGCCTGCCCGGCGGAGGGCGCCGCGCCGGGACGGGACCAGGATCCGGGCCAGGAACGCTCCGAGGATCACGAGGGGCAGGGCGGCCGGCCAGGCGATGATCGCGGCGAAGGCGTGCTCGAGCCCGACCCCGACCGGCAGGGCGGCGATCCCGACGGCCGCCGCGAGCCCGAGCAGCGCGACCAGCCAGGGCCGATTCGCGAGCGGGTCGGAGCCGGTGCCCTGCGCGGCGAGGGCCGATCGCGCCAGCCCGATCGCTGCCAGGCTGCCGACGACGAACGCGATCGTGGGCACGACCGCGGCATCGCGGAACGCCGTCCGCATCGGCTCGCTCAGCGCCCCGCCGAAGACCCACGCACAGGCCAGCCCGATCAACCCGACGAAGAAGGGTCGCTGTGCCTCGGCGGCATCGCGCAGCGCTCCGGCGCGGATGAACCCGCGGAGCGCCGCCAGCCCGACGACGACGGCGCCGGGATCGTCCACGAGCGCACCGAGCGGCGAGCTCCCGCGCACGAGCAGCGCCACCGTCGCCGAGGCGAGCAGGCCGGCGACCGCGCCACCGACGAGGAGGCCGACGATGATCGTCACCCGCGATTCGGCCGCCCGGTCCAGCCGCCGGGCGCCGAGGCACGTCGCACTGGCGACCACCACGAACGCGAGCGATGGCAGGGTCGGGGGGACCCGCGCGACCGCGTCCACGAGGACGTAGACCACGGCGACCCAACCGCCTTCGGCCAGCCCGATCGCGAGCGGGTAGAGCCCCTCAGCTCGCGACATCGAGCCGGCTCGCGGTCCGCCAATCGCCGTCGATCCGGACGGTTCGCGCCGCCAGGCCGATCGATCGCGACCGGCGAGCGTCCGCGTCGGCGGTCGGGCCAACGGCCAGGTGGACGACGCCGAACCCCGCTCGCACGAGCCGCCGGGCCACCGGCAACCATGCAACGGGCGAGCGCGCCGAGACGATCACCACGAGCGTCCCCGGCCGGGCGGTCCGGACGAGCCGTCCGAGCAGGTGCTCGAACGGGGCCGACGGGTACGGGCTGATCCGCGCCAGCAGGTCGCCGATCCGCCCCGACTGGTGCTCGGCGGAGCTCGGTGCGAGCGTGGCCAGCCGGTCCGGCGTGCCGGTGAAGGCGGCCACGGCCAGGCCGCACGCGGCGTCCTCCGACTCGAGCTGCCGGGCGAGCGACGCGGCGACCACGCACAGGGTCTCGGCCAGGTCGTCGTCGTGCTGGCCGGCCCAGCCGGCCTCGTTGGTCTGGATGTCGAGCGCGATCATGACGTCGCGGTCGCGTGACGGGTCGAATCGCTTGACGACGGGTTCGCCGAGGCGCGCGGTGGTCCGCCAGTGGAGGTGGCGAACCGGGTCCCCAGGGGCGTACGGGCGGACCCCGGCGAAGCGGCTCGGGTCCTCGATCAGGCCGTGCCGCGCGCGGAGCGGGCCGGACCGGTCGCGGGTCGCCTCGAACCGACGGACCGGCAGCGTCCGCGGGCGCACGACGAGCACGGTCGGGAGCTCGCGGTCTTCGTCGGCAACCGGCTCGCCGAGCAGGTCGCCCGCCTCGAGCGCAACCTGCCCAAAGCGGTAGACCCCGCGCCGCTCCGCGCGCAGGTCGATTCGCCGGGTCACCCGCTCGTACGGCCCGAGCGTCCAGGCGTTGATCAGGCTGCGCGACCCGAGCGACCAGCCCCGCCGGCCGCTCCCGTCGTCCGGTCGGAGCTCGGTCGGGAGCGCCTCCTCGGTCCGCAGCCAGGGCAGCGGCAGGAGCTTCCGGTTCCACGCCGTGACCACGAGGTGCGCGTCGTCCCCGCACATGACCCGGTCAGGCTCGAACCGCCGCTCGAAGCGCAGCCGGCGCAGGGCGCGGCGCGCCCACAGGGTCCGCAGCCAGGCCATCGCGAGGACGACGATCCCGAACATCACGAGGACCGGGATCCCGAGCAGCCCCCCGAACACGACGAGGAGGCCACCGAGGAACGGTCGGAGGTCGACCTCGCTCGCGGCGATCGCCGCGGTCAGGCCGGGATCGTCGTCCGGCTCGGCGGCCTCGAGCGCCTCGGCCGCCCGGTCCTCACGGGCCAGGGCGCGGCCGGTCCGGAAGCTCATCCGGCGCGCTCGCGCGCGGCGTCGACCGGGACGGGGACGCCGGCCACGACGTCGGCCAGGATCTGCTCCGCCGTCGCGCCGTGGAGCGAGCTGTCGAGGTCGACCCGGAGCCGGTGCCCGAGCACCGCCGGGACGATCGAGCGCACGTCGTCCGGCAGCACGAAGTCGCGTCCCCCGAGGAATGCCGCCGCCTGCGCGGCGCGGAACAGGGCGACGCTCGCGCGCGGGCTCGCGCCGAGCTCGATGTCCGGTCGCTCACGGGTGGCGGCCACGATCCCGACCAGGTAGTCGGTCGATCTCGTCCGCGACGCGGACGGTCCGCGCGCCCTCGCGCAGTCCGGCGATCCGCTCGGCCGGCAGGACGGTCGGGACCGCTTCGAGCGGCTCGTGCGCCTGCACGTAGCGGCCGGCGATCCGCCGCTCGTCGTCGCGATTCGGATAGCCGATCCGGAGCCGAAGCAGGAACCGGTCGAGCTGCGCCTCGGGCAGCGAGAACGTGCCCTCGTACTCGATCGGGTTCTGGGTCGCCAGCACGATGAACGGATCCGGCAGCGCCCGGGTCACCCCCTCCACGGAGACCTGGCGCTCCTGCATCGCCTCGAGCAGGGCCGACTGGGTCCGCGGCGTCGCCCGGTTGATCTCGTCGACGAGCAGCACGTTCGTGAACACCGGTCCCGGCACGAAGCGCAGGCGTCATCCCGCTCGTCGGCGCCCCGTCGAGCACGCTCGCCCCGGTCACGTCGCTGGGGAGGAGGTCGGGCGTGCCCTGGATCCGCCCGAAGCCGAGCCCCAGCGCGCGGGCGAACGCCCGCGCGAGGAGCGTCTTGCCGACCCCCGGGACGTCCTCGATGAGGGCGTGGCCCTCGGCGAGCAGGGCGATGGCGAGCAGCCGGAGCGGCTCTTCCGCGCCGACGACGGCGCCGGCCGACGGCCTCGGCGAGCGAGCGATACGCGCGAGCCCCGTCGCTGGCCGGCGCGGGATGCGGCCGGGCGGTGGCGTCGGCGGGGCGGTCGGCGTCGGTCACGCGGGCCTCCGGGGCGGACGGTCGAGACGCCCAAGGGTACGTCCACCGGTCCGACGAGCGTTCACTCGCCGGAACGGTCCGTCTGTGGCACGATGCCGCTCATGGCGGGTCGAGAGCTCCCGATGCGGAGCGAACCGGGCTTCTCGCTCCCGGCGTTCGCGCGCCTGGCGCCGCCCCCGCCACCCGAGCTGGTGGCCGCCCGGATCGAGGCCTACTCGAGCCTCGGTGACGTCGTGGTCGACCTCCACGGGCGCGGCGGCTGGGTCGCCCGGGCCGCCGTCGACCGTCAGCGGCGCGCGGCGTCGCTCGAGACGAGCCCGCTGACCCGGCTGCTGGCCGAGGTCGTTCTCCGCCCGCCGGACGTCCGCCACCTCGATGCGGCGTTCCAGGCGATCGCCGCGGCACCGCGCGAGCAGTCCGCGCTGAAGGTCTGGCTCGGCGAGAAGTACGCCAGCCGCTGCGCGACATGCGGTCGCAGCGTGGTCCTCGACGAGATCGTCTGGGAGGCGGTCGCGGACGCCGGCCCGCGACCGGTCCACAAGCACTACCGGTGCACCGCCTGCCGCGACCAGGTCGGCGGCGGCGACCAGCGGCACGGCGCGATCGACGACGGCGACCTGGCACGGATCGAGGCGATCGACCCGCGCGGGCCCGCCTGGCGGGCGGTCCGCGACCGTTTCCCGACCGTCGATGCCGACGAGGCGCTCGTCGAGCAGCTGCTCGACCTCCACTCGCCGCGCCAGCTCCTCGGGCTGCAGGCGATCCTCGAGCGGATCGAGGGCGACCTCCGCTCGGCGCCGGTCGAGGCGGCGATGCGGCTGGCCCTGCTCCACGCGCTGCTGCCGGCATCCCGGCTGAACGGCTACCCCGGCCGGATCGCCAACCTGCGGATCAGCGGCGGCCGGATCCGCCTGCCGGCCGGCGGCCAGTGGCGCGAGCGCAACCCGTGGCTCGCGTTCGAGGACGGCTTCCGGATCGTGCGCGGCTTCGTCCAGCGGCTGGAGGGCGCGCCGCTCGGGCTCGATGACGGCCCGCTTCGGCGAGGACCTCCAGAGCCTGAGCGAGGGCATGGCGAACGTCGTCGTCCGGCTGGGCACGCCGTCCTCCTACCGCTCGCTCGAGGCCGAGGCCGACGCGCTGGCCCGGCTGCCCGACCGGCCGCGGGTCCGGCTCGTCCTCGGCCAGCCGCCGCAGCGCCCGAACGTCGAGCGGCTGTCCTACGCCTACTTCGCGACCGGCTGGGTCCTCGGGCGCGACGCGGCCTCGCTCCTCCCGCTCGAGGCCGTGTTCGGTGGCTCGGGCCGCGCCCCGTGGGGCTGGCAGTCGGCCGCGATCCGGCGGGCCTTCGAGGCGGCCGCGCCGCTCCTCGCCCGTGACGGCCGGGCCGTCCTGATCCTCGAGCCGGGCGGGCCGGAGGGCCTCGTCGCCGCGGCGCTCGGCGGCGTCGCGGCCGGCTATCGGCTCGTCGGGGCGCGTCTCGCGGAACCGGGCGAGGAGATCGGCGGCACCGTCGAGTTCGTGCCGCCCGGTGCCTCCGTCCCGGTCGGGCCGCGGACCCGTGCGAACGTCGGCCTGCCCCCACCTGCCCGGCGGGGCGGGGGACCCGGACGTCGTCCCGGGTCGTGGCCTGTTCGCGCCGCCCGAGCGCTTCGACCGCGTCCGCTCGTCCGAGGCGGACGTCGCCCGCACCGTGACCGACACGACCGTCGAGATCCTCCAGGCGCGCGGCGAGCCGGCTCGCTACGAGCGCCTGCTCGGCGAGATCCTCGTCGGACTCGACCGGGCCGGCCAGCTCCGCCGCCTCGTCGCCACGACGCGCGGCGGTCCGGACGACGGCGCCGACCGCGAGGACGGCGAGGACGGCGCGACCGGCTGGTCGGACGAGGAGCGGCCGGGCACCACGGCCGACGCCGACGGGCCGAGCGGACCGTCGGGCCGGCCGATCGCGGCCGCGGGCGGCCCGGGCGCCCTGGCGGATCCCGACACAGGGCGAGCGCTCGACGGCCGGCCTCGTCCGACGACCGACGGTCGAGCCCGGCGCCCGACCTCGAGGCGACCCGCCGTCCGGCCCGCGAGGCCGCCGCGCTGGCCGGCGACCAGGTCGAGCGGCTGCTCGCGATCATCCGCGACGAGCTCGGCCGGACCAGCCACCGGCGCCTTCAGGAGATCGAGCCCGGCCGCTGGTGGCTGACCGATCCGGCCGACATCGCGTCCGCCGCGCTGCCGCTCGCCGACCGGGTCGAGTGGTCGGTCTTCAGCCTGCTGTCGACCGCCGGCCGGCTGTCGGAGAGCGCCTTCAACGAGCGGATCGCCGCCCTGTTCAGCGGCCACGACCTGCCCGACGAGGCGCTCGTCGCGGCCTGCCTCGACAGCTATCGGAGCATGGCCAGCACGCCCGACCGGATCGTCACCTCCGACGATCTCCTGCGCCGGTCGCACGAGCACAGCGAGCTCGTGGCCGACCTCGTCGACGTCGGCCACCGGCTCGGGATGCGCGCCTGGATCGCCAGCCGCGAGCAGGTCCGCCGGCGTGCGCGGCCGGTACCTCGCGGAGTGGCTCGACGAGAGCGAGCGCCGCCAGGGCCCGCCGCGGGTCGGGCGCGCCCGACCCGAGGCCGTCGACGAGATCGACGTCGTCTGGCAGGTCCGCGGCCGGGCCAGCTTCCTGTTCGAGGTCGAGTGGACGGCGATGCTCGGCGAGCCGCTCCTGCGCCGGCGCGGCGCGACATCCCGGCCGGCCGAGGACGTCGTCCGCTTCCTCGTGGTCGCGCCGGAGCGGACGGAGCTGCTGCGCTACAAGCTCGAGCGGTCGCCGCTCCTGCGGACCGCGATCGAGGACGGCAACTGGCACATCCTCAAGGCGAACCACCTGCGTGCCTTCGCCGCCCGCGAGACGATCGGCCTGGCCGACCTCGAGCCGTACGTCGGGCTCGACCCGGCGATCGAGCACCGCGGCGGCGAGCAGATCCCGCTGTTCGCCGGCTGACCCGCGCGTCCGTGTACCCTGTTGCGACGGCTCGCCGTCGGGCCGGCGCCGGCATCCCGTACCCGACTCCTGCAGGAGGTTGCTCGGTGACCCAGCTCGACCCCACCTCGGCGGTCAACGTCCTTGCCGATCGGTTCTGGGACGCGGTCCTCGCCGAGGAGCCGACGACGGCGACGATGTACGGCGACGAGCGGTTCGACGACCGGCTCGAGGATCCCAGCGCCGAGGGTCGCGCCCGGCGGCGACGGCTGATGGAGACGACGCTGGCCGACGCCCAGGCGATCGATCCGGACGTCCAGTCGCTCGAGGACCGCATCACCCTCGACATGATCCGGGTCGTGTGCGAGCTGGGGATCGTCCAGGACGACCAGCGAACCGATCTCCTCCGGGTCGTCGACCAGATGGCCGGCCCCCAGACGCTCCTCCCGCAGGTCGTCACCTTCCAGGCCGCCGACACGCCCGAGCGGCTCGAGCGGTTCGAGGCGCGCCTGCGCGCCTACGATGGCTACATGGCCGCAAATCGCGAGCTCCTGCGCGAAGGGGTCGCGATCGGCCTGACCGCGCCGCGCATCGTCACCGAGCGGACGATCGCCCAGCTGGAGCGGATCCTCGAGACCCCGCCCGAGACGTCGGTCATCGCCACGACCGCCCGGGTCGCCTCGGAGGCCGATCGCGCAGCGGATCGTCCGGCTGGTCCACGACGTCGTCGTGCCGGCCGACCAGGCGTTCCTCGACGCGCTTCGCGACGACTACCTGGCCGCGAGTCGCGAGGACCCGGGGCTCTGGTCGGCGCCCGACGGGGACGCCCTGTACCGCACCCAGATCCTCGCCTGGACGACGCTCGACGTCGACCCGGCCGAGGTCCACCGGATCGGGCTCGAGGAGCTCGAGTCGATCGAGGCGGAGCGCCGGGCGATCGCCCGGGCCACGGCTTCGGCGACGACACGGCGGCCTTCCGGGCAACGCCTGGCGGCGGATCCGACGAACGTCCCGTCGACGCCCGACGAGCTGCTCGACCGCGCCCGCGAGGACATCGACCGGGCGATGGCGCTGGCGCCCCGACTACTTCGGCCGGCTGCCCCGCTCGGGCTGCGACGTCCGCGCCGTCGAGGCGTTCAAGGAGCGCGACAGCCCGTTCGCCTACTACATCCCGCCGACGACCGACGGCTCGCGCGCCGGGATCTACTACGCCAACACGTACGACCTGCCCTCGCGGACGTACACCAAGCTCGCCTCGACGACCTACCACGAGGCCGTCCCCGGGCATCACTTCCAGATCGCGCTCGAGATGGAGAACGAGAACCTCAACGTCTTCCGCCGGCTCGGGTCGCGGATGGTCGGCGGCGCCTACGTCGAGGGCTGGGGCCTCTATTCGGAGCGGCTGGCCGACGAGATGGGGCTGTACCGCAGCGAGGCCGAGCGGTTCGGGATGCTCGACGGGCAGGCCTGGCGGGCCGCCCGCCTCGTCGTCGACAGCGGGCTCCACGGCCTGCGCTGGCCGCGCCAGCGCTCGATCGACACGCTCCTCGGCGCCGGGCCTCACCCCGACCGACGCCGCGATCGAGACCGATCGCTACATCTGCTGGCCGGGTCAGGCGCTGACCTACAAGCTCGGTCAGCGCGAGATCGAGCGGCTGCGCCTCCAGATCGCCGCGCGGGACGGTGCCGACTTCGACCTGCGCGCCTTCCACGACGCGGTGCTCGGCCACGGCTCGCTGCCGCTGGCGACGCTGGCCGCGAGCTGCCGAACTGGGTGGCCACGCCGGCCTGAACGCCGCGCGCCGGCGACGCCGGCCTGAGACCGCGCGCCGGGGCTCAGCCGCCGGCGGCGCGGATCTGCGCGGCGATCTCGGCGTGGCCGGCGCGGTCGGCCATCTCGGCCGCCGTCAGGATGTCGTCGTCGTACGCCTTCGGGTCGGCGCCACGCGCGAGCAGCAGGGCGGCGGACCCGGCCAGGCCGTTCTGGGCCGCCTCCATGAGCGGCGTGATCCCGTGCTCCTGGGCCGAGCCGACCTCGGCGCCCTGCTCGACGAGCATCGCCGCCGACGTCCTCGTGGCCCGCTGCCAGCGCGCTGTGGAGCGGCTGGACGCGCTGATCGCCGGTGGCCCAGCGAGTTCGGGTCGGCTCCACGCTCGAGGAGGAGCCGGGCGACGGCCGGCCGGCCGAAGAAGGCCGCAAGGTGGAGCGCCGTGAACCCGTCGACCGAGCGCTCGTCGACAGGTTCGTCGTCGACCCCGGCATCCGCACCCGGCGCGGGCCGTCTCGCGCTCGACGCTGCGCTCCCGGTCTGCCTCGTCGAGGAGCGTGCGCAGGCGGTCGGCGTCGCCGACGATCGCCGCCTCCCAGCGGTCGAGGTCCGGGTCCGTGGCCAGCAGCCGCTCGACGATCGGCCACCGGCCGTGGTAGGCGGCGACGGTGACGGCGCTCAGCCCCACGGCGCTGCTGGCCATGGCCGCTGGCCGGCGCGGCCGCCGACGATCCGGTCGACGGTCGCAAGGTCGCCCGCCCGGATCGCCGCGAAGAGCTGCTCGCTGTCCATCGGCCCTCCCGCCGCTTGCTCAGCCGCCAGCGACCAGTATTGCGTTCAGCCGTGGGCCGGCGGTCAGGTCGCGTCGCGCCCATCCGACCGTCGGATCACCGCGCGACATCCTGCTCGCGAGTGCGGATTTCGCAGGCGGTAGAAGGCCATTCCACGGATATCGAATTGACGGCGGTTGAGCGGCTGTGCCAAGATGACCCCCGTCGCGTCCCACCTCGCGCAACCGTCTCGCCTGACGTCCCAGCGACCGGGCGACTCGTCCCCTTCGAGCGGCCGCCGCAGACCGGCGGCCGGTCGACCACCCGGAGCGATCATGACCACCGAACCCGCCGCCCGCCCGACCCCCGCCCTCAAGCGCGAGCGCCAGACGGCGATGTACCGTCGCGCGCTCCGGACGCTCCCGGGCGGCACGAACTCGAACTTCCGGGCGTGGGGCGACGACACGGTCTACATCGACCGGGGCAAGGGCGGCACGGTCTGGGACATCGACGGGAACGAGTACATCGACCTCCGGATGGGCTACGGACCGGTGATCCTCGGCCACGGCGACGACCGGGTCGACGACCACGTCAACGAGCGGATGCGCAAGGGCGTCAGCTTCTCGCTGACGAGCGAGGACGAGGTCCGCGCGATGGAGCTCATCTGCGAGATCACCGGCTGGGTCAAGAAGGCGCGCATGACCGTCTCCGGGACCGAGGCGACGATGCACGCGATGCGGATCGCGCGGGCCTACACGGGTCGTACGAAGATCGTCAAGTTCGAGGGCCAGTACCACGGTGTCCACGACTACGCGCTGATCAGCGTCACCCCGGACGACATGAGCGAGCTCGGCGACAGCGAGAACCCGGTCGGGCTGGCCTGGGGCCGGGGGATCCCGGAAGCTGTCGCCGCGACGATCATCCCGGCCCGCTACAACGCGCTCGACGTCCTGCGCCGGATCTTCGAGCGCGACGGCGACGACATCGCCGCCGTGATCATCGAGCCGGTCCTCGGCAACGCCCAGGCGATCATGCCCCAGCCGGGATTCCACGAGGCGATCCGCGCCCTGACGACGGAGTTCGGCTCGGTCCTCATCTACGACGAGGTCAAGACCGGCTTCCGCTTCGCGCGCGGCGGCGCCGCCGAGTACTTCGGCGTGACCCCCGATCTTGCCACGTTCGCCAAGGCGATCGGCAACGGCTACCCGGCCGCGGCGTTCGGTGGCAGCGACGAGGTCATGAGCGTCCTCCCGGACAAGGTCAGCCACGGCGGGACGTACGCCGGCAACCGGGTCGCCGCGGCCGCCGCGGTCAAGACGCTGACGATCCTCAAGGAGACCGATGCGCTCGACCGGATCCACGCCACCGGCCGATCCATCCAGGCCGGGCTGGCCGACGTCCTGAGCCGGCGCGGGATCGCCTACAGCTTCACCGGGCACCCGTCGATGTTCGGGATCTTCTTCGCCGAGCGCGCGCCGACCGAGTACCGCGACTGGGCCGAGTCGGACCACGAGCTGTACGACGCGATCGCGATGGGGATGCACCCGCGCGGCGCGATGCCGGAGCCCGACTCGCGCGAGCCGTGGTTCCTGTGCGAGGCCCACGCCGGACGGCGACTACGTCGACCGGATCGTGTCGATCTTCGCCGACTCGCTCGACGCCGCGCTCGAGGGACGGGCGCACGGGGACGTGCCCGCTCCACGCGACCGGCGCGCAGGCCCATCCGACCGCAGGCTGACGAGGACCGAACGATGACGATGGCGCTCGACGGCAACGCGGTCCGCTCGGTCGATCGGGCTGCCGCGCTCCTGCTCGCGCTCGGCGACAGCCAGGGCGAGGCGGGCGTGACCGAGCTCGCCCGTCGTCTCGGGCTCCACAAGTCCACCGCGTCGCGGCTGCTCGCCACGCTCCAGCGGCGGGGCCTCGTCGAGCAGGACGACGAGACCGGCAAGTACCGCCTCGGGCTGGTCGTTATCCGGCTCGCCGAGCGCGCCGAGAAGACCCTCGACCTGCGCGGGATCGCGATGCCCGAGCTCGAGCGCCTGGCCCGGCTGACCCGCGAGACGACCGGCCTCGGCGTCCTCGACGGCGACCAGCTGCTGACCGTCGCGCAGGCCGACGGCCCGAACCTCATCGCCGTCGGCGACTGGACCGGACGATCGGTGCCGCTCCACTGCGTCGCCTCCGGGAAGGTCCTCATGGCCGCGCTGGCCGAGCGCGAGGTCCTGCGGATCGTCCGGCGCGGGCTCGTCGCGCACACGGACCGGACGATGACCGGCCTCGAGCCGCTGCTCGAGGAGCTGTCGCGGATCCGCCGGCGCGGCTACGCCACGGCAATCGGCGAGTACGAGCTCGGGCTCAACGCGGTCGCCGCCCCGGTCCACGACGCGCGGGGATCGGTCATCGCGGCCGTCGACATCTGGGGCCCTGCGTTCCGGGTCACGCCGCGCCGGATCCCGGAGCTGGCGAGCCAGGCGCGCGAGGCCGCCGCGGCGATCTCCGTCCGTCTGGGTGGTGCCGCGGCCTGATCGGCCCGGTCCGCGGGACGCTAGGCTAGGGCGGTGACGGCGCCCGATCTCAGCGAGCTCAGCGCGTTCCTCCAGCGCAACGGCGTCGCGATCGTCGCGCTCCTCGTGCTGGCCGTGATCGCCTTCCGGCTCGTCCGACCGATCGTCCACCGGACGCTGATCCGGGTCCTCCGCCAACGCGCCGCATCGGGCGCCGATCCGAACCTCGACGTCGACGAGGCCGACAAGCGGGCGGCCACCCTCGAGGACCTCGTGTCGACGATCCTCCGGCTGACCGTGATCGTCGTGACCACGCTGGTCCTGCTGACCTGGTTCAACCTGCTCCCGGTCATCGCCGGCCTCGGGGTCATCCTCGCGGCGATCACGCTCGCCGGCCAGAGCATCGTGCTCGATTACCTCATGGGCTTTCTGATCCTCGTCGAGGGGCCGTTCAACAAGGGCGACTGGATCCAGGCCGGCGGGGTCGAGGGCGAGGTCGAGGAGATCGGTCTGCGCCGGACGATCGCTCCGGGACACGACCGGGACCGTCCACACGGTCTCCAACGGACTGATCCGCGTCTCGTCCAACCTGACCCGGATCTTCGCCCGGATGCAGGTCGACATGACCGTCGCGTTCGGCACCGACCTCGACGAGGTGACGCGCATCGTCAACGAGGTGGGCGCGGAGATGGCAGCCGATCCGGACTGGAAGGACCGCCTGCTCGAGGCGCCGAGCTTCACCCGGGTCCCGGCGCTGGGCGACCTCGGGATCACCGTCCGGGTCGCCGGCAAGGTCCGGCCGGCCGATCGCTGGACCGCGCCGAGCGAGCTCCGCAAGCGGCTCATCGCGGCGTTCCAGGCCAACGGCATCGAGATTCCCGCGCGAGCCCAGGTCCCGCTGGGGTCGCCGGCCGGCCCGCCATCCTGACCGATCCCGCGCCGCGTCGCCGTCGCGGCGATGGCTGCGCCGGCTGCGGGCCGCGTAGAATGACCTCCCGTCGTCAGCTCCTGGAGGAAGCCCCGTGAGCGTCGAGCCGTCGTCGAAGCCGGAGATCGAGAACCTCCTGGCGGAGGCCCGCACGTTCCCACCGTCGGCCGAGTTCATGGCCCAGGCCAACGCGCAGGCCGACCTGTACGCCGAGGCGGAGGCCGACTTCGAGGCGTTCTGGGCGAAGCGGGCCCACGAGCGGATCAGCTGGTTCACGACGTTCGACAAGGTGCTCGACTGGGACCTGCCGTTCGCGAAGTGGTTCGTCGGCGGCGAGCTCAACGTCACCTACAACTGCGTCGACCGGCATGTCGAGCGCGGGCTCGGCGAGAAGGTCGCCTATCACTGGATCGGCGAGCCGGGCGACACCCGGACGATCACCTACCGCGACCTCCAGGCCGAGGTCAACCGGGCCGCCAACGCGCTCCGCGAGCTCGGGGTCCGGAAGGGTGACCGGGTTGCCATCTACATGCCGATGATCCCCGAGCTGCCCGTCGCGATGCTCGCCTGCGCCAAGCTCGGGGCGGCCCACACGGTCGTCTTCGGCGGGTTCTCGGCGGAGGCGCTGGGCGACCGGATCAACGACGCCCAGGCCAAGGTCCTGATCACCGCCGACGGCGGCTGGCGGCGGGGCAAGAAGGTCGGCCTCAAGCACCACGCCGACGAGGCCGTCGCGAGCACGCCGTCGATCGAGCACGTGATCGTCGTCAACCGCCTCCGCGACGGCTGCCACATGGTCGAGGGTCGCGACCACTGGTGGGGCGAGCATCGTCGCCCGCCAGAGCGACGCCTGCGACCCGGTGCCGGTCGAGTCCGAGCAGCTGCTCTACCTCCTCTACACCTCGGGCACCACGGCCAAGCCGAAGGGGATCATCCACACCAGCGCCGGCTATCTGCTCCAGACGAGCTACACCCACGAGATCGTGTTCGACGTCAAGCCCGACGACGTGTACTGGTGCGCCGCCGACATCGGCTGGGTGACGGGCCACAGCTACATCGTCTACGGGCCGCTCGCCAACGCGACGACCTCGGTCCTGTACGAGGGTGCGCCGGACACGCCGGACTGGGACCGCTGGTGGCAGATCGTCGAGGATTACAAGGTCTCGATCCTGTACTGCGCCCCGACGGCCATCCGGGCGTTCATGAAGCAGGGCGAGGCCTATCCCGCCCGCCACGACCTGTCGTCGCTGCGGCTGCTCGGGATCGGTCGGCGAGCCGATCAACCCCGAGGCGTGGCTGTGGTACCACGAGAACATCGGACGTGGCCAGGCGCCGATCGTCGACACCTGGTGGCAGACCGAGACCGGTGCGATCCTGATCAGCCCGCTGCCCGGGGTGACGACGACCAAGCCGGGCTCGGCCACGTTCCCGCTGCCGGCCATCGCGGCCGACGTCGTCGACGGCAAGGGCGAGAGCGTGCCGCGCGGCTCGGGCGGCTACCTCGTGCTCAAGCGGCCGTGGCCGTCGATGCTCCGCGGGATCTACGGCGACCCGGAGCGCTACCGAGCAGACCTACTGGAGCCGCTTCCCGGGCATGTACTTCGCCGGTGACGGGGCGAAGCGCGACGAGGACGGCTACCTCTGGCTGCTCGGCCGGGTCGACGACGTGATGAACGTGGCCGGCCACCGGATCAGCACGATCGAGGTCGAGTCGGCGCTCGTCGACCACAAGTCGGTGGCCGAGGCCGCGGTCGTGGGCAAGACCGACGAGATCTCCGGCCAGGCGATCTTCGCATTCGTGATCCTGAAGGCCGGCGTCGAGCCGTCGGACGCCCTCGCCGTCCAGCTGCGCGAGCACGTCGCCTACGTCATCGGGCCGATCGCGCGCCCGAAGTACCTGCTGTTCACCCCGGACCTGCCGAAGACCCGCTCGGGCAAGATCATGCGTCGCCTGCTCCGCGACATCGCCGAGGGCCGGGCGCTCGGCGACACGACCACGCTGGCCGAAGCGACGGTCGTCGACGTGATCCGCGACAAGTCCGGCTCCGCCGAAGAGGACTGACGTGCCCTTCGACTTCCTCAAGAAGAAGCCGGCGTCGGCGACCGAAGCCGCCTCCACCGAGCCGGTCTCGGCCGTCCCGACCGTGAGCGCCCAGGGCATCGGATTCGACGGCCTGACTGAGGAGTGGCGCCTCGTCGGCGCGATGCAGCTCGATGGCCGCTTGTCCGACGTGCTCAACCGGCGCGAGACGATCCCGATCAGCGACGTGTCCTGGGCGCCGATCGACGGATCCGAGCCGTTCACCGCGGCGCCGGGCCTCAAGGCAATCGACCCGTACGACCTCATCGTCGTCCTCGCCGGCGAGACCACCCTGCCGGTCATGAACGACGAGGAGAAGGCCGCCCACCGGATCCACAAGATCAGCTACGACCTGTCGCTCGAGGTTCCGCCATTCCGGGTCGTCGGCACGGTCTACCTGTTCCCCGGCTCGGAACCCGAGCGGCTGCTCGACCGGGCGACCGAGATGTTCGTCCCGGTGACCGACGCCGTCGCCTATCTCGGCGACCAGCAGATCGGCGGGACCGAGGTCGACACGTTCCTCGTCAACCGGCGCTACCTGCGTCGCGTCGAGCAGGTCGACCGGAGGAACCGCGAATCGCCGTCCCGAACGGCGGAGGACTGACCGGCCGGAGCCGGTCTCGGCGGGTGGTCGTGTCGCCGGGGTCGTCGGCCCGCGGCCGCCGCGTCAGACCCGGGCGGCTTCCTTCGAGCGACCGAAGAGGCGGGGCAGCGACGAGCGTCCGGCGCTCGACGCAGGCTCGGCCTGCTGGCCCTCGATCCCGAGCAGCCGATCGGCGAGGGCGTCGAAGTCCTCGCTGACTTTCTCGCGGGGGAACTGCTCGACGACCGCGTGACCCTCGTTCGCGGCCTTGACGAACAGGAGGCCGCCGGACCGGATGAGCGCCAGGGCCGGCATCCCGACGGTGCGCTCCATGTCGGCGACCGAGACACCGCTGTTCGCCCGGTTGACGACCATCGAGAGCTTGTCACGGACGCCGAGCTCGGTCGCCAGCGAGGCGAGCTGGACGCCCGCCCGGAGGGCGGGCACGTCGGGCGTGATCGGCACGAGGATCCGGTCGGCGCGCTCGAAGATCGCCCGGTTGACCGGCCCGTACGAGGGGTGCATGTCGACGATGATGAAGTCGTAGCCCTTGCGCGAGAACGACAGCGCCTCGCCCACCCGCTGCGGGTCGAGGTTGCCGCTCTCGAGCGGCTGCGTCGTCAGCACGGCGACCTGCAAGCCGTTCGGGTGGTGGGTGGCCAGCTGCGCCAGCGTGCGCATGTCGTTGCCGTCGGCCTGGTCGTCGTCCCAGGCGTCGTCGACGGTCTGGACCTGGTCGAGGCCGAGCGAGTTCGCAATGTGCCCGGTGACCGTATCCGCGTCGACCAGCAGGACCCGCTGATCACGGCGGATCTGGAGCGTCGTGGCCAGGTTGATCGAGATCGTCGTCTTGCCGACGCCGCCTTTCGGGTTGAAGATCGCCACGATCGTCGCCCGCTTCGTCCAGGCCGCCGAGTCGAGGCCGTTGTCCGACTCGATGATCGGACCCTTGCCGTCGTCGACGGTATGTGACCGGATGAGCATCGCCTCGACGCGCCAGCGGAGCGAGTCGGCCGAGTAGGGCCGGGTGAAGTATTCGTCGTTGATCGTCGCCTTCGTGGCGGCGCCAGTCAGGTGCTCGAGGTTCCGGGCCGACACGACCATCAGGGCGGGGATGTCGCGACCACCGTCATGGAGCAGCGAGTAGTACTCGAGCGACTGGTCGAAGTCGCGCTCCGCGTCGAGCACCGCGAGAGCGAACTCGCGGCGCGAGTCGAGCTGCCCGGCGAGCTCCTCGGGCGAGGCGACCGAGACGACGTCGTAGCCGGCCGTCGCGAGCTCGCGCTCGACGGGCGCCAGCTCCTCGCTCGGCAGGGCAACCGCGACGCTCTGGCGTCCCATCAGGGAGCGGTTCGACCCGGCTGGGCCGGACCTAGGCCTCGGACTCTGGGTCGCGCGCGCTGACGTTCACGACCCCGTCACCGGTGCTGGTCACGCGGGCCTCGAAGCCCGGCAGCGACGGGATCGCGTCGGGCAGGGAGACGTCGGCCCCGTGGGCCACCTTGAACACGAACTCCCCGTCAGGACCCGACGACACGCCGACCGACTGGACGCCGGCGAGGCGGCCGAGATGGCGCTTGAAGCTGGCGATGCTGGCGACGCTAACGAGGCCGGTGACGACGACCTGGCTGGTCGCGGCCGCCTTCGGCGCGGGAGCGCGCGGAGCCGGGGCAGGACCGCCCTCCGGCACGAGCCCGGCCAGCCGGGCGGCGAGTGCGTCGTCATCGATGGTCGGGATCTCGTCGTCCGTGGTCGCCGCGGCCGCCGCGGCCGCCTCGGCCTCAGCGGCGCCGAGGTCCGGCTGGAGGCCGAGCGCCGTCAGACGCGGGTCCGGCTCGTCGGCCGGGCTGGCCTCGGAGTTGGCCTCGCCCGACGCGGCTGCCGGCTCGGCAGGGGCGTCCGTCCGGCTGCCGTCCTCGGCTGCCTTGTAGGCTTCCTCGATTGCCTTCATTGCGGCCTCGACCGCGGCCGGATCGTCCTGGACGGCGAAGCCCTCGTCGCCCTCGGCCTGGCCGATCGCCGACTCGGTCTCCGCGACGGTCTCCGTCCCGGTCTCGGCATCGGCGGTCGCCGCCGGCTCGACCGTCTCGGGTTCGATCGTCTCGGGCTCGGCTGCCGCGGTCGCGGCGACCGGCGTGGGCTCGGACGCCTCGACGGCCGACGCGCGGACCGGCAGGTCGACGCCGAGATCGAAGTCGAACGGCGGCGGTTCGGGAAGGTTCTCGGCCATTGCCGCGAACTCGGCCGGGTCGTCTTCGGTCAGCAGCCGCTCGAAGAAGCGGTCCATCTCGGTCTCGAACGCCGCGACCCGCTTCTGGACGAGCTCGATCTTCTGCTCGATCCGGGCGGCGTGCTCTTCGAGCTCGACGTCGAGGTCGGCCTTGCGCTGGGTGATCTTGCGGTCGGTCTCCTCGCGGATCCGGGCGAGCTCGGCCTTCGACCAGTCGCGGATCTCGACAATGTCCTCGTCGGCGCTCTTGCGAAGCTCCGTCGCCTCGTCGGCCGATCGCGCGTGGACCTCTTCGATGTGGGCCTTCGCCTCGCCCTGGAACTGCTCCATCGTCGAGGCGCGCGATGCCTCGGCCGCGGCCTGCATCGCCCGGGTGAGATCCGCCAGGAACTTGGTCGGCTTCTTCGGCGCGCCGTCCGCCGGCCGGGGCGCGTGAGCGGGGGAGGTGGTGGGATGCACGGAGGCTTCCTCGTGATGGCCGGCTTCGGCGGGCGGTTCGGATGGGTTCGGCTCGACCGGCTCGGACGGGGCTTCCGGGCGGGGCTCCGTCACCGCGACAGCCGCGGTCGGGGCCTCGTTGGCGGCGTGGACTTCGGTGGCATCGGCGCCGGCCGGTCGGTCCGCATCCTGGGACGCATCCCCGGGCTGGTCGGTCGCCTTGTCCTCCGAGCTCCACGGGAGCCGGAAGCCGGTCCGTGATTCGGTCGTCGCCATAACGTTCGGTCCCCTCCGGGTGTTGTCCCTGGACCCGATCTCCGGGCGTGTTCGCATCGTATGGGCGGGAGTAGGTGCGGTGGAGTGCGCTAGTGGTACCAATCGTTTGACCCGGTGGTACCGGCGTCGCGGTCGGTGCCGAACGTCACCGGCGTCGTGGTGCCGGTGGGCACCGCGGCTCGGTGCCGTCGGACACCGTTCGGGTCGGATGCCGCCGACGGGCCCTCGGGTCGGGCGCTGGCCACGATGGCGGGGAGCGCGACGGGGGCTTCGGGCCCACGCCTGTACCATGCCCCCATGGAGGACCGATCGACGGCGGCTCGAACGGTACCGGCAGCGCCGGAACGGGTGACCGACCGGCTCGGCCGGCGCCTGCACGACCTGCGGATCTCGGTGACCGACCGGTGCAACTTCCGCTGCACCTACTGCATGCCGCGCGAGGTGTACGGCCGGGACTTCGCGTTCCTGCCGCGGGACCAGGTCCTGCGCTTCGAGGAGATCGTCCGGCTGGCCCGGCTGTTCGTGGCCGAGGGCGTCGAGAAGCTGCGGATCACCGGTGGCGAGCCGCTCGTCCGACGCGACCTGCCCGATCTCATCGCGATGCTCGCCGAGCTGCGCCGGCGCGACGGCACCCCCGTCGAGCTGACCCTGACGACGAACGGTTCGGCGCTCCGCGCGCTGGCGCCGGCGCTCAAGACGGCGGGCCTCGGCCGGGTGACGGTGAGCCTCGACTCGCTCGACGAGGCGACGTTCCGGGCGATGAATGGGGTCGACTTCCCGGTGGCGAGCGTGCTCGACGGGATCGCCGCCGCGCGCGAGGCCGGGTTCGGGCCGATCAAGGTGAACATGGTCGTCCGTCGCGGGATCAACGAGGCGTCAGTCGTGCCGATGGCGCGCTGGGCCCGCGCCGAGGGGCACATCCTCCGCTTCATCGAATACATGGACGTCGGCCACTCGAACGGCTGGCGGCTCGACGAGGTCGTCCCGGCGTCCGAGGTCGTCGCGGCCATCGGCGCGGACATGCCGCTGATCTCCGTGCCACCGAACTACCCCGGCGAGGTCGCGGATCGCTGGCGCTACGCCGACGGCTCCGGGGAGGTCGGCGTGATCGCCTCGGTCACGGCTCCTTTCTGCGGCGCCTGCACGCGAGCGCGGATCTCGGCCGACGGCCAGCTGTACACCTGCCTGTTCGCGGTCAAGGGCACCGATCTGCGCGGGCTGCTCCGCGGCGGCGCCACCGACGACGAGGCGACGGCCGCGATCCGGACCGTCTGGTCGGTCCGGGCGGACCGCTACTCGGAGCTCCGCTCCGAGGCCACCGCCGACCTGCCCCGGGTCGAAATGTTCGCGATGGGCGGCTAGCCGGCCGGATCCGTCTCGGGACCCGGGTCGTCCCTCCCCGGTTCGGCTGGCGAACCAGCGGTGCGCGGGACCTGTGACCGGCCCCTGACCCTGCGCGGTCCGTCCCAGGTGGCCTTGTCCACCGATCGTCCACAGCCGTCCGAAAGTGGTGGACACGGCGGACCGCGCACGTGCGCACTTCGTGGACAAGCGCGTTGACCCTCCCCGGGTGCGACCGTACCGTAGGTCTTGCCCGAAGGGGCCGTCAGGACCCGGGGCACTGGAGATCACATCAACGGTGTCTCGCCCTACCGGTCGCTTCGGGCGCTTCGCGTCCCGAAACATGCGATCTCACCATCGCGTGCGTCGGGCGTCCGGGGGGATGTGACCGGCATCCCGGTGTCGGTACTCCCCTCGGGCGAGCGAAGGACAGCCCGGCTCGTTCGTGCCGGGCTTTTTCCTTGTCCGGGATCCGGGGCACCTGGCGATCCGGGTCGCGGCCCGCGTCTTCCGGCAGGCTGCGACGGACCGTAGACTCGGGCCATGACCGACCCGGATCCGGCCCGCCCCATCCGACCGATCGATCAGCCCGACCGGCTCGACGCCCTCGAGGCGGCCGTCCGCGCACGGAGCGACCTCGTGCCCGAGGTCGGGATCGTCCTCGGCTCGGGGCTGGGCGGCCTGGCGGACGAGCTGGCCGAACCGGTGGCGATCCCGTTCGCGGACCTGCCGGGCTGGCCGGCGGCCACGGCGCCGGGGCACGTCGGGCGGCTTCTCCTCGGCCGGCTCGACGGAGTGCGCGTCGCGATGCTCCAGGGCCGGCTCCACGTCTACGAGGGCAACGACCCGGGCCTGGTCGTCCAGCCGGTGCTCCTGATGGGCCGGCTCGGCGCGCGGATCGTCGTCCTGACGAACGCCGCCGGCGGCGTCGACCCGGACTACGGACCGGGCACCCTGATGATCATCGCCGACCACCTGAACCTGACCGGACGCACGCCGCTCCTCGGGCCGAACGCCGACGCGATCGGTCCGCGGTTCACCGACCTGACCGAGACGTGGAGCCCGCGCTTGCGCGCGCGCCTGCGCGAGGCATTCGACGGCGAGGGTGTCGCGTTCCGCGAGGGCATCTATGCCGGGCTCCTCGGACCGAGCTACGAGACGCCGGCCGAGGTGCGCATGCTGCGCACGCTCGGCGCCGACGCGGTCGGCATGTCGACGGTCCTGGAGGCGATCGCGGCGCGCTGGGCCGGGATCGAGATCTGTGGGGTGTCGCTGATCACGAATACCGGCGCCGGGTACTCCGGCGCGCTGCTGTCGCACGAGGAGGTCCTCGCGGCCGGGGCGGAGGCGGGCCCGCGGCTCTCGTCGGTCCTCCGGCGGTTCGTGCGCGGCGCCTGATCGGGCACAAGGGCCTGCGGCACGGATCGGCGTCCCGGACGAGCGCCTGACGCCCGAGCCGCGGTTCGGTCGGAAGACCGGTCCGCCGAACCTCGTCGAGCTAGCGGACCGACAGCTCCCGGCCGGCCTCGCGTGCGGTCCTGGCCTTCTCGGCCCAGGCCCCGAGGACGTTGTCCTTGTGCGGCCGGATGGGGCAGTGCTCGTCGCGGTTGCCCATCTCGTCGCAGTAGCCGAGGGCGACGCATTTCGGGGCCAGGAACGAGCCGAGGAACGGCGACACCGTGAAGATCTCGTGGCGGACCAGCTGGAACAGCCGGCGGATCTCCCACTGGGCCATCGTGCACAGGCGCAGCCCGCTCATGTGGATGAGCGCCCGGAGGTTGGCCGTCATCACCAGGTTCGTGCGGGTCGCGTTGGGGAAGACGAACCGGGCGTCCTCGCCGGGCACCCCTGCCGCGACGAGGTCGCCGTACAGCTCGAGCGAGCCTTCGATCTGGTCCTCGTACCGCTGGCGGAGCTCGGGGTCGCCCTCGGCGAGGGTCGACGGGAGCATCGTCGAGGCACCCTTGAACTTGACGTAGCGCTGGCTCTGCTGGTCGAACGCGACGCCGGCGCGATGGCGGACGAGCTGGTGCGACAGCGTGCGCGAGACGCCGCTGATCCCGAACGTGAAGACGACGTGCTCGATCGTCGAGCCGTGCCCGGACTCGATGACCCCCTGGATGAGCTTCTGCTGCTTGAGCGGGTCGATCTCGCCGGCGGCTGCCCGGCGAAAGATCTCGTCGGGTTCGAGCTCCGAGTAGCACGTCCGGCAAGCGGTGTAGATCAGCGGGACGTAGAAGCGCTCGACGATGTCGCGGTCGGGGAACAGCAGCGTGGCCTTCATCCCGAGGTCGCGCCGGCCCGGGTTCCTGGGGATCGCGGTCTTCTCGCGGACGGGCGTCGTCTCGGCGGCCATGGACGCCAAGTTTACCGCCCCGCGCCGTCCCCGGCCTGAGCCCCGAACGCGTGGGGCCGCGGCCGCCCGGCGCCTAGTAGTAGTCCGAGCAGCTCAGGAAGTAGCCGCAGCCGCAGATGAGCTTGCACTTGCGCTCGTCCAGCCCGGCGCCGCAGTTCGGACAGGTCAGGATCACGAGCGACGGATCGATCAACCCCGGTTCCTCGATCGCGATCGTCGGCAGGACGAACCCGCCGAAGGCCGTGGCGGCCGCTGACTCGTTCGGCGGCGCCTCGCTGCTCACGCGGTTTCCGGCAGCGTCCCGTCGAGAGCGTAGGCGAGCGCCTCCTCGAGGGTCCAGCTCCGACCCTCGGCCTCGAGCTCGGCGCGCCGCTCGGGGCGTCGCGTCGCCCGGTTCCGGGTCGAGCCACGCCTGCTGGCCGGCGGCGTTGATCTGGGACTGGACGAGCCCGGTCCCGAGCGTCTCCTGGATCCGTCGCGACGCCGCCCACAGGCGGATGCCGCGCTCCTTCTCGCCGGACGCCAGCGCGAGCGTCGCGTAGTCCTCGACGGCGATCGCCTGGCCGGTGATGTCGCCGGCGGCCCGAAAGTGGCGGAGCATGTGCCGGAAGGCGTCCTCCGCGGGTCCGTAGTCGCCCGTCCCAACCTGGACCACCCCGGTCATGTGGAGCGCCCACGCCTCCATGGTCCGGTCGCCGGCGCTCTTGAAGGCCTGGCGAGCCTCTTCGAAGATCGGCAGCGCAACGTCGTAGCGGCGCGCGAACAGGTCGGTGCCCCCCATCGCCCACAGGACGTTGCCGGTCCCGTGCTGGTCGCCGAGATCGCGGTAGATGGCCAGGGCCTCCTCGAGGAGGGGCCGGCCCAGGCTCATGTCGTAGACCGGCTCGACCTCGTTCGCGTTCGCGTCGATGTTGTAGGTGAAGGCGAGGTTGTAGAGGGCGTTCGCGACCTCGGCGCGATCGCCGATCGTGCGCCACAGCTCGAGCGCTCCCGTGTATGCCGGGATGGCGCCGCGGAAGTCGCCCTGCCAGTAGGCGATCCCGCCGAGCGCCTCGAGCAGCCGGGCGTTGGCTGCCGGATCGTCCTTCGACCACGGTTGCGCCGCGATCTCGTCGAGCCGCCGGCGCGCCTCCTGGAGGTGCCCGCGCTTCTGCCAGAACCGCCACAGCCGATGGGCCAGCTCGAGTGCGAGCGGCGGATCGGGCGTCTCCACGGCCCAGGCGAGTGCCGCCCGCAGGTTGTCGTGGTCGCGCTCGAGTCGCTCGAGCCAGCGCCGCTGGTCGTCACCCGACAGCTGCGGCTCGGCGGTCCGGACGAGCCCGAGGAAGGCTTGCGCGTGGCGGCGCTGGATCTCGGCCAGCTCGCCGCGCGCCTCGAGTCGCTCGAGGGCGAAGGCGCGGATCGTGTCGGGCATCGAAAAGCGGATCTCGCCGCCGGCCTCGGACTGGCGGACCAGGCTCTGGTCGGCGAGCTCGGCGATGCCGTCAAACACGTCGCGGCCGAGCTCTTCGGTCGGGCCGCAGACCTCCTCGGCCATCTCGAGGTCGGTCCCGCCGACGAAGCAGGCGAGTCGGTCGAGGAGGTGCTGGCTGGGATCGTCGAGCAGGTCGTAGCTCCAGGCGATCGCCCCGCGGAGCGTGCGCTGTCGTTCCGGGACGTCCCGTGCCGCCGAGGCGAGCAGCTCGAACTGGCGCTCGAGGCGAATGAGGATCGCGTCCGGCGAGAGGAGCCGGATCCGGGCCGCCGCCAGCTCGATCGCGAGCGGCATGCCGTCCAGACGGGCGCAGATCCGGGCGACGGCCGCCGCGTTCGTGGCATCGAGCTCGAAGGTCGGCCGCCCGGCGCGGGCTCGCTCCACGAACAGCTGGACCGCCCCGTATGCCCGGACGTGCAGGGGGTCCGTTGCCCGGGCGGCAGCGCCGGCCCGGCCCGTCCGCTGCTCCGGGGTGAGCCGGTCGACGTCCGGGGGGACCTCGAGCCCGTCGAGCGGGAACTCCTGCTCGCCCGACAGGTGGAGCACCGCCCGGCTGGTGACGATGAACCGCAGCCCGGGTGCCGCCCGGAGCAGGTCGCCGATCACCGGCCCGGCCGCCGTGAGTCGCTCGAAGTTGTCGAGCACGATCAGGACGCGTTCGTCGGCCAGCAGCTCGACGAGCAGCTCCATCGGCGGCCGCACGCCGGTCTCGACGATGCCCACCGCGCGGGCGATCGTGCCGGGCACGAGGATCGGGTCGTCGACCGGCTCGAACGGCACGAAGAACGTCCCGTCCGGGAAGTCCAGCGCCGCTGCATGCGCGAGCTCGAGCGCGAAACGGGTCTTGCCGATCCCACCGGGCCCGCTGACCGTCAGGAGCCGGACCGTCTGGAGCAGGTGCCGCGCGCTCGTCAGCTCGCGATCGCGGCCGACGAAGGTGGTGATCGCCGTCGGCAGGTTGCTCGGCTGGTCCAGCTCAGCGCGCAGCGGTCCGAAGTCGCTCGGCAGCCCGTCGATGTCGAGCTGGCTCAGCCGCTCCGGCTCAGGGAAGTCCTTGAGCCGGTAGCGGGGCAGGTCCCGCCAGGTGACGCCGGATGGCAGCCCCTCGCCGAGCAGGCCGCGCGTCGCCGACGACACGAGGACCTGGCCGCCGCTGCCCGCCGCGGCGATCCGGGCGGCCCGGTTGATGTCGATCCCGACGTAGCCATCGCCGCTGTGCGTCACCTCGCCGGTGTGGACGCCCATCCGGACCCGGATCACCCGGTCGCCGGGCCAATCGGCGCTGGCCAGACCGCGTTGCGCCTCGACGGCCGCCCGGATCGCCTCGGCCGCGCTCGGGAAGATCACGAAGAACGAGTCGCCCTCGGTGCCCTGCTCCGCTCCGCCGTGGGCCTCGAATGCCGCCCGCAGGATCGCTCGGTGCTGGGCGAGCAAGATCGCGTAGGCCGTCGTGCCGACCTCACGCTCGAGCCGGCTGGAGCCCTCGATGTCGCTGAACAGGAACGTGACCGTCCCACTCGGGGCCGGTCGGGCCTCGGTCATCGTCGGTTCGGTCCCCGAATCGCGGATCAGTGGCGGTGCTCCTCGCTCACGCTGCGGAGCCGGTGGGCGACGCCGCGGAGGATGGCGATCGCGAGTCGCGGCTGTGCCTCGAGCAGCGTCTCGAACTCCCACGAGGCGAGGGCCAGGCAGGCCGTCGGGACCTCGGCCGTGACCGTCGCGATCCGCGGCTCGCCGTCGAGCAGCGACAGCTCGCCGAAGAAGTCGCCCGGCCCGAGCTCGGCGATCGTCGAGCCGTCGCGGACGACGCGCGCGCGCCCGGTCACGACGAGAAAGAACCCGGTGCCGACCTCGCCCTGGCGGACGATCGTGCGGTCGGCCGGGAAGTCGACCTCGATCGCCTGGTCGGCGATGCGCGCCAGCCCATCGGCGTCGATCCCGTCGAAGAGCGCGACGGTCCTCAGCAGATCGATCCGATGGTCCGTCGTGAGGCTCATGGTCGTATACGATGGCAGAACGCGGGCGGCAGCGGGAAGTCCCTTTCCTGGCGGCTCCGGATCCTCGAGGCGCGCGGATCGATGGCCGGCCGGGACGACATCGAGAACACGATCGCCGGGTTCGCGCTGTTCGCCGACCTGTCCACGCCGCAGCTCGAGGCCGTCGCCCACACCTTCGAGGAGCGCTGGTTCCCGGAGGGCGAGCGGGTCCTCCGCCAGGGGCTGACCGGCTCGGGCTTCTACGTCATCCTCGAGGGGACGTGCTCGATCCAGGTCGACGGCCAGGAGCGGGCCACGCTCGGCCGCGGCGACTTCTTCGGCGAGGTCTCGATCCTGCTGGGCGAGCCGCCGGTCGCGGACGTCGTGGCGGTCGGGCCGCTGCGCTGCCTCGTCCTGCCTGGTCCAAGCGTCGAGGGCTTCCTGGTCGGGCATCCCAAGGTCATGTACCGGATGCTCCAGGCGTCGGCGCGCCGGCTGCGGAACGCGAACCGGTGGCGGAGCTGAGCGACCGGCCGTTCCCGCCCGGCGACTACCCGGTCGTCGTCGTCGGCAGCGGCCCGGGCGGTCTCCAGGTCTCCTACTCGCTGCGCCGGCGCGGCGTGCCGCACGCCGTCATCTCGGCCGATTCGAAGCCGGCCGGCATGTTCCAGCGCTGGCCGTTCTTCCAGCGGCTGCTGTCGTGGACCAAGCCGTACGCGCCGGTGGCGCGCCACAGCCGCGCCTACGAGCGGTTCGACTGGAACAGCCTCATCCCCGACGACGACGCGCACCGGGCCATCCAGGCCGAGTTCATGGACGGGACGTCGTATTTCCCGTCGCGGCCCGAGATGGAGGCCTCGATCGCCGCGTTCGCCGAGCGCAACGACGTCGCGGTGCGCTTCGGTTGTCGCTGGGAGTCCACCCGGCAGCTCGACGACGGCCGGTTCGAGCTGACGACGAGCGACGGGCGGTACGTCACGCCGACGCTCGTCGCCGCGGTCGGGGTCGCGGAGCCGTGGAGCCCGGCGACGCCGGGGATCGAGCTGGCCGCCCACTACGCCGACACGCGGCCGGTCGAGACGTACGCCGACAAGCGCGTGTTCATCATCGGCAAGCAGAACTCGGGCTTCGAGCTCGCGTCCGGCCTCCTGTCATGGGCGCGCCAGATCGTGATCGCCTCGCCCAGCCCGGCCAAGCTGTCGGTCAACACGCACTCGCTGGTCGGGATCCGGGCCCGCTACCTCCAGCCGTACGAGGACCACGTGCTCGGCGGTGGCGTCGGCGTCCTCGACGCCTCGATCGAGGCGATCGAGCGTGGTCCCGACGGCGGCATCGTCGTCCGGACCCGGCCGTCGAACGGCGGTCCCAGCATGCTCTTCGAGACCGACGAGGTGATCGCCGCGACCGGCTTCGTGACGCCGCTGCGCGACTTGCCAGACCTCGGTGTGGCGACGTTCGGCCAGAGCCGGCTGCCGGCCCAGACCCCGTTCTGGGAGAGCGCCACGCTCCCCGGCGTCTTCTTCGCCGGGACGATCGGCCAGGGCTCGAAGGGCCTCCAGAAGCACGGCATCCCGGCCAACTCCGGGGCCGTCCACGGCGCGCGCTACAACGCCCGCTGCGTGGCCCAGCACATCGCCCGGACGCGCTTCGGGATCGCGCCCGAGCGGCCGCCGATCGCGCCGGCCGAGCTCGGAAACTTCGTCGCCGCCGAGCTCAGCCACGGGCCGGAGATCTGGAACCAGCGTGCGTACCTCGCGCGGCTCGTATCGCTCGACCCTGCGACCGGGATCCGCGACGACGGGATCGGCCCGCTCGCGCCATTCGTCGACGAGGCCGGCGCCGACGCCCTGGCGATCACCCTCGAGACCGATGGCTCGGGCGACGTCTACCCGGTCCTCTACCGGCGGGTCGACGGCCAGCTGTCCGAGCACCGCCTGGACGCGCATCCGCTGCTCGACTACGAGACCGAGGCGACCCGGCGCGAGATCGAGACGGTCCTCGCCGGCTTCGGCGCCGGCGTTCGCTGACCGGGACGCTGGCCTGGAGACCGCCCTCCTCGCGGGTGTCGCCGCCGGTCTCGGCGTCGCGGTCCCGTTCGGCGCCATCGCGGTCCTGATCGTCGAGACCTCGATCCGCCGCGGCCGCACATTCGGCTGGGCGGCCGGCGCCGGGGCGGCCACCGCGGACCTGACCTATGCCACGCTGGCGGCCCTGTTCGGGACGGCGCTCGCCGACGTGATCGCGCCGGTCCAGGTGCCGATCCGCTGGCTGTCGGTCGTCGTGCTCGCGGCGATCGCCGCCCGCGGGATTCTGGGTGCCGTCCGGCGCGCCCGGGCGGCGCCCGTGGAGCCCGGTCTCGAGCGACTCGACGAGACGACGCCCCGACGGACGTATCTCCAGTTCGTGGCCCTCACGATCGTCAACCCGGCGACGGTGGTCTACTTCGCGGCGCTCATCCTGGGGCTGCCCGCCGTCGGCGCGGGAACCGTCGAGAAGCTCGTCTTCGTCGTCGGGGCCGGCGCCGCGTCGCTCGCCTGGCAGCTGGTGATCGCGACCGGCGGATCGCTGCTCCATCACCGCGTGTCGCCGCGGGCGACCGAGCTGCTCAGCCTCGCCGGCTACGGCGATCGTCCTCGTCATCGCCGCGAACATCGCACGCGGGCTCCTGACCGGCTGAGCGGCCGGCGACGAACCGGACGCGCCAGGAGGAGCGCCCTCGTGCCCGGCGGCCGCCGCTCGTGCAGTCCGGCTCGTGGCTCAGGCGGGGCGGATCCGGGCGAGTCGTTCGGCGGCCGCGTCGAGGGTCTCGTGGCGCTTGGGGAACGCGAACCGGACCTTGTGTCGCCCGAGCTCCGGACGCGAGAAGAACGACGACCCCGGGACCCCGGCGATCCCCGGATCGGCGATCAGCCGCCGGGCGAACGTGACGTCGTCCTCGTCGGTGAGGTCGCGGATGTCGGTCATCACGTAGTACGCCCCGGCCGGGTGGTGGACCCGGAAGCCGGCCGCCTCGAGCGCCGGAACGATCCGGTCGCGCCGGGCGCGGTAGCCAGCGGCCAGCCGTGCGTAGTACGTGTCCGGGAACTGCAGCGCCGCGACGGCCGCGGCCTGGAGCGGTGCCGCGGCGCCGACGGTCAGGAAGTCGTGGACGCGGCGGATGCCGATCGACAGCTCGGGGCTGGCAATCGTCCAGCCGATCCGCCAGCCGGTCACCGAATACGTCTTCGACATCGAGTCGATCGCGATCGTCCGGTCCGCCATCCCTGGGATTGTGGCCAGCGGGACATGCTTCCCCTCGAACACGATGTGCTGGTAGATGTCGTCGGTCAACGCCACGACGTCGTGCTCCTGGCACAGCCCGGCGATCAGCTCGAGCTCGGCCCGGTCGAACACCTTCCCGGTGGGGTTGTGGGGCGAGTTGACGACGATCGCCCGGGTCCGCGCGGTGAAGGCCGCCCGGAGCTCGTCGGGATCGATCGCCCAGTCCGGCTCGTGGAGGGTCACGTAGCGGGCGGTCGCCCCGGACAGGATGGCGTCCGGCCCGTAATTCTCGTAGAACGGTTCGAAGATCACGACCTCGTCCCCGGGGTCGACGATCCCGAGCATGGCCGCGACCATCGCCTCGGTGGCCCCGCAGGTCACCGTCACCTGGGTCTCGGGATCGACGACCCAGTCGGGGTGGAAGCGCAAGGTCTTCGCCGCGATCGCCGCCCGGAGCGGCTTCGCGCCCCAGGTGATGGCGTACTGGCTGATGTCCTCGCGCAGAGCCTCGACCGCGGCCTCGCGGAGCTCGTACGGGCTCTCGAAGT
This sequence comes from uncultured Chloroflexia bacterium, assembly GCA_963825545.1. Classification (GTDB taxonomy): domain Bacteria; phylum Chloroflexota; class Limnocylindria; order Limnocylindrales; family CSP1-4; genus Chersky-267. The sequence continues at coordinate 253,990 of CAWGTR010000008.1, read as the reverse complement.
CGGGGAACCCCTGGGCCAGGCTGACCGCCCCGGCCTCGACCGCCAGCCGGTTCATCTCGCGGATGACCGACTCGGTGAAGCTGGCGGCGCGGGCCGAGATCCTGCCGGTCACACGAGCCTCCTCGGAATGGTTTCGTCCCAGTCTCGCCGGAACAACGGCACCCCGTCGAGGTCGACCTCCAGCCGGACGGTCATCCGGAAGTCGGTCTCGGTCGAGGTCGTCTCGCCCGACGCGCGGACGTCGACGCGGACGCCGTCCTGGGCGAGCCGGTAGTCGACCCGGTTGGCCATCCGCGCGTGGGCGGGATCGGCGTCGGATGCGGTCATCTCGAGCTGCTCGCCGGCGAACACGACGGTGCCGTCGGGCAGGCTGGTCTCTCCCGCGTCGTTCGTCGAGACCGTGACGGTCCCGGCGATGACGTCCTCGACGATTTGCCAGACTGGCGGACTCCGCGGACCCGCCGCCGTACGTCGCGACCCCCGCCGGGCTGGTCTTGAACGCAGGCGGCGACAGCTCACCGGTCCCGGCGGGGATCGTCGGGAGGACGAGCCGCGATCCCAGGCGGTGGATCCGCAGCTCGCCGGCGGCCGGCGACGGCCACAGGACGGGCCAGTAGGCGCTGGCGACCGAGACCCGGATCCGATGACCCGCAGCGAACCGGTAGCCGGCGGCGCGCAGCGGGACCCGAACGTCGTAGCGGCGTCCCGGCTCGAGCGGCGCCGGCGACGCGTGCGAGTCGCGGTGGGTCAGGTTGAGCACCCCGGCCGCCACCTGCGCAACGGTCCCGTCGGGGGCGACGTCGGCGAGCCGGACCACGGCGGTGGCGACCGGCATCGTCGACTCGATCGCCAGCTCGACCCGTGCACAGCCGAGGATCTCGACCGGCGCCTCGAGCGGTGCGCTCGTGTAGGTCGGGAGGAGGGCATCGTCCAGGCGCAGGTCCCGGGCCAGACCGTTCGGCGGCCCGCCCGCGCCCCACGACAGAGGGGTCCGGGTCCCGGTCGTGGCCCGATGGGGGAAGCGGTCGACGTCGTCCACGTCGTCCCCAGCCCGGCCATCCAGCCACACGTCGTCCGGGGCCAGGCCGTCGGAGCGCGGCTCGCTGACGAGTCGGCCGGCCAGGGGCACCGCTCCGCCGGCGAACCCGAGCGACCGCTCGACTGCTCCAGCCGGCGGGTAGGACGATTCGCTCCGCCAGGCCCCCGGCCAGCTCGCCGGGAACGGCTCCGGCGGCGCGAAGTCGCGCCGGAAGAAGGTCAGCGCAGGCTCGTCCATGACCCCGTTGTCGACGCCCTTGAGCCACTGATCGAAGAACCGGACCAGCTCGTGGAGCCAGTCGAGGTTCGGTCCCGGGTACGCGGCGTCCGGGAAGTCGTGGACCCAGTTCCCGATGATCGCCCGGCGGGGGGCCCGGACGCAGCGCTCGAGCATCCGCAGCACGGGATCGACGTAGCCGTCCATCCAGCCGCCGATCAGGAGCATTGCCGCCTCGATCGCCTCGTAGTCGGGGGCGAGCGAGCCCTGCCGCCAGTACGGTCCGTCGTGCTGCTGGCGGAGCCACTCGAACAGCCAGACCGGGGTCCGCTCGAGCCGGTCGCGCCATTCGTCGCGCCACGCGTCGCCGCGGAACGCCGGTCGCGCCGGGAGCGCGTTCATGCCGACCATGCTCACCGCGTACTGGCTGAGCTCGCTCACCGTGACGCACCCGCCGACGTAGTGGACGTCATCGGTGTAGCGATCGTCGGTCGCGTACATCGGGACGATCGCCCGGAGATGGGGCGGTCGAAGCTTGGCGACCTGGATCGCGGTGAAGCCGCCGTACGAGATCCCCCACATCCCGACGTTGCCGTTCGACCAGGGCTGGGCCGCAAGCCACTCGACCGCCTCGAACCCGTCCTGGGTCTCGCGCGCGGTGTACTCGTCGAGGGCGATGCCGGGACTGCTGCCCGTCCCGCGCACGTCGAGACGGCAGAAGGCGAAGCCCCTGGCGGCCAGCCAGCCGCCGCGGCTCTCGTCGCCCGGCCGGTGCCAGTCGTCCTTGCGGTACGGGAGGAGCTCGAGGATCGCCGGGAACCGCTCGTCCGAAGACTCCGGACGCGGGACCGGCAGCCACAGGTTGGCGCTGAGCTCGAGGCCGTCGCTGACGGGGATCCGCACGTCGAGCTGCGCAGCCACGGCGTGGCGCGGCTCGGACGCGGGACGCAGCTCGGCGGGCATCGCCCGAGTTTAGGGCGCTCATTCGCCGCGGACTCGGCCCGGTCGGGTCGGCGCCGCTACCATCGCGCCATGCCCGACAACCCGGACGCGTCGTCCACCGGAACCGCGGTCGGACCGTGGCGAAGGCGCAATCGCCTGCTTGCCTACGAGAACGACTGGATCCAGGTCCATCACGACGAGGTCACCCGGCCGAACGGTGAGCCGGGGATCTACGGCGTCGTCCACTTCCGCAACCGGGCCGTCGGGATCGTCGCGATCGACGATGCGGACCGGGTCGTCCTCGTCGGCCAGCACCGCTACACGCTCGATCGCTACTCGTGGGAGATCGCCGAGGGCGGCGTAGAAGGCGGCGAGGACCTGATCGACGGCGCCCGCCGCGAGCTCCGCGAGGAGACCGGCTGCGAGGCCGCGTCTTGGCGCGAGATCGGCCCGTTCGACATGTCCAACTCGATCACCGACGAGACGGGGATGCTCTACCTCGCGACCGGGCTCACCGACGGTGATGCCGCCCCGGACGCGACCGAGGACCTCATCGTCAAGCGCGTCCCGTTCGCCGAGGTCATGTCGATGCTCGACCGCGGCGAGATCACCGACGTCATGAGCCAGCTCGCGCTCGAGCGGGTCGCCCGGCTGCGGGTCGCCGAACGCGTATCCCGACCGTGACGGCCGAGCTCCACGTGCTCCGGGTCTTCGTCGCACCCGACGGGTCGGCCGGCAATCGGCTCGGGGTCTTCCTCGACGGTGCGGCGATCCACGAGGCCCGGCGTCAGGCGGTCGCCGCCGAGCTCGGCTTCAGCGAGACCGTCTTCGTCGACGACCGACCGGCCGGCCGGATCCGGATCCTCACCCCGGGCGCCGAGCTCGCGTTCGCCGGGCACCCGGCGGTCGGGACCGCCTGGCTCCTGGCCGAGGTCGGCTCGCCGGTCGACACGCTCAGGCCGCCGGCCGGCGACGTCGCCACGTGGTCGGCGGATGGCCTCCGCTGGGTCCGGGCCCGGGCGGCCTGGATCCATCCGATCACGTACGAGGAGCTCGCGTCGGCGGCCGCGGTCGAGGCACTCGACGGCCCGCCGGCGGGGCAGGGCTCGTACTATCCGTGGGCCTGGCTGGATCGCGAACGAGCGACGATTCGGAGCCGCTACTTCGCGGCAGGCTACGGGATTGTCGAGGACGAGGCGACCGGCGCGGCCGCGGTCGTGATCTCGGACCGCCTCGGACAGGGGCTCGAGATCCACCAGGGCCGCGGCTCCCGGTTGTCGACCCGCCTTGGCCCCGACGGCACGATCGACCTCGGTGGCCGGGTCGTTCTCGACGAGGTCCGCGCGTACGCCTGAGCGGGCTCATCCGGACCCGATCGTCCGGCGGAAGAAGTCGACCAGGCGGTGCTCGTACTCGGCCGGCCGGTCGACGATGGCGCTCGCGTGACGCGAGCCGTCGACGATCCAGGACTCCACGTGGGCGCCGGCCGCGACACCCGCGTCGACGAGCTGGTCGGCGTAGTGGACGTCGAGCCGCGTGTCGAGCGTCCCGTGCGTCACGAACACCGCGCGGTCGCCAAGCCGGGCGAGCGCCAGCGCCGGGCTCTTCGCCTGGAGGCCGGGTCCGTCGAGCAGCCGGCCGGCGAGGTGGCCACCCGGCAGCAGGAAGCCCGGCAGACGGTTCCGGCGCAGCTCGGCCCGGGTCGCGTCGTCGAGGTCGCCATAGCCGGAATCCGACCAGACCGCGGCGACGCGCGGCTCGTCGCCGGCGGCGATGACGACGCTCGCGGCGCCGAGCGAGATCCCGAACAGCCCGATCCGCTCCGGCCGGAGCCGTCGAACGGTCACCAGCCAGTCCCACGCACCGAGGACGTCGGCGCTCTCGCGGATGCCGCCGGTGTGCCGTCCGCCGGTACGCCCGGAATCGCCGTGGTTGCGCAGGTCGATCGCGAGAACGGCGAAGCCGTTGCGGTGGAGCATCCCCGCGGCCAGCAGGATCCATGGGTCGCGGCGGGTCGAGGCGTAGCCGTGCACGACGACGACGGCCGGCGCGGCGGCGTTCGCCGCCGGCATCCACCAGCCGGCGATCCCCACCGCGCTCGTTCGGTCCGGGAACCCGACCTCCTCGAATTCGGGGACGAGGAACGGCGTGGCGTCGACCTCGTCGAGCCGGAACGTCGCCGGGGTGACCTCGGCTGCGAGCGAGGGCCCGCTCGCCGGAACCCGGGTGATCTGGCCGTAGAGCCAGATCGTGATCGCGAGGTACGCCGCGACCGCCGCCGCGACCACGAGGACGACGGCCAGCGGCGGGCTCAGCTCCACGGTTCGACGACTCGGCCGTCGTTCACGTCCTATACCTCGCGCTCGACCGACCGGCGGGTTGCCCGCAACCGATACTACGACCCGGTCGACGGGAGGACGCGGTGCAGCGAGCGGACGATGGATCCCCGGCGGGCGGCGACTGGGATGCCGTCGTCGTCGGGCTCGGCGGGATCGGCAGCGGAGCCGCCTACTGGCTGAGCCGCCGGCTCGGGGATCGCGTCCTCGGTCTCGAGCAGTTCGAGCTCGGCCACGTCAACGGGGCGAGCCAGGACCACAGTCGGATCATCCGGCTGTCCTACCACCGCCCCGAGTATGTCCGGCTGGCCCGCCGCGCCTACGCCACGTGGGCCGAGGTCGAGGCCGAAGCCGGCGTCCAGATCGTGACCCGGACCGGCGGGCTCGACGTGGCGCCGCGCAGCGCGGCGATCCCGCTCGCGGACTACGTCGACAGCCTGACGATCGAGGGCGTCCCGTTCGAAGCGCTGGACGGGCCGGAGGTCATGCGTCGCTGGCCGCAATGGCGGCTGACCGATGACCACCACGCCCTCTTCCAGGAGGACGGCGGGCTGGCCGACCCGAACCGCGCCAACGCCGCCCACCAGCGGCTGGCCCGGGCGCACGGTGCGACGCTCCTCGAGCGGACGCCGGTCGCCACGCTCCGCGACGCCGGCGGCGGGGACATCGAGCTGACGACCGCCGCCGGCGCGCGCTACCGGACCGCCCGGGTCGTCCTCGCCGCGGATGCCTGGACGAACGAGCTTCTCGCCTCGTTTGGCCGCCGCCTGCCGCTGACCATCACCCGCGAGCAGGTGACCTACTACGCCTGCCGCCACCCCGAGGACTTCGCCCCGGACCGGTTCCCGGTCTGGATCTGGATGGACGAGCCGTGCTTCTACGGCTTCCCGTCCTACGGCGAGCCGGGACCGAAGGCGGCCCAGGACGTCGGGGGCCGCGACACGACGCCCGCGACCCGGACATTCGAGGTCGACCGCGACGCCCACGGCCGCGTCGACCGGTTCCTGCTGGCCCACCTGCCGGGGGCGTTCGGACCCGATCTCGTCACCAAGACCTGCCTCTACACGCTCACCCCGGACCGCGACTTCGTCCTCGACCGCCTGCCCGAGGCACCGGCTGTGCTGGTCGCCCTCGGCGCCGCGCACGCGTTCAAGTTCGCGTCGCTGTTCGGGCGGATCCTGGCCGAGCTCGCCGTCGACGGGGCGACGCCGTCGGCGCGCGAGATCGAGGGCTTCCGGATCGACCGGCCGATCCTGCTTCTGGACCACCCACCGACCTCGTTCATGGTCTGAGCGATCCGCACGGTGCGACGTCCGAGTGGGCTGTTGACCGTCCCGGGGGCCTGTGCCACAGTGCGGGCCATTCCCGATATCGGTGGGGTGCGCGGAGGGTGGCCGAATCGGCCTGCGCACCTGGAGGAGGAACCGCGATGCGCCAGCCCCTGCCCGCACGGCTCGCACGAGTGGCCCTGTCGGCCGGTCTGGCGCTCGCGGTGCTCGCCCCAGCCGGAGTCCCCGTCGCAGCCGCCGATCCGGTGGTGCTGCGGATGGGCACGGTCGACGCGATCGACTCGCTCAACCCGTACCAGGCCGCCCTCGTCGAGAGCTACGAGGCCTATGAGCTGACGTACGACCAGCTCGTCGGGTTCGGCCCCAACCTCGAGCCGATCCCGGCCTTCGCGGAGTCCTGGTCCCGAGCGCCCGACGGCAAGTCGTGGACGTTCAAGTTCCGGCCCGACCTCAAGTGGTCCGACGGCCAGCCGGCTACGTCGGCCGATGCCTGCTTCTCGTGGCAGCTCAACCTCGACGCCATCAAGAACGGCGTGAGCCTCGGGCTCGGCTATCTCGACCCCGAGATCAAGGACGCCGGCGTCACGAAGGTCGAATGCCCCGATCCCACGACGATGATCGCGACCACCAGCGATCCGTCGGAGAGGATCCTCCAGAACTACGTCCCGATCCTGCCCAAGCACATCTGGGGCAAGGAGACGTACAAGACGATCGGCGACGCCGACTTCACCCCGCCGAAGGATGGCAGCGGGCTCGTCGGCACGGGTCCGTACCAGCTCGTCGAGTACCAGGACAAGCAGTTCGCGCGCTTCAAGCGGAACCCGAACTACGCCGGCAAGCAGGGCTTCGAAGACGAGATCGTGATGCAGTTCTTCGGGACGAACGACACGATGTTCGAGGCTCTCAAGAAGGGCGAGATCGACTACGCCCGGAAGCTCAGCGCGGAGCAGATCAAGCAGCTCCAGGGCGACCCGATCATCAAGACGGTCGCCGGGTCGTCGAACGGTTGGACCGAGCTCGGGTTCAACACCTACGGCACCGGGACGGGGAAGACGATCAAGGGTGGCGGACCGTCGACCAAGGCACTCCAGGACCCGGCGTTCCGGGACGCACTTGGCTACGCGATCGACAAGCAGAAGCTCGTCGACAGCGTGATCGGCGGCTTCGGGATCGTCGGCACGACCCAGATCCCGCCGGTCAACAAGCCCTGGCACACGGATCCGACGGATGTCCGGACATTCGACATCGATCTGGCCAAGCAGAAGCTGGATGCGGCTGGCTACCCCCTCGACAGCTCCGGCAAGCGGCTCGACAAGCAGGGCAAGCCGATCAGCCTCCGGATGGTCCTGCCCGACTACGACCCGAACTTCGCCAACGACGGCCAGTTCATCAAGGACTGGTTCTCCCAGCTCGGGATCACGGTCACGCCCAAGACCTACGACAGCTCGACCCTCGTCGACGTCATGCTCCCGCCGGAGGCCGGCGGGGCGAGCAACAAGGCCGACTACGACCTGTTCATCTGGGACTGGTCGTGGGGCCCCGATCCGAACGACGCGCTCGACGTCTTCAAGTGCGACCAGATCGGCTACTCGTCCGACAGCCTGTGGTGCAATCCCGACTACGACAAGCTGTACGACCAGCAGCTCGTCGCCCCGACGGACGACGCGCGCAAGGCGATCCTGACCCAGATGCAGCAGCTGTGGTACGACCAGGCCCCGTACCACATCCTGTACTACGACGACAACCTGCACGCCTACCGGACCGACAAGTTCGCGGGCTGGCAGAACCAGCCGTCGGACGGCACGCCGATCTTCGCCTACGGCATCCTCGGCTACACGCTGCTGACCGATGCCAAGGCGGTCCCCAGCCCGGCGCCCTCGGCGTCGTCGGGCGGGAACAGCCCGTCATCCCCGGGCGCCTCGCCGACGGCGGCCCCGGGCAGCGGGTCGACCGGCGACCAGACCTCGTCCGGCGGGACGCCGACCACGCTCATCATCGTGATCGTCGCCGCCGTGGTCGTGATCGGCGGTGGCTGGTTCATCCTGTCGCGGCGCGGGCGGTCGAAGGAGGCCGAGGAGGAGTGACCTGCCGGGTCCGAACGACCCGTACCGACCGCCGGGCTGAACCGGACCAGGGATGAGCTCGCGCTACCTCGCCCGGAAGCTGTTCCAGGCGACCCTGACGATCGTCTTCGTGGTCATCCTGAACTTCATCCTGTTCCGGCTCATGCCGGGAGCGCCAGAGCGCGTCCTCCTCCGGAATCCGCACCTGACCCCGACGGCGATCGAGCAGGCCCGCGTCAAGTGGGGCCTCGACAAGCCGCTGCTCCCGATCGAGCTCTCGATCGCGCCACCGGCCATCCGGCTGAACCCGGAGAGCCAGCTGCTGTCCTACCTCGAGTCGACGGCCGCCGGGGACTTCGGGATCTCCTTTCAGTCCCGCGGCGAAACGGTCGTCCAGGTGATCGCGAGCAGCTTCTGGCCGACGATCATCCTAATCGGCCTGGCCGAGCTCATCGCGATCATCGTGGGCCTCACCCTCGGTGCCCAGGCCGGCTGGAAACGTGGCGGCACGCTCGACCGGGTCGGCAACGGGGCGAGCCTGATCCTGTACTCGATGCCGTACTTCGTCATCGGGATGCCCCTGATCATCATCTTCGCGGTCGAGCTCGGCTGGTTCCCGACGTCCGGGATGCTGTCGTTCGGGGCCCACTACCAATCGCCGCTCGACCAGCTGCTCGACTTCGCCCGCCATCTCGTCCTGCCGCTGGCGACGGTGAGCCTCGGCCTCATCGGCGGCTACTCGATCCTGATGCGCTCGTCGATCATCGACACGCGCAGCGAGGACTACGTCACGACGGCCCGGGCGAAGGGACTGACGGACCGGAAGATCCTGCGGGCGCACGCCTTCCCGAACGCGCTGCTGCCGACGGTCACGGTCATTGCGATCAACCTCGGCTATGTCGTTGCCGGCGCGATCACGGCGGAGATCGTGTTCAACTGGCCCGGCCTGGGAACGCTCACCGTCGAAGCCCTCAACGCTCGCGACTACCCGGTCCTCCAGGGCATCTTCCTGCTCATCTCGGTGGCCGTGATCGTCGCCAACCTCGCGGCCGACCTCGTCTACGGTCGCCTGGATCCGCGAGTCCGGGCATGAGCGCCACGGCGACCCCGATCGACGTCCGTGGCGAGCGCTGGCGCCTGCGGGCCCGCAACACCCGGGACTTCGCCCGGCGCTTCGCCAGCCGCTCGGACGGGGTGATTGGCCTGGTGATCCTCGTCTTCTTCGTCCTGCTGGCGCTCTTCCCGGAGACGTTCGTCGGCAAGCTCGAGACCGCGACGACGGCGTCCGGTCACCCGCTCGAACCGCCGAGCCTCGCCCACCTGTTCGGCACCGACAAGCTGGGCCGCGACATCCTCAACCAGACCGTCCACGGTGCGCGGATCTCGATGACGATCGGGTTCCTCGCGACCCTGATCACCATCGTGATCGGAGCGGTGATCGGCATCGTCGCGGGCTTCCGCGGTGGCTGGCTCGACACGAGCCTCATGCGCCTCACCGACTTCTTCCTCATCCTCCCGACGTTCGTCCTGGCGATCCTGCTCGCCCCGATCATCCTCGACATCGTCGGCGACGGTGCCGAGGTCTTCGGGATCAAGGCGACGCTCATCGTGATCGTCGTCGTCATCGGCCTGACGAGCTGGGCGAGCACGGCCCGGATCATCCGCTCGCAGACCCTTTCGGTCCGGGAGCGGATGTTCGTAGATCGCGCCCGGGTGATCGGCAGCGGGCCGGGCCACATCATGCGTCGCCACATCCTGCCGAACGTCACCAACCTCATCGTGGCGAACACGGTCCTCACCTTCGCGGCGGCGATTTTCACCGAGACGACCCTCGCGTTCATCGGGCTCGGCGATCCATTCGCGCCGTCGTGGGGCGAGCTGCTCAATGCGGCCCAGGCTGCCGGCGCGCCCAGCCTGGGCGCCTGGTGGTACATCGTCCCGCCCGCGACGTGCGTCGTCCTCGTCATCCTCGCCTTCACCCTCGTCGGGAACGCGCTCGACGACGTCATGAACCCGAAGGGGGCAGGGCGCCGATGATGCGCATGCCGACCGGTCCCGACGAGACCGGCAAGGCCATGGAGGAGAAGGAGCTCGAGGCGGCCGAGCGCGACGCGGAGATCGCCCTCGCCCATGAGATCGCCGAGCGCGAGGCCCGGGGCGAGGATGCAGCCGCCGCCGTCGAGGTCGCCGACCCCGAGCAGGCGGCGCGGATCCTCATCCGCGGCCGTCGCCAGTGGCCCCTCCCCAGGCAGGCCGACCCGGCCGCGCCGCTGCTGGAGGTGCGCAACCTGCGGACGCACTTCAAGCTGCAGGCCGGCTGGGTCAAGGCGGTCGACGGGGTGAGCTTCCAGCTCAACGACGGCGAGGCGCTCGGCCTCGCCGGCGAATCGGGCTGCGGCAAGACCACCACCGCGCTGTCGCTCGTCCGGCTCCTCCCTGAGAACGCCCGGATCCGCAAGGGCAGTGAGATCGAGCTGTTCGGGATCGACCTCGTTCCGAAGACCGAGAACCAGCTCCGGCGCTACCGCTGGCGCGAGATCTCGATCGTCTTCCAGGGCGCGATGAACGCGCTCAACCCGGTGCAGCGGATCGGGGACCAGATCGCCGAGCCGATCGAGGTTCGGCTCGGGCTGTCGCGCGACCGGTCGCGCGCCCGGGCATCCGAGCTGCTCGAGCTCGTCGGCATCCCGCGCGGCCGCGGGCGCTCCTATCCGCACGAGCTGTCGGGCGGGATGCGCCAACGGGCGATCATCGCGATGGCGCTCGCCTGCGACCCGGCCATCGTAATCGGCGACGAGCCGACGACCGCGCTCGACGTGATGGTCCAGGCGCAGATCCTCGAGCTCCTCGAACGCCTCCGCCGCGAGCTCGGGCTGAGCCTGATCCTGATCACCCACGACCTGTCCGTGATCGCCGAGACGTGCGACCGGGCGCTGATCATGTACGCGGGCAAGGTCGCCGAGGAGGGTCCCGTCGCGCGGGTCTTCACCGCGCCCCGCCACCCGTACACCAAGAAGCTGCTCGGCGCGTTCCCGAACATCCACGCCGACCGGCGGACGCTCGACACGATCCCGGGATCGCCGCCCGACCTGCTCGACCCGCCGAAGGGCTGCCGCTTCCATCCCCGCTGTCCCGCGGTCATGGATGTCTGCCGCGAGGTCGAGCCGCCGGAGGTCGTGTTCCCCGACGGCGTCCGCGTGGCCTGTCACCTCTATCCGGCCGGCGCGAACAGTGGGGTCGCCGTCGCGCCCTACCCGTCACCCGTAGTGGCCGACACGCCGGCGGCCGCCTCGGACGCCACGCCCTCCGGCCCGCCATGACCGAGCTGCTCAGGATCGAGAACCTCGAGGTCCACTTCCCCGTGCGCGGCAGCTTCGTCGACACGCTTGCCCGGCGTCCGACCGGCGCGATCCGGGCGGTGGACGGGATCGACCTGACGATCGAGCGAGGCGAGGTCCTCGCCCTCGTCGGCGAGTCCGGGTCGGGCAAGACCACGACCGGCCGGGTGATCGTCAAGCTCACCCGACAGACGGCCGGGAAGGTCGTCTTCGACGGGCGCGACGTGTCCGACCTGTGGTCGGCCAAGCAGCTGCGCGACTACCGGCGCCGGGTCCAGGTGATCTTCCAGGACCCGTACGAGACGCTCAACCCGAAACAGACGGTGCACGACTTCGTCGCCGAGCCGCTCGAGGTGAATCACCTCGCGTCGTCGTTCGCCGACCGGGAGACCAAGGTCCTGGCCGCGCTCGAGGCGGCCGGGCTGCGGCCGGCGCGCGAGTTCGCCTTCCGCTACCCCCACGAGCTGTCCGGCGGCCAGCGCCAGCGGGTCGTGATCGCGGGCGCGCTCGTGATGGGCCCCGAGCTGATCGTCGCCGACGAGCCCGTCTCGATGCTCGACGTGTCGATCCGGACCGAGCTGCTCCGGCTGATGCTCGACGTGCGCCGCGAGCGCGGGCTGACCTACCTGTTCATCACCCACGACCTGTCGCTCGCCTGGGTCATCGCCGACCGGATCGCCGTCATGTACCTCGGCAAGATCATGGAGATCGGCTCAGCCGAGGCGGTGATCAAGGACTCGCATCACCCGTACACCCGCGCGCTTGTCGGGGTCTCACCGTCGCCGGAGCCCGTTGACGACGCGACCCGGGCAAACCGGACGATTCTGAAGGGCGAGACTCCCAATGCGGCGGCGATTCCGACCGGCTGCCGGTTCCATCCGCGCTGCCCGCTCGCCTTCGACCGCTGCCGGGTCGATGAGCCACCGCTGTTCGACATCGGGGGCGGCCAGCAGGCGGCCTGCTGGCTCGCCGAGGGCGGCCGGAGCCTGCCGGCGATCGAGCGACGCGTCCCGGAACCCGTCGCCGTCGCGACCGCGACGACAGATGCCAGCGTCGCGGCGCCCGCCGATGACGATGCCGCCTCCCCGGCGAGCCGGCCCGCGTGACCCTCCCGCCGCTCGGTCCGGAGCACGTCGCCGCGCTGCTCGCCATCATCCAGGCGCGCGTCTGGCCGCAGATGGGTTACGCCCGCCTGTTCGTCGACCCCGGCGCGTAGGATCGGGCGATGGACGGCCCGACCATCCTGCTCGCGATCCGGACCTTCGTCGCCCTCCTCGGCGTCGCCGCGGTCGTCGCGATCGTCGTCCGGCCGCTGCGCCTGCCCTACTCGGTGGCCCTCGTGCTGGTCGGACTTGCGGCGGGGCTCGTCGAGACGCTGGCCATCAAGGGTCCCGAGCCGGTGGTCCCGCCGGAGGTCGTGCTCGTGGTCCTGCTGCCCGGGCTCGTCTTCGAGGCCGGCTACCGGCTCGACCTCATCCATCTCCGCCGCTCGCTTGCGGCGCTCCTGTTCCTTGCCGCGCCGGGCGTGCTCATCTCGGCGGCGATCGTCGCGCTCGTCCTCCACGCGGTCATGGGGCTCGAGCTCGGCCTGGCGTTCATCGTGGGCGCGATGGTTTCGGCGACCGACCCGGCGGCGGTGGTGTCGACGTTCCGGCGCCTGACGGTCCCGCGCGACCTGGCGACGATCGTCGAGGGCGAGAGCCTGCTCAACGACGGGACCGGGCTCGTCGTGTTCGCGATCGCGATCGGTGCCTTGACGGTCCCGATCGATCCAGGGCCGGCGCTCGTCACGTTCATCGCGGTCATCGTCGTGAGCGGCGTCATCGGGCTGGTCGCGGGATTCGTGGCCGCCCGGCTGATGGCGCTCGTGGACGACCATCTCATCGAGCTGACGATCTCGGTCGTGCTCGCGTATGGGACGTACCTGCTGGCCGACGGAATCCACGAGTCGGGGATCATCGCCACCGTCGTCGCCGCGATCGTCCTGGGGAACTACGGCCGCGGCGCGACGATGAGCGCCGGCGGTATCGACGCCCTCGACACGGTCTGGGAGTTCCTGGCCTACCTGTTGACCGCGCTCGTCTTCCTGCTCGTCGGGCTCGCCTTCCCGATGGCCGAGCTGGCCGACTCGTTCGCCTGGATCCTGTGGGGCGTGGTCGGCGCGCTCCTCGGCCGGGCGCTCGTCGTCTACGTCCTGCTCGGGTTCGGGGCGCGGATCGTGCGCTCCCAGGGCGGCCCGGCCGCCCTCCCGATCGGCTGGTTGAACGTCCTGTTCTGGGCGGGGCTGCGGGGCGCCGTCGCGGTCGCGATGGCCCTGGCCCTGCCAGTCAGCGTTCCCGAGCGGACCCTGCTCCAGGAGATCACCTTCGGGATCGTGCTGTTCACGCTGATCGTCCAGGGCACGACGGCCGGCTGGGTCGTTCGCCGCTCCGTCGGGCAGACGACGGCGTCAACGGTGACGGCGGAGATCACGCCCACCACGGTTGGCCCGCTCCCGGGCTCGGACCCGGAGGGACCGGGCTAGGACCTGGCGGGTCCGGGCATCCCCAGCCGGAGCGCATCGCCCCAGACGCGGCAGAGCAGGTCGACGAGCTCGAGCCGATCGATCGCCGCGTCGACGCTCGACCCCACCGCCACCGCGCCGTGCCGCTCGAGGAGGACTGCGTCGGCGCGTGGCTCGCCATCGGACAGGCTCGCGGCGATCGCCGCGGCGAGCTCGGGGCTGCCCATCGGCATGAGCGGGAGGTACGGCAGCCGGGGCAGCAGGAGGTGGGTCTCCGGCAGCGCTGCAGGATCCGGAACCTGTCCCGCCAGGGTCAGGGCGAGCGAGCTCGGCAGGTGGGCGTGGGCGACCGCGACGATGTCCGGCCGGGCGGCGTGGACCGCGCGATGGATCCGCAGGTCCGAGGTCGGCCGCAGGTCCGGCCGATCCGGGTCGTGCGGCGGACCGTCCGGGTCGGCCGGGACGAGCAACAGATCGTCGGCGCTGAGCTCGTCCTTGCGCCGGCCGGTCGGCGTGATCAGCAGGCGATCGCCGACGCGAACGGACAGGTTGCCCTCGGCGGCGACGATGAGCCCCCGGCTGCCGAGCCGCCGGCCACCGGCGAGGATGGCGGCGGCCAGCGTGTCGACGCTGCGGCGATCCATGTCGCCATCATCGGCCATCCAGTGGGTCGCGGTCCGGTCGATGACGTGTCCGCGCAGGTACGGGGCGGTGTCCGGACGCTCTCGCAGAGGGTCCGTGCGACGCCGGTCCCGGGCCGGTGCAGGTTCGTCGCGCGCGACGGCACGCTACCCTTGATCCGTGCGAGCCGGAAGGAGCAAGTGATGTCCGACCGTCGGGAACGGCGACGCAACGAGTGGCGCGGCGCCGAGATCATCGGGATCGTCCTGATCGTCATCGGGGCCATCTACCTGTTCGGCAGCTTCGGATTCGTCAACGTCGCCTGGAACCTGATCTGGCCGGTGATCCTCATCGGCATCGGGGCAGTCATCCTGTACAGCGCGTTCCGGCCGTCGCGTCGCCTGGCCACGAGCTCCGCGGTGGCACGCGAGGCCGCCGCGCGCCTCGAGCTCGACCTGGGCGTCGGTGCCGGCCGCTTCCGGCTCGAAGGCGGCGCCTCGGCCGGCAACCTCGTCGAGGTGTCGTCGACGAACGACGACATCGCGACCCGGGTCGATCGGGTCGCGGATCGGGCGATCGTGCGCCTCCGCCAGGACGTCGCATGGTGGCCGGACGCCTGGCGTGGCGGCAGCGAGTGGGTGGTCCGCCTCGCCCCCGACGTCCCGACGCTGCTGACCATGAACGCGGGTGCCGGCGACTTCCAGGTTGACCTCTCGACCGCCACCGTGGCCGGGGCGCGGATCCAGGTCGGCGCCGCCCAGGCCCGGGTGGTGCTGCCGCGGCCACAGGGAACCATCGAGGTCCGGGTCAGCGGCGGCGCCACCCAGCTCACCTTCGTCCCCCCATCGGGCGTCGAGTACCGGCTCGAGACGAGCGGCGGATTGACCTCCGTCGACGGCCGGACGGAGTCGCCCGGCTATGCGACCGCGACCGACCGCGTGCTCGTCCGCTTCAGCGGCGGCGCCGCCTCCGTCCGCATCGGCTGAACCCCGAGCGTCGGCGGTCGAGGATCAGGCGTTCGGGACCGTCGCGGCCGAGCCGACTCGCTCGGCGGCCAGGCTGACTCGCTCCGCGGCCGGCGTCTCGCCGGCGAGGGCCTCGCGCGCGAGCGCATACGCCTCCGCGTGGCGCCCCGCTGCCGCGAGCGCGTCGGCCCACGCCCGCAGGACTTCCCGCAGTCGTGGTGCCGGGGCGTGGTCGCGTGCGAGCTCGGCGGCGTGCGCAAAGGCAGCGAACGCCTCGTCCGTCTGACCGAGCGCCAGCCGGGCCCGGGCCAGGGTCGTCCACCCGTCGATGGCCGCCTTCGTGCCGTCGGCCGCCTCGGCCCGGGCGATGGCGGTCCCGGCCAGGGCCGCGGCCCGGTCGGCGTCCCCGGTCGCCAGGGCGACCTGGGCTTCCGTATCGGCGAGGTGGGCAAGGAGCCGGTCATCGTCGTGACGGATGCCGATCGCCTGCGCCTCCGCGATGAGCTCGGCCGCCCGATCGGTGCTGCCGATCGACAGGTAGGCCAGGGCGAGGTTGTTCTCGAGCATCGCCGCCTCGAGGTCCGCCTCGGCGGCCCGGAAGAGTGTCAGGGCCTGCATTCCGTAGCGGATGGCGGCCTCGTGGTCGCCGGCGCCGCGGTAGCCGTTCGCCAGGGACAGGAGGACGATCCCTCGCCGCCGGTCGTCGAGGTCGCCGCTGAGGCCGTGGGCCTGCTCGAGGTAGCCGACGGCTGCGGCGTGCGTCCCCCGGTAGGACTCCGTCGCCGCGAGGGCCACCAGGAGCTTGAGCTCGAAGTCCGGCGCCACGAGCAGTCCGCCGCGGACCTCGGCGAGGAGCTCGCCGAACAGCCGTCGCGCCTCGTCCGGGTTGTCCTGGAGATGCTGGCCGAGACCGAGCCAGTACGCGGCCTCCGCTCGATCGGCCGGCCGCCCGAGCGCGGCGAAGATCTCCACCGCTTCAGATGCCGCCCGGATCGTGTCCACGGGACGGTCGAGGCGACAGGACGCCTCGGCGTACGTACGCAGGAGCTCGGCCCGCGAGGCCTGGTCGGTGTCGACCTCGAGCAAGGATCGGTAGGCGCTGGCCGCCCCGTTGAGGTCTCCGGACGCCAGCAGGAGGTCCGCCTCGAGTCGCGACCAGGCGGTGTCAGGATCGGCCAGCAGCTCGGCCGCGGTCGTCCCGAGGCGGCCGGCGATGAAGTTGAGCGCGGCCATCGACGGCTTGGCGGCGCCCGTTTCGAGGGCGCTGATGTAGGCCTTCGTGTAGCGGCCCTCCGCCAACCGCTGCTGGCTCAGGCCGGCGCGCCGGCGGCGCTCCCGGATCCGGCTTCCGATCGACTGGGCCAGGGCCGAGTCGTCGACGACGATCCGGCGACGCTTGATCGCGTTCATGGCCGGAAGTGTACACCTGGGTCAACGCCCGGTTGACCGACCCGAAGACGCTCTCCATGGTCACGTCGAGGTGGTCGGTGAGGAGCATCAAGGTCGCCAGCGACGGGACCGTGCGTCCTGCCTCGATCGACGAGACGAGCGACCGGGTGAGCGGGGCTCCGAGCTCGGCCTGACTCAGCCCTCGAGTACGCCGCAACCGCCGGATCTCCCGGCCCAGCGCGTGAGCGAACGGACTGCCCGGCCCGGCGGCCGATTGTTTAGCAATAGTTGACAAGCGCATCGGGGACAGCCTAGCATCCGGGCCTGCGTCTCGCCACCCCCGAACGGCGGTCCACTCGGACCACCGGGCGACGGCGCAAGGAGGGTTCGAACATGGGTGCGCGTCGTCGTTCGATCTTCGTGTCGACCGTCCTCGGGATGCTCTTCTCCCTGGCCTCCGTGGCGATCGCGCTCGCGGGCGAAGGCCCCGGCCCCGGCCTCCACTGATCGAGGTCCCCGCCACGGCAGGTTGCTAAATAGTGGTCTGACCCGCTATCATCGGCGCCGACCGCGACCCGGGAGCGAAGCATCCCGGACCGATGGGAGAGCGCGTTGGTCAGCCCAGGTCGGATCCGTTACCCCGGGGGTCGGCCGCTGCGCGCGGTCGACCCTGCTGGGCTGCCCTCCGACGTCGACGAGGCGCAGGCCGGAGCGATCACCCACGACATCAACAACCTGCTGACGGCGATCCTCGGCCACGCCCAGGTCGCGCTCACGAACCGGGACGTGGGGCTGTCGGTCCAGTCCGACCTGAGTGAGATCATCCGCGCCGCGCGCCAGGCGGCCCTGCTCACCCGCCAGCTCGTCGCGATCCGTCGCCCGCTGGCCACCGAGCGGGTGGTCGTCGACCTGCGCAGCGTCGTCGGCGCCGTGGGCCGAATGCTCTGGCCCCTGATCGGCGAGTCGATCGAGCTGCGAACCGAGGCCGGGTCGAGGCCGATCCGGGTCGAGGCGGACCCCGCGGATCTGGAGGGCATCATCCTCAATCTCGCGATCAACGCCCGCGACGCAATGCCGCGCGGCGGCACGCTCACCCTGGCTAGCTCGGTGGACCACGGCAGCGTCGGACGGCAGGCGACCCTGTCGGTCGCCGACACCGGGACCGGGATGGACTCCGCGACCCGGGCCCGGGCCTTCGAGCCCTACTTCTCCACGAAGGGTCCAGGACGCGGCAACGGGCTCGGGCTGACCTCGGTCGCGGCCACCGTCCAGCGCAACGGCTGGAGCCTCGTCGTCGACTCGACCCCGGGCCAGGGGAGCCGGTTCAGCGTCCTCATGCCGCTGGCGTCTCGGCGCGCCGCCCCCGGCTGACCGCCCGGGTCCGCGACCGTCGCCGGCCGCCGGCGCGGGATCAGGCGGCGACGAGCTCGACGACGGCGGCCGGCCGGCTCGGCTCCTCGTGGATGTCCAGCCGGACGAGGCAGCCAGGGCAGGCGAACCCGGCATCGAGCTCGGACTCGCTGACCCGGACGATCTCGGCGCACCACGGGCAGTCGAGCTGGACGACTGCGTTGACGGTGGCGGGGCGGTTCGGTCGGTTCATGGCCCGAGTCTCCGCCCGCTGCGTGCCAGCTAGCGTGTCACGGCCCGCGGGCGACCCGTCTCTGGCACGATGCCCCCGATGCAGCCGGTGATCGAGACCGTCGATCTGGTGAAGCGCTACGGTCGCACGACGGCCCTGGCCGGGTTGACGATGCGCGTCGAGCGCGGCGAGGTGTTCGGCTTCCTGGGCCCGAACGGGGCGGGGAAGACCACTTCGGTCAAGCTCCTCCTCGGTCTCGCCCGTCCGACCGCCGGACAGGGAACGGTGCTCGGCGCTTCGCTCGGCGATCGGCTGGCGCGCCGGCGGATCGGCTACCTGCCCGAGTTGTTCCGCTATCAGTCGTGGCTCCGTGCCCGCGAGGTGCTCGCGCTCCACTGCGCGCTGGCGGACGTGCCGTCGTCCGGCCGGGCCCAGGCGATCGAGGCGGCCCTCGACACGGTCGGGCTGACCGAGCGGGCCGACGACCAGGTCGCCACGTTCTCGAAGGGGATGCAGCAGCGACTCGGCCTCGGGACCGCCCTCCTCGGCGAGCCCGACGTCGTCCTGCTCGACGAGCCGACGTCGGCGCTCGACCCGGTCGGCCGGGCCGACGTGCGCCGGATCATCCGGGCGGCCCGCGAGCGTGGCACGACGGTCTTTCTCAATTCGCACCTCCTGTCCGAGGTCGAGCTCGTGTGCGACCGCGTGGCCATCGTCGATGCCGGGCGGGTCGTCGCCGCGGGCACGCTGGAGGAGCTCCTTGGGGAGGAGTCTGTGCGGCTCCGGGTGACCGGCCTCGACCCGGCCGCGCGCGCCGGTCTTGCGACGTTCGGGCCGATCACCGACGACGGCGACTGGCTGGCCGTCCGGCCCATCGCCCCCGAGCGGATCCCCGACCTCGTCGCGGCGATCGTCGCGGCCGGGGGCCGCGTCCACGCCGTCGAGCCCGGGCGGGCGTCGCTCGAGGAGCGCTTCCTGGGACTGGTGCGCGACGCCGATCGGGCCCCGCGGTGAGCGCCCTCCGCCTCGTCCCGACCATCGTCCGGCTGACCCTGCTCGAGGCACTGCGACGCCGGACGCTGTGGGCCCTCGTCGTGCTGACGGCGGTCATCGTCGTCCTGACCGGGCTCGGCTTCGAGTACCTCGTAACGCAGGCCCGCGAGCGCGGCTCGGGCGAGCTCCGGCTCCAGCTCGGGGTCAGCCAGGTCCTCATCCTGTGCGCGTTCATGTTCAGCTTCATCCTCACCACGACGGCCGCCTTCCTGTCGGCCCCGGCGATCGCCGCCGACGTCGAATTGGGCGTCCTCCTGGCGATGCTCGCGCGCCCCCTCGGCCGCGGCGTGTTCGTCCTCGGGCGATGGATCGGCCTTAGCCTCGTTGTCAGCGCCTACGGCCTTGGCGCCGGCCTGCTCGAGATCGCGGCGATGCGGCTGGCGTCGGGCTACGGTCCACCGGACCCGCTCGGGGCGGTGCTCGGCCTGGCCGCCCAGGGGATCGTCGTGCTGACCGTGACGCTCCTCCTGAGCAGCCGGCTGCCGGCGATCGCCAGCGGCGCCGTGGCCGTCGTCCTCTTCGGGCTTGCCTGGGGCGTCGGGGTGATGGGCGGTGTCGGCGTCGCGCTCGGCGTCGACTCGCTCGAGACCGTGGGCTCAATCGTCCGGCTCGCCTTCCCATCGGACGGCCTGTGGCGAGCCACGATCTACGCCCTCGAGCCGCAGGCCGTCCTGGCCGCGATCCTCGCCAACGGCGCGACCCCGATCCTCCAGGCCAACCCGTTCTTCGCCTCGACGGGAACCAGCCCGGCGTACCTCGCCTGGTGCGCGCTGTGGATCGCGGGCATCCTCGGGCTCACCGTCGTGTCGTTCCGCCGCCGGGAGCTGTAGCCGAGCGACCCTTATCCGGCGCCGACTGCGGTGGTCCTGTCGGCGGCTGGGTCGGATGCCCTATGGTGCGGAGCGCGGGACTGTGGGATGGTCGTCCGGATCGTGAACGACCCATCGGCGCGCCCGGCATTCCGGAGCGCCATCCTCCGCTTCCTCGGCGCGGCCGTCCTCGCGCTCGCCGCGATCCTGCCTATCGGGACCGCGAGCGCGCCGCCTGCCGCCGCCGCCCGGGTGAATCCCAAGGTCGTGATCGTCGCCGGCCCGGTCGGCTTCTTCAACCACCACTACAAGGCCGACGCGGACGCCCTCGCGAAGGTCGCCCGCCGCTATACCAGCAACGTGGTCGTGCTCAAGACGCCACATGCGACGTGGCCGGCGGTCAAGGCGGCCGCCCAGGGCGCCGCGATCTTCATCTACCTCGGGCACGGCAACGGCTGGCCGTCGCGCTATCGGGACGCGCTCTGGCCGTTCACCCAGAACGGCCTCGGGCTCGACCCGGTGACCGGCGCGAACGGCAACGCGCACGTCTACTACGGCGAGAACCAGGTCGCCTCGGACATCCGGCTGGCCCCGAACGCGGTCGTCCTCCTGTTCCACCTGTGCTACGCCTCGGGCAACACCGAGCCGGGCCTGGCGACCGGGACCCTGGCGGACAAGAAGGCGCGAGTCGACAACTACGGCGCCGGATTCTTCGCCGCCGGTGCGCGGGCCGTGATCGCCGACGCCTACCACCCGAACACCGTGTATCTCAGCCGGCTGTTCACGGGTTCGGCGTCCATGAGCCGGCTGTTCCACGGCGTGCCGAGCTATCACGGCCACGACATCGCCTGGGACTCGTTCCGCTCGACCGGGGCGAAGATCATCATGGACCCGACGAGCGTGGCCCGCGGCCCCTACTACCACTCGATCGTGTACGACTCGAGCCTGACCGCGGCGCTGGTCACCCGGACCCGCTATCCGGCAACCAACGTCGTGCCCGCGTCGCTGGTCATCCCCGGCGCCGCGACGTCGACCGGGACGACCGACGTGTTCGCCGATCCCGCCCTGACGACGCCGGCCGGCTCGCTCGGCGCCGGCGAGCGGATCCGGCTCCTCGCGGCAGCGGCTGCGCTGCCGGATGGCTCGCCCGTCGTCGACATCCGGTCGCTCGACACGGCGGCCGCCGGGTTCGTTCGGGCGGACGCGCTGGCGCCGGCCGACAGCACCCCGGCCCGGCTGTACACGTACGACCCGCCCGGGGCGCTCATCGGCCCGAACGGCGACTACGTGTTCGACACCTTCCGGGTGGTCGTTCGGGCGTCCGAGCCGCTCGATGGCACGGTCGTCGTCCGGAACGCCGCCGGTGACACGGTCAAGACGCTGACCGCGTCGGACGCCTGGTCGACGTTCGACTGGGACCTCAGCCTGCCCAATGGCTCGCTCGTGCCCGATGGGCATTACAGCTGGTCGTACGCCGGGACCGAGCCGTGGGGCAACAACCCCGGACCGTTCACCCGGTCGGGCCGCTTCGACCTCGATGCAACGGCCCCGCGGACGACGGCCACCGCCAGCGGGACGCTCCACCCGTCCGGTTGGTACACCACGGCGGCGACCGTCCGGCTGACCGGCGCCGACGCGTTCAGCGGCATGCGAGCGACGTATTACCAGCTCGATGGGGGTCCGAAGACGCGCTATGGCGCCCCGGTCGTGATCCGCCGGTCGGGCGATCACAGCCTCGCCTACTGGTCGGTCGACCGGGCGGGCAACGTCGAGCGGACCCGGACGCTGGAGGTCAAGGTCGACCTCACCGCCCCGGTCACGAAGGCTGTCCTGACCGGGCCGCTGGGCGAGACAGGCTTCTATCGCGACGACGTCAGCGTGAGCCTCGCGGCGAGCGACGCCCAGAGCGGGGTCGCCACGAGCGAGATCGCGGTCGACGGTGCGCCGCTCACGCCGTACGGCGGTCCGGTCGTCGTGTCGGCGGCCGGGCCCCACCAGGTCGCCTTCCGCTCGACTGACGTGACCGGCCACCGCGAGACGACGAAGACGGTGTCGTTCACGATCGACCGGACCGCCCCGACCCTCGGCCCGGCGGGCTCGGTCGCCGCCTCCGCCACCCAGTTCTCGCCGAACGGGGACGGCGTGGCCGACGCGATCCGGGTCAGCCACGCGCTGACCGAGCGCGGCGCCGTCCGGCTCGTCGTTGCCCCGGCCGGCGGCGGCGCGGCGCTGCGGACGGTCACGATCGCGGTGCCGGCCGCGGGTCCCGGGTCGATCAGCTGGGACGGGCGCGACGACGCCGGGCGCTTCGTGCCCGACGGTGATTACACACTGACGCCTGACCCCGCTGGATCGGGCGCGCAACGCCGGTCCGGCCGTCGATATCGGTGTCGCGGTGTTCGGAGCGTTCGTCGGCCTGACCCCGGTCCCCGCTCGCTTCTTCCCGCAGGACGGCGATGCACTCGTGCCGCGAACGGTCGCCGGGTTCACGCTCAAGACCGCCGCGGACGTCGCCGTCACCGTCCTCGACGGCCATGGCACCGCGATCCGGACGATCAACGGGACCTACCCGGCCGGTCCGGTCGGCATCGCCTGGGACGGTCGAACGAATGGCGGCAGCTTCGCCCCGCAGGGCCTCTACCGGATCGTCGCAGTCGCGACGGTCGGCGCCCGGAGTGAGACCCACACGACTGGGGTCCGCGCCGGGGCCTTCGAGATCCGGCCGTCGCTGACGACCGCCCGACGCGGCGGCCGGATCGGCGTGACGATCGTCACGAGCGAGCCGCTCAAGGCCGCCCCGCGGCTGACCGTCCACCAGCCGGGCGTGACCGGCTACGTCGTCAAGCTCACGAAGGTCTCGACGTCGACCTGGCGGGCGAGCTGGACCCTCAAGCGGCTCGGCCGGTCCGGGACGCTGACGCTCGTCGTCAGCGGCGTCGACAAGGCCGGCGGGCGGAACGCGACGTCAGCCGGCCTGCATCTGCGCTAGGCCGGTCGGCCGGTCGTTCTGGACGCTCAGCGTCCCCGGCCGAGCAGGCGATCGAGCCAGGAGCGGTGCGCCGCCGGTTCGGGGTCGCCGGGCACGGGGGCGGTGGCCTTCTCCGCCTCGAGTTCGGCTCGCTCCTCGGTCACCGAGTCGTCGGCGTGGAGCGGGCTGTCCTCAACCGCGCGCATCGCGTCCTTCCCGACCATGCCGGGGTTGGGTGAGCTGCCGAGTGCCACGTCGCGCCTCCTCCCGCGCTCCTTCGGCGACGTCGTCGCCGTCGTCATCGTCGGCCCGGGGCCGCGTCCGGTCAAGCACCGAGCGTCGACAGGAGCCGCTCGCCGCGCGACATGACCGCGACGCGGACGCCCTCGCGCAGGAGGCTGCCAGGCGCGCCTCGTCGATCGGGTCGCCAGGCACGAAGGTCAGCCAGCGGACTCGTTTGGTTACGCCCGCTCCCTCGAGCACGAGGTCGGGGTCGCGCATGAACGCGCCGTACTCGAAACCGAGGTGGACGTGCTCGACCTGAGGCCAGACCCAGGCGAAGTAGCGCGTCCGGCGGCCGATCGGGACGTCGTACCCGAGGAGCTGCCAGCGCGGGCGCACCCGCTCGATCGCGTCGGGCACGGCCCGGGCGACGACGAGGCGGAGTCCTCGGCGATCGCCGCCATGGGCTCGGAGGACAGCGTCGAGGAGTGCCTCGGCCGGGAACTGTCCATGGGTCCATCATCGCCCCGGAGCCGGACGACGGTTGTCATGATGCTCGCCGGGTCGCTTCAGTCGGGCTTGACAAGTGACCATTCGGTCACATATTGTCGCCGGCATGGACGAGGTGTTCCGGGCGCTGGGCGACCCGACCCGCCGACTGCTGCTCGACCGCTTGTTCGCTCGCGACGGACAGACGGTCGGAGAGCTCGCCGACGGGCTCGAGATGACCCGCTTCGGGGCGATGAAGCACCTGCGGATCCTCGAGGCCGCCGGGCTGATCACCACCTTGAAGGTCGGGCGCGAGAAGCACCACTACCTCAACCCCGTCCCGATCCAGCTCATCGCCGACCGGTGGGTGAGCAAGTACGCGGCCCGCTGGGCCTCGGCCCTCGGCGCCCTCAAGAGGGACCTGGAGAACGAGATGATCGCGACCAAGCCGACCCACGTCTACGAGGTCTACATCCGGACGACGCCCGAGCGCCTCTGGCAGGCGATCACCGACGGCGCCGACACGGCCCGCTACTACTACGGCACGACCGTCAGCTCGACCTGGCAGCCCGGTGCGCCGCTGACCTACAGCTATCCCGACGGCCGGCTCGCTGCGGAGGGCGTGGTCCTCGAAGCGGATCCGCCACGCCGGCTCGTGACGACCTTCCACGCGACCTGGGACGACGACGTCCGGGTCGATCGCGCCCATCGGGTGACCTGGGAGATCATCCCCGCCGGCGAGACCTGCCGGCTGGTCGTCACGAGCGACGACTTCGACGGTGAGACGGCCACCTACCGGAGCTTCGTCGGCGGAATGCCGGTGATCGTGTCCGGGCTCAAGACGCTCGTCGAGACCGAGCAGCCGCTCGAGATCGGCTAGCTCGTTTCACCAGCGGCTATCCTCCGGCGATGGACCAATCGGGGACATCGCCGGAGGAGCCCGCGACCGCCTTCGACCCGGGGCTGCCACGCTGCGCCTGGGCGGGGGCGAGCGCACCGAGACCGGATCCCCTGATGGTTGCCTACCACGATGCGGAGTGGGGCATTCCCGTACGTGACGACCGGGAGCTGTTCGAGCGGCTCGCGCTGGAGGGCTTCCAGGCCGGCCTGTCGTGGTCGACGATCCTGCGCAAGCGCGACGCGTTCCGGGTGGCGTTCCGCGGCTTCGACCCTGTCCGGGTCGCCGCGTTCGACGCCGCCGACCGGGCACGCCTGATGGGCGACGCCGGGATCGTCCGGAACGGGTCCAAGATCGACGCCACGATCTCCAACGCGGCCCGCTCCCTCGAGCTCACCGACCGGTACGACTCGTTGGCGGCCTATCTGGACGAGCAGATCCCGGGTCCGCCGGCGGTCCTGCCGCCCGACGCCCGGTCCGGCCAGGTCCCCGCCACGACGGCTACCTCCGACGCGCTGTCAGCCGATCTCCGCCGGCGTGGCTTCCGGTTCGTGGGCTCGACGATCGTCTACGCGTTCATGCAGAGCGTCGGCCTCGTCGACGACCACGTCCCGGGCTGTTTCCGTTACCGCGGGCCGGCGGGCTGACCCGCCCATCGCACCGCGCTACGGGATCGGTGACGTCGCGACGAGGGTGCTCCACATGTACGGGTCGGCCGCCGGCGTCCCACTGTTGAACACCGCACGGAAGACGGCCCCCGACACGGTCTTGGTGCCGAGGCTGCCGGTGAGGGTCACGCTGATGAGCCGCCCGGAGACGCCGACGTTCGAGAGGTCGAGCGCGCTGAGCTGGCCGACGCTCGTCCGCTCGTCGGTGCCGAACACCGCGGACAGCTGGGCGAGCGTATACGACGCCGTCTGCCAGGACTCGCGCGGCGCTCCGGCGTCGTACGGCGTCCCGGCCGGGTCGACGTCGGGGCTGCCCCGCAAGTATGGGACCGGGCCGGCCACGATCCGTCCGGTCGGGCTCGTGAAGACGTTCTCGTTGTCCTCGGTGGCGCCGCCACCGGTTGAGAAGAACAGCGTGTTGGCGATCGAGGTGCCGCTCTTGACGACCTGGCCCGCCGTCGCCGCGATCGCCGCGTTCGTGGCCGCCCGCTCGGCCCGCGAACCGCGGTAGACCTGGGCCCGCGTGTCGTCGTAGAGGTCCCAGAACCCGGAGCGCGGGTGGAGCCGGTGCGCGGCGTAGCTCCGCGCGGCGATCGCCTGTGCCTTGAGCGCCTCGGCCGGCCAGCCGGCCGGCATCTCGGCCGGGACGACGCCCCGCAGGTAGAGGTCGAGCTGCGTCTCGTTAATGGCATCGATCCCGCTGGCCGTCGCCCGGAGCCGGATGACGCCCCGGTAGCGGTCGTAGCTGGACGGCTTCGACCAGACCTGGATCCGGGCCCCGACTGCGCCGCCCGCCCGGACTCGGAGGCTGCCCTTCGTGGCCTGGTCGAGGAGGAGGCCGCCGCTCGCGTTCCGGACGATGACCCGGAAGCCGGATCCCGTCTTCGACACCCGCAGCTGGGCATCGCGCGGGAACGTCGCGTCGATCCCGTCGATCGTCCACGGGCCGCCCCGGCCGTACAGCCGCAGCGGGTGGGCGAGGCTCGAGCGGAACCCCTGCAGGACGAGGACCCGGACCGCGCGGGTCGGACCCGTGCTGCCGATGGACGTGCCCTGGTAGTAGTGGCCGAGGATTGTCGCGGCGTCCTGTCCGGCCAGGGCCCGCCCACGCGCACCGTACTGCGACATCCCGACGCCGTGCCCGTAGCCGCGGCCGTAGAACGTGAGCGTTCCGGGGTCGGTCGCGGCGTCGGGCGCGACGCTTCGGGCGCCCGCCGCACCCGTCCCTGCAGATGCCGCGACGCGAGACGGCGCGACGGACGTGGCGCCCAGCAGCAGCACGCCGAGCAGCACGACGAGGACCGGATGGGTCGCGCGGACGCGGGAGGGGAGGGATCCCTGGTCGGGCACGGACAAGGCGACGTCTCCTGATGGGGAGGCTACCACCGTGGCCCATCCCCGACCGCCCGACCACCACCCGACGGGACCAGCCGCCGACGGTCCGAAGGGGCCATGGACCGCGGTCCGGCGGCGTGGGCGGGCGGCCGCGTGCGGCCGTCCGTGCGGTGTAGCCTGTCGGCCGTGGATGCCCTGCGCACCGAGGCCCTCACCAAGCGCTACGGCGTGCGCCGGCGCGGGCCGCTGCCCAGCCGGCCCGTCGTCCCGGCCCTGTCCGACCTGACGATCCGCGTCAACGCCGGCGAGATCTTCGGGTTCCTCGGTCCGAACGGCGCCGGCAAGAGCACGATGATCCGGCTCCTCCTTGGCTACCTCCACCCGACCGCCGGTCGCGCGGAGGTGCTCGGCCTCGACAGCGAGCGCGCCTCGGTCGAGATCCGCCGCCGGGTCGGCTACCTGCCGGGCGGCATCGCGCTCTACGACGGGATGGCCGGCGTCGACCTGCTCGACTACCTGGGCCAGCTGTACGGCCGCCGGCCGACCCGGCGGGCCGACCTGCTCGAGCGGCTCGAGCTGTCGGAGCGGACCCTGCGCCGGCCAGTCCGGGACTACTCGCGCGGGATGCGCCAGAAGATCGGGATCGTCCAGGCGCTCCAGCACGATCCCGAGCTGGCGATCCTCGACGAGCCCACCGAGGGGCTCGACCCGCTCATGCAGCGTGCCTTCTACGACATCCTCGACGAGCTCCGGGCCGCCGGCCGGACGATCTTCTTCTCGTCGCACGTGCTGTCCGAGGTTGAGCGGGTGTGCGACCGGGTCGCGATCATCCGGGCCGGTCGGCTCGTCGCCCTCGAGGACGTGACCGCGCTCCTCGCGCGGCGGAAGCGCCACGTCGAGCTCCGCGTCCACGGCCGGCTGCCCGATCTCAGCCGGGTCCCCGGCGTGAGCGGGGCCGCCGGCCACGACGGCCTCCTGACTTGTCAGCTCGAGGGCGACGTCGGGCCGTTCCTCGCCGCGATCGCGGGGCTCCCGGTGACCGACCTGACGATCGAGCCGGCCCACCTCGAGGAAGCCTTCCTCGAGTTCTACGAAGGCGACGGCGGCGAGCGCGACGAGCCGGCGACCGACGACAGCGAGGGACGAGACGGGCCCTCGACGGTGCGCCGCCCGGCGGACGCGACCGATCGGCAGGCGGCCCGGTGAGCGGCCGGCTCTTCCTGCGGACCTGGCAGGCGCAGCGGCTCAAGCTGCTCGCGGTCGCGATCGCGCTGCTGGTCTGGGGGTCGCTGATGCCGGTCATCTACGAGGCATTCAAGGAGCAGATCCAGATCCTGCTCGGAAGCGGTGCGATCCCGCCGGCGCTCGCCCAGTTCGGCGGCGGTGACCTGTTCAGCCTCGGGGGGACCATCGCCCTCGGCTTCATCCACCCGATCGCCGTGGCGCTGGTCCTCGTGTTCGCGCTCGGCTTCGCAGTGGTCGCGGTCGCCGGGGAGCGCCAGCGGGGGACGCTCGAGGTGCTCCTCGCGCGCCCGCTGTCCCGCCGCCGGCTGTACCTGACCCTGCTCGTCGCGATGATCCTGTTCGTCGCAGTCGCGATCGCCGCCCAGGTCGTGGGGATCCTGATCGGCGCGGCGTTGTCGGGGGCGACCCGGGAGCTCGAGCTCGGCAACCTCGGGGTCATGTGGCTGAACGGGCTGGTCGTATTCGCCGCGTTCGGGGCGGTGGCGCTCGCCGCCTCGGTGTCGTTCGACCGGCTCACCCCGGCGCTCGCCGTCAGCCTGGCGTTCGTCCTGGTGTCGTACTTCCTCGAGATCCTCGGATCGCTGTGGATCGACGCCCGCGGGCTCCAGCCCTACAGCCTGTTCCACTACCTCGACCCGCGCGGGGCGCTGGGCGGGTCGATGACGCTCGCCGATTGGCTCGTTCCGCTCGGGGTGTTCGCGATCGCCGTCGCGATCGCCCTGGCCGTCTTCCCGCGCCGCGACCTCGCCGCTCCGAGCTGAGGACTCGGACGACCCGCGGCGGCGGCCGGGGTCGGGCGTTTCTCAGCGAACCTCGACGATCCGGAAGCGGAGCCGGCCCGACGGGACGATCGCCTCGACCTCGTCGCCGGCCTTCCGGTCGAGGAGCGCCGACCCGATCGGCGAGCTGGCCGAGATCCGCCCGCTGGCCGGGCTCGCCTCGCTCGACCCGACCAGGACGAAGGTCTCCTCCTCGCCGTGGGGACCCTCGACGAGGATGGTCGAGCCGAGCCGGGCCCGGCCGTCCACGGCGCCCTCCTCGATGATCTCCACGTTCCGCAGCAGCTCCTCGATGGCCCGGATCCGGCCCTCGGCGAACGACTGCTCGCGGCGCGCCTCGTGGTAGTCCGAGTTCTCGCGCAGGTCGCCGAGCTCGCGTGCGGCGGCGATCCGGGCGACGATCGCCGGGCGGGTGATGGTCGTCAGCTCCTCGAGCTCGGCGCGCAGCGCGGCGAGCCCGGAGGCGGACAGGCGCGTGGGGGGCCGCGGCGCCTTGCTGCCGGTCGGGGCCTGGGCCGCGGGCCGGGCCGGCCGGGTGGCGGGCCTGGCGGCGGCCGACCGCCGGGCCGCCTCGGTCGATCGCAGCGCCGTCTTCGAGCGCAGGATCCCGCTCGGGGCGCCGGCCCCGGTGCGGCCGGCGGCGGCCCGTCGCTCCTCCGGGCTGGCGGGTCCGGCGTCCTCGTCGGCCAGCAGCGAGCCGGCGATCCCATGGCGCTTGCGAACGCGATCGGCGGTCTGGAGGTTGGCAAACGGCAGGACGACGTCCGGGTCGTGCAGCCGGCCGGCCACGTCGACCGGGACGCCCGCGGCGAAGGCGCCGAGCAGCGCGTCCTCGTACTCCTCGGCCGCGGACGTCTCGGCCCACCAGACGCGGCACCGTTCCAGGCCGGTCAGCGTCTTGAGCCAGTGGCCGCCCGCGTAGGGCCGACGGTCGCCGAGCGGGGTCCGCACGGCCGCCCCGACGCGGTTCGCGATGGACGTCGCCGACATGCCGATGTAGAGGACGGTCTGGTCTTGCAACCAGAACGCATGGAGCCGGGCGGCGAGGTCCCGCCCGGCCGGCCGCACCCCGTCGAGGGTCAGGGTCGGGACGCGCTCGATCCAGCGCCCGACCGCGTTGATGTCGACCGGCGCCGCCGCGAGCGGCGCCGGCAGCTCGACGACGTAGACGCCAGGGCCGTGGGACCGGACCGGCGTGCTCCAGGTCGCCGGTCCGTCCGCCAGCAGGCCGACCGAACGCAGCAGCTCCGGCGCACCGGGCGTCTGCTGGCGGCCGGCCGGTCGGCTGTCCTCAGTCAGCACTCACCTCCGGGATACTCGCCTCCGGCATCGCGAACGTGTAGACCGCCCAGGCGATCGCCGCCCCGATGACCGGACCCACGATGTAGACCCAGAGCGAGGTCAGGTCCCCGCCGATGACCGCCGAAGCAATCGACCGGGCCGGGTTGACCGACGAGCCGGTGAACGGCACGAGCGCGAAGTGGATGACGATCAGGGTCAACGGGATGGCGAACGCCGCCTGCGTCGGGGCCTTCTTCGTGGAGACCAGGATCACGAGCACGAAGAATGCCGTGAACAGCGCCTCGAGCACGACCGCCTTGAGGTCGTCGATCCCGTTCGCGGGCAGGGTCTCCGTGCCCCGGACCGCGGCCTGGTTGAAGAGGACGGCGACGAGCGCGGCCGCGGCGATGCCGCCGATGAGCTGCGACACGACGTAGCCGACCCCGGTCGCCCAGTCGAGCCGTCGGTCGAGCACGGCGCCGATCGTCACGGCCGGGTTGAAGTGGCCGCCCGACACGGGTCCGAAGATCTGGATCGCGGCGAACAGCCCCAGGCCGAAGCCAAAGGCGATCACCACGAGGTTCGCGGTCGGTGAGAACGCGGTGTTCGACAGGATGGCCATGAACCCGACCGTGAAGAAGGTGAACGTCCCGAGCAGCTCCGCGAGCAGCTTCTTCGTGTCCATCATCGGCGTCTCCCTCTCTCCGTCGCCCGGGATCGCGCGGCTCCCCGGCGCCAGCCCTAGTCTAGCGATCCGGCCCGCCGGCCTTGGCCGGTCGCGGCTCACCGCGTCGGGCGCCGTCGACGGCCCTCCGCGAGTCGCGGCCGTATAGTCCGGGCATGCTCCGTCGGACCCTCATCGGGCCGGTCCTCGTCGTGGCGATCGGCGCGACGGCCCTCTTCGCCGCTACTGGTGGATTCGGGTCCGCCTCGCCGGCCGCGTCCCCGTCGGGGGCGAGCGCGTCGCCGAGCGGTCTCGGGGCCGCAACCTTCGAGCCGCTCGCCTCCGCGTCGGCGAGCCCGTCGTCAAGGCCCTCGCCGACCGCGCCCCCAACCGCGACGCCGGCGCCGGCCGGCAACCCCACGCCGTCGGCCGTCCCGACCCCGGTCACGCTCAGCCCGTCCCTCGCGACGCAGCTCCAACGGACGCTCAACCGATTCGCGGCGGCCAACCGCCTGCCGGGCGTCAGCGTGACGATCACCTGGCCGGACGGCCGTTCGTGGACCGGGACGACCGGGTACGCCGACGTCGCGGCGCGCCGGCCCGTGACCCCGGACACGGCGTTCGCGATCGCCAGCATGAGCAAGACCTTCACGGCCGCCCTGATCCTCGGCCTCGTCGACGACGGCAAGCTCCACCTCGACAGCAAGGTCGCCACGATCCTTCCGGGCGTCACGCTCGGAACGCCGCCGAAGCCCATCCCGGCTGGGGTGACGGTGCGCATGCTGCTCGACCACACGAGCGGCCTGGCCGACTTCTTCTTCGGCAAGGGCGTCGATGCGGCGCTGATGGCAAAGCGCGGGGCCACCTGGACGGCCGGCCAGGCGCTCGCCTACGTCGGCAAGCCGTACTCGAGCCCGGGACGCTCGTGGCATTACTCGAACACCAACTACCTGCTCCTGGGGCTCGTGGCCGAGAAGGTGACCGGGGACTCGTTCGCCACGCTCGTGCGCGACCGGCTCTTCGGACCCGCCGGGCTGAAGGACGCGTTCGTCCAGGTCGCCGAGCGCCCGCGCGGTCCGCTCGCGATGGGCTACTACTACAACCGCCCCGGCCCGTCGGCCCGGCCGATCCCGCTCGCCGACGCCGCCGGCCGGATCGTCCCGTTCACGTCGGTCGTGACCGCGGCCGGCTCGGCCGGGGACGTGGCGGCCACCTCGGCCGATCTCGCCGCGTGGGCCCGGGCGCTGTACGGCGGCACGATCCTCAAGCCGGCGACGCTGGCGCTCGCGGTCGGCGATCGGACGCGGACGGCCGTCTACAGCCCGTACGTGCCGTACGGGCTCGGCGTCCAGGTCACGAACATCGACGGGCGCCGCGCCCTCGGCCACAGCGGGCGGTTCATCGGCGTCCGCGGCGAGCTTCGCTACCTCGCCAACCCGGGGCTGGCGATCGCCGTCCTGACGAACCAGAACGGCGCCGACCTCCGGCCGCTGACGGCGAAGCTCGTCGCCCTGGCCCTGGGACTCCCGCCGCCCAAGCCCTGAGCCCGGGCGCGGTCAGCTCGCGCGGCGACCGGCCGTGCGGGTTCGGATGGGCTTGTGGTGGGCGTGGTGCCGGGTGTCCGATCCGCTGCCGTCGCGCCCGAAGCCGCGGATCGGCCGCGCCTGGACCGTCCGGTCGGGCTCGAAGCCCTCGACGACCTGGTACGGGATGGGCTTCTTGAGCAGGCGCTGGACGGCCTTGAGCAGCTCGACCTCGTCGACGCAGACGAGCGAGATCGCGACCCCGGTCGAGCCGGCCCGGCCGGTCCGGCCGATCCGATGGAGGTAGTCGAGCGCCTCAAACGGGAGCTCGAAGTTGACGACGTACGGGAGCTCCTCGATGTCGAGCCCGCGCGATGCCACATCGGTCGCGACGAGGCAGGTCACCTCGCCGCGCTTGAAGTCCTCGAGTGCGCGCGTCCGCTCGGGCTGGGTCCGGTCCGAGTGGATGGCCACCGCGTTGACGCCGCGCCGGTCGAGGTACGAGGCGAGCCGGCTGGCGGCCAGCTTCGTCCGGGTGAACACCAGCACCTGCTCCATCCGGTCGCGCCGGATCAGGTGGATGAGGAGGTCCTCCTTGCGGTCCCGGTCGACCGGGTAGAGGACCTGCTCCACGCCCTCGGCCGCGGTGTTGCGGGCGGCGACCTCGACCGTCTCCGGGTCGCGCAGGAACTCCTGGGCCAGGCGCCGGATCTCGTCGGAGAACGTGGCGCTGAACAGCAGATTCTGGCGCCGGGCCGGCAGCAGCGCGACGATCTTGCGGATGTCGGGGATGAACCCCATGTCGAGCATCCGGTCGGCCTCGTCCAGGACGAGGATCTCGACCTGCGAGAGGTTCACGGTCCGCTGCCCCACGTGGTCCATCAGCCGGCCCGGCGTGGCCACGAGGATCTCGACCCCGGCCCGAAGCTCCTTGATCTGCGGGTCGATCGGGATGCCCCCATAGACGACCGCGGTGCGGAGCGGGACGTGCCGACCGTAGGCGGCAACGGAGTCGGCGATCTGCATCGCCAGCTCGCGTGTGGGGGTCACCATGAGCGCCCGGACCGGATGGCGGGCCGGCGAGAAGCTCGTGTTGGCCTGGCCCTTGAGACGCTCGAGGATCGGGAGCGTGAAGGCCGCGGTCTTACCGGTTCCCGTCTGCGCGGCGGCGAGGACGTCGCGACCGGCGAGGACGAGCGGGATCGCCTGGTCCTGGATGGGTGTGGGCTCGGTGTAGCCTTCGTCCGCGACGGCACGAAGGATGTCGGCCGACAGGCCGAGATGGTCGAAGGTCAAGCAGGGCTCCTGTGGCCCGTGGGCCGGAGCCGCGGGCGGATCGTGACCGGGTCGCGGATCGGGCCGGCTGCCCCGCGCTCCGATGTCGGAGCGTGCGCGTCGTTCGGTGCGGAGCATAGCCGATCGGCCCCTGGAACCACGAGACCCACGCTCGATCTGAGCGCGGGTCTGCCGTGAATTGCCTGTTGCGTCGCGAGCCTGGCGCCCAGGACGCGTCTCAGCAGCCCGCCCGGGTATCCGTGCTGATGTTCCCCGCGTAGGGGATCGTGGCGAGGTTCGTCGTACCGCGCTCTTGGTCCGCTGTCATCGGCAGCGTCGCCCCGCTCGTTCGCGGGTCATCGCTCCGTCCGGTTCGTCCCGGTCTGGTGCGGTCGAGGCGCATGGGTCGCGAGCCTTCGCCGGGTCCGGTTGGACAGGCCGTCGATCGGTCGTCCGCGGACCTCTCGTACCCTGAATCCTACGCCCATCGACGACCCGGCACAACTCGGGCGACGGCCCGCCGCTCGTCGGCTGCGAGTGTCCGGATGTGGCGCCCACGCGCGGCGTCGCCAGTCGGGCGCCTGTGGAATCAAAGAGCGCCGGAGCGGTGAGACTCCGACGCTCTCGGATCCCCCCGAGCGCCACCGTCCGCGACAGGTCGCCGGCGATGGGCCCGGAGAATAGGCTCCGAACGGGCCGCCGACGAGGGCTTCCGCGCCGCCTTCGGTGCTTTCCGGTGCATCAACGCACCGCCGGCCGTGCGGTCCGCGACCGTTCGCAATGGTCCGGGGGTGTCCGGACCGGTCAGTCGCCGAGATCGAGGCGACCGCCCGGCGCGAGGACGGCGACCTCGACGTCCGGGGCTCGCTCGGCGGCCGCGGCGCGGAACTCCGGGCCCGGCGCGGACAGCCGGTCCGGCCGGACGAGTCCCATCGCCGCCGGCCACAGCGTGCCCCAGTGGATCGGCACCGCCCGCCGCGGTCGCAGCAGCGTCAGCGCCTCCGCGGCCATCAACGGGTCCATGTGCCCGCCGCGGAGGTTGGGCCCCCAGCCCCAGACGGGCAGCAGGGCGAGGTCGAGGTCGGCGATGTCAGCCATCGCCTGGAAGAGCGCCGTGTCGCCGGCGAAGTAGATCCGCCGGCGCTCGTTCGACAGGACGAAGCCGAGCGCCGGTGCCGTCGGCCCGAACGGCGGCCGGAAGCCACTGTGGTCGGCGCGAACCGCCTCGACGGTGATCGACCCATGCGTCGTCCGCTCGCCCGGCGCGAGCTCGTCGACGTCGTCGTGCCCCGTGGCGCGGAGGATCCGTCCGGCGCCGGCCGGGACGATGAGCCGCGCGCCGCGGAGCCGGCGGAGCGAGGCCAGATCGAGGTGGTCCTGGTGGAGGTGGCTGATGAGGACGACGTCGATCGCCTCGAGCTCGCGATGGGGGACCGGCGCGACCTTTCGGACGAGCGGCCCGATCCGCTCGCGGATGGTCGGGTCGGTCAGGATCCGGACCCCGTCGAGCTCGATCCGGACGGTGGCGTGACCGAGCCAGTCGATCGTCGCGTCCATCGGGCCGAGTATGGCGGAGCCCGTCGGGCGGTGCCCCGGGCCGAGGCCGTGCCCCGCCCGGTCGGGCTCGCTTCCGTGCTTCCGCCGGCCCGGGTACCATGCCGTCATGGTCACCACGACGCCCACCGATCGACTCTTCTTCACCGGCGACGAGGCGGCCGACCGGCTCCTCGTGAGCGAGCCGCTGGCCCTCCTGATCGGCTTCGCGCTCGACCAGCAGGTCACCGTCCAGAAGGCGTTCGGCGGGCCGCTCGAGCTCAAGCGCCGGATCGGCGACCTCGACGCGGCCCGGATCGCGGCATTGGACCCGGCCGTCCTCGACGAGGTCTTCCGACGACGGCCCGCCCTGCACCGGTTCCCGGGCGCGATGGCGACCAAGGTCCAGGCGCTCTGCGCCGCCGTCGCGCGCGACTACGGGAACGATGCCGCGACGATCTGGACCGGCGCCCGCGACGGCGCCGACCTCGAGCGGCGGCTGCTCGCGTTGCCCGGGATCGGCGAGATGAAGGCGAAGGGTCTCATCGCGATCCTCGGCCTGCGCCTCGGTGTCCGTCCGCCGGGCTGGGAGGCCGTCCGGCCGATGCATCCCACCCTCGGCGACGTCGATTCGCCGGAATCGCTCGCCCGCTACCAGGAGGGAAAGCGCGCCTACAAGGCGTCGCTCAAGGCCAGGGCCGGCTGACGCCGCCCATGGCCGAGTGGATCTACTTCATCCATCCGCCGCGCGAGGACTTCGCGGCGACGATGACCAACGAGGAGCGGGCGGTCTGGCGGGTCCATCTCGCGCGACTCGAGCGCCTGCTCGCCGATGTCACGCTCGTCCTCACGGGACCGACCCTCGGTCATGTCAACACGGGGATCGCGATCCTCGAGGCGCCCGATGAGGCCGCTGCCCGGCGGATCATGGATGCCGACCCCGTGATCGCCGGCGGCTTCGCGCGCGGTGAGCTCCGGCCGTTCCGGACGTCGCTGCTCCGCCGCCGGGACTGACCCGGCCGCGTCCCGGCCACGGCTCGCTCCGCTCGGCGGCCCTCCCTTGCGCCATGGCGTATCATCGTTGCGTATGCAATCACCAGCGACCCCGAGGAGACCCGGCGACCCCATGGACGACGTCATCCAGCACGCCCTGGCCCACAGCCAGACCATCGATATCACCACCATTGGACGCCGGACGGGACAGCCGCGCCGGATCGAGATCGTCGTCCACAATTTCGACGGCCGGCTGTTCATCTCGGGGATGCCCCGGGCCGGCCGCCGGCGGAGCTGGCTGGCCAACCTCGAGGCGCATCCGGACTTCACCTTCCACCTGAAGGGCCGCGTCGCCGCGGATCTCCCGGCGGTGGCCCGCGAGGTGACCGACCCGGACGAGCGGCGGGCGATCCTCACCCGGGTCGCCCGGGCCTGGAACCGGACGGACGTCGACACGATGGTGGCCCACAGCCCGCTCGTGGAGGTGACGATCCTCGACCGGGCAGCCTAAGGGCGGTGCACCAGGCCGGAGCGGTACATTAGCCAGCCGGCTTCACAAAGGACATCTGAACCTACGAGAAATGTAAGTCCGCATTGACAAAGTGAAACCATCGCGGTACGTTGATCCTCGTCCAGTCACGAAGGGATCCACATGCCGCATGACGTCATCTCCACCTGCCCGGTCTGCTCCGGCGACCTGACCGTCACCCGGCTCCACTGCGCGAGCTGCGGGACGAGCCTCGAAGGCGAGTTCAGCGTCGGCCGCTTCGGGCGGCTCGGTCGGGACCAGATGGCGCTCCTCGAGAGCTTCCTCCGATCGCGCGGCAACCTGCGCGAGATGGAGCGCGAGCTCGGGATCAGCTACCCAACGGTGCGGGCACGGGTCGACGGGCTCGTCCGGTCGCTCGGTTTCGCCGACGGCGGGCCGATGCCGGCGGAGGGGGACGACGGCCGGGCGGACGATCCGACCGGGTCGGCCTCCGAGGCGGCCGCCGCCCGGCAGGCGATCCTCGAACGACTGGCGCGACGCGAGATCGGGGCGGAGGACGCCGCGGCCGCGATCCGGGCATTGCGAAGGAGCGAGTGATGACGTCCCTGACCGGCGAGCTGATCGAGCACGACATCGGAACGAATGGGCGCCTCGTGATCCGGGGCGTCGAGGGATCGATCGCCCTCACCGCCGTGGACGGCACGACCGTTCGCGTGGAGGGGACCGGCGTTCGCCCGATCGAGGACGACTACCGGGTGCGCCGCACGACGGACGGTCTCGAGCTGGCGGCGATCGAGGACCGCGGCCCGTTCGGGATCGGCCGGGCGTTCCACCGCATCGAGCCGATCACG
The DNA here is from genome assembly GCA_963825545.1 of uncultured Chloroflexia bacterium. GTDB lineage: Bacteria > Chloroflexota > Limnocylindria > Limnocylindrales > CSP1-4 > Chersky-267. The sequence continues at coordinate 216,631 of CAWGTR010000008.1, read as the reverse complement.
GTCCTCGTCCCCCGCGGCGCGCGGGTCTGGATCGAGACGGCCAGCGGGCCGATCCGCGCCGACGGACTGACCGGGGACCAGCATTACCGCTCGATCTCCGGCGACCTGCGCATCGCGACCGCCGGAGGGTCGATCGATCTCGAGACGGTGTCCGGCGACGTCGAGCTCGAGGGGGTCGACGTCCTCCGCGCCGCGGCCCGGAGCGTGTCCGGGGACCTCGCCGTCCGGGCGCCGACCATTGCCACCCTCCAGCTGCGGACGACGAGCGGCGCGATCCGCGTGGCCGGCGCGTTCGTGGACAGCGGGACGCATGCCGTGGAGACCGTGTCCGGCGACGTCACGCTCCTGCCCGTCGGCCCGGTCCGGGTCCAGGGGTCGACGGTGTCAGGCGATGTCGAGAGCTCGCTCGCACACCGCTCCGGCGGCAAGCCGGGGCGCCGGACGATCGAGCTGGGCGAGGGCGGACCGGTCATCAGCTTCCGCTCGATCTCGGGCGACATCCGGGTCGAGGCCGGCGCGCCGGCGCTGGTCGCTCCGGCGACGACCGACCGCCACGTCGCGCCAGCCGAGGCCGCCGAACATCGGACCGCTGAGGCTGAGGCCGGCGATCAGGCCGTTGACAGCGAGCGGCTCCGGATCCTGCGCGAGCTCGAGGCGGCCGAGATCGACATCGCCGAGGCGGAGCGCCGGCTCGCCGACCTGGAGCCGATCGAGCCGGCCCACCGGCCGGCCGCGGGTTCCGGCGGCGCCGGCGACGCGGGGTTGGGGTGGGTGCGACGTGTCTGACCCCCTGGAGGACTTGCTGCGTCTCGTCGCGGCGGGCCGCCTGACCGCCGCCGAGGCGGAGACGATCCTGGCCGCACTGGATGCGCGCGATCGTCGCGACGAACGGCCGTCGGCGGCCGGACCCGGCCATGCCGCCGGCCGCGAGACCCCGTCCGCCGGCGGTCGAACGATCCGGCTCGAGGTCACCGAGGACGGGCGCGTCGCGGTCAACCTCCGGCTTCCTGCGTCGCTCGGCGAGCTCGGGCTCCAGGGCGTGCCTGGGCTCGGCGGGCCCAGCCTGGACCGCATTCGAGCCGCGCTGAACGCCGGTGCGCGCGGCCCGGTGTTCGAGGCCCTCGACGAGGATGGGGACGGCGTGCGCATCGTCCTCGAGTAGTCCGGCGCCGCCGGGCCTGCGCCGTCAGGCCCGGTCGCGGACCAGCGTCCGGAAGAGGTGATCGAGCGTGGCCGCCGGGTCGTCGGTGAGCCCGGTGTGGACCGGCGACGGCTGGACGATCGTGCTCGCCGGGGCGACGAGCCAATGGAACCGCTCCGCGCGTTCGAGCCCCGCGATCGGCCCCGCGTCGGGCTCGCCGGCCGCGATCCGGGGGATGGCCTCGAGATGGGCCAGGACCTCGGCGGGATCGCAGCCCGGGGCGAGCGCGCGCAGGATGGCCGGGTCGAGCTCGACCATGGCGGCGAGGAACCGGAGGGGCCGCGAGTGGAGCACGATCCCGGCGTTGAACTGCTCGCCCCGCTCGACCCGCGGGACGACCCGGACGATGGCGTACTCGAAGGGCTTACGCCGCGTTGCGGGCACGCTCGGCCACCTCGATGAACGGGCGCGGGGCCTCGACGCGGGTCCCCAGGTAGTCGACGTAGCCGCGGCGCTGCGCGTCGGCCCCGTCGCCCAGCCAGGCGTCCGGGATCGTCGCCACGATCCGATCGAGCAGCTCCGGCGTCACCCGGTCGGCCAGCCGCCGGTCGGCGTCGACGATCGAGCCGGCGTCCGGCAGGAGCACGTGGTCGGCGATCTGCTCGAACGGCCGGCGGGCGTGCTCGGCCGGGTTACGCCAGGTGTGGTGGACGTAGATGGCGGCTCCGTGGTCGATGAGCCACAGCCGGTGGTGCCACACGAGCAGGTTGACGTTGCGCGCGGTCCGGTCGACGTTCGTGACGAGCCCGTCGAACCAGACGATGTCGGCCGCCAGGTCGGGTGCGGGGCGCTCGTCCCCGGCTCGCTTCCCAGCCGCCGGGTCGAACGGCAGCGCCCCGGGCAGGAAGTCGAGACCGACGTTGAGGCCGGGGCTGCGCACGAGCAGGTCCTGGATCTCGGGGTCCGGCTCGGCCCGTCCGATCGCAGGGTCGAGCTCGACCAGGACGATCTCGGGCACCGGCAGGCCGAGCGCCCGGCCGAGCTCGCCCGCGACCAGCTCGGCCACCAGCGCCTTGGGCCCCTGGCCGGCACCGTGGTACTTGACGACGTACAGCCCGTCGTCGTCCGCCTCCATGAGGCCCGGCAGCGAGCCGCCCTCGCGGAGGGGCGTGACGTAGCGGGTCGCGGCGACGGTCCGGACCGGCTGGACGCGTGGCTCGGCGGCGGTCGACATCGAGCAGAGCGTAGCCGAGCGACAGCCGACCGATCCGGTGGGCTGTGGCTAGGGGTTGCCGCTGAACGTGTCGCAGGCGCTCGGGTCGCCGCCGTGGTAACCCGACGTGAACCACTTCTGGCGCTGCGCGGACGAGCCGTGCGTCCACGAGTCCGGTCTGACCGAGCCCTGGGTCTCGGCCTGGATCCGGTCGTCACCGACGGCCGCGGCCGCGTTGAGCGCGTCGGCGATCTGGGCGTCGGTCAGCGGGTCCAGGAAGCCCGTCGTGGCGGCGTGGCTCGCCCACACGCCGGCGTAGCAGTCGGCCTGCAGCTCGGTCCGTACCGATCGGCTGGTCGCGCCCGTGGCCCCTGACGCGCCGGTCAGGGCGCCCATCAGGTCCTGGACGTGGTGGCCGTACTCGTGGGCGAGGACGTACGCCTCGGCCGCGGGCCCGCCGCTGGCGCCGAACTTCGTCCGCAGGTCGTCGAAGAACCCGAGGTCGATGTAGATGTAGTGGTCGGTGGGGCAGTAGAACGGCCCGGACGCGGCGCTCGCGAAGCCGCAGCCCGTGTCGATCTGGTCGGTGAAGAACCGCGTCCTTGCGGGCTGGTACTGGCTCCCCGAGGCGGCGAACTCCTCGGTCCAGTACGCCTGCACGCTGTTGATGTAGCCGACGATCCGACAGTCTTCGCGCGCGTTGGCGTCGGCGCCGCTGCGGCAGTCGGTTGCCAGCTGGGTGCTCGCCGGCCCGACGCCGCTCCCGTCACCGATCACCTGCCCCGACAGGGCCCCGAGATCGCTCGGCGATCCACCGAGCAGGACGTAGGCGATCAGGATGACCAGGCCGATTGCACCGCTGCCGCCGATGGCGACCCCGCGTCCGCCGACCCGGTTACCGCGCACGTCCTCGACCTGCGACGGGTCGAGCGACGCCCCGGGACGGAAGGTCACCTGCGTTGCTCCATGGCGCGAGGATAGCGCGCGACTTCCAGGCTCGGCATTCCAACTTGACCGCGAGTCTCGCGGTTTCGTTGCCGAAGAAGTTGACAGTATCTGGCAGGTTCCCGGTCCATCATCGGTGCATGACGAGATCGATCAACGCGATCGTCCCAGCCGGAGGTGCCGTCCCCATGCACGACCTCGAACTCGCCCGACTTATCCACGCCGACCGGGAGCGCGAGCTGGAGCGTGAGCTCCGGGTCCGTGCCTTCCGGGCCGCCACCCGGGCGCTCGACGAGGAGTCGACGTTCATTCCCCCGCCGGCCGACGCGCCGGTCCGGATCGCCCACGCGATCCGGCTCGACCCGAGCCCGCGTCGCGGCTAGGGTCCGTTCCCCGGCGTCTCGCCGGTCGCTCCCGCGCCGGCCCCGGTGTACCGCTGGAGCGTGGCTCGGGTGATCGACACCATCCGCTCGCGGATCTCGGGCGGCTCGAGCACCTCGAGGTCCGGGCCCACGGCCAGGAGGTGTCCGGGCACCTCCTCGGGCCAGTCGAGCCGGAGGCGCAGGTGCCGCCAGCCGTCGGGATCCTCCGCGGGGAGCTCGACGGCGGCGTCGACGACCCGATCGCCGACGCCGACCCGAAGACCGTCGACCCGATCCGCCCGGATCCGGATCGTGACGTCGATCCGCGGCGCGTCGCGCTCATAGGCGGCGCTCGACTCCGCCCAGAACGCGGCGAGATCGAAGCCGTCGGGTCGCTCGAACCGCTCCTCCAGAGACGTCGCGCCGACGACCCGTCCCACGCGGTAGGTCCGGGCTGCGCCCTCGATCATCGCGACGACGTACCAGACGCCGGCCTTGAGCACGAGCCCGACCGGTTCGATCACCCGGCGCACGACGCGGTCGCCCCGCTCGTAGTCGATCTCGACCCGCCGGGCATCCCAGACCGCCTCCGACAGGACCGCCAGGAACGGGACCGGCTCGCCGGCCTGGAACCAGCCGCTGGCGTCGAGATGGAAGCGCTCGACGAGCCTCGACGCCCGCGTTCGGAGCTCGGGCGGCAGCGCCGCGAGGACCTTGAGACGTGCCGCGGTGACGACCGTCCCGAGCCCGAGCTCGGCGGCCGGGCCGGGCAGGCCCGACAGGAACAGGGCTTCGGCCTCGTCGGCGGTCATCCCCGTCAGCCGCGTCCGGTAGCCGTCGACCAGCCGGATGCCGCCGTACGGTCCACGTTCCGCGTAGATCGGGACGCCGGCCTCGCTGAGCGCCTCGACGTCGCGATGGACGGTCCGGACCGAGACCTCGAGCTCCTCGGCGAGCTCGCCCGCCGTCATCCGGCCGCGGGTCTGGAGGAGCAGCAGGAGCGACACGAGGCGGGAGGCGCGCATCGCCACGATCATACCCGCATTCATGACACATCCCGTCATGAATACGTGTCACGATGATCGCGACCCCACCAACCAGGAACCGGAGGGATCGCCGTGCCCACCAGCGAGCTGCTCGCACCCGACCGCCCCGTCGCCCTGGCGGGCTACCCTAGCGCCATGACCGGTGAGCACGATCCCGGCCCCGAGGGCGCGAGCGCCCGCGCCGCCGACGTCGCCCGCGCCGCCAGCGAGCCGATCGAGGTTCGCGGTGGGGGTACGGTCCGGATCGGGACCGCGTCGTGGACCGACCCGACGATGACCGCGAGCGGCGTGTTCTATCCGGCCGGCGCCGATACCGCCGAGGAGCGGCTCCACTACTACGCCGAGACGTTCCCGCTGGTCGAGGTCGATGCGACGTACTACGCCCTGCCAGCGGTCCGGACCGCCGAGCTGTGGGTCGATCGCACGCCGCCCGACTTCACCTTCGACATCAAGGCGCATGCCCTGATGACCGGGCAGGGGACCGAGACCAAACGGCTGCCCAAGTCGATTCGCGACGAGCTGCCCGACGCGCTCCGGGCGAAGCCGAGGATCTACGCCAAGGACCTGCCGCCCGAGCTGCAGGATGCGGTCTGGTCGATGTTCCGGGAGGGTCTCGCGCCGCTCGCCGAGCGGGGCCAGCTCGGTTCGATCCTGCTCCAGTACCCACGCTGGGTGTATCCGTCGTCCGAGAACCGGGCCACGATCGAGGAGGCCGTCGAGCGGCTCGACGGCTGGCAGGCGGCGGTCGAGTTTCGCAACGGGTCCTGGCTCAACGAGAAGAACGCCGAGCGGACGATCCGCTTCCTGGCCGATCGCGGCATCGCGTTCGTCATGGTCGACGAACCGCAGGGCTTCAAGAGCAGCGTCCCGCCGGTCGCCGCGGTCACCTCGGCCGACCTCGCCCTCGTCCGCTTCCACGGCCGGAACGCCGAGACGTGGGAGGCGAAGGGAATCGGGCCGGCTGAGCGCTTCCGCTACCTCTACTCGCGCGAGGAGCTCGGTGAGTGGGTCCCGCGGATCCGCCAGGCCGCCGGCGAGGCCCGCGAGACGCACGTCCTCATGAACAACTGCTACGCGAACTACGGCACCACGAACGCGCGCGAGCTGGCGCTGCTGCTCGAAGACCTCGCCGGCTAGGACCGCTCCACTCGCGCCGTCGCGGCAGCGGAGCCGTGGGCCGGATCCTGCCGCGCCGGTCCGATCGCGGTCAGGGCGCGAACCGGCGCACGAGCGTCGCCCGCCAGCGGTCGACCTCCGGGAAGATGTCGTCGATCCGCAGCGAGCGGTGGGTCAGGGCGAGGACGACGACCGATGCCACGATCGCCGGCACGATCATCAGCCAGGTCAGCTGTGTCGCCTGCTCGATCAGCCACAGGACGACCGCGGCGACGCCGATGACGGCGTACGTCTCCATCGCGGGACGATGGAACAGGGGGATGCCGAGGCGTCGTCGGAGCTCGAGCTGGAGCAGGGCGTTCTGGACGAGCAGGGTCAGGCAGCCCGAGACCGCGGCCCCGAGCGCGCCGAACGGCGGGATGAGCAGGAGCCCTGCCACGACGCTGATGACGGCCGCGATGCCGTTGACGGTCACGACCGCCCGGACGCGCCCGGCCGCGCTCAGGGTCGTTGCGTTGAAGCCGAGGGCGGCGTTGACGTAGTAGCCGAGCGACATGATGGCGAGATAGGTGCCCGAAGCGGCGTAGCGCTGCCCGAACAGGATCTCGGTCAGCGGATCGGCCAGCGAGAACGTGGCGATGAAGATCGGGAAGGTCATGACCGCGGTCCAGATCGCCGTCCGCCAGTACAGGTCGCTCAGGCCCTGGTCGTCATTCCGGGCGACCATCCGCGAGGCGACCGGCAGGAACAGGACGGTGAAGCTCGACGACACGAGGAGGTTGAGCGTCGCGATCGGCTTGACCACCTGGAAGGCCGCCACGTCATTGAGCCCGCCGAACACGGTCAGGACGATCAGCGGGAACGTGTTCAGGAGCAGCCAGACCGCGTCGGTGGTCAGCAGCGGGATGGAGAACGCCAGGACCTCGCGGGCCGGGACCTCGGGCCGGCTCCGGCGGAGCTCGTGGAGGATCCCCCGGTCGGCGAGCAGGCGCAGGAACAGCGCGCCGTAGAGCATCACCCCGAGGACACTCGCGACCACGTAGCCGATCGCGAGCTGGATCGCCGAGCCGTTCCCGGCCACGAGCAGGGCGGCGACCAGGAGGCGCAGCCCCGGCGCCAGGACGTAGCGCCGGATGAAGATCGCCCGTGGCGCCGCGAAGACGGCGAACAGGTTGAGCAGCAGGTCGTCGAGCGCGTCGATCGGGGCGGTGAAGATCAGGATCAGCAGGATCCCGGTCGCCGTCGGGTCGACCAGCCCGCTGCCCGAGATCGCTCCTGGGAGCAGCCAGACCGCGAGGATGATGCATGCGCCGAGCCCGAGGATGACGGCGACGTTGAGCAGGATCGTCCCGAGCAGGCGCGGGTAGGCGCCCTGCTCGTCGTACATCGAGACGAACCGGGTGGCCCCGCGGTGCAGCCCGAGCGTGACCGCCACCTGGGCCATGCCCACGATCGAGTAGGCGAGGGCGAAGGCGCCGAACTCGGTGGTCGAAAGGTGGCGGACGATCAGGACCTGGGCGAGCAGGTTGATCGCGATCGAGATCAGCCGGCCGACCAGCAGCAGGCTCGAGCCGCGGATCTGGCCGGCGGTGTCCCGTGCACCTCCCTGCGGTTGGGCGGGGACCGACGTCACCTGCCTACCGCCGCCTCGAGCTCGGTTCCCGCATCACGGTCCTCGTCGTCTTCCGGTTGGTCGTCGCGTCCGGCCGAGGGAGGTGCGGACGAGGCCGGCAGCGAGCGGCACGGCCGGGGCCAGCATACAGGCGGCCAGCGGGCTGACCCGATGACCAGCCGGCAATTCGGGGCCTCCGTGGCGGTCCGGGTTGCGCCGATGCACCGCCGTCCGAGATATCGCCCCTGGGCGGCGGTCGCGCAGGGCGTTGGCGCGCCGGGACGGGCCCCACGGCCCGGGCAGGCGGGGAGCGGACTGCCAAGTCCGGCCCTTCGGCACTGGCTCACGAGCCGCGCGACGGCCCACGCTGTTCGGCGACGTCCAGCGACTGAGGCCGGTGCGCCGGCAAGGAGGGCACCCATGCCCGAGACGATGTCCAGACCGCCCCGGATCGAGGAGTTCCGACTCAACGGCGAGGAGCTCCTGGCAAAGGCCCGCGAGCTCGTCCGTGAGGGGAACGTCCGGCGGCTGTCGATCAAGAACGAGGACGGGATCGTCCTCGCCGAGTTCCCGCTCACGGTCGGCCTGATCGGTGCGGTGCTCCTGCCGGTGTGGGCCGCCATCGGGGCGATCGCCGCGCTGGCGACGCACTGCACGATCGTCGTCGAGCGGATCGGTGAAGGGTAGGTCGCGATGCTGACGATGGAAACGCTCGTCGACCGGGTCGACGAGACGATGAGCGCCCGGCGCGTCTTCGGCGAGCCGGTCGTCAAGAACGGGCTCACGGTGATCCCGGTGGCGCGGATCATGGGCGGCGCCGGCGGCGGCGAGAACCCGGCCGAGCCCGGTCCCGCGGGAGCCGAAGGAACCGAGACGAAGCCGCGCCAGACGGGGTTCGGAGCGGGCTTCGGCATGGCCGCCCGCCCGGCCGGCGTCTACGTCCTCCAGGGCGACAAGGTGCGCTGGCTGCCCGCGCTCGACGTGAACCGCGTCGTGCTCGGCATGCAGGTGGTCGCGATCGTCCTGCTCCTCACGATCCGGTCCATCGCGCGGGCCCGCGCGACGCACGCGTAGCTCGTCAACCCGACCCGCTCCCGGAGCGGGCCCGTCTCCGCGGGGGACATCGCCCCGGCCGGTCTCGACGCCGGCCGGGGCGAGCTCTTCCCGCCGGTGCAGTCCCGTGTCCGGGGAGACGCTCAGTTGGGCAGCGAGCCCTGGCCGCCCGGTGCCCCGCGGTCGCGCAGGAAACGCTCGATCTCCGAGATCAGCTCGTCGCCGGCCGGGAGGCGCTCCTCGTCGACCATCGCCTCGAGGCGCTCGACGTAGGCGCGGGTCGTCTCGTCGGCGCCGGTCGCGAGGTCGAGTCGCGAGCGCAGCTGCTGGGCCTCGGCGGTCAGCTCCGCCGCGGGGATGTCGACCCCGAGATGGCGGCCGAGCGACTGGAGCAGCGCGAGGGCGGCGACCGGATAGGGCCCGGACACGTAGTGCGGGACCTGGGCGAAGTAGCCGACCGCCGGCGTGCCCGCCTCGGCGAGGCTCATCTCGAGCACGGATAGCGCCGCTGATGGGACGCGGAGGATCCCGGTGGGCCCGGGACGGACATCGGCGCGGAGCAGCCCCGGCGCCGACTCGGTGCCCATGATCGGCACCGACCGCGTGTGCGGCACGGCCGCCGGGATCGCGCCGAGGCTGATCCATTCGACGACGCCGAGACGATCGGCGAGCTCGACGACGCCGGCCGCGAACTCGCGCCAACGGAAATCGGGCTCGGCCCCGGTCAGGACGAGCAGGTCCCGCTCGCCGATCCGGGCGCGGCGCATCGTCAGCTCGGGCCAGGTGAGCTCCGAGAGCCGCCCGTCGACGATGTCGAGGGTCGGCCGGCGAGCGCGGAAGTCGAACAGCTGGTCGCCGTCGAACGTGACCACGACCTCCCCGTCGTCGGCCAGGCGCTCGGCGGCCGTCGTGGCCGCGGAGCCGCTGTCGACCCAGCCGTCGAGGGCGGCGACCAGCGACGGGGCGACGAGGTCCTTCGGGTCCTTGAGGAGGTACAGGCTCACCGGCCAAGGATACCGGGCTTCGTGGGCGGGGCTCCGGGCGACCCGGGCGCCGGCCGGCCGGCTACAACGGCCTGGCGAGCACCTGGGCGCGCTCGGCGACCCGGAAGCCGAGGTTCTCGTACAGCCGGAACGCGCCGGTCGGGTTGTCGGCGTCGACCCCGAGCATGCCCAGCTCGAACCCGCGCTCGCGGAGGCCCTCGAGGGCGCTCACGATGAGCGCGCTGGCCAGCCCCTGCCGGCGCCACGGCCGACGAACGCTGATGTGCTCCAGCCAGCCGCGCCGGGCGCCGAGGGTCTCGTTCTCCTTCGGGAACACCGCTGTGAGCACGACCCCGGCGACCTCGTCACCGGCCCACGCGACGCGCCACAGGCTCGTGTCGAGGGTCGGCGCGCTGAACGTGCGGGTGTAGTCGGCGTCGGTCCACTCGCGGTAGCCCCAGTGGTCGCGGAAGGCGTCCGCCTCGGCGTCGAAGATCCGCCGATGGTCCGCCGGATCGACCGGCCGGATCTCGAGCCCCGGTGGGAGCTCGAGCGTTGGGATCGGCTCGTCGAGTCGCCGGGCCATCTCGGCGAAGTAGCGGATCGGCTCGTAGCCGTCGCCACGGAGCAGCGCCTCGGCACCGTCCTGGCCACCGAACGTCCAGGCCTGGAAGCTGCGTGGGACGTCGGTGGGGTGGGCGGCCGCGATCGCTCGCAGGCGCTCCTGCTCCGCTCGGAGCAGTGCCCGTCCGATCCCCCGCCGCCGGACCGACGGATCCACCTCGCCGTCGGTGTGGTACGTGTAGCCGCCGTCGCGGAGGGCCCAGCTCGCCCGGGCGTAGGCGACGATCCGGTCGTCGAGCTCGGTCACGATCAGGTCTCGCTCGGGATCCTCATGGTCGCCGTTGGAGAGCTCGTTGGCGAGGTCCTCGGTCGACGGGAAGTAGTCGACCGAATCCAGCCGATGCGCCGCATCGATCACGGCCACGATCCCGGGCAGGTCGTCGGCGCCCCGATAGTGGCGGAAGGTCAGGCCGGCGACGTCCGGAGCCTCGGGCACGAGGACATCGTCGGGGCGCTTCTCGGTCAACGACTCCCCCTCATCCGCGGTCCGCGACAGACGGTCCGCCAGCGTCCCGCCCATGATGCCCGATGGGCGTCCCCGGCCGCTCGGGTCAGACGGCGAACCGCCACGAATCGATGTCCCGGACCGGCTCGTAGCCGATCTCGGCGTAGATGTGGTTCGACGTCGGATTGGCGAGGTCGGTGAACAGGAAGACAAAGCGGAGACCGGCGTCGAGCTGCGCCTGGCTGGCTCCCGCGACACACGCCGAGGCATACCCCCGGCCACGTCGATCCGGCGGCGTGTAGACCGGCCCGACGCGTGCCCCGTGCGGGGTCCGCGACCCGACCACCGTCAATGACACCGGACCGTCGTCGTCCCAGAGGAAGACCCCACCCGACGCGATCCGCCGATCGACGAGCTCGTCGGGTGCCCGCGGTTCGTCCGGCGGGAGCGCCTCGTCGGCGAACTCCGCGAACCAGCGGATGACCAGGTCGCGGTCGCCCGGGCCGGCGACGGTCAGTCGCCCCGGTGGCGGGCTCGACGGCGGACGCACCCGCGCCAGCCGGAAGATCCGCTCGCGCATCTCGAGCGCCGGCGTCCGACCGGCCGCGGCGCACCAGTGCTGGGCGAACGCGCCCGCATGGCCCGTCGGCCCGAGGACCCCGGGCAGGTCGAGTCTTGCGAGCGCCTCGGCCAGCGCCGGGATCGCCGCACCGTCATCGACCTCGGACAGGACGAGGTTGTAGGGCGGCGTCCGGATCGCCACGAGGATCGGCGTTCGGGCCGTCCGGACCACGAAGAAATCGAGCGGGCCGCTGGCGGCCGGCCGGTTGCCCGAGCGGAGGTTCGAGCAGATCCCGAGGATCAGGTTGTGCTCGGCCTCGCGCTCTTCGAGAAACGCGCCGGCCGCGGCCAGGAACGCCTCGACGGTCGCTAGATGCTCGACGTCCGGCACCGCGCCCTCAGGCCAGCTCGGCGCCCGCCGCCCGACCGTCCTCGGCGAGCGACTCGAGCGCCTCGTCGCTCGTCGTGGAGTCGTCGAGGATCGTCATCACCCGCGAGACCCCCGCCTCCCGGTAGGCGGCGAGCAGGTCGACGCGCTGCGGTCCGGCCGGCGGCAGGAGCTCACGCCAGACGTGGACCGAGACGGACAGCGTGGCCGGGTCGCGGTCGATCTCCTCGCACCGCGAGTGGATGACCGGCTGCGCCTCGACGACCTCGGCGGGGAGCATTCCGTCGACGTTCAGCTCATCGGCGTGACGGGCGGCCAGCCGCCAGGTCACGTTCGGCCCGTTGCCGCCAACCATGATCGGCACGCGGGGCCGCTGGATCGGCTTCGGGACATTGATCGCGTTGCGGACGTGGGCGTGCTCGCCCTCGAACGTGGCGTGGTCGTGCCTGTCGCCGCCCAGCATGCGGACGATCACCTCGAGGTCGTCGCCCAGGCGGGCCAGGCGCTCGCGCGTCTCGGGGAAGCCATAGCCGTAGGCGACCCACTCGTCGCGCTTCCAGCCGGCGCCGATACCGAGCTCCATCCGCCCGCCGCTGATCGTGTCCATCGTCGAGATCATCTTGGCCGTCAGGGCCGGGTTGCGGAACGCGGTGCAGATCACGATGTGGCCGAGCCGGACCCGGGTCGTCAGCGCGGCCAGGGCGGACAGGCTGGTGAACGACTCGAAGGTGATCTCGTCGGTCGGCCGGGGGATCGTGTGGAAGTGGTCGAACAACCAGATCGACTCGAAGCCGAGCCGGTCCGCCTGCTGGGCGACGGCAACGGTCCGCCGCCACGCCACGAGGGGCTCCCAGCCGTCGTACTCGCCGACCCAGCCCTGGGGAACGATCACTCCGAGCTTCATCCGGGCCTCCTGCGCTTCCGGGCCGGCCGGGCGCGACGGCGGGCCGAGCCGAGCTGCCCCGTGAGGATAGGCCTATGCTCCGGGGAAGGAGGTGGCGGTGGAGACCAGGCTTCGACGGATGGACCGGCTGGCGATGACGGTCGGCCCGTTCGTGTCGTTCTTCGAGGGATCGTTCGCCCGCTGGAACGCCGATCCGACGGTCGCGAACTTCGCGGTCGGCAACCCGCAGGAGATGCCGCTTCCGGGCTACGTGGACGCCCTGCGCAACGCGTTGACGCCGGCGGACAAGGACTGGTTCGCCTACAAGATGAGCGAGCCGAACGCGCAGCGGGCGGTCGCCCGCGGGCTGACCGCGCGGACCGGGCTCGACTGGGACCCGGCCGACGTGGCGATGACGAACGGCGGCTTCGCCGCGCTGGCGGTGACGCTCCGGGCGGTCGTCGAGCCCGGCGACGAGGTGATCTTCGTCTCGCCGCCGTGGTTCTTCTACGAGCTCCTCATCGTCGCGGCGGACGGCGTGCCCGTCCGGGCCCGGCTCGAGCCGCCGGCGTTCGACCTCGACGCCGCCACGATCGAGGCGGCGATCACGCCGCGCACCCGGGCGGTGCTGATCAACACCCCGCACAACCCGACGGGGCGGATCTACCCGATCGAGGCGCTCCGGGCGCTCGGCGACATGCTCGCCCGCCGATCCGCGGGACGCGACCGGCCGATCCTGCTGATCAGCGACGAGCCGTACAACCGGATCGTGTTCGACGGGCGGACGTTCCACAGCCCGTCCGAGGTCTACCCGAACACGGTCGTCACGTACTCGTACGGGAAGACGCTCCTGGCGCCCGGGATGCGGATCGGCTATGTGACCGTTCCGCCGACGATGCCCGACCGGGAGGAGCTCCGGCTGGCGATCTTCGTGGCCCAGCTGACGACCGGCTACGCGTTTCCGAACGCCCTTCTCCAGCACGCGATCGAGGACCTCGAGCGGCTGTCGATCGACATCGGCGCGCTCGAGCGGCGGCGGGACAGGCTCGTGCCCGCGCTCCGCACCCTGGGCTACGAGGCCACCCTGCCGGAGGGGACGTTCTACGTGATGGCCCGCTCGCCGATCCCCGACGACGCCGCGTTCGCCGACCTCCTGGCGAGCCACGGCGCGCTCGTCCTCCCGGGCACGGTGGTGGAGGTTCCGGGCTGGTTCCGGATCAGCCTGACCGCGTCGGACGAGATGGTCGATCGCGGGCTGCGCAGCTTCGCGAGCGCGCTCGAGGCTGCCGGGCGCGCCTAGGCGGATACCGCCTGGCGGCTGTCCCACCAGCCTAGACACGCCGTCGCAAGCCCGGGACGACCGCCTACCGTGGGCCCGCCGCGCGCGCCGAGGGTCCAACCCGCCGCGCCCGGTCCGGGAGACGCCGCACAGAGGGCCGCTTGATGATCCGGACGACGCCCTTCCACGAGCGCACGAGCGCGCTCAACGAGACGGGCCTGTGGGAGCACTGGTCGGGCTACCTCGCCGCCAGCCGCTACCAGATGTCGGAGAAGTTCGAGTACTTCGCGATCCGGAATGCGGCCGGCCTGTTCGACACCTCGCCACTGTTCAAGTACCGGATCCACGGCCCGGACGCCGAGCGGTTCCTGGCCGGGGTCCTCGCCCGGGACATCCGGACATGTGCGCCGGGGCACGCCCAGTACACCGTCTGGTGCGACGACCGCGGCTTCGTCGTCGAGGACGGCGTCGTCCTCCGGCACGGTCCCGACGAGTTCGTCCTCACCGCAGCGGAGCCGAACCTCGCCTATCTCGAGGAGCTCGTCGGACGGCTCGACGTCGCCATCGACGACGTCAGCGAGGATTGGGCGGTGCTGGCGATCCAGGGCCCACGATCGCGCGGGCTGCTCGGCGCGGTCACGCCGGACGCCGCCAAGCTGCCCTACTTCGGCCTGACCGCCACGAAGATCGCCACGGTCCCGGTCCACGTCTCGCGGACCGGCTACACCGGCGACCTCGGCTACGAGGTCTGGGTCCCCGCCGGCGAGGCGCTCCGGGTGTGGGACGCGATCTGGGCCGCCAGCCGTGGCCAGGGGATCGTGCCGGTCGGCCTGACCGCCCTGTACATGGCCCGCATCGAGGCCGGCCTGGTGCTCCTCGACGTCGACTTCCACTCGAGCCGGTTCGCCTGGACGGACGCCGACCGGACGACTCCGATCGAGCTCGGGCTCGGCTGGATGTTCCGCGACCTCGCGACCGACGATCGGGCGTTCATCGGGCGCGACGCGATCCGCCGCGAGCTCGCTGGGAAGACGTCCCGCTGGAAGCTGAGCGGGCTGGTCGTCGACTGGCGCGACTACGACCGGATCTACGACGAGGCCGGACTCATCCCGCCGAAGGACCACACCCCGATCCAGGACGAGTACTACGTCTACGACGACGACCTCCGCCAGCTCGGCTATGCCACGAGCCAGATGTACTCGCCGATCCTCCAGCGTCACATCGCGCTTGCCCGGGTACCCCTCGACCGGACCGCGCCCGGCTCGCGGGTCAAGCTCGAGCTGGCCGTCAACCACCGCTACGAGTACTTCGACGCCGTCGTCGCCCGAACTCCGCTGTTCAATCCCGAGCGAAGGACCGCCTGACATGCCGAAGACGAAGACCGCCCCGCCCAGGACCCGGCCGGCCGCACCGCGGGCGCGCGCCTCGAGCGCGGCCGACCGGACGTACGACGCGATCGTCATCGGCGGCGGCCACAACGGGCTGACGAACGGCGCCTACCTCGCCAAGGCCGGGCTGCGGACGCTGATCCTGGAGCGGCGCCACCTCGTCGGCGGAGCGGCGATCACCGAGGAGCTCCGACCCGGGTTCTGGTTCACGACGTTCTCGTACGCGCTGAGCCTGCTCCGGCCGGACATCGTCCAGGACCTCGAGCTCGTCAAGCACGGCTTCATGCCGATCCTCATGCCGACGACGTTCTGCCCGATGGAGAACGGCGACTACCTCCTGCTCGGCCAGGACCACGGCGAGAACCAGCGCGAGATCGCCCGCCACTCGCGCCACGACGCCGACGCGTACGACGCCTTCAACCACGACGTCAACAAGGTCCTCCAGGCGATCAAGCCGCTTCTGGACGAGGTCCCGCCCGACCTGTTCAGCGAGGACCCCGAGGAGCTCGTCGCCCTGGCCGCCCTCGGCCAGCGCTTCCGCAAGCTCGACAAGAAGGTCGTCCACGACGCGGTCCGGCTGCTGACGGGCTCGGCGGCCGACTTCCTCGACGATTACTTCGAGTCCGACGTCATCAAGGGCTACATGGCCTCGTCGAGCATCATCGGGACGAAGGTCGGGCCGTACTCGCAGGGCTCCGGGCTCGTGCTCCTGTACCACATCCTCGGCGAGCACGACGGCGAGTTCGGGGCGTGGTCCTTCCACAAGCGCGGGAACGGCGGCTTCACCCAGGTCCTGTCGCGCGCGGCGCAGGCGTTCGGGGCCGAGATCCGGCTCGAGTCGCCGGTCGCCCACGTGATCACCCGGAACGGCCAGGCGACCGGTGTCGCCCTCGCCGACGGGACCGAGTTCCACGCTCCCGTCGTCGTCTCGGCGCTCGACCCGCGACGGACGTTCCTCGAGCTCGTCGAGCCGCGCGAGCTGCCGACCGACCTCGTCGAGACGATCCAGCGCTACCGCTTCCAGGGCACCTCGTCGAAGGTGAACTTCGCGCTCGACGGCGTGCCCCGCTACCCGGCCCTCGGTGACCGGACCGACCAGTACCGCGGCTTCACCAACATCGGACCGTCGATGGCCTATCTCGAGCGCGCCTTCGACGACGCGAAATACGGCTGGTACTCGGAGCGCCCGTACCTCGACTGCGCGATCCAGTCGATGGTCGATCCGGACATGGCACCGCCCGGCAAGGCGGTCATGAGCTGCTTCGTCCAGTACACCCCGTACAAGCTCCGCGAGAGCGACTGGGACACGGAGAAGGAGCGGCTGGGCGACACGGTCCAGCGGACGCTCGAGTCGTTCTTCCCGGGCTTCGGCGACCTCGTCCTCCAGCGCGAGGTCCGCACGCCGCTCGACATCGAGCGGACGGTCGGGCTGTCGGAGGGCAACATCTTCGCCGGCGAGTTCCTCGCCCCGCAGATGTTCTTCTTCCGGCCGGCGCCCGGCTGGTCGCAATACCGCACGCCGATCGACGGCTACTACCAGTGCGGCTCGGGCACCCACCCGGGCGGGTGCGTGATGGGCGCGCCGGGCAAGCTCGCCGCCGGCCAGATCCTCAAGGACCGGGCGCGCGCCCGGTCCTGATTCAGCTCCGGCCGCGACGGCTCAGGTAGTCGTGCCAGAAGAGGCGGGCGGCGACGGAGCGCCACGGCCGCCATGCCTCGCCGAGCTCCGCCATCGCGAGCGCATCGGGCCGGCGCTCGAGGCCCTTGACCTCGGCCACGGCCTGGGCGAGCGCGATGTCGCCGACCGGCCAGACGTCGGGCCGGCCGAGGACCACGAGCAGATAGACGCTCGCCGTCCATGGACCGACGCCCGGAACGGCGACGAGCGCTCGCTCGACGGCGTCGTCATCGAGTGTCGCCAGCCCGTCGAGATCGAGCGATCCGTCGACGATCGCCATCGCCAGCGCCCGCCCGTAACGGGCCTTCTGGCGGCTGAACCCGATCGCCAGGAGCGCGGCGTCGTCGAGCCCGAGGAAGCGCGCCGGCGTGAGCGGGTCCGCCGCGGCGGCGAGCCGATCGAAGGCGGCCTGGGCCGAGGCCAGCGAGACCTGCTGCTCGAGGATGATGTGGACGACGGTCGGGAAGCCCGGTGAGCGCGCCCACAGCGGGGGTGGGCCGTGGCGGGCCACGATCCCGGCCAGGTCCGCGTCCCGCGCGGCGAGCTCGTCGACGGCAGCCGCGAGCGACGCCTCGGTCAACGGTTCGATCCCGGACCCGGGTCGGTCCATCGCCGCCGGGTCAGTCCGGGCGACGCTCGCCCCCGGCCTCGAACGAGGACAGGACGAACAGGAACGCGATCATCGGCCGGCTCAGGAGGACCACGAGGAGGGCCTGGAAGCTGCCGACGCTGCCGGTGACCACCGTGGCACCGGCCAGGACGAGCGCCGCCAGGTTGAGCACGGCGACGACCACGACCCACTCCTGGTTGAGCTGGATGGCCATCCGGCGGGCCCGGCGGGTCAGGAGCAGGACGTTGGCGACCACGTAGGCGAAGACCGTCGCGCCGCCAATCCGCAACGCCGCCTCGACACTGCCGGTCAGGGATGTCAGCGGGATGATCGAGATGGCGACGATGATGTTGGCGAAGCTGAACTCGACGATCTCGTGGAGGCGAAATCGATCGTTCGCCGCCAGTCCTTCGCCGCGGCGGAGCGCGGCGACCAGGCCGGCGAGCCCGGCGAGGCTGGCGCTCAAGGCCGCGATCGACAGGAAGAACGGGGCTTCGGCCGTCACCCGGCCAGCATGCCCGACCGACGGGGTCGTCGCTGGCCGACCCTGCGCGCACGCGGTTCGCCTACTGGGCGAGCCGGGGGTAGAGCCGGGTGGCGATCGCGATGAGGATGACCAGCCCGACCGACAGCACGCCGAAGTCGGTCACGAGCCCGCGCTCGGAGACCCCGCCGACGATCATCAGCGAGCGCAGCGCGTCGACCATGTAGGTCAGCGGGTTGAGCGTCGCGACGACCTTGAGCCAGTCGGGCATCAGGGCGACCGGGTAGATCGCGCTGCTCGCGAAGAAGAGCGGCATCGTCAGGAGCTGGCCGATGCCCATGAACCGCTCGCGCGAGCGGACGAGGCAGGCGATGTCGAGGGAGAACGTCGCGAACAGCGCGGACCCGAGCACGACGATCGCGATCACCTCGAGGATCGACACGAGATCGACCCGGAGGTGGATCCCGATCAGTGCCGCGACGAGGGTCACGATGACGGCCTGGACGATGGCGCGGAGGCCGCCGGCGAGGGCCTTGCCGCTGACGAGCGCGGTTCGCGACGCGGGGCTCACGAGCAGCTTGTGGACGATCCCGAGGTCGCGCTCCCAGATCACGGCGATGCCGTAGAAGATCGCGCTGAAGAGGGCGCTCTGGGCGAGCACGCCGGGGGCCAGGAAGTCGAGATACGACAGCGACCCGGTCGGAATCGCCCGGATGCTCGACAGGACCTGGCCGAAGACGACCAGCCAGAGGATGGGCTGGACCGCCCGGGTGAGCATCTCGATCGGGTCGCGGCGGACCTTGCGCAGCTCGCTCCGGGCGATCGTCCCGGTGTCGAGGAGGAAGCGCAGCGGAGCCGGCGGCTCAGCCCAGGCGGCTGGCCGTTCGGCGCGTTCGAGCGACGTCACGGTAGGTTCCTCCAGCGTCGATGTCGGCTCCGGTCGCCCGGCGGAAGACGTCGTCGAGGGTCGCTCCGGGTCCGACGGCGGCCTTGAGCTCGGCGGGCGTGCCGATGACCGCGACGACCCCGCGATGCATGATCGCCACGCGATCGCACAGTGCGTCGGCTTCGTCCATGTGGTGGGTGGTCAGCAGGATCGTCGTCCGCTCCCGTTCGCGGAGCTGGCCGATCCGCGCCCAGACGGCGTCGCGACCGGTCGGGTCGAGCCCGACGGTGGGCTCGTCGAGGAACAGGACCGCCGGCCGGTGGAGCATCGCCTGGGCCAGCTCGAGCCGCCGGATCATCCCGCCCGAGTACGTCCGGACGATCCGATCGGCGACCGCGTCGAGCTCCATGAACCGGAGCGCCTGATCGATCCGCGACGCCCGCTCGGCACGGGGCAGGTGGTACAACCCGGCCGACAGCTCGAGGTTCTCGCGCCCGGTGAGCGCCCCGTCGGCGGACAGCAACTGGGGCACGTAGCCGATGCTCCGGCGGACGAGGCCCGCCTCGTGGGTCACGTCGTAGCCGGCAACCTCGGCCGTGCCCGCGCTCGGTGGCAGGAGCGTGATGAGCATCTTGATCGTCGTCGTCTTCCCGGCGCCGTTCGGGCCGAGCAGTCCGAAGACCTCGTCGTCGACGGTCAGGTCGAGCCGATCGACCGCCAGGACGTCGTCGAACCGACGGGTCAACTCGTGCGTCCGGATCGCCGCCGCGCTCGTCACGAGCGGTCCCCGTCCTCGCGGGCGAGTGCGGCGAGCAGCTCGAGCGCGGCCGACAGCCGCCCCAGCTCGGCGGCCGACAGCCCGGCCAGGTCGGCGGCGAGCCGCGAGCGCACGAGGAGATGCGCCCGCCCGACGTGTTCGGCGCCCGCCGCGGTCAACCGGAGCTGGATCCGCCGCCGCTCCGTGGGGTCCGTGACACGCTCGACGAGGTCGGCGCGGACGAGCCGCTCGACGAGACCCGACGCAGCGGGCAGCGTCAGCCCAAGGTGGTCGGCCAGCGCCGAGAGCCCCGACCCGGGCCGGCGCCGCACGTACAGGAGGGCGCGCAGCTGCGGGACGGTCAGGATGCCCGACCCGGCGGTCCGCATCTCGGCCCGGATCCGGCCCATCGTCCGCGGGACGACCTGGAGGATCCGGTCGACGACTGCGTCGACCTCGGCCGGCCGAGCCCGGGCCTCGCCCCGCGTCGACGGTTTCGTCGTGGAACTGTTCATGTCACGAAGTATATCGCGGCCGTCGGATCGTGCCCGCCGATCGGACCCGGGCGTGGGGAGGACCCGCGCGAAAGCCGGCGACCGCGGGGCGCTACCATCCGCTCGATGACCGACGAGGCGACGATCCCGGCGCTGGCCGGCAGCGGGCTGGCCTATCGCGTGGTCCGGACCGAACCCGCCCGGAACGCGGAGGAGAGCGCCGCGCTGCAGGGGATCGAGCTCGGCTCACTCCTGCGTACGATCGTCGTCCGGCGCGGCGAGGACGACTACGTGTTCGTCCTGGTGCCCGGCGGCCGGCGCTTCGACTGGCCGAAGCTCCGCGCGCAGCTCGGCGTCAGCCGGCTGTCACTGCCCGACGCGGACGAGGCACGCGCGGCGACCGGCTACGAGCGCGGCGCGATCACCCCGTTCGGTGCGTCGACGGCGTGGCCGGTCATCGCCGACGCTTCCATCCTCGGCCGCGAGACCGTCGCCATCGGCGGGGGCGCGCGCGGCGTCAATGTCCACGTCGCGCCGGCCGACCTCGTCCGACACCTCGATGCCGTCGTGGCCGACGTCAGCCAACCCGACGACGGCGTCCCGGCAGTGGCCGGCTGAACGGAGGACGGCATGGAGATCGCCCCGGGCATCCGCCGGATCGGTACCGGAATTGTCAATTCGTACCTCGTCGAGGAGGCCGGCGGCATCACGATCATCGACGCCGGCCTGCCCGGCTACTGGGGGGACCTGCCAGCCGAGCTGGCGGCGATGGGCCGGTCGCTGGCCGACGTCCGATCGGTCGTGCTCACCCACGGGCACAGCGACCACATTGGCTTCGCAGAGCGGCTCCGGCGCGAGCGCGGCGTGCCGGTCCAGGTCCACGAGGCCGACGCCGCCCTTGCTCGAGGCGAGGTCCCCAACCCGTCCAAGGGCTTCGGCCCGACCCGCGTGCGGCCGCTCGTGGGGTTCCTCTGGTACACGATGCGCCACGGTGGGTTGCGGATTCCCCGGATCGTCGAGGTCTCCACGTTCGGGGACGGGGCAACCCTCGACCTGCCCGGTTCGCCGCGGGTCATCCTCGTACCCGGTCACACGCCCGGGAGCGCGGCCCTCCACGTGGCCTCGCGCGACGCCCTGTTCGTCGGCGACGCGCTTGCGACCTATGCGGTCACGACCGGCTTGGTTGGCCCCGGGATCGCCCCGTTCACCGCGGACCCGGTCCAGGCGGTCGCTTCGCTGGCCCGCCTCGAGGAGGTGGCCGCCGAGCTCGTCCTGCCCGGCCATGGCCAGGCCTGGACGGGTGGCGTCGCCGAGGCCGTTCGGCTCGTCCGCTCGTCGACAGCCCGTCCGGCCGCCTGACCTCGGCGATGGTGGGACCGTCCCCGCGGTTCGCCCGGACGTCGGACGGCGTCAGGATCGGCTTCGTCGAGAGCGGGTCCGGCGCGGCGCTCGTCCATCTGCCGGGCATCCCGTTCAGCAACCTCGAGGGCGAGTGGCGGGTCCCGGTCCTGGAGGCAGCGTACGAACGGCTCGGTCGGCGCGTCCGGCTGGTCCAGTACGACGGTCGCGGCACGGGGCTGTCACAGCGCGACGTGTCGGACTTCTCGCTCGCGGCGATGCAGGCCGACCTGGACGCGGTCGTGGGCGCGCTCGAGCTGGAGCGGTTCGCGCTGCTCGGCTTCTACGCGTCGGTCCCGGTCGCGATCGCCTACGCCGCTCGTCACCCGGAGCGGGTGACCCGGCTGATCCTCTTCGGCGGCTCCGTCCGGGGCTGGATCCCGATGAGCGGCCCTGGAATGCAGGCCTTGCTGAGCCTCATCGAACGGGATTGGGACATGTTCGTGGAGTCCGCGGCGCATGCCTGGCTCGGCTGGCCGGACGGCGAGTCGGGCCGGCTCGCGGCCGACTGGTTCCGCACGGCGACCACGCCCGCGATCGCCCGGGCCGTGCTGACCGCGCTCCACGACGTCGACGTCAGGACCGAGGTCGCCACCGTCGCCTGTCCGGCCCTCGTCATCCACCGTCGCGACGCGACGGTCATCGACCTCGGCACGTCTCGTGACCTGGCCGCGGCGTTGCCGCACGGCGAGCTGCGCGTGGTCGATGGCAGCTCGGCCAGCCTGTTCTTCGAGCGGGCCGACGAGATGGTCGACCTCATCGCCAGATTCGTGATCGACGGTTCGCCGGTTGGGATGACCGGCGAAACCCCCGTGCGGGCCACTGGGCCGACGACGTCCGCCCGGCCCCCCGGGCCTACGACGTCCGCCCGGCCCGCCGGGCTCACACCGCGAGAGCTCGAGGTCCTCCGCCTGCTTGCCAACGGCGAGACGAACGCGGAGATCGCCCATCGGCTCGGGCTGTCGGTCCACACCGTCGAGCGTCACGTGGCGAACCTCTACCGCAAGATCGACGCGCGGGGACGCGCAGACGCGACCGCCTACGCCGTCCGGCGCGGGCTCGCCTGACCCGGGTTGGTGGCGCGCATCCCGGTTTTCCGCCATGGCCGCCTACACAGCCTCGGGGATGCGGCATCGCCGGCTCCGGCGATACGGTCGAGATCGTCAACCGTCACGCATCGAGAAACCGTCATGTCGAGCTCCCTTCATTTCCTGGCCCGGATCACCGCGCCGCTCGCCCGGCCGCTCGCCGGCCGGCGCGGCATCACTGTCTGGGCGGTCGTCCTCCACGAGGGTCGCCGCTCGGGCAAGGCCTACGCCACGCCGGTTGCCGTCAGCCGGACCGCGGACGGGTTCATGATCCCGATCACCTTCGGTGAGGACACCCAGTGGACGAAGAACGTCCTCGCCGCGGGCGGCTGCCGACTCCGCTGGTCGGGCCACGAGTACCAGCTCGTCGACCCGGAGGTCGTCGATCGCGCGACCGGCGCCCTGGCGTTCAATGGGCCGGAGCGGGCGGCGCTGTCGAAGGTCCGGATCGAGACGTTCCTCCACCTCGGCGCGGCACCGGCCGTCTGAACCCGGGGCGCCCATCGGACGGTACAGTCGGTGGGTGAGACGTCAGCTCCGTTCGATCGCGGTACCGATCGTCCTCTTCGTCGCGCTGGCCACGCCGGGCTCGATCCTGGCGGCTGGCCCGACGGCCGCGCCGATCGCGTCGCCGTCGCCGGCCGCGTCCGAGGTCACGGTCGCCGGCCAGCCGATCGAGGTCTGGCTCGACGCTCCGGTCAACGTGACGGAGCCGCCTGGATCGTTCGTCCTGATCGGGGTCACCCTCTGGGACGCGCAGGACTCGGCGATGCTCCCCACCAACTCGATGAGCGTGTGGTGGCCGTCGACCGCCAAGGGCGCCCCGTGGACGACCGCGACGCTCAACCAGGACTGGCCCGGCCATGGGTCGGCTGCGATCCGCGTCCCGCGGTCGCCGAGCCCGAACGTGCGGGTCACCTATCCCGGCGGCTGCGATTCGAGCGGCTGTCCGCCCGGGCTCGGGTTCCCGGCTACCGGCGTCGGGCCGCCCCCGAAGGCCCTGTTGCCGATGATCGCGAGCGCGACGCTCGACCCGGTCACCGGCGCCGTCGCCGGCGTACCCGCCGACGTTACGGTGGTCCTCAAACCGAAGACCGACTGGGGCGCGACGTTCGTGCCGCCGGCCTCCCTGGTGCTCCAGGGTCGCATCCCGCGGCAGCCGGACCTGTTCGACGTGCCCGCGCACCTCGTCGACCCGGACGCCGGCCGCTACGCCGGTACCGTGACCTTTCCCGACCCCGGCTCATATCTCCTGGAGGTCGCGAGCGACGTCCACGCCGGACTCGATGGCGCCTTCGTCACGTCCACGACGACGGTCATCGTTAGTGCCGGCGACGCCTCGACCCCGCGGCCCCCGGAGACGGCCGCGCCGGCGGGCGGTCAGTCGGGATCGGAGCTGCTCCTGCCGGCGGCGCTCCTGGCGGTCGCCGCGCTCATGTTCGGCGGGCTCGTCCTCGTCGTCCGGCGAACCGACTGAGCGACCGCTCAGCCGCCGACGCGATCGGCGAGCCAGCGCAGTTGGGCGGCCTGCTGGAACGCCTCCCCGCCCTCGTGGTCGTTGAAGGCATACTCGCGGATCTCCTTCGGCCCGCCGTACCGATTGAACGCGGCGTAGACCGTCGACGGCGGGCAGGTATGGTCCATCAGCCCGACCGAGAACAGGGCCGGCGCGGTGGCTCGCGAACCGAGGATCGCCCCGTCGAAGTAGGCCAGTGTCCGGGTCGCCCGGTCGACATGGTCGCGGTGGGCCTTGAGGTAGCGGACGATCTCCTCGTACGGGTCCGCGTCGGAGACCGTGATCCCCCGGGGGAAGTCGCACAGGAATGGGACGTCGGGCATCACCCCGACGAGACCGTCGACCAGACCCGCGAGCGCAATGCTGATCCCGCCGCCCTGGCTCGTTCCTGTGACCGCGACCCGGCTCGGGTCCACCGACGGGTGGCGGCGGACGGTCTCGACCGCCCGGACCGCGTCGGCGTACACCCGCCGGTAGTAGTAGGTCGCCGGGTCGAGGATCCCGCGGGTCATGAACCCCGGATGGGCCGGCGCCCCGAGCGGGTCCGGATCGGGCGTATCCCCGACGGCCCAGGTCGAACCCTGGCCGCGGGTGTCCATCACGAGGTGGGCGTAGCCGGCCGCGGCCCACAGGATCCGCTCGTGGGCAAGACCACGGCCGCCCCCGTAGGCGATGAACTCGACGACCGCGGGGAGCGGGCCGGTCCGTCCGGCGGGGAGATGGAGCCACGCACGGATCGGCGCGCCGGCGAACCCGGCGAAGGTCACGTCGAAGGTATCGATGACTCCCAGGCCGGCGTCGGCCGGCGTGAAGGTGGCCGCGAGGTCGTGGCCGCGGGTCTCCTCCAGCGTGGTCGACCAGAAGGCATCGAGATCGGCCGGTGCCGGGAGCTCGGGCCGGTACGCCCGGAGCTCGTCCAGGGGCAGGTCGAACTGGGTCATCGCCCCGCTCCCGCGGCGGCGGCGTCCTCTGCCGGGCCACTGGGTGGACCGACGCGCAGGATCGTCACGCCGCCCAGGGCGTGGGCGGGGCGGACCTGCCACGCGTCGGCCATCGCGTTCCACTCGGCGAACCGGGCGTCGTTGTCGTGCTCGTGATGGCCCTCGCCGGTCGCGAACAGCACGACGATCAGGTACTGGGTTGCATCGTCGCCCGCTGGGACCGTCGAGATGTCCATCCGCGACAGCGACGCCGTCAGCATCACGCCCCGCGCGTTGAAGTCCCGCCAGATCGGCAGCTCGTGCTCGCGGAACCCGCGCTCGAACTCGTCGACGTGGTCGTTCGCGACGCTCAGGACGACCGCGACCGTCTCCATGGCTTCCTCCGTTGGCGCTCGAATCCGCCGGGCCGGCTCGCTTAGGATGACGGTCATGGAACCCCTCGTCAGCGGCGATCCGCGCGGATCGCGGGCCCATCGTCGCCGCTCACGAACGAGCCGGCCGTGAGCCCGATCGCCCAGGCGGCAGCGCTCCTCGCCGCGGCGATCCACGTCCTGTTCTTCGTCATGGAGAGCCTCCGGTTCAGCGAGCCCGCGACGTACCGGCGGTTCTTCGTCGCGTCCGATGCGGACGCGACGCTCCTGCGCGGGATCTTCTTCAACCAGGGCTTCTACAACCTGTTCCTGGCGATCGGCGCGGCCGCCGGCGTCGTCCTCGTCGACAGCGGGTCAGTCGAGGCCGGCCGCGCGGTCGTCCTGTTCGCCTGTGGTTCGATGTTCCTCGCCGGGATCGTCCTCGTCATCACGGACCGGCGATTCGTCCGCGCCGCGCTCCTGCAATCCGGCCCGCCGCTGGTCGCGATTCTGGCCGCCCTCCTTCTCTGATCCGGGCGTGAACCGGCCGCCCGGAATCGCCGTATCCGACGGCATGGACCCGCGGCGGCTCCACGAACGGGTGGCTGGGTTCCTGCGCGAGTACGGACTGGCCGTCGGGATCGCGCTCGGGAGCATCGTCGGCCTGGGGGCCGGCAACGTCGCGATCGGTATCGTCGCCGGGATCCCGCTCGGTCTCGTCCTCGTCAACCTCCGCTGACCGCGGGTCACCTCGCCGAGCGCAGCTCCAGCAGGTCGGCCACCGCGACGATCAGCTCCGCGGACCGGTACGGCTTCGAGTCCCCGGCCGTCGATCGGCCGCTGCCGCGAGACGAGGTCCGTCGGGCGGGCTGAACCGGCCACGGACCCGGTGTATCCTCGGGCGACGAGGAAGCGGGACGATCGCCGGACCGGCGGTCACCACGGGCAGCGCGAAGCGGCCGGAGGAATGGACGTGGAACCCGAACCGACATCGAACGCGGATGAGTCGATCGAGCTGGATCCGACTCCCGACGAGCTCGAGGCGTGGGTCGAGCGCGAGCGCAGGCGCCGCGAGGCATGGCTCCAGGGGCCGACCGCGGAGGAGCGGGCCGCCTATGCCCAGCGGGTGCGCGAGCAGCGGCTTGCCGAGCTCCAGGGACCGGACGCCCGGCTCGCCGACCGGATGCGCCAGATGAAGGTCTACCCGCGCGAGGCCCAGCTCGCGGCCGAGGGCGCGATGAGCCTGCTGCTCAGGTGGTCGCGCCAGGGCTTCGCGGAGCTCGTCCGGGCCGGCCGAGCGTGGGAGGAGGAGGTCTCCGAGCCGCGCCGACGCCGGGTCCCGATCGACGACGACCCCGGCTCGAGCGACGAGGCCCCGACCTCGCGACGCGTCCCGGGCGACTGATCGCCGGACGCAGCTCGAACGGTCGGCGGTCGTGACCGCCTGCGCCGGTGCGCCATTCCCGACGAGCGCCCCGTGAGGGCGTTCCTCCGCCATCCCCGCCGGGTCGGGCACGTCGTCGCCGTCTTCCTGCGCGACCTCGTCGCGCCCACCCTCCCGTTCCGCCGGGCGAATGCCGCGCCTGGCCCGGTCCGGATGCGCCTGGCACTCGAGGAGCTCGGCGGCGCCTGGATCAAGCTCGGCCAGATGCTGGCGATGCGCTTCGACCTCCTCCCGGCGGCGTACTGCGACGAGCTCTTCAAGCTGCTCAACCAGGTCCGCCCATTCCCGTACGCCCAGGTCCGCCAGATCATCCGCCAGGAGCTCGGCGACCTGCCCGAGGTCGTGTTCGCGTCCTTCGAGACCGAGTCGTTCGCGGCGGCCTCGATCGGTCAGGTCCACCGAGCCGTCCTCCAGAGCGGGGAGGCGGTCGCGGTCAAGATCCAGCGGCCGCGGATCCGGGAGAGCCTGCAGGCCGACATCGACCTCATGTACGCCCTCGCTCGGATCATCGACTGGACCCATCTGTTTGGGGCGACCCGGAGCCGGACCGTGATCGACGAGTTCGCCCGGTGGACCGCCGACGAGCTCGACTACCTCGTCGAGGCGCGCCAGGCGGTGCTGCTTTACGAGCACGCCCGGGGCGAGCCCCGCGAGCGGATCGCCCGCGTCTTCCGCGACTACTCCACCTCGCGGGTCCTGACCGCCGAGCTGATCGAGGGGATCCCGCTGATCGACGTCATCGTCGCCTCGCGGGAGGGGAACCGGGCCTACCTCGACGGGCTCGTCGCCCGCGGCTACGACCTCGACCGGGTCGTCCGCCATCTCGATTGGAACATGCTCAACCAGGTCTACGTGTACGGCTACTTCCACGCCGACCTCCACCCGGCGAACCTGTTCCTGCTGCCCGGCGACGCGATCGGCTACGTCGACTTCGGGATCGTCGGTCAGCTGCCCGACGACGTCCGCGAGTCCCTCACCCGGTACGGCTGGCTGCTCTTCCGGGGCGAGATCGAGGACGCGATCGGCGAGCTCATGCGCTGGCTCGCGCCGACCCCCGCCACGAACACCGCAGCCGCGCGGCGCCAGCTCGTCCGCGCCCACCAGGCGTTCTTCTACGACATTAGCGGCGCGACAGCCGACGGCGGGACGGGCGCCCCGCGGCGGGCCGATCGGCCGGACGACAACCCGTACTCGAAGCTTGCGGTCGAGATCATGAAGACCATCCGCTCGAACGCGCTGACGCTCTCGCCGAGCCTCGTCGCGTACCTGAAGATGCTGGTCATGCTCGGCACGATCCGGCACGAGCTCGCGACCGACTACGACCTGGCCCGGTCGGTCCGGCACTTCTTCAGCCGGCTCATCCGCCAGGAGCTCGTCACGTGGCTCGATCCGCGCTCGGCGATGGACCGGGTCTACGCGGCCAGCGTCCGGCTCCGACGCACGCTCGAGTTCATCGAGTTCGTCGAGGCCCAGGAGCCGTTCATCATCGCCGCGCAGGGGTCGCTGTTCGGGTTCCAGCGCCGGATCCACGCGGTCCGCGCCCGGCTCGTCTCGCTCGGGGTCTCGGCGGTCGTGCTCGGGATCGCGCTGTACGTCGTGCTCGCCGACCCCGACGGCACGCGCCGCTTCCTGCCGACCGGGATGCCCTACCCGGTCGTCCATTACGGGCTGGTCGTCGCCCTGGTCGTGATCCTGATCGCGCTCGTGCTGAGCGTGCGGGGACTCAGCCGGGAGGACTAGCGGGCCGGCGGCGTCAGCCCTCGACCGGCCGACGGCCGGCGCCCGCCACTCGGGCGACGCTCGGCGCGGTTCCGGTCAGGCGGTTGGCGCCGGCATCTGGTCGGCGAACGCCTGCATCAGGTCCGGCGAGGTGATCGGGTCGTCTTCCACGATCCTGCCATCGGCGATGCGGTAGAACGTGAGGCCGCGAGCACTGATCGACTCACCGTTCGGGAGGGTGATCGCGTAGTTGAAGCGGGCGACCACGGCATCGTCCTCGGCGACGAGGTCGACGATGTCCATGCTGCCGCCGGGACCGGCCGAGGCGACGGTCAGCCAGGCTTTGAAGTCGGCGCGGCCCATGCCACCCATCCCGCGATTCACGTAGTCCGGCGCGAGGAGCTCGTCGACCAGCTCGACGTTGCCGCCGGTCAAGACCTCCGTGATGAAGCGACGGACGATGGCCTTGTTCTGCTCGGTCGACATCTCGCACGCTCCGGGTGGTAGGGGCTGGCCCGCCAGTATGGGCGCGATCGCCGCGCCGCACACGCGCCTGCGCCCTGCCGCACGCGCATGTGGCGAGCCACGCGCGCATGCGCCGTGCTCCACCCGCGTCCGTGGTGGTTCGCGGGTGCTGGGGAAGGACGTCGGCCGCCCCCAGCCTCGCTCGATATCGACCTCAGCAGTACGCCGCGGCTGACGGCGACCGACGCCGACCCTTTCTCGCCCCGACCGGCCGGAGCTCGTCCCGCGTCGAGCGTGGAGCGGCTGAGCCGCCGCCAGGCGTCGGGCTCGAGGCCCTCGTCTGCGGCCCGCGTACTGCTGGTATCGATATCCCAAGCGGTTGGGTCGGCGACGGGGCCGCGCCTCACACCGCCACCGGGCGCGACCCGAGGACGGTCGTTCCTACGAGACCCAGTCGAACATCTGGAGCACGCGACCGTCCGACGCGTCGATGATCACGTCCGTTCCTTCGCCGTCGAGCGGTCCACGGACAACACCGAGCTTGACGAGCCAGACGTCCTGCGCGGGCCCGGGCGCCGGTGAGACCAGGATCTGGGCGTCGGGGTTGCCGAGGTCGCCGAACGTGCCCACGATCGCTTGCAGGACGTCGTCCGACGATCGTTTGGGAGCAGCCGTCCTGGCGATCTCGATCGCCTGGTCGCGCGTGATGCCGGCCCGCTCCGGTGACGGCGCGAAGAGCGCGTGACCCGCGACGGTCGGAGCCCCGGCCTCGGTTGTTGGCGCCGGCGTCCGAGACGCCGGGCTCACGGGCGCCGTCGCTGCGCATCCGGCCAGGATCGTCAGGGAGAGGGCAAGTGCCGCGAGCCCGACATCCGGGAGGTGCGACCTGCGGGGCTGGCTCCTCCGGGTCATGCCGTCTCGACGTGCTTCCGTCCGGTCAGGTTCCATCTGCCTCGCACCTCGAGCCCGACCAGTGGGCCGACGAGGCTCGCCTAGATCGGCTCTTGCCCTAGCCCGCGAGCCGGGCGACGAGCTCACGCGTGTCCGGATCCACTGGCGCAGCCGTGCCGGTCGCGGCGTTGGCTCGGGCGTGCTCGGGTGACGAGGTCGCGGGGATCGCGACGGACACCCGTGGATCGCCCAGGGACCAGCGCAGGAGCGCATCCGGCCAGTCGCGCAGTCCGGCCGCGGCGAGCTCCGGCGGGAAGGGACGGCCGAGCAGCTCGCCCTCGCCGAACGGGCGCATCACGACGACGCCGAGCCCGAGCTCGGCGGCCAGCGGCAGGATCCGGCGCTCAGCGGCACGCTCGCGCGGGTTGAGCGGGACCTGGATCGCATCGAGCCGGCCGGTGCGCATCACCCGCTCGAGCTCGTCGAACGCCGACGGCGAGTAGTGGGTGGCCCCGATCCAGCGGACGCGCCCGGCGTCGCGCTCGTGCTCGAACCAGTCGAGGTGCTCGCGCCAGGCGACGAGGTTGTGCACCTGGAGCAGGTCAATCCGGCCGCCGAACCAGCCAAGCTGGCGCTCGAAGTGACGCCGGCCGTCGTCGACGTCGTCGGTCCAGACCTTCGTGGCCACGATGAACTCGTCGCGGCGTGGCTCGATCGCCCGGCCGAGCCGGGCCTCGGCCATCCCGTACATCGGCGAGCTGTCGACGAAGCGCGTCCCGGCGTCGAAGGCTGCCTGGATAACTGCATCGGCAACACCCTGCCGCTCCGGCGGCAGGTCGAACGTTCGCCACGTCCCGAGCCCGACGACGGGGACCTCGGCGCCGGTCCTACCGAACACGCGTCGCTCCATGGGTCCACGGTAGCCGGTAGCGCAGAACGTCGACTAATTCGGTGTCGATGCCTTGCCTCGGCCGGGAGACCGTCATGGGACGGACGGATGACGAGCGTGAGGCACGATCATGGGTGCCGTCGATAGTGGATCTCGACGATTCATCCAGATCCGGTATCGCCTGCAGGGAGGGACGTGGGTTGACCGACACACAGCCGATCGCGGGGCTCGACGATGTGCTGAGCCAGGTCAAGACGGCAATCCGTTATGCCCAACGGCAAGAGGAAGCGGGCGAGCTGGCCGTCACGTTCTCGTCCATCGATCTGACCGTGGAGGTCGTCGCGGAGGTCGAGGCTGGGGTCGGACTCCAGCTGAAGCTCCCGTTCCTTGGGGAGGCAGGCGCGAAAGGGAAGCTCACACTCGACGACACCCAGACGGTGTCGATCTCGCTCGTCCCACCGCCCCCGCTTCCGCCACGCGAGGGTGCCGATTTCGCGCCGCCACCGGACATCCGGGGAACGTTGGGCCAGGGGATCATGGCGGTCCGCGATGTCATGACGGCCGCGGCGAATGACGAGCCGCGCTTCGTCCTGGACAAGGCGTCAGTCGAGCTCAAGTTCGTCCTGACGGCCCAAGGCAGCATCGAGCTCGTGCTGGCCTCCGGAGGCATGAAGGGCGAGATCACGCACAGCGTGAAGCTCGGGCTGAGCCGCCCAGCCTAACCAACCGACGCCCAGGCCAACGAGCGTGCTCGAGCCTGAAAGTCAGGCTTGCGCCGCAGGCCTGCCGGTGAGACAAGGGCGGTAATGGTAACGGATCGAAGCAACTGGAACGCGCCGTCCCAGTGGCTGGGCCCGACCATCACGTACCGCCGCGCGCTCGGTGCGATCCTGGTCGTCCTGCTCCTCGCGGAGGTCGGAGTTCTCGCCATCCGGGCGATCGATCCCGGGTTCCAGATCGCCGACGACATTCGCGCTTCGGGCTCTCCGTTGCTCCAGGATGCCTCCTACAACGTGGGCATCTGGGGAGGATCGGGCAACGTCCACGTAGACCTCAAGCCCGGCGCGACGAAGAAACAGGCTGCGGCGTTCTGGTGCGCCGTCGTCGTTCCGGCTGCCAGTGACCACCTGGCTGACGTCCAGATCATCGTCTGGAGCAGCGAGCCGACCAAGTACGGGACCTTCGACGTCCTGGCTGACCGCCTCGTCGCGTGCAGCCCGTGACCGCACCGCGCTCTGGCGGCTGGAAGACACAGGTCGCTCCCGGAGGCCGAGTCCGGCGAATTGCGGCCCTCGCCCTGGCCTGCGTCACGTTGACCGGCTGCGTCATGGTGGACGAGAGGTTCAGCTACTGGATCCTGAACGACAGCGACCGCCCGGTGACGGTCGACGTACGGGAGCAGCTCCACCGGACGTTCGATATCCCGCCCCATACGTATGCGGCGCTCGCCGGTGGGATGGGCCGCGTCCAACCGGAATGGACGATCGCGTTCCTCGACGCCTCGTGCCGGCCCATCCAGGTGCTGGCCATGGATCCGAAGTCCGACCTCGTCTACGTTGGCCCTGGAGGCGCCGTCAGCCTCGTCGATGCGAACGCGTGGGGCTATGGATCGCGGACGGCGACGTCGACCACGGTCGGATCCCGTCCGACGCCGTGCCCATCGCCGTCGGTCTCGCCCCCCTCCCGCTGAACAACCTAGGGTCGGGGCCGGCCTCTCGCACGGCGCCGACGCCCGGCCCGAAGCTTACGAACCACGACAACCGAGCCCTGGTGGGTCAGCTCCAGTCGCCGAGCCCGGACACCTTCTCGACGGTGATCCGGATGACGTAGCCGGGTGGCGGGTCCGGCATCGCGGGGAAACGGACGTCGGGTCCGAGGTACACGTGGGCGAGCCGCTGGAGCAGCTCGGGCGCGCCACCCTCGGTGACCCGGGCTCGGCCGCGGATGACGAGGTACCGATCGAGCCCGTAGGCATTGCGCCCGGGCGCCTGGAACGAGATCGCGACGCGGGGATCCGCCCGGAGATTCTGGAGCTTGCGCTGGTCCTGAAGCGTGCCGATCACGAGCTCGTCATCCTCGACGCCGATCCAGGCCATCGAGACGTCCGGGTCGCCGCGCTCGTTCAGGGTGACCACGTGGCCGAGCGGGCCCGTCTCGATGAAGACGCGGATTCGATCGCTCAGGGCGGGCATCGACTCATGGTATCCGTCTTCCGCGGCGCTCCATGAAGAAGGCCGGGCATGTCGCCCGGCCTTCGCTCCGCGGGTTGGGTCGACCTCAGCTGCAGCCGCTCGTGCTGCCGCAGTTGAGGCACTTGTAGCAGCTGCCGTTGCGGACCATGATCGAGCCGCATTCGGCGCAGCTGGGGGCGTCCTCCTGGACGGTGAAGGCGACCTTCGTCGTCCCGAGCGAGGCGGCGATCGCGCTCAGCGCGTGGCCGTTGCCGTTCCCGTTGGCCTTGCCATTGCCATTCGCATGCCCGTTGGAGGTGCTGTTCGTGACGACCGGGAGGTCGGCCTTGGATGTGGGGGCGGACACCGACGGGGCCGGCTCCGCGGCGACGGCGGTTGCGCTCGGTCGGTCAGTCGGCGGATCGACCGCCTCGTCGATCGAAGAGAGCCCTTCCTCGGGAGCCGGGGCGGTCGGCGAGGGGGAGGATCCCTCGCCGAAGCCGCCACCGAAGGAGATTGGTGACGGAGAGTCGACGACCGCGCCGCGGTCGATGAGCCCGATCTGCGCCCGCTCGTCGGCCGGCAGGAACCGGCTGCCGAGCCAGCGGAAGATGTAGTCGACGATCGACTTGGCGATCGGGATCTCCTGGTTGCCGGTGAAGCCCGACGGCTCGAACCGGACGTGGGCGAACTTGTTGACCAGGTCACGCAGCGGCACACCGTACTGGAGCGCGAGGCTGACCGAGGTCGCGAAGGTGTCCATCAGGCCCGATACGGTCGAGCCTTCCTTGGCCATCTTCAGGAAGATCTCGCCGGGCTGGCCGTCGGGGTACAGCCCGACGGTGATGTAGCCCTCGTGGCCGGCGACGTCGAACTTGTGGGTGAGCGCCGTCCGCTCCGCCGGGAGGCGATGGCGGTGCGGCTTCTTCGCCTCCGCCTGCGCGGCCGCCAGCTGTGCCCGTAGCTCGGCGACCGCGCCGGCGTCGGCCCCCTCGTCGGAGGTCTTCTTGCCCGTGCTGAGCGGCTGACTCCGCTTGGAGCCGTCGCGGTAGATGGCGATCGCCTTGAGGCCGAGCTTCCAGCCCTCGAGGTAGACCTGCTCGATCTCCTCGGACGTGGCGGCCTCGGGCATGTTGACGGTCTTGCTGATCGCGCCGGACAGGAACGGCTGGACCGCGGCCATCATCCGGACGTGGCCCATGTAGTGGATCGAGCGCTCGCCGTTGACCGGCTTGAACGCGCAGTCGAACACGGGCAGGTGCTCGGGCTTGAGCCCCGGGGCGCCCTCGATCGTCTCGCGCTCGTTGACGTAGGCGATGATCTCGTCGACCTGCTCGGCGCCGTAGCCGAGCTTCTTGAGCGCGGCCGGGACAGTCTGGTTGACGATCTTCAGGAAGCCCTCGCCGACGAGCTTCTTGTACTTGATCAGGGCGATGTCGGGCTCGATCCCGGTGGTATCGCAATCCATCATGAAGGCGATCGTGCCGGTCGGCGCGAGGACGGTGACCTGGGCGTTTCGGTAGCCGTGCTCCCGGCCCAGCTCGAGGGCCTCGTCATAGACGAGACGAGACGCCTCGAGCAGGTCGGCCGGGACACCGTCCTTCGGGATCGCGTAGGCGGCGTCACGGTGCTTGCCGATGACCCGCAGGAAGGGCTTCTCGTTCTTCTTGTACTCGCTGAACGGGCCGCCGTGGTCGCGCGCGATGACCGCGCTCTGGCGGTACGCCTCGCCGTGCATGATCGCAGTCAGCGCGGCGGCGTAGTCGCGACCCTCCTTCGAGTCGTAGGCCAGGCCACGGCTCATGAGCAGGGCGCCGAGGTTGGCGTAGCCGAGCCCGAGCGGCCGGAAGCGGTGGCTGTTCTCCTCGATCCTCGGTGTCGGGTAGGACGCGTTGTCGACGAGGATCTCCTGAGCGGTGATCGTCAGCTTGGCCGCGTAGCGGTAGGCGTCGACATCGAACTCGCCGTCCTCGCGGACGAACTTCATCAGGTTGAGGCTGGCCAGGTTGCAGTTGTGGGCGATCAGCCCCTCAGCGATGAGCGAGTGGGTGACCGGCTCGGTCACGTCGTAGACCGTCTCGACGCCGTCGGGGACGATCGACTCGATCGTCGTCGCGCGCGGGTTGCCGAGCCCGCGGGCGTACGGATGGGCGAGGATCGCGTCGGCGCGGGACTGCTTGTCGGGCGACAGCGGCGCCCCGATGAGGCCGAGGAAGCGACGGGCGGACTCGCCATAGACGTGGAGGTGGAGCTCCGTGTCGGACGGGCCGTGCGCGTCGGTCGCGCCGATCCGGCTGGCGATCCCGAGGTCCGACAGGAGGAGCTGGATCGACCCGACAAGCTCCGGCGCCGTCGAGGCGAGGGTGACCTCCGGACCGCTCGCGCCCCCCGCGGTCCGGATGGTCCCATCGGCCGAGTAGAGGCCCTGGAGGTAGGCGACCTTCAGGTCGTCGGCCATGTGGTGGATCTCGGATGGAACGTCGCGCCGGGCACCGGCCACGGATGCCGCGACGCGCAGCCCGTAGCGATCCTGGAGCATCCGCACGAGGGCGGCCGAGTCGGCGGCGACGCGGATCGTCCCGCCGGACTGGATCGACACACCGGCCCGCGGATCGGTCGACACCGCGGTGGTCGCCGTGCCGTCCTCGGCACCGCTCGCGCCGGCCGCGCCGAGCAGCCCGCGCTCGACGCCGGCGACCAGCTCCTCTCGCTCGCGCGCCTCGGCCAGCAGGAGGTTGAGCTCCTCGGTCATCGTCTCGGCGGTGGCCAGCTCGGTCGGTCCGAAGGCGAGCGCGGCGACGTCGCCGTTGAAGACGCCGTCGGCGCTCATCCAGCCGAGGACCTGCCAGCGGCGGACGTCCTCGATGGGCGAGTCGAAGCGGACGGTGTCGCCCGACTCGCGGACCTCGATCCGGTCGACCTGCGGGGTCAGCTCGTCGACTCGCTTCCAGACGCCCTCGTCGGTCAGGAACCGATGGTCGCCGGTGGTCCGGATCCGGCGCCCGTCGCGGAGGGTCATCCGGAAGACATTGCGCTCGCCGACCAGGGTCACGACCGCGGCCCGGTGGGCGGCCATCCGGCGATGGTCGGTCTCGGACAGCAGGTCGCTGGTGACGAGCACGGTCTCGCCCCGCTCCTGGGCACGGTAGAGCTCCTCGACGGTGCGCAGCCCGTCGGGCGTGCTGATCCGGGTCTCCGGCGCGAAGCAGGCCGTGTCGTTGAGGAACATGTACTCGGAGCACGGGTTGCTGGCGTAGATCCGGTCGGTGCTGGCGCTCGTGTGCCAGTCGTTGATCGTCGAGTCGTACTGGATGCCCGGGTCGCCGCACAGGTGGGCGGCGTCGGCCATGCGGCGGAAGATGTCGGCCGCCTTGTAGGTGCCCATCGGCTTGCCGTCGACGACCGCGTGGGTCGTCCAGTCCGTGCCGTCGACAACCGCCTGCATGAACGCGTCGGTCACGCGGACCGAGTGGTTGGCGTTCTGGAAGAAGACCGAGCCGTAGGCCTCGCCGGTGAAGCTCGGGTCGTAGCCCTGCTCGATCAGCGCCCAGGCCTTCTTCTCCTCGAGCATCTTCGAGTCGATGAAGTCGAGGATGTCGGGATGGTCGGCGTCGAGGATGACCATCTTCGCGGCGCGGCGGGTCTTGCCGCCCGACTTGACCACGCCGGCGAACGCGTCGTAGCCCTTCATGAAGCTGACCGGGCCACTGGCCGTGCCGCCGCCCGACATCTTCTCCCGGCTCGACCGGATAGGTGACAGGTTGCTCCCGGCGCCCGAGCCGAACTTGAACAGCATCGCCTCGGTCTTGGCCAGGTCCATGATGCTCGACATCGAGTCCTGGACCGAGTTGATGAAGCAGGCCGAGCACTGCGGCTTGGCCTCGATCCCGACGTTGAACCAGACCGGCGAATTGAACGCCATCTTCTGGTGGACGAGCAGGTGGGTCAGCTCGGCCTGGAACGCCCGGAGGTCCTCGTCGGTCGCGAAGTAGTGCTGCGTCTCGGCCCACGCGGCGATCGTGGTGACGACCCGGTCGATGAGCTGGCGGACGCTCGTCTCGCGCTCCGGCGTCCCGAGGTGGCCGCGGAAGTACTTGCTGACGACGACGTTGGTCGCGAGCTGGCTCCAGAACTCGGGGACTTCGACGTCCTTCTGCTCGAAGACGAGCTTGCCGGATTCGTTGCCGATGCTGGCGGTCCGGGTCTCCCAGCGGATCTCGTCGTATGGGTGGACGCCCGGCCGGGTCCAGCGTCGCTCGAAGGTCAGCCCCGGCGCGGGGCTGCCGTCGGGGTTCTGGCCGTTGAAGCTGACGCCGTACGGGCCGTAGTGCCGGCCGCTCGTATGGCGGGACTTCTTCGGCTGGTCTGCCGTCGCGGCGGTCCCGGACTGGGCCAGGACCTTGACTCCGGGCTCTCCCTGCTCTGCGGCTCGGGCCATCAGTTGTCACTCCTCCGGAAGCGCGTGCGATGGGCTCTCACCCGCCGTCCCGGGCGGCGAGATCGATGGGCGGGGCGGCGATGAGGCGGGTCAAGCGATGTAGCTGCGACCTGGCCTCCGTTGATGAGCCGTATCCGGCGGTCTCCTGGTGGTCCCGCCGGGTCGCGAAGCTGGCGATCCGACCGACCGGTCCGGCCCCGACGCGTGTCGTCGAGGAACCCGCTCACTGTACCGCTCTCGGATGGCCGCGTCAAGGCGAAAACACAACATGTAGTGGTCGGGTTGCGACAGCAACCGCTACATCCTGTGGCTGTGGACGATCGACGCCCTCGTGTGCACAAGCTCGATCCGGGGGTGGAGAAGGGGCCACGGAACGTGGAAACGGTGTGGATCCGGCGGGTCCGAACGTGCCCAGGCGGCGTTCGGACAAGACGATGTGGACGATCGTGCCGAGCCCGGCGCGGGTGCCAATTTAGAACAGCCGTACGGTTTCGGCCAGTGACTACGCCCGCCCGGGTGCGGACGTTCGCTTAGTTGCCGGGCGGTGGCCAGAGCGGGGCGCGCACCTGGAGGACGGAGATCCGGTCGTGGTTCGAGTCGGGCATGTACAGCCGGCCGTCGGCGGTCAGCCACAGGAACGCCGGCTGGATGGTCCCGTGGCCGGGGTAGTCGGGTCCGAACTGGGCGATCCGGCGGCCGGACGGGTCGAGGACGTACAGGTAGTCGTCGGTGTCGACGACCCACATCCGTCCGGCCCCGTCGAGGACGACGCCGTTGACCTCGTTGAACGTCTGCTCGCCGGGGTCGTCGCCGAACGCCGTCACGAACGCACCGTTCGCGGTCATGACCTCGACCCGGTGGTTCGAGAAGTCGGGGACCCAGAGGTTGCCCGTCGCCGGGTCGACGAAGGGCACGCCGAGCCGGTCGAACTGGCCGTTGCCGCTGCCCTGGCTGCCGATGATCCGGATGAACCTGCCCTTCTTGTCGAAGACCTGGATGTCGCCGCGGCCGGGGTCGGCGACGTAGAGCCGCCCGTCCGGGCCGAAGGCCACGCAGCACGGGTTGACCATCTGGCCCGGCTTGAGGTCGGTCCCGAACTTCCCGATCGCCCGGATGAAGTGCCGCTTCGCGTCGAAGATCTGGACCCGGTGGTTCCCGCCGTCACCGACGGCGATCCGTCCGTCGGGGGCCACTGCCACGCTCTGGCTCTGGTCGCCCAGGGTCACCTCCCCGAAGTCGAACTCGCCCGGCTTCGAGCCATGGTGTCCCCAGACGATTGGGTGGCCGGCCCGGTCCCAGATGACGACCCGATTCCCGAACCGGTCGGCGCCGTAGACATTGCCCTTGGCGTCGACCATGACGTTCAGGAACAAGGTCGGCGCGGAGTCGCCCGTGACCAGGTCGGCGACCCACTCGAGCGCTGAGCCGGGCACCGCCGCCGGTTGGCCCGAACCGGCGGCGAGGGCCTCGATCCCGCCCGTGGTCGTCGCCTGGATCAGCAGCCCGCCGGTCAGCACCGGACTGCCGATCGCACGACCGGGACCGTCGAAGCGCCAGAGCTGCTGGCCGGTCGCCGCTGTCAGGGCGACGACTGTTCCGCTCGTGGTCATCATGTCGACCTCGTCGCCGACGAGCGTCGGATGGATCCCGATCGAGGCCGGGACGCTGGCCGTCCAGCGCAGCTTGCCGGTCGTCCGATCGATCGCCCAGACGTCGGACGTGCCGCTCGGACCGTCCGACGTCGTCAGGACCTGGTCGGCGCCCACGGCCAGTGACACCAGGCTCTGGCGATCCGGCGCCCGGAACGCCCAGCGTTCCTGACCGGTCGCGGCGTCGAGGGCGAGGACCCGGCTGTCCTTGCCGGACACTTCCACGACCGCCATGTAGACGCTGCCTCCGTCGACGGCCGGGGTGATCGACCGGGCGGCGCCCGTGGCCACGCTCCAGGCGATGGTGTGGTCCGCGAGGTCGATCGCGTAGAGCCGATCGCTGCCGTCACCGACGACATAGGCGGTGCCGTCGGCGATCGCGGCCCGACTGGCGCTGCCGTCCACGTCCACGTGCCACGCCTCTCGCCCGTCGGCGACGGACAGAGCGGCGAAGCGGCCGGTAGTCAGGCCCACGTAGGCGGTGTCGCCGTCGACCGTCGGCACGCTGCCCTTCGAGATCCCCGCCACGTGCCAGCGCTCGGCGTGGCTGGCCAGGTCGACGGCGTGGAGGACGCCGTCCTCGCTCGCGACGTAGACCGACCCGTTCACGACCGACGGGGTCGACGCGATCGGCCCGCCCGCCGCGAAGCTCCAGGCTTCCTGGCCGGTGGCCAGGTCGATGACATGGAGCGTCCCGTCGGAGCCGCCCGCGAAGACGAGGTTGCCGGCCACGGCGGGTGCCGCACCCGGCTCGGCGCCGATCGGGAACGTCCAGCGGATCGCGGGTGTCGCCCCGAGCGCGGGCCCGGGCATCTGGTTCGTCCGGCCGAGCGCGCCCTTGTACATCGGGACATCCGCCGCCGGCAGGGCGGGGGAGGATCCCGGTGAGACCGCGGGCGAGGCGCCGGGACCCGTCACCGCGCCCGACGCGTTCGGGCCCGGGCTCGCCCCGGCCGGGCTCCCGGCGAGGGCCGACGAGGCGCCGGGGCTCGGCGCCGCTCCGGCGGGCGACGACTGCGCCGCCGAGCCGCGCCCGCCGAGGCCCTGGGCGAAGACGAGCGCACCGCCGACGACGAGGACGGCGACGGCCACGAGGGCGGCGATCGCCGGCCGGCTTCCCGACGTCGGGACCGGCGACTTCCGGCCCGAGGCGACGGCCGGCGACCCGCCCGGGACCATCTCGGCCTGGACGCCGACGACCCGGACGGGGCTCTCGAAGCCCTTCAGCCGGATCGCCTTCGGCTCGCGGTAGCGTATGCCCTCGATCCGGGCAGCGAGGTGGATCACCGTCTCGGTGGCGAGGATCTCGCCGGCCGCCGCCTGGGCGCACAGGCGCGCCGCGACGTTCAGGGCGGTCCCTCGGTAGCCGCCCTCGACCGGCACGGCCTCGCCGGCGTCGAGTCCGATCCCGATCCCGCGCGGCAGCTGCGCGTCGGCGATCCGGCCCTGCAGCTCGACAGCCGCCCGGAGGGCCTGGCGCGCCGAGCGGAAGACCGTCAGCGCCTCGTCGCCGCGGAGCTCGACGAGCGTCCCTTCGCGGGCGGTGACGGCCTCGCGGACGAGCCCGGCGAAGCGATTGGCCAGGGCGGCAGCCGCCTCGTCGCCGCGCTCGTCGGTGTAGCTCGTGTAGCCCCGGATGTCGGCGATGAGGAACGTCCGGAAGTCGGCAGACTGGTCGGGCGCAGGGCCGGCCGGCAGGACGTCCTTCGGCACGACCTCGGTCGGCCGCTCGGCCGGGTCGGCTGCGGCTGCGTTCGTCGCGTCGGGCTGTGCCTGGTCGCCGTCCGTGGTCCCCATCCGACCACCTCGTGCGGATCCCCGAGGCGCCCAGTGTAGCGACGGCCCGTCTGGATTCGAGACCCTTGCGATCAGGTGGCGCCAGGGCGTCGAGAGGCCGGGCGCCGGCTAGCGGCCGAAGCGGCGGGCGCGCTGCTGGTAGGTTCGGATCGCGCGGAGGAAGTCGATCTCGCGGAACGCCGGCCAGTAGGCCTCGGCGAAGTGGTACTCGGCGTAGACACTCTGCCACGGGAGGAAACCCGACATTCGGACCTCGCCCGAGGTGCGGATGATGAGGTCGGGATCGCTCGAGCCCTGGGTGTAGAGGTGCGCGGCCAGGGCCTCGGCGGTCAGCGAGTCGGCGAGGGCGGCGGGCGGGGTCCCGGCGTCGACGGCGTCGCGGACCGTCGCCCGGAACGCCTCGAGCAGCTCGTCGCGGCCGGAGTATGCGAGCGCGATCGTGACCGACATCGCACCGTCCTCGTGGGACATCGCGGCCGATCGCTCGACGACCGCGGCGAGCCCCTCCGGTAGCAGGTCGCGCCGGCCGATGACCCGGAGGCGGATCGGCAGCCGGGTCTTGCGCCGGCCGTCGGCGAGGGCGGAGATCGCGTCGCCGGCGACCTCGGTGATCTGGCCGACCTCCTCCTCGGGCCGTGACAGGTTCTCGAGCGACAGCGCCCACAGGGTGACCTCGCGGATCCCGAGCTCGGCGCACCAGTCGATCAGCTCGAGCGCCTTTTCGGCCCCGGCACGATGCCCGGCGCCCGGGTCGTCGAGCCCCTCGGCGGTGGCCCAGCGGCGGTTGCCGTCCATGATCACCGCGACGTGGGCCGGCCGCGGGTGGGCCATCACCGCAGCCTCGAGGCGGGTCACGTAGAACGCGTAGACCGGGCGGAGCGCGAGGTCGCGGGTCCGCCGGTAGAGCGCTCCGAGCCGGGGCCGGACGACCGTCCGCCAGGCGCCCGGGCGCTGCCGAGAGGTCGGTCCGTGGGCTCCTTCGATGGGTCGGGCCACGCGTTCTCCTGCTCGTTGTTCGGGTGAGTGTGGCACTCGGGGCGACCGCCCGTTGCGGCCCGTTCGTCCTGGGACCGGACGCCCGATCGCCCCGTCCGCCGCTCGCTCGCCTCGCGGCGGCTCGCCTCCCCGAACCGACGACGGTCGGCCGGGCGGCGCTGCTGCGCCGGGTGCTCAGGAGCGGTCTACGGGCCGATCACAGGCCGGAGTAGGCGTGCAGGCCGTTGAACCAGAGGCTGCCGGAGTACGTCACCAGGACCATCCCGAACCCGACGACGAGGAGGAGCGCGGCCGGCCGCCCGGCCCAGGCCTTCTGGTTCCGCGCGTGGAGGTAGACCGCGTAGACGAGCCAGGTTGCCAGCGCCGCTGTCTCCTTCGGGTCCCAGCCCCAGTAGCGCGACCAGGCGATCGAGGCCCACCACGAGCCGAGGATGATCATCGTCGCGAAGATCGGGAAGCCGACGATGACCGCCCGGTAGGCGACCTCGTCGAGGACCTTGTGCGACGGCAGCCAGGCGAACCGGTCGCCCGTCCCCTGGATGAGGTAGCCGACGCCGGCGGCGAAGCTCGTGGCGAAGATCCCGTACGCGATCGTGGCCATCCCGACGTGGATCGTCAGCAGCGGCGCGTTCTGGAGCGCCGGCACGAGCGGCTTGATCTCGCTCGGCAGGCTGCTGGCATAGAGGAGGAGCGCGAGGGCCACCCCGAAGGGGATGAACCCGAGTGACCGGATCGGGTAGCGCCGCTCGAGGATCAGGTAGCCGGCGAGGATCGTGAACCCGAAGGCGACCGTGAACTCGAACATGTTGCCCCACGGTCCGCGGCCGACGGAGATCGCCCGCGCCACGAGGGCCAGCCCGAGCAGCGCCACCGCGATCAGGCCGAGGATGTGCGCGCCGCGTGACAGCGGGCTCGCCGGCTGGGCGTCCGGGCCGCCGATCCGCCCGCCGCCGCTGACGGTTCGCTCGGCGAACGACCCGCTCACGACGCCGGCGAACGCGGGCTCGGGAGCGACCACGAAGCGGGGTAGCGCGCGGCGCCCGTTCGCGAGCATCACGGCATGACCCACGTGCGCGGCGAACGCGAGTGCCACGAAGATCACCCCGATGGTGAACGCGAGCTCGCCCGCGGAGGCCATCAGGCGGCCGCCGCGCCGCCGGGCGGTGGCCCGGCCGGGACGACCGCGCGGACGTCGGCCCGCTGGTCGATCTGGA
The DNA here is from genome assembly GCA_963825545.1 of uncultured Chloroflexia bacterium. Taxonomy (GTDB): domain Bacteria; phylum Chloroflexota; class Limnocylindria; order Limnocylindrales; family CSP1-4; genus Chersky-267. The sequence continues at coordinate 173,717 of CAWGTR010000008.1, read as the reverse complement.
GGACGAGCCCGCAGTTCGCGCAGGTCCGGATCCGCGCCTGGCGGCCGATGCCGCACTTCGGGCAGGTCACCACGAGCTCGTCCCCGCAGCGCGAGCAGATCGTCTCGTCGGCCGGGTAGACCAGTCCGTCGCGGGCGCAGTACGGCTCGCCGCTCGGGTAGACCGGCTGCCCGGCCTCGTCGAGCGGTGCGGCGTAGGGGCCTTCGACGATCGCCAGCCTGGCCCGTGGCTTGCGCACCAGATAGACCACCCAGACGAGGGCCAACAGGCTGAGCAGCGGCCCCAGCACCCCGATCACCAGGAGCAGCGGGAGGAGGCCGATCAGCGCGCCCCAGTCCGGAATGACGATCTGGCCCAGGAAGTTCAGGATCTGGTTCCAGATCTGATTCAGCTGGTCGATGATGCCCACGGCGGCATTCTAGCGGCGTCGCCCGCGACCGGGGGTCGCGCGGGATGCAGGCGTCCGCGGCGCGGGCGGGCGCGCCCCCGCGCCCGGGCGGCCGACCGCGCGCCGGTCAGCGAGGGCGCCCGCGGCGCGGGTTGCCAGTCTTCTTCGTCGCCCCGCGTCCCGGCCGCCAGCCGCGCCGCTCCGCGTCACCGTCGGTGCCGTCGTCACCGGGAGCGCCGCCGCCCCGATCCGGCGCCATCGGGCGCCGGCGTGCCCCGATCGACGCGCCGCCGACCGCCGGCCGCTCGAGCCGCCGCACGAGCCAGCCCGCGCCCGCGGTCCGGCCGCCGCGCCGGCGGACCCATCGGCCGAGCTCGATGTCGTCGGTCACCACGAGGATCTCCGCTCCGGCCGCCCGCGCCGCCTCGGTCGTCCCGCCGCTGCCGACCGCGTCCGCGACCAGGCGGTCGATGAGCGCGTCGGCCGTCGTCCGGCCGCTGTGGCGGACGGTCAGCCCGGCCGCGATCCGCGTGCCGCGGAGCCCCGGCTCGGGCGGCCCGTCGAGGATGAGCTCGATCCGGACGGAACCGGGGATCGCGGCCCGGAGCCGGCCGATCAGCGTGGCGGCGGGCGCCGGCCTGCCGGGCCCCCGGCCGAGCGCGTGGAGGAGGTTCGTGCCGTCGACGATCAGCCGGGCGGTCCCGGCGAGCGGGTCGCGGTTCGCGGGTGGAGGTCCGGTCACGCCGTCATCGTGACAGGGCCGCGCCGCTTCGGCGGCCCCGGCCGTCTTCGCGTCGATGTCGCTACGATGCGCCGATGCTCCTCCTCGTCGACCTCGACGGCGTCGTGTACCGCGGCGCCGAGCCCGTGCCGGGTGTTGCGGCCGTGCTCGCCGCCCGTGTCGCCCGCGGCGACGACGTCGTCTACGTCACGAACAACTCGCTCTTCTATCGGGCCGACTACGTCGACCGCCTGGCCGCGATGGGCGCGCCGGTGACGCTCGACCGGGTCGTCAGCTCGCCGCGGGCGACCGCGCTCTGGCTCACCGAGCAGAAGCCACTGCCGCGCCGGATGCTCGCGGTAGGTGGGGCGGGGCTGATCCGCGAGCTCGCCGACTGCGGGTTCGCGGTGGTGACCGCGGCCGACGCCGCCACCGTGGCCGAGGCGACCGGGGTCGACGGCTTCGAGGCCGCCGGCCGGCCGGACGCGGTAGTGGTCGGCCTCGACCCGGGCTTCACGTACGAGCGGCTCGCCGTGGCCGCCGACGCGGTCCGCGCCGGAGCCCGGTTCGTGGCGACCAACCGCGACCCGATCTACCCGAACGAGCGCGGTCTCCGGCCTGGCGCCGGGTCGATGGTCGCCGCAATCGAGGTGGCCGCCGGCGTCGTCCCGATCGCAATCGGCAAGCCCGAGCCGCTGCTCCTCCTCGAGGCGGCGCGGGCGGCAGGCGGCGATCCGCGTGGCGCGGTGATGATCGGCGACGGGATCGGCACCGACCTGGCCGCCGCACGGGCCGTCGGCGCCCGCTGCGTCCTCATGCTGACCGGCGTCTCCACGGAGGCCCACCTCGCGGCCCTGCCGCCGGCCGAGCGACCCGAGGCGGTCGCCCACGACGCCGCCGAGCTGGCGGCCGTGCTGGATCGGCTGGCCGCGTCCGGCGGCTAGGTGCCAGGCGGATCCGGGGATCAGCGCGGACCCGCGGGCCGAGCCCCAGGCCCACTCGCCGCGGCCAGCTCCGGGATGCCGGCCGCCCAGCGATCGAACTCCGTCCGCAGCCGAATCAGTGTCGCCTCGTCGGCGAAGGCGACATCGAGCGCCCGCCGGACGATCGTCCAGAGCTCGGGGAGGGTCAGCCCGATCTGCTGGCACGACCGGTCGTACTCCTCGGACAGGCTGACGTCCGACGTGGTGAGGCCGTCGGTCGACAGTGAGACGGGCACGCCCGCGCGCGCGAGGCGGGCGAGGGGATGGTCGGCCAGCGACGGCACGATTCCGGCCTGGACGTTGCTCGTCGGACAGAGGTCCAGGGTGACGCCCCGCTCGATCAGCTCGGCCACGAGCCCGGGATCGTCGATCGCGCCGGGCCCGTGCGCGATCCGCTCGGGGTCCAGCGCCAGCGCCCGGCGCACCTGGGCCGCGCCGCCCCACTCGCCGGCATGGAGGGTGATCCGCAAGCCGCCGGCGCGCGCCGCGACGAACGCCCGGGCGAAGACGACCGGGTCGGGATGGTCGGCCTCCGGGCCGGCGAGATCCCAGCCGACGAGGCCCGCCACCCGGAACCGGGCGGCGGTCTCGGCCAGCTCGACGTTGAGTGCCGGATCGTGCGATCGAAGCGCCGTGCAGATGAGCCGGACCACGACCCCCGTCCGCTCGGCGGCCTCGGCCGCGCCACGGCAGACCGCGGCGATGCCCTCGGCGAGCGGCAGTCCGCGGTGGGTGTGGAGCGCCGGACCCCAGCGGATCTCGACGTAGCGCACCCGGTCGGCCGCCTTCGCCTCGACGAGCTCGCCGGTCACGCGCTCCAGCGCCTCGGCATCCTGGAGCAGCGCGATCGGCAGGGCGAACCGCTCGAGCAGCTCCGCCTGCGAAGCCGTCCGTTCGGGTGCCACGAGCGCGTCGTACATCCCGCCAAAGGTCGTCGGGGCGTCCACCCCGCGCGTCCGGGCGAGCTCGAGCGCGGTATCGACCCGGACCGAGCCGTCGAGGTGGAGATGGAGCTCGGCCTTGGGCATCGCCCCGACCAGCCGGCGCAGGGGTCCGGCTCCGATCTCCGGCAACGACCGATCGGCGCTCATGGTCGCGATGCTAGCCTGCCGTGGAGCCACCGATCAGGCGGGGCCGGCGCGCACCGGTCCGGGCGACAGCGGCGCCGGGCTGGGCTATCGTCGCCGCGCACGGCCGGCCCGGCCGTCGTCAGGGGAGCCCATGATCCCTCGTCCCGACCAGCCCGCCAGCCAGGGAACCATCGCGCCTGCCCCGCCGGCCGGCGAGCCGACCGCCCACCTCGACTCGCGCCGTGCGCTCGGCGCGCTCGGCTGGCTGGCGCTCGCCGCGGTGTTCGCGCTCGGTGGCGCCGGGATCGTCAGCGCCACGAACCAGCCGCCGCTCGCCGGCAAGCGACCCGAGCTGACCTGGACGACCGACCGCCAGCTCGACCCGGCGCTCGCCAAGGCGGCCGGCGACCTGGCCGCTCTCTCGGACGACGTCGATGCCCTCGGGGCGATCGGACGGCGTGCGCTGACCTCGCTCATCGACCGCGATTCGGCCGGGATCAGCTCGGCCCTCGCCGACGGCAAGACGCAGCTCGACCTCATCGCCGAGGCGACCGACACGCTGCGGACGCGGCTGGCGGCCATCCCCGGCATCGGCCCCGACGACGCGACGCGGATCGGTGCCGCGGTCCGCCAGCGCTACGACGACCTCGTCCTGTCGTTGTCCGCGACCGACGGCCTGGCGACGTCGTGGAACGCCCTGACGAAGAGCAGCCTGGCGGCGATGGACCTGACGAAGAGCCTCGCCGAGCACGATGCCGAGGCCGGGGCGGCGGCCAAGCTCGGCCGGGCCTTCCACTACAAGCAGGCCCTGGCGACGCTCGACAAGGCGGATGCGGCGCTGGCCACGACCCGCCAGCTGCGCGACAAGCTGGCGAACACGACCGACGTGTCGATCCTGTCGTCGTGGATCGACCGCAACGCGGCCTTCGACGGCGCGGTCCGCAAGATCTGGACGCTGCTCGTCAAGTCGAACGGGAAGGTGACCAAGGCGAACCGGGCCGCGGTCGAGGCCGCCTTCGCCGAGTACCGGGCGGCCCAGGCCGCGCTGCCACCCGACAGCCGGAGCCTGATCGTGATCATGGCGGACGTGGCGCGCGGCGGCATGAATCAGGCGGTCATCGGAATCGAGGAGGTTCGCGGCCGGCTGTCCGCCGCCGCAGATGCGCTCGGCGGGGGATAGCGCCGCTACACTGGCCTCCTCACCTCGGCCTCGCCACGATCCACCACGCCCTTCGCGGAGGACCCACGCCCGTGCAGCTGCGGATCTCGACCGACCAGCCCTGGGATGTCGCCGCCGACGTCCTGGCGATCCCGTACATCGGCAAGCTTGCGCTCGATGGCCCGCTCGCGGAGCTCGATCGGCGGAGTGGCGGCGAGATCGCCGCCCTCGACCAGTTCGGCGAGGTCTCGGACAAGCGGTATGGGGCCACGCTCGGCGCGGCGGGCGAGCTGCCGGTCCGGCGCCTCGTCCTGGTCGCGGCGGGCGATGCCGACACGATCGACCGGGAGGCGGTCCACCGTCTCGGCGCCACGATCGAGCGGCGCCTCGGCGGCCGCGCGGTGTCGACCCTGGCGGTCTGGGTCGGCGATCTCGCCGCCCGCGTCGACGGCGGTACGGCGGCCGTCGTCGAGCTGCTCGTCCGTGGGATCGTCGAGGGCCACTACGAGCCGAAGGGGATCTACCTGACGGCGGTCGAAGCGGCCCCGCCGGTGCTCGACGAGCTCGTGGTGGTCGCCCCGGGCGGGGACGCGGCCGCGCTCGCCGCGGCGGCCGAGCGGGGGCGGATCATCGGCGAGGGCGCGAACACCGCCCGGACGCTGGCCAACCGCGCCTCGAACGACGTCAGCCCGGAGGTCCTCGCCGACGAGGCGACCGCCATCGCGAAGCGCAACGGCCTGTCGATCGACGTGATCTCGCCCGACAAGGCCGCCAAGCTCGGGATGGGCATGTTCCTCGCCGTCGGGCGCGGCAGCGACAACCCGCCCCGGATGATCGTCCTCCGCTCCGGCGACGCGGGCCAGAAGGATGCGCTCGGCCGGCACCTGGCGATCGTCGGCAAGGGCGTCTGCTTCGACTCGGGCGGCATCTCGATCAAGCCAGCCGACCGGATGGAAGAGATGAAGATGGACAAGACCGGCGCCGCGACCGTGATCGCCGCGATCGAGACGGTCGCCCGGCTCGCGCCGGGAACGCCCCTCCTGTCGGTCGCCCCGGCAGTCGAGAACATGCCCGGCCCGCACTCGACCCGACCGGGCGACGTCGTCCGGGCGCTCAACGGGAAGATGGTCGACATCACCAACACCGACGCCGAGGGCCGGCTGATCCTCGGCGACGCGCTGACCTACGCCGAGCAGCTCGGGGCGACGCACCTCGTCGACGTGGCGACACTGACCGGCGCCGTCTCGCGCGCGCTCGGCCATCTCGTCACCGGCGCGTTCGGGACGCCCCAGTCCTGGTTCGACGAGGTCGTCGCCGCCGGCCGCCGGGCGGGCGAGCGGTACTGGCAGATCCCGCTGATCGACGACTACGTGCCCGACATGGACAGCTGGTACGGCGATCTCCAGAACGCCGGCTCGGCCGAGGGGTCGCTCGTCAAGAGCGGGCTGTTCATCCGCGAGTTCGTGACCCGGCCGTGGGTCCATCTCGACATCGGCGGCACCGGCTACTTCCGGAAGCCCCTGCCGTTCGCTGCCCGGGGCGCCAACGGCGTCACGCACGCGACGCTCGTCGAGCTCGCCCTCGCGGGGGCGCGGTGACGACGACCCGGTGACCGGCGCGCGGTGACGCTGCTCTCCGTTCCCGACTGGGCCGCAATCGCGATCGTCGCCCTGGCGATCGGCGGCGCGGTCTGGGGCGTCGTCGCCGATCGGATCGCCGCCCGCTGGCCCGAGCACGACGAGGAGGAGGGCTTCTTCCCCGGTCGCCGGGTCGGCTGGCGTACCGCCGTCGTCGCCGTCTTCGGGGCCGTCGGACTGGGTCTCGTCCCCAGCGCGGTCGGCGCCGTCTCGAGCGACGTCCCGCCGCTCGTCGTGGCCGTCTTCGTCGCCTACGTCGTGGCGCTCGTCCTCCTGCTCGCCACGGACCTCGACCAGCGGCTCATGCCGGACCTGATCACGCTTCCGATGATCGTCGTCGCGTTCGCCTTCGCGATCAGCGGCCAGAACCCGTTCGTCGGGGGCGCCTGGCCGGCCGCGCTGGCGGCGGCGCTCGTGATCCCGGCGATCCTCTATGTGCCGTCGCTGCTGTTCGGGGCGGGCGCCTTCGGCCTCGGCGACGTCAAGCTGCTCGTCAGCGTCGGGCTGATGTCGGGGGCGTACCGGGCGATCCTCGGCACGGTCGCCGGGATCGTCGTCGCCGGCATCGTGATCGTGGTCCTCCTCGCGACCCGCCGGGTCAGCCTCAAGACCTATATCCCGTTCGGGCCGTTCCTGATCCTGGGCGCCGTCTGGGCGCTCGTGCTCCGGCCGGGATGAGCGCCACGGAGCGGGCTGGACCGGGCGGGGTATGATGCCGGGAGCCGGAGTCGTCCCGGGTGTGCCCCGGGGACGGCGCGTACCGGCGGGCGTAGCCGCCACTCGCGTCGCAAGCAGACGCGCGCAACGGAGTTTGCTCGCAGCGTGACGTCGCCACGATGATCTTCCGACCTCAAGCGCGGAACGTCCCCGAATTCGGCGCGCCCGTCACCCGGCACCGCACCCTGACGACCGCCGTCCGGCTGGCGGTGGTCGTCGTCCTGCTCGTCCCACTGCTCGGTGGATCCCTGAGCGCGCCGCCGGTCGCGACCGGCGACGAGCTGTCCGACGCGCTGGCCAGGCAGAAGGCGATCGCCGCCAAGATCAAGGCCCAGAAGGACCGGGTCGCCCAGCTCAACGGGCTCCAGGCGGACCTCCGGGTGGTGATCTCGGCCACGAGCGCCAAGCTCGACGGGATCAACGCCAACCTGGCCGACGTCAAGGTCGAGGTCAACCAGATGACCGTCAAGGTGAAGGCGGTCAAGGCGGTCTATGACGACGAGGTCTCCCAGCTCGCGGGCCTCGACGCCCAGCTCGCCGAGATCCAGGCCGAGGAGGACGCAAAGTCGGCCCAGCTCGCCCAGCGCAAGGCCCTCCTCGCCGAGCATGTCCGGGCGGCCTATGACAGCGAGCGGACGTCGGTCCTCGAGACCGTCCTGTCGGCCGACTCGTTCTCGGACGCCCTGTCCGACGTCGGCTACCTCATCGACATCGGCAACCAGGACCAGGCCCTCGCCGCCCAGATCGGCAAGGACCAGGCGACGCTCTACGCGCTCGACCAGACGGTCACCCAGACGCGCTTCGACACCAGCCAGCTCCAGGCTGCGACGGCTGCCCAGAAGAAGGTCCTCGACGGGAGCCTGGCCGATCTGAAGAAGGCCCGCGCGAAGCTGAAGAAGCTCGAGCAGGCTACCGCCCACCAGCTGGCCCTCCAGCGGACGGCGTTCAACCAGCTCGCCGTCAACGCCGCCGCGGCGAGGCGGATCCTCGCCAACGAGGCCCGGGCGAACCGCAACCTCCAGCGCAAGATCGACCGGCTCATGGCCGAGCAGAACACCGGTGGCGGCGTCCCGTCGCAGTACAACGGTACGTTCGCCTGGCCGCTCCACGGGATCGTCACCCAGGAGTTCGGCTGCACCGGGTTCCCGGCCGAGCCACCGCTCGGCAACTGCGCCCACTTCCACATCGGGATCGACATCGCGGCGCCGATGGGTACCCGGATCCACGCCGCCGGCGACGGCAAGGTGATCTACACCGGGCCGCTCTCGGACGGCGCCTGGGTCGTGATCATCGCCCACAGCCAGAACCTGCTGACGCTATACGGCCACGTGAAGACGAACATCCCGGTCCGGGCCGGCCAGTTCGTCCACAAGGGCCAGCTGATCGCCTACGTCGGGATGACCGGCCACACGACCGGCCCCCACCTCCACTGGGGTGTCGAGCTCAACCACACCTGGGTCAATCCGCGCCTGTTCCTGTGATCGCCGCCGGTCCCCCGGCTGGCCGCCCCGCCGAACGTTGACCGAACGTTCACCCGGGCGCGAGCGGAGCGCTCAGCGGGCCCGTGCTAGCATCGACGAACCGGGATCCCACCCCGCGACCGCAGCTCGAAGGACCCTGCGATGAGACCGACGATGGCCGTCATCCTGGCCGGTGGCGAGGGCGAACGCCTGTCCATCCTGTCGTCGGTGCGGGCCAAGCCTGCCGTCCCATTCGGTGGCAAGTACCGGATCATCGATTTCACGCTGAGCAACTGCGTGAACTCCGGGATCACGAACGTCGTGGTCCTCACCCAGTACAACCCGCGCTCGCTCAACGACCATATCGGCCTGGGCCGGCCGTGGGACCTCGACCGGAACACGGGCGGGGTGAAGATGCTCCAGCCGTACATCGCCCGGGGCCGGGTGGCGGAGTGGTACCGGGGCACGGCCGACGCGGTCCTCCAGAACCTCAACGTGCTCGAGCACGGCGGCTCCGACGACGTCCTGATCCTGGCCGGGGACCACATCTACAAGATGGACTACACGCCGTTCCTGGCCGCCCACCGGCGCCGCCGCGCCGACGTGACCATCGCCGTCCGGCGCGTCCCGCTGTCGGACGCGACGCGGATGGGGATCCTCGCCATGGACGACGCGAACCGGGTCGTCGACTGGCAGGAGAAGCCGAAGCAGCCGAAGAGCGATCTCGCCAGCATGGGTGTCTACGTCTTCTCGCGGAAGGCGCTCCGGCGCTGGCTCGACGAGTCGCGCAACGACTTCGGCGGGCATGTCGTCCCGGCGATGATCGACGGCGGGGCGCGGGTGTTCGGCTACCGGTTCGACGGCTACTGGCAGGACGTCGGGACGATCCAGTCGTACTGGGAGGCGAACATGGCCCTCCTCGACGACCACCCCGAGCTCGACCTGTACGACAAGGAGTGGGTGATCCACACGCGGTCCGAGGAGCGCGCCCCGGCCCGGATCGGCCAGACGGCGCAGGTCCACCGGAGCCTCATCAGCCACGGTTGCATCATCGACGGGACGGTGGTCAACTCGGTCCTCTCGCCGGGCGTCCGGGTGGAGGTCGGTGCGGTCGTCCGCGACTCGATCCTCATGTTCGACACGATCGTCCGACGCGGGGCGATCGTGGACCGCTCGATCATCGACAAGGAGGTCGTGGTCGGGCCCGGCGCGATCGTCGGGGACGGCGGCGACGACACGCCGAACCGCCGCGAGCCGACCCGCCTCAACACCGGGATCTGCGTCATCGGCAAGCGCTCGGTCATCCCGCGCAGCGCCCGGATCGGCCGCAACGTCCGGGTCGCCGAGGGCGTCCGGACGACCGACTTCACGCGCCGGGTGATCCCGGCCGGCGGCTCCGTGGACCGGGCCAGCGGCCGGCAGGCCGCTGGGTCACGGATGGCGGTCTCGCCGGACGATCGCGCGGCCGACACCGCGACGGTCGCTCGCACCGTGGAGGCCGTGGGGACGCGCTCCGGCCGCGACTGACCCGCCCGCCGCGCAGCCGAACGACCCGCTCCGTCGCTCCGGTTGCCCCGCGCGGGCTCCGATCCAGCCGTCGTTTAGACTGTCCCGGCCATGTCGCCGAACGGAACGGATGCCGCCGTGCGCCCAGCGGTCCGCCCCGCCGACCCAGCGGCCACGCCGGTCCCACCGACGACGGTCGAGGCCTGGCTGGCCGAGCTCGGCCTGACCCCTACCGAGCGAATCGATCGTGACGGGGTCGCGGCCTGGGACCTCGACCTCGACGGCCGGCGCCGCTTCGACGTCCGGGTCACGCTGATCCTCGACCCGGGTCTGGGACTGATCTCGTGGGTCCATTTCGCGCCGCCGATCGGCGATGGGCTGCGCAAGGCGTACCGGACGCTGCTCCGCTGGAACGACGAGTTCCCGTTCGTGAAGTTCTCGATCGCCGAGGACGGCCGGCCGACGCTGAGCACCGAGATCCCGCTCCGGTTCCTCGATCGCGACGAGCTCGGGCTCGCGCTGGCGCGGTCGGTCGCGATCTGCGACGCGCTCCTCATCGAGTCGGCCGGCTGGCTGTGGATCGGCGGCCGGATCCCCGATTCCGGCGACCGGCGATCGCGCAACGAGGCCCTCCTCGAGCGGTACGCCGATCGCCTGCCGGAGCTGCTCGGGTGAGCCTTCGGCCGGCGTTCCGGCGGTCCGGCCGGCTCCTCGTCCCCGCGACGCTGGCGGCCGTCGTCCTGGCCGTCGCCTCGGCCGCTCCGCCGGCCGCACGCGGCGCCGCGCCGAGCCTGACCCTCGTCGGCCGCACGAGCTACGCCGTCCAGCCGGACAGGCACCGGGTCCACGTGACGGTCGACCTCACCGTGACGAACCGGACGACCGAGACGATCACGAGCCAGTTCGTCTTCGACCGGGCGAACCTGGCCGTCCTGCCCGGGTCGACGGGCTTCCGCGCGACCGACGACGGGGTCAAGGTGGCGGTCGGGATCGCCTCGCGCTCGGCGACCTCCACGCTGCTCACGATCCAGCTGGCCAAACGCCTGTCGAGCGGCCGGTCGACGGCGCTCCACCTCGCCTTCGAGCTGCCCGATCCGGGCGGCTCGCCGGCCCGGCTCGTCCGCGTCGGCCCGTCGCTGCTCGCCTTCCCGGTGTGGGCGTTCGGCAGCCCTGGGGTCCCCGGCTCGTCCGTCGCCATCACCGTCCCGGCCGGGTACAAGGTCACCGTCCCGACGGGCCGGCTCGGCCGGCCGACGACGGCGGCCGACGGCACGACGACGATCACGAGTGGCTCCCTGGCCGACCCGGCGACCCTGTCGGCCTACGTCCTCGGGGACCGGCCCGGTGCCTACCGCGAGGTCCCCGTCGACGTTGTGCTCGGACCGACGACGGCGCGTCTCGCGATCCGTGCCTGGACGGACGACCCGAGCTGGGCCAGGAAGACCGCGAACCTGTTGAAGCGCGCGCTCCCGGCGCTCGCGACGGCGATCGGCCTGCCCTACCCGCGGACGACGACCGTGGTCGTCGAGGAGGCGGTGGCCCGCTCGATCGATGGCCAGGCCGGGGTCTACGACCCGGCGAGCGGGACCCTCCGGATCGCCTACACGACGCCAGCGGGGTCGATCCTGCGCGCGGTCGCCCACCTCTGGTTCGACGGCCGTTCGTTCGCCGACCGCTGGATCGTCGAGGGCCTCGCGTCGCACGCGGCCATCGCGGCGGCAGCCAAGCTCAAGCTGGCCAGCGCGCCCCCGGGCGGCGGCGTCCTCGCCGGGTCCGGGTTCCCGCTCAATGCCTGGGTTCCTTCGGCGGACGTCGACACCGCCGCCGACGCCTACGGCTACGCCGCCTCGGCCGAGCTGGTACGCCAGGTCGAGGCGCGGACCGGACCCGGTGGCCTGCAGGCGGTCCTCGCCGCCGTCGCGACGCGCTCGACGGCGGACCCGATCGACTGGCGCGGGCTGCTCGACCTCATCCAGTCGCAGACCGGCGTCGACGCGTCGGACCTGTGGCGGACGTACGTGGTCCGACCCGATGACGCCGCCCTGCTCGACGCCAGGAGCCGCGTCCACTTCCAGCGCGACGCGCTGGCGGCCGAGGCGAACGGCTGGGCGCTGCCGGCGGGGATCGACGCCGCCCTCGCGGCGTGGCGGTTCGACGACGCCGAGAGCGCGATCAATCAGGCCCAGTCCGTCCTGCGCGCCCGCGACGACCTCGCGGTCGCGGCCGCGGTCGCCGGGCTCGACCTGCCGACCAACCTGCGCGACGCGTTCGAGACCGGCGATCCGGACGCCGCCGCGGCCGAGGCACGGATCGAGCGGGCAATCGTCGATCAGATCGTCGCCGCACAGGCGGCCGGCGCCGCCTCCTCCTCGTCGTGGCTCGTCCGGGTCGGGCTGCTCGGCCAGGATCCGTTCGCCCAGCTCGTCGCGGCGCGGGTCGCGTTCAGGGAGGGTGACCTGGCCGCCGCCCAGGCCCGCGCGATCGGCGCCCGCGAGATGTGGGCGGGCGCCGCGGACCTCGGCGGCCTGCGGCTGCGCGGGATCCTCGCCCTCCTGCTCGTCGTCGCAGTCGGGCTCCTGTTCGTCGCCACCCGATCCCGGCGGCGCCCCCGCGAGTGGTACGAGACCGGCACCTGATGACCCGCCGGCGACCGCGGCAGTGGGCCTCGCGTGGGGTCCGGGCATCCTTCCGGCTGCTACACTGCCGAGCCAGCCCGACCCGGAGCCATCGGGCGCGGACCGAGCACTGGAGCCCACGGTGAGCGAGCCGACCGACGTCCCGTCCGCGGAGGAACCCGGCTGATGGGGATCCTCAGGACCCGTCCCTCGAACGAGATCCTGTCCGGCGAATCGGCCGACGTCTACTTCGCCCGGGCCGAGAGCATCCTCCAGCGCGAGGGCCTCGATCCGATGGTCGTGATGGAGGTCTTCAGCCGCGAGTCGGGGATCCTGTGCGGGATCGACGAGGCGAAGAACCTGCTGGCCCACGTCCTCGGTGAGGCCGACCCGACCGAGGTGACGGTCGAAGCGCTCGACGACGGCGACACGTTCTCGCCCAAGGAGGTCGTCCTCCGGATCCGCGCCCGCTACCGTCGCTTCGGGCTGTACGAGACGGCGATCCTCGGGATGCTCGCCCAGTCGACCGGCTGGGCCAGCGCGGCTCGCGAGTGCGTGGAGGCCGCGGCGCCGCATCCGGTGATCTCGTTCGGCGCCCGCCACGTCCATCCGGACGTGACCGACGTGCTCGACTACGCCGCGATCGTCGGTGGCTGCGTCGGGGCGTCGACCCCGGCCGGCGCTCGCCTGGCCGGGCTCAACCCCACCGGCACGATGCCCCACTCCCTCGTCCTCATCTTCGGCGACACCGTCGAGGCGGCGGTCGCGTTCGATCGCGATCTCGGCCCCGACGTCCCGCGGATCGTCCTCATCGACACGTTCAAGGACGAGGCCGAGGAGGCGCTCCGCGTCGCCCATGCCCTCGGTGACCGGCTCTACGGGATCCGCCTCGACACGCCGGCGGAGCGCGGCCGGGTCACCGCCGACCTCGTCACCGAGATCCGGGCGCGGCTGGACCTCGAGGGCTTCCACCACGTCAAGATCGTCGTCTCCGGGGGTCTCAACCCGGACCGCATCCGCTACTTCACCGAGAGCAACGCCCCGGTCGACTCGTACGCCGTCGGGTCTTATATCAGCGGCGCCGCCCCGATCGACTTCACCGGCGATATCAAGGAGATCGACGGCCGGCCGATCGCCAAGCGCGGCCGGATCCCCGGCCGGACCGAGAGCCCGCGCCTGCGCCGGGTCGACTTCGCCAGCTGGCGCAGCGGCGCCTGAGCCTCGCCCGCGACGGGCGGCGCCGCCGACCGGAACAGGGTTCCATCCGTCGGCTGGGCCGTGGTCCTGTGCGGCCGCGGGAGGGCGCGACCCGACGGTCCGTGCGACCATCAGGCCGGTGGACGCGAAGCACGGCCCAGAGCCGCAGCCCGAGCTCGATCCCGAGCGGGAGAGCGCCTACGTCCTCCTCCAGCGCGGCCACGAGCTGATGAAGCGCGGGCACAACGCCCAGGCGGCGATCGTCCTCGAGCGCGCGGCGCGGGCCGAGCCCGGCAAGGGCTCGATCCTCGAGGCGCTCGGCCGGGCGTTCTACAACAGCGGTCAGCACGACCGGGCGCGCCAGACGTTCGAGGCGTTGCTCGAGATCGATCCGTCGGCCGACTACGCCCACTTCGCGCTCGGCCAGAGCCTCAAGCAGCTCCGCCGGCCGCGCGAGGCGCGGACCCATCTGCGCCTGGCCGTGGCGCTCAACCCGCGCTCGGAGCTGTACCGGTCCGCGCTCGACCGGCTCGGTAACGGGGAGCGCTAGGCACAGCGACCGAGCCGGGCGCGCCGCGCGGTGTCAGCCGCCCCGGGCCCGCAGCCCGGCGAGCCGGAGCAGCCCGACGATCGACTTGGCGTCCTCGATCCGGCCGTCACGGGCCGCGGCGATCGCCTCGTCGACGGGGACGCGGACGAGCACGAGCGCCTCGTCCTCATCGGGCCCCAGCCGGCCGGCGTCCGCCTCGCGCAGGTCCGTCGCGAGGTAGAGGTGCATCAGCTCGGTGGCAAAGCCGGGCGCCGTCCAGAACGACCCGAGCTTCTCCCAGCTCGCGGCTCGCCGGCCGGTCTCCTCCTCGAGCTCGCGCGGCGCGGCGAGGTCGGGATCCTCGATCGTGCCCGAGCCGGGGTCCACGTCCAGGGTTCCGGCGGGGATCTCGAGCAGGGTACGAGCGGCCGCCGTGCGGAACTGGCGAACGAGCAGGACCCGATCGTCGCCATCGACCGCCACGATCGCGACGGCACCGGGGTGGCCGACGATCTCGCGCTGGTGGCGCGAGCCGTCGGCCCGCTCGATCGTGTCGATCCGGAAGGTCATCGTCCGGCCGCGATGGACCACCCGCGAGGCGACGGTCGTCTCGCGGAGCTCGGCGTCCGCCGCCGGGTCGACGAACGGGTCGATGGTCGTCTCCCGTCGGCGGGTGGTCAGGCGGCCGATCGGGTCGTCAGGCTGCGCTCGCCGCGAGCGCCGAATCGCTCGCCAGCGACGCACCCGTCTCGGCGTCGAACAGGTGGAGCTTCTCCATCGGCAGGACGAGGTTGATGATGTCGCCCGGTCGCACGCGGTGCTCCGCGCCGACCACCGCGACGAGCTCCTTCGCCCCGGCCGTCACGTGGAGCAGCTCCTCGTTGCCGAGGTACTCCACGACGTCCGCCTTGACCTGGATCGTGGCTGCATCGTCGCCGGCCACGCCCATGTCCAGGTGCTCCGGCCGCATCCCGGCGACGACCTTGCGCCCGTTCGTCGGACCGACCGATTCGCGCAGCCGGGCCGGGAGCGGCAGGTTGAAGTCCGGGCCCTCGAGCGTCGCGCCCTCGCCGGCGCCGACCAGCGTACAGGTCGACGAAGTTCATCGCCGGGCTGCCGATGAAGCCGGCGACGAACCGGTTGATCGGCGTGTCGTAGAGCGCCTGCGGGGTGCCGACCTGCTGGAGCAGGCCGTCGCTCAGGACCGCGATCCGGGTGCCCATCGTCATCGCCTCGACCTGGTCGTGGGTGACGTAGACGATGGTCGTCTTGAGCCGCTGGTGGAGCCGCGCGATCTCGGCGCGGGTCTGGACGCGGAGCTTCGCGTCGAGGTTCGACAGCGGCTCGTCCATGAGGAACACCGCCGGCTCGCGGACGATCGCCCGACCGAGCGCGACGCGCTGCCGCTGGCCGCCCGACAGCTCCTTCGGCTTGCGCGCCAGGAGCTTGCCGAGGTCGAGGATCCCGGCGGCCTCGTTCACCCGCTTGTCGATGTCGGCCTTGGGGACCTTGCGCAGCTTGAGCCCGAAGGCGAGGTTGTCGTAGACGGTCATGTGGGGGTAGAGCGCGTAGCTCTGGAAGACCATCGCGATGTCGCGATCCTTCGGGGCGACGTCGTTGACCACGCGCTCGCCGATCCGGAGCGTCCCGGCGGTGATCTCCTCGAGCCCGGCGATCATCCGCAGGCTGGTCGTCTTGCCGCAGCCCGACGGCCCGACCAGGACCATGAACTCGCCATCCTGGATCTCGAGGTTGAGATCGTCGACGGCGATGACCTCGCCGTACTTCTTCGTGACGTGGTCGAACGTGACCGTCGCCATGGCGCACTCCCGTCCCGCGAGCCGTCGCGAGCCCATGCATCCGGCCGCAGCTGGGCGGACTCGGACGGGCTCCGTACGCGACCCGTGGGTCGTCGGCATCTTAGCCCGCCCGCAGCCCTCCGGACAAGAAGCGATCGCGATCCCGGGCGTGTCACCCACGGCGTCGCGCGCGACATATCGGCCGGGGTGATCGACGGCGCGGTTGTGCGCGCCGAATCCGCTCACTGCGGGCAGCTCGACGCTTGAGGCACGCTCGAGACTGGTGCCCTGTGGATCGGCACGGCCGTCGGGGACGTCCTCCCGGCCTTCGTACTGGTGGGGCCAATATCCTGGGACTCGGGAGCGATCGCGAGCCCGAGGCGAACGGAAGCCCCCGCTGGGGGACGGGGGCTTCCGGGGACGGCGGGCGGGTTGAGGCCGGTGCCGGCCCCAGCTCGAACCGGGGCCGGCTCCCGGTCCGTCGGCGGGTCAGACCTTGGCGGCGGCCAGCCAGCCAGCCTGCGGGGCGACCTTGCTGACGAGGTAGTCTCGCGAGGCCTCGACGGCCTTGCGCGGACCGGCAAGGTCGGCATGGAGCCGGCCGCCGGACTTCACGATCCGGCCATCGATCATGACGGTGTCCACGTTCGAGACGTCGGCCGCGCAGACGATCGCGGCGACCGGGTCGATGATCGGCGCGACGTTCACCGCGCCGCCGTCGATGATCACGATGTCGGCCTTCTTGCCCGGCGTGATCGAGCCCGTGCGGTCGGCGATCCCGGCCACCTTCGCTCCGTCGAGGGTGGCCCAGCGCAGGACCTGCCGCGAGGTGATGAGATCTGGCGTTGGGGTCAGCCCGTCCAGGTTCTCGTCCCATGACGCCGCGTGCCGGAGTCCTCGTTCTGAGGCGAAGATCGCGTGCATCTGGGTGAACTGGTCGGCCGACGCGGTCGTCGCAACGTCGGAGCTGAGCCCGACCGGGATGCCGAGCTCCTCTGCCTTCTGGGCGGGTGCCCAGCCATGGCCCATCTGGAGCTCGATCTGCGGCGCCAGCGAGACGTTGCCACCCGAGTCGCGGACGAGGGCCCACTCCTCGTCCGTCAGGTGCGAGGCGTGGACATACGTCGTGTTGGGGTACAGCAGGTTCATGTCGCGGAGGCCGGTGAGCTGGCCCTTGGTGTAGCCGAACCGATCCATCGCCACGTGGACCGTGATGTTGACGCCCAGCTCCTTGGCCAGCTCCCATTCGAACCGGACGACGTCGGGCTTGCAGAAGTTGGTGCCGCGCGTGGCCAGGCCCATGGTGATGAGCCCGTCGTCGGAGCTGAAGTACTGCTTCCGGATCCGGCGGGCGTCCTCGCCGTCGATCCGTTCGACGCTGCCGGTGTAGTCGGGCCCGAACCACCACGCCTGCAGCGAGGTGTTGCCAAAGCCATAGGCGTAGACGGACCGAATGCCCGACTCCTGCAGGCCCCGGATGCCGGCGTCCGCGTGTTCCGGCGTGTTGATGATGTGCGACCAGTCGACGAGGGTCGTGATGCCGGCGTTGGCGCACTCGAGGGCGCCCCACAGGTTGGCGGCGTAGACGTCGTCGGGCCGGTAGTTCGGGGCAAACGTGTCAAGGATCCCGGAGAAGTAGGTGACCAGCGCATAGTCCGGCGCGCACGTCCGGATCGACGTCTCCCAGGTGTGGCGGTGGGTGTCGATGAAGCCGGGGATCACGATGTCGCCGGCCGCGTCGATCACCTTGGCGTCGTCGGCCGGCAGGTTCGGGCCGACGGCCGCGATCCGGTCGCCCTCGATCAGCACGTCAGCAGACGGCAGCTCGCCGAGCTTCTCGTCCTGGGTCAGGACGATGCCTCCCTTGATGAGTGTGCGATCGCTCACGCTGTCCTCCTCCGCTGGTGTCGCTGTCGATGGGTCGTATCGCTGGGTTCGGTGCGCTCGGCCGGACGGACCGGCCCCGCGTCGCTGACGGTCGGTCAGGCAGGGTGCCCCTCCTTCGCCGTGTGCCGATCACGGAGGTAGCCGGCGACCGAGGCCATGTCACGATCGCCTCCACCCGCCGCGGCCGCCGCGCGGATGACGGTCCGATCGACCGCCACCTGGGGCAGCTCGAGCCCAGCCGCAGGCTGCGAGCTCGCCGATCAACCCGAGGTCCTTCGCCGCGAGGTCGAGCGCGAACATGACCGGCGTCCCGTCCGGATCGACGAACGACGGGCGCTTGTAGCCCACGTACGGCGCCCCCGCGGCGCTCTGGACGATCACGTCGTAGGCGGCCTGGCGCGGGATGCCGGCCGCCTCGGCCAGGACGAGGCCTTCGGCGAGGGCCTCGTTCAGCCCGAAGATGACCGCGTTGACGGCGAGCTTCATCGCTGCCCCGGTCCCGAGCGGGCCGAGGTGGAAGACGGTCGTCGCGAGCGCGTCGAGCACGGGCCGAGCCCGGGCGACGTCGGCCTCGTCCCCGCCGACCATGATCGTCAGGCGACCGGCCTCGGCGAGCGCCACGCTGCCGGACACCGGTGCGTCGAGCACGCCGGCGCCGGCAGCCCGGACCGCGGCGGCGTGGGCGCCGAGCGTGCCGGGCGCGACCGTCGACGAGTCGACGAGCACGTTGCCCGGCCGGGCGCCCGCGACGAGACCGTCGGGACGGCCGTAGACGGCGTCGACCGCTGCGCCGTCGGCAAGCATCGTGATGCACACGTCGGCCGCGGCCGCGACGTCGGCAGGCCGGTCGACAAGGCGCCCGCCGAGCTCCGCGGCCAGCCGGCGGGCCGGTTCGGGCGAGCGGTTCCAGAGGATCGGCTCGAAGCCCCCGGCGGCGAGCGCGCGCGCCATGGCGCCGCCCATCCGACCCGTGCCGAGCAGCCCGACCGTCGTCATCGCCGCCGTCCCGACCGCCGTTCGCCGATCACGCCGCGTCCCCGAGGCGGCGCTTGATCGTCGCCGCGATCCGCTCGACGGATGGGACCGCGAGGTCCTCGAGCACGGGCGCCGCAGCCAATGGGACGTGCGGCGTGGTGATCCGGACCGGCGGCGCGTCGAGGCTGTAGAAGCCCTCGTCCGCCACGATCGACACGATCTCCGCACCCCAGCCGCACAGGCGCGGGTTCTCCTCGACCGTGAACAGCCGGCTGGTCTTGGCGACCGAGCGCAGGATCGCCTGGGTGTCGAGGGGAACGAGCGAGCGCAGGTCGATCACCTCGGCGTCGATGCCGTCGTCGGCGGCCAGCCGCTCGGCCGCCTCGAGGGCACGGGGGACCATGGCCGCGAGCGCCACGATCGTGCAGTCGGCGCCCTCGCGGACGATCGCGGCCTCGCCGAGCGGCACGACGTGGTCCCCGTCGGGCACCTCGCCCTTGACCGCGAACAGCGCCTTGTGCTCGCACACGATCACTGGGTCCGGATCGCGGATCGCGGCCGCCAGCAGGCCGTGCATGTCGGCCGGGTTCGACGGCGCGACCACCTTGAGGCCGGGGATCGCCATGGCCCAGTTCTCGACGCTCTGGCTGTGCTGGGCCCCGAAACGCAGCCCGGCCCCGTTTGCCGTCCGGATCACGAGCGGCAGCGCGACCTGGCCGTCGGTCATGTAGCGGGTCTTGGCGATCTGGTTGGCGACCATGTCCCAGGTGACCGCGAAGAAGTCGCTGAACATCAGCTCCGCGACCGGCCGGAGCCCGGTCATCGCCGCGCCCATCGCGGCGCCGATGATCGCCTGCTCGCTGATCGGCGTGTCCCGGACGCGATGGGGGCCGAACTCGTCGAACAGGCCCTCGGTGAGCTTGAACACGCCACCGGCCGCCCCGACGTCCTCGCCGAGGAGGACGACCGTCGCATCGCGCCGCATCTCCTGGGCGATCCCCGCAGCGACGGCCGCTCGGTAGGTGAGCTCAGTCATGAGCCGTCACGCTCGCTCCGACGTCCGAGGGGGAGCTCCGTCGACCCCATCGGCCTGGGGACTCCGCCATGCCGAGCCTCCGTCGGCCCAGAGCTGCGTGGCCAGGGCATCGGCCGTCGGCTCCGGCGCCTCGCGCGCCTCAGCCTCGGCGGCGGCCACGCGGGCCTGCGATTCGGCGTCGATCGCGTCGAGCTCGGCCGGGTCCACGCCGGCCGCCTGGAGCCGGGCCCGGTAGGCGGGGATGGGGTCGCGGGCCTTCCAGGCGGCGACCTCGTCGTCCGGGCGGTACTTGCCGGGATCGGCCCGCGAGTGGCCGCCGTGGCGGTACGTGATCGCCTCGATGAGCGACGGCCCGTCCCCGACTCGGGCGCGCCCGATCGCCTGGGCCGCAACCTCGTAGACCGCCTCGACGTCGTTGCCGTCGACGACGATCGGGTCGAGTCCGTACGCGGCGGCCCGGTCGGCGGCCGGGCGCGGCACGGCCGTGACGGCACCGATCGGCGTGTACTCCATGTACTGGTTGTTCTCGCACACGAAGACGACCGGGACCCGCCACACCACGGCCATGTTCAGGGCCTCGTGGAATGCGCCGATGTTCGTCGTCCCGTCGCCGAAGAAGCAGACCGCCACCTGGCCGCTCTCGCGGTACTGGGCGGACCATGCGGCGCCGAGGGCGATGGGCAGGTGGGCCCCGACGATCGCGTACGAGCCCATGACCCCGTGCTCGACGCTCGTCAGGTGCATCGAGCCGCCCTTGCCCCCGAGGAGGCCGGTGGATCGCCCGAACAGCTCGGCGAGGATCGGGGCCATCGGGACGCCGCGGGCGAGCGTGTGGTTGTGGCCGCGGTACGTGCAGAAGGTGTAGTCGTCGTCGCGCATCGCCCGGGCGAAGCCCGCCGCGACGGCCTCCTGGCCGACGCCGAGGTGGGTCGTCCCACGGACGAGGCCCTCGAAGAACAGCTCCTGCGCCCGCGTTTCGAGCAGCCGGCAGTTCTGCATCGTGCGATACAAGGCCAGGCCGAGCTCCCGATCGAGCGCTGCGGGGGTCGCCCGGGTGGTCGTCATCGTCGGGCCGGCCTCAGTACGGGTTGGCCACGAAGAGCTCGGCGGACGGGAAGCGGGTGATCACCCGGGGCCCTTCGGCGGTGATCACGACCTCCTCCTCGATCCGGGCGGCGGACACGCCGTCCTTGGCCGGGCAGTACGTCTCGAGCGCGATGACCATGCCCTCCTTGAGCTCGACCGGGTGGTCGAGCGAGTTGAGCCGGCTGATGATCGGCCGCTCGTGGAGGAACAGCCCGACGCTGTGGCCGAACTGGAGGCCGAAGCATTCCATCTCGTTGTCGAAGCCGAACTCCTCCGCCTTCGGCCAGACGGCCGCGACCTGGTCCGTCCCGACGCCCGGCTTCATGAGCTCGATCGAGGCGTCGATCCACGCGCGCGCCCGCTTGTAGGCGTCGCGTTGGGCGTCGGTGGCGGTGCCGACGACGAACGTCCGGTAGTAGCACGTCTTGTAGCCGACGAAGGTATGGATGATGTCGAAGAAGGCCTGGTCGCCGGGCCGGATCAGGCGGTCGCTGAAGACGTGCGGATGGGGGCTGCAGCGCTCACCGGACACCGCGTTGATGTTGTCGACGTGCTCGCTGCCCATCTCGAAGAGGCGATGGGTCACGTTCGCCACGAGCTCGCTCTCGCGGATCCCCGGCTTGAGCTGCTCGGCGATCAGCTGGTACGCGCCGTCGACCATCGCGCAGGCGACGTTGAGCAGGATGATCTCGTCGATCGACTTCACCTCGCGAGCGTCAAGCATCACCTGCTGGCCGTCGCGCACCGCGATGCCCTCGGCCTCGAGGGCCGTCTGCATCGGCGGCTCGACGATGTCGACACCGATCGGCTGGTCGGCGACGCCTTCGGCCTTGAGGATGGCGCGGATCTCTCGCGCCGCAGCGCGGAACAGCCCGGCCTCGGGGGCGACGGCCCCGCGCAACCCGACCATCCCCGCGTGGATGTTCTCGGGGCGGAGCCACGGACAGTTCAGCCGGTGGTGCTTGGCGGCCGACCCGAAGTCCCAGACGTGCGGCTCGCCGCCCCGGGTCAGCAGCGCGTAGCGGGTCATCTTGTCGCGCGCCCACTCCCCGATGTGGGTGCTCGTGACGTAGCGGATGTTGTTGAAGTCGAACAGCAGGACCGCGCCGACCTCGGATGCGTCGAGCGCCGCCCGGGCGCGCCCGAGCCGATAGGTCCGCAGCCGGTCGACGTCCCAGCGCTCCTCCCAGTCGACGTTGAGCGACCCGGGCGAGGGAATGGATCTGGTCATCGGGAACCTCGATCGCGCCGGCGCTAGGTGTCGGTCGAGTATGCCGCCGAATGTCGGAGCCTTCAATACCGCTGCACACGCCTGCGGTCGCTCGATGGTCGCCGGCGGGCCGTACGGGTACCATCCCGGCAACGGGGACGAGGAGTGAGCGTGGCGCGAGCCGGCACCGGGGCGACCCCGGAGTACGGGATCATGGGCGACCGTCTGCGCGAGGCCCGCCGCGCTCGCGGTTGGAGCCTGCGCACCCTGGCGGCCCGGCTCCACGTCTCGCCGAGCCTCATCTCGCAGGTCGAGACCGGGCGGGCCCGCCCATCGGTCAGCACCCTCTACGCGATTGCCTCGGAGCTCGGCGTCTCGCTCGACGAGCTCCTCTTCGTGGACGCCGGACCGACCGTCGGGATGTCGACAGGACCGACGACCGATCGCTCGAGCGGCGTCGTCCTGCCGCGCCATCCAGTCCAGCGCGCCGCGCTGCGAACGGCGATCCGGCTCGCATCGGGGGTCGTCTGGGAACGGTTGACCACGGAGTCCATCCCGAACGTCGACTTCCTGTACGTGACCTACGAAGTCGGCGGCGCGTCGAGTCCCGAGGACGAGTTCCAGCGCCACGCGGGTCTCGAGTGGGGCTACGTGGTCGCCGGACGGCTCGGTGTCCGGATCGGCTTCGACGAATACGTCCTCGGCCCGGGGGACGCGATCGCGTTCGATTCGACGACCCCGCACCGGCTGTACAACGCTGGCGACGAGCCGGTCCACGGCGTCTGGTACGTCCAGGGTCGACGTCCGGTCGAGGTCGTCCAGCGCGCCGAGGACGGGGACCGCCAGGACCGGGCCTGAGCGACTCCCGGGCGCGGCGCGACCGTTGACGCCTGTGTACCCCCACTGCACACTTGGTGCGACTCGGAACGACCAGTCCAGGAGTCGAGGAGGACGCGATGCACCACGTCGCCCGGATCGACTGGTCGTTCCTCGAGACGCCCCTGCCGGCGAGCGCGACCTCGTCCGGCCTCGCCCGGACGGTGCTCGTCGGCCCAGCGGACGGTGCGGTCCACACCGAGCTTGCGGCCGGCGGCCTGGCCCCAGGTGGCTGGCTCCAGCGTCACGTCCATTCGTTCGAGGAAGCCCTCTACGTCCTCGCCGGCGAGCTGCTGATCGACATCGACGGTCACGCCCACCGACTCGTCGAAGGTGACTACGCGCTGATGCCCGTCGGGACGTGGCACGCCCTCGGCAACGCCGGACCCGCCTCCGTTCGCTGGCTGTCGCTGAACAGCCCGCAGCGGCTTCCACCGGACGCCGGGCGCAAGGACACGTTCTTCGAGCCCGGTCCGCTGGACCTCGCGGCGCTCGATGCTCGCGCGGTCCGGCCACCATTCGGCGATCCGACCCTCCGGCGGGTCGGTCACTACGTGGGCACGCCATCGCAGGCGGAGGCCCTCGCCGTCGCGGATCCGGCGCGCGGGCGGATGCCGGCGGGCATGGATACGGCGCTCCTCGCGTACAGTGGGATCTCCGTCCGCATGCTGGTCGATCGCGGGTTCGGGGCCGATCTCGTGACAATGTTCACGGTCGACTACGAGGTCGGCGGCGCGGCCCAGGCCCACGACCATCCGTTCGAGGAGACCTACGTCTTCCTGGCCGGTGAGATCGAGGCCGAGCTCGACGGCGAGCACCACGTGCTGCGGGCAGGCGATGTGGTGTTCGCCGGTGTCGGCAGCGTCCATGGGTTCTGGAACACCGGATCGGATCGGGTGCGCTGGCTCGAGACGCAGGCACCCCAGCCGCCGGGCCGGCACGCCTACCGCTGGGTCGACGCGTGGCGCCGGTTCGAGCACAGCTGAGAGGGGCGCGACATGGCGCGTGACGGGTCGGTCGTCGTCGTCGGCGGCACGCGCGCGATCGGGCTCGAGATCGTTCGGCACTACGTCGAGGCCGGGCGGGACGTCGTGCTCACCGGACGGGATCCGGCGGGCGTCGCCGCCGCGGTCAGCTCGCTCGGCGGCCGCGCGACCGGACTCACGTTCGACTTGGCCGATCCCGGGTCGATCGCGCCCGCCCTGGCGGCGGTCGGTCCGGTGCGCAACCTCGTGCTCGCGGCCATCGACCGCGACTCGAACAGCGTCAAGGACTACGACCTCCAGCGGGCCCTCACGCTGGTCACCCTCAAGCTCGTTGGCTACACCGAGGTCGTCCACGCGCTCCACGACCGGCTGACCGACGACGCGTCGCTCGTCCTGTTCGGCGGCATGGCCAAGGAGCGGCCGTATCCGGGCTCGACGACGGTCAGCACGGTGAACGGTGGCGTGGTCGGGCTGACCCGGACGCTCGTCGAGGAGCTCCGGCCGCGGCGGGTCAACTCGATCCACCCAGGCATCGTCGGCGACTCGCCGTACTGGTCGGAGAAGCCCGCCGCGATCGCGCGGTACACCTCCGAGACGCCGACCGGCAGGCTCGCCGCGATGGCCGACATCGTCGGCGCCGTCGTGTTCCTGCTCGAGAACCCCTCGGTCAACGGGGTCGAGCTGATGGTCGACGGGGGCTGGCACTGCCACTAGGCCGCCGTGCCATCCGACGACCGGCCGCCGCGAAACGGGCCAGACGACTCTTCCCGGCGCGTGCCCGACACGCTTGACTGAGGCACGGAAGCGCTCCGAGCCCGGCCACGCTGCGGTTCGCCCGCACGGTCGCCCACACATGGCGTCTCCGCCACGGCCGGCTCACAGAACCAGGAGCGTCCGGAGACTCGTGGAGGTGGTACCCATGAACCGACTCATCCTGGCCTCAGTCGGCCTGTTCGCGCTCCTGTTCGTGCTCGGGTTCCTCACCCGGAGCCAGATGGCGGGCGCCGTGTCGGCCGGGCTCGAGCATGCGGGCCTCAAGCCGATGCATGAGCCGGAGGAGGTGTCTTCATGAGGCGACTCCTCGGATTCGGCGCGGCGCTTCTCCTCGTCCTCGCGGTCTTCGCGCCGTCCGCGCTGGCCGCGAACCCGACCCTGCCGCACACCGGACGGGTCCTCGTCTCCACCGGTGGTGACCTGAACGTCCCGGCCGGTGAGCAGGCGGACGCGGTCGTGATCGTCAACGGGACGGCGACGATCGCCGGCCAGGTCAACGCGGTCATCGCCGTGGACGCGACGGCCATCCTCAACGGCGCGACCGTCGAGACGATCGTCGCCGTTCGCAGCCCCGTCCAGCTCGGTCCGAACACCGTCGTCCAGAACGACGTCGTCACGTTCGACTCGACCGTGACGAAGACCGGCAACGCCGTCGTCCAGGGCGAGACCCGCGACCTCGGCTCGAACCTCGCCTGGCTCGGGTTCGTCATCGGCCCGCTCGTCTTCCTCGTCTGGCTCGGCTTCCTCGTGGCGGCGGTCGCCGCCGGCCTCCTGCTGGCCGCGCTCGGCGCGCGCCAGGTCCGGGCGGCCGAGGGGCTGATCAGCCACGAGCCGGTCGAGACGCTCCTCGTCGGCATCGGCGGCATCTTCCTGCCGCTGATCGTGTGCATCGCGCTGTTCCTGACCGTCGTCGGGGCCCCGCTCGGACTCGCGATCATGTTCGGCCTGTGGCCGCTGGTCGCGTTCGCCGGGTACCTCGTCGCCGGGATCTGGATCGGCGACTGGATCCTCCAGCGGACGTCACCCACGGTCGTGCGTGAGCGGCCGTACCTGGCCGCGGTGATCGGGCTGATCGTCCTCCAGGTCATGGCGATCATCCCGTTCCTGACCGCAATCGCGAGTCTGTTCGGGTTCGGCGCCGTCCTGCTGCTCGGGTGGCGGACCTTCCGTCACCACGGAGCCGGCGAAGCGCCGATCTCGGCACCCGCCCCATCTCCGTCGCCGGCGTAGGCCCGACAGCGTCCGCAATCCGGCAACCCCCGGCCATCGCGCCGGGGGTTGCTTTGGTGACCTGCACAAATCGTCGTGCCCGTGCCCCACACGCCCCCGAGTCGTCCCGTCGGAGTCGCGTCGGAGGCCGGACAGCGCGAGACCCCCGATCTGCTCGGGGGTCTCGTCGGCCCGTGGGTGCGGTCGCCCGCTCCAGGGCTTAGCGCGCGCGAGGGTTGATGCCTGAGCTCGAAGGCATCGGCTCGGAGGCGCGCTCCTCGACACGGAACTGGTTGTACAACGTCCAGGCATCGGGAGCCGCGACGTAGGTGTGCTCCTCGGCGAGGAACTGGATTTGGGCGACGCTCTGCGCGACCGAGGTGGTCGGCGCCGCGGCGCTCGAGCTGTGCTCGTCGGCCAGCCACTGGATCCGCGCAACGCTCGCGGTCATGGGGTACGCGTGCTCCTCGGCGAGGAACTGGATCCGGGCAACGCTCGCGGTCGTCGGGTACGTGTGCTCCTCGGTGAGGAACTGGATCCGGGCGACGCTCGGCGCGACCGAGGTGGTCGGAGCCGCGGCGCTGGAGCTGTGCTCATCGGCGACCCACTGGATGTGTGCCATGCCTGGGGCGGCCACCGGAGCCGCGACCGGGCGGAGACCGATCGCGAGGCCCACGAGGCCCACGACGAGCCCCACGCCTGCGACGATCGCGATCGCGTTCAGCGACCCACTCGGGAGGCTCGATCCCTTCAACTGTGCGGTGTTCTGTGCTGCGGTCATCTCTGTGATCCCCTCGTGATGATCCCCGGGTGGCGATCAACTTGACGGCATGGTGGTGGGAGCCGCGAGTGGATCGGGAGCCACCCGTTGACCGGGATTTGGTCGGCTGCGACACGCAACCCACGTCACGAAGCTGGCGAGCCGGCTGTCGTCGACCGTTCATCGTCCCTTCATCGACCGATTCGTATCGTGTCGGCGATGGGGAACTGGCAGGTGGAACCGGCTGATCGCCCTGCGGCGCTTTCGTCTGCGGCGCTGAAATCCCTGCGGGTCCAGGCCGTCGAGGGGTTCTCGCGCCGCACGTTCATCGGCCGGTCGCTCGCCCTCGGGCTTGGCATCTGGCTCACCGAGGTCACCGCGGGAACCGTCGGCTTCCTGTGGCCCAACCTCACCGGTGGGTTCGGCGGCAAGGTCACGGTCGGCGACTACAAGGCGGTCGCGGCGAGCCCGGCGATCCCAGATCCAGCGGCGGCGTTCCCCAACGGCGGTCCGGCGTACATCCTCGAGGCGGAGGCGTTCGTCGTCCTGCTCGACCCGACCCACGGGTTCATCGGCGGGACGAGCCCCGAAGGGGATGGAGCGGCGACCAACGTGCGGACCCTCTACCAGCGCTGCACGCACCTAGGGTGCAAGCCGAACTTCTGCGCCCAGAACTTCTGGTTCGAGTGCCCCTGCCACGGCTCGCGCTACGACCGCCTTGGGATCAAGGTCGCCCAGCTCGGCCCGGCACCGCGCAGCCTCGATCGCTTCGCCTCCACCGTCGACCGCAACGGCGTGCTCACGATCGACACCGGCCGGCTGACCCTCGGTCCGCTGCCGGTGGCGCTCGGCCAGGAAGGCCTCCTCCCTCCGCGGTCGGCGACCGGCTGCCTCTGACCTGTCCGTCGACTCGTTGAGGTCGGAACCGGACGCTCGTCGCGATCGGACGTCGCGGAGCGCCGCCTGACGGACCGGTCGCCCTGCGGCAGACCCGTGGTCAGGACGGGTCGACCGACCCGGTGAGCATGGCGAAGATGACTTCGATCGGGAGGGAGGAGCGCCGGCACACCAGGCGGGCGATGCGCCGAGGATCGCCACCGGTTCGGGCCAGCCGCCGGCGATCCAGCCTCGGCCAGAGGAGCAGAGCCCGGACGCGATAGCCCTCTGCCGATCCAGCCGTCAGATCATCCGGCGACGGCGCATCGGCCTCACCCAGCCCCACGGGCGGCGTCCGATCGACCCGGCGCCTGCCAGCGGGAGCCGCGAGGTGCGGGTTGGTCTCAATCAAGGCCGAGCTCGGCGCGGCGGCGTTCCTCGCGGAGCGATCGGACGCGGCCCGGTCGCTCGAGCCCGGCAATCGCGGCCAGGTCGCGGATCAGCTGATCGATCGCGGCGTCGCTCGCGGCATCGACCGGATCGCCGACGAGGCTGACCAGGGCGTCCCGGTCTCCGGCCCGGGCCGATCCGTCGGCAGTGCGAGCGAGGGACTCCAGCGCGATCGCTGCCAGCACCTCGCGGAGGCGGGCGAGGTCGTCTGAGCAGACAACCGCAAGATCGATCCCGCGCTGCGGAACGGGATCTCCCAGAAACGACTGCGCCATGATCCGCCTCGGCTGCTCGTCCCGGCTGCGGCGACGGTCGCCGCGCGAGGAACCCAGCCTGCCCGATTCACATTAGCGGACGATGAATTCGGGCTAGGCCGGGACCCAGAACCAGAATTTGGCGCCGCCGCCCGGTCGATCCTCGTAGCCGATCGCACCGCCGTGGGCGTGCACTGCCGCGGCCGCCGTCGCCAGCCCGAGGCCGGCGCCTTCCGAAGCCGACGATCGGGTCCGGGCGAACGGCTCGAACAACATCGGCCGGCTGTCCGGCGCGACGCCCGGACCCCGGTCGAGCACGTCGATCCGCAGGACACGAGCCACCGTCCCGGCGTCGATGGCTGCCTCGAGCTCGACGACGGTGCCGGACGGAGCGAACCGAATGGCATTGCCGAGCAGGTTCACGATGGCCTGCTCGATCCGCATGCGGTCGACCCGGACCTCGACGTCCGGGGCCGTGACCTCGATCGCCACGGCCCGCGGTGCGCCGGTCTTCTCGACGAGCTCGACGCTGTCGGCGACGAGGCCACGCAGCGCGGTCGACTGCTCGTCGAGCGGCCGACCCTCCGGCTCGGCGCCGGCGAGCCTCAGGAGACCCGTTGCCAGCTCGCTCAGCCGGACCGCGTCGGCATGGGCCCCCTCGACGGCGGACAGCAGGCCCGGCTGGTCGTCCGGGTGGGCGAGCGCCAGCTCGAGCTCGGTCCGCAGGGTCGCCAGGGGCGTCCGCAGGTCGTGCGACGCCCCGATGACGAAGGCCCGCTGACGGCGCGCGGCCTCCTCCACGCGGCCGAGCATTCGGTTGAGCGTCCGGGTGAGCGCTCCGAGCTCGTCGCGCCAGGCTGGCTCGGGCAGCCGGCGGTCGAGGTCGCCGCTGCCGATCGAATCCGCCTGCCGGGTCAGCTCGCGCACCGGCGCCAGCGCCCGACCGGCCAGCCACCAGCCACCGAGAACGAGGACGACCGCTCCACCCACGCCGACGAGGACGAGCGTCCGGGCCAGGCTGTCGAGGTTTCGATCGATGTCGGCGACGGAGCTGCCGGCCAGCACCGTCCGTCCGTCGCTCGCGGCGACCTCGAACACCTCGTCGCCGCTCGCCGGCCCGGCCTGGATCCTGGTGAAGCCCGCTGCCGGCCGCGCCAGGGTGGGCGCGCCGGGGCTGGCGGACGACGGGGTCCCGTCGGGACCGTAGACAATGAGGAACAGGCCGCGCTCAAGCGTCCCGACGTCCGGTGGCTCCTGTGGATCGGCCGCCACCAGCTCCTGGGCCGCGAGCGCCCTGGCCTGCAGGACCTCGTCCAGGGACCGGCGCAGGGCACCCGCGTACTGGAGCCAGACGACCACGCCAAGAAGCACCAGCGTGGTCGCCCCGACGATCGCGTACCACGCCGTCAGGCGGACCCGGATCGTCATCGCGCCTCCCCGCCTCAGCTCGCGGCCGAACGAGGGTCGACGGCGAGCTGGAGCCCGGATCGGCTGGTGCGCAGGACGTAGCCCATCCCGCGGACGGTCTCGATTCGCGGCGCTCCCGGATGGCCGGCCAGCTTCGCGCGCAGGTTGCGGACGTAGACGTCGATGACGTTCGAGGTGCCGTCGTACGCCCAGTCCCAGACTCGGTCGAGGATCTCGCTCCGCGACAACACGTCCCCCGAGCGACGGACGAACAGCTCGAGGAGGGCGTACTCGCGAGCGGTCAGCTCGAGCGGCCGGGCGTCGATCGTCGCCGATCGGGCGGCCGGGTCGACGACGAGCGCGTCGGCCTCGAGGACCGTCGGCCGTTCCGGGGCGCCGCGTCGGGCGAGCGCCCGGAGCCGGGCCGTCAGCTCGGCGAAGGCGAACGGCTTGACCAGGTAGTCGTCTGCCCCGACGTCGAGGCCGCGGACACGGTCGCTAATCGCATCGCGCGCGGTGAGCAGGAGGACCGGCGTCCAGATCCGCTCGCGACGCAGCGCGGCGCACAGGTCGAAGCCGTCGCCGTCGGGCAGCATGACGTCGAAGATCAGCACGTCGTACGGGTTCTCGGTCGCGAGCCAATGCCCATCCTCGATCGAGCCCGCACGATCGACCGCGTGACCCTCCTCGCGCAGCCCGCGCGCGACCAGCCCCGCCAGGCGGCCATCGTCCTCGAGCAGCAACAGGCGCATCGATCCGGCCTTTCACCACGATCGTGCGACCGCGGGGTTCAGAGGCCGTGTCCGACAGGTCAAGTCTTCGACATGTCCGGGAGCCGGCGGGCGGGGCGCGATCGACCGGTGGCCAGCCGATGGGCTAAGTGGCCATGCCCGATGCGATACTGAGCCATGCCCGTCCGCACGGTCATCGAACGTGGGCCCAAAGGGAAGCGGTCGGTGGCGTTCAGCCTCGACTGGCCAGGGTGGAGCCGGGGGGCGAAGAGCGCCGACCTCGCGCTGGAGACGCTCGAGGCCTATCGGGGCCGTTACCGGCCGGTCGCGGGTCTCGCCGGGATGGCAGGCGAGTTCGACGCCGCCGGGCCCCTCGAGATCGTGGAGGATCGGGTCGGGACGGGTTCGGTCGATTTCTACGGTATGTCCTTCTCGCCCTCCGCGACCGAGCACGGGCCGATGAGCGAGGCGCAGCTCGAGCGCGGGATCGCGCTCCTGCGGGCCTGCTGGGCGTTCTTTGACGGTGTCGCTGGACGGGTCTCGCCGGAGATGCGCAAGGGCCCGCGCGGGGGAGGACGGGACCGCGACCGGATCATCCGCCACACCATCCGCACCGAGAGCGAGGAGTTCGCGAAGCAGATCGGGCTGCGGATCCCCGAAGAGGGCGCGCTCACGCCGGCTGGGCTTCACCAGCACCGCGAGTCGTACCTCGCGGCAATGCAGGCGTACAACGCCGGCCAGGTCTCCCGGCGCATGCGGTCGTGGACGCTGCCGTATCTCATCCGGCACTCGGCCGACCACATGCTCGACCATGCGTGGGAGATGGAGGACAAGGACCTCACCGGCCAGAACGAGGCCTGACCCACCCCTCAGAGCGGCCAACCAGGCGCCGGTTGGTGCGGAGAATGATGGGGTGGCCTATGGGGCTCGAACCCACAACCTTCGGAGCCACAATCCGATGCTCTGCCGATTGAGCTAAGGCCACCGCGCGCTCGGGCAGGCGGCGCCACGGCGCCGGACTGCACAAGGCGAGGGGGAGTGTACCCGAAGCTGGCGGCGAGCCAGGCAACCATGCTGGCCCAGACGCCGAACGACCGGCCCACCTCCGCGGGCCGATCGTTCCGAGCGTGGTCGGTCGGTCAGTTGCCGGCGAGCCGCTGCCAGTCGGGGCTGCGGTCAAAGCGCCACGGCAGCGTCGTGTACGGGCCGCCGTCGGGATCCAGCACGTAGGCGGTGGTGCTCGAGCCGCCGTCGGGGATCATCAGGATCTTCGTGGAGTCGGGGGACCACACCCAGATGGCGGTACTCGTCAGCTTCGGCCCGGTCTCGATCACCGGTCCGGTTCCATCGGCGCGCACGACCGCCACGCCATGGGCCGGCCCGTCGTTGGGGTTGTGCCAGTAGGCGACCTTGGTGCCGTCCGGAGACACCACCGCCTCGCCGTCCCACGCGGGGGAGGTCGGCGGAACGAACTCGTGCGCATCGCTGCCGTCGGCTCCAACTACCCACAGCGAGCAACAGCCCGTCGCGTCGCCGTGCTCATAGAAGATCCGCGTGCCGTCGGCGGAGTAGGTCGCCATGGAGAAGGACATGTCGATGCTCGCATCGATCGTCGGCTCCACGATCGTCCGAGCGTTGGAGCCATCGATATCCATCGCGAACAGGCCCCACTTCCCGTTTACCAGTGCCCGGTACATGATTTCTCGCCCGTCGGGCGGCCGGAAGCCGACTCCGTCCATCCCCACGGCCGAGACGACCGTCTGGATCGAACCGCTGCCCGTCGTGTCGTACAGGTCGAGCCGGTTCATGCCAGCGGACACCTGGTGGATGACTGCCAGGCGGCCGTCTGGCGCCCACACGGCCGAGCGCACCCAGGCGACCGGCTCGGTGGTAACCCGGGTCAGGTGGGAGCCGTCCTCGTTGACGACGTAGAGGTCGCGCAGGGTGCCGTCCTCGGTGGCGTCACGGAAGAAGCCGACCCTGGTGCCGTCGAGCGAGAACCCTGGCAGGCTATCGACCTGTGGCCCGCCGACCAGCAGGCGCGTGCGGCCCGTGACCGGGTCGCCGACGTAGATGTCGCCGCCGGTCGCGTAGGGGATCAGCCCATTTGCGGCCGGCCCGAAC
Organism: uncultured Chloroflexia bacterium; assembly: GCA_963825545.1. Taxonomy (GTDB): domain Bacteria; phylum Chloroflexota; class Limnocylindria; order Limnocylindrales; family CSP1-4; genus Chersky-267. The sequence continues at coordinate 141,295 of CAWGTR010000008.1, read as the reverse complement.
GGCGCCGGGAGGCGACGGACCTGGGTCCCGGCGATGAACACGGCCCCGGCGATGAGGCCGAGCACGAGCAACGCGACCAGGCCGATCACCCGCCAGGACGGTCGCGGTGTCGTCGCGATGCGCGACGTGAGGACGGACATGGGAAGCCACCTTTCGGGGAAGGTCCAGCTGGGCCGCTGCCGCGTGCGGGCGGTCCGGCTGAGGATGTCGTCGAGGTACTCGGGCGTCCGCGCCACCGCCAGCTCGTCGAAGAGCTGCGGCAGGCCCCGCTCGAAGCGATCGGGCGTGGTCATGCGAACTGCCCTCCCGGGACCGGATCTCCGACGTCGCCGTCCGAACCGGCGATCGTCGAGCGCATCGCGCCGAGCGACCGGTTGAGACGCGACTTGGCCGTTCCCAGCGGGATCCCGAGCGCGACGGCGACGTCGGGCAGGGGCATCCCGAGGTAGTAGTGGAGCACCACGATCGCGCGCCAGTCCGGCGCGAGCCGGCGGAGCGCGTCATCGAGGAGATCGCGATCGGCGATTCGGGCGACCGTGTCGCCGACCGTCGGTTCCACGATCGGGGTCAGCTCGACCTCGATCGGGCGCCGACGCCGGCGACGAGCCGCGTCGAGGCAGGAATTTACGGTCAGCCGATGAAGCCAGGCGTCCCAGCGCTCCGGGTCGCGCAACCCGGGCAGGTCCCGCCAGGCTCGCAGCAGCGTTTCCTGGACAGCGTCTCGCGCGAGCTCGTTGTCCCGGAGGATGAGTCGGGCCGCGGCATCCAGTCGCGCGATGGCCGCGCCGGCAAGCGTCGCGAAGGCGTCATGATCGCCTGCTCGCGCCTGCTCGACGAGGGTTCGCTGGTCCACGGTCGTCCCCGTTGCGGCACGACCATGGTGGCCGCGCTCGGATGGTATGGCGCCGCCGTCGCGCGAATTGTTCCGTGGTACCTGCGGCCGCCCCGACCCGGACCATCGCGCGGGCTGACCGGGCCGGAGCGGGAGACTACGGTGCGGTCATGTCGGTTTGCCCCACCCCGACGACCCCCGGACGCCCCGGCCAGTCACGTCCGCGGGTCGTCCGCCGGCTCGGCCCGCTGCTCGCCGTCGCGCTCGCCGCGAGCTCGCTCGGCGTCCTGGCGACGCCCGCGACGACGCTCGGCTGGAGCGCGAACGGGTTCAGCTCCTCGTCCGAGCGCGAGCTCCTGGCGCTGACCAACCAGGCCCGTGCGAGCGCCGGCAAGCGGAGCCTCCAGTGGGACTCGGCTCTCGCCTCCATCGCCCGCTGGCGGAGCAAGGACATGATTGTCCGCGACTACTTCAGCCACGACATCCCCGGCGGGGGGCGGGTATTCGACGTGATGACCGCGCGCGGCTACTGCTATCGCGTGGCGGGCGAGAACATCGGCTGGAACACCTACCCGGACGACGTCGCGACCGAGACGATCCAGCAGATGTTCATGAACTCGTCGGGTCACCGCGCGAACATCCTCGGCTCGTCGTGGGACCACATCGGGATCGGGGCCTACAAGGGCTCCGACGGCAAGAAGATGTGGACGGTCCTGTTCGCCGACAAGTGCGGCTCGAGCCCCGTCGCCACGAAGCCGAAGCCGAAGCCAAAGCCGAGAGTCGCCCCGAAGCCGGCGGCGACCCCGAAGCCGACACCGAAGCCGACCCCCCGAGCCACCCCGCGACCGACCCCGACGCCCACTGCCACGCCGGCCGAGCTCTCGCCGCTCGAGACCGCCCGTGACGGCGACCTCGCCGGCGCCGCGCCCGCTCCCGCCACGGCCCCGCCCGGCGCGGCCGGCGCGAGCCTGCGCGTCGTCGACCGGCCGGCGTCCGGCGGGCTGCTCGACTCGATCGTGGGCGGGCTGAGCGGGCTCTTCGGCGGCTGACGCCGGACCGCGAACGACCATGACGACCACGATGACGCCGGCGATCCTCGAGGCGCGCGACCTGACGAAGGCCTATCGGCTGGGCGAGACCACCGTGGACGCCCTGCGCGGCGTGTCGCTGACCGTTGCCGCGGGCGAGTTCGTGGCGCTGATGGGTCCGTCCGGCTCAGGCAAGAGCACGCTGCTCCAGCTGCTCGGCGGGCTCGACCGTCCGACCGGCGGCGAGGTCGTCCTCGACGGCGACCCGGTGAGCCGGATGTCCGACGACAGCGCGACCCGGCTGCGCCGGCGGAAGACCGGCTTCGTGTTCCAGTTCTTCAACCTCATCCCGCTGTTCGACGTCGCCGAGAACGTCGGCCTGCCGTTCACGATCGCCGGTGTCGACCCGGGCAAGGGATCGGCCGCCGACCGGGTCCGCGACGCGATCGACCTCGTCGACCTGGGCGGCAAGGAGCGCCATCGTCCCGACCAGCTGTCGGCGGGCGAGCAGCAGCGGGTCGCGATCGCCCGCGCACTCGTCACCCGCCCGACGATCCTGCTGGCCGACGAGCCGACCGGCAACCTCGACTTCACGACCGGGACCGAGATCCTCGAGGCGCTCTGGAAGTCGTGCGTCGAGCGCGGCCAGACGATCGTGCTCGTGACCCACGACGCGAAGGCGGCCGCCTACGCTGATCGCGTGCTGTTCATCCAGGACGGCCGCGTCCGCGACGAGATCGCGCTCGGCCGGCGGACCGACCACAGCGCCACGCCGCTTATCGCCCGGCTCGCCCAGCTCGGGCTGTAGCGATGTCCGGGCTGACCGCCTACGCCTGGCGAAGCCTCGGGGCGCGACCGCTCCGGACGTTCCTGACTATCCTCGGCGTCGGACTCGGGGTGGCGGTCCTGTTCGCGGCCCTCGTGACCGACGCGGCGATCGACGGGTCGATCGACCGGACCGTCCGCGAGACGCTCGGGCGGGCCGACCTGCGGGTCGAGGGCTTCACCGACCTCGGCCTATCGACGGCATCGGTCGAGGCGATCGCGAGCGCGCCGGGCGTCGCGGCTGCGACGCCCATCCTCGAGCGGCGGACGTATCCCGCCCCGGATCCAACCGCCCCGCCGGCGACGAGCCTGCCCGCGTCAGTGACCGTCCTGGGCGTCGATCCGGCGACGTATGCCGCGATCCACGATCTCGAGCTGACGGCGGGTGATGACCTGGCCGGCTCGGACGCGCCCGGCGCCCTGATCAGCGAACGGATGGCCCGTGAGACCGGCCTGGCGATCGGCCGCTCGATCGGCCTCGAGGGCGCGGACGGCCCGCGGACCGAGCCGATCGTCGGGATCCTCGCCGGCGACGGGCCGCTTGCCTCGACCGACGGACGGACCGTGGTGGTCGGGCTCGGCGAGGCGCGAGCGCTGTTCGGGACGAGCGGTGTCTCGCGGATGGATGTCCGGATCGGTGACGACACGACGGCGTCGAGCGTCGCCGCCGAGCTCGAAGCCCGGCTGACCGCCGAGCCGTACGTGATCTCCGGACCGGCCGAGCTGGCGGCCTCGATCCGCGCCTCGACGGTCGACTTCCAGGCGACCACGGCGCTGATTGCCGCGCTGGCCCTGTTCGGCGGCGCGTTCCTCATCTTCAACACGCTGTCGATGACGGTCTCGGAGCGGGCGCGCGAGGTCGGGCTGCTCCGGGCGGCCGGTGCCACGCGCCGCCAGGTCAACGGGCTGGTGCTCGTCCAGGCGTTGATCATCGGGCTGGCCGGGAGCGGGCTCGGGATCGCCCTCGGGGCCGCCCTGGCGGCGGTCGTGGCCGGCTACCTCCGCGCCGCCGCGATCGTCCCGATCGACGGGCCGGTCTTCGGGCCGCCGCAGACCGGTCTCGCGGCGATCGTCGGCACGGTCGTCACGCTGGCCGCGGCGCTCGAGCCGGCCGACCGGGCGGGCCGGATCCCACCGGTCGAGGCGCTCCGGCCCGGTGCCGGGCGGACCGTCCGGGCGCGCCTCCGTTGGATCGTGGTCGTGTTCGTTGCCGTCGCGTTCGCCGGTCTCCTGCTCTGGCCGACCTCGGCGGGCGGCCTCGGCGGGCTGAACGGAACCTCGCTCGACCCGGATGCGGTCGTTCGCTGGCTGGCGGTCTTCGCCGTGCTCCTGGGCGCCACGCTGCTCACGCCCTTCCTGCTGGGGCCGCTCGGATCGCTCGCCGCGATCCCGTTCCGGTTCGTCGCGCCTGGCGCGGTCCGTCTCACCCGCGGCTCGCTCGTCCGGGATCGGAGCCGAACGACGCTGACGGTCGGGGCGCTGACGGTCGGCCTGGCGATGATCGTGGCCCTCGGCGCCCTGGCCAGCGACGCGCGGCGCGCGGCGACGGCATGGATCGCGGGCGTCGTCCCGGGCGACGTGATCGCGACGTCGATCCGCCCGATCGCATCCGACGAGCCGGTCCAGGCCGATCTCGGGGCGGCCCCGGGTGTCGCCCGGGTCAGCCCGATGGCCGCCTTCGAAGCCGCCTTCCGCGGCGTCCGCTTCGACCTCGCGGCGGTGGACGGCGCCGACCTGCTCGCCGACGGTCGCCTGACCTTCGTGAGCGGCGACCGGACCGCGGCGCTGCATGCCCTCGACGCGGGTGGCTCGGCCGTCATCCCCTCCCGGGTCGCCGACAGCCTGGGCCTCCGGGTCGGCGACGAGCTGGACTTCCCAATGGGTGGCGGCCGGACGGTTGCCCTGCGCGTCGTCGGGATCGTCGATCGGTCGATCCCCGGCCGGTCGGGCGAAGCGGTCCTCGTCGGCTGGCCCGACGCGACCGACGGGTTCGGCGTGGCCGGGGCCGACGCCTTCGCAGTTCGCTTCACGCCTGGCGCGAGCGCGGCCGAGCGGGCGGGCCTCGCCGAGGTCGCGACGGGCGACGCCCTGGAGGCGAACCCGGTCGACCGGATCGCCGGGGCCGTCGACGCGACGCTGACCCGGCTGTTCGGGCTGTTCGACGCGCTCGCGCTCGTGGCGGTGATCGTGGCCGCGCTCGGGATCGTCAACACGGCGACGATGAACGTCTACGAGCGTGTCCGCGAGATCGGGGTCCTGCGCGCGACCGGGATGACCCGGCCGCAGGTGTGGCGGATGGTCGTCGTCGAGGCCGGCGTCCTCGGGGTCGTCGGATCGATCCTCGGCTGCCTGACCGGGCTCGTCGTCGGGGCGGTGATGATCGCCCTGACCGAGGGTGGCGGGCTCAGTCGCCCGATCGAGCCCGACTGGCGGGCGCTCGCCATCGCGGCCGCGATCGGGATCGTCGTCGCGATGCTGGCCGCCGCCTGGCCGGCCCGGCTCGCGGCTCGCGTGTCGATCGTCCGCGCGGTCCAGTACGAGTAGCGGATCCCAGGAGCGGCGTCACCGGCGTCCGGACGTCGTCCGGGCGCGCCGCGAGGGGGCCGCGTCAGACGAGCGGCGGCGCCTTCGGGTTCTCCACGAAGTACTCGGTGAACTCGCGACAGCGGCCGTCCTCGGCCAGGTCGACGAGCCAGATCATGTAGTACGTCCGCGCCGGCTGACGAGCGGTCTTCCGGTAGCGGGCGACGCAGCGGACGATGCCGAGCGACCCGTTGACGGCGAGCGGCTCGCAGTCGAGGGTCCAGGTCGCCGGGTCGTCGGGATCGTCCAGCCAGGCGGCGACGATCGCCTCACGACCGACGGCAGCGCCGTCGGCCGGGCTGTCCCACGGTCGCCAGCGGTAGACGGCATCCTCAGTGAACAGATCGGCGGCGTCGGCGGGGTCGTTGGAGCGCCAGGCGCGCTCGTACCGGTCGGTCCAGGCGCGGAACGAATTGAGGTCGATCATCCGCGCAGGATGCCACGTCGGACGGTCAGGAGGCGTCATGATTCGGCCGGTTTGGGGCCCGGAACGCTCTGCTAGACTCGCGCCGATGGTCAGCCAAGCCAGCCGCCTGAACCGCCTTCCGGCCGCCGAGCGCGGGATCACGATCGGCGACTTCCTCGTCCCGGTCACGATCGGCGAGCGGATGAGCAGCCGGGTCCGCCACGTCGCCCTGATCGTCGCGGGCGCGCTCCTCATGGCCCTCTCGGCGAACCTCTCGATCAGGGTCCCTGGCAGCCCCGTCCCGATCACCGGCCAGACGTTTTCGGTCCTGCTCGTCGGCGGTGCCCTCGGTGCCCGTCGCGGCGTCCTCGCCTCGCTCCTCTATCTCGCGCTCGGGCTGTTCCTGCCGGTCTACGCCGAGCATGCGTCCGGGATCGGGGTCATCGGCACGGTCAGCGACGGCCATCTCGTCCTCGGGGCGACGGGCGGCTACCTGATCGGCTTCGTCGTCGCGGCCGGCGTGGTCGGGCGGCTGGCCGAGCTGGGCTGGGATCGCCGGTTCGGCGGCGCGCTCGCCGCGATGGCCCTCGGCAACCTCGCCATCTACGTGTTCGGCGTGCCGTGGCTCATGGCGGCCACCGGGTGGGACCTCCAGAAGGCGATCTCGCTCGGGGTGACGCCGTTCCTCCTCGGCGACCTCGTCAAGCTGGCCCTCGCCGCCGGGCTGTTCCCGATCGCGTGGTGGGTGGTCGGCCGGAGCACCGAGGAGCGCTAGAGCGGATCCTCGGCCGTGACCGCGGCGGACAGGCTGCGGTACGACTCGCGGAGCAGCCGCAGGACCTCCGGCCAGTAGGTCGCGCCGCGCCCCATCGGCCCATCCGGATCGGCGGTCGCGCCGCGATCGCGGACCTCGGCGGCCAGCCCGCGCAGCCGGCCGGCCTCGGCCAGGCGCGATTCGGGCAGCCCGTAGACGGCCGCGTACTGGCGCGCGATCGTCGCCCCGGCGGCGGCCCCGGACGACAGCCCGATCTCGCGTCGGACGACCCACCAGCGGAGCTCCTCGCGCGCGACGGCCTCGGCGTCGATCTCCGCCGGCAGGCCGAGCGCCCGGTAGCCCCGTGCGACGTCGGGCGCGAACCGCTCGTAATCCCCGGTCGCATGGGCGAAGCCCCAGCCCGCCTTCGACAGCCAGAACGACGCGAGCAGCGCCCGCGGCCACGAGGCACCGCCCTGCTCGCGCAGCCCGAGAACGAGGTTGCCGAACATCCGGGCCGGCTGGCGCCGGTAGTACGCCTTCCACGTCCGGAGCTCGAGAAGGGCGAGCCCGTCGGGCTCGAAGTCGGATCCCCAGCGGACGGCGGTCATCCGGATCCTCTCGACTACGATGAGCGCCATGGACGGGGCGCGACGGGGCGATGGTAGTGGGATCGGAGCGGCCGGCGCGCGACCCCCGAGACCGCGCGCGGCCCCTCCACCCCCGCCCGGGCATACGCGGGAGCGCCTCGGCCGGATGAATCCGCGGCCTCCGTCGGGCGCCGAACCCGTCGCGGCCGGGGATCGGCCCCCCGGTCGTGCCCCGGACGACGCGCTCGGCCTGTACGGCCCCGACAGCGTGGCCTGGCAGGTCAACCGCGAGGCGACGCTGCTGCTCGGGGCCGGGCCGCGGGCGCTGCTCATGCAGATCGCCCATCCACTGATCGCCGAGGGCGTCGACCAGCACAGCGACTTCCGGGCGGACCCGTGGCGCCGGCTGCGGGGCACGCTGCGGAGCTATCTCGCGATCGTGTACGGGACGACCGCCGAGGCACGGGCCGAGATCCGCCGCCTGAACGAGCTCCACCGCCGGGTCAGCGGTCCGGTTCGCGATCCAGTCGCCCGCGCGGTCAGCGGCACGCCGACCTACGACGCGCGCGATCCGGACCTGGGGCTGTGGGTCCATGCCACGCTCATCGACGCGACGATCGTCGCCCACGACGCCTGGATCGGGCCGCTCGACCGCTCGGCGCGGCGTCGCTTCTACGCCGAGACGCGACCGATCGGCCGTGCGCTCGGGGTGCCCGAATCGCGCCTCCCGATCGATCACGAGGCGTTCGAGGACTACCTCGCGGCACAGCTCGGTCCGGGCGGCCCGATCCGGGTCACGCCGACCGCCCGCGAGCTCGCCCGGACGATCCTCGCCCCGCCGCTCGGGCCGCTTCACCCGCTGCTCGGGCCGCTCCCCGCGCCGTTGTATGCCTGGACGCTGTGGCCGGCGCTCGATCTGCTGCCCGAGCGGATCCGCGTCGACTACGGCCTGACCTGGGGGCTGCGCGAGCGGGCGGTGGCGAGCTGGCTCCGGGCGGGGTTCCGGGCGTGGCGACCGCTCATCCCGGTCGCCTGGCGGACGATGCCCCAGGCCCGCGCCGCGGACGCGCGACTCGCGACCGCCCCCGAGTGACCGGTCGCGCATTCCTCGCGATCGATCTCGGGACGACCCAGGCGAAGGCCGGCCTGATCGGTCTCGACGGGCGGTTGTTCGGGCTGGCGCGGGCCGCCTATCCGCTCCACACCGACGCGTCCACCGGAGCTGCCGAGCAGGATCCCGGGGACTGGTGGACGGCGATCCGGGCGATGACCGCCGAGCTGCTCGCCTCGTCGCCACCAGTCGAGATCGCCGCGATCGGGATCGACGGGCAGGGCCCGACCCTGGTGACCGCCGCCGCCGACGGGCGGCCGGTCCGTCGTGCGGTCACATGGCTTGACACGCGCTCGGGCGCCGAAGAGGCGGACCTGCTCCAGGCGACGGGGGAGGGCGGCTGGGTCCTCGGCATCCTGCCGAAGGCGCTATGGGTCGAGCGTCACGATCGAGGGGCGCTGGCCGACGCCCGCTGGCACCTGGCGAGCTGGGAGTGGGTCGGGTTGCGGCTGACCGGCGTCGCCGCCGAGACGACCCTGCCCGGACAGGTCCATCCCGATCGGACGATGGCGTCGCGGACCGGCCTCGCAATGGATCGCGTGCCGGCGTCGGTCGCCTCGGCGACGGTTCTTGGTGCGCTCCTCGCCGGGCCGGCCGCCGAGCTCGGGCTCGATCCGGGCATCCCCGTCGCCGTGGGCATGGCGGACGCGCATGCGAGCTTCCTCGGAGCCGGCCTGACCGAAGCCGGCGAGGCCATCGATACCGGTGGCACGAGCGGCGGGTTCGCCGTCTACACCAACCGGCCGCTGGCCGTTCCCGGCGTGTTCGGTGCCGCGGCGCCGATCCCCGGCCGGTGGTTCCTCGGCGGCGCGATGAACGCCACGGGCAAGGCGCTCGACTGGCTCCGCGACGAGATCCTGGCCGACGACCCGGCGGACCGGCTCGTCGCCGAGGCGCTGGCGGTCGAGCCCGGGGCGGACGGCCTCGTCTTCCTGCCCTACCTGTCGGGCGAGCGATCGCCGATCTGGGACCCGACGGCCCGCGGAGCCTTTGTCGGGCTGACCCTCCGTCACGGTCGGGCACACCTCGCCCGGGCGGTCCTCGAGGCCGCCGACCTCGCGCTGCGCCACGTCGCCGCGCCGATCGTGGCCGCCGGGGTCACCGTGCGCGAGCTGCGCGTGTCCGGCGGGCTGGCCGCCGATCCCGGGCTCAACCGCCTGAAGGCGGACGTGACCGGGTTTCCCGTCGCGGTTCCGGCCATCGTCGAGACCGCGACGGCCGGGTCCGCGATCGTCGCCGGCACAGCCATCGGCGCCTTTCCCGACCTCGTCGCCGGGATCCGCTCGGTCGTTCGGATCGACGAACGGATCGACCCGGACCCGGACCGCCGGGCCACGTACGACGCCGTCTACGAGACGTACGTCGGGCTCTACCCCGCCCTGCGACCCATCTTCCGGCGGCTGGCCGAGCCCGCGAGCGAGGGGTGACCCGCCACCACCTCGGCGACCGGCCGTCGGGCAGGATTCGGCCAGAAGGCGCACAATAGATGACCCACGCCTGAGCCCGACAGGAGGCCATGTTGGCCGCTTCCCCGCTGAGCAAGCCCGTCCCGACCCCCGAATTCAAGCACGTGATCGACGAGTACAAGCACCGCGATCAGACGGTCACCTGCGTCTGCGGTTGGCACGGCAGCTCGGCGTCGCCGGACGGCGGCCCGTCGGAGTGGAACGCCCACCTGTTCGCGGTTCGCGGCAAGAAGCGCTGACCGCCCTACAGGGCTGATCGTGCACCGATCGCCGCACCGGCGCTGATCCCGGCTCCTCGATCGTCTCCGCCGCGTCGCGACGGGATCCGACCGTCCGACGCGCGGACCCGCCTTGCTCCTACTCCGCGCCGTCGGGTGGCGTCAGCTCCACGACGCTGGGGACCGGCATCTCCACCGGCTGCGGCGGCATGCCGCTCTCGACCGGTGGTTCCAGCTCCAGGTCCAGCTCGAGCTCGGCGCGCTGGAACGCCCGGCGCCGGTCGGCGTTGAGGCGGTCCTCGGCGATCCGCGTTGCGCTGCGCAGGTCGCCGCCCGGGGTCGGGCACGCCCAGCCGAGCGCCAGGCGGGTCGCGACCGCGCCGGCGGCCAGCCAGCGGTCGCATTCGCTCCGGACCCGCTCCACGTAGTTGATCGCCTGGATCTCGTCGGTCTCGGGCAGGAGCACCGCGAACCGGCTGAGGCCGATCCGGGCGACGTGGTCGGCGGCCCGGGCCTGGCGCATCAGGGTCTGGCCGATCGGCGGGACGATCCGTTCCGCGGCATCGGGTCCGAGCCGCTGGACGAGCCGCTCCATGCCATCGACCTCGACGAGGACGATCGACACCGGGCGCCGATAGCGCGCGTAGCGCGCCTCCTCGTCGCGCAGGCGGATCTCCCAGTCGAGCCGGCTGGGGCCGGTCGCCGGCGCTGCGGCTGCGGGCGGCTCGGGACCGACGCGACCGGGGCCGCGGCGGACGGGGCGGGTTGACAGGGCCGGCCGGCGCCGGTGGCTCGGCGGCGGCTCGAGCCGGTTGCTGGCCGCGTGGAGCCGCCGGTCAGGAACGACTCGATGGTCGCCTCGACCCGCTCGCCCTCGTCGGACATCACCGGGCGGAATCGTCGGTAGTCGGCTGGTTCGGTGGCACTCACGTCGTCGTCGAAGTCCTCATCAGCTCGGTCGTATTCGTCGTCCGTCCCGTCGTCGATGAACGAGACGGCACTGGTGGCGGTCGGCGGGCTCGTGGTCATCGCCGCCGAGCGGTATGGCGCCGGCTCGACGAGCCCATCGGGCGTGGCAAGATCGGCTGCGGCGTCGCGCAACCAGCGTGACCACGAGGCCTCCCATGATGACCAGATTCACGGCGATCGCGATTCCGATCACGAGGAGGATGGGCTGAGCGGACATCTGCGGCGCGGACTCCGAAGCGGGAGTGGAGGACTCCCGGGAGCCGATGATAAGGGCGCCCTTCGGGGGATGACCACCGTACGGGGTACCGCCGGATCGAATGGCGGTGCCGTGCGACAACGCGCCGGGCGGTGCGGGTGGGATCGTTGCAGTCGAGTGGGCAGGACCGGTCCTGCCAGGGTCCTGGCCCGCGCCGGGCCGTGACAGGCAAGGTGGCACGGCGCCGGACGAGGATCGGGGCATGAACGCAACCGTCATCCCGTTCTCCGCGTCGGAGGCGGCCGTGGCCATCGAGCCGGCCGCAGCCGTCGAGCCGCGGTCCGCCTCGACGGCGACCGGATCGTCGTCGAGCATCTCGTGCTGGCCGACGCGGGTCTCGCCGGGTTCCTCTCGGAGCGCCCGGCGGCGGACCGCTCGGCGATCGTGGAGCGGGCCCTCCGGATCGGCCTGCTCGCGCTCCAGGACGCGGGCGTGACGGTCAACGTGGATGCGGTCCGGCGCGAGTTCGACGGTCTCCTCGCCCGAACCGCCCAGGCGAACGAGCGGGCCGCATCGGCGCTCGACCTCATGCTCCGCCAGAACTTCGCCGACGGCGACGGCCGGCTGCCGCGCACGCTCGAGACGTTCCTCGGGGATCGCGGCCGGCTGCAGGCGTTCGTGACCGACCTCTTCGACGAGACGAAGCGGGACAGCGCGATCGGCAAGCTCCGCGACCTGCTCGGGACGTACTTCGACGGGGACGCCTCGCGCCTGGCCCAGCTGCTCGACCCGACGCGAATGCACTCCCCGCTCCACCAGTTCCGGGTCGAGGTCACCGACGGCTTCACCCGGCTCAACGACCGGCTGACCGCGATGGAGGCCGCCGCGGCGGCGCGCGGGTCCGAGCGCGCGAAGTCGGCCGCCAAGGGCGTCGACTTCGAGGACGTGCTCGAGGCGATGCTCGGCGACATCGCCCGCGGTCCCGGGGACCTCGTGGAGCGGACCGGGACCGCGGCCGGCGACGTGATCCGCTCGAAGAAGGGCGACTTCGTCCTGACCGTCAACCCGGCGCACACCGCCGGCGCCGAGCTGCGGATCGTGGTCGAGGCCAAGGACCGGGCGATGTCCGTCCGCCAGATCCGCGACGAGATCCGGGCGGCCAAGGCGAACCGGGCGGCCGCGGTCGGGGTGGTCGTCTTCACCCCGGCCCACGCCCCGAGCGGCATCGCCCCGTTCGACCTCCGCGCGGGCGACGTCTACTGCGTCGTCGACCCGGCCGCGCCGGACCAGCCGACGTTCGAGGCAGCGATCCGCCTCGCTCGCCTGCTCGCCCTGATCAGCACGCGCGATCGCGAGGCCGGCATCGATGCACCGGCCGTCAAGGTCGCCCTCGACGGCGTGCGCGAGCAGCTCGACCAGATCAAGGGCCTCAAGTCGACCCTGACCTCGATCGGGACGAGCGCACGGGACGTCGGCGCCGGGCCTCGACCGGCTCCGCGACGGGGTCCTCGCCCGCCTCGCCGAGGCGGAGACCGAGCTCCGCCGGGCGAGCTGAGGCGCAACGGGTTCGATACATCGGTGACACGATTCGGGATGGCGCCACGGGTTTCGGTGCGTCGATCCCGTGCTACCCTCGCGGTCCGCACAAGAGGGTGAGATCGTGGCGCGCGCGATGTGGCGGGGGGCCATCCAGTTCGGCCTGGTGACCATCCCGGTGAAGCTCTACCTCGCGACCGAGTCGAAGGGCGTGAGCTTCAACATGCTCCACAAGACCGACCTGAGCCGGATCCAGATGAAGATCTACTGCCCGGTCGACGATGACGTGATCTCGCGCGGCGATACCGTCAAGGGCTTCGAGTACGCGCCGGGCCAGTACGTCGTCGTGACCGACGAGGACCTCGAGTCGGTCCCGCTCAAGACCGTCCGCTCGATCGAGATCGAGCAGTTCACCGAACGGGCCGAGGTCGACGACGGGGCGGTCAAGTTCGTCAAGCAGGCCTACTACCTCGAGCCCGACGCGATCGGGCGCAAGGCGTTCTACCTGCTCAAGGACGTCCTCGAGGACAAGCGGCTCACCGCGATCTGCAAGGTCGTGATCAAGGACCGCGAGGCGCTCGCCGCGATCGACCCGTTCGCCAAGACGATGCTCCTGACGACGCTCCACTGGCCGGACGAGATCCGCTCGCTGGCCGAGCTCGACCTGCCGGCCGAGGAGCCCGAGATCAAGGCGGCCGAGCGGAAGATGGCCGAGCAGCTGATCGAGGCGATGACCGGCACGTTCGATCCCGGCCGCCTACCACGACGAGTACCGCGAGGCGCTGCTCAAGATCATCGAGGCGAAGGTCGCGGGCGAGGAGACGGTTGCCGCGCCCGAGGCCGAGCCGGCCACCAACCTCGTCGACCTCATGGCGGCGCTCGAAGCGAGCGTCAAGGCGGCCGTGGACGCCCGTGGCGCAGAGCCGACATCGGTCAGCGCCGCTCCGTCCCGGAAGCGGACGGCCAAGGCCGCGGCCCCCGAGAAGGCCGCGGCCCCCGAGACGGCGGACGAGCCCGAGGAGGCACGGCCGGCCCGGCGTCGCAAGAGCGCCTAGGCCGCGCGCTGGCGGCCCGGGCCGCGCCGACCGCATGCCGCTCGAGGAGTACCAGCGCAAGCGCGACTTTGCGCGGACGCCCGAGCCGGCCGGCGCCGCGGCCGCGACGGTCCCAGCGGCGGGCGGGCGGTTCGTCGTCCAGCGCCACCGGGCCACCCGGCTCCACTACGACTTCCGGCTCGAGATCGGCGGCGTCCTCGTCAGCTGGGCCGTGCCGCGCGGTCCGACGCTCGATCCGGGCGCCCGGCGGATGGCGATCCACGTGGAGGACCATCCGATCGAGTACCTCGACTTCGAGGGCGTCATCCCGACGAAGCAGTACGGCGCCGGGGACGTGATCGTGTGGGACTGGGGCACCTGGGAGCCGGAGGCGGAGACACCCGATCCGGGCGCGGCGATCGCCCGGGGCGAGCTCAAGTTCCGGCTCCATGGCGAGAAGCTCGGCGGCCGGTTCACGATCGTGCGCACCTCGGGCCGGCCGACCGGGAGCCGGCCGTTCGAGGCCGACGAGAAGGAGCAGTGGCTCCTGATCCACAAGCGCGACGAAGCCGCGGTCGACGGCTGGGATGCCGAGGAGCATCCGGCGAGCGTCAAGACGGGCCGGACGAACGACGAAGTCAAGGCCGATCGCGACGCGTACTGGATCAGCCAGGCGCCGACGGCCGAAGCCGAGATCGACCTGTCCGGCGTCGAGCCGGCGAACCGGGCCGCCGGCATTCGTCGAGCCGATGCTGGCCACCCTGTCGGATCGGCCGTTCGACGACCCCGACTGGCTGTTCGAGATCAAGTGGGACGGCTACCGGGTCCAGGCGATCGTCCAGGGCGGCGCGATCCGGACCTACACCCGGAACGGCCACGATGCCGCGACCTACTTCCCGCGGCTGCTCCCGCCGGCCGCGAAATGGTTGGCCGCGGAGGAGGTCGATCCTCGACGGCGAGGTCGTCGCTCTCGATCCGGCCGGCCGTCCGGACTTCTCGCTCCTCCAGGCGAGGATCTCGCAGGCCACGGGCGGACGGGTGCCGGGCATCCACGGACCCGGGGGCCGGACGCCGGAGGGCGGTTCAACCGCGGCCGCCGCGGACGACGACGGCGCGGCCCGGGCCCCGCTCGTCTACCAGGTCTTCGACATCCTCCGCCACGACGGGCGGTCGCTCCTGCGGGTCCCGCTCGCGGAGCGCAAGCGGCTGCTCCGGGCGATTGTCACCGACGGGCCGACGGTTCGGTTCGCGGCGCACGTGGTGGGCGAGGGGACTGCGTTCTACCGGGCCGCCTCGGCGCAGGGATTGGAGGGGATCGTCGCCAAGCACGCCCGGTCGCGCTACGAGCCGGGGCGACGGACCGGTGCCTGGCTCAAGCTCAAGCTGCGGCCCGAGCAGGCGCTCCTCGTCGGCGGCTGGACGCCGGGCGAGGGCAACGCGAAGGAGCTCGGCGCGCTCGTCGTCGGGGTGATGGACGATGGCCGGCTCCGGTTCGCCGGCAAGGTCGGGTCGGGCTTCGATGCGCGCTGGCGACGGATCCTCCGCGAGCGGCTCGATGCCCTGGCCGCCGACGCACCGCCGTTCGATCCGTCACCGGCCGCTCGGCCGGACCTGCGTGGCGCCCGCTGGATCGAGCCGCGGCTGGTCATCCGCGCCGAGCTCGGTGGCTGGAGCCGCGACGGGCTCGTTCGACAGTCCGCGTTCAAGGGGATCGACGACGGGCGCGAGCCCGCGACGGTCGTCCGCGAGACACCCGTGCCGAGCTCGGCGGCCGAGGCGGAGGTGGATCGCGAGCTGGCACTCGCGGACCGGCTCGACGGCGTCGACGGGAGGGGACCTGCGGGCGGATCGCATGGCGGGTCGAGTGGGGGATCGGGTGGCGGATCGGGGGGCGACGACCCGCCCGGTCGGGGACCCCGCGGTGATGCGCGTCGCCGCATCAGCGGCAAGTCGGCTTCGTCCGGCCCGCCCGCGGCTGCCCGGCCAGCACCCGGCCGGCCCGTGCCGCCTCGGCCCGAGTGGGCGCCCGCGACCGTGGACGAGCTGGCCGCGCTCGACCGGCTCGGCAGGGACGGCACGTGGGCGGTCGGTGGTGTCGAGCTGAAGCTGACGAACCTCGACAAGGTGCTGTTTCCGGCGGCCGACGCCCCTCCCGACGACCGTCCGGTCGTCAAGCGCGAGCTCATCGGCTACTTCGGGCGGATCGCCCCGGCGATGCTGCCCCACCTCGACGAGCGGCCGCTCAACCTGCAGCGCTTCCCCGACGGGGCGACCGCGAAGGGGTTCTGGCAGAAGGACCTTCGGCCGACCGATCCGACCTGGCTGCGCCGCTGGCGCGAGGCGGGCGTCGAGGCTCGGGCCGCGAACAGCCACCTCGTGGCCGACCGGACGGCGACCCTGTGCTGGCTCGGGAACCAGGCGGCGTTCGAGATCCACGCGTGGACGAGCCGGCTGACGGCGCCCGATCGGCCGACGTTCGCCCTGATCGACATCGACCCCGGCGAGCGGACGACGTGGCCCGAGACGCTGGTGCTCGCCCGGCTGTTCCGGACGGCGCTCGAGCACCTCGCGGTGCGCGGCTACCCGAAGCTGACCGGCAAGCGCGGGATCCAGGTCTGGATCCCGATCGAGCCGCGCTACGGCTACGACGAGACGAGCGCCTGGGTGGAGGGCGTGTCGCGGGCAGTCGGAGCCACGGTCCCGGAGCTCGTGTCGTGGGAGTGGGCGAAGGATCGCCGGGACGGTCGGGCCCGCCTCGACTACACCCAGAACACCTACATCAAGACGCTCGTCGCGCCCTATGCCGTGCGGCCGGCGCCGGGCGCCCCGGTCTCGGCGCCGATCGCCTGGGACGAGCTCGACGATCCGACCCTGACCGCCCAGCGCTGGACGATCCGAACGATGCCCGACCGGGTCGCGGCGGTCGGCGACCTGTTCGCCGCCGCGCAGACCGACCTCCAGGTCCTGCCCAGGCTCTGACGGCCGCGGCAATCAGCTCGGGGCCGCGGCGCGGTCGCTCGGGCGGCGCGGCGCTCAGTCGGTCGTGCCCGGCGCGTGCTCCTGGGAGCGCGGGGCGGGTGGGAGCTCGCGGGCGATCAGGCGCGACCCGGTCTCGCCCGTCGTGCCGGCACGATCGCGCCACCAGCGAGCGAGCGGGTTGCGCTCGAGGGCCGCCCGGAAGTCGTCAGGGTCGGGTTCAGGATCGGGTGGTGGGGGCTCGACGCCGTGCATCGCATGACTACGATTCGTCGCCGTGCTCGAAGCCCATCGACAGGAGGGTCAGCCGGGTCATCGAGGCCGAGTAGGCCATGAAGCCCTCGTCCTCCGGCAGGAGCGTGAAGTGGTCGCCGGTCCGCCGCTCGGCCGGTGCCGGACAGCGGTGGGCCATAAGCCCGAACCACGGGACGTGGACCCAGATCTCGTCGCCCGGATCGTAGTAGTCGCTGATCGGGCGTCGGCGAACCGTCCCGCACCAGTTGCAGCGGACGCCCTGGCACAGACAGACCGACAGCCGATCGTCGAGCGTCCTGCCGCGCACCCCACCGCACACCTCGCAGATGCGCAGTCCTCTTGGCAGCCGTAGCACCGGAGCCTCCTCGACCCTTGACCCGTGTAGCACCGTGGCGGGAGGCTCGGTTGCTGCGGCGTCATCGGGCTGGGTCCCTCAGCCGCTCTCTGATTGCAGTCCACCACACCCACGGTTGGATGCCGGTTACGGCGCGCCTAAGTCTGATTAACCAATGAGAAATCCAGATCGGCGCGGATGCCGTCCGAGCGCGATGGGCCGTCCCGGACGTCGAGGTCGCCCTCAGCGCGGCGCGGCGATCTCCCGGGCGAACCACTCGACGTCGCGCACGACCGCCTCCGGGTCGACCGACATGAAGTACAGCGCGAGGTGGTCCAGGCCGAGCGCCTCCCACTCGGCGACTCCCGACCGGATCTCGTCGGCCGACCCGCGCAGGGCGTAGCCATCGCCGTCGTCGGGGGTCCCGTCGGGGAGCACCCGGACGCGTGCCGAGAGCGTCGGCAGCGGACGACCGGCGGCGGCCGCCGCGTCGCGCAGGATGGGGATCCGCGTCGCGTAGGTCGCCGGGGACGTCGAACTGCTGTGGTACCCATCGCCGAGGCGTCCCGCGCGGCGGAGCGCCACCTCGGCCCGGCCGCCGAACCAGATCGGGAGGTCGGCCCCGCGCTCGGGCAGCGGCTCGAACACGAAGTCGTCGATGTCGTGGAAGCGGCCGTGGAACGGGGTCGTCGCGCCACCCCACAGGTGACGCCACAGGAGGACGGTCTCCTCGAGGTAGGCGCCGCGGACCGAGAACCGATCGGCCATCCCGAGGTTCGCGAACTCGACCCGATCCCAGCCGATCCCGACCCCGGCGATCACGCGACCGCGTGACAGCGCATCGAGGGTCGCCAGCTCCTTGGCCAGGACGACCGCCTGGCGCTGGGGCACGACGATCACGCTCGTCCCGAGCCGCAGCCGGGGATGCCGGGCGCCGACGTGAGCGAGGGCCAGGATGGCCTCGAAGATGCGGCCGTACTCGCCCTCGGAGGCGTGCTCGACGAGGACGTGATCGGTCGTCCACACGGTCGACCAGTCGACGCGCTCGGCGACCTCGGCGGCGGCCTCGATCCCCTCGGCACTGGCACCGGCGTGGAGGGTGGGCAGGACAAGCCCGTAGTCCATGTCGCCGAATGGTAGCCACCCAAGCGCGGCCCCGCCGCAGACGCCGCGCGGCCGCCCTGCGCCGAGGCAGCTGGATCGCCCCGCCGCGACGGCCGGACCGCCGACGAGCCAGCTGGATCGCCCCGCCGCCACGGCCGGACCCGACGAGCCAGCTGGATCGCCCCGCCGCCGATGCGGCGACGCGCATCACGGATGACCCCGCGACCCCCCAGCCCGTCGAGCCCCGGTCCGGGCAACCCGCACGAGGAACCCAACCCGCGCCAACCCGGACCATCGGCTCGCCAACCGTAACCTTCACGTTAACGTCAAGGTTATGCTATGATCGTCCCGTGCTCCCGCCCGCCACCGAACCCGCCGACCGACCCCGCCTGCTCCGCATCCAGGAAGTGGCGGCCGAGCTCGGCCTGACGCCCCGCTCGATCCGCTACTACGAGGAGATCGGGCTGCTCGCGCCGCCCGCCCGGTCCGACGGCGCCTACCGCCTCTACGACGCCGACGACGTCGAGCGGCTGCGCTACATCAAGGGCCTCCGCGACGACGCCGGGTTCAGCCTGGCCGAGATCGCCCAGCTCCTCGAGGACGAGTCCGCCCGGGCGCGCAACCGCGAGCGCTACCGCGAGTCGCAGGACCCGTCGGAGCGACGGGCCATCGTCGAGGACGCCCTGGCCCGGGTCGACCGCCAGGTCGCGACGCTGCGTGGCAAGGCGAACCGGATCGAGCGGATGATCGAGGACGCGACGACCCGGCGGGCCCACCTGGCGGCCCACCTCGCCGAGGTCGAGGCGGAGGCGGTCGGAGACGCCGCAGCCGCCGCCGAGCACCACCGGGTCGCGCATGCGAATGCCGACCACACCCATCATCGGCCCGCCGAACCCGATCCGGCGGCTGCTCCGCGGAGCCGCCCGGCCCGATCGGCCGGACGGCGGCCCGCACGATGAGCCTCGTCCGAGCCGTCGTTCGGCTTCGACGGCCTGAGTGCGCTGCGCCATCGCAACTTCCGGCTGTTCTGGTCCGGCCAGCTCGTCTCGCTCGTCGGGACCTGGATGCAGAACATCGCCGAGGACTGGCTGGTCCTGACGCTGACCGGCAGCCCGTTCATGCTCGGCGTCGTCACCGCCGCCCAGTTCGCTCCGATCCTGATCTTCGGCCTGTTCGGCGGGATCGTCGCCGACAGCCTGCCGAAGCGGCGGACGCTCATCGCCACCCAGACCGTGGCGATGCTCCTCGCCTTCCTCCTGGCCTTCCTGACGCTCACCCATCAGATCCAGGTCTGGCAGATCGTGCTGATCGCGTTCACGCTGGGCTGCTCGAGTGCGGTCGACATGCCGACCCGGCAGGCCTTCGTGATCGAGATGGTCGGGCGCGAGGACATCGGCAACGCGGTCGCACTCAACTCGGCCATCTTCAACGCCGCCCGGATCATCGGGCCCGCCGTGGCTGGACTGGCGATCGGCGTGTTCGACATCGGGATCGCCTTCTTCGTCAACGGCCTGAGCTTCCTGGCGGTCATCGGCAGCCTCCTCGCGATGCGCCCGGCCGACCTCCGTCCGGCCGTGATGGTCGCCGTTCCGAAGACGGCCAGGGCGGTGATCGACAACCTCGCCGAGGGTCTCGCGTTCGTCCGCCACACCCCGATCGTCCTCCTCGCGGTCGGGATGGTCGGGCTCGTGTCGACCGCGGGGATGAACTTCGGGGTGGTGATCCCGGCGTTCGCGAAGAACGTGCTCGGGACCGATGCCGACGGGTACGGGTTCCTGATGGCCGCATCGGGCGTCGGCTCGCTCATCGCGGCGCTGACGATCGCCTTCCGGGGGCGCCCGAACCCCCGCCTGATCGTCGTCGGGGCGATCGTCCTCGGGGCGCTCGAGGTCGCGCTCGGGTTCACCCGGGCGATGCCCCTCGCGCTCGTCTGCATGTTCGGCATCGGGGCGGGCGGGATCAGCATGGCGGCCATGGCCAACACGACGATTCAGCTCAACGTCCCCGACATGCTGCGCGGCCGGGTCCTGGCCCTGTACGCCACGGTGTTCGCCGGCTCGACGCCAATCGGCGGCCTCGCCTTCGGGGCCCTCGCGGCGGCCGTCGGCTCGGCGCTCGCGGTAACGGTCGGCGGAGCGATCGCGCTCGCCTGCGGGATCGTCGGTGGCATCCTCGCCTGGCGACGGGGCCTGCTGCGCACCGGTGAGGTCCGGCGCGCCCGCCCGGCCAGCGAGATGGACAAGGTCGGTGCCCGGAGCTCGGGAGCCGGTCCGACTGTCCGGCCCACGACGAGCCCCGGCGTGGCCATGGCGATTGCGACCTCAGGCGACGGGCTGGCGGAGGATCGTCCGTAGCCGCTCCGGCGCGCTCAGGCGCCGGGTGTCGTGTCGCGCAGGCGGACGACGTCGCGCAGCCGGACGAGGCCGAGCACCGGCGTCTCACCGGGCACGTACCCGAAGGTCACCGGCCCGCGCGGTCCAGCGAGCGCGATCCGCAGGTGGATCGCGTCGTCGTCGGGGTGATTCGGGTCGTAGATCGCGAGACTGACCCGCCCGGCACTCGCCTCGAGCTCGTACCCGTACGCCACGACCTGGTGGTTACCGATGAGCCGGCGCGGGTCGGCGGAGGCCGCGTGGATCAAGCCGACGGCCGCGGGGCGGCCGCCATCGACCGCCCGGCGGACGCCCGGCCATGCATCGCGCACGGCGATCCGCGCTCGCACGGCGTCGCCCACCGCGGAGGCCCGGTAGAAGCGCGCGACCGCGAGCCCGAGCTCGAGGCTGTCGACCTGGCGCCGGACGATCTCGCCGAACAGCGGCGTCCCCGGAGCGGGCGGCTCCCGGTCGGGCGGCGGGCCCTCGCCGCGGACGAACCGGTCGATCGCGGCCAGCGCCATCCCGCCACACAACCCGTTGGCGACCTCGCCGATCGCCAGCGCGACGCCCACCGGAACGGGACCCGGCACGCGGACCTCGAACCGGAGCGCCGGACCGGCCGGCCAGCGGTTCGCGAAGTGGAACCCGGCGGTCGAGGGCAGGAAGCCCGCGACGGCCCCCGCCGTGATCGTCACTGGATCACCGGTCCGTACCAGACGCTCGCCGCGACGATGAGGTAGAGCGCGACGAGGGCCAGGCCTTCGAGCCACGTCGACTCGCCGTCGAACACGATCAGCGTCCCGAGGATGACCGCCAGCGCGAGTGAGCCGAGGAGGAGCGGGCTCAGCACGAGGGTCAGCGCCGGTCCGCCGATGACGAGGCTGATGATCACCAGCGCCGGCGTCAGTGCCAGGGCGACCTGGAGGCTCGAGTTCATGATCAGGCTGATCGCCAGGTCGACCTGGTTCCGCGCCGCGAGCTGGATCCCGACCACGTTCTCGACGGCGTTGCCGGCCAGCGCCACCACGACGAGCCCGGCGAACGCCTCCGAGATCCCGAGCGATCCGAGGGACGGCTCGAGCGCCGTGACGAACCAGTCCGAGACCACCGCGGCGCAGGCCGCCGCCGCGGCGAGCAGCCCCACCGCCAGTGGGAGCGGCCACTCGCGCTCGACCGGCGCCACGAGCGCGCTCGCCCCGGGCCCGCCGGCGATCGAGAACGGGATCGACGCCGCGAACAGGACGAGCAGCACGACCGCGGTGAAGACGCTCAGCTCCTGGGCGTGCCCGGCATCCGGGGCACCGGGCGCCGTCGCCAGGGTGGGGATCGCCAGGGCCGCGACCGCGAGCACCAGCAGGACCGCGATCGTCCGGACCGGCGCCGCGCCGAAGCGCTGGACCCCATGGCGGATCCCGCCGGCGAAGAAGGACAGCCCGAGAACGAGCAGGCTATTGGCGAGGATCGACCCGACGAGCGCGGTCTGGACGACGACGACGAGCCCGGCCTGGAGCGCGAAGATCGAGATGAACAGCTCGGGCAGGTTGCCGAGCGCCGACTGGAGCACACCCGTCTTGCCCGGCCCGAGGCGGTGGCCGAGCTGGTCGGTCCCCGAGCCGATGACCCCGGCCAAACCGGCCAACGCAATCGCCGAAACGACGAAGACGAGCGCATGGGGCGCACCGACCAGCTGGAGGATGGCGGTCAGCAGGGTCGCCGCGCCGGCCGCCGAGATCAGCGCGATGGTCGTCCGGCCGAGGAGCGTGGGGATCGACGCGGGGGCGGTCACGCGGGGAAGGATACGGGGCCGCGCCCGGGCCGGGCCGGTCGCGGCGCTACCATCCGTGCATGCCCAGCAACCGGCTCGCCGGGGAGACGAGTCCGTACCTCCTCCAGCACGCCCACAACCCGGTCGACTGGTACCCGTGGGGCCCGGAGGCGCTCGCCCGGGCGCGCGACGAGGACAAGCCGATCTTCCTCTCGATCGGCTATGCCGCCTGCCACTGGTGCCACGTGATGGAGCGCGAGTCGTTCGAGGACCCGACGACGGCGGCGGAGCTGAACCGCGACTTCGTGCCGATCAAGGTCGACCGGGAGGAGCGCCCCGACCTCGACCAGGTCTACATGGCCGCCGTCCAGGCGATGACTGGCGGCGGTGGCTGGCCGATGAGCGTGTTCCTCACCCCGGACGGCACGCCGTTCTACGGCGGCACCTACTTCCCCGATACGCCCCGGCACGGGCTGCCGTCGTTCCGCCAGGTCCTCGCGGGGGTCGCCCGGGCTTACCGCGAGGAGCGCCCCGAGATCGAGAAGTCCGGCGCGTCGCTCGTGGCCGCCATCGCCGAGTCGGCCCGGCTCGGGTCGACCGCCGGCCCAGCCGAGGCGGGACTGCCCGACCGCACGGCGCTCGAGGCGGCCGTCGCAGAGCTCGAGCGCACGTTCGACCCGCGCCACGGCGGCTGGGGCGGCGCGCCCAAGTTCCCCCAGCCGATGACGATCGAGTTCCTTCTCCGGCGGGCGGCCGGAGTCGACGACGGCCGTGCCCTGGCGATGGCCTTGCAGACCCTCGACGCGATGGCCGATGGCGGCATCCATGACCAGCTCGGCGGCGGCTTCCATCGCTACGCGACCGACGCGATCTGGCTCGTTCCGCACTTCGAGCAGATGCTCTACGACAACGCGCAGCTGGCACGCGCGTACACCCACGCCTGGCAGCTGACGGGCGACGCACGGTACCGCCAGGTCGCGCTCGGGGCGCTTGGTTATCTCGCGCGACGGCTGCGGACGGACGACGGTGGGTTCGCCGCCAGCCAGGATGCCGATACGGGGGGCGTCGAGGGTGCGACGTTCGTGTGGACGGCCGGCCAGGTCCGGGCGGCCCTCGGCCCGGAGCTCGCCGAGCTTGTCGGCGCGGCGTACGACGTGACCGACGAAGGCAACTGGGAGGGGCGCACGATCCTCCGGCGGACGGCGCCCGACGAGGACCTCGCCGCACGCCTCGGCCTTCCGGCCGACATCGTCGCGACCCGGCTCGCCGAGGGCCGGGCGATCCTGGCCGAGCTTCGCGACCGTCGCCCCCAGCCGGCCCGCGACGACAAGGTGCTGGCGGGCTGGAACGGCCTGGCCATCGCGGCGTTCGCCGACGCGGCTGCCGCCCTCGATGCGACCGGCGCGGCCGACGACGCGGCACAGGCCACGGAGCTGCGCCGCGAGGCGATCGCCGCGGCGGAGCTGGTCCTCGCCAGGCTCCGCCGGCCGGACGGTCTGCTCCGGCGGAGCTGGAAGGACGGCCGGGCGTCGGCGGACGGGATCCTGGAGGACCATGCCTGTCTCGCGGACGGCTTGCTGGCGCTCTACGCGGCCACCTTCGAGGAGCGCTGGTTCGTGGCCGCCCGGGGCCTGGCCGACACGATCCTCATCGGCTTCGGCGATCCGGCCGGCGGCTTCTTCGACACCAGCGACCTGCACGAGACCCTGATCACGCGCCCGAAGGACCTCCAGGACAACGCCGTCCCATCGGGCAACGCGATGGCCGCGACGGTCCTCCTGCGCCTCGCCGACCTGACCGGGCACGGGGCCTACCGCTCGGCGGCGGAGCGCGCGATCGGCCTGGTCGGTGGCGTCGTCGGCCGTCATCCGGGGGCCTTCGCCCAGTGGCTCGTGGCGCTCGACTCGGCCCTGGCCGACGTCATCGAGGTGGCCGTCGTGGGCGACCCGGCCGACGCGGCGACCCGGCGGCTGCTCGGGCCGGTCCGTCGCGGGTTCCATCCGCACCTGGCGGTGGCCTGCAGCCCCGACCCCGAGACGAGCGTCGTCGAGCTCCTCGGGTCGCGGTTCCGGCTCGATGGCCGGCCGACGGCCTTCGTCTGCCGCGACTTCGCCTGTCGCCAGCCGGTCGTCGAACCCGAGGCCCTGGCGGCCCAGCTGATCGAGTGAGCGGGGGATGACCTTCGAGATCCGACACGTCCGACCCGACGAGTTCGAGGCGCTCGGCGACGTGTCGGTCGCGGCCTATCGGACGGTCGGCGAGGATGGCCACGACGGCTACCTCGATTTCGTACGCGACGTGGCCACCCGGGCGTCGATCTGCCCGGTGTTCGTGGCCGTCGAGCCCGGCGGCCGCGTCCTCGGCGGGGTGACCTACGTGCCCGGTCCGGGCACGCCGTACTCCGAATCCGAGGTCGACGGCGAGGCCGCGTTCCGGATGCTCGCGGTCGATCCGGCGGCGCAGGGCCGCGGGGTCGGGCGCGCCCTCGTGCAGGCCTGCATCGACCGCGCGCGCGCCGATCGGCGCGTCCGGCTCGTCCTGCTGACCCGTCCGTTGATGACCTCGGCGCACGGCCTCTACGAGCGGATGGGCTTCCGCCGGGCGCCCGAACGGGACTGCGAGCCGGAGCCGGGCGTGGATCTCCTGGGCTTCGAGCTCGATCTCGGGCCGCGGCGCGACAGTGCCTGAACCGTCGCTGCCGCCCCGACCGACCGCGACCGCCACTCCGCCCGTCGAGCCGCGCCCGGCAGCGACGATCGTCCTCGTCCGCCCGGGGCCGGACGGGCTCGAGGTCCTGCTCACGCTGCGACCCGACTCGATGGCGTTCGCGGCCGGGCTCCACGTGTTCCCGGGCGGCCGCGTCGAGCCGGGTGACGTCGATCCGGGGCTCGTCCGGCGGGCCCGCGGCGCCACGGACGATCCCGCGTTCCACGTCGCCCACCGGATCGCCGCGATCCGTGAGACCTGGGAGGAGGTCGGGGTCCTGCTGGCGAGCTCTGGCACCGCCCACCGCGGCGGGCCTGCGTTCGCGGAGGTCGTCGAGGCCGGCCGGCTCGAGCTTCGGACGGACGACCTTGTCGAGATCGCGCGCTGGACGACCCCGCAGGCCTTCCCCCGTCGATTCGACACGCGGTTCTTCGCCGCGGAGCTGCCCCCGGGCGCGGTCCTCGACGTCGACCCGGGTGAGGTGGCCGGGCACGCCTGGCTGACCCCGCGCTCCGCCCTTGCCCGGATGCACGCCGGTGAGATCGCGATGTGGCCGCCGACGTCGACCACGCTCCAGCGGCTCGAACGGGCGGCCAGCGTCGCGGAGATCCGCGATGGACTGGTCCGGACGACGGAGTCGGCGATCTCGGTCGAGCGACTCGAGCCGGGGCTGCGCATCCTCCGCGGCCAGAACGCCATCGGGCGCGCGGGCCGGCCGGCGAACACCGTCCTCGTCGGGCGGCGTGACGTGACGGTCGTCGATCCCGGCGATCCCGGCGAGGCGTTCCTCGACACGATCGAGGCCGAGGTCGCCCGCGACGGCGGGCGGATCGCCGCCATCGCGCTGACCCACGTCGACCCTGGTCACGCGTCGGGATCGGAGGAGCTGCGCGCGCGCTGGGGCGTCCCGATCCTGGTGGGCCCTGGTGGCGCCGATCCACTGTCGTGGACCGTGACCGAGATCCCGGACGGCACGCCCGTCGGCAGCGGCGACGGCCGGCTCACCGCGCTCGCGCTGCCGGGCCATCGCCCCGACCATCTCGGCTTCCTCGGCCCGGCCGCGACCCTCCTCAGCGGGGACGCGCTGACCGACCGGCCGACGCTGATCCTCGAGCCCGAGGGCGACGTGCCGGCCCAGCGCCGGAGCCTCGCGACGGTCCGCCGCATGCTGGCCGACGGCACCGTCCGGCGGATCGTGCCCGGACACGGACCGGCCGTCCTTGCCGACCCGGTCGCGGCACTCGAGCGGGCGCTGGCCGATCCAGCCATCTCGCCGGCCGGCTCGCTAGACTGACCGGCCATGAGCCTGCCGCCGGGCGACCCGGCCCCGCCGAGCGCGGAGATCGAGGCGGCCGCCCGGGCCGTCGTCGCGCAGGCCATGGCCGAGCGCCTCCGGGTCCGCTTGATGGGCGGGGTCGCGATCCGCATCCAGTCCCCGAGCGCCCGTCGGCCGCCGTACGAGCGGACCTACCGCGACTTCGACGTCGTCGCCCACGACAAGGACGTGGCCGCGCTTCGCCGGCTGCTGCAGCGGGAGGGCTACGTCGGAGACCGACTGTTCAACGCGATCCACGGTGCCCAGCGGCTGGTGTACGGCGCGGCGGACGGTCGCTGGTCGGTCGACGTCGTGATCGGCGAGCTGGCGATGTCGCACACGATCGACCTCCGCCAGCGCCTGGCGACCGACGGTCCGACCCTCGATCTCGCCGACCTCCTGCTGACGAAGCTCCAGATCTGGGAGACGAACCAGAAGGACCTCGGCGACGCGGTCTGCCTGCTGGCCGACCATCCGCTGGCCGCGATCGGCCGACCGGCCGCCGCCGAGGTCGACGGATCGCCTGCCCCGATCGACCTCGTCCGGATCCGCTCGGTTCTCGGCGCGGACTGGGGCTTCTGCCACACGGTCGAGCGCAACCTCCGGGCGGTCGCCGAGCTCGCCGCGCGGCAGCCCGTCCCGGGGGCCTCGCATGACGTCGGAGGCCAGGTCGCCACCTTGCTGGCCGACATCGCGGCCGCACCGAAGTCGCTCGGCTGGAAGGCGCGGGCACGGGTGGGCGAGCGGGTACGCTGGTACGAGACGCCCGAGGAGACGCGCCGCTAGGTCGCCAGCCCGTGACGCTCGAGCGCGGTCCGCCAATACGTGGCCGAGGCCTCGAGGTCGGTGACCACCGCATCGTCGTCCTGTTCGAACGGCGGGATCACCTCCAGGATCAGGTCGCTGGCTTCGGCGCCGCTCCGATCGAGCGCGTCGAGCACCCGGTCCGCATCGATCCGGCCATCGGCGTTGCGTGCCAGGGTGAACGGCCAGTGGTGGTCGCCGTCCGCGTCCGACTGCTGGAGCTGGACGACCGGCGCCACCCGGCCGAGCTCGCGCAGCCAGGCGTACGGATCGCGGTCCGCACCGCTCGTCCCGGGCACGCACATGTGGCCGACGTCGAGGCAGAGCCGGATCGGGACCCGCCCGGCATCGCCGTCGTCGAGCAGGTCGCGGACCATCGCCATCGTCGACGGCTCGCGGGCGGCGGCGAGGTTCTCGACCATCAGATAGGCGAGCCCGGCGCCCCGGGCCGCGACGGCGAGGTCGCCCAGCGCGTCGCGCAGGGCCGCCCACGCGTCGGCATGGCGTTCCGGATCCGTCCAGTCGGGCACGCTCAGCGCCCCGACGTGCCCGCCGGTCGCCTGCCCGCCGGCGGCCGCGGTCCAGGCGATCGCCCAGCGGTACCACGCCGCGGCCGACTGGCGGCGGACCGGATCGGGATGGCCGAGGAGGTTGTCCGAGTAGGCCGCCAGGCCGGTGAAGGTCGAGTGGAGCTCGAGCCCGGCCGACCGGACGGCGTCGCCGAGGCGGACGGCCTCCTCGACCGTCGAGCCGTCGGCGACGAGGTCGAACGAGTGCTGGACGAGCCGGAGCCCGAGCCGGTCACGCACGATCGGCGCCCAGTCCTCGGGACGGGGCCAGCGCTTGACCGCGAAGCAGGTGTTGATCCCGAGCCGGATGCGCACGTCAGCCTCCCACGTGGTGGTCGCGGGACGGCGGCGGACGCCGCACCGCGGCCGACCGGGCAAGCGCGTGGTAGGCGGCGGCAGCGACCGCGTAGGCGTCGCGGTGGGCGGGATGCGGCTCGATCGGCGGATCGAGCCGGACGCACCGCTCGATCGCCTCGTCGGGATCGCGATAGACCCCGGCGCCCAGGCCGGCCAGCATCGCGACGCCGGTCACGGCGGCGTCGCCCGGGACCGTCAGGACGGGGATCCCCAGGACGTCCGCCTTGATCCTGTTCCAGGCGGCCAGTCGCGTGTCGCCGCCCGAGACCCGGAGCTCGCCGACGGGTGCGCCACCCGCACGGAGCAGCTCGAGCTGGCCGGCGATCGCGAAGGCCACGCCCTCGAGCATCGCGCGTGCGAGGGCCGCTCGGCCGTGGCGGTCCGACAGCCCAGCGAAGGCGCCGCGCAGGTCCGGGTCGGTCCGCTCGCCGTCACCGAGGACCGCGAGGGCGACCACGCCATCCGCCCCCGGCGGCACGGACGCGGCCTCGGCGTCGAGCCGCGCATAGTCGGCGGCGCGCGGGCGACCCGATCGCCCGCCGTACAGCAGGCCCGCCAGCCAGGCGACCGCCGCGCCGGTCGTGTTGATCCCGGTCTCGGTGGTGAACGGGCCGGGGACGACGTGCGGATAGTGGGTCACCGCCAGGACGTCGAGCGGCTCGGGGACGGCCGCGTTGAGGCAGGTCGACGAGCCGGCCATCTCGCTCACCGGACCGGCGGCCACCACCCCGGCGCCGAGGGCACAGGCCTGGCTGTCCGCCCCGCCGACCACGACCGGGAGCCCGTGCGCCAGGCCGACCCGGGCGGCGATCGCCGGTCGCAGCCCACTCAGGACGTCGCTCGACGAACGGACCGGCGGGAACAGTGACGGGTCCAGGTCGAGGTCGGCGAGCAGGCCGCTGTCCCACGTCCGGGCGCGGATCCCGAACACGAGCGTCGCCGCCGCGTGCGTCCCGTCGGTGGCCGCCTCGCCGGTCAGCGCGAGCCCGACGAGGTCCCGCGGCTGGAGGGCGAGCGCGGCCTGTGCGAAGGCCGCCGGCTCGTGGGTCCGCAGCCAGAGCAGCTTCGGCGCGATGTGGAACCCGGACGGCAGGTGACCGGTTCGGGCATGGATCGCCGCGTCCCCGTAGCGCTCGCGGATCGCGCGCGCCTCCGCGGTCGCCCGGTTGTCGCGGTAGATGAGGCCAGCCGAGACGGGCGCGCCGCCCCGGTCGACGAGGACGACCGACGGGCACTGGCCGGTGAGCCCGATCGCGCGGACATCCGGCGCCCGTCCGACGCCGGACGATTCGAGGCGCCGGACGAGGTCGCCGAGCGCTCCGATCGCGGCCGCCCGCCACGCCCGGGCGTCCTGCTCGGCCCAGCCCTCGTACGGCGCCCGGGTGGGGTAGCTCCGGCGGGCCTCGAGCAGCCGCCGCCCGGCCAGGTCGAACGCGACGGCCCGCGCCCCAGACGTGCCGACGTCGATCGCGAGGAGCAGCCCGGCCGACGACGCCCGGGACATGCTCAGCCCCGGACCAGCTGGTGCGCGGCGACCTTGCCCCGCTCGAGGGTCAGCAACGCACCGTTGAGCACCCCCGTGCCGTAGTCCGACCCGGGGTTGATCGCGATGGTGCGCCCAATGCGGCGGATCCCGCCGGACTCGTGGATGTGCCCGTGGAGCCCGAGCAGGGGCTGCACCTCGAGCTCGAAGTCGCGGACGGCCGTGCTGCCGACGGGGGCGAACTTGACCTGCCCGGCCGCGGTCTGGACGACGAGGTTCGCGTCGAGCACGGGCGCCTCGTCGAGGCCGGACCCGTACGGCGGGACGTGGACGTTGACGATCGCCTGGTCGGGCCGCCGGAGCTGGGCGCCGAGCTCGCCCAGGGTCGCGGCGAGCTGCTCCTCGGTCATCTCGCGATGGCTGTGCCACGGCGTGATGTTCGAGAAGCCCCACGAGATCATCTCGTGGTCGTCGTCGAGGTACACCACCTTGCCCTCGTCGTGCACGCCCCAGGGGGCTCCGTCGAGCAGCGTTCGCAGCTCCGCGGGGTCGTCGTTGCCGAGCATGAAGTAGAGCCGTCGACCGGCCGGCCGGAGGCGCTCGTCGGCGAGGGCGAGCCAGTCGGTCAGGCGCGCCCGCATGAGCTCGACGAACAGCGCGTCGAGGCTGCCGTCCGCCCGCCGGGCGTCGAGCTCACCGGCCTCCGCCCGGTACGGGTAGTAGCCGTGGTCGGCGATCAGCTTCTCGAGCGCCTCGAGGTCGGGCCCTTCGGCGACCTCGTAGTCGGTGCCGATGAACGTGCAGCGGAACCGTCCGTCGGCCCCGCGGACGATCGTCTGGAGAGCCTTGCCGGCGACGTCGCCGCCGAGCACCAGGACGTCGACGCCGTAGGCGGCCCCCGCGTTGACGAACTTGCGGAAGCACTTGCTCGAGCCGTGCAGGTCGGTCGCGAAGTAGACCTTCGTCTTCGCCATGACCCGCTCAGCCGGCCGGGCGGGCGCGAGCGGTCCGCGCGGCGTCCATGAGCCGCATCGCCCGGTCGCGGTCGACCGGATTCCAGGTCACGCCGTCCACCTTGAGGCTCGTCCCGACAATCGCCCCGTCGGCGACCGCGAAGATCTCGGCCACCCGGTCGGCCCGGACGCCGGTGTTGGCGATGACCGGCGTATCGGGCACCGCTTCCTTGGCGGCCTGGAGGTGACGCATCTCGAACTGGACGCCGGCGGCCGGACCGCTGATCAGGATCGCATCCATCCCGAGGAAGGCGGCCCCGCGCGCTCGCTCGGCCACGCCGCGCTTGCCGATCGCGCTGGCGAACTCGGGCAGGATGTTGTCGAAGAGGGCCACGTCCGCGGCGCCGATCATCGTCCGGTAGCTGGCGATGTCGCCGATCGCCGGCTCGATCATCCCCAGGTCGCTCTCGTAGACGCCGGTCAGGACCTCGCGGATGAAGCGCGCCCCCGTCGCCCGGGCGAGGGCGAGGCTGGCGACCGCGTCCCACAGGATGTTCACCCCGAACGGGACCCGGATCTCCGACCGGAGCGCCCCGATCGCGGCCGCCATCGCCGCCGGGATCTCCGGCCCGACCCGGAGCTGGTAGGGGTAGTCGGCCTCGTTGCAGAACATGACCCCGTCGACCCCCGCCTCCTGGAGGACGGCCAGGTCGCGGCCGACGACGTCGACCAGGTGGCCCGGTCCGGCGGCCACGTCGTGGCGCGGGCGTCCCGGCAGCCCGGGGAAGTGGAGCATCGCGATCACTGGCTTCGTCGTCCCGAAGATCCGGTCGAGCGCGTTCATCGCTCCCTCCTCAACCAGGTCCGGCACCGTCGGCCGGTGCGTCCGCGGCATCGTCGGCGGTCCCGGCGATGACGATCTCCACCCCCAGCGCGGCCAGGGCCGCGACCTCGTCGCCCGGCGCGCCGGCGTCGGTCACGAGCGTTCGGATCCGGTCGGCCTCGGCGACGACGGCGTTGGCCGCGGTCCCGATCTTCGATCCGTCGGCGATCACCACCAGCCGCGCGGCGCGCTCGATCGCGATCCGCTGGATCTCGGCCTCGCCGTCGTCCAGCTCGGTGAGCCCCCAGCGCGCGCTGAGCCCGGCCGCGCCGAGCACGGCCAGGTCGAACCGGAAGCGGGCGAGCGTGGCTGCCGCGACGGGACCGACGCAGGTCAGCTCGTCGTGACGGACGGACCCGCCGAGCGTGACCACGTCCACCGGCCGCGTCCCGAGCAGGCTCGCGATCGGCAGCGAGGCGGTGACCGCGACGAGCCCCGGCCGGGCGGGCAGGAACCGGGCGAACTGCTCGGCGGTCGTGCCGATGCCGACGAAGATCACCCGCGCATCGCCGAGCAGCCGGGTCGCCCGCATCCCGATCCGGCGCTTCTCCCGGGTGTGCTGCAGGGCCCGGGCGTTGAAGGCGACATCGAGGGCGCGGGTCAGGTGGGCCGTCGCGCCGCCGTACGTCTGGCGGACGAACCCGTCGCGCTCGAGCTTGCGGATGTCACGCCGGATCGTCATCTCCGAGACGTCGAAGGCGCGGGCGAGCTCGCCGACGTGGATCGTCTGCTCCTCGGCGACCCGCTCGAGGATCCGGTGGCGGCGGTCGACGGCGGCGATGGGTCGGGTCAGGCCGGGGACCGGGGACGGCTCGCGCGAGGGCTGCGCTCGCGTCACAGCATCTGACACTCGGTGGCTCCGAGACTCACAACAAGGATTGACGAACCGTGTGCGATTGTGTTCGACTATCGATGCGGCGGCCCCAGCCTGTCAAGGACTCCGCCGCGGACGTTTCGCGACGGAGGAGGGTACCCGTGGCCACGACGCCGGGCGCTGGATCCGGGGGCAGTCAGCTGTTCGTGCGCCAGAGCACGGGGCTCGTCCGCGAGGCCTCGGCGCTCGACGCGACGATCTTCAACGCGGTCTTCTCGGCGCCGGTCGGCGCGACGCTCGCCTGGGGCGTGTTCGCGTCGCTGACGCTCTTCCCGGGGGCGGACATCGTCACCGCCACGGTGATCTCGGGGGTCATCAACATCCCGGTCATCATCATGATGGCGCTGCTCGCCTCGAGCATGCCGCGGACCGGCGGCGACTACGTCTGGGTGAGCCGGATCCTGTCGCCGCCCCTCGCGTTGATCAGCAACTTCGGGGCCGCCCTGTCGGCCACGATCGGGGCGACCTACTGGGCCCGCTACTTCCCGGTGTTCGCCCTCGGGCCGATCCTCGTGACGCTCGGCATCTTCTTCAACAATCAGACCCTGATCGACTGGGGCAACAACTTCCAGAAGGACAGCGCCTGGATCTTCGCCGGGGCGATGGTGATGGTCGTGCTCATGGGCGCGATCCTGATCCTCGGCCTGCGGACGACGTTCCGCTGGCAGAACGCGTTCTGGATCATCGCCTCGGTCGGGACGTTCCTCGCGTTCATCGTCCTGGCGATCGGCTCGACCTCGGACTTCCAGCACAACTTCAACACGCTCAACGCCCAGTACGGCGGCGGGACGACCGACGCGGTGATCTCGACGGCCGGCGTGGCCGGTGTCCAGCCGGATCCGGGGAACATGAACGCCACCCTGCCGACCGTGTTCATCATCATGACCTTCATGATGTGGAACTGGTGGTCGGTCTACCTGTCGGGTGAGCTCAAGAGCGCGTCCAACCGGGGCCGCCAGCTGTCGGTCATGTTCGGCGCCCTGATCTGGGACGTCGTGTTCATCGCCCTCGGGGCGGCCCTGCTGTTCAAGGTCACCGGCTACGACTTCATGGTCGCGGTCAACACGGCCGGCAACACGGCGTATGCGATCCCGACGGCGCCCTGGTACCACTTCATGGCGTCGCTGGTCTACAACATCCCGATCCTGTCGTTCCTGATCGTCGGCTCGTTCCTCTTCTGGAGCCTCCCGGCGATGGTGGGCAACACGTTCATGCCGATCCGGTCGCTGTTCGCGTGGTCGTTCGACCGGCTCCTGCCCGAGCGCGTATCCGACGTCAACGAGCGTACCCACTCGCCGGTCATCGCGATCGTGATCGAGATGGTGATCATCACGCTGATGCTGATCTGGAGCATTGCCAGCACCGACTTCATCACCTGGTTGACGCTCGGCGTCCTGGCCGGCGTGGTGTGCGTCGTGATCGTCGGCATCGCGGCGCTGCTCTTCCCGCGCCGCCGCCCCGACCTCTACCAGGCATCGCCGGCGAACGTCACCGTCGCCGGGATCCCGGTGCTCTACATCGTCGCGCCGCTGTCGATCCTGGTCATGCTCTTCCTGACCTGGTGCACGCTCGCGTTCCCGGCGCTCGCCCTGAGCGGCGACTTCAACAAGAACTGGTGGCAGGTCCCGGCGTTCATGGGGATGATCGTCGTGATCGGGCTCGTGATCTTCTACGGCGCCAAGTTCATCCGCCGCAGCCAGGGGGTCGACATCGACCTCGTCTATCGCGAGCTGCCGCCCGAGTGACGGCGCTCAGCCGGCGAGCGCGCTGGCCAGGTTGCGGAGGAGGTTGAGCCCCTCGTCGACCTCCTCCGCCGCCGCGTAGGGTCCGGGCATCAGGAAGCAGGGTCGGCCGCTGAGAGCCACGCCGTGGAGCTGGCCCCAGCGCTCCTCGAGGTCGCGCCCGGCGGCGGTCGTCGCCGCCCGCCGGTAGATGAACACGACCGCACCCGGTCGCCACACGGCGATCTTCTGCCACAGCGCCCCGACACCGGCGGTGAGCTCGGCATCCGTTGCCGTATCGCGCGGGGTCGGCCGCTTGAGGAGGTCGGTGATCCCGTGGCCGGCCGCGACGAGTGCATCGTCGGCATCGATGACGGCGACGCCGGACGGGACGATCCCGGCGCGGCCGAGCCGGCTCCAGAAGCGACGGCCGAGGGTGCCCTGGTGGTAGTGGCCCGCGTCGACGCTGACCGGCGACGGGTTCAGGCCGACGAAGAGCAGCCCACCGCGCTCCGGTGGCAGGTCGGCGAGGGTCTCGACCGGCGTGCCCCCGATCGTCAGGGTCACCCGATGCGATCCGGGGCCGGGTCGATGGAGCAGCTCGTCCAGGGTCGTCATGCCCGGACCTCGGACGCTCGGATCGCGCCGCGACGGGCCGGCGTCAGACCGACGGCGGGGTCGGCGGGGTCGGCGGGGTCGGGGTCGGGGGCACCGCTGGCGGCTGGTCCGTCGTGCCGTCGCGCTCCTTCTGGAACTCGGAGACCTCCTTGCGGGTCTCCTTGACCCCGCGACCGAGCATGCTGCCGATCTGGGGCAGGGTCTTCGGACCCCGGACCATGATCACGATGATCAGGACGACGACAAGGACGACGAGCAGGGTATCCATCGGCCGAATGGTACAGCCTCAGCCGACGATCGCCACCCGGGCGCCCGGTCGGATCCCGAGCTTGTCGAGACGGCGCGTGGTGTAGACGCGCCCCATTCGGGCTATCGTGCCAGGCATGGCCCGCCCGGCCCGATCCGACGGCCCGCTGCTCGTGTTCGGTCCGCGCTCGGCCACGTACGACTTCGGTCCGGGCCACCCCCTCACGCCGCGCCGCTTCGGGCCCGGGATCGACCTCCTGCGCGAGCTCGGCGCCGAGCCGGGTCTCGCGCCCGAGCCGGCGTCCGACGACGAGCTGCTGGCCATCCACACGCCGGCATACCTGGCCGGGGTCCGCCGGCTGGGGGACGACCCAGGCGGCCCGCCGGCGTTCGGGATCGCCCCGTTCGGCGACGTCCCGCCGTTTGCCGGTATGCACGAGGCTTCGGCCGCCGTCGCCGGCGGGTCGCTGCGGGCGATCCAGGCCGTGATCCGCGGCGACGTCGCGCACGCCTATCACCCGGGTGGCGGCCTGCACCACGCGCTCCCGGCGCGGGCCTCGGGGTTCTGCGTGTACAACGACGTCGCGCTCGCGGTCGCCGAGGCACGCCGGCAGGGGCTCCGCGTGCTGTACCTGGACCTCGACGTCCATCACGGCGACGGGGTCGAGGCGATCCACGCCGAGGATCCGGCCGTGCTGACCCTGTCGATCCACGAATCGGGCCGCTATCTCTTCCCGGGCTCGGGCGAAGCCTCGGGCGGCCGCGGGGCCGCGGCCGGGACCGTCGTCAACGTGCCGCTCGAGCCGTCGACCGGCGAGACGGCCTGGCTGTCGGCCGTCCGATCGCTCGTCCCTGACCTGGCCGCCGCCTTCCGGCCCGACATCGTCGTCAGCCAGCACGGCGCCGACAGCCACGCCTGGGACCCGCTCGCCCACCTGCGGGTGACCACGACCGCGATGGGCGCTGCCGCACGACTCGTCGACGAGGTTGCCCACCGTCACGCGGGCGGCCGCTGGCTGGCCACCGGCGGGGGCGGCTACGACGTCTACCGGGTCGTGCCCCGCGCCTGGGCGCTGACCTGGTTGGCCGCCGCCCATCGCGAGGCTCCCGCGACCACCCCGGCCGCGTGGCGGGCGCGCTGGACGGACGAGGCACGGAGCCGGGAGTCCGAACCGCCGCCGGAGCAGCTCGACGACGAGCCGAACGCCGGGCTCAGCGTCGGTCCCGGGCAGCTGGCCGCGGAGCAGCTCGCCGAGCGAACCGTTCTGGGGGTTCGATCGATCGTCCTGCCCGCACTCGCGGCGGCTCGCGCCGGCTCCACCTGAGCGCGGCCACGGCGCCCGCGAGCCCCGCAGCTGTCGCCTGGGAGACAACCACGCGGCCGCCCAGCGGACCGCTTCGGGTGGTCGGCGTTGACCGGCGACGCGTCGCCCATCTGGTCGCGCCGCGGGCCGATCCGGGCGACCATCGTCCCTGACGACCGGAACCCAACCGACAAGATCGAGAGGGACGCGATGAACGCCTACTTCACCCAGGAACTGACCCGCCAGCACCAGGCCGAGCTGCTTCGCCAGGCCGAGCACGCCCGGCTCGCCCGACTCGCCCGCTACGGTGGCGAGGTCGAGTTCGGCGGACCCGTCAAGCCGACCAGCGGTCGGACCCGGATGATCCTCGCCCTCGGTGGCGCGGCCGCCGGCGTCCTGGCCACGGCCTCCGTGGTCCTGGCCGCCGTCCACTGATCGTTCGACGCGGCAGCGCCGGTCGTCGAACCACACACCACGAAGAAGCGGCGAGCCTTCCGGCTCGCCGCTTCGGGTGCTGCCGGCCCAGCCGGCAGGGGCTGGACCTCAGTGGAGGAAGGCCGCCACGGCGGGGGACCGCTTGACGAACGTCGTCTTCTCGATGAGGGCATCGAGGCCGTACGCATCGCCGGCGCGGGCGTAGGCGAGGAACAGGGCGACGGAGCCGTAGATGAACTGCTCGGTGATCGGGCCGAGTGAGAAGTTCCAGCTCGCGACATAGAACAGGGCCATCATCAGCGCGGCCATGACGCCGGCGAACCGGGTGGCGAGGCCGAGGATCAGCGCCACGCCGATCGCGAGCTCACCGAACTGGACGAGGACGTTGATCGTGCTGACCGCCGCCGCGTTCGACGCGAGGCTGACCCAGAAGTCGTGGGTCGGGTTGATGATCGCCTTCGGATCGGCCATGTACGGCAGCGAGCCGCCGGTGGCATGTCCCAGGTAGCCGGCTGCGGTGAACGCGCCGGTGTGGCCGAAGTCGAGGACCTTCTCGAGCCCGGCATACAGGAAGCCGATCCCGAGGATGACCCGCAACGCGGCGAGACCCTTGGAGATGTCCTTCGTGCCTTCCATTGCAGCACCCTTTCTTGATTCCGCCTCCGCTTGGGAAGACGCTTCGTTGTTGATGACTTGACCGTAGGGCTGACACATGCGCATATGCGTGTGCCGTCGGTCGCTGCGGGCCGGGACCCGACCGGGCCGCGCGGCCCCTTCGATGGGTGACTCGGCACGGGCCGTTCGGGCCACGAGTCGGCCGTGGCGCCATCGACGGGCCACTCGGGCCCTGGGCGGGCCGGTCACGAGGACACCCCCGCCGGTCGGCGGGGGTGTCGGGCGTCCCTGGAGTGACGCGCTGGGTTCAGGTCCGCGCAGGGGCCGGATTGACGGCCAGCCTCCCGGGTCGCCACGGGGTGCCGAGGAGCGGCAGCAGGTAGCGGTCGACGCCGTAGTAGCCGGCGACCTTCCAGGCCAGGATCAGCCCGATGGCCAGGAAGAACAGCACCGGGTTCGAGGACGCCGAGCCCGACAGCATGAACGACATGTTCATGAACGAGCCGAAGAACGCGGCCACGCCGGTCAGCGCGCCGATGATCAGGGCCACGCCGACCAGGAGCTCGCCGAACGTGATCACGTAGGCGAACCAGCTGTAGGCGTGGTTGTCGAGCAGGAACGACAGGAAGTTCCGCCACCAGTCGTAGGTGATCGCCGGGCTGCCCGTGTCGGGGACGGCAACGGCATGCACCCAGAAGCCCTGGAGCGCGGTGCCGCCGTCGAGCCAGCCGCCGCCGGTCGCCTTGTGCCAGCCCGCGGCGATCCACGAGAAGCCAAGGAACAGCCGGATCGGCAGCCAGATGAGGCCGGCTCGCGAGTTCGCGAAGAGGAACCGGGTGATCGCCGGGCCCTCGATCTCGATCTCGTCCGCGTCGGTCCCCGAGCGGCTGTCGATGAAGATCAGGACGATCATCACGATCGACGAGATCCAGAACGCGTAGGACACGAGGTCCTTGTAGGCCTTGTCGATCGGGAACCATGGATTGACGGCGATCACCATGAGGATCGCCGCGATTGCCGCGACTGCCTTCGTCACGGGTCGTAGGGCGCCCATTCCAGCACTCCATCCGTTCTGCTGGTGCGGCGCGGCTCTCGGTGAGACGCGACCGAACAGCTCTTTGTCAGAGGATCAACCAGGGACCGACACGGCACCCGGTCCAGACGGACCCTTCTCGGCACGCCAGATGGCACGACGCATGCGCATGTGCCGATCTGTGGCTGCCAAGCCGGCCATCGCTCGGGCCCGGTCGGCGCAGTCCGTGTCCGTTCGATCATCTGTTCGAAATCGACGCCACGGCCTATACTCGGCGTTCCGTGTCCACTCGACGTTCCGCCGTCCCGACCCTGCCAGCCGGTCCGTCGCCGGCCCACGGCGCGCCGCGCCCGGACGATGCCCTGGCGGCGTTCAGCCCGGCCGTCCGCGACTGGTTCTCGGCGACCTTCGCGGAGCCGACGACGGCGCAGGCCGAGGGCTGGGCGGCGATCGCCGCCGGACGCCACACCCTGATCCACGCCCCGACCGGGAGCGGTAAGACACTGGCGGCCTTCCTGTGGTGCCTCGACCGGCTCGTCCGCGAGCCCTCGCCGCCGCGGACGCGCCAGGAGCCTGGCCACGTCCGGGTCCTGTACGTCTCGCCGCTCAAGGCGCTGTCGTATGACATCGAACGGAACCTCCGCGCGCCGCTCGCCGGGATCGCCCTCGCCGCGGCCCGGCGGAACGACCCGGCCCCGTCGATCTCGGTCGGGCTGCGGACCGGCGACACGAGCGCCGAGGAGCGCCGGGAGCTCTCCCGGCGACCGCCCGACATCCTGATCACTACCCCGGAATCGCTGTATCTCCTGCTGACCAGCCAGGCGCGCGACAGCCTGCGCGCGGTGGAGCACGTCATCGTCGACGAGGTCCACGCGATCGCCGGGACGAAGCGCGGCGCCCACCTCGCCCTGAGCCTTGAGCGCCTCGAGCGCC
Organism: uncultured Chloroflexia bacterium; assembly: GCA_963825545.1. Lineage (GTDB taxonomy): Bacteria > Chloroflexota > Limnocylindria > Limnocylindrales > CSP1-4 > Chersky-267. Next base: position 102,089 of record CAWGTR010000008.1, on the reverse strand, counting down.
TCCGCGCGGACGACCTCCCTCCGCTCCAGCGGATCGGGCTGTCGGCCACCCAGCGTCCGCTGGAGACGATCGGCCGGTTCCTGGGCGGCGCCGGCCCGGGCCGCGAGGTCGCGATCGTCGACGCCGGGACGCGCAAGCCGCTCGAGCTGTCGGTCGTCGTCCCGGTCGAGGACATGAGCCGGCTCGGCGAGCCCCTGCCGCTCGAGGAGCAGCCGGGCGGCCCGGCGGCGGGAGCGGAGGCCCGGGTCAGCATCTGGCCGGCGATCCACCCGCGGATCCTCGAGCTCATCCGGGCCCACCGCTCGACGATCGTCTTCTGCAACAGCCGCCGCCTGGCGGAGCGGCTCGCTCAGCGGCTCAACGAGCTGGCCGGCGAGGAGCTCGTGCGGGCCCATCACGGCTCGATCGCGCGCGAGCAGCGCCTGGCCATCGAGGACGCGCTCAAGGACGGCCGCCTGCCGGCGATCGTCGCGACGTCGAGCCTCGAGCTGGGAATTGACATGGGGGCCGTCGACCTCGTGATCCAGGTCGAATCGCCGACCTCGGTCGCCCGCGGCCTGCAGCGGATCGGGCGCGCCGGGCATCAGGTCGACGCCGCGTCGCGGGGGGTGATCTTCCCCAAGTATCGGGGCGACCTCCTCGAGGCGGCGGTCGTTGCCGAGCGGATGCACGCCGGGGCGATCGAGACGACGACGATCCCGCGCAACCCGCTCGACGTGCTCGCCCAGCAGCTCGTCGCGATGACGGTCATGGATCGCTGGACGGTCGACGACCTGTACGCGACGGCCACCCGGGCGATGCCGTACGAGACACTCGGTCGCGAGCCGTTCGAGGGCGTGCTCGCCATGCTCGCCGGGGCCTATCCGTCCGACGAGTTCGCCGAGCTCAAGGCGCGGATCGTGTGGGACCGCGTGACCGGAATCGTCGAAGGCCGGCGTGACGCACGGGTCGTGGCGATCACGAGCGGCGGGACGATCCCCGATCGCGGGCTGTACGGCGTGTTCCTCGTCGGTGAGCCGGGCACGCCGGGACGGCGGGTCGGCGAGCTCGACGAGGAGATGGTCTACGAGAGCCGGGTCGGCGAGGTCATCACGCTCGGTGCGTCGGCCTGGCGGATCGAGGAGATCTCGCATGATCGGGTGGTCGTCTCGCCGGCCCCCGGCGAGCCGGGCAAGCTGCCGTTCTGGCACGGCGATGCGGTCGGTCGCCCGATCGAGCTCGGGCGGGCGCTCGGCGCCTTCGTCGGTGAGCTCGAGACCGACCTCGGCCGCGGGCCGCGGGGCCGGACCGCCGCGCTCGCCCGGCTCGGCGAGCGACATGACCTCGACCCGCTTGCCGCCGACAACCTGCTCGCCTACCTCGAGGACGAACGGGACGTCGCCGGCGCCCTTCCCACGGACCGGCGCGTCGTCGTCGAGCGGTTCCGCGACGAGCTCGGCGACTGGCGGCTGTGCCTGCTCACGCCGTTCGGCGGTCGCGTCCACGCCCCGTGGTCGCTGGCGCTCGAGGCGCGCCTGGCCGAACGCTTCGGCGGTGAGGTCCAGACGATCTGGTCCGACGACGGGATCGCGATCCGGCTGCCGGACGGCGAGCTCGAAGGGATCGACGAGCTGCTGTTCCCCGATCCCGACGAGATCGAGGAGCTCGTCGTCGGCAAGGTCGCCGATTCGGCGCTCTTCGCCGCCCGGTTCCGCGAGAACGCCGCCCGCGCCCTCCTGCTGCCGCGCCGTCGCCCGGGGACGCGGACCCCGCTCTGGCAGCAGCGCCAGCGGGCCGCGGACCTGCTCGCCGTGGCCAGCCGTTACGGCAGCTTCCCGATCCTCGTCGAGACGTATCGCGAATGCCTGTCCGACGTGTTCGACCTGCCCGCGCTGCGCGAGGTCCTGGCCGGGGTCGCCCGCCGCGAGATCGCCGTCCATCGGGTCGAGACCGTTCGTGCGTCGCCGTTCGCCAGCTCGCTCCTGTTCGATTACGTCGCCGCCTATATGTACGAGGGCGACGCCCCGCTCGCCGAGCGGCGCGCCCAGGCGCTCACCCTGGATCGAGACCTGCTCCGCGAGCTGCTCGGCCAGGAGGAGCTTCGCGAGCTGCTCGACCCGGCGGCGCTGGCGGACCTCGAGCTCGCGCTGCAGGGCCTCACCGATGAGCGCCGGGCGACGACCGTCGACCAGCTCCACGACCTCCTACGCCGCGTCGGCGACCTGTCCGAGGCCGAGGTCGCCGCCCGCTGTTCCGTCGCGGCTCCGGACAGCGCGGCCTGGCTCGGCGAGCTGGCTGCCGGCCGGCGTGCCGTCGCCCTGCGAATCGCCGGCGAGCCGCGTTGGATCGCCATCGAGGACGTGGCCCGCTACCGCGATGCGGTCGGTGTCCAGCCGCCGCCCGGCGTGCCGCTCGCGTTCCTCGGTCCGACCGCCGCGGCGCTCGAAGGGTTGCTCGCCCGGTTCGCCCGGACCCACGGCCCGTTCCTGTCGCCCGAGCCGGCAGTGCGCTGGGGCCTGCCACTCGGGATCGTCGAGGATGCGCTCGGGCGGCTCGTCGAGAACGGTGCCCTGCTGCGCGGCGAGTTCCGGCCCGGCGGGAGCGAGCGCGAGTGGTGCGACCCGGACGTCCTCCGCCAGCTCCGTCGCCGCTCGCTCGCCCGGCTGCGCCGCGAGGTCGAGCCGGTCGAGCCCGCCGCACTCGCCCGGTTCCTGCCCGACTGGCAGGGCGTGGCCGCGCTGCCCGGTCTCGCCGGCGGCAGCGTTGAGCCCGCGCCGTACCGCGGGTCGGCGGCGCTCGAGCGGCTGGCCGAGGTGGTCGACCAGCTCGCCGGTCTGCCGATCCCGGCCTCGATTCTCGAGCGCGATGTCCTGCCGGCCCGGATCCCCGGCTACCAGCCGCGGCTGCTCGACGAGCTCGGCGCGCTCGGCGAGGTGGCCTGGGCCGGCCGCGGCAGTCTCGGTCGCGACGACGGGCGGCTGGCGCTCTTCCGCCCAGGACGCGAGGCGCTCCGGGCGGCGGGCGGCCCCGGCTCGCTCGAGGCCGCGGTCGCAGAACGTCCGAGCGGGCCGCGACATGAGGCGATCCGGGCGTTCCTCGCCCGGCGCGGTGCCTCGTTCTACCGCGAGATCCACGCCGCCGCGGGCGGCGGACCCGATCGCGAGATGCTCGACGCCCTGTGGGACCTCGTCTGGGCGGGCGAGCTGACGAACGACACGTTCGCGCCGCTGCGCGCCCTGCGCTGGGCCCGCCCGGGCCGCGAGGCGCGGCGCCGGCCGGGCCGGCTGACGAGCCTCGGGCCTCCGGAGGCGGCCGGGCGGTGGTCGCTCGTTGGCGACGCCACGGACCCGGACGACGACGCCGCCGCGGTGGCCCAGCCCGCAGAGCGGGCGACCGCCCGGGCTCACGCCCTCGCCCTCGCGCTCCTCGACCGGCACGGCGTGCTGACCCGCGAGGCCGTGGTCGGCGAGGGGATCGCGGGCGGGTTCGGCGGCATCTACCCCGTCCTGCGAGCGCTCGAGGAAGCGGGCCGCATCCGGCGCGGCTACTTCGTCGACGGCCTCGGGGCGGCCCAGTTCGCGCTGCCCGGGGCGATCGACCGGCTGCGCGCCGTCCGTGAGCCGGCCGAGGCGCCGGATCGATCCCGTGTCCACCTGCTCGCGGCCGCCGATCCGGCCAATCCGTACGGGGCCGCGCTGGCCTGGCCACGGCGCGATGACGACGACCGCCGGGCGTTCGCCCGGGTCGCCGGCGCGTACGTGGTTCTCGTCGACGGCGTCGCGGCGCTCTACCTCGAGCGCGGCGGCCGGACGCTCACCCCGTTCCCCGCCGCGGCCGACGCTGCCGTCGCCGGGGTTGCCCTCCGGGCGCTCGGCCGGCTCGTCGTCGACGGCCGCTTCCGCGAGCTCGTCGTGACCCGGGTCGACGGCAGCCCGATCGGCGAATCACCGTGGCGGCCGGCGCTGCTCGAGGCCGGGTTCGTGCCGGGCTATCGCGGCCTCGCGCTCCGGGGCCGCTGACGATGCCCGAGGGCGACACGCTCCACCGGACCGCCGACGGGCTGCGCCCGTACCTCGTCGGGCGGACGATCACCTCGGCCTGGGCCGGCGGTCCGGGACCCGTGCCCCAGGCACGGCGGATCGAGGGCGCGGCGGTGACCGAGGTCGAGGCGCTGGGCAAGAACCTGCTCATCCGGTTCGACAACGGCCTCGAGCTGCGCACGCATCTCCGGATGAACGGCTCGTGGCACCGCTACCGCCCGGGCGAGCGCTGGCGGCGGCCGCCCGGTCGAGCCCGCCTCGTGCTCGAGGTCCCTGGCGCGGTCGCGGTGTGCTTCGATGCCCCCGTCGTCGAGCTGCTCGAGACGCGGGCCGAGACGCTCCATCCGGCGCTCGGCCGGCTCGGGCCCGACCTGCTCGGCCCGGCCTTCGAGCCCGACGGGGCCGTCGAGGCCATGCGCCGGTTGCGCGATCCCGGCCGGGCCAGGACGGCGATCGGCGAGGCGTTGCTCGACCAGCGCGCGCTGGCGGGGATCGGCAACGTCTACAAGAGCGAGATCCTGTTCCTCGGGCGGATCGACCCGTGGGCGCTCGTCGGCGACTTGCCCGACGAGACCCTCATCCGGGCGATCGCGACCGCCCGCCGGCTGCTCCTCGCCAACGCCGACCGCCGCCACGGGCCGGAACGGGTGACGACCGGCGGCGGGCGCACAGCGGCCGGCGGGCCGCTGTGGGTGTACGACCGGGCCGGCCGTCCGTGCCGCCGCTGCGGCACACCCATCGCCCGCCGGGCGCAGGGATCCGAGCTCCCGCGGCTCACGTTCTGGTGTCCGCGCTGCCAGGGGTCGCGCGGATGACGGACGTCGTGGTCGACTGCGTCCCGGTCGGCGTGGGCTGGCAGTGCGCCGTCCGGGTCGGCGAAGGCAGCTCGTCGACCGAGCACGACGTCACCGTCCAGGCCAGCGATCTCGCCCGGCTGGATCCGGCAGCCGCCGACCCGACCGACCTCGTCCGGCGCTCGTTCGCGTTCCTCCTTGCGCGCGAGCCGAAGGAATCGATCCTGCGCGTGTTCGAGCTGACCGTGATCGGCCGCTACTTTCCCGACTGGGAGTCCACGATCGGGCGTTGAGTCCGCGTCGCCGGCGCCGGCGGGGGCGCCGCCCGGGCATGGCCCCGGTCCGCTCGCGAGGTCATCGTCTCCCCGGGTCGACCCTTGCGCGGCCGGCGCGGGCCGATCATCCTCGGGTCATGTGCGAGCACTTCGTCGCCCGGGCCCGCGAGCCGTTCCGGCTCGACGAGCTGTGGCCGTTCAGCGAGAAGCTCGAGCGGTTCGGGATCGCCGGCTTCGGCTGGGGCGCGGCCTGGCTCGCGGCGGACGGCGGGCTCCACAGCCATCGTGACCTGCGCGCGTTCCGCGACGATCCGGCGCGCGAGGCACTCGGCGCGACGGAGACGACCAGCCTGCTCGTGCACCTCCGGCGGCCGTCGCGCCTGTCGACCCTGGGGCTCGCCGACACGCAGCCGTTCCTCGACCCCGCCGGACGGTTCGCCTTCAGCCACAACGGCGACCTGCGCGACTACCGGACCTGGCGCCGGCGCTACCGGAACGAGGGCCGCATCCACGGCCGAGCCGACACCGAGGTCGGGGCCCGCTGGCTGGAGGACGCCTGGACGCCGGCCGAGCCCGTCGGCCACCTCCTGGGCGCCCTCCACGACACGTTCGCCGGCGACGCCAACATGGCCGTGCTCACGGTCGACGGGGCGGCCTACCACTACGCCGGGAACGGCGAGAACCCGGTCTTCACGTTCCGTCTCGGGCCGATCCGGGTCGCGTCGACGGCGATCTACTCGATCGACCGCTCGCTCTTCCGCTACGCCGCCGCCGGTGCCCGGGACCGTCGGCTCGTCCCGCTCCACACGACGGTGCGTCTCGACCCGACCTGACCGGCTGCAGCGACGTGACGCCGCGATGACCGCGGCACATTACGATCGCGGCCGACGGACGAGTATCAGCCGAGGAGGGCTGGATGCACGGACCGGCCGGCGGGACCGGCGGGGCAGGCGACGGGCGGCCGACGGAGCCGCTGAGCCTGCGCGAGCTGTTCGACCTTAACGCCTACTGGCTGGCGATCAACATCCTGTGGGGCGCGCTCGGGATCAGCCTGTTGCCGGTCCTCATGGTCGACGTCGTCTGCCACGGCGAATCGGCCTGCCTCAGCCCGACCGCGATCCTGCCCGGCCTGACCGTCGGCAAGGGCACCGCCGAGGCGATCATCGTCAACCTCGGCGTGATCATCGCGATCCTCGTCCAGCCCACCGTCGCGGCGATCAGCGACCACACCACCAGCCGTCTCGGGCGGCGCAAGCCGTTCATTCTCGTCGGCACGCTGTTCGACATGGCGTTCCTGCTCGGGTTCTACCTCGCCGGCGCGTGGACCGGCCTCCTCGTCTTTTACTGCCTGCTCCAGTTCAGCTCGAACTTCGCGCAGGGCCCGTTCCAGGGCTACATGCCCGACCTCGTCCCGGCCAAGCAGGTCGGGCTGGCGAGCGGGCTGATGGGGCTGATGATCCTGCTCGGCGTTGGTGGCGGGGCGATGCTGGTCGCGGTCGCGTCGGCGCTCGGCAACGCCCGCTACGTCGTGTTCCCGATCATGGCCGTCGAGCTGGCGACGATGCTCCTCACCGTGACCCGCGTCCGCGACGGGCGCCAGGGCATCCCGCGCGCGGGCAAGTCGTGGCTCGCGGTCGCGCGGAGCGCCTGGGGCACGGACATCCTCCGCGAGCGGAGCTACGTCTGGCTGCTCGGCTCGCGGCTGTTCTTCCTGATGACCGGCTCGACGCTCACCGCGACGGCGTTCTTCTACATGCAGGACTCGTTCAGCCTGGCCCGCCAGCCGGCGCTCGACCTGGCCTTCGTCGCTGGCGTCCTGATCATCGCCTTCGGCGCGCTGGCGACGGTCCCCTCGGGGCGGCTGTCCGGGCGGATCGGCCGGAAGCGGACGATCTACGGCTCGGCCGTGATCGGCGTGATCGGGATGGCCCTCCTGGTGACCGCCCCGTCGACCGGGTTCGCGCTCGCCTTCGCGGTACCCGTCGGGGTCGCCTCGGGCATCTTCCTGGCGGTCGACTGGGCGCTGATGACCGACATCATCCCGAAGGCCGAGTCCGGGCGTTACATGGGGATCAGCAACGTCGTCACCGGGTCCGCCGGCGCCATCGCGGCGGCCGTCGCGCTCGTCCTCGTGGACGCCGGCAACCACGCCCTCGGGACGGGCGCCGGGCCGCGGATCGCGTTCGCCGTGGCCTGCTCGTACTACGCGATCGGGTCGCTCCTCCTGACCCAGGTCGATGAGCGCCGCCGTGAGGACGTCCCCGCGCCCGCCGAGCCCGAGGTGGCCCGCGAGACGAGCGTCGCGCCGACCGGCTGACCGCCGGTCAGCCTTCGAGGCCGAGGAAGTCGCGGAACCGCTCCAGCGGCCGCGGCCCGGTCCGCCAGTCCGCGATCGCCGCGCGCCATGTCTCCGGTCGAAGCCAGCGGATCGGGTCGGGAGCGAGCCACAACCACGGCACGGTCGCCCACAGCAGCACGAGGTAGTCCAGTCGGATCGGTCGTTCGCCGAAGCCGAAGATCGCCTGCAGCTGGACGATCGTCAGCGGCAGCATCGCCAGGCTGAGGAGCGCCGCCGCGAGCAGCCAGACGACGCCCCAGCCGCGGGCGCGCGGAGCGAGGATCAGCCAGAACGGCGCGGGAACCCACTTCATCCACGTGGCCAGGCCCCACAGCAGCCCGGCGGCCGGCGGGCGGACGAAGCGGGCCGCCCAGAGCATGAAGGCGAGGATCAGGGTGATGTTCCCGGTGTCGAGGTTGGCCGCGATCGGGAACGACAGCAGGAGGATCGCGATCGCGGTCGCGAGCGGCTTGCGCTTGTACGCCCAATGGATCGTCCAGAGCAGGAGGAGGATCGCGCCGCCGCGCCAGACGAACCAGGCGACGTCCCACGGGAGGAGCGCCCACGGCGCGAAGAGGGGGAGCATCCATGGTGCGTACACGTAGGGCAGGAACGGCCCGGTCGGGACGTACGGGTTCCCGCCGTTCAGCCAGATCCGGACGCCCGCCCAGTAGGCCCGCGCGTCGGCGCCGGCGAGCTCGCCGCGGGCGATCAGCCCGGCGCCCATCACCCCCGCGACCGCGATCAGGATCACCATCGCGGCCAGCCGGCGTGGGTCGTGGAGGCGCGACATCTCGCGCCGCAAGGCGCGCTGGAAGACGCCGGCCCGTCGCCGCGTCGGCCGGGAGATCCGATCGGCCGGGAACCCGGCCACGGCCCGGCCGATGCCAGCGGACAGGATCCCCTCGTGGGCACGGGGATCGGATCGCTCGCCCATCGCGGGCCGATTGTCGCATGCCCGCCGCGACGGTCCGATCGGCCGGTTCCGGGCGCCGGGCGTGGTCCCGCAGAGCGATTGCCTTCGCCGTCGGCCGCCCGGTCGGTGGACGCTCCGTGGACAAGTCGTGGACGGGGTGGTGGCCGGATGCACCGCCCTGTCGGGATTCTGTGGATAGACGACCTTCCGGGACCCGCCGGGACAGTGCATCATGGCCCGATCGGACGGGAGGCACGGGGCGTTGGGGGCCCCACGGTGCGGTGGTCAGATACGGTCGCCACCGCCGCACCGGCCAGGGCGAGACCGGCCCTCCGGAAGCTCTGGGAGCACGCGTCCGATGACGCTCCGGGAGTACGGCCTCCTCGTCCAGGCGACCGACTGGCTGACCTTCACGGTCGCCGTCCTCGCCGTTCCGGCGCTGGTCCATGCCGAGGTCGGCCCGATCGGCGTCATCCTCCAATCCGGCGGCGTGCTCGGGACCCTGGCCTGGAAGGCCGGCGGGCTCGCGGTCGTCTATGCGGCCCTCTCGAAGGCCCGTCCGTGGGGCCAGTTCATCGGCCTGACCGCGGTCGTGGCGCTCGGCGTGATCGGCACCGTCGGGAACCTCTGGGCACTGGCGCAGGTCCTCGGCTAGCGCGCCGGCCGCGGGGTCGCCGCGGCGCCGACGCGTCGGTCCCCGAACGAACCTGGGGAGAGGCCGTCGGGGCCTGCGATATCGCTGCAATGCGCGGGTGCCCAGCCGGCATGCGAGCGGCTGGAGCACTCGCATTACCGTCCGCCTTGGCGACGCTCGAACGCCACCCGCTCCTCCGAGACGTCGACCTGGGCCCGGCCTCTCTCCCACAGGCCGGGCCCCCTCACGACGGCTCGTTCGGCCCGAACCCCTCGATCGACGATCGTCAGCCTGGTGGTGTTCTTTGCCGCGCTGGCGGCAACCGGCGGGGATGCCACCTGGACCACGCCGGCCGGGGAGACGGCGCCCGGGCACAAATTAGGAGGCGCGGGGCGCCGCCCGGTCTCGACCTGCTACCGTGACCGCGGCGATGGTGTCCGCCGAGACGCGCTGCGTCTGAACCGCCCGCCAGGGCTGATGGCTCCTGACTGATCGAACCAGCCAGGGGCCTTCGTGTTGCCCCGGAGGTGCGCCATGGACAACATGTACACCGTCGCTGCCGTGTGGATCGGGCTTGCCCTCGTCGCGAGCCTCATCTCGATCCGGCTCGGGATCTCGGTCGCGCTCATCGAGATCGGGATGGGCGTGATCGGCGGGAACGCGTTCGGTCTGACCACCAACGCCTGGATCGACTTCCTCGCCGGCTTCGGCGCGGTGCTGCTCACGTTCCTGGCCGGCGCCGAGATCGACCCGGCGGCGCTGCGGCGGCACCTGCGGGCCGGCGTCACGATCGGGGCCCTGTCGTTCGCCGATCCCGGCCGTCGCGGCGTTCCTGTTCGCCTCCGTGGTCGCCGGCTGGCCGCGCCAGAGCGCGGAGATCGCGGGTCTTGCCCTGTCGACGACCTCGGTCGCGGTGGTCTACGCGGTGATGATCGAGTCGGGCCTGGCGAGCGCCGAGATCGGCAAGCTCATCCTGGCGGCCTGCTTCGTGACCGACCTCGGGACGGTTCTCGGGCTCGGCGTCCTGTTCGCGGACTTCAACGGGCTTCTGCTGGCGTTCGTCGTCGTGACCGTGGCCGCCATCCTCGTGGCCCCGCGGATCCTGCGCTGGCTGGTCGCCGTCGCCCCGAACCGCGTCTCCGAGCCGGAGGTGAAGTTCGTCTTCTTCGTGCTCCTGCTCCTCGGCGGGCTGTCGACTGCGGCTACGGGCGAGGCCGTCCTGCCGGCCTATCTGATGGGCCTCGCCTTTGCTGGTTCGTTCGTCCACGACCGGGTGCTGGTCGCGCGGATGCGGGCGACGGCGTTCTCGCTCCTGACCCCGTTCTACTTCATCAAGGCCGGCCTTACGTCGCGCTCCCGGCGGTGGTCGGGGGCGCCGGGCTCATCGTCGCCTTCCTGCTGGTCAAGGTCGTGGCCAAGGCGATCGGCGTCTGGCCGGCGGCGCGCCTCTTCGGCCAGCCGGTCCGGGACGCCAACTACACGACCCTGCTGATGTCGACCGGGCTCACGTTCGGCACGATCGCGGCGCTGTTCGGGCTGACCAACCACCTCATCGACCAGTCGATGTACACGGTCCTGGTGACGGTAGTGATCCTCAGCGCCATCGTCCCGACGCTGATCGCCACGACCTTCTTCGAGCCACGCATCCGCGGCGAGGGCGAGCGCGACGAGATCGAGGCTGCCGAGGAGATCGATGTCGGGCCGCTGCCGCACCCAGGGTTCTCGGCCAGTAGCACGGCCCTCGAGGCGCCCCTCCTGAGTCCGACGGCCGGGTCTGGTGGACGGTGACACGACCTGATCGCGCTGCCCGATCGGGTCCACCCAGGCAGAGAGCCGTTTGAGCCAGCGGCCGCGCGGGGCTACAGTCGCTGGGGCCGGGCACGAACCGATCAACGGACGTCGGAGCCTGGCTCGGGTGACGGAATGGCATACGGACTCCTGCGAAGATGGAGCTCGGCGGCTCGCTCGCCGGTCGTTGGGCGAACGGGCGGACCGCCTCGACGAACGTGCCGCTTCGCCGACATCGAGCGAGGGTGGCTCGACCAGGACAGCGACGGGCTGCCGCCGGAACGGTCGCGAGCGTCCAACGAGACCGTGCTGACGGCATCGCGTGGCTTCCTGTCGCCCAGGCTGTACCTGCCACCGATCGACGATCGCGGAGGTCCACCGAAGGCGTGGTCAGGTTGAACGTGACCTCCCGTGGCCGAGGCCCAGGGCTGGGACCGGCCGGGCACCGGTCACCCCGCTAGTCCGCCGGGCATCCACCATGGGTCGACGCCGTTCAGCGGCCGATCCCCGATCCGTCAAATCGCATTGATCCGCCTGGCACACGGCGCCCCGCCGGGTCTCGGCGAACCGCGCCTCCTGTATCCTCGCGGGAACGCACGGGAGGCTCGCCCAGGACGTGCCAGAAGGTACGGTCATCGTCATCGGCGGAGCGGAGGACAAGGTCCGGGACCGGGTCATCCTCAGCCGGTTCGTCGCGCTCGCCGGTGGCACCGAGGCGACGATCGCAGTGATCAGCACGGCCTCCTCGCTCGGGTCGGAGGCCGGTGAACGCTACCGACAGGTCTTCACCGAGCTCGGCGCGACGACGATCCACGCACTCCATGCCGTCACCCGGCCGCAGGCCAACGACGAGGCGGCCGTCCGCGCCGTGTGCGACGCGACCGGGATCTTCATGACTGGCGGCAACCAGCTCCGCCTCGCTTCGACGCTCGGCGGGACGCGGTTGGCCGACGCGATCCTCGAACGGTTCCGGCAGGGCGCCGTGGTCGCCGGGACGAGCGCCGGCGCGTCGGCGATGAGCAGCCACATGATCGCGTTTGGCGCATCGGGCGCCACGCCGAAGCAGCGGATGGCCCAGATCGCGGCCGGTCTCGGCGTCCTCCCGGGCGTGATCATCGACCAGCATTTCCAGCAGCGGAACCGGCTCGGGCGACTGCTCAGCCTGATTGCCCAGAACCCGAGCCTGCTCGGCCTCGGGATCGACGAGGACACGGCCGGGGTGGTGGGCCCGGACCACGTCCTCGAGGTCATCGGGCGCGGCAGCGTGACGATCGTCGACGGGGCCGCCTCGGAGACGGATGCCTGGGAGGTCCGCGGCCACCGCCCGCTGATGATCAGCAACGTCGTCCTGCACTCGCTGCCCGCGGGCTACCGGTTCGACCTCCGGCGCCGCCATCGGGTCGCGACCCCGGCGCTCCGGGCGATCAGCGGCGGCGAGGCGGCGACGTGACCCGGGAGGCGGCGACGTGACCCGGGAGGCGGGGACGTGACGACCTCCGAGCGCAAGGCGGCGGCCGGGGGACCACCCGAGCCGGCGCCGCGGCGCCGGGCGTCCCGGGCCGGGTCGCGTGCGGCCGCTCCCCACCCGGAGCCGACGCTGCGGATCGTCGAGACTCGGATCCTCCGCGGCCCGAACTACTGGGCCCGTGAGCCGGTCATCCGCCTCCTCGTCGATCTTGGGGTGCTTGAGGAGTTCCCGTCGAACACGATCCCGGGCTTCGTCGACGGTCTCGTCGAGCTCCTTCCGACGCTCGAGGACCACGCCTGCTCGCTCGGCCGGCGCGGTGGCTTCCTGACCCGGCTCCGCGAGGGCACCTGGATGGGCCATGTCGCCGAGCACATCGCGCTCGAGCTCCAGAACCTCGCCGGCACCGACGTCCGCCACGGCAAGACCCGGTCGGCCGGACCGTACGGCCAGTACAACGTGATCTACGAGTTCCGCGAGGAGAGCGTGGGCGTCGAGGCGGGCCGAATGGCCGTCGCGCTCGTCAACTACCTGGTCGATCCCGTAGCGGCGGAGTTCGACCTCGGCGCCGAGCTCGAGGAGCTGATCCTGCTCGCCGAGCGGGCGGCGTTCGGTCCGTCGACCCAGGCGCTGATCGACGAGGCCGTCAGCCGCGACATCCCGTTCATCCGGCTCGACCGCCATTCGCTGGTCCAGCTCGGCCAGGGCGTCCACCAGCAGCGCATCCGGGCGACGATGACGAGCCGGACGAGCGCGATCGGGGTCGACGTCGCGAGCGACAAGAGCCTGACGAACCGGCTCCTCGACTCGGCCGGGCTACCCGTGCCCCGGTCCGAGGTCGTGGACAGCGAGGACGGCGCCGCGACGGCCGCCCGCCGGCTCGGGTTCCCCTGCGTCGTCAAGCCGCTCGACGGCAACCACGGCCGCGGCGTCCACCTCGATCTGCGCTCGGAGGAGGCCGCCCGGGCGGCGTTCCATGGCGCGCTCGCCCAGAGCCGGGCCGGGGACGTCGTCGTCGAGTCGTACGTTGCCGGGCGCGACTACCGGTGCCTCGTGATCGGCGGCACGGTAGCCGCGATCGCCGAGCGCGTCCCGGCGTCGGTCACCGGAGACGGCGAGCGGACGGTTCGCCAGCTCGTCGACGTCGCCAACCTCGATCCGCGGCGCGGGATCGGCCACGAGAAGGTGCTCACCCGGATCAAGGTCGACGCGGCAGCCGAGGAGCTCGTCCGAGCGCAGGGCTGGGAGCTCGATGCGGTGCCGCCCGCGGGGACCTGGATCAAGCTCGCGCTGACCGGCAACATGTCGACCGGCGGGACGTCGATCGACCGGACGATCGAGGCCCACCCCGATAACGTCGAGATCGCCGAGACCGCCGCACGCATCGTCGGGCTCGACGTCGCCGGGATCGACTTCATCTGCCCGGACATCGCCACCCCGGTCCGCGAGACGGGCGGCGCGATCGTCGAGGTCAACGCCGCGCCCGGGTTCCGGATGCACACCCACCCGACCGAGGGCGAGCCGCAGTACGTCGCCAAACCGGTCATCGACAACCTGTTCCCGCCCGGCTCGTCGTCGCGGATCCCGATCATCGCCGTCACCGGCACGAACGGGAAGACGACCACCGTCCGGATGATTGCCCACATCCTCAAGCTCATGGGCCGCCGGGTCGGGATGACCTCGACTGACGGGATCGTGGTGGATGGGCGGCTGATCAAGAAGGGCGACATGTCGGGCCCCAAGTCGGCCCAGATGGTCCTCCAGAATCCGACGGTCGACACCGCGGTCTTCGAGGTCGCCCGCGGCGGGATCCTGCGCGAGGGGCTCGGCTACGACCGCAACGACGTTGCGGTGGTGACCAACGTCACCGGCGACCACCTGGGGCTCGGTGGGATCGACTCGCTCGGCCAGCTGGCCAACGTCAAGGGGGTGGTCGTCGAGGCCGTGCCCCGGTCGGGCAGCGCCGTGCTCAACGCCGACGACCCACACGTCGCCCGGATGGGCCGCCACTGCGCCGGTCGGGTCGTCTACTTCACGATGGCAACCGAGAAGGGCAAGGACGGCTACGACCGCGTCGACGGCCACCTCGGCCGCGGCGGGGCGGCGTTCATGATCGAGCCCGGGCCCGAGGGCGACCTCATCGTCCTCCGCCTCGGGTCGCGGACGATGCCGGTCCTGTACACCCACCTCATCCCGGCGACGTTCGGCGGGCGCGCCCGGATGAACGTGGCCAACGCGCTCGCCGCGGCGGCCGCAGCCTGGGCGGCGGGTGCCCACCTCCATGACATCCGGCAGGGCCTGCGCACGTTCTCGACGTCGTTCTTCCAGGCGCCCGGCCGGTTGAACCTGGTCGAGATCGGCGGGATACGGGTGGTCATCGACTACTGCCACAACGTCGACGGGATGCGCCAGCTGGCCGACTTCGTCGATCGGATGGTCAGCGAGCCGGAGGCCCGCGGCGGCCGGGCGGCGAAGACCGCGGCGCCGAAGGCGGCGGCGCCCACGAACGGCTCGCGGCCGCGCACGGGTCGGGCGATCGGCGTGATCGGGATCCCGGGCGACCGGCGCGACGACGACCAGCGCGAGTACGGCGCGGTCGCGGCGACCGCGTTCGACGAGATCTACGTCCGCGAGGACCGCAACCTGCGGGGTCGCGCACCCGGCGAGACTGCCGGCAACGTTATCGCCGGCATCAAGGGTGCCCGGGCGGGTGGCGCGGCGCGCACGGTCCGGGCGGAGAAGATCCTCGACGAGATGACGGCCGCCCGGACCGCTCTCCGGCGGGCCGCGCCCGGCGACTTGATCGTGATGTGCGTGGACGATGCCGTCGGCGTCTACCGCGAGGCGATGTCGGCATCACGCGGCCCGGTCGGCCCAACCGCCTTCACCGACCCCGGCGAGCTCGAGGCGCCGGAGGGCTGAGCTCCGGGCGGCTGGCATCGAGCCTCGCTGGCCCCGGCGTCGTCGCTCGGTAGGCTGCGGCCCCGGCCGCGCCACGCGGTTCCCTTAGCCGACCGTGTTGCGCCCGACGACGCGGATGATCCCGAAGATCTCGACGAGCGAGATCAGGATGAGGATGATGCCGATCGCCGTTTCCATGGTCGGTCCGCGCTCCTCGGGCTGAACCGGCCAGCCGGCCGGATTGGTGGGGATGATGCTCCGTGACCGAGGCCGGGTGCAACCCGCGCCTGCGTGCCGAGCCGATTGGCTCGACTGCCGGGACGCGGATGCGAGTCGCCGCATCGCCGTCGCCCGAGCCCTTTCCCCGGCGATGCGAGTCGCCGCATCGCCGGCCGGCAAGCACGGCATCGGCGGCCCCGACCGTGATGCGGCGACAGGCATCACGGAGGGAACCCCACGA
This sequence comes from uncultured Chloroflexia bacterium, assembly GCA_963825545.1. GTDB lineage: Bacteria > Chloroflexota > Limnocylindria > Limnocylindrales > CSP1-4 > Chersky-267. The sequence continues at coordinate 86,499 of CAWGTR010000008.1, read as the reverse complement.
GAAGTCGCTAATCCTCCGGCCTCGACGATGCCGAGCCGCCTGGCGTCGCAGGCCGGCGACTCGACGGGCTGACCTCAGGACGGAGGACGTGGACGATCCTGGAGCCGGGGCAGCAGGGTCGTGAGCTCCGTCGCGACGTCGATCGGCTGGGCCCCGAGCTCGTCGAGCAGCGCGTACACCTCGTTGCGCTCCTCGTGGCACATCAGCACGACGACGCGCGGCCCGCCCGGGCGCGTCCCGCGCGCGTCGCCGGAGGCAGTCGCCCCGGTCCCGTTCAGCTCGGCCCGCAGCGCGGCGGTCTCGGAGGCGTAGACCGGGACGTCTTCCCGCGCCATCCCGCCTGCCGCGACCCCGGCGAGCAGCTCACCGACGACCGACTCGCGGGTCCGTCCACGCAGGTAGCGCTGGGTCTCCTTGATGGCCACCCGCTGGGCCCGCTGGGCCGCGATCCGGCCGATCCCGCGGAGGGTGTCGTCGGGGCGATCGCCGGCCGTGCCGATGATCACCGTGATCGGCGCCGCGCGACCCGCGGCCCCACCGGCGATACCCTCGGCGACGTCGAGGACTGCCTCGATCCCCGCCTCGTTGTGGGCGAAATCGACGATGACCACCCGGTTGCCGAGGCGGTACAGGTTGAGCCGCCCCGGCGAGCGGTCGGCCGTCGGCCGGAAGTCGTGGAGCCCGTCGGCGACCTGCTCGATCGTCGCTCCGACCGCGCGCGCCGCGCCGGCTGCCGCGAGGGCGTTGGCGACGTTGTGGCGGGCGATCCCGCCGATCGCGATCGGGACGTCCACGACGGGCATGATCGCCGTCGTCCGCGCGCCGTCCATCTCCACCAGCTCGCCACGGCGGAGGGCGTACGCCCGGCCGCCGGCTGCGAGGTGCCGCCGGACGACCGGCGACGTCTCGAGCGTGAAGAACGCGACCCGGGCCCGAACCCTCCTGGCGACCGCGGCAACGAGTGGGTCGTCGGCGTTGAGGACCGCCCAGCCGTCGGGTCGGGTGATCCGGCAGATCGTGGCCTTCACCTCGGCCAGCTCGGGCAGCGTGTGGATGCCCTGCAGGTCGAGGTGATCGGAGCTGACGTTCGTCAGGACACTCGCTTCGTTCGATTGATAGCCGACACCACGGAGGACGATCCCGCCGCGCGCCGTCTCGAGCACCGCGACGTCGACGTCCGACCGGGCCAGCACGGTGTGCGCGCCACCCGGCCCGGTCCAGTCGCCGGGATCGACCATTCGCTCGTCGACGAGGACGCCATCCGACGTCGTCGTCCCGACGTGACGGCCCGCGCGCAGGAGGATGTGGGTCACGAGCCGGGTGACCGTGCTCTTGCCGTTCGTGCCGCTGATCGACACGATCGGGATCTGCCGGTCCGCGTCGCGGATCCAGGGCGGCGGGGTAGTCCGCGCCTCGCCGATCCGCGCCGACCAGCGCTCCCGCTGGCGCGCCTGCGACCCGGTCAGCCGCGCCCCGCGGGCCGGCGAGACGTTCGCCTCGGCAAGCGCGATCGCGGCGTCCGCGATGGCCCGCGCGCGCTCCGCGCCGGACCACGGGAAGGTGATGATCCAATGCCCGGGATCGGACGAGCGATGAACGGCCAGCCCGCTGCGGCCCTCGGCATGCTCGGCGCGAAGCCGGCGAACCCAGGCCGCCACCGCCACGACGCCGTCCGGCCAGTCGCGGGACGGCACGGCCCGGCCGAGCTGGACCAGTGCATGGCGCCCGGGGCGGCGTTGGCCGTACCACGTCCGGCGGCGCCCAATCGCCAGCTCGATCTTGACCACCGGCTCGAGCCGGTAGACGGAGGGACCCTCGAGCAGCCGGATCTCCACGACGCGCACGGTCCGGGCAGGATAGCGCGGCGCAGGCGGCCGCCGAGCCCGGATCCCGCCAAACGCGGCGAGGTGGGGCGCCCGAGGACGAGGTCGCGGACCGAGCCGCCGGGCTCGCCCGGTACACTTCCGGGCGATGGCCTCCCTCCACGCGCCCGGTGCCGCTGTCAGCACTGACGAGCTCGACGAGCTCGAGGCGATCCTCGAGGACGAGCTGCCCGCCTATCTCGAGGACCTGGCGACCCTCGTCAACGTCGACTGCGGCAGCTACACCAAGGCCGGGGTGGACCAGGTCGGCCGCTGGACGGCACGCTTCCTCGAGCGCCTGGGCGCGGCGGTCGAGATCCGGCCGGAACCCACCCTGGGCGACACCGTGGTTGCCACGTTCGATGGCCGCCCGGGTGGCCCGCGGGTCCTCCTGATCGGGCACCTCGACACGGTCTTCCCCGAGGGCACCGCCCGCGCCCGGCCGCTGCGCATCGAGGCGGGCATCGCGCGCGGCCCCGGCGTGACCGATATGAAGTCCGGGCTCCTGGCCGGCCTCTACGCGATCCTCGCCCTCCGCGCTCTCGGCGTCGAGGACGGCGACGAGGCCGCCGAGCTGCCGTTCGAGCGACTCGTGTTCGTCGCCAACCCCGACGAGGAGATCGGCTCGCCGACGTCGAGCCCGCACATCCGCGATCTCGCCCTCGAGGCCGACGCCTGCTTCGTCCTCGAATGCGCCCGCGCCAACGGCGACATCGTGTCGGCGCGCAAGGGGACCGTCGACCTTCGCCTCACCGTCCACGGCCGCGCCGCCCATGCCGGCGTCGAGCCTGAGAAGGGTCGCAACGCGATCCTCGAGGCGGCTCACCAGACGGTCGCCCTCCAGGCGCTCAACGGCCGCTGGCCGGGCGTCACGGTCAACGTCGGGGTCGTCCACGGCGGCATCCGGCCGAACGTCGTGGCCGAGGAGGCGATCCTCGAGGTGGACCTGCGAGCCACCACCCGCGCCTCCCTCGAGGCGGCCGAGGCGGCCGTCCGGGCGATCGCCGCCGCGACGACGGTCCCGGACACGTCGGTCGGCGTGGAGGAGACCGGCCGGCACTGGCCGATGGAGCGGCTCGAGCGATCCGGGCGCCTCGTCGACCACGCGATCGGCCTTGCCGATCGGCTGGGCTTCCCGCTGGCCGACTGCGCGACCGGTGGCGCCTCGGACGCCAACACGACCTCGGGTCTCGGCGTGCCCACCCTCGACGGGCTTGGCCCGATCGGCGGAAGCGACCACTCCCCGGACGAGTACCTCGAGGTGGACTCGATCGTGCCCCGGACGACGCTCCTCGCGGCGCTCCTGCTCGCCGTCGCGCGCGACCCGCTCGTCGCGTCGTGGCGGCCCCACCGGGCGTGAGCCGGCGCCGTATCTCCACCGGGGGCCCGTGGGAGGCGAGCGCCGGGTACAGCCGGGCGATCGTGGTCGACGACGCGTGCTGGGTGGCGGGGACGACCGACGCCGGGCACGACGGACGATCGCGCCATCCGGGCGACCCGGGCGCCCAGGCCGTGGCCGCGCTCGACCTCATCGAGCGGTCCCTCGACGAGGCGGGGTTCGCCCTGGCCGACGTTGTCCGGACCAGGATGTTCGTCGCGGATCGGGCGTCGCTGGCCCCGGTCCTGGCCGCGCACGGGGCGCGCTTCGGCGACGTCCGACCGGCCGCCACCGTGGTCGTCGTTGCCGGATTGATCGATCCGTCGCTGCTCGTCGAGATCGAGGCGGAGGCCCGGCGGGATCGGGTCTAGCTCGCCCAGCCGAGGGCCCGGGCGGCCGCGACGAGGAGGACCCCGGCGGCCAGGCCGAGGAAGAGGTTGCGCCGCCAGGCCATCAGCGCGATCGATGCGATGACCGCCAGCCATTCGACCCCGACGTGGAAGACCGGCTGGTCGTCGACGGTCACGACCATCACGTTCACCGCCGCGAGGGCGGCCAGTACGGCCGGACCGACGAGCTGGAGGTAGTCGAGCGCCCAGCGCGGGAGCCGCTCGATCCCCGGCGCCAGCAGCGGCACCGCCCGGGACGGATACGTCACCGCGGCCATCAGCACCGCGAGCAGTACGAGACCGCTATCCATGGCCCAAGCCTTCCGGCGGCGCCGGATCGTCGGGGTCCGGGCCTGCCTCGAACAGCTCGTGCGGGAGGGACGGCATCGCGTAGTGCTCCGCCGACGCCGGCGTCCCGAGCGGGGCCGCCTCGTGCGCCCGAGCCTGTGGAACCAGCAGCCCGGCCAGCGGGCCGAGGACGCCGCCCGCGACGATCCCCACGCCCGACCCGGCCGCGAGGGTCACGAACACGCCCACGACTGCCCCGACCGCGGCCGCCACGAGCTCGCGCCGGCCGGTGATCAGTCCGACGCACAGGCCCGCCATCGCCGCCGGGAAGACGACATCGAGACCAAACTGCGAGGGATCGGTGATCCGGCCGCCGAGCAGCACCCCGGCGAGGGTCGCCACGTTCCACGGGATGAACGTGGAGCCAATGGCGGCGATCCAGTAGCCGCGTTCGTCGGCCCGTCCGAGCCGGTTGAAGTGGGCGATCGACAGGGCGAACGCCTCGTCCGTCAGGAGGTGGGCCATGGCGGCGCGATGGACGGCCGGCCGGTCGCGCAGCCACGGCGACAGCGCCGCCGAGTAGAGCAGGTGGCGGGCGTTGAGCAGGGCCGTCAGGAGGATGACGCCCGGCCAGGCCAGCCCGCCGACGACGTAGCCCACCGCCGCGAACTGGGCGGCTCCGGCGAAGACGAGGACGCTCATCGCCATCGCCTCGAGCGGGGCGAACCCGGCGCCACGCGCGGCCAGCCCGTAGACGAACCCGAACCCGGCGGCCGAGACCGCGATGCCCGCCGATTCCTGCCACAGCCGGCGCCGGGCGGTCGCCAGGTCAAGGACCTCGGGCGGGGACGTCATCCCGGGATCGTAGCCGCTGTTGGCCTATCGCGATAGGCCAATTTCGCGTCGCGAGCGGTCAGCGCAGGAAGGTCTTCGCGCAGGTCCCATCGCAGGCGACGTACATCGCGTGCTTCTCGAAGGCGTACCCAGCGGCGTGGAGGAGACCGGCGCAGCCCTTGGTCGGGCACTTCCAGATCCACCATCGCTCGTTCGCGTCGAGCGGCGTCGACTCCGCGGCGATCGTGGCGGCCAGCTCGGGGTGGGCTTCGACGATCGCCGCGACGGCCCGGGCCCGCTCCTCTTCCGACTCGCTCGAGTACGGATAGTTCTGGCCGACGTTGGACGACACGGACTCCCTCCCCGGAGATGTGGGCGTGCCGGTGGCAGTGGTCGTGAGCGCAACAGCCACCGGCAGCGCCGAGTATAGGCGAGGCCCCAGCCGGCGACGGGCGGCGCCCGGCGGGCGTCCGCGAGCCGGGCGAGCCCGGTCGGCTACCAGACCGCCGGCAGGCCGGCGCTCCGCGGATCGGTCGCCGCGGCGAGGCTGCCGCCCTCGGCGGGACCACCATCGACGAGCTCGATCGCATGGCAGTGGCCGAGCCGGCCGTCGAACGCCGCGGTCCGGGTGACCGCATGGCCGAGGCCTTCGAGATCCTCGAGCAGCCCGGGCCGGAAGCGGGGCTCCGCGCGCACCTCGTCGGGTGGCTCGAAGTGCTCCTCGGGCTCGACGAACCAGCGCGGCATCGCGACCGCGCTGGCGACGTCCACGCCACCGTCGACCAGCGCCGAGACGACCTGGGCGTGGATCTGCGGCTGGGCGTCGCCGCCCATCGAGCCGACGACGACCCAGGGCCGGCCGTCGCGGAAGAGCATCCCGGGGAGCAGCGTATGAAGCGTCCGCTTCGCCGGCGCGAGGACGTTGGGGTGGTCCGCGTCGAGGCTGAAGAACGAGCCCCGGTTCTGGAAGGCGATCCCGGTGGCCGGATCGACGACGCCGGACCCGAAGCCCATGTAGTTCGACTCGACCAGGCTGACCGCCATCCCCTCGCCGTCGACGACCCCGAGCCAGACGGTGCCCCCGCCGCGGGGCACGCTGGCGGCCGGCGGCCGGCTCGCCCGGGCCGGGTCGATCCGCGCCGCCAGCTCGGCGGCGTAGTCGGGGGCGAGCAGCCGCTCGAGCGGTGCCGCGTGGGTCGCCGGGTCGGTCAGGTGCGCGTCACGGTCGGCCATCGCCAGCTTCGCGGCCTCGATCCCGAGGTGGGTCCAGCGGAGGTCGGCGCCGGCGCCGTCGGCGAACGTCGCGACCGCCGGCGGCTCGAACTGCTCGAGCACGTTGAGCATCTCGAGGGCCACGTAGCCGGAGCTGTTGGGCGGGTGGCTCGTCGCCCGGATCCCGCGGTAGTCGACCGCGATCGGCTCCGTCCAGGTCGATGCGTGCGCGGCGAGGTCCGCTGCGTCGATCGCAGAACCGGCGGCCGCCAGTGCCCGGGCCTGGTGCTCCGCGGTCTCGCCGGCATAGAACTCGTCCCAGCCGTGGACGGCGATCCGCGCGAGCGTGCGCCCAAGCTCCGGCAGCCGGACCCGCTCGCCCGGCCGCCATGGACGATCGTGTGGCCGGTAGATCGAGAACCAGGCGGCATCTCCACCCAGCGCCGCGCGGCAGATCGGAGCGCTCACCTCGACCGCCGCGATGAACCCGTCCCAGGCCGGAAAGCCGCCTTCGGCGAGCTCGATGGCCGGCGCCAGGACGGCCGCCCGTGGGAGCCGTCCGTAGCGATCGTGGGCGTCGCCCCAGGACCGCACCGCCCCCGGGACCGTGATCGCCAGGCCACCGCGCAACGGCAGCCGCTCGAGACCCGCGCGCCGCAGCGCGGCGTGATCCGCGCGCTGCGCCGACCGGCCCGAGCCGTTGAGCCCCCGCTCGACCCCTTCGCTCGGGTCCCAGATGAGCCAGAACGCGTCGCCGCCGATGCCGCAGGCATTGCCGTCGACGACGGCCAGCACCGCGTTCGTGGCGATCGCGGCGTCGACCGCCGACCCACCCGCGCGGAGGATCTCGAGTCCGGCCGCGGTGGCCAGGTGATGTGGCGCGACGACGGCGCCGCGCGAGCCACGGGCGAGCGGGATCGGGACGAGCGGACGCGTCACACCGATGAGTCTAGACGGGCGGCGCGCGCCGTCGGTCGACGAGCCGGGCGCTCCGCTGACGGGTGCCGGGTTCGGGACGGCGCTGGTGCAGCCCGGGTACCCTTCGCCCGATGGAGACCGCCCCCGACCACGGCCGCCCGGGGATCGTCCATTGGATCGCCGGCGACGTCCCGCGCTCGCTCCTGGCGGTCCTGGCCGGGACGTTCACGCTGCGCTTCAGCACGAGCCTGACCGGCACGCTGCTCATCTACTACCTCGCCCACCCCGAGGCCGGTGCCCCGGCCATCGACGCCAAGGAGCTCGGGCTGATGACCGCGGCGTTCTACGCCACGGAGCTCGTGCTCGCCACCCCGTTCGGCCTGCTGTCCGACCGCTGGGGTCACCACCGGGTGATGCAGTTCGGCCCGCTATTCGGGCTCGTCGCGGCCGTCCTCACGTTCTTCGCCACGAACCTGGTCGTCCTGACGGGGACGCGGATCCTCGAGGGGGCGTCGACGGCCGCCTCCGTTCCCTCGATCCTCGGCTTCATCGCCGTCATCACGGCCGGGGACGAGCTCCTCCGTGGACGGGCGGCCGCCCGGTTCGAGGGGGTCACCCTCGCCGGGCTCGGCGCCGGGGTGGTCGCCGCGGGGCCGATCTGGGAGCTCATTCATCAGTACGGGTTCCTGCTCAACGCGGGGATCTACGCGCTGTCGTACGCGATCTACCGCTTCGGTGTGCCCGAGACGCCCGGCGACGACGTGGCCATGGCGGCCCCCCATCCCGGACCCCGCCGCTATCTCCAGATTCTCAGCGGCTCGCACGTCTGGCTGCTGGCCCCGACCTGGATCGCCGTCAACGCCGCGATCGGGATGTGGACCACCCAGTCGCTCTTCCAGCTGGTCAAGGAGCCGCTCCCGAAGTTCGTCGATCAGTGGCTGATGGGCCGGGCCGAGCCGATCCTCATCAGCGTCGGGTTGGGAGCCGGCCTGCTCGTCTTCTTCGCCGGGCTCGTCTATTGGGGCGAGCGCTTCCGGCAGATGCGGCGGACGACGATCCTGTTCTACGGGATCCTCGGCGGGGGCGCGGTGGTGGCGGCCGTTGCCGTGATCAACCACAGCAGCGACTTCTCGCCGCTCCTGCGGATCGCGGCCGGCTCCGTCGTGGTCGCCGGGTTGTTCGTCCTGGCCGGAGCGACACCCGCGGCGCTCGGGATGCTGGCCGACCTGTCCGAGGCGTTCCCGACCGACCGGGGGGCGATCATGGGCCTGTACTCGGTGTTCCTGGCGCTCGGTCAGATCATCGGCAGCCTCGTCGGTGGGGCGGCGGCCGACTGGAAGGGGATCGACGGGATCCTCATCGCCACCGCGCTCGCGCTGCTGATCGCGCTCGTCCCGCTCCGGCGGCTGCGGTCCGTCGAGCACCTCGTCGCCGGTCCGGTCGAGGGGCGGGTCGCCCTGGGCTGAGTCCGGCCCCGGCTCCCCGGGCACGGCGGCGCGCCGACCGGAGCGGCAGGACGCCCCGCCGCACGCCGGCGGCCCGTATCATCGCCGCCAGCCGGGGAGGTCGGCCGGCCAGGAGGAGGAGGGAACCGCGTGGGCCGCATCGCGATCGTCACCGACTCCGCCGGGGATCTCGATCCGGAGATGGCCCGGGCGAACCGGATCACGGTCGTGCCGCTGATCGTGTCGTTCGGGTCCGAGAGCTACCGGGCCGGCGTCGAGATGACCTCGGAGGCGTTCTGGGACCGGATGGTCGCGCCGGATGCACCGTTCCCGACGACGGCGGCATCGAGCCCCGGGACGTTCAGGGACACCTTCGAGGCGATCTTCGCCGACGGCGCCGAGGCGATCGTCTGCGTGACGGTCGGCTCCACTCTGTCAGGCACGTTCAAGAGCGCCCAGGTCGCGCGCGACCTCCTGCCGGAGCGGGAGATCCTGCTGGTCGACTCGCACAGCGCGTCGATGGGCCAGGGCCTCCTCGCGGTGCTCGCCGCGGAGCTCGCCGCCGGAGGCTCGTCTGCTGCCGAGGTGGTCAGCGCCGTCGAGGCCCGCCGGGACGACGCGCTCGTCGTCATCTGCCTCGACACCCTCGAGTACCTCAAGAAGGGCGGCCGGATCAGCGGCCCGCAGGCGGCCATCGGCTCGCTCCTCGGGGTCAAGCCGCTGATCTCGATCAAGGACGGCCTCGTCGACACCGTGGACCGGGTGCGCACCCGGTCGAAGGCGCGCGAGCGGGCCATCGAGTTCATCCTCGCCGAGCCGGTCGAGCGGATCGCCGTCCTCCACACCGTCAGCCCGGACGTCGAGGCGTTCCGCGACGAGATGATCCGCCGGGCGCCGGGCGGGATCGACCCCGGGCAGGTTTCGATCAGCCTCGTCGGGCCGTCCGTCGGACCCCATCTCGGGCCCGGCGCCGTCGGGGCCGCCGTCCTGAGGCGCCGCGCCGGCTGACCGTCGCCGGGGGCACCGCCCGCCCCGGCCCGCTGCGCCCAACCCGGCGAACTGGCCGCCCGGCCCGGCCTGACCGCTCTTCGGCTCGCGGCCCGCGAGCCCACCGCACCACCCGCGACCCGCACGGCGATGGGCCGAACGGCCTATGGACGGGTCCGCAACCGGCCCGCAACGTGGGCGCAACCGGACCGCGACATCCCGTCGGGCCCACCGATATACTCCCGGTGCTTCGAACCACGCGTCGCGCGTCCCCGTGGGCGCCGGCGCTCCGTGGGGTCGTCCGGGAGACGACTCAGGATCCGGCCGCGCCCGTCCCGGCGGCCGAACGGAGGAACCACTCACCGATGACCACCGAGCAGGCCGCCCCGCCGATCAATCCGTGGCAGGTGGCCCAGGCACAGTTCGACCTCGCCGCGGAGCGTCTCAACCTCGACCCGGGGCTGCGCAAGGTCCTGCGCGAGCCGCGCCGCGAGCTCATCGTCCACTTCCCGGTGAAGATGGACGACGGCAGCGTCCAGGTCTTCACCGGCTATCGCGTCCAGCACAACCTCGGCCGCGGCCCGGCCAAGGGCGGGATCCGCTACCACCAGGACGTGACCCTCGACGAGGTCAAGGCCCTGGCGATGTGGATGACCTGGAAGTGCGCCGTCGTGGGCATCCCGTACGGCGGCGGCAAGGGCGGCGTCGTCGTCGACCCGAAGAAGCTGTCGATGAAGGAGCTCGAGGGGCTGACCCGGCGCTACGCGACGGAGATCAGCATCATCATCGGGCCCGAGAGGGACATCCCGGCACCGGACGTCAACACGAACGCCCAGACGATGGCCTGGATCATGGACACCTACTCGATGCACGTCGGGTACACGGTCCCCGGCGTGGTCACGGGCAAGCCGATCGCCCTCGGCGGGTCCGAGGGTCGCAACGAGGCGACCGCCCGTGGCGCCGTCTTCTGCATCGTCGAGGCCGCGGCCCATCTTGGGCTCGACCTGCGGACGACGACGGTCGCCGTCCAGGGCTTCGGCAACGCCGGCTCGATCGCCGCCCGGCTCATCCGCGATGAGGGCTCGACCGTCGTGGCCGTGTCCGACTCGAGCGGCGGAATCCACAACCCGGCCGGGCTCGACGTCGACCGGGTGATCGCCTGGAAGAAGGAGCACGGGACCGTCCAGGGCTTCCCCGGCGCGACCGACATCTCGAACAGTGATCTGCTCGAGATCGACTGCGACATCCTCATCCCGGCCGCGCTCGAGAACCAGATCAGCGCCCATAACGCGGGCAAGATCAAGGCCCGCCTCGTCGCCGAGGCGGCGAACGGCCCGACGACCCCCGAGGCGGACGAGATCCTCTATCGGAACGGCGTCTTCACGATCCCGGACATCCTGTGCAACGCCGGCGGCGTCACCGTCAGCTACTTCGAATGGGTCCAGGACCTGAACCGCGACTTCTGGAACGAGGACGAGGTCAACGAGAAGCTCAAGGGGATCATGATCAAGGCCTTCCGCGACACGCTGATGATGTCGCTCAAGGAGTCCGTCAACATGCGGACCGCGGCGTACCTGCTGGCCGTCCAGCGTGTCGCCGACGCCACCGCGATGCGCGGCCTGTACCCGTAGCGCCCGTGGCGCGCTTGCACCGCTGAGTCCGAGACCCCGGCGCCGAAGCCGGGGTCTCGCCACATCGGCGGTGTACCATCGCGGCCATGCTCGACCACGAAGAGAAGTTCCTGTTCAAGGAGGAGATCCTCCATCTGGCCAGCTCGGTGGGGGAGACCGGCATCCTCGACAACGTCGAGGACCTCCTGACCGACGTCATCACGAGCCCACGCTTCGACTCGGAGGTGTTCACCCTCGAGCGCAGCCTGCAGGTGATGCTCGGGGCCCGCGCCGGGACGACCCTCGTCGGGCTGCTCACAGTCGCGCCGGAGGTGTTCGAGGAGGTTGCCGACGTCAACATCCCGTCCGAGGTCCACGAGCGCCTCGTTGCCTGGCGGGCCCGCTTCGGCCTGGCCATCGACAACGCCCTCAACTTCCTCAACAACCCGGACGGGATCCAGGGCCACAACTTCGCCACCCAGGTCGCCCACGTCGAAGATCGCCGCGTTCTGCAGGGCCGGCTGACGCTCGTCCGCTACAACAACGAGCCCCAGTTCTTCGTGGCCGACGCGAGCGTCTACCTCGGCCTCGTCGCCGACATCATGGAGCGGCTGGCGCCCTACCTGGAGGCCGACGCGGTCGACGCGGACACCCTGTCGCGCCTGCGTGACGCCGTCCAGCTCATCGAGCGCCGCACGACCCACGCCTGACCGGCGCGATGCGCCAGGTCTACCTCGCCGCCACCGGGCAGAACCGGGGCAAGACCACCGCCAGCCTCGGGCTGTTCGACCTGTTCCTCGGGCGCGGGCTCGACGCCGGCTTCATGAAACCGGTCGGCCAGCGGACGATCATCGAGGACGGCGTCCCGGCCGACGAGGACGCCGTGCTCATGCGCGAGGTCTTCGGCCTGACCGACCGGATGCCGGTCATGAGCCCGGTCCACATCCCGCGCGGGTTCACCAAGGCGTACATCAACGGGGACGTCGTCGAGGATCTCGGGGCGCGCGTCCGGGCCGCCCACGAGGCGCTCGCCGCGGACCACGATGTGGCCCTCATCGAGGGCACCGGCCATGCCGGGGTCGGCGCGGTCATCGGGCTGTCGAACGCGACCGTCGCGGCGATGCTCGGGGCACCCGCGATCATCGTCAGCGAGGGTGGCGTCGGGCGGCCGATCGACGAGATCGTCCTCAACGCGAGCCACTTCGCCTCGTACGGGGTCGAGGTGGCCGGCGCGATCGTGAACAAGGTCGACCTCGACGCACAGCCCGGCCTCGGCCGGGTCCTCGAGCGCGGGCTGGGCCTCCACGGGATCCCGCTCCTCGGCGTGCTGCCGTACCGGCCGATCCTGTCGAACCCGACCCTGGCCATGGTCCTCGAGGGTGTCCACGGCGAGACGCTCCACCCCGGGCCGGGCCTCGACCGGGTGATCGACGACGTGGCGATCGGGGCAATGGAGCCGGCCCATATGCTCGAGCGCATCGGCCCAGGCACGCTCGTGATCGTGCCCGGCGACCGCGAGGATACGATCCTCCGCCTGACGGCGGCCCACAGCGCCGCCGGCGGTGGCGCCGCTCTCGGCCTCGTCCTGACCGGCGGTTACCGGCCGAGCCAGACCGTGATCGACGAGATCCGCTGGGCCGACCTCTTCGCCACGCTCGTCGCCGAGGACACCTACCTCGTCGCGTCGGAGGTCCACGACCTGCTCGTGAAGACGCATCCCTCGGACGTCGAGAAGATCGACCTGATCAAGGCGCTCGTCGCCGAGCGTCTCGACGTCGACCGGATCCTGGCGGTCGCCCGCTGAGCCTCAGGTGCGCCCCGCGAACCGCGGCAGGAAGCGCAGGTTCACCTCGAGGATCGCCTCGAGCAGCCCCTCGGCCGCGCGGAGGTCCGGAACGAGCGGATTGGCGAGCAGCGCCTTGAGCGCAACCCGCTCGTCGCCGCTGATGGCGGCCGCGACGGCCAGCTCCTCGTAGGCCTTGGCCTTCTGGACGAGGCCGCGGAGCTCCGGCGCGAGCGGCGCCAGCGGCAGGGGATGGGCGCCCTCGCGGTCGATCCTGGCCGGGATCTCCACCACGGCGTTCGCCGGGAGGTCGGGCAGCGCCCCGTCGTTGCGGACGTCGACGATCTGGACATCCCCGGTCCCGGCATGGAGCGAGGCGATGAGCTGGGCGGCGGCCTCGCTGTAGAAGGCCCCGCCGCGCGTCTCGAGGAGCGCCGGCTTGCGGTCGAGGGTCGGGTCGCGATAGAGCTCGAGGAGCTCGCGCTCGATCGCCATGACGTCCTCGGCCCGGGTGCCTCCGGCGAGCTGCTCCGCCAGCACGTCGCGCGTGGCGTAGTAGTAGTGAAGGTAGTACGAGGGCAGCGCGCCGAGCGCCCGGAGGAGCTCCGCCGACGAGCCGGATTCGTCGGCCAGCTCCTCGGCGTGATCCGCCAGCAGCTCCGGCAAGCGGTCGACGCCGGCGATGCGGATCGCCCGGACCCAGGTCAGGTGGTTGAGACCGACGTGCTCGAGATCGACCTCCTCGGGGGTCACGCCGAAGCGGACCGCCATCCGGCGCTGGATCCCGATCGCCACGTTGCACAGCCCGATGGCCCGGTGGCCGGCGTCGATCAGCGCCTGGGTGACGATCCCGACCGGATTGGTGAAGTCGACGATCCAGGCGTCGGGCGCACCGCGCCTGCCGACGTCCTCGGCGAGGTCCAGGACGACCGGGACCGTCCGCAACGCCTTGGCGAAGCCGCCCGGCCCGGTCGTCTCCTGGCCGATGCAGCCGAACCGGTGGGGCAGGGTCTCGTCGATCAGGCGGGTCGACTGCCCGCCGATCCGGAGCTGGACGAGGACGAAGGCCGCGCCGTCGATCGCGGCCTCGCGGTCGGTGGTCATGGTCAGCCGGCCCGACCAGCCGACGCGTTTGCCGATCCGTCCGGCCAGCCCGGCCACGATCTCCAGTCGCTCGGCATCGATGTCGTGGAGGACAAGCTCGTCGACCGGCAGCCGGTCCATCCGGTCGGCGACGCCCTGGACCAGCTCGGGCGTGTACGTGCTGCCTCCGCCGATGACGGCGACCTTGAGGCCCATCGTCCCTCCCTCGCAGCGGTGGGGGCTTGACAACCGACCCACCGGTTGTCCAAGGTTGGTTATAACGTTATCAGCAACGGCCGGTCGACCGATAGGGTGTAGATGGCGACGTTCCACCTCGACCCCGGGCCAGTGCCGCTCCATCATCAGGTGTACCTGGACCTGCGGGCATCGCTCGACGGCGGTGAGTGGCGATCGGGCGATCGGCTGCCCACCGAGCGTGAGCTCGCGGCCCGCTACGGCTGCAGCCTGATCACTGTCCGGCGCGCGCTCCTTGAGCTCGCCCGCGAGGCCCGGATCGAGCGAACCCGTGGCCGGGGGACCTTCGTCAGCCGGCCCTCGATCCGCCTCGACATGGGCGGTTCGCTGAGCTTCGCCGAGGAGATGACCGACCAGGGCCACCAGCCCGGGACGCGCCTCGTCGCCTCGCGGAGCGAGATCGCCGGGTCGTCGGTGGCCGCGGCCCTGGGGATCGAACCCGGCGCGCCGACCCTCTACGTCGAGCGGCTCCGGCTGGCCGACGAGGAGCCGCTCCTGCTCGAGCAAGTCCACCTGCCGGCCGACCGGTTCCCCGGCCTGTTGAGCGCCGATCTCGAAGGCGGCTCGCTGTACGAGCTGCTCGCGACGCGCTACGACACGCAGGTCGCCCACAGCCGCGAGACCTTCCTGCCGGTCAACCTGCCCGTGCGCGAGGCACGGCTGCTCGGCCAGGAGCCCCATCGTCTGGCCCTCCTCGTCGAGGGCGTCGCCTATACCAGGACCGGCGTGCCAGTGGAGTACGCCCGGTCGTACGTCCGGGGTGACCGGATGCGCTATCACGTCGACCGGGAGATCGCCCGGTCGAGCTGGCCCGCCGAGGTGGATCGGCAAGCGTCGGGCCAGGCGACCAGGGAGTGAGGAAGGATCGAAGGAGGAGGACCCGATGAACCTGAAGCTGCGAGCCCTGGCCGGGCTCGCCATCGTGATGCTGGTCGCCGGCGCCTGCGGATCCGGAGCCGCGACGGCCAGTCCCACGACCGCCGCGGGAAGCCCGGCCGCGTCATCCGCCGGCGCCTCGACCGAACCGTCGGCGCCGGCCGCCAGCCTCGACACCACGCCGGTCACGATCAAGGTCTGGGACTACTACGGCGATTCGACGCCGATCAAGCCGGCCCTCGACGGGTTCGCCAAGGAGTTTCCCTGGATCACCGTCGACTACCAGGCGCTGGACTGGGATTCGATGAACGAGAAGTTCACCGCCGGGATCGGCGCCGGCGAGGTGCCCGACATGGCGACCCTCGACATGACCTGGCTCCCGACGCTCGCCGCGAACGGCGCGCTCGAGGACCTGGCCCCGCTGTCGGGCGGCCAGCTCAACGGCAAGCCGATCGCCGACCAGTACACCCAGGGCGCCCAGGACGCCATGCACTTCGGCGACCAGCTGATCGCGATGCTGTACGACTTCGACACCTACGCGCTGTACTACCGGAAGGACCTCTTCGACCAGAAGGGGATCGCGGTTCCGAAGAACTGGGACGACCTTCGCGCGGCGGCCAAGGCCCTTGCCGAGTCGTCGAAGCCGGGCGGCAAGCCGGACCGCTACCTGACCGCCATCCGGCCGAACAGCTTCCACTTCTCGCAGTACCTGTACCAGGACGGCGGCTCGCTCCTCAACGCCGACAACACGCAGGCCGTCTTCAACTCCGACGCCGGCGTCAACGCCGTCAACATCCAGAAGGCGATCCTCGACGACGGCAGCGGCAAGTACTGGCCGGATGCCAATAACGACCTGACCCCGGCGATCAAGTCGGGCGAGGTCGCCATGTTCCAGGACGGGCCGTACTACATGGGCCTGCTCAAGACGGGCGTGCCCGAGCAGTCGGGCAAGTGGGCCGTGGCGACGGCGCCATACTCGAAGCAGCCGGGCAGCTACCTCGGCGGCACGGGTCTGGGGATCCCGGTGCAGGCCGCGCATAAGGAGGCGGCATGGCAGCTGATCCAGTACCTCCTCCGGCCCGAGAACGCCGTCGGCGTCTTCACCTACGCCGGCGCCGCCCCGGCCACGACGGCCGCCCTCCAGAGCCCGGAGCTGACCAAGCCGGACCCGTACTTCGGCGGCCAGGCGCCGTTCGGGATCTTCCTCGACTCGATGGCGACGTCGCGCCCGTTCCCGTACGTCGGGGCGTGGAACGACATCGACGTCGCCATCGGGGACGCGATGCAGAAGGCGTTGCTCGGGAACGCGGACGCCAAGCAGGCGCTCGACGACGCGGTCACCGAGACGAACGCCCTGCTCGCGAAGTGATCGAGCGCGGCCGGTCGGTGGGCGACCACGACCGGCCGTGACCGAACGCGCTCGACGATGAGCACCGCCTTCGGGCGACGGTTCCGCGGGGCGTCGCCAGGCTACCTGCTGATCGCCCCGGCGGTGATCGTCACGGTCGTCTTCCTGGTCATCCCGATGATCGTGTCGGGCTACTGGAGCCTGACCCACTACAACGGGATCAAGCCGCCCGAGTTCGTCGGGCTCCAGAACTACGCCGACGTCCTGGCGAACCCGCGCTTCCAGCGGGCGTTCCAGAACACGGTCTTCTTCGTCGTGATGGGGATGGCGATCGGGCCGCTCCTCGGGCTCGGGACGGCCATCCTGCTCAACGACAACCTCCGCCTTCGGGCGCTCTTCCGGACCTCGTTCTTCCTGCCGACGATGACCTCGCTCATCGTGGTCGCCACGATCTGGAAGCTCATGTACGCGGACAACGGGATCGTCAACGCCGTGGCGTCGTTCTTCGGGCTGCCCGGCCACGCCTGGCTGACCGACCCGACCACGGCCCTGCCCGCCGTCGTGATCACCGCGATCTGGCAGGGCTTCGGGTTCGAGACCGTCGTCTTCCTGGCGGCGCTCCAGTCGATCCCGCGCGAGTACTACGAGGCGGCCACGGTCGATGGCGCGGGCCGCTGGGCGAAGTTCCGCTGGGTGACGCTGCCCGGGCTGCGCCCGACGATCGTGTTCGTCTACGTCATCGGGATCATCGGCAGCTTCCAGACCTTCGACCAGGTCTTCGTCATGACGAACGGGGGGCCGATCCAGGCGACCCGGACGATCGTGTTCGATCTCGTCGACCGCTTCAACCGGCTCGACCTCGGCGGCGCCTCGGCCGTCGCCTACATCCTGCTCATCTTCCTGGCCGTGCTCAGCTACGCCCAGCTCCGGCTCGGCGAGGAGCGCGGCTGATGGCGGCGACCCCGGCCGAGGCGAGCGCGGCGGTTCGGCAAGAGCGCCTTCCTGCTCGCCGCCTCGGTGCTCATGATCACGCCGTTCCTGTGGGCCCTGTCCACGTCGTTCAAGCTGCCCGGTGACGTGTTCGCCTATCCGCCGCGCTTCCTGCCCGATCCGGCCACGCTGGCCAACTTCGGCAACGTCGTGACCCGGATCCCGTTCCCGCGCTACCTGCTCAACAGCACGATCGTGACCGGCACGATCGTCGTCCTCAACGTGGTCTTCGGGACCGCCGCGGCCTACGCCTTCGCGAAGCTGCGCTTCCCCGGCCGGGACACGATCTTCTTCCTGCTCCTGCTGACCCTGATGGTCCCGTTCCAGGTCAACCTGATCCCGCTCTACAAGATGATGGTCGAGCTCCACAAGGCGATCCCGCCGCTCGGCGCCGACACGTATTTCGGGCTGATCGCGCCGTCGATGGTGTCGGTCTTCGGGATCTTCCTCATGCGCGGCTTCCTGCGCTCGATCCCCGACGAGATCCTCGAGTCGGCCCGAATGGACGGCGCGTCCGAGTGGCGCGTCCTGCGCTCGATCGTCTTCCCGCTCGCAGTACCGGGAATGGCCACCCTGGCGATCTTCACGTTCCTGTCCGCCTGGAACGACTTCCTCTGGCCGCTGGTCGTCACGAGCTCGGACGACATGCGCACGCTCCCGGTCGGGCTCGCCCTGCTCGCCCGCAGGAACGCCTCGGACTGGGGCACGACGATGGCCGGGACGGTGATCACGGCGGCGCCGATGATCCTCGTGTTCCTGCTGCTCCAGCGCCGTTTCATCGAGGGCCTGACGACGGGAGCCGTCAAGGACGTAGGCTGACCAGCGTGGGCGTCGTCCGTCGCGGCCGGCATTTCCTGGAGCGGGATGGTCGACCGATCTTCCCGGTCGGAGCCCACTACGTCCCGGTCGAGGGTCCGGACTGGCCGTGGCGGGTCGGCGCCGAGGCGTTCGACGGCGCGTTCGGCGCGATGGCGGCCGCCGGCCTGGACACCGTCCGGATCGACCTGCTGTGGGCGGCGATCGAGCCTGAGCCGGGCCGCTACGACGAGGCCCACCTGGCCGTCCTCGACGAGGTCCTGGCGGCCGCCCGGCGGCACGGCCTGCTCCTCCACCCGACGCTCTTCGTCGGCGGCGAGGTCGGCGACGCCTACTGGGACCTGCCCTGGCGGGCAGGACGTCATCCGCATCGCGACCCCGTGCTGCTCCGGCACCAGGTCGACCAGGCCGCGATGCTCGCCCGGCGCTGGCGAGCCGACCCGGCGATCGTCGCCTGGGACCTGACCGACGAGCCGCCGCAATGGCTCTTCCCGGACACGACCGACCAGGACGCCGCGGGCTGGACGACCGCGCTGGCCGGCGCGCTCCGGGCGAACGACCCCGATCACCTCGTGACGATCGGGACCGCCAGCCAGGAGATCGGGGCCGGCCCGTTCCGCGCGGACGTCGTCGCCGGGTCGCTCGACTTCGCGACGGTCCACCCCTATCCGATCTACTCAGCCCGAGCTCTACCCCGACGGCCTGCTCGGGAGCCGGATGACCCACGCCGCCGCCTTCGAGACGGCGCTCGCCGGCGGGGCGGGTCGCCCGGTGATGGTCCACGAGTACGGTGCCTCGTCCGCCCAGTTCGATCCGGAGCTGGTCGCCGCGTACGATCGGCATGCTGGCCTGGTCGGCGCTCGGACGGGGGGCGATCGGCGCCCTCGCCTGGTGCTGGACCGACGCCGAGCCGGCCGCCTTCGGGCGTGCCCCGTACGTTCGTCAGCCGCACGAGACGCAGTTCGGCGTGACCGACCACCGCGGGAACCTGCGGCCGCGTGGCCGGGTCCTCGCCGAGCTCGCCGCCACGATTCGGGCGGTCGGGGGCGAGCTCGATGGCTTGGCCGGGGACGGACCGCAGGCCGCGGCCGCGATCCCCGTCCCGCACGAGTACGTGCTGCCCTACGATCCGGCCGGCTACGGCTTTGGCGATGCGCCCGCCGGGCCGTACGAGCCCGCCGAGCGAGTCTGGTCCCCGGTGCGTGACCCGCGGCTCCTCGTGCGCGGCTGGCTCAACGGCTTCGTGCTGGCGGCCCGGGCGGGCGTCGCCGTCACCTTCCCGCGTGAGCGGCTCGACGACGCCTGGCCGGAGACGAGGCTGCTCATCGTGCCGGCCCCGCTCAGCACGACCTCGTCGTCGCTCGACCACCTGCGGACCAGCTTCTGGCGCGGGGCGGTCGACCACTTCGCCCGCGGCGGGAGCCTGTGGCTGTCGGTGTCGGCCGATTCGGCGCTCCCGGAAATGGCCGGCCTCGCGGGCTGCCACCTCGCCGACCGGGTGCCGGCGGATCGTCCCGGGGTGCTCCGCTTCGTCCGGGCGTGGGGACCCTTCGCGCCCGGTGACGAGCTCGTTCTGCCGGACGGGGACGGGACCCTCGCGACGCGCTGGGCGCGGCTCGCGGTCGACGACGCGGAGGTCGTCGCGGTCGATGCCGACGGCACGCCCGCGCTGGTCGCCGCCCGGCGCGGGTCGGGCGTCGTGGCGACGTGCGCTGCCCCAGTCGAGCTGCTGCTCGCGGCAGCGCCCGGTCGCCACGGGCCCGACGACCGGAGCCCGGGCCTGTACGCCGGTCTCCTCGAGCTCGCCGGCATCCGCGAGGCCGCCGGCGTCGATGACCCGGACGTGACGACCGGATCGCTGTCGGGACCCGACGGCGGTGCCCTGGTCGCGACCAGCCACGGCGCCGGCGATGCCCGGATCGCCGTGCGGCTGCCGGTCGAGGCGACGGCGATCCGGGCCTTCGACCATCGCGGAGCCCACCCGCTCGCGGTCGAGCGTTCCGGCCCCGACCAGGCCGTGGAGGTCGACCTCCCGGCCCACGGCGCGACCCTGATCGGCTGGCGGCGACCGCGGTGAGCGGACCCCGACCTGACCCACGTCCGGCGATCCTCGCCGTCGACGGGGGCAACTCGAAGGCCGACGTCGCGATCCTGGCCGCCGACGGATCCGTGATCGGGGCCGTCCGTGGCCCGACGGTGTCGCACCAGGCGGTCGGTCTGGCGCACGGGCTGGCGACCCTCGAGGCGAGCGTGGGGCACGCCCTCGCGCAGGGTGGCCTGGATCCGGGCCTCCGCCCGGTGGCGCCGCTCGGGTTGTTCGCGCTCGCCGGGGCGGACACTGCGGCGGACGTCCGGCTGCTCGAGGCCGGCCTCCGCGACCGCGGGTTGAGCGGCGAGGTGGTCGTCCGCAACGACACCCATGCCGCGCTCCGGGCCGGGACCGATCGGACGTGGGGAGTGGTCGTCGTCTGTGGCGCCGGGATCAATGGCCTCGGCATCGGTCCGACCGGGCGCATCGTCCGGTTCGCCGCCGTCGGCGAGTATGCCGGCGACCGAGGCGCGGGGAGCGGGGTGGCCATGGCCGCCCTCGCGGCGGCGATCCGCGGCCGGGACGGTCGCGGGCCCCGGACGAGCCTCGAGCGCCTCGTCCCGAAGGCGCTCGGTCGGCGTCGCCCGGGCGACCTCACGATCGCGCTCTATCGGGGACGGCTCGACGAGTCGCGCCTGCGCGAGGTCCTGCCGCCGGTGGTGTTCGACGCCGCCGCCGACGGGGACGCCGTGGCCGCGGCGATCCTCGACGACCTGGCCGACGAGATCGTGGCCTGGGCGGTCGCCATGATCCGGCGGCTCCACGTGATCCGGCGCGACGTCGACGTCGTGCTGTCGGGTGGCATCTTCCGCACGACGTACCGCCCCGTTCCTCGATCGCATCGAGGACCGGATCCACGAGATCGCGCCGCGGGCGAGGATCCGCCCGCTCGCCGCGCCGCCGGTCGCCGGAGCGGCGCTGCTCGGGCTCGACCGGCTCGACCTCGCTGCGGAGGCGCGCGAGGCCGCGGAGCGCCGGCTCCGGTCCGAGCTGACCTTCGATCGCCTCGGCGTGGCCTAGGCGGCGCCGTCCGGCGCCGACGACGATCGGTCCAGCGTCTCGTTGTCGATCAGCCGCGTCGGGCCGAACCGGACGGCGGCCGACAGGAGCGCCGGCCCGTCAATCTCGGCCAGCTCGGCGAGGGTCGTGGCGTCGGCCACGCTGACATACTCGAGCTCGGCGAGCGGCTCCGTTGCGATGGCCGTGCGGACCACCGAGCGGAGGGCATCGGCAGACCGCTCGCCGGTCGCCCAGCGGTCGCGGGCCGCCTCCAGCGCGCGATGGATGACCGGGGCGGCTGCCCGCTCGGCCGGGCTGAGGTGGACGTTCCGGGACGACAGCGCCAGGCCGTCGGGCTCGCGCACGGTCGGGCAGCGGACCACCTCGGTCGGGAGGGCGAGGTCGCGCGCCATCCGGTCGATGACCATGACCTGCTGGGCATCCTTCTCGCCGAAGTAGGCCCGTTCGGCGCCGACGAGTGCGAACAGGATCGCGACCACGGTTGCCACGCCGTCGAAGTGGCCCGGGCGGGCCGCGCCCTCGAGCGGCGCGGCGACGGCACCCACCGAGACGGTGGTGTCGAACCCCGGCGGATAGACCTCCTCGACGCCCGGCGCCCAGACGACGTCGACGCCCTCTTCGCTCAGGATCGCGACGTCGCGCGCCTCGTCCCGCGGGTACTGCCCGAAGTCCTCGGCGGCGTTGAACTGGCGGGGGTTGACGAAGATCGTCGCGACGGTCGTGGCCGACTCGGCGCGGGCGCGCCGGATGAGCGACCGATGGCCGTCGTGGAGCCAGCCCATCGTCGGAACGAGGCCGATCGGTCGCGGAGCGTCGGCGAGGGCCTCCCGGAGCTCGGCTCGCGTGCGCAGGACGCGCGTCCCCGGGTGGGCAACCTCAGTCAACGAGCTGGCACCTGCTCTCCGAAGACCGAGGCGACGCTCCTGCTAGCCATCGTTCTGAGGATTCATCGGCGCGAGGATTCACAGGTCGCGGTCGAGCGGGATCCCCGCGAGCGGGATCCCCGCCGCCGGGCGGTCGAGGATCGACTGGCCGAGGACCTCGCCGAGCACCGCGTCGTCCATGCGGACGGTCTGCTCGGGACCCGGGAACGTGCCCGCGGCGACGTCGTCGGCATACGACCGCGCCGCGGCCAGGATCGTCCCGCGCAGGTCGGCGTACGGCTTGGCGTGACGTGGGATGAAGTCGCCGACGCCCAGGAGGTCGGTCACGACCTGGACCTGACCCGAGCAGCCGGCGCCGGCCCCGATCCCGATCGTCGGGATCCGCAGCCGCTCGGTGATCGCCGCGGCGAGCTGCTCCGGGACGAGCTCGAGCACGATCGAGAACGCCCCGGCCTCCTGGATCGCCAGCGCGTCGCCGAGCAGCGCCCGGGCGCTGTCCCGGCTCTTGCCCTGGACGCGGACCTTCCCGATGGCGTTGATCGACTGCGGCGTCAGCCCGATGTGGCCCATCACCGGGATGCCCGCCTTGACGAGCGTCTCGACGATCCGGGCGCTCCGCAGCCCGCCCTCGATCTTGACCGCCTGGGATCCGGCCTCGCGGAGGAATTGTCCGGCGCTGTCGAGCGCGTCCCCGGGCGTGGCATAGGACAGGAACGGCATGTCCCCGATCACGAGCGCCCGGGTCGCGCCGCGGACGACGGCCTTGGTGTGATGGATCATCTCGTCCATCGTGACCCGGACGGTCGACTCGTAGCCGAGCATCGCCTGGCCGAGCGAGTCGCCGACCAGGAGCATCGGGATGCCGGCCTCGTCGAGGATCTGGGCCGTCGGGAAGTCGTACGCCGTCAGCATCGGGATTCGCTCGCCGTCGGCGTGCATCCGGGCGATGTCGGCCACCGTGATCCGGGCGGCCGGCGAGGCGGTCTTCGACTTCGACTTCGGGTTGGGGCTCGCGCTCACGATCGGGGACTCCTGCGGATTCGCCCCCAGTCTACGCGGCCCGCGCGAGCCCGCAGCGGCGCGCGACGCCCGGTGGCCTCCTCCGCCGCCGGGTGCCGCGACCGCGACCGCCTACGCCCCGGCGGTCGGGACGATCGGATCCGGCGTCCCCGTGCCGGGTCCGGTCGGGTCGACATGATCCCGGCGGAGCCGCCGGATGACGACGAAGCCGATGAGCGCGAGCACGCCGGTGACGAGCAGGATCGGCAGCCACAGGATCCCGAACCAGATCCCGGCCGCGGCGAGCGCCTGGCCGACCTCGACGAGGCTGGCCGTGGCCCGATCGGCCTCGGCGGCCGGGTCGAAGCCCTTCTGGGCCTCGACGACCGCGACGGTCTCGATCCCGAATGTCACGTTGAGCGTGCCATAGGCGGCCTGCCCCTCGAGATGGGTCTTCTCGGTCTCGAGCTGCTCGATCTGGCCGCGGACGTCGGTCAGCTGCGCCTGCACGTCGAGGACGTCGCTGATCTTGATCGCCTTGTCCATGATCGCCTGGAGGGCCCGTTCGGTGGCCTGCAGGTTGACGATCCGGGCACCGAGGTCGAGGACCTGGCCGGTGACCTCGTCGGTCTGGGTCTGCTCGGACAGGACCTTCTGTCCGAGAGCGCGCAGCGCGGTCAGGGCGTCATCCCAGCGGGCGGCCGGGATACGGTAGGTCACCGAGGCGACCGCGGTCTCGCCGTCACCCTGGCGCTGCGATCCGCTGACGTAGCCCCCGAGGGCGGAGATCTTCGCCCCGGCCGCCGACAGGCTGTCGTCGATCGACTTGACCTGGAGGGCCAGCGTTCCCGTCTTGATCACGAGCAGATCCGACTGGGCGACCTGGCCGTCGGGTGCGGCGCTCGCGGCCGGCGCCGGCGCTCCTCCGGCCACGGCGTCGCCCTCCGACGACGTGCCCGCCGCCGGCGCGGCGGAGACCGAGGCGCCGACCGCGCTGAGCGCTGAGCCGCTCGAGGCGCAGGCGACGGCGAGGACGGCAACGAGTGCGAGCAAGACGAGCCAGCGTTTCGGGGACCCGGTCCGGGTCAGTCCGGTCATCGGTCGGAACCTCCGCCCTGGCGACGCACCGTCTGGTGGGTCCGCCGGGTCGCTGACGCTGCGCCGGGCCCGCTGGTTCCCCGGCGCGCTCGCGGCGTCAGGACGGGCGGACGGCGAGCCGGTCGGCGATCCGGTCGAGGAGCCGGTCGGCCACCTCGCGCTTGGAGGCGAGCGGCCAGGCCTCGGGCTCGCCCTCGGCGGCGTACACGGTGACCCGGTTCGTATCCGTACCGAAACCGGCGTCGGGCGCCGTGACGTCGTTCGCGACGAGCAGGTCGACCCGCTTCCGGCGGAGCTTGCCGGCTGCCCGGTCGAGCGCGCCGGTCTCGGCCGCGAACCCGACGAGGACCGGTCGCGGCTCGAGCGGACGGCGGCTCGGGGCCCCGGTCGCGTCGAGCCCGGCCACGATCCGGCCGACCTCGGCGAGGATGTCCGGCGTCGGTTCGAGCTCGATCGTGAGCGGGCCGTCACGGGTGAGCTTGGCTTCCGCCGCCGCGACCGGGCGGAAGTCGGCCACCGCCGCGGCCATGACGAGGGCGTCGAAGCCGGGGCCGCCGTCCGGGCGGTGGAGCCGCTCGAGGAGCGCCGCCCGAAGCTGGCCGGTCGAGCCCACCCGCACGATCGTCGCCCCTTCGGGGAGCGGGACGCCGACCGTGGCCGCGATGAGGGTCACCGCCGCGCCGCGATCCAGCGCCGCATCGGCGAGCGCCACCCCCATCTTGCCGGTCGACCGGTTGCCGATGAACCGGACCGGGTCGATCGGCTCGGCGGTGCCACCCGCGGTGATCACGATATGGCGGCCGACGAGGTCGCCGTCGCGGGGGGTCGTTGCGAGCCGCGGCGGGCGATCGGCGGGGTCCGGCGCGCGGACGGGCCGATCCACGATGGCTCGGACCACGGCGTCGACGATCGACGGGAGGTCCGCGAGCCGGCCGACGCCGACCTGTCCCGAGGCGAGCGGACCGACCTCGGGGGGCACGACCGTGTAGCCATACGACGCGAGCCGCTCGACGTTGGCGCGGGTCGCCGGATGGGCGTACATCTCGCCGTCCATCGCGGGGGCGACGACGACCGGGGCGGTGGTGGCGAGCGCGGCGGCCGTGATCGGATCGCCCGCCAGCCCGGCTGCCATCGCGCCGAGCCATTGGGCCGTCGCCGGGGCCACGACCAGGGCATCGGCACTGTCGGCGATGACGATATGGCCGATCCGGCCGTCGGCCAGCAGGCCCAGGACGTCGCTCTCGACCGCGCGTCCGCTGAGGGCGGCCAGGGTCAGCGGCGCGACGAACCGGGTCGCGGACGGGGTCAGGAGCACCTGGACCTCGGCGCCCTCGGCCTGGAGGAGCCGGACGAGCTCGGGCGCCTTGTATGCGGCGATCGAACCGCACACGCCGAGCCCGATCAGCCGGCCGGCCAGGCGGCCCGTCACGGGCGCGCCCCGGCTGTCGCCCGCTCCGGGCTCACGCGAGCCCCGCCTCGAGCGGCTCGCCGCCGCTGACCTCGGCGTGGAGGATGGCCAGCCCCTTGAGCGTGAGGTCGGGATCCACGGCATCGACGCCTGGGATCGAGCGCGCCCAGGGCGCCGCCGACAGCCCGCCGGTCACGATCGTGTGGACGTCGGCCGGCGGCACGTCGCTCGCTTCGGCGAGCTCGGCCCGGATCCGCGCGATGAGGCCGGCCGCGAGCGCCTGGTAGCCGAGGACAGCTCCCGACCGCATGGCGCTCGCCGTGTCGCGACCGATCGCCCGGTCGGGGGTCCGCAGCTCGATGCGGGGCAGCTTGGCGGTGCGGGTCGCGAGCGCCTCGAGCCCGAGCTCGAGACCCGGCGCGATCGCCCCGCCGACGAATGCCCCGTCGGCGGCGATCGCGTCGAAGGTCGTGGCGGTCCCGAAGTCGGCGACCACCGCCGGGGTCCCGTACAACCGGGCGGCCGCCAGGGCGTTCACGAGCCGGTCCGCGCCGACCTCGGCCGGGCGATCGACCCGGATCGCGATCGGGACGTGGCCGGCGCCGGCGATCAGCAGCGGCAGCCCGCGCCGGGCCGCGAGTCCGGCCAGCGCGTCGGTCAGGGACGGGACCACCGAGGCGGAGGCGATCGACACGACCTCGTCGAGACCGGTCCCGTCGAGCCGGAGGAGGTCGTCGAGGAGGACCTCGAGCTCGTCGTCCGTGGCGCGCTCGAGGGTCCGCGCCCGACGGCTCCCGACGAGCTGTCCATTCCGGAACCGCCCGATGGTGATGTTGCTGTTGCCGATGTCAACGGCGAGGAGCATGGCCGGATGATACGGCCGTCGACCGGCGCCCCGAGACGTGGCGGATTTGTCTTGTCCCACGCGGTCCGGCTGGGGTAGTCTGGCGCCGACGGGCCGTCGCCCCGTCCCGCCCCGTCGATCCCCAGCCGCCGGGAGAAGTGCGTGTCGTCCCTGCCGCCAGCGAAGTTCTTCGTCAACCGCGGCATCGTGTCGAGCCGGACCGACCTGTACAACCTCCTTCGGCCTCTCCTCAAGCAGACGGTCACCTATCGCTACCTGCGCGGCCACGAGGTGGTGAGCCACGGGACCGGCTGGGTCGAGCGGATCGTGCTCGACCACCCCGAGGCGTCGACCTACTTCACCCCGCTGTCGATCTGCCTGAACATCGACTCGTTCGAGCACCTCGAGTTCGACACGCGGCCCGACCAGCTTCTCGTCTACACGCTCGTCCAGGGTGACGAACGCGTCGTCCTCGAGTTCGCGCCGATCGGCGACGACGGCCCGGAGCCGCCGCTGCCGCGTCAGCTCGAGTTCGACACGAGCGGCTTCGTCCAGATGGAGCTGCTCGGGCTCGATCGCGAGGACGGCTAGCGAGGAGGCCGGGCGACCGCCGAGGGACGGTCGCCGGGAGTCGGTCGGGTGCGAGAGGGCGCCCGACGGGAGTGGTTCACCCGCGGGCGGTCAAGGGTCGTCCCGGCGGGCAGGCGTCCTGGCGCGACCCGGCCACGGCGGCTCGGCGCGCCCACGGGTTTGGAGGGCAGCGGCCGTGGAAGCAGCATCTACCGAGCGACCGCCCGCGGCTGTCCCGGAGTCCGGGCTGGCGGGCTACTTCAAGTTCGCCGAGCGGGGTACCAACCTCGTCACGGAGTCGAGGGCCGGTCTGACCACGTTCATGGTGATGGCTTACATCATCTTCCTGAACGGGAACATCATCGCCAAGCCGCTGGGCCTTGACCCCGTCGCGGTGGCCGCCGGGACGGCGCTGATCGCCGGGATCATGACCATCGCGATGGGCTTGGTGGGCAACTACCCATTCGCTCTCGCCGCGGGCCTCGGCATCAACGCGATCGTCGCGTTCTCACTGACGGGGAAGGGCCTCGACGCCGCCGGGGCGATGGGCGTGATCGTGCTCGAGGGCCTCGCGATCACCATCCTCGTCGTGATCGGCCTGCGCGAGGCGATCATGAACGCGGTGCCGATCTCGCTGAAGCGCTCGATCGGCGTCGGCATCGGCCTGTTCATCCTGTTCATCGGGTTCGCCAACGGCGGCATGATCGTGTCCGGCTGCGCGCCGGACTCGTCCACCCTCGGCTTCTGCGACGGCACCCTGGTCACGCTGTCGTTCCCGACAACCGCCGGGCAGCTGGTGTTCATCATCGGCCTGGTCATCACGTTCGTGCTGTATGCGCTCAAGATCCGGGCCGCGCTGATCATCAGCATCTTCGCGACGACGATCATCGCGATGATCCTCGGCGTCCAGCCCGTGAATCTCAGCAGCCTCGTCGCCACGCCCAGCTTCTCGACCCTCGGCCTGGGCCTCCAGGACCCGTTCCAGATCTTCGCAAAGCTCGGGTTCGTGACCGCCGTCCTGACCATCTTCGCGATCATGCTGAGCGACTTCTTCGACACGATGGGCACCGTCACGGGGGTCGCGGCAGAGGCCGGGCTCGCGAGATCAGGACGGCAGCGTGCCGGGCGTGGGGCGGGTGCTCCTCGTCGACAGCCTGGCGGCCGTCGCGGGCGGCGCCGGTGGCGTGTCGTCGAACACCACCTACATCGAGAGCGCGGCGGGCGTCGCGGACGGAGCACGGACGGGCTTCGCCTCGGTGGTCACCGGAGTCCTGTTCCTGCTCGCGGTCTTCCTGTCGCCGATCGCCGGGCTCATCCCCTCGCAGGCGACCGCGCCGGCCCTCGTGCTGGTCGGCTACCTGATGTTCACGATCGTCAAGGACATCCCGGTCGCCGACCTCGAGGACGGCCTGCCGGCGTTGCTGACGATCATCCTGATGCCGCTCACGTACGACATCACCGTCGGGATCGGTGCCGGGTTCATCACCTGGGTGCTGCTCAAGGTCGTGCGTGGCAAGGCGACCGAGGTCCACTGGCTGATGTGGGTGGTCTCGATCGGGTTCGTCGTGTACTTCGCGAACGAGTGGATCCAGACCGTCATCAAGTAGCGGACCACGCTCGCGCAGGCGCAAGCACCAGGGAGCGGCCGGTCTCCGGGAGGGGCCGGCCGTTCCTGTACCATCCGGGCGATGTTCGAACGAACCGTGCTGCCCGACGGGCCGCGCGTGATCAGCGCCCGGATCCCCGGCTCACGTTCCGTGGCGATCGCCGCCTACGTCCTCGCCGGCTCCCGGTTCGAGGCCCCCGAGCAGGCGGGCGTTGCCCACTTCATGGAGCACATCACGTTCAAGGGCACGGCGGCCTATCCGACGACCCGGGCGATCTCCGAGGCCATCGAGGGCGTCGGTGGCAGCTTCAACGCCGCGACGGATCGCGAATTGACGGTGTACTGGGTCCGCGTGCCGGCCCGCCAGGCCGCCCGGGCGGCCGATGTCGTGGCCGAGCTCATCGTCCGGCCCCGGCTCGAGGACCACGAGATCGACCACGAGCGATCGGTCATCGTCGAGGAGATCCGGTCCTACCTCGACGACCCGTCGGAGTTCGCCCAGATCCTGATCCAGCAGGCGATGTTCGGGGACGGTCCGCTCGGCCGCGAGATCTGCGGTGACGAGGCGGGCATCCGGACCCTGCCGGGCTCGACGATCCGGGACTTCTGGGCCGCCACCTACCGACCGGCGAACGTCGTCGTCGCGCTCGCCGGGGACCTCGACCATCCGGCCGCGCTCGACCTCGTCGCCAAGCCGTTCGGGACGGGCAACGGGGTCAACCCGACGTTCGAGACGGCGCCGCGCCTTCCCGCGGGTTCGACCTACCTTCTCGGCAACCGGGACGCGGCCCAGGCCCACATCTGCATCGCCGTGCCGGCCTACCGGCGCGACCATCCGGATTCGTGGACGCTCGGCGTGCTCAACGGGATCCTCGGCGAGGGGATGAGCAGCCGCCTGTTCCTGGCCGTCCGCGAGGAGCACGGCCTGGCCTACGACGTGGGTTCGGGGATCACCGAGTACGCCGACAGCGGCGCCCTCGGGGTGTATGCCGGGGTCGACCCAGACAAGCTCGAGCCGGCGCTCGCGGCCATCCTGGCGGAGCTCGCCCGGATCCGCGACGAGCCCGTCCCCGAGGAGGAGCTGGCCAAGGCGAAGGCCTACCTTTCCGGCGGGCTCGAGCTGCGCATGGACGACACCCGCCACCTGGCATCCTGGATCGGCGGCCAGGAGGCGCTCCACGAGAAGGTCCTGACGCTCGACGAGGCGCTCGAAGCAGTCGCCGAGGTCAGCGCGGTCGACGTCGCCCGGGTGGCGCGTGAGCTCATCCGCGACGACGTGCTCCGGCTGGCCGTGGTCGCGCCGCGCGGACACGGGCTCGGCCTCGACGACGCCCTCCGGCTGCCGGGCTGACCGGCGCGGCGATGGATTCGACCGATCCTGCCGCCGCGCCGGCGAGCCGCCGGCTCGGGGCCCCCGACGGGATCCGGTCGGTCCGCGGTCCCCGCGCCGGTGCCGGCCGACCGGCCGGCCGAGCTGCGGGTCGCCAGGCTCCACCTGCGGACGGGCTCGTACGGCCTGGCCCGGGCCGAGCTCGAGGCGCTGGCGGGATCGGGCCGGCTCGACGACGAGGCGCTGCTCGACCTGGCCGAGGTCCGCTGGCGGACCGACGACCTGACTGGCGCCGGCGAGGCCGCGGCGGCCTACATCGCCAGCGGCCGCGTCGCCGTCATCGCCCTCGTCGTCGCGGCCGAGGCGACGTCGGCGCTGGGCCGACCGGGCGAGGCCCGCCGGCTGGCCGCCCGGGCACTCGAGCTCGTCGACGGACCGATCGACCCGATCTTCGCCGGGATGCCGCGGAGCGACGTCTGGCCGGCGGCGCCGGCCCTGCGGGTCCCCAGCGCGGCGGTCGCGGGGACCGTCGCCGCATCGGCGGTCGCGGGCGCCGCCGACCGCGCGCCGTCTGCCGAAGCGGCGGTGGCTGCCCCGTCCTCGCCGGGCGGGGCGACGGTCGTCGGGGCCGGCGTCGCCGTTCCGATGGACGCCGGGCCCGCCGGACGGGACTCCGGGGAGCCGATGCCCGACCCGGCGGCCGAGCTCGCCGCTGCCCGGGCCGCCCTGGCCGCGGGGGATCGATCCGGTGCGGCGATCCGGCTCGGCGTCGTCCTGCGGCTCGCCCCGGCGCTCGCGCCGGCCGTTCTCGACGTCGCCGCCGCCGAGCCCGGCCGCGACTTCGACCTCGTGCGCGGCGACGCGCTCCGGCTCGTGGGCCGCGAATCGCAGGCCCGTCGCGCCTTTGCGGCCGCGGCGCGCCCGCTATCGGGGGACGGTCTCGCGCCCCCGGCCGACGCCCCCGCCGAGGCGGCCCCGGGGTTCGCGCCGGACGCCGAGCCGGACCCGGACCGCTGACCCGGACCGCTGACCCGGACCGCAGCGGGCTATCCTTATCCGCCAATCACCCCAATCGCGAGGTTCGTGAGCCCGTGACCGAACGTACCCTTGTCCTCGTCAAGCCGGATGGCGTCCAGCGCCTGCTCGTCGGACGGATCCTTGCCCGGTTCGAGGAGCGCGGGCTCAAGCTCGTCGGGCTCAAGCTCGTCCGGGTCAGCCGCGACCTGGCCGAGCGGCATTACGCCATCCATCGCGAGCGTCCGTTCTTCGGCTCGCTCGTGGACTTCATCACGTCGAGCCCGCTGGTCGCGTTCGCGATCGAGGGTCCGAACGCGATCGCCGTCGTCCGGACGATGGTCGGAGCGACCCGCCCGAACGAGGCGGCCCCGGGGACGATCCGGGGCGACTTCGCGCTCGA
Source organism: uncultured Chloroflexia bacterium (assembly GCA_963825545.1). Classification (GTDB taxonomy): domain Bacteria; phylum Chloroflexota; class Limnocylindria; order Limnocylindrales; family CSP1-4; genus Chersky-267. The sequence goes on along the minus strand of CAWGTR010000008.1, from coordinate 55,160 downwards.
GACCGCCCAGAACCTGATCCACGCCTCGGACGGCCCGGAGACCGCCGCCTCCGAGCTGGCGCTCTGGTTCGCGCCGGGCGAGCTGCTCGACTACGACCGCGACATCGACCGCTGGGCGCTCGCCCCGGCCGACTGAGCCGGCGACGCGGGCCCGCCCGGTCGAGCGCCGCGCCGGCCGATCAGCCGCTCGGCGACGGGCCCGGCGACCCGGACGGCCGTGGCGATCCGGCCGGTGACCCCGAGGGCGCCACGGACGGTGACGTTGACGGCGTCCCCGAGGGCTCGCTCGACGGCGACGCCGTCGGGGCCGTGGACGGCTCGCCCAATTCGCCGGGGCCGACGGATGGAGCCTCGGTCGCGGCTGGCGACGGCGCTGCGGATGGCGGCTCCGTCTGGCCCGGCACGAACGTCTCGGTCGGGGCGACCGGTTCCGGCGCAGGCGCCGCGGCGGCCGTCCGGACGCCGCCGAGCCCGCCGGCTCCCACGGCTGCGGCGAGGACGGCCAGGATGAGGACCCCGGCCGAGGCGATCGGAGCGCGGTTGGCGTCCCAGCCGCGCAGGGCCTGTGTCTCGAACTGGTCGAGCGACGCTTCCGGACCCTCCGGGCGGGCCGGCCTCGGGCCGCGGGGTGCCTGCCGGTTCGGCCGCCGGCTCGATCGGTTCCGGGCGGCTTGGACGCTCCGATGCGCCGGCCGCGACGAGGACCGACGGAGTCCGGGCGCCGCCGACGGCGATCCGTGCGTAGTAGGCGAGCGAGGCGAGCCCGCCGATCGTGACGAGGATCCGCAGCGGTCCCACGCTCATGCTCAGGTCAACGAGCCTGGCCCGGGCATCCCACGCCACGAACCCCGGCAGTCCGATCGTCGCGACGACGATCAGCAGCAGGGCGATCGCAAGACCGGGCGAGCGGCGCGCCCAGCCGTCGAGCTCGGGAATCCGGCGCGTTCCGAAGCGGGTGCGGACGGCGACCGCCCAGGTCGCAAACGCCGTCTTGGCGACGACGAAGACGAGGATCCAGGTCCGGGTCGGCAGCCAGGCCGAAGGATCGAGGATCGCCAGGCCGAGCATCACGAACCCGGCGTCCTGAAGGATCGAGTAGCCGACCACGTGCTCGAGATCGTCCTGGAGCCAGGCGGCAACCGCGCCGAGGACGATGCTCAGGACGCCGACGGACAGCACGATCGCCCGCTCGACGTCGAGCGGCAGGAGGAGCGGCGCGATCGACCGGTCGGACCAGGCCAGCGCGACGACCGCGAAGCCGGCCGGCGCCCAGGCTAGCAGGAGCGGGAGCGCGATCTCGGGTGCCGAGTCGGCCAGCCGGGCCGCCCAGCGGTGGAATGGGATTTCGCCGAACCGGATCGCCGCCGCGAGGGCGACCGCGAGGTAGGCGAGCCCGAACACGTTCGGTTCCTCGGCGAGCGGCCCCAATGGCCGGGCAATCCAGGCCATCCCGACGAGCGCCATGGCGCCGGCGATGGCGATCGCCCGGAACTCACGGCTCGCGACCTGGACGTTGCGGGCGGTGACGGGTCGGGTCAGGGTGACCAGCGACCCGACGAGCGCGCCGGCGAGGATCGCGACGAGCGCGATGATCGGGTCGCCGACCGACAGGCCGAGTCCGAGCGCTCCGAACCCGCCGAGGAGCGCCGACGGCAGGTTGCGCTGCCAGGCGGTCGCGAGTCCGACGACCGACACCACCAGGCCGGTCGCGCAGCCGAGGGCGACGAACAGGCGCCCGAACTCCGTCGTCTCGAGCCGGCCGGGACCGACCGTCAGCCGGTCGCCGGGCACGATCGCCAGGGCGGCGATCGTCGCAGCCGCGAGCCCCGCGAGCCCGATCGCCAGCGACAGGCGGCGGTAGCGGCGCAGGATGAGCGCGGCCGCGGCTGCGCCGAAGGTGACGACGAGAAACGGGAGCAGGCTCACCGGTCCAGCGATCCGGGATCGGAATCGCCCTGCGGTCTCGGCGCGGCTCCATCCGGGCTGCCGGGCGGCTCGCCGGTCGGCGTCGGCGGCTCGCCGGCCGGCATCGGCGGCTCGTGCGGCGGCGTCGGCGGCTCGCGCGGCGCACGGGACTCGAGTGGGAGGTCCGCCAGCCCGCGGGCCTCGAGCGGCTCGCCGGCCGCATCGCCGCCGGCAGGCTCGCCGCCCGGCCAGATCTCGGCCTGGGTCCCCGTCGCGTGGTCCCGAGCGGCCGCCTCGAGGCGGTGGATCTCGGTCGGGCGCTCGTCGCGACGCGACCGGCCGGGTCGTCGCGGGAGCCAGGCGGGTCGGAGGCTGCTCGGTGCGGTCGGTGTGATCGGATGGGCCTCGAACAGCGCACTCCGCCTCGGCTCGTTGCGCAGCGCGAGCCCGCCCGTCGCCGAGACCGCGTTCACGCACAGGACGGCGGCGGTGCCGAGGAGGCCGATCGTGAGCCCGGCGGTCATCAGCTGCTCGAGCGGTGACGGCGTGCCGGCCAGCCCGACCCGGATGAGCTCGGCGCCGGTCACGAGGATGGCCAGCGCCACGCCGAGCCGGAACACGTCAGCGCCACGGGCGATCGGACCGGCCGCGATCACGACGAGCGCGAACCCGGCGGCGCTCGCCGCATCCGGTCCGAGCGGCGCGCTGCCGAGGCCGCTGGTCCCGTAGCCGATGACGAAGGCCGCAGCCGCGGCGAGCGTCTCGGCGGGCAGCCCGACGAGCGAGCCACGGGTAATCGCGGTTGTCTCGCGCAGCACGATCCACAGCAGGTAGCCGCCCAGGAGCGCGGCCACGACCCGCGCCCCGAGCGCGGCCGGTCCCGGCAGCGGATCCGCCAGGAACGGGGCGGCGGCGAGCGCGACGACGAGGCCGACGAGGGCGATCCGCGCATCTCGCCCGGTGATGGCCACCAGCGCTCCGGCGACGGTCACGATCGCGGCGGCGGCGAGCAGGAAGCTCACGGCGTCGCGGCTTGGAGCTCCGGGTAGGTGGGGGTCGGGAGGATGCCGAAGACGTTGAGCGGCCAGTAGCGGAGCCACGCCCGGCCGATCACCGTGTCGCGCTTGATCGGTCCGAAGACCCGTGAGTCGGACGACGCCTCGCGATGGTCGCCGAGCACGAACAGCTCGTCGGCCCCGATCGTCCACTCCGCCCGGTCGGGCGGCGCCTCGGTCGGCTGGTACGGCGTCGCGCCCGGGTAGACGTACGCCTCGCTGAGCGGCTTGCCGTTCACCCAGACCTGCCCGTCGTGGACCGCCACGGTGTCGCCCGGCAGGCCGATGACCCGCTTGATGAACGGCGTGTTGCCGCCCTGGTCGTAGCCAGCCGGCGGCGAGAAGACGACGACGTCACCGCGGCTGTAGTCGTCGATGCGGGGGCTCAGCTTGTCGACCAGGACGTACTCGCCCGGCTGGAGCGTGTTCTCCATCGACATCTGCTGGACCTGGTACGGCTGGGCGACGAAGTTCTGGATGACCAGGAAGATGACGAGGGTCAAGACAAGTGTCTCGACGACCTCGAAGAGACACCCAAGAGGGCGCTGGCTCACAAGTCCGGCAGTATAGGTGCTGTGCTATCGTCCTGCCCCGTGACCCCCTCTCACCGCGGGCGGTGAGGCGATGCCCAGACGCTGGATCTCGACCCTCCTGGCGATCGCCGCCGTCGCGGCGCTGGCGCTCGTCCTCTACAACGCGACCCTGGTCGACCGCCGCCCGCCGACGCTGTCGCGGGTGACCCTCAGCGCGACCGCCGGCAACGACGATCACGTCGCCCAGACGCTGACCGCGATCGACCTGGCGTTCAGCGAGCCGGTCGACAGAACGTCCGTCGAACAGCGCTTCCGGATCGAGCCCTATGTCGGCGGAACGTTCACCTGGGACCGCGACACGACGGTCATCTTCACGCCGGCCCGCAAGCTCCCATCGGCGACCGCGTTCAGCGTCACCGTCGCGGCCGGCTACGCCGACCTCGCCGGCAACCCCGCGCCGGACGCGACCGGGTCGTTCCAGTTCCAGACCGTCGGGCCGCCGGTCGTCGCGACGATGGATCCCGTGAGCGGGACCGGCGGCGTGGCCACCGACGCCACGATCCGGCTCGAGTTCGACCGGCTCATGGACACCGGCTCGGTGGAGTCCGCCCTGGCCGTCGCTCCCGCCACCGCGTTCCGGGCGAGCTGGAGCGGCCCAAGCCTCACGATCGCGTTCGACCAGCCGCTGGCCTTCGGCACGACCTACACCGTCAACGTCGGCAGCGAAGCGGCGGACACCGACGGGAGCCACCTCGCGGCGCCCTATACCGGCACGTTCACGACCGTTGCCGCCGGCCTCGGGGTCGACGCCGTGGTCCCTGCCGACGGCGTGGCCGGGATCTCGGTCCGGACCACGATCGCAGTCGAGTTCGACGGCCCGATCGATCCCACGTCGGTCGACGGGGCCATCCGGATCACGCCCGCGATCGGCGGCGACCTCCGCGTCGCGAGCCTGCCGTCCGATGCCCCGGCGGGCCCGGGATCCACCGACGCCAACGGCTCGCCGATCACCCAGCCGAGCTCTCCGCCGCCGGCCGGCACCGTCCTGCTGTTCAGCCCGTCGAGCCCGCTTGCCCAGCACACGACCTACACCGTCGAGCTCGCGCCGATCGTCCAGCGGGCCGGCGACCCGGGCCAGGTCGCCGCCGGGCGGACCTGGACGTTCACGACCGGCGGCCAGGCGTCGAGCGCCCAGAACCAGATCGCGTTCCTGTCGGCCCGCGGCGGCGTCCGCAACGTCTGGCTGATGAACCCCGACGGGTCCAACCCGCGCGAGGTGACCGCCGAGCTGGCACCGGTCAGCGCCTTCGACGTCGCCTCCGACGGACGCTCGATCGTCTACGCCGCGGACGGCGTCGTCCGGCTGCTGCGGCTTGACGGGAGCGATCCGACGACCGTCACGTCGGCCGACGATCTCGAGTACGCGCCGACGAACGTGCCCGGTGGTGGGGCGGTCCTGGTCGGACGACGGGATGCGACCGGGGCCGATCTCGGCTGGTGGATCGAGCCGCTGCCCGGCGGCACGGGCACCGCTCGACAGGTCATGATCGATGGCGCCCCACCCACGGGATCAACCGAGCTCGGTGGGGACGGGCTCGTCGCCGGGCCCGGGGTCTCGCCGTGGACCCCCCGGGCGGCGTTCGACCCAACCGGCAAGTGGCTCCTCATGGTCCTGGCCGACGACCGGGTCCTGCACGCGAACCTTGCCCCCGACGCCCCGGCCCCGGCCGTCGAGATTCTCGACATCGGCGGTCCGACCGGGAGCCCGGCCTGGGACGGGCCGGCCGACGCGTTCGTCCTCGTCGGCTCCCTGAAGGTCGACGGCGGCCTGCTCCGGATCGGTCCGGACGGCTCGAGCCCGACGACTCTCTTCCCGGCCGTGGGCCCGGCGGCCGTGTCCGAGTCGGGTGGCATTGTCAGCCTCGTGGCCCCCACCGGGGATCATCTCGGCTATGCCGCGACGCCGCCACAGACGCTCGCCGCGCTGACGAGCGCGCCGGAGCTTGTCGACCGCTTCCCCGGGTTCTCGCCGGACGGGACGACCGTGCTCTTCGGTCGCGTGCCGACGGCGGCGCAGACGCGCTCGGCCGGCATCTGGCTGGCCGATCTCGACGGGCGCGACCTGCGCCAGCTGTCGACCGACGGCGCCTATCCACGCTGGCTTCCGTGACCGCGCCCGGCGGTGCATATCCTCGACCGCGGACTGGGTTTGACCCGCCTCTCGGGCGCTTGATACACTCGCCCGCGGCCTGAAAGGTTTTGCTCCGGTTGCGGCCGGAACGCCCGACGCCAGCATCGTTCCCCGGTGGACCCGCCGAGCGCCGGCGGAGCGCGCACTCGCGCCCGGGATCGCCCGCGACAGGAGGAATCCCGGACCCCGATGGATGCCAAGACCCTCCAGCTGATCATCCTGCCCGCCGGATTGATCGCGATCCTCTTCGCGCTCTACCTCGCTCGCGACGTCCTCCGCCGCGACCAGGGCACCCAGGCGATGCAGGACGTGTCCGGGACGATCTACGAAGGGGCCGTCGCGTTCATCCGCCGCCAGTACTCGACGATCGCGATCCTCGCCGTCGTCGGGGCGGTGGTCATCGGCATCGTCATCACCCTCGTCGAGACCCCCTCGGTCGCCGATGTCCCCACGCTCGCCGGCCTGCCGATCGGGATCATGACGGCCGTCGCCTTCGTGGTCGGGGCGACCTGCTCGATGGCGTCCGGGATCATCGGCATGTTCGTCAGCGTCAAGGCCAACGTGCGGACCGCGTCGGCCGCCCAGCGCAGCCTCGTCGAGGCCGTCCAGGTGGCGATGCGCGGCGGGGCCGTGTCGGGCTTCCTCGTCGTCGCCCTGTCGCTGCTCGGGGTGTGGGGGATCTTCACGGTCTACTCCACCTTCATCGGTGAGGTGACCGTCGCACAGGCGCCGTTCCTCATCGTCGGCTTCGGCTTCGGGGCCAGCTTCGTGGCGCTCTTCGCCCAGCTCGGCGGCGGGATCTACACCAAGGCCGCCGATGTCGGCTCCGACCTCGTCGGCAAGGTCGAGGCCGGGATCCCCGAGGACGACCCGCGCAACGCGGGCGTCGTGGCCGACCTGGTCGGCGACAACGTCGGGGACTGCGCCGGCCGCGGAGCCGACCTGTTCGAGTCCACCGCGGCCGAGAACATCGGGGCCATGATCCTCGGCGTCGGCGTCTACACGATCGCCGTGGCGGCGGGCTGGCCGAACCCGCAGGCCTGGATCTTCTTCCCGCTCGTCGTCCGGTCGTTCGGGCTCCTCGCCACCATCGTCGCCATCTACTTCGTCCGCGGCCGCGAGGACGAGAACCCGATGAGCATGCTCAACCGGGGCTACTGGGTCACGACCCTGCTGTCCGTGGTCGGGCTCGGGATCACGACCGCCGTGATGATGCAGACGAACGGCGGGACGGGCACCAGCGGCCTGCCGACCTGGGTCTACTTCTTCGCCGCCGGCATCGTCGGCCTGGCGACCAGCGTCGCGTTCGTCTACATCACCCAGTTCTATACGGCCGGCTCGTTCCGCCCGGTCCGCGAGATCGCCGAGGCGTCGAAGACCGGACCGGCCACCAACATCATCGCGGGCACCGCGGTCGGCTTCGAGACGACGGCCGTCACCGCGATCACCATCGGCATCGCCCTGTTCGCCAGCCACTGGCTCGGCGAGCAGGCCAACCTCCTGTCGGCCGACGGTCGCAACGTCGGCGGCATCTTCGGCACCGCCGTCGCGACCATGGGCATGCTCATGACGACGGCCTACATCCTGGCGATGGACACCTTCGGCCCGATCACTGACAACGCCGGTGGCATCGCCGAGTTCAGCCGCGCCGAGGCCGGTGCGCGCGAGATCACTGACCGCCTCGACGCGGTCGGCAATACCACGAAGGCGCTCACGAAGGGCTACGCGATCGCGTCCGCCTCGCTCGCGGCGTTCCTCCTGTTCAGCGCCTACATCGACAAGATCAACCTCATCCAGGGTCGCCGGCTCGAGGCCGGCGTTCCCGGCGTCGAGCTGCTCAACGCGGTTGACCTCTCCAACGTCAGGGTGTTCATCGCCGCGCTCATGGCCGCCATGCTCGTCTACTTCTTCAGCTCGCTGGCGATCCGGGCCGTCGGGACGACGGCCCAGTCGATCATCGTCGAGGTCCGCCGCCAGTTCCGCGAGATGCCCGGGATCATGGACTACACGCAGCGGCCGGACTACGCGCGGGTCGTCGACATCACCACGAAGGCCGCGCTCCGGGAGATGATCGCGCCGGGCGTCGTCGCGGTCGCCACCCCGATCCTGATCGGCCTGCTCCTCGGGTTCGAGGCGGTCGCCGGGATGCTGATGGTCGGGACGATCGCCGGCGTCCTGCTGGCGACGGTCCTCAACAACGGCGGCGGGGCGTGGGATAACGCCAAGAAGTACATCGAATCCGGGCACCTGAAGGATGACCAGGGGAACGTGCTCGGCAAGGGGAGCCTGGCCCACGCAGCGGCCGTCGTCGGCGACACGGTCGGGGACCCGTTCAAGGACACCGCCGGCCCGTCGCTCCACGTCCTCGTGAAGCTGCTGGCGACGATCTCGCTGGTTCTCGCCCCGCTATTCATCCGCTAGCGCGCGTCAAGCGAGCCGCCTCCCGCGGGGCGTCTGCCCGCCGGCGACCGCAGGGAGTCAGATGGACACCACCGTCCAGGCCCTGATCATGGGGATCGTCCAGGGACTCACCGAGTTCCTGCCGATCTCCAGCTCCGGCCACCTCATCATCGTGCCGTACCTGTTCGGCTGGACGGACCCGTTCATCACCTCGCTGGCGTTCAGCGTGATGCTCCACCTGGGCACCCTCGTCGCCCTGCTCATCTACTTCTGGCGCGACTGGGTCGCGCTCGTCCCGGCCGGGTTCGCCGCGCTCCGCGATCGATCGTTCCGCGACGATTCGAACCGGAAGCTGGCGGTCCTGATCGCGGTCACCACGATCCCGGCGATCCTCCTCGGGCCGATCCTCAACGACACGCTCGAGACCGCGGTGCGATCGGCCGGCATCGTCTCGGTGATGCTCCTCGTGGGCGCAGCGATCCTGTGGCTGGCCGATCGACAGGGAGCCAAGGACCACGACGTCGACGGGCTGGGCGTCCGCGGCGCGTTCGGGATCGGGCTGGCCCAGGCGGTGGCCCTCATCCCCGGGATCAGCCGCTCCGGGATCAGCATCTCGGCCGGACTGTTCACCGGGCTCACGCGCGAAGCGGCCGCCCGGTTCAGCTTCCTGATGGCCGCCCCGGTGACGGCCGGCGCCATCCTGTTCGAGGGCTACAAGCTCGTCCGGGGCGAAGCCGGCGCCACGCCCGAGCTCGTCCCGCTCCTCGTCGGGATGCTGGCCGCGCTGATCTCGGGCATGGCCGCGATCGCCTTCCTGCTGCGCTACCTGCGCACCAACTCGCTGGCGATCTTCGTGATCTACCGGATCGTCCTCGCGGCGATCGTGATCGTCTTCTTCCTGTCCCGCTGAGACCGCCGATGGAGGTCATGAAGCAGGTCCGCCAGCGCTCGATCCGCGATCTCGTGGACCAGCGCGCGATCCGGACCCAGCAGGAGCTCGCGGCCGCGCTGCGCGAGCGGGGCTTCAAGACGACCCAGGCCACGATCAGTCGCGACGTCGCCGAGCTCGGCCTGATCAAGGTGAGCCGCGAGGGCACGGTGGCCTACGCCCTTCCGCCCAGGCTGATCGAGGCTGAGACGAGCGGCGAGGATCGCCTGCGCAAGCTCTTCCGCGACCTCCCGGTGGAGATCCGCGAGGCCGGCCTGCTGCTCGTGATCCGGACGCTGCCCGGCTCGGCACACGCCATCGCGGCCGCACTCGACCGGGCGCGCTGGCCGGAGGTGGCGGGCTCGGTCGCCGGTGACGACACGCTGTTCGTCGCGTTCACCGACCGGACCTCGCTCGGCCGGATCCGGCGCCGGCTGGTCCGGCTGACCGAGGCCTGACGTCGCCCCGCACCCAGCGCCTGTCCGATGGCTTTGACACCCTGGGACCGGCGGGACTACCATTCGCCACCGGTCGAACTTCAGGTGCGCGGAGATCGCGGATACCTGGAGTTCTTTCCTTTACCCAGGCCCGAGGCGACGCCCTCGCGGCCAGAGACGGGGGTCCACCCGCCGTGAACACGAAACCGACCTACCTGAGCCGCGACGGCCTGGAGAAGCTCCGGACGGAGCTCGACGACATGGTCAACATCCGACGCGCCGAGGTGGCGACCCGGATCCACGACGCCAAGGAGCACGGGGACCTGTCGGAGAACGCCGAGTACGAGGACGCCAAGAACGAGCAGGCGTTCGTGGAGGGCCGGATCCAGACCCTCGAGGCGCTGATCAAGAACGCGACGATCATCGACGAGAAGCACTCGACCGAGCACGTCCAGATCGGCTCGACCGTCACCGTCAAGAGTGGCGACGGCTCGGAGACCTTCACGATCGTCGGTTCGACCGAGGCCAGCCCCAAGGACGGCCGGATCTCGAACGAGTCGCCCGTCGGCCGCGCTCTGCTCGGCCGCAAGAAGGGCGACACGGTCGTCGTCCGGGTCCCCGCCGGGGACTTCGACTACACGATCACCGCCATCCGCTAGCCGGCGCAGCCGGCCTGGGCCCGGCCAGCCTGCCGGGCGGGTCCGGGCCCGCACCGGGAGCGAGACTTATGGACTGGGCCGACGAACTCGCCGCTTCGGTCAGCGGGCCGCAGGTCGTCAACGACAGCAAGACGCCGTCCGGGACGGTCCACGTGGGCAGCCTGCGCGGACCGGTCATCCTCGACGTGATCGCCCGCGCGCTCCGCGCGCACGACATCCCGACCGAGTTCCTGTACGGGGTGGACGACTTCGACCCGATGGACGCCCAGGCGCTGCTCACGCCGGACGCGATCGAGCACGAGATGGGTCGCCCGCTGGCCCACGTCCCGGACCAGGCCGGCGACGGCCACGCCTCGTACGCCCGGCATCACGCCCAGGTCTTCATCGACACCTTCGAGGGCCTGGGGATCCGGCCCGATCGCTACTACTGGATGAGCGACATCTACCCGACGGGCGCGCTCGATCCGTACATCCGCCTCGCGCTCGACCGGGCCGATCGGGTGCGGGAGATCTACCGCCGGGTGGCGAACGTCCAGCACCCGGCCGAGTGGCACCCGCTCAGCGTCATCTGCCCGACCTGCGGCAAGGTCGGGACGACGATGGTGACCCGCTGGGACGGCGAGCGCGTCTTCTACGAGTGCCGGCCCAACCTCGTGACCTGGGCCCGTGGCTGCGGAGCGTCGGGCTGGATCTCGCCGTTCGGCGGGACCGCCAAGCTGCCCTGGAACCTCGAGTGGGCGGCCCAATGGAGCCTCTTCGGGGTCACCATCGAGCCGTGCGGCAAGGACCTGTCCACCGCCGGCGGGTCGCGCGACCGCTCGGACGCCATCGCCCGCGAGGTCTTCGAGCGCGAGCCGCCGCTCAACGTCCCGTACGAGTTCCTCAACATCGGCGGCCGGAAGATGTCGACCTCGAAGGGCCGGGGCGCCGCCGCTCACCAGATCGTCGAGGTCGTCCCGCCGGAGCAGCTCCGGCTGCTCTTCCTCCGACCCCGCCCGCAGACCGCGATCGAGTTCGATCCCGAGGGCACCGACGCCATCCCGCGCCTGTTCGACGAGTTCGACAAGCTGGCCGCCGCCACGGCCGGGCGCGAGGTCAGGGGCAGCCTGCCGCCGTCGCCCGAGTCGGTGTTCCGCTATTCGCTCCTGGCCCCGGATGCCGACGTCGCGCAGGAGGCGGCGGCCTACCGGCCGAGCTTCAGCCACGTCGCCACGCTCGTTCAGATCCGGCCCGTCGAGCCGGACACGTTCGCTGCGGAGAAGGGATCGCCGCTGACCGCGCGCGAAGGGGAGATCGCCGCAGAACGGATCGCCGCGGCCCGCCGCTGGCTCACGACCTATGCGCCGGAAACGGCCCGAATCGTCGTCCAGGTCGACGGGCTGCCGGCCGCGGCCGCCGAGCTCGACGCGGAGCAGCGCTCGTACCTGGCGGCGCTGGCCGACGCGGTCGAGGCGGAGCGACCGGCCGGGGGCGATGCCTGGCAGGCGCGGATCTTCTCGGTCGCCGCCGAACACGGCGTGGCCAACCGGCGTGCCTTCGAGGCGATCTACCGGGCCTTCCTCGGGCGGACGAACGGACCGCGCGCCGGCTGGCTCCTGGCCGGTCTCGAGCGCGGCTTCGCCGTCGGCCGGCTGCGCGAGGCCGGAGAGCGGTCGGAACGGAGGTGATCGGGTGAGCGTCGGACTCCAGCGTCTCCGCGACGACGCGGCGGCGATCCGCCAGGGGGCGATCGACAAGGGCGAGGACGCGGGACTCGTCGACCAGGCGCTCGTCGCCGACGGCCGGCGCCGGGAGCTGCTCGCGGAAGGCGATCGGCTCAAGGGCGAGCGCAACCGCGTCTCGAAGTCCGTAGGCGAGGCGGTCCGGGGCGGCGCCGACCCGAACGGGCCGGAGGTGGCCACACTCAAGGCCGAATCATCGGCGGCCGGCGAGCGCATCACCGCCATCGATGCCGAGCTGGCGACCGTCGAGGCCGAGCTCGACGACCTCCTGCTCCGGATCCCGAACCCGGCCGACCCCGACGTGCCGGTCGGCGGCGAGGACGCCAACGTCACCGTCCGCGAGTGGGGCGAGCAGCTGCCCCGGATCCAGCCGCTCCACGGCGAGGTGGGTGCGGATGCGGCGCCCGGCAGCGCGACCTGGGAGCGGCGACCGCACTGGGAGGTCGCCGAACAGCTCGGGATTCTCGACCTCGAGCGTGGCGCGAAGATCGCCGGCTCCGGCTTCCCGGTCTACCGCGGGCTCGGCTCGACCCTCCAGCGGTCGCTGATCAGCTGGTTCCTCGACGTCCATGGCCGGGAGAACGGGTTCACCGAGATCTGGCCGCCGGCCGTCGTCAACGCGGCCTCGGCGCGCGGCACCGGGCAGATCCCGGACAAGGAAGACCAGATGTACGTCGTGACCCGCGACGAGCTGTACCTGATCCCGACGGCCGAGGTGCCGGTCACGAACCTCCATCGGGACGAGATCCTCGAGGCCGCCGAGCTGCCGATCCGCTACGCCGCCTACACGCCGTGCTTCCGGCGCGAGGCGGGCGCCGCCGGCAAGGACACCCGCGGGATCCTCCGGGTCCACCAGTTCGACAAGGTCGAGATGGTCCTGTTCGAGCGCCCGGAGGCGTCGTCCGAGGCGCTCGAGTGGATGACCGGTCGCGCGGAGGACCTGCTCCAGCGGCTCGGGCTGGCCTACCGCGTCCTGTTGATGAGCACGCGTGAGATGGGCTTCGTCCAGGCCAAGAAGTACGACCTCGAGGTCTGGGCGCCGGGCGTGGAGCGCTGGCTCGAGGTCAGCTCGTGCTCGAACTTCCGCGACTACCAGGCGCGCCGGATGGCCGTCCGCTACCGGCCGGAGCCGGGTGCCAAGCCGGAGCTCGTCCACACCCTGAACGGGAGCGGGCTCGCCCTCGCCCGTGTCGTTGCGGCGTTGCTCGAGACGTACCAGCGGCCCGACGGGACCGTCGACCTGCCCGAGGTGCTTCGGCCCTATCTCGGGCGCGATACCATCTCCCCGGCGGGCTGAGGAGGGGACGCGACCGGCCCGCAAGGGAGGTTCGCATGGAAACACCGCAGGAACCGACGTCCGGAGGCCCGGACGAGCAGACCGGCTGGCAGACCCCGGCGAGCTCGCAGGACGTCCCGGCGGCCCAGCCCGCTGCGCCGCCACCAGCCGTCACACCACCACCCCCGCCGGTCCCACCCCCCGCCGCGGCTCCGCCCCCACCGCCGCCGTCGAGCTGGGAGGCGCCCGAGAACGTCGTCGGCCCCGCCCCGGGCTATGAGTTCGGCGGTGCCGGCGAGCGCCTGATCGCGTACATCGTCGACATCCTCATCACCGGGCTCATCGTCCTCGTGATTGCGGTCGCCGGCGGCCTCGTCATCGCGGCGGGCGCGACCGCGAACAGCGGCTTCCTGGCCGGGACCGGGGCGATCGTCCTGATCGTCGCGGTGATCATCGTCCCGCTCGCCTACTTCCCGTGGTTCTGGGCGCGCGACGGATCGACGCCCGGGATGCGGATGTTCGGGCTCCGGGTGGTGCGCGACCGTGACGGCGGCCCGATCAGCGGGGGACAGGCGATCGTCCGCCTGTTCGGCTACTGGATCGACGGGTTCGTGTTCTACCTGGGCTACATCTGGATCCTGATCGACAAGCGCAAGCGCGGCTGGCACGACCTGCTCGCCGGGACGGTGGTCGTCAAGCGCCTCGGCTAGGCTCGGCCCCTGGTTCGGGGCGCCCGTGGGTTGCGGCCTACCAACCCTCGCGGTGATAAGCGCAGGACCCGGTCGGTACCGGCCAGCCGACGGCCTCGACCACGCTCGATGCGGCCCGGTTGGCGCCTGGTTCCGCTTGCGGGAGGCGGTTACCACCACCCCGGTTGGTAGGTCGCGAGAACCGGCGTCGGCCCGTGTCGGCCGTCCGCTTCCGGCTGCTATCCTCGGCCGCGGAGAGGTGGCAGAGCGGTCGATTGCGGCGGTCTTGAAAACCGCTGATACGCAAGTATCCGTGGGTTCGAATCCCACCCTCTCCGCCACCGAGGCGCACGAGCATCAGATGATGGTGCCGCTGCGTCTCGCAGGCTGACCCGCCGGCGGATACCTATGAGGGCGTGCTGACCTGGGACACCGACCAGCTCGTGGCAGCGCTCAAGTAGACCGCGGCGGAAGCAAGGGCATCGGCTGCGGCCGACGGAGCTCGGGTCACCCACCACCGCGGGCGACATCGGGCATCGTCGCGTAGAGTCACCGGGTGACATCGAGCATCTGGCGTGATCGAGCGCGGAGGGCCGTGCTCGCGCTCGTCGTGTTCGCGCTGGCCCACAACCTGACCTTCCTGCTCACTTACGGTGAAGCCTCGGATGCCGCCCTTGCGAGGACGGGCCACGGCGCTCATTGGACGGCCACGGTTGCACTGGTCGTGGTCCTCGCGCTCGCGCTCGTGGCTGCCGGCGCGCTGCGGCTCGCCCGACTGTCCCTTGTCGTGCGCGAACGGGGCGGCGGCCCGATCCCATTGGGTGAGGCTCGTCCGACCATCCGGGTGGTCGCCCAGGCGTGGCTCCAGGTCCTCATCGGCGCAATTGTCATCTTCGTCGTGGCCGAGAACCTCGAGCATGTCGCCGTCGGACTGGCGGCCCCCGGCCTGAGCGTCCTCGGGTCGGGCGAATACCACTCCACGCTCGCGATCTTCGCCGGCGTCGCACTCGCCGCGGCTCTCGTGGAGGGTCTCTATCGCTGGCGCCACGAGTACCTCGTTGCCCGGATCGTCTCGGCTCGGGCTCGTTGGACGCGCGCCCGACGTTCCTCAGCACGACCGAAGCTGCCATGGGTCGACGTGCGCCACGGCGCGATCGTCGACCATCAGATCGCCGGCCGAGCCCCGCCTCCTGAGCCGGCGCTCTGAGGTCGCGACCGTCACGGGAGTGCGGAGGCGACCAGCCAGCCGCAGTCGCGGCGCCCAAGAAACGACCACGATCACCGGCCCTCGACCCATGGGCGAGGTGCGCCGGCGGAGGCTTCAATGCGGACTTCTCGATTTCGACGCCTGGGTGTCGCCCTGCCCATCGCCGTCATGGCGACCGTTATGGTCGCCGCCTTGGCACAGGCGCATGTACTGAAGGACTTCGGGCCGTATAGCGTCGCATTGGGCTGGCTTCACGAGCCGACGTACGTCGGCCAGCTGAACGCCGTCCAGGTCGTCGTCAAGGACGCGCGCGGCAAGCCGGTCACGGACATCGCGGACGGCGACCTCAAGGTCATCGTGGGCGTGGGCGGCCAGGACTCGGCGTCACTCGATCTCGTCGCGACGTACGACGGCGACACCGGTCTGGGGACGCCCGGCGACTACGAGGCGCCGCTCATCCCGACCGTGCCCGGTGACTACACCTTCCACCTGACCGGCAAGATCCATGATGCGACCGTCGACGAGACGGCGACCTCGAGCGATTCGACCTTTAACTCGGCCGTCAACGACACCGACATCCAGTTCCCGGCCAAGCTCCCGTCGCTGACCGAGGTCTCGACCAGCCTGGATCGGATCAATGCGCGGCTCTCGGCGAGCCCGTCTCCTGCACCATCGGCGGCCGCCCCGGCGCCAAGCCCGGACGCCGCCCTCGCGGACGCCGTGACCGCGGCCCAGTCGAGCGCGTCGCAGGCGCGCGACGCGGCCTCGAGCGCTCTGCTGGTCGGACTCCTGGTCGGCGCTCTCGGGGTGATCCTCGGCGGTGCCGCCCTGCTCCTCGTCCTCCGCCGCCCGCGGCAGGCCTGAGATCGATGGTCCGGGCACGGGCAAGACTCGGGATCGGCGCGACCAGCCTTGCGCTGGTCGCGCTCCTCGCCCTGGCCGGACCGGCCGGTGCCCACGCCCTTCCGCAGTCTTCGAGCCCGAGTCCGGGCGCCTCGCTCTCGACGCCGCCGGTCAGGGTGACGATCACCTTCGGCGAGCGGCCCGATCCCAAGCTGTCCTCGATCAGCGTGCTCGATTCGAGCGGAAGCCCGGTGACGGCCGGTCCGACGACAGCGTCAACCGACGACCCGCTGACCCTCGAGGTGCCGCTTCGGCCGCTGGACGGTGGGGTCTATACCGTTGCCTGGCGCACAGTGTCGGCCGTGGACGGGCACCGCGCCTCGGGCTCCTACGCGTTTGGCGTTGGAGCGACGCCGCCAGCGTCCGGCGGCAGCTCGAACGCTGTCGCCCAGACCAGCTCGTCGGGCCCCTCACCGGCGGCGACAGCGGGGCGCTGGCTGATGTACCTGGGGCTCCTCGTCCTGCTCGGCGTGAGCTTCTTCGGGGCCGTCGTCGCGCGGGTCCCGCCAGCGTTCGTCGGACGGCTCCTGGTGGGCGCCTGGGTGCTCGCCGCCGTCGGCACCGTCGCGGTCGTCGTCGACGAGCTGACCGAAGCCGGAGTGGATGTCGGGCAGGTCTGGGGTACCTCGTTCGGGCCGGCGATCGTCGAACGCGTCGTTCCCCTCGTTGTCGCCGGTCTGGCCATCCTGATCGGTGCGCGCCGCTTCGCCAGGGATCGAATCGTCCTGACGATCGTCGCCCTCGCCGCTGCCGGCGCCCTCCTCGCAGACGTCCTGGCAAGCCACGCCGCGGCTGGTCCGCACCCCGCGCTCGACGTCGCGATCCAGTCGATCCACGTCGCCGCCGTCGGGCTGTGGTTGGGCGGTCTCGTAGGCCTCCTGGTCACGGTCCGCCGTCGGACTCCCGACGCCGAGACGGCCAGAGCAGCGAAACGGTTCTCCTGGGTGGCGACGATCGGGATCGCGACCGTGGCCGTCAGTGGCCTCCTTCGGGGGATCAGCGAAGTCGGGACGACCGACGCGCTCTTGTCGACCGACTTCGGCCGGCTCCTGATCGGCAAGACGGCGTTGCTCGCGGCCCTGGCCACGCTCGGGGCGGTCAACCACTTCCAGAACGTGCCGGCTGCAGGCCGCGTCCTGACCGGCCTCCGGCGGGTCGGCTCGGTCGAGATCCTCATCGGCGCAACGGTCGTCCTGCTGGCCGCCGCCCTCGTCAACGTCGCGCCCCCGACGTCGGTCGCGGCGTCCGGCCCGATCCTGGCTCCCAGCCCGAGTCCCGCCCCGATCGTGGTCAGCGGCAGCGACTTCGCGACGTCGGTCCGACTTCGCCTCGAGATCTCGCCGGGGCTCACCGGCTTCAATACCTTCCGCGCGATCGTGACCGACTACGACACCGCGGCGCCGGTTGCCGCCTCGGGCGTGACCCTGCGCTTCTCGGTCCCGGCCCGATCGGATATCGGGAGCTCACGCCTCGATCTGGCGCCCGCCGGCGCCGGGGTCTTCAGCGCCACCGGCGGCAATCTCTCCATCGACGGCACCTGGCAGGTCACCGCCCTGGTCGCGCGCGGGACCTCCTCGGTCGAGGTGCCGCTCGCCGTCGTCGCCCAGCCGACGCGTTCACAGGTGGACGTCAACCGGGTGGCCGGCATTCCGACGATCTACACGGTCCATCTCACCGCCGGCCGCTCCGTCCAGGTCTATCTCGACCCCGACCGGCCCGGCCAGAACGACCTGCACGTGACGTTCTTCGACGCCACGGGCGCCGAGCTGCCGGCGACGACCATCGGTGTCTCGGTCACGACCGGGACCAGCGGGCCTCGGCCGCTGACGGTGCGCACCCTCGAGCCTGGCCACGTCGTCGCAACGCTGACGGCCCAGGACATCCCGCAAGCGTTCGAGATCCGTGGCACCGCACCAGGCGGCGATGAGCTCCAGACCCAGCTCGTCGTCACGCCGGGCTCGTGAGTGTCATCGGGCGGTGCCGGGTGGCGCACTTCGATCCCTCGGTTGAGTGAGGTTGTGATGAACAGGCATTCGCGCCGGTCCTTCGCCCTGGTCCTGCTTGCGGCGATCGTCGTGTCGTGCAGCGGTGCGTCAGCCAGCGCGCCACCCGCGAGCTCGGGCCCGTCCGCGCCCGCTGCGTCGGGCAACCGGCCGTCGTCGCCCGCCGTGGTCACGATCGTCAAGCCGGTTTCCGGGGAGAGCGTGACGGGCGCGACCGTCCGCGTGGTGCTGTGGTTGACGGGTGCCCAGATCGTGCCCGCCACGACGACGAACATCCGCCCCGACCAGGGGCATCTGCACCTCTACGTCGACAACGTGCTCGTGTCGATGAACTACGGACTCGAGCAGGACCTGCCCGTCCATCCCGGCACGTATGTCCTCAAGGCCGAGTTCGTTGCCGCGGATCACGCTCCGTTCAATCCACGGGTCTGGTCACCCGAGGTCTTCTTCACCGTCAAGTGAGACGGCGTGCAGCACTCCTCTCACTGCTGGCGGGCCTGACCGTCGTGCTGGCCGCCCAGCTCACCACGCCACTCGGATCGCCGCCGCTGTACGACGGCGTCGTCGTTGGGGAGCCCTATCGCTATCTCTCGCCGGGACCGGGTCAGGCCGGCTCGCCCACGGCCTTCAGCTCACCGGTGCCGGTCGCGGGCGTGACGAGCCCACAGATCCTCGCCACGACCACCGAGAGCCCGCCCCAGGCGCAGCTGATCGCGGCGCCGGGCGCATTCGTCATCGTGAGCGGCGTTACCGCGTTGGACGTCTCGATCGAGCCGGTCGCCGCGCCAGCGCCTCCCTCGGAAGGCCCGATCGCGGGCAACGTCTATCGGATCGCCGTGTCCGACCCGACTGGCACCGCACTTGCGATCAGCCCGGGAACCCTGCCGTCCGTGGTCCTGCGCGCCCCAGACGGCGTCGTCGACGCGACGATCGCGCGCCATGTCGGCGCCGCCTGGCAAGACCTGACGACCGAGCCGGCGGGCCAGCCGGGCATCTTCCTCACCAACGCCAGTGCGCTCGGGGACTTCGCGCTCATCGCCACGTCATCCGGGGGTCTGCTCGGCCTGGATCCGAGGCTCGTCGCCCTGGGCGTCGTGACGGGCGTCCTGTCGGCCCTCGCCATCGGTTATCTCCAGGTCAGAAGCCAGCGCCGGCCGACCACCCGCAGCGGGACGTGGCCACCGGGACCGCGACGGGCCTCCAAGCGCTCGCGACCGCACCGTCCGCGGGGACGACAGCGTTGAGTGCCATCAGAAATCGAACCGAGCCGCATCATGCACACCACGGAGGACGCGTCATGACCCCCAGCTCCTTGCGCCGGCCGTCGGCCCCGTTCCTTGCGGCCGTGATCCTCGTGGCGGTCACGGCCTGTGCCTCGCCCGCCCAATCGCGGCCACCGTCGTCCTTCGCGCAGGCCGGCGACATCCGAATCGGAGCCGTGTTTCCGCTCGCCGGTAACGCGGCGAGCCTGGCGCAGGAGGAGCTCGCCGGAGTCCAGGCGGCAGCCGACTTCGTCAACGCCGACGGAGGCGTCGCAGGCCGGCGGATCGTCCTCGACGTCCGCGACCTGGAGTCCCCCGCCGATGCGGCGACGGACATGGCAGCACTGAAGGCCGACGGCGCCACGATCGTCGTCGGCGCGTACTCGTCGGCGCTGTCGATCCCGGCCAGCCAGGCGGCGAGCGACGCCGGCCTCGTGTACTGGGAGGCGGGTTCGGTGGCCGATCGGCTGACCGGCCGCGGCCTGCCGCTCGTCTTCCGGGTCGGCGCAAGCGGCACGAACCTAGGTTCGAACTCCGCTGCGTTCGCCGCAAGCCAGATCGCCCCGCGGCTCGCGAAGGCCCCCGCACAGCTCCGGCTCGCGATCGTCGCCGCCAACGACGACTACGCCCGATCCGTCGCCGACGCCGCGGCAGCCACGGCCGAGAGCGACGGCCAGCAGATCGTCGCGCGGGAGCAGTACGACCTCACGGTCCCGGATTTTCCGGGGCTGATGACCCGGCTCCAGGCGGCGCGACCCGACGTCGTCATCCTGGCCTCGCATATTCCCGACGGCGTCGCCTTCCGCCGGGCTATGATCGCCGCCGGCCTTCGGGTCGGCGCGCTCATCGGCTCGACGATGGCCGAATGCGACCCGGACTTCGCCGGCGATCTCGGGCCGGCCGCGGTCGGGGTCTTCGCCTCGGATCGACCGACCGGCGGCTTCCAGCCCTCGGCGCTCGATCCCGCTGCGCGGGCCCTCTACGATCGGTTCGCCGCCTCCTGGGCGACGCGTGCTGGGTCGAGCTCGTCCGGCGGCTACGGAGCTCCAGCACCCGCGGAACCTGGGTCCGATTACCAGATCAGCGGACCCATCGCGGCGGGTTCCGCCGCGGCCGGCCCGAGCGAGGAGGGCCTCTCGGGCTTCGCCGCCGCCTGGGCGCTGTTCCACGACGTCCTGCCAGCCGCAGCCCAATCCGGCTCGCCCGCTCCCTCGAGTGTCGCGGCCGCGGCGCGATCGGTCGACCTGCCGACCGGATCGCTGCCCAACGGTGCCGGACTTCGCTTCTCGTCCGATCCCGCGAGCCTCGGCCAGAACGAACGAGCGGCCGCGGTCATCTGGCAGTGGCAGGCGGTTCGGTCGTACACCTACGTCTGGCCGCCGACGTACCAGACCGGCCAGGTCGGTTTCGTCCCGCTCGACCGATGACGGCGAGTGCCGTTCGTCCGGCCGGCCGGATTGCCCGGCCGGCACTGATCATCACCGGGCTGGCGGCCGTCGTCGGCCTCCGCTGGGAGCTGACGACCCGCGGCGCCGGCGGGGCGGTCGCGATCGGGGCGATCTTCGGGGTAGGCCTGCTCGCCGTTGGCCTTGCCGGTGGCTGGCGTCCAGGGCCGGAACGCCTCTCGTCGCTCGTCGTCGGGGTGGCGGGCGGTGCGGTCCTGGTCGTCCTCGCCATCGTGACGCGCTCGGCCCAGCTCCCGTGGCTCGCACCGCCGGCCGCGTTCGCTCCATGGGCCACGGTGACGATCCTCGTCGCGGGCGCGGAGGAGCTCGTCCTGCGCGGTGCGCTGTTCGACGATCTCGACGGGAGCCTGGGGTCGCTCGGTGCGGTCGTTGTGACCAGCCTTGTCTTCGCGCTCATGCACGTGCCGCTGTACGGCTGGCACGTCGTGCCGCTCGATCTGGGAGTCGGCCTGTGGCTGGCCGGTCTGCGCCTGGCGACGGGCGGGATCGCCGCACCGGCCGTGGCGCACTCGATCGCCGATCTCGCCACCTGGTGGCTCTAGATGTCGCGTCGCGCCACCGCCCTGTTCGTCCTGGGCGCCGGACTCGTGCTCATCGTCGGGGCCCGCCTCGCGCTGCCGGCCGCGCCCCCGCTGTACGACGGGATCATGCCGCTCGAGCCCTATCTCTGGCTCGATCCTCCACCGGGCCATCCTGGCGGCGCGAAGGGCGCGACGGCGGACATCGCGATCCGGAATGGCAAGAGTCCGCTCGTTGCGCTCGCCACGCCGGAGCTCGAGCCCCAGGCCCAGATCTTCGCCACACCTCAGGGGCTCACCGTCCAGGCCGGCGCCCGGAGCATCCACGTGTCGATCGAACCCGTTCCATCCGAGGGCGCCCCGACGGCCGGCCACGTCGATGGCAACGTCTATCGGATCCGCCTGGTCGATGACCGTGGCGTGGCGGTCACGGCGCCAGCATCCGCCCGGGTGAGCGTCGTCCTCCGGGCGACCGATCCCGCCCAGGGCGAGGCGACGGTCGCGCGATTCGCGAACGGGTCGTGGCAGACGCTAAAGACCTCGTCCGCCGGCTTTGGTGGAAGCTTCATCGCGGTCGTGACCGAGTTCGGTGACTTCGCCGTCATCGTCCCTGGGCCTGGACCGAGCGCAGCTGCGACCGGGGCTTCAGCCTCGCCGCCTGGAGCATCGGGCGTGGCCGTGGTCCCGGCCACGCCAAACTCGAGCGGCTCGCCGGCTGCGAACGCCCCGGGTTCGCCGTCTGATACCACGGGTGTCTCGGGCTTCGTACTAGCGGCCATCCTCGTCCTCGTCACCGGACTCGGCCTTCTGGGCTACCGGGCCGTCCGACGACGGCGCGGTGATGCCTACCGCGGAGCCCATCGAGTTCGTCGCCGCTGACCGGCCCAGCCCGCGCGGGCGAGCTCCCCGCCTAGCCGACGTCGACCACGCAGAAGCGGTTGCCTTCCGGGTCGGCGAGGATCACGTAGTCGGCGTCGGGCGGGCGCTTGTCCCAATGGACCTCGGTCGCGCCCAGGCCGATCAGGCGCGCGACCTCGCCGGCCTGATCCTCGGTATACAGGTCGAGGTGGATCCGCGGCGGGAGGTGGACCGTGGAGCGGACCCGGTCGAGCGACACGTTCGGCCCAACGCCGTCCCGCGGCCGGAGCAGCACGAAGTCGTCGTCGTCACCGACCCGGGGCTCGTAGTGAAGCGCCTCCGACCAGAAGGCCTTCTGGCGGTCGAGGTCGTCGACACGGAGGACGATGGAGCCGACGCGGATCATCGCGCCCACTGTACAAGCCGCTCCTCCGCACGGGTCCGGGGCCGCGTGGCGTAGGCCAATCGGGGCAGGACCGCCCCGTACCTAGGTCCCGTGGGCCGCGTGAGCCTCCGACCGTAGGCTGACAGTCCGAGGAACGTCCGCGATCTGGAGGCGTCTGTCCGTGCTCCGGGCCAACGCCCGCACCCGTAAGCCGATCCTTCTCCTGCTGGTCTTCGGCGTGTTCCTGATGATCGTCGGGATCACGGCGCTGGCCCAGGCCATCCTCGTCTCGACGGACTACTCGTACTCGATGCTCAAGGCGGTCGTCGGCAACGACGCGGCGACCGTCCGCAGCTTCGCGAATGCGAACCTGACCCCCAGCGACCTGTCGGTCAATGGCATCGGAACGTCCCGGGCTGCGCTCCTTGACTCGAGGATGCGGGCGATGGTCGAACCGGACGGGTTCGTCCGCTTCGAGGTCCGCCTGCCATCCGGCCAGGTCGTCCTGTCGGACGTCACCGGGCTCGCCGGCAGCACCCCAGCGAACAGCACCGTCTTCGCGAGGGCTGCGGGCGGCAGCGCAACCGCCGACCTCGTCCCGACCGCCTCGTCCGAGGCCGTCGGCGCGGCGCTGCCGACGAGCTCCGACACCGTCCTACGCGAGTACTTCCCGATCAAATCGGGCGACCAGGTCCTGGCCGTGATCGGCGTCTGGCGCGACGCCGGGCCGATCCTGGCCGCCCTCGAGTCGGTCCGTCGGGACGTGATCGTGGTGACGATCACGGCCGGCCTGGTGGCGGCGATCGTCCTGTACCTCGTCTTCCGCGCCGCGCAGGGCCGGATCAACCGCCAGACGGAGCTGCTCGTCGAGGCCACCCGGCTCGACCCGCTGACCGGCACGCCGAACCACGGCACGCTCGTGGCCGCCCTAGCCGAGGCGATGGAGGCCGCCAGGCCGAAGCACGAGCCGATCGCCGTCGCACTCCTCGACATCGACAACTTCCGACTGCTCAACGACACTCACGGCCACGTCGCCGGCGATCAGGCGATCCTGACCGTCGCCGAGCTCCTCCAGGCCGAGTTCCCGGGGCCCGGCACGACGATCGGGCGCTATGGGCCAGACGAGTTCCTGGTCGTCGAGCCCTCGGTCGACGTGCAGACCCTCGAGCGGGCGCTCGAGCGGTTCCGCGCCGCCCTTGTCGGTCGTGCCCTCGAGTTCGACGGCTCGGAGGCCCTGCCGGTCACGGTCAGCGCCGGGGTCTGCGCCTTCCCGGACAACGCCGGGTCGGTCACCGAGCTCCTGTCGATCGCGGCCATCACCCTGCAGGAGGCCCGGACGAGCGGCGGCGACGCCATCCTCATCGCGGGCGGCACGATCGACCTGCCCGCCGAGACCCGGACGTTCGACGTCTTCCAGGGCCTGATCCTGGCCATCGACGGCAAGGACCGCTACACGAAGCGCCACTCGGAGGACGTCGCCCGCTACGCCGTCTTCCTGGCCGACCGGCTCACGCTCGACCCGGACCTGATCGCGACGATCCGGGTGGCCGGCCTCCTCCACGACGTCGGCAAGATCGGCATCCCGGACGGCATCCTGCGCAAGCCGGCCCGCCTCACCGAGGCCGAGTACGACATCGTCAAGCAGCACGTCGCGCTGGGCGACATGATCGTCCGCGACCTGCCGAACATCGAACTGATCCGGGCCGGCGTTCGCCATCACCATGAGCGCTGGGACGGCCAGGGCTACCTCGACCGGCTCGAAGGCGAGCAGATCCCCCTCATCGGCCGGATCCTGGCCGTCGGCGACGCCTTCTCGGCGATGACGACCACCCGGCCGTACCGCAAGGCGATGAGCGTGGACGAGGCGCTCCGGCGGCTCGAGGACGCCGCCGGGACCCAGCTCGAGGAGCGCCTCGTCGCCGCGTTCGTGGACGGGATCCGGACGGCGGACGACCCGCCGCTGCCCGGCGCCGAGACGACGCCCGCGCGGCTCTGGGCGCCGTACGCGAAGGTCGCCTGAGCGACATGTCGCCCGCGGCCCGGCGACGCCCGGGGCGACGGCCCCGCGCGCTCGAGGCCGGCGTCGGCGTGCTCCTCGCGCTCGTCCTCGCCGGCCAGGTTATGGCGGCGGCCCAGAGCTGGAGCGTTTCCGCCGACAAGTCGACCGTCCCGCTCGGCGTCTCGTCGACGGTCACGGTGACGATCACCAACACCTCGAGCGACGGCGGCGGTGGGGCCGGGATCGGTTGCGTCACGATCGCCATCCCGGCGACCGGGCTCCTCAATGCCACGTATGCCGTCACGGGCGTCACCGTGAGCTCGGTCTCGAACGGGCTGTCGTGGAGCGCGTCGGTCAGCGGCAGCAATCCGCGCGGTGTCAAGGCGATGGGCGACCGCCTCCGCGGTGACCCCGACGACGACGTGCTCGTGCTCAAGGTCCACGTCACGGGCAAGTCGCTGGGGGTCGGGAACTGGACCGCCAACGAGTTCCACGAGTCGGACTGCACGGGGAATTACAACCGTCCGGTCACGATGCTGATGAGCGTGCTCCCGCTGAACCTCGATACGCCGACGCCCAAGCCGACCGCGACCCCGACCGCCCCGCCGACACCGACCGCGACGCCGACCGCCACCCCGACACCGACGCCGCGGCCCACGCCGAGCCCCGGCCCGACGGGATCGCCCGGCGTCACGCCCACGCCACTGCCCACGGCCAGCGCCGGACCGACCAGCCGCCCGACGGCCAGCCCGAGCGCGGTCCCGACGCCCGGTGGGACCGCGGCCCCCACGCCGTCCTCGACGGCGAGCCCGGGCGGCGCCGCCGGCGGGGGCACGGGCTCCGCGGGTGGCGGAGGCTCCGGCTCGAACGGACCCGGAGCAAGCGAGCCGCCCGTCACGCGGCCGTTCGAGCTCCCGGGCGACCCCGGGCGGCCCCCGGTCACGGGATTTGGCCTCGGCACGCAGGTCGGGATCGGCGTCTTCGAGTGGGCCGTCCCCGGGGTCATCCTGACCGGACCGGGCCTGCTGCTGCTGCTCCTCATCGCCGCCCAGGCGACCGGCGCGCTCGCCTGGCTGCCGATCGTGCGCCGCAAGATCGGGGCGTTCGGCGTCCGTCGCCGTGATCCCAGCCACTGACGGTCGGGCGAGTCGGCGAGCCCGCCCATGAGGGGCTGGTACGAACGTACGGTGTCCGCCAATCGGATCGGCGACTAGGTTCGGGACCACAGATCTGTTCGTGGAGGGACCGGCCACGTGTTCGGCGCCCCGCTAAGGGCTCGGCGACCAATCTTGCTCCTCGTCGTCTTCGGCGCATTCCTCGTGATCGTCGGGATCACCGCCACGGCCCAGACGATCATGGTCTCGACCAACGTCTCGACCACGTCCCTGGAAGCGGTGGTGGATTCGGACGCCGCGACCGTGCGAACCTTTGCGAATCTCGATCTCCACGCCTCAGACCTCGATTCGACCAGACTCTCGGATGAGCGACGCGCGGCGATCGAGCAAGACCTCCAGACCGTCATCAGCAGCGGGCAAATTCTCCACGTGGAGGTCCGCCGCCCGGACGGGCTCGTGCTCCTCTCCGATGCTCCGGACGCGGTCGGCCAGGTTGCGCCATCGACGGCTGGTTTCGCGCACGCAATCGGCGGCTCCGTTGACGTTGCGATCGACACCGCTTCGGCCGCACAGGCCGTCGCCGCCCGGTTCAGGGCCGCCAATCTGCTGCGCGAGTACTTCCCGATCCAGACCGACCAGACGGGCGTTCAGGTCCTCGCGATCGTCGCGATCTGGCGCGACGCCGGTCCAATCCTCGACAGGGTCGAGGCGGCCAGGCGGGACGTCGTCATCGCGACCCTGAGCGCCGCCCTCGTGGCCGCCCTTGTCCTGTTCTTCATCTTCCGAGCGGCCCAAGCCAGGATCACTCGACAGACAGCCGACCTCGTGGAGGCAAGTCGACGCGACCCCCTGACCGGTGGGCTCAATCACGGGACACTGGTCGGGGTTCTCGCGGAGGCCGTCGAGCGAGCGAGGACTGCCGAGTCGACGATCTGCATCGCGGTCATCGACATCGACAACTTCCGATTGCTCAACGAGACCTACGGGCACGCAGCAGGCGATCGCGCGCTACTTGGCCTCGTCGAGCTCCTGGGCCAGGCGGTCCCGATAGGTGCCGAATTCGGGCGATACGGCCCGGACGAGTTCCTGGTGATCGCTCCCGCTGTGTCGGCCGAGGACGTCGGTGCGGTGATCGATCGGCTGCGCTCCGAGCTCGTCGATCGCGCGCTCGAGTTCGAGGGTTCCGAGCGACTGCCGGTCACCATCAGCGCGGGCATCTGCAGCTATCCCGACGACGGCAACTCGGTGACCGCTCTGCTGACGACCGCTGCAGTCACGCTTCACGAGGCCCGGGCGAGCGGCGGCGACGCCGTTCGCGTTGCCAGGATGGAGGTCGACATCCCGGCGGAGACGCGAACCTTCGACGTCTTCCAGGGGCTCATCTACGCGGTCGACACCAAGGATCGCTATACGAAGCGTCACTCTGAGGACGTTGCTCGGTTCGCCGTCTTCCTTGCAGAGCGACTCGGGCTCGATCCGGCTGTGGTCTCGACGGTCCGAGTCGCCGGGCTGCTCCACGACGTCGGCAAGATCGGGATCCCCGACGCGATCCTCCGTAAGCCCGGGCGTCTGACGGAGGCCGAGATGGGGATCGTGAAACAGCATGTGGCGCTCGGCGACATGATCGTTCGCGATCTCCCGGACATCGAGCTGATCCGAGCCGGCATCCGCCACCACCACGAGCAGTGGGACGGCCGCGGCTATCTGCACGGGCTGGCCGGCGAGGACATCCCTTTCATTGCTCGGATCCTGGCCGTGGCCGACGCGTTCTCCGCGATGACCACGACTCGGCCCTACCGCAAGGCCCTTAGCGTCCGCGAGGCCCTCATCCGGCTCGGAGACGCTGCCGGGACGCAGCTCGACGAAGACCTCGTCCAGGTGTTCCTCCGCGGGATCGAGCGCGACCCGAAGGCGCCGATGCCAGGCGCCGAATTGTCGAGGGTCGGCCTCTGGACCCCCTACGCCAGGGTCGCCTGATGTCGCCGCCGAGACGACCTCCGTGGCGGAGCCAGTGGCTTGCGATCGGCATCGCGGCGGCCGTCGCCCTCCTCGCGTCGGTCGCACTGATCGCACCGTCACGTACGCTGGCTGCGCCGGGTGTCTGGACGGTCACCGCCTCCCCTCTCACGCTGGACCAGAACGTCCCGACGCAGGTCAGCCTGACCGTGACGGCGGTTGGCGGAACCACCATCGGCTGCGTCAGGTTCCAGATCCCCTCCGACTTCCAGGTCGTGGACGCGCAGGGTCCGAATCCCTGGATCCTGGATCCGATCGTGTCCGGTCCGCCGGCGCAGGTCATCTTCCACGTCACCAAGGATCCGCAACGACTGACCAAGGGCGCATCCGCCGTCTTCAAGATCACCGTGATCGCGACGAAGGTGAACGCGGGCACATGGACTGCCAGCGCCTACGAGAAGTTCGATGCGTCGAGCAAGGCGGCAGGTTCGAACATCCCACTCGGCGGGTTCGTGGTGGTGCCCGCCCCAACGCCCAAGCCGACGCCCGCCCCGACGCCCAGGCCGACGCCCAGGCCGACGCCCAGCCGACGCCCGCCCCGACGGCCCGGCCGACGGCAACGACCGCTCCGACCGCCCAGTCAACCGCCACACCGCAGGCGACCAGGGTCGCGAGCACACCGGGTCCACTCGAGCCGTCGGCGAGCCCATCGCCGTCGACCACTGGTCTGCCCACCCCATCGACTGCACCGGACGTGACCCCGGGTCCACCGATCGGCGGCGTGAGTGTGCCGTCCCCGCCTGCGGCCCCGCCGTCCGGTCCCCCGCGCACGACCGGGTGGGCGACAGTTCCTGCGCGCGACGCGGGTGGATCGGTATCGCCCACGGTCATCGCCGGTCTGCTGGGTTCGCTGGGCGTGTTCGAATGGCTGGTTCCCTCGGTGCTGCTGGGTCTGCCGGGCTTGCTCCTGATCGTGACCGTGGTTGCACAGGCGAGCGGGGCGCTCGCCTGGATCCCGGTGGTTCGGCGGAAGCTCGGCACGGATGAGTCCCGGACGAAACCGCGAAGCGGCCCGCCACCGCCTGAACCGGCGAGCTCGTGAACGGCGTCCGGGGACGGGGCTGCGGCTTGACGAGCTCCGGCGGCCACGCCTAGACTCCCGCCCACATCACGAAGAACGGGCGATGATCGGGACGAGTACCCGTCGCACGTTGGCACAGAGACCCGGTGGTTGGTGGAAACCAGGGCGACGACGGCGGGGAATGGACCCGGGAGCCTCCGGACCGAACGGGAGCGATCCCCAGTAGGCTCCGGCGCAGAGCGCCAGCGATAACGGGCAGCGCCGATCGGCGGCAGGACGGGTCTCGGCCCGCTCGGCCGGCCCGTCGGTCAGATGAGTGCGGCAGATTGCCGAAACAGGGTGGCACCGCGGAAGGCACGGCCTTTCGTCCCCGGGGACGATGGGCCGTTCTTGATTCGCCGGGCCTGGCCCGGGTCGCCGCACCGCCGCCGGAGGCGAACTGACCGATGACGACAACCGATCCGCTGAGCCTGACCGCCGCGCGACGCCTCGCCGGCGAGGCCGACACGATCCTCCTGCGGGCGACCCGCGACGCCGACCTCGAAACGCCGATCGGGGCGTTCCTGCGGCTCGACGACGGCGGCCCCGCCTATCTCCTCGAGTCCGTCGAGGGTGGCGAGCGGCTCGGTCGCTACAGCTTCCTCGGCGTCGGCCCGCGCCGCCTGCTCGAGGTCCGCGACGGCGTGGCCGCGATCCAGACCCGGCCACTGAGCGTCGACGCCTATCGGCCCGACCTGCCGATCGAGCGGCTTCCCGCCGCCGATCCGCTGGCGGCGCTGCGGTCATTCGTCGGCCGGCGCCGGGTGCTCCCGCTCGAGGGCATGCCGCGCTTCACCGGGGGCGCCGTCGGTGCCCTGGCGTACGACGCCGTGTCGACCTTCGAGCCGACCGTCCCGCTCCCCGACGCGGACCCGGTCGGCGTCCCGACGGCCGGCTTCATCGAGACGGACCTCGTGATCGTGTTCGACCACCTGACCCACACGATCAGCGCCATCGCCAGCCTCCACGTCGACGCCCCCGACTTCGATGGCCGCTACGCCATCGCCGAGCGGGCCATCTTCGAGGCGCTCGAGCGGACCGCCCGCCCGAGCGCGACGGAGCTGGCTGGACCGGCGGCCGGTCGGGGCGGGTCGACGCCGGTCCCGGGTCCGGACGCGGTCGGCGCGGTCACGCCGGCGGCCGTCGAGACGAGCCTCGGTCGCGACGCCTACATCCGGGCCGTCGTTGTCGCCAAGGAGGCGATCGCGGCCGGCGAGGCGATCCAGGTCGTGCTCGCCCGGCGCCAATCGTTCGCGCTGCCATCCGGACCCGACGGCCGCGCGGTCGACGGCATCGGGCTGTATCGCGCGCTCCGACGGGTGAACCCGAGCCCGTACCTGTTCTTCGTGAGGACGCCCTCGTTCGAGGTCGTCGGCGCCAGCCCGGAGCTCCTCCTCCAGGTCGAGGGCGACCGGCTGACCACCCATCCGATCGCCGGCACCCGGCCGCGCGGGGCGACCCCGGCGGAGGACGAGCTCCTCGCCGAGCAGCTCCAGCACGACCCGAAGGAGAAGGCCGAGCACATCATGCTCGTCGACCTCGGTCGCAACGATCTCGGCCGGGTCAGCCGGCCGGGCACGGTCCGGGTAACGAAGTACCTCGAGGTGGAGCGCTACAGCCACGTGCTCCACCTCGTGAGCCATGTCGAAGGACGGCTCCGGCCCGACCTCGATGCACTCGACGCCCTGCGCGCCGTCTTCCCGGCCGGAACGCTGTCGGGGGCGCCCAAGGTGCGGGCGATGCAGCTCATCGCGGCGGCGGAGCGCGAGCGGCGGGGCCTCTACGGCGGAGCGGTCGGCTACCTCGGCTACGACGGCAACCTCGACACGGCAATCACCATCCGAAGCGCGGTCCTGCGCGACGCGCAGGCCCACGTCCATACCGGTGCCGGGATCGTCGCCGGCTCGGTGCCCGAGAGCGAGTTCGCCGAGACCGAGCACAAGGCCGCCGCCCTGCGCCGGGCGATCGAGCTGGCCGCCGGCGTCGGCGACGCCGCGGGTCGAACCGCACCGGGAGCATCGGAGCCGGGCAGCGCGACGGCCGCCGTCGCCGGGGCCACCGGATCCGGAGGCGCAGCCGGATGATCCTCGTCATCGACAACTACGACTCGTTCACGTTCAACCTCGTCCAGGCTCTCGAGGCGGCCGGGGCACAGGTCCGCGTCGTCCGCAACGACGCCATCACGAGGACCGAGATCGAGGCGCTCGCCGACGACCCCGCCGGGGACCTTCGCGGGATCGTCGTCTCGCCCGGCCCGGGCGACCCGGCGGCGGCCGGCGTGTCGGTCGCAACGGTCGAGGTCGCAGCGGATCGCTCGATCCCGCTCCTCGGCGTGTGCCTCGGGATGCAGTCGATGGCGGCCGCGTTCGGCGCCTCGATCGTGCGGGCTCCGACGCTGGTCCATGGCGAGGCCTCCGAGGTCAGCCACGACGGCGAGGGCCTGCTCCGCGGCCTGCCACCGGCGTTCATGGCCGCGCGCTACCACTCTCTGTGCGTCGATCGGTCGACGCTCCCGGCGGAGCTGCGGGTGACCGCGGTCACCGAGGAGGACGGGGTGGTCATGGGGCTCCGCCATGTGACGCTCCCGCTCGAGGGCGTCCAGTTCCATCCCGAGTCCGTGCTCACGCCCGATGGCCCGCACCTCCTCGCGAACTTCCTCCGGCTTGCCGGGGAGGGCGAAGCCGCGCGCCTCGATGCGGCCGGCTCGTTCGCGACGGCGGGCCTTGCGGAGCGGTCGCCGTCCGAGACGGCAACGGCCGAGGCGGCCACGGCAAAGGCGGATGAGGCCGGCGGCGACGGCGGCGAGACGGCCGCGGCGGCGGCCCGATGAGCGATCTCGTCCGCGCCGCGCTGGCGGCGATCGTCGACGGTCGCAGCCTCAGCCTCGAGGAGGCGCGCGACGCGATGGGCGCGGTGATGGACGGCGACGCGACGCCCGCCCAGCTGGCGGCCCTGCTCGTCGCCCTCCGGATGCGCGGCGAGACCACCGACGAGCTGGCCGGGTTCGCCGGCGCGATGCGCGATCGCGTCGTGCGTGTCGCGGCGCCTCCCGGCACGATCGATCTCGTCGGCACCGGCGGCGACGGCAGCGGCACGTTCAACATCTCGACGGCCGCCGCCCTCGTCGTCGCCGCATCCGGGATCCCGGTCGCCAAGCACGGCAACCGCGCGATGACCTCGCGCTCCGGCTCGGCCGACGTGCTCGAGGCGCTCGGCGTCCGGATCGACCACGACGCCGCGAGCGCCGGCCAGTCGCTCGTGGATACAGGGTTCGCGTTCCTCCTCGCGCCCGCCTTCCACCCGGCGATGCGCCATGCCGGCCCGACCCGCCGCGAGATCGGGGTCCGGACCTCGTTCAACCTGCTTGGCCCGCTGACGAACCCGGCCGGCGCCACGCGCCAGGTCCTCGGCGTCGGGGACGCCTCCGCGGCGGCTCGCCTGGCCGAGGTCGCGCGCCGGCTCGGGACCCAGCGAACGCTCGTCGTCCATGGGCAGGGCCTCGACGAGCTGCCGCTCGACGGGACGGGGGTGATCCTCGACGTGACGCCGGGCGGCATCGATCGCCGGACCGTCGGCCGCCCCGAGCTCGCTGCCCTCGGCCTCGCCGAGGCCACGAACGCGTCCCTCGCGGGCGGCACGCCGGAGGAGAACGCGGTGATCGTCGAGGAAGTCCTCGACGGGCACGCCGGTGGCCGGCGCGACGTCGTGCTGCTCAATGCGGCGGCGGCGTTCGTCGCCTCTGGCCGGACCGCCGACCTGGCGGCCGGCGTGGCCGCGGCCGCGTCGACGATCGACGACGGTCGGGCCTCGGCGCTCCTGGCTAGCCTGCGGGCCGAGCGGATCGCCGCCGACGCCGCCCGGACGGCCGCCGAGGCCAGCGGGGTCCCGGCCGGAGGATCGCCGGCGTGACGGTGGTCGCGCGACGGCCGGCGACGTCGGCGCCCACGAGCCGCCCGGCGAGCGGCGTCGTCGGCGAGATCGCGGCCCGCCGACGGGCCGACCTCGAGCCGGAGCTCGCCCGGACGAGCGCGCGGGAGCGCAGCCGCGCGGCCGCCACGGCAGCTCCGCCGCGGCCCTTCGCCGAACGCCTCGCCCGGCCCGGCCTCCAGCTCATCGCGGAGGTCAAGCGGCGGTCGCCGTCAGCCGGCGCGATCGTCGGAGCCGGGGACGACGCGCCGTCGCGCGCGCGAGCCTACGAACGCGGCGGCGCGGCGGCGATCAGCGTCCTGTGCGAGCCGCACTGGTTCGGCGGCTCGATCGACGACCTCGCGGCGGTCCGGGCGGCGGTGTCGGTCCCGGTGCTCGCCAAGGAGTTCGTCGTCGATCCCCGCCAGCTGCCGCTCCTTCGTGCGGCCGGCGCCGACGCCGTCCTCCTGCTCGCCGTGCTCCATCCGGCTCGCCGCCTGTCCGCGCTCGTCGACGCGGCGCTCGATCTCGGGCTCGAGCCGCTCGTCGAGGCGCACGACGTCCGCGAGCTCGACCGCGCGCTCGGCACCCGGGCCCGGGTCGTGGGGATCAACAACCGCGACCTCGTCACCCTGGACGTCGATCCGGAGCGGGCGGTTCGTCTCCACGACCGGATCCCGGCCGACCGGCTGGCGATCGCGGAGTCCGGCGTCCGCGATCCGTCGACCGTGGCCGGCTGGCGGGCGGTCGGCTTCGACGGCGCGCTCGTCGGCGAGGCGCTCATGCGGGCCGCCGACCCGTCCGCGGCCGCGCGCTCGTTCGTGGCCGCGGGAGCGTTCCCGGACGACCCGGCCGTGGCGGACCGCCTCCCGTTCGTGAAGATCTGCGGCATCACCGATGCACCGAGCGTCGAGGCCGCGATCCGCGCCGGTGCCGATGCCATCGGGCTCAACCTCGTCCCAGGGACGCCCCGCGAGCTGTCGCTCGACGAGGCGGCCGGGCTCGCCCGGATCGCCCGGGCGGCGAGCTCGCCGGGACGGGTCGTGACGGTGGTCGCGGTCACCGCCGACGCCCCGCCGACGCGACTCGCCGAGATCGTCGCGGCCGTGGATCCGGACGCGATCCAGCTCAGCGGCGACGAGTCGCCCGACCTCGTGGTGGGTCTCGCCCGACCCATCTGGAAGGTGCTCCACCTGCCGGCCGATGAGCCCGCCGGACCCGCGGGCGCCGGGGATCGAACCGCCCTGACGGCGGGCCCGCTGATCGCCGCCGGACATCGCTATCTCGCGGCCGGGGCCGAGCGGCTCCTCCTCGACACCGCCGGCGGCGTCCATCCCGGGGGGACGGGGCGGCGCGTCGCCGCAGGCCTCGCCGCGGCTGTGGCCCGCGAGCTGCCGGTCACCCTTGCCGGCGGTCTCGACCCGGCGAACGTCGGGACGGCGGTCCTGGCGATCCCGGCCCGCGGAGTCGACGTCGCCTCGGGCGTCGAGGCCCGGCGGATCCCTGGTGAGCGTCCGCGCAAGGACCCGCTTCGCGTCGCCCTGTTCGCCAAGCGCGCCCGGGGGGCCCGCGTCGACCAGCCGCACGTGCGCGGCCGCCCGACCCCGGTCGACGACGGCCTGCTCGAGGCCGACGCCGCCGGACGCTGGGGCCTCGGGCGCGAGTTCGGCGGTCGCTACGTGCCCGAGACGCTGATGGCCGCGCTCGGGGGTCTCGAGCGCGCGTACGCCGAGATCCGCCGGGATCCGCGCTTCTGGGCCGACTTCCGCGAGCGTCTCGCGACCTATTCGGGCCGCCCGACCCCGATCTACCGGGCCGACCGCCTGGCCGCCGAGGCCCTCGCGACCGCCCGGACGCTGCGTGGACGGGAGGCGGTCGTGCCCGATCGCCTCCCGACCGCCCTGCGCGTGTACCTTAAGCGGGAGGACCTCGCCCACACCGGCGCGCACAAGATCAACAACGCCCTCGGCCAGGCGCTCCTCACCCGCCGGCTCGGGAAGTCGCGGGTGATCGCCGAGACCGGGGCCGGGCAGCATGGCGTCGCGACCGCGACCGCGTGTGCCTTGCTCGACCTGCCGTGCGTCGTGTTCATGGGCGAGGAGGACATCCGCCGCCAGGCGCCGAACGTGCTCAGGATGCGGGCCCTCGGAGCCGAGGTCCGGCCCGTCACGAGCGGCTCCGCGACGCTCAAGGACGCGGTCAACGAGGCGATGCGCGACTGGGTGACGAACGTCGAGACGACCCACTACGTGCTTGGCTCGGCGATGGGCCCGCATCCGTACCCGACGATCGTGCGCGACCTCCAGCGCGTCCTCGGCGACGAGGCCGCGGCGCAGCTCGCGGCGATCGAGGGCCGGCTGCCCGACCTCGTCCTCGCCTGCGTCGGTGGCGGGTCGAACGCGATCGGGCTGCTCGATCGCTTCATCGGCGAGCCGTCGGTCCGGATGGCCGTCGCCGAGGCCGCCGGCGAGGGCATCGTCACCGGACGCCATGCCGCGGCCCTGGCCGGCGGGACGCCCGGGATCCTCCACGGCAGCCGGTCGCTGATGCTCCAGGACGCCGACGGGCAGGTCGTGGAGGCGCACTCGATCTCGGCCGGGCTCGACTACCCGGGCGTCGGTCCCCAGATCGCCGCGCTCGTCACTGCCGGCCGGCTCGAGCTCGCCGCCGCGACCGACGCCGAGGCGCTCGCCGCCGTCCGCGCGGTCGCCCGGGTCGAGGGGATCCTGCCGGCGCTCGAGACGGCCCATGCTTTCGCCGTGCTGCCCCGGCTGCTGGCCGGGACCGAGGGCTCCGGCGACCCCTATCCGGACGAGACGGTCGTGCTGATCGGGCTCAGCGGTCGCGGCGACAAGGACCTGGCCGCCCTCGAGGGCGAGGTCGCCGGGTGATCGCGTCGCCCCCGGACGCGGCGCTGCCCGCCGGGACGAACGACACCCGGGGTGCCCGCCGGATCGCGGCCGCATTCGCCGCCGCGGCGGCCGACGGCCGGGCGGCGCTGGTGCCCTATGTGGTGGCCGGCTATCCCGACTTCGAGACGTCGCTCCAGATCGCCCTCGCCGCGGCGGACGGCGGGGCGGACGTGCTCGAGGTCGGGCTCCCGTACTCCGACCCGCTGGCCGACGGGGCGACGCTCCAGCGGGCCTCGCAGGTCGCCCTCGCCGCGGGGGCGACGTTCGATGCCTCGATCGCCCTGCTCGAGCGGATCGCCAAGGCACGACCCGACCTGCCGCTCGTCCCGATGGCCTACGCGAACCAGGTCATCGGCGGCGGGGACGGGGCCGCCACGGCACGGCGGCTGGCGTCGGCCGGGGCGAGTGGGGTCATCGTGGCCGACCTCACGCCCGACGAGGGCGGGCCCTTCGAGGCGGTCGCCCGGGACGCCGGCCTCGCCGTCGTCTACCTCGTCGCGCCGACCACGGAGCCCGACCGCCGGGCGAGGATCGCGGCGCGCAGCGGCGGCTTCCTGTACTGCGTCTCGCTCGTCGGTGTCACCGGCGCCCGGTCGAGCCTTCCTCGCACCGTCGGCCGGCTCGTTCGCGACGTCCGGGCGGTGAGCCCGATCCCGGTCGCGGTCGGGTTCGGCGTCAGCCGGCCGGCCCACGTCCGGTCGCTCGTCAGCGCGGGGGCCGACGGGGTCATCGTCGCCTCGGCGCTCGTCGACGCGCTCGGCCCGGACGGCCACGACGTCGCTGCGCTCGGCCGGCTCGTCGCGGATCTCCACGCGGCATCCCGGCGCGACTCGCGCTGATCGAGGTCGTATCCTCGGCTCGATGCACCACGACCGGATCGACACGGCCGAGGAGGTCGGGCAGAAGCGAACGTTCCGCTGGGCGACGGACTGGCCCGGCTGGGCACGGTCCGGCAAGACCCCGGAGCTTGCGCTCGAGGCGCTCGTCGCCTACGCGTCGCGTTACACGCCGGTCGCCCGCGAGGCCGGACTCGACTTCCCGACGACTCCCGGCGCCATCACCGCCCACCACATCTTCGTCATCGACTCGGTCCCGGGTGGGAGCGGAACCGACTTCGGCGTTCCGTCGGCTGTGACAGGTGCCGACCGCCGGCCGGCCGACGCGGCTGCGGCCGAGCGGATCGCCCGGCTCGTCGCGGCCGCCTGGACGGTCTTCGATCGGGTCGCCGACGCCGCTCCCACCGAGCTGCGCAAGGGTCCGCGCGGCGGCGGGCGGGACACGGCCAGGATCGTCGCCCATGTCGTCGACTCGGATCACGCCTACGCGCGCGAGATCGGCGTCCGTCTGCCCCCGCCGTCGGTGGCGGATCGCGCTGCCGTGGACGCCGAGCGGGCGGCGATGCTCGACGTCCTGCGCCGGCCATCGGACGGGTCGCCGCTGGCCGATCGGCGCTGGCCGGCCCGCTATGCCGCCCGGCGGATCGCCTGGCACGCCCTCGATCACGCCTGGGAGATCGAGGACCGCAGCGAACCGGCCTGAGACGCCGGCGACACCACCGCGCGGCGTCGGTCACGCCGACCGATCAGTCCTCGCCGCCCCGGTCGGCCTCCTCGAGCGCCACGAGCGCCTCGATCAGCCGGCGGTAGATCTCGACCAGGTCGGCCTGGGGGAGGGGACCGTCGTTCGCCATCGCGACCCGGAGCAGGACCTCCCGTTCGCGATCCGGATCGCGGACCCCGTCGCGGCCCGCCGCGGCCTTCAACCGCCCGGCTTCGAGCGCGAGCCTGGCCCGCTCGTTGAGCCGCTCGACGATGGTCCGGTCAAGCTCGTCGATCCGGGTCCGGAGCGACTCGAGCCGGTCGTCGCGACGCGTCACCGCGGGAGCTCTCCGCGCTCGACCCGCCGGCCGATCGACTCGACGGCGAGGGTGTAGCCAAGGGCGCCCTGCCCGACGATCGACTCGAGCGCGATGTCGTGGAGGAAGTTGACCTGGCGGAACGGCTCACGGGTGGACGGGTCGGACAGGTGGACCTCGATGAACGGCCGGTCGACCGCGAGGAGGGCGTCACGGAGCGCCACCGACGTGTGGGTCAGGCCCCCGGCGTTAACGATCGCGACGTCGAAGTCGCGGGCATGGAGCCGGTCGATGAGCTCACCTTCATGGTTCGACTGGAAGACGTCGACCGCGAGCCCGAGCTCGTCCGCGCGGCGGGCGATCGAGGCGTGGATGTCGTCGAGCGTGTCCCGGCCGTAGATCTCCGGCTGGCGGCTGCCCAGGAGGTTGAGGTTCGGCCCCTCGAGGACGAGGATCCGGGTCACCGCGCCGGGGCTCCCGACGGTGCCGTGCCCGCTCCGGCCGGCTCGAGCAGCGCCGCGATCGCCGCATCGACGACCGGCTCGGGGACGTCGGACCGGATCACGACGCCGTCGACGGTGGGCAGGACCCAGCGCAGCCGACCGCCGGCGTGCTTCTTGTCGAGCTCGAGGTGCTCGCGGACGGTCACGGCGGGGAAGGGCAGCCGGCCGACGCCGAGGCCGAGCCCGTCGAGCAGGTCCCCGATCCGCGCCGCACGGGCCGGCGGCGTGACTCCGAGCTCCTGCCCGATCTGGCAGACCGCCCG
Organism: uncultured Chloroflexia bacterium; assembly: GCA_963825545.1. Lineage (GTDB taxonomy): Bacteria > Chloroflexota > Limnocylindria > Limnocylindrales > CSP1-4 > Chersky-267. The sequence goes on along the minus strand of CAWGTR010000008.1, from coordinate 17,135 downwards.
GAGCCCGAAGGCGACGGCCTCGCCGTGGAGCAGCCGCTCGAAGCCGCCGGCCGCTTCGACGGCGTGTCCGAGCGAGTGGCCGAGGTTGAGCGCCAGCCGACCAGCGGCCGCCGTTCCGGTCGCCCCGGCCGCGCCGCCCTGCTCGCGCTCGTCGGCGAGGACCACCTCGATCTTCGTCCAGGCCGCCCGCTCGACGACCTCAGCGACCGCACCGCCCTCGAACGCGCTCGCGGATCCCCGCGCGATCGCGTCGCCGTCGTGCTCGAGCAGCTCGAACAGCCGCTCGTCGCCGAGGGCGGCCATCTTCACCGCTTCGGCGAGCGCCGCCCGCCGCTGGCGTTCCGGGAGCGACCGGAGGACGCTCACATCCGTGATCATCGCGACGGGCTGATGGAACGCCCCTACGAGGTTCTTGCCCTCCGGCAGGTCGACCGCGGTCTTGCCCCCGATCGAGCTGTCGAGCTGGGCGACGAGCGTCGTCGGGACGTGGACGATCGGGATCCCGCGGAGGTACGTGGCGGCGAGGAACCCGGCGCTGTCGCCGAGTGCGCCGCCTCCGACCGCAACGAGCGGCTCGCGCCGCTCGACCCGCAGCTGGGCAAGGGCCCGGGCCGCGTTCTCGACCAGGCTCAGCCGCTTGGCCGCCTCGCCCTGCGGGAACATCCCGAGCTCGAGCGGCAGGCCGGCGGCCTCGAGGGTCGCGCTGAGCCCGGGGCCGACGGCCGTCCAGGCGCCGGGCTCCGACACGACGAGCGCGCGCTCCGCGCCGAGCCGGGCGAGCTGCTCGACGAGGACCTCACCCGCGATCCCGTCGCCGAGCACGAGGCGCCCGATCGGCGTCATGGCGTCGAGCAGGACGGTGCCCCGGCCGGCCGGCCGGTTGACGATCGCCTCGACGGCGTCGACGACCGTCCCGATCGGGGCGAGCCCGTTGATCCGGTGCCCGGCGGCGTAGAAGCGCTCGCGCGCCGCGGCCAGGCCCCGGATCGTCCCGATCGGATCGGGTCCCGAGAGGAGTGGCCGCGGATTCGGGCTGTGCCGCAGCCGCTGGGCGAGCGCCTCGGGGGCACCGTCGAGCCAGATGACGATCCGGCCCCGGTACAGCAGCCAGCGATTGCGCGGATCGACGATGGCACCACCACCGGTCGCGATCACCCGGCGGACCTCCGATCCGGGGCTCGGGGGGCCAAGCGCGGCCACCGCCGCCCGCTCGCGCGCGCGGAAGCCGACTTCACCCTCGGCCGCGAAGATTGCGGCGACCCGCTCACCGGCTGCGGTCTCGATCGTCTCGTCGAGGTCGATGAACCGGGCATCGTGACGCGCCGCCAGCCGCCGACCGACGGCGCTCTTGCCGCTGCCAGGCAGCCCGACGAGGACGAGGTCCATCGGACTCAGTCGTCCCCGCCGGATCCGGCCTCGCCGTCGCCGGCCGGCCCGCTCCACGACGACGTCCCGGCGCGTCGGCGTCCGCCGGCCACCGGAGCCTCGGGCGGCCGGCTGATCCGCTCGACGTAGCGGGCGAGGTTGTCGGCCGTCTCGGCGACGGAGTCGCCGCCGAACTTGTCGAGCACGGAGTCGGCCAGGGTGAGCAGGACCATCGCCTCGCCCACGACGCCCGCAGCCGGGACCACGCTGATGTCGCTCCGCTCGTAGTGCGCCTTGTCGACCGCCTCACCCGTCACCAGGTCGGCCGAGGGCAATGGCCGGGCGAGGGTGGAGATCGGCTTGACCGCCCCGCGCACGACGAGCGGCTCGCCGTTTGTGATGCCACCGGTCAGCCCACCCGCGTTGTTCGAGCGGTGGAGCCACGTTCCGCCGTCGCCGCGACCCTCGATCACGTCGTGGACGGCCGACCCGAAGCGGCGGGTCTGCTCGAACCCGAGCCCGAGCTCGACGCCCTTGACGATGTTGATGCTCATCACCGCGGCGGCCAGCGCGGCGTCGAGGCGACGGTCCCACTGGACGTACGAGCCGAGCCCGATCGGCAGCCCATGGGCCACGACCTCGAACACGCCGCCGACCGTGTCGCCGTGCTCGCGCGCCTCGTCGATCCGGGCGATCATCCGCGCCTCGGCGTCGGGATCCGGGCAGCGCAGCGGCGACGCGTCGGCCTCCTCGCGCGAGCGGCTCGCGTTCGCGGGATCGACGGCCACCCCACCGACCTCGGCGGTGAACGACCAGGCGTCGATCCCGAGCTCGGCCAGGAAGGCGCGCGCCACGCCGCCGGCCGCGACCCGGGCGGCGGTCTCGCGGGCCGACGCCCGCTCGAGGACGTTGCGCACGTCGTTGAAGCCGTACTTGAGGGCCCCGGCGAGATCGGCGTGCCCCGGCCGGACCCGGGTCACCGGTGTCGCCCGCTTGTTGCCCTCGTCCGCCTGGGCGAGGAGCTGCGCGGCCGCCTCGTCGCTGAGCGGCTCGACCTGCATCACCCCGGTCCAGTTGTCCCAGTCGCGGTTCGCGATCTCGAGCAGGATCGGCGAGCCGAGCGTCGTCCCGTGCCGGACGCCGGCAAGGATCTCGGCCCGGTCGTGCTCGATCGCCTGGCGCGCGCCGCGACCGTACCCGCGCTGCCGGCGTGCGAGGTCGACCGCGATCGCATCCGCGGTCAGCGCGAGCCCGGCCGGGATCCCCTCGACGATGACCCCGAGCGCTCGACCGTGCGACTCGCCGGCGGTCAGGAAGCGGAGCCGTCCCACGCTAGCCGGTGGCGGCCGCGCCGGTCGGCTCGCCCTCGGCCGACTCGATGCCGCCCGCCCGGGCCTCCTGGAGCTTGGCCTGCATGAGCTCGAGCGGCGCCGTCTGGCCGGTCCACAGGGTGAAGGCGGCCGCGCCCTGGTGGAGGAGCATCAGCTCGCCGTCGGCGACCGTGTCGCCGGCCGCGCTCGCATCGCGGAGGAGCCGCGTCCGGCGGTAGATCACGTCGAGCACGAGCAGGTCGGGCGGCAGGAGCTCGCCCGGGATCGGGGTCTCGTCGCCGTGCAGGCCGATCGACGTGGCGTTGACCAGGAGCTTGGCTTTCGCGAGCTCGGCCTCGATGATCGATTCGTGCCAGGGCATCGCCTTGAGGTCCATGTGGGCGGCGCTGCGGCCGAAGTGCTTGACCATGGCCTCCGCGCGGTGGAGGTGCCGGTTGAACACGATGACCCGGGTGAATCCCTCGGTGATGAGCCCATAGACCACCGCGCGGGCGCCACCGCCCGCACCGAGGACCACCGCCTGGCGCGGCATCTTCTGCTTGCCGACCAGCCGGTCGAGGGCGACGCGGAAGCCGGGGACGTCGGTGTTGTGCCCGATGAGCCGCTTGCCCTCGCGCGTGATCGTGTTCACCGCACCGGTCGCATGCGCCTCGTCGGTCAGGCGGTCCACCAGCGGGACGACCTTCTCCTTGTGCGGGATCGTCACGTTGGCGCCGAGGAAGTCGTCGCCGCGGAGCTCGGCGATGGCATCGGCGAGCTCCATCGGCGGACGGTCCCACAGCTCGTAGACGGCGTCGATCCCGCGCTCGTCGAAGGCCGCCTGCTGCATCGCCCCGGACAGCGAGTGGGCCACCGGGTGGCCGATCAGGACCACGCGCTTCGTCATGCCCGCACCCCTTCGAGTTCGCGGAAGAAGCCGGGATCCGAGATCGCGGCGCTGGCCGGGGCATCGATCGTCGTCTCGCCTGCGGCGATCAGGCCGGCGACGGCGAACGTCATCGCGAGGCGATGGTCGTCCCGGCTCTCGACAGGCGCGCCGACGAGGGCGGTCGGACCGTCGACGACGAGGTCGTCGCCGGTCATCGCGATCCGGGCGCCGAGGGCGGTCAACCCGGCGGCGATCCCGGCGACGCGATCCGATTCCTTGTGCCGCAGCTCGGCGACCCCGCGGATCGTCGTCCGGCCGCGGGCCTGGGTCGCGGCGAGGCAGAGGACCGGGATCTCGTCGATCGCGGCAGCCACCTCGGCCGGCGAGATGTCGATCCCCTCGAGGGCGCTCGTGCGTACGACGAGGTCGGCACGGGGCTCGCCGACGCCGTCGTCCGGCGCCGGGCCCGGCCCGCGGCCGCGATCGACCTCGTCGATCCGGGCGCCCATCCGCCGGAGGAGGTCGATGGCCGCCCGACGGGTCGGGTTGACCCCCACGTCGCGGAGCGTCAGCTCGGCGTCCGGGTGGATGGCTCCGGCCACCAGCCAGAACGCGGCCGCGGAGACATCCGCCGGGACCCGTTCTGCGACGGCTCGCACGCGTCCACCTCCCTCGACACTCCAGGCCGCTCCCGGCCCGCCCTCGGCTGCCTCGAACGCCACCGCGATCCCGCGCGCCCGGAGCATCCGCTCGGTGTGATCGCGCGTGGCGATCGCCTCGCGAACGATGGTCCGCCCGTCGGACCGGAGCCCCGCCAGCAGGATCGCCGACTTCACCTGGGCGCTGGGGACGGCGGTCGTGACGTCGATCGCCCGGAGTCGGGTACGGCCGACCACGGTCAGCGGCGGAAGGGAATTGTTCCGGCGGGCATGGAGCACGGCGCCCATCGAGCGCAGCGGTTCGATGATACGAGCGACCGGGCGGCGCCGCAATGACTCATCGCCGTCGAGGACGTGGGTCGCGGGCAGCCCGGCGAGGATCCCGGCGGCCAGGCGAAGCGTCGTCCCCGAGTTCCGGCAGTCGAGCACGCCGTCGGCCTCGGCGAGCCCGTCGACACCAGCGGAGACGACCCGGTAGCCCACCCGCCCCGGCGAACCGGGCTGCCGCTCGACTGACACCCCGAGCCGTGCGATCAGCGCCGCGGTCGTCCGGACGTCCGCGCCGTCCCCGGCGTCCTCGATCGTGCCCTCGCCCTCGGCGAGCGCGGCGAGCAGGAGCGCCCGATGGCTGATCGACTTGTCACCGGGCAGCCGGGGCTCGCCGCGCAGGCGACGTGCCGGGCGGACGACCGCCGGCTCATCGGCCCCGCGTGGGGGACCGTCGGTGTCGAAGGCCGCGTGGGTCGCGGCGTGACCGGTCAATGCTTGCTCGCCCCATCGACCTTGAGGGCCGCGCCGCTGATGACCGGATCGCCGTGGAGATCGCGCACCTGGGCGTGGACCGGGAGCAGCGCGGCCATCAGCGCGGCGAACTGCTCGAGGGTGATCGACTGCTCGCCGTCGGACAGCGCCTCGTCCGGCCTCGGATGGACCTCCACCATGACCCCGTCCGCGCCGGCCGCCACGCCGGCAAGGGCCATTGGCTTGATCAGCCAGCGCTTGCCGGTGGCGTGGCTCGGATCGACGATCACCGGCAGGTGGGTCAGGTGGTGGAGGAGGGGGATGGCCGCGAGGTCGAGCGTGTTCCGGGTGTACGTCTCGAACGTCCGGATGCCGCGCTCGCACAGGATCACGCTGGGGTTGCCGCTGCTGACGATGTACTCGGCGCTCATCAGCCACTCCTCGATCGTGGCGCCGTAGCCGCGCTTGAGCATGACCGGCCGGGCGATCCGGCCCACTGCCGTGAGCAGCGAGTAGTTCTGCATGTTCCGCGTGCCGACCTGGAGGATGTCGGCGTACTCCGCGACGATGTCGACCTGGTTCGGCTCCATCACCTCGGTGATCACCGGGAGGCCGGTCCGCTCGCGGGCCTCGGCCAGGTAGCGCAGGCCCTCGACGCCGAGCCCCTGGAAGGAGTACGGGCTGGTCCGCGGCTTGAAGGCGCCGCCGCGGATGATCGTCGCGCCGGCGGCGGCCACGCCGTCGGCCGTCTCCATCAGCTGATCGCGGCTCTCGATCGAGCACGGTCCGGCCATGACCGTGAGCGACCCGTCGCCGATCGTCGCGCCGAGGACCCGGATGACGGCGTCCTCGGGATGGAACTCGCGCGACGTCAGCTTGAACGGACGGCTGATCGGGGTGACCGTCTCAACGCCGGGCAGCGCCTCGAGCCGGCTCATCAACACTGGCTTGCGCGGCCCGATCTCGCCGACGACGGCGATCACGACGCGCTCGGTGCCCTCGTGGTCATACGGCGTCAGCCCCTCGGCCAGGATGTGGCTCTTCACGGCGTTGATCTCGCCCTCGCTGGCGCCGACGGCCATCACGACGAACATCCGAGCGCGTCCTTCCTGCGTCTGGTGGGTCCGGCCGGGACAAACAAAAAAGCAGAGGTCCTCGCCTCTGCTCTCCCCGGCACGACCCGCGCTCCCGGGCCTAGGCTCCGGGAACGATCATGCCGGGGTGCGAAAGTAGAAGGTGCGGTTCATGCGTGGATGGAGGCTAGCCGAGCGCCCCGGTCGTGTCAACGGAGCGGCTGGAGCTCGAGGGACCCCGTGCTAGAATCCCGGCCGGTCCGGGGAGAGGTCGCATAGAGGCCTAGTGCAGCGGTTTGCTAAACCGCCAAGTGGGGTAACCTGCTTCGAGGGTTCGAATCCCTCCCTCTCCGCCAGCCTCGTCCGGACCCATCGCGTGCGCCCGTAGCTCAGCGGATAGAGCGTCAGGTTGCGGACCTGAAGGCCGTGAGTTCGAGTCTCGCCGGGCGCGCCATCTCCCCGTCCCAAACGCGGCGTAGCGTGGCGTGCCGGCGCGTCGCCCGACCGCAGTGTCCCGGCTGGCGTATCGTCGGGACGCGATGCCACCGACGTCTCGCTGGTTCCGTGCCGAGCCGGGTCGCATGACCTCCCGCCGATGACCCTCACCATGCCGGCCCTGGCTGCCGTCTTCGTCGCCGCCGGAGCGGCCACCTGGATCGCCGGGATCTGGCTGTCGCGCACGACCGAGGCGCTCGACGATCGGCTGCATCTGGGTTCGGCGCTCGGCGGGACCGTCCTCCTAGCGGTCGCGGGGAGCCTGCCCGAGATCGCGATCACGGTCTCGGCGGTGATCCAGGGACACCTCGACGTCGCCGCCGGGAACCTCATCGGCGGGATCGCCATCCAGACCGCGGTCCTCATCCTGTGCGACGCGGCGGTGAGCGACGTCCACCCCCTGACCTACCTCGTCGGGTCGCTGCTCCCGGTCCTCGAGGGCTCACTGGTGATCCTGGTCGTCGGGGTGATGCTCCTCGGGACGCTGTTGCCGCCTTCAGTGGCGATCGCCGGGGTGAGCCCGGCGTCGATCGGGATCGTCGTCGTCTGGCTGGCCGGGATCGGCGTGCTGAATCGCGTTCGCAATGAGGAGCCCTGGACGGTCACCATGCCGGGGAGCCGGCCCGGACGGAAGCATCGCCACATACCGCACCCCGAACGGCCGGTTCCATACGCCTCGGCCGGGCTCGGCCGGGTGGTGGCGATCTTCGCCGTCGCGAGTGCGGTCATCCTCGTCGCCGGCGCCGTCCTCCAGACGAGCGGCGACGCAATCGCCGACGCCGCCGGGATCAATGGGCTCGTGTTCGGGGCCACGTTCCTCGCCGCCGCCAGCGCGCTGCCCGAGATCAGCACCGGCATCGAGGCCGTCCGCCTCGGCGACCACCAGCTGGCGATGGGCGACATCTTCGGTGGCAACGCCTTCCAGCTATGCATCTTCCTCCTGGCCGACCTGCTCGCCGGCCGGCCCGTCCTCCCGGAGGCCGGGATCGGAAACGCCTGGCTGGGGACGCTCGGGATCATCATGACGATGGTCTACGCTGCGGCCGTCGTGATCCGGCCGCAGCGCCGCATCCTCCGCCTCGGGATCGACTCGCTCCTCGTCGGCGGGCTGCTGATCATGGGGCTGGTCGGACTCCAGGCGATCGCCGGCTGAGCGGCAGGTCCGGTGGCGCGAGGCATGCGATGATCGCGGCCACCGACGTCATCCTGGAGTCGAGGAGCCGAACGTGCTGGACCGGGTCGCGGCGTTCCCGTTCGGCGTGGCGGCCGCCATCTTCGCCGCCTCCGAGCTCGCCGACCTGGCCACCGCGCTGCAGGCCAACCGCGAGCTGAACCCGATCGCCGCGTTGTTGCTCGCGGAGCCGCTCCTCGGGCTGGCCGTCAAGATCGGGCTGATCGTCTTCGTCGTCGCCGTCGCGGATCTCCTCGACCGGCGGCGACCGAGCATAGCGCGTCTGCTGCTTGCGTTCGGCACCGCTGCCGCCCTGTTCGGGGCGATCTCCAACACCCAGGCGACGCCGTTCGTCAGCTGACCGCCCGGGCCTTGCCGCGCCGCCCACCGACCGGCAGGCCCGGCCTCGGGAGGTACAATCCCCCGGCGCGCCCAGCCGATCGAGGGAGAGATCGTGACGTCGTCTCGGAGGACCGCCGTCCGGCGGTCGTCGATCGCCGCCCTCGTCGTGGCGATGCTCGCCGCCACCGTCGCCCTGCCTGCCCTGTCGGCGACCGCCAACGTCAGCGGCACGCTCACCTTTAAGCAGCAGCCGACGCTCGGCAGCGGGGCCGTGGCCGTGGTCACGCTCGTCGACCTCGCCGCCGCCCCGGACGCCGGGGCGATCGTCGGCGAGCAGCGGATCGACGGCGTCACGGTCACGCCGGTCCCATTCAGCGTCCCGTACGATCCCGCGCGGATCGACGCGAAGCACGCGTACGGCCTCTTCGCGACCCTCGTGGCCGGCTCGAGCAGCTGGCAGAACCCACAGGACGTCCCGGTCGTCACCGGCGGCCCGACGTCCGGGGTCCCGGTGGCGCTGACGGCGGTCGCCGCGTCGCCGTCCACGCTGACCGGGACGATCACGAAGAGCGATCCGTCGGCACTCGGCCCCGGCGCGGTCGAGATCGCGGCGTTGATCAAGCAGCAGACCGGCACGCTCGTCGCCCGCCAGGTCATCGTCGCGCCCGGCCAGGCGCCGGTCGCCTTCTCGGTCGGGTTCGACCCGTCGGTCGTCGACCCCGCCGCGACGTACGTCATGAAGGCGGCGATCGTCGACGGAAGCCAGGTCTGGGAGAACCGTGCCGGCGCCGCGGCCATCCAGGGCGGCACGCCGGTGGCGAACATCAGCGTCCCCGTCGTGGTGGCGCCAGCATCGCTGCCGGTCACGTCGCCCTTCCCGACGGCCGCACCGACCCCGACGCCACAGCCGTCGCCGAGTCCGACCGCCCGGCCGACCCCGAAGCCCACGCCGTCGCCGACGGCCAAGCCAACGCCGAAGCCGACCGCCAAGCCCACGCCGGAGCCGAGCCCATCGCCCACGCCGAGCCCGACGCCGAGCCCAAGTCCCACGCCGAGCCCGACCCCGAGCCCAAGTCCCACGCCGAGCCCGACGCCGAGCCCAAGTCCCACGCCGACGCCGAGCCCGACCGCCAGCCCGACGCCGACACCGACCCCCACCCCGACGCCGACACCGACCGCCAGCCCGACCCCGAGCCCGTCGGTCTCGCCGAGCCCCAGCCCGACGCCGGCGGGTCCGACCGCCACGCCGGTCAACGGCGCGCTCACCGGGACGCTCGACTACGCCGAGCCGCACGAGCTGTCGAAGGACGCCGTGGCCGTCGTGGTGCTGGTCGCCGGGACCGCGACCCCCGACCAGGGCTCGATCGTCGCGACCCAGATCATCCGTCAGCCAGGCGCGACGCCGATCGCCTTCCGGCTGGTCTACGAGTCGGCTGCGATCGACCCGAAGGCCACCTATACCGTCCAGGCCGGGATCGTCGACGCGGACACCGCCTGGGCCACGGCCAAGGGCACCAAGGTCATCACAAACGGGGCGCCGACCTCCGAGCTGGCCCTCGTGCTCGCCTACCGCCCGGACCTGGTCAAGGGCGCCGTGTCGGGGAGCATCACCGGCGTCGGCGTGACCGCGTCGGCGCAGGCGTACTCGGTCGCCGTCCTGGTTGATCCGTCGTCGGGCGAGTCGCTCGGGATGGACATGAACCCGGTCGGATCGGGCCTGCCCGCGGCGTTCTCGATCCCATTCTCGCTCGACACGATCGAACCGGCCGCTGACTACGTGGTCACCGGCGAGGTCGTCGACGGCGCGCAGACGTGGGAGAACGACACCGGGGTGCCGGTCATCACCAAGGGCAACCCCATCGCAGACGTGCAGGTGGTCGTCACGCCCGTGGCCGCGCCCGCTCCAAGCCCCGGCGCCGGTCTGACCGAGGAGACCGGACCGAGCGATACGGGTCCCGGGTTGCTCCTGATCGTCATTGCGCTGATCGTCGGCGGGATCGGCTTCTACCTGTGGAGCCAGTCCCGGACATCGCCGCCGGCTGGTTCGGCGGCGCTGGCCGCGGGCACGGCGGCCGAGACCACAGCGGACACGTCGGGCGAGGCGCCAGCCGAGACCTCGACGGAACCGTCCTCCGAACCGCCGCCGTCCGGCACCGACCAGCCGACGAGCTAGCCACCCGGCGGGATCCCGGCACCCTCGCCGACCCTCAACGCCGCTCGGGGCCGTGGCTGGCTCGCTCTCAGGACGCTCTCATGACGTCGGGGTCAGCATGGCGCGGCGTGCCTCCTATCGTCCCGCCGAGCTTCGACCCCGACCCCGTGCTGGACCCGACGACGGTTCCTCAAGACCGGGCTCGTCGTGGCCGCCGGAGCGGCGACCGTCGGCGTCGCCGGCTGGCTCCGCTCGGGCCGTGCGCCGACGGCCACGCGACCGGTCGCAGGTCCGCTCGATGCCCGGCCTCGCCGCCGCCGCCGATCCGGCGCCACTACCGGTCGCGGCCCGATCTGAGCGCACCGGTCATCGACGTCGCACGCCAAACCGGCGCCACCGCGCCCGGACTCATCTTCCTGACACCGAACAACGGCCTGGCGCCGGACGGACCGCTGATCGTCGACGACGCGGGCGAGCCCGCTGGATCCGACCCGACGGGAAGCAGAGCTCGACCAACTTCCGGGTGTCGGCCTACCGCGGGCAGCCCGTGATCAGCTGGTGGGAGGGCACCCTCAACGGCGGGCTCGGCGACGGCGACTACGTGATCGCGGACGCGGCCTATCGGGAGGTCGCCCGCGTGAAGGGCGGCGACGGCCTGAACGGGGACCTGCACGAGTTCCTGATCACGCCCGCCGGGACGGCCCTCCTGCTGGCCGGGGGCCAGGTGGCCGCGCCGGTCGCCGCGAGCACCAGCCTGCCCCCCTGGCCGGTCTGGGACTGCGTCGCCCAGGAGATCGACATCGCCACGGGGTTGCTCCAGTTCGCCTGGCACACAGTCGATCACGTGGATCTCTCCGAGACGTTGGCCACCCCGCCGACCGACGGGGGTGCGGTCTTCGACTACGTCCACGCGAACTCGATCGATGTCGACCACGACGGTCATCTGCTCATCTCGGCGCGGAACACCGGCACCGTCTACAAGGTCGACCGCTCGACCGGCGCGATCCGCTGGCGCCTGGGCGGCCGGCGCAGCGACTTCGCGCTCGGCGTCGGCGCGGCGTTCGCCTGGCAGCACGATGCGCGGCGGCAGGACGACGGGACCCTCACGATCTTCGACGACGAGCGCTCGCCGACGCCCGCCCGGGCGATCGTCCTCCGGCTCGACGAGACCGCGATGACCGCCACCCTCGAGCGCGAGTATCGCCACCCGACGCCGTTGCTCGTCGGCAGCCAGGGCAATCTGCAGCACCTGCCCGACGGCCATGTATTCGTCGGCTGGGGGAGCGCCGGCGCCTACACCGAGTTCGATCCGGACGGCGGGATCGTCGAGGATGCGAGCTTCCCGGGTTCGAAGCAGTCGTACCGCTGCTTCCGGTTCCCGTGGCTCGGCCGGCCGTCCGACCGGCCGGCGCTCGCCGTCGTGCCGGCCGGGGCCGGGGCCTCGACGGCCTACGGCTCGTGGAACGGCTCGACGGACGTCGCGGCCTGGGAGCTCCTCGCCGGGCCACGCGAGGCGGACCTGCGGCGGGTCGGACGCGAGCCGCGTTCGGGCTTCGAGACGGCGATCGGCACGACCGATCCAGGACCGTGGTTCGCGCTGCGTGCCGTCGATGGCCTCGGCAAAGCCATCGGGGTCTCGAAATCGCTGAGTGGCGCCTCCTGACGTGGCCGGCCCGGCGACGCGCCGACGGCGGACCGGTCAGCCGGCGATCGAGCGCCAGGCGTCGAGCGGTTCGCCGTTGCGCAGCTCGAGCCAGCGCACGACGTAGGCCGCGAGCAGCGGCGACGCCGCGAGCCGATCGCGCAGATCAGGACCATCGGCGCTCGCGACCGGGTGGGCGGCCTCGCGGGCGAACGATTTGGCGAGCGCCTCGAGGCTCCGGATCGGTGCAAGGTGACCCCGGATCAGCTCGACCCAGCGCCGGAAGGCCTTGCGGCGCCACGTCGACGGGCGCTCGGCCCGGACGTCCCAGAAGATGGCCGCACCGCCGGCGAGGGCGTGGGTGGATCGGGCCGCCGGCCCGGCCCCCAGTCCGGCCCGGGAGGCGCTCCCGATCCACCCGCCGCCGATCGTCGTCCGCCGCGGCCCCCCACCGGGGACGGTCCGTCGAGCTCGCTCGCCGGTCAGCGTGGATGCGACCATGGGTGCAGACTCGGCTCGGCCGGTGAACGGCGCGTCTCCGCTGCGTCATCGCTCGGTCAACGTTCGGACGTCGGGAGAGTGAGGTCGCAGTGGAACGGATCGGCTTCATCGGGCTCGGGACCATGGGATCGGCGATGGCCGGCCACCTCGCGCGGGCCGGTTATCCGCTGACCGTCTGGAACCGCACGCCGGGCCGGGCAGCCGAGTTGCTCGGCCTCGGCGCCGTGGAGGCGCCCGATCCGGCGCGGCTCGCCGCGACGAGCGACGTGGTCGTCGTCTGCGTGTCCGACACGCCGGACGTCGAAGCCGTCCTCCTCGGGCCGACGGGCGTCGCCGGCGCGGCCCGGGAAGGCAGCCTCGTGATCGATTGCTCGACGATCGCCCCCGGCGCCACGCGACAGATCGCCGAGCGGCTCGTCGGAGCGGGCATCGGCTTCGTCGACGCCCCCGTTTCGGGCGGCTCGGAGGGCGCGCAGAAGGCCACGCTCACGATCTTCGTCGGCGGCGCGGCGTCCGACGTCGAGCGGGCACGTCCGATCCTCGAGGTCCTCGGCAAGACGATCACTCACGTCGGGCCGGTCGGGGCCGGCCAGGCGGTCAAGGCGGTCAACCAGGTGATTCTCGCCGGGACCTACCTGGGCGTGGCCGAGGGGATCGTCCTCGCGCTCAAGGCGGGCCTCGACGTCGAGCAGGTGGTCGGAGCCCTGTCCGGCGGCGCGGCGCAGAGCTGGGTGCTGGCCAACCGGAGCGGCCGGATGCTGGCGAACGACTACCCGCTTGGATTTAAGGTCGCGCTCCATCTCAAGGATCTCATCATCGCCCTCGGCCTGGCCGGCGAGCTCGGCGCCGATCTCCCGGTCACGAGCCTGTGCGCGGCGATCGAGCGGTCGCTCGTCGCCGACGGCCACGGCGAAGACGACATCTCGGCGGTCGCGCGGGCGATCCGGGCGGGCTCCGGGCTGCCGGCCTGAGCCGGGGCGAGCGCGCGGAGCGCCGGGCCAGGCGAAGCGCCGGATTCGACTCGCTGCCGGTCAGGCGAGCGCCGGCGCCGGGGTCCCGAGCAGGAGGAGCGGCTCGCCGAGCTTGCCCGAGTAGGTCGGCCGGAACCGCTCGGTGTCGTACAGCCGGGCGACGTCGACGGTCCGTGGCCCGAGGCTCGGATCGGGCAGCGTCGTGTGGGCGTAGTGGCCGTCGCGGATCGCGACCATCCGGCCGTGCTGGCCGTCGGCGATGAGGTCCATCGCGACGTTCGCGAAGGTCATCGCGACCATCTGGTCGAGCGAGTCGGCCTCGCCGCTGCGCAGGTCGTAGGTGAGCTCGCTCGAGACCGTCTCGATCCCGGTCCGCGCGCGGATCTCCGCCGCGAGCGCCTCCCCGACGTTGACCTTGTGGCGGTGGCCGAACGCGTCGGCCTCGCCGTACTCGGCGAGCGAGCCGCCCTCCCACATCGCTCCCTCGGCCGCGATCACGAACGCGTAGCGGCTCGGATTGAGCCGGTGGTCCTCGGCCAGGATCGAGGTCAGCCGCTCCAGGTCGAACGGCGCCTCGGGGATCAGGCAGCGCCCGGACGTCACGTAGGCCGTGAACAGGGCGGAGAACCCGGCGTCGCGCCCGAAGATCCGGAAGACGCCGATCCGCTCGTGCGAGCCGAGCGTCGTCCGCTGGCGATTGATGAGCTCCTTGGCCCGAGTGATCGCCGACGAGAAGCCGATGCAGTATTCGGTGCCCTGGACGTCGTTGTCCATCGTCTTGGGGATCGCCACGAGGGCGATCCCATTCGAGGCGAGCACCTCGGCGAAGCTGAGCGTGTCGTCGCCGCCGATCGCGACGAGGTAGTCGAGACCGAGCGACGCGATGTGCTCGAGGACGAGCGGGGTCAGGTCGTACAGGTCGTCGGCGACGAGGTAGCCGGCAGCCCGCTCCGGGGGCAGCCATGGCGGCAGGCTCTTGACCTGCATCTTGCGCGGGTTCGTCCGCGACGTGTGGAGCCACGTCCCGCCGGTCCGGTCGATCGTTCGGGTGTTGATCCGGTCCAGGTGGCGCAGGTAGTCGTGGTCGAGCTCAGGGCCGAGCCGCATGTGGGTCAGGCCCTCCCAGCCGCGGCGGATCCCGACGACGTCGTAGCCGAGCTCCGTCGAGCGGTACACGACGCTCTTGATCACCGAGTTCAGGCCGGGGACGTCACCGCCTCCGGTGAGAACGCCGATCCTGCGGGTCCGGGCCATCGTGTCGGTCTCCTCCTGCCACGCTCGTCGTTCGTCCGAATCCTAGCCCGACCGCGGCCGGTCGACAGGGGGCCTGTATGATCGGTCCATGAACTACGAGCTGTTCATGGGCGAGGCGCTCGCGGAGGCCCGGCTGGCGGCCGAGCGCGGCGAGCAGCCGAACGCGGCGGTCGCCGTCGTCAACGACGCGATGGTCGCCCGGGCCCACGACCGCGTCCGCGAGACGAACGACCCGACCGCCCACGCGGTGCTCGTGGCGCTCCGTGAGGCGGCCCGCCGGCTCGGAACTGTCCAGCTCGGCGACGTGACCGTCTTCGCCACCCTCGAGCCGTGCGCGATGTGCGTCGGGGCGCTCCTGGCAAGCGACGTGACGGAGCTCGTCTACGCTGTCCCCAACCGCGCCGACGGCGCCGCCGGGACCGTGCTCCAGCTGGCCCAGCATCCCGCCCTCGCCCGGCGACTCCAGGTCGTCAGCGGGATCCGCCGCGGCGAGGCCGAGGAGCTCGTCGAGCGCTCGATCGCCGCCGTTTCGGCCCGTTCGCCGGGCTGAGCCGGGACCATCGGCCCGGCGGGTCGGCCGGGGCTCCTCTGGTATCCTCTCGCGCGGAGAGGTGTCCGAGTGGTTGATGGTGCCGCTCTCGAAAAGCGGTGTGCGAAAGCACCGCGGGTTCGAATCCCGCCCTCTCCGCCAAATCCTCAGGCCGATGGCGTCGCGGAGCTCCGCCTCGGACTTCGGAGAGCGCGTATCGGTTGAGCGTTGAGGTTGCCAACTCGGCCGGTCGCGCCCCAGGGCGCGACCTGATTGCCTGCGGAGAGGTCGCCTAGTGGCCTAGGGCGCCGCACTGGAAATGCGGTACAGGGAAACCTGTCGCGGGTTCGAATCCCGCCCTCTCCGCCACACGCCTCAGAATCTCGGTGCGATGGCCTCGCAACCTCGGGCCAATGGCGTCGCGGAGGTCCGCCTTTGAAACCTCGGGGCGTTTGGCCTCGCGGCCTCGCGCCTCGGTGGGCGAGTGCCGGTTGCTCGCTGAGAGTGGCGGGTTCCCGTACCTCTTCATGCCAACCCGGCCGGGGACCGATCCGCGGTAGACTTCTCGGGCCGTGCTAGGCGGGGAACTAGCGGTGCCCTGTACCTGCAATCCGCTCCAGCAGGGCTGAATCCCCTCCCGAGGTCTCCGTTCTCGAAAGCCGCCGTCACGAGCGACGTTGAGGGCCGGGTCCCGCGCAGCGGCGACTCGTGAACCGTGTCAGGTCCGGAAGGAAGCAGCACTAAGCGATCTTCGCCGGGTGCCGCGGAACGGCCTGGTCCGAGCCGCTCGAGATGCGTGGGCGCGGGAGCGTCCGATCGACGGGGGGTGCACGGCGCAATGACCTCCGAGCCGGATCCGAGCGTGGCGTGAACCCAGACCCCAACCCCGGCGGCGCCGAACCCAACGGCCCGCACCTCGCCCTGTACCGTCGCTGGCGCGCCCAGACGTTCAGCCGGATCGTCGGCCAGGACGCGGTCGTCGCGACGCTCCGCAATGCGGTGCGGACAGGTCAGGTCGCCCACGCGCTGCTGTTCGTCGGGCCACGCGGGACGGGCAAGACCTCGATGGCCCGGATCGTCGCGAAGGCGCTCAACTGTACGAACCTCCAGGACGGCGATCCGTGCGACACGTGCGCCGCCTGCGTCGCGATCCGGGAGGGCCGGGCGCTCGACGTCGTGGAGCTCGACGCGGCCACGAACAACAAGGTCGACGACATGCGCGAGCTCCTCGAGCGGACCTGGACCGCCCCCTCCGACCTGCGCCGGAAGGTGTACATCATCGACGAGGTCCAGCGGATCACCCAGGGCTGGGACGTCCTGCTCCGGACGCTCGAGGAACCGCCCGACCACGTCGCGTTCATCTTCTGCACCACCGATGCGTCCCAGATCCGGCCCGCCGTCCTGTCGCGCGTCCAGCGCTTCGAGTTCCGCCGGCTGACCGTGCCCCAGATCGAGGGCAAGCTGGCGACGATCCTCGAGGCCGACGGACGGGCGGCCGATCCGGAGGCGGTCGCGCTCGTCGCGCGCCAGGCCGCCGGCGGCATGCGCGATGCCGAATCGATGCTCGACCAGCTCCTCGCCTCGAGCTCCGAGCGGCTGTCGGTCGACGCGGTCCGCGACCTGCTCGGGCTCGTCGACAGCGAGGTCATCGAACGGTTCCTCGGCGCGCTCGTCGACGGGGACGTCCTGACCGGGATCGCCGTCCTCGACGACCTCGAGGCCGCCGGCCGGGATCTCGGTGCCTTCCTCGACCAGCTCGTTGTCGCGCTGCGCGAGTCGTTGTCGACCGCGCTCGGGCGACCCGCCGCGGCGGTCGGTCCGTCGGTTGATCGCCTGACCGCCGCCGCGCGGCGGATCGCGGCAATCGACCCGAGCCGCCAGGGCGTCGGCGGCCTGCGGTTCCAGCTCGAGCTCGCGCTGATCGACGGCGCCGACGGAACCCGCGGCCGACAGGCGACGGCTGTCGCTGCGGCTTCGGCTCCGGTCGTCGTCGACGCCCCGGAGGATCGAGCAGCCGGCGCTCCGACCCCTCGTCTGCCAG